>RECY01000026.1 GCA_007693785.1 Phycisphaerales bacterium | reverse complement strand
CCCTCCACTGGCACGGGCGCCAGCGCTCCGACCCACGCCGCCCCCGCACCGCAGCCCATCGAGCAGGCCGCACGACCACGCGTCGCCTTCATCCAGTCCCGCGTGGGCACCGCCACCACCAGCCTCCTCCCTCACCAGCCCGCCAGCCGCGCGTTCACCACGCTCCCCTTCGCCCGGACCCCCGGCTCCCGCGCTTTCCAACCCAGCGAGATCCAGGAAGCACTCCGACGCGCCCAGCTAGCACGCCAAACCGACGCCGATCCCGAATAAAGCTCGATCGAAAACCCACACCTCCGCCTCGCACCGGCACGAGCCGAGCGGGCACAAAAAAAGCAGGGCGCTGTCTGTCGACAACGCCCCGCTGGAGGAGAGAGAGATCAGGTGAATAATACCCGATGGATCCAACGGCACGCAGAACCATCACGGATTATTGTGTGAAATTTCGCGATCTGCCGGTTGACAAGCAAAAAATCATGGTGTAGTTCGCCCCAAATCCGTGGTTCACTGGCAGCTTGGGTGCCGAACTCACCTGTTTCGTGGTCGGCGAAGCCCGGCTCATCTGCACACGAACAGATGAAACGCCCCATGCCTTCAGCCCGCGGCAGGCGAGCAACCAACGCCCTCTACCCGATCATAAAGCAATAAAATCATCCATCGGATGCGTTTTCACCCGCGCCAAGCAAAAGCTGTCGGCACGCACCCCACGGGGCGCATGCCGACGGCTTTGATTCAGTTCCTCATGCCCAGCCCAGACGCGATCTCGCCCAAGAACCTCGAGCCAGAGCCAGAGCCAGAGCCAGAGCTAGAGAGCCTGATGCCTGAAGCCCGTCTCAGTCCGGGCGACGATCCCGCCGCGTCGCGGGTGCCGGGCGCTCCCCACGCTCACGCGCCGCCCCGCCGCCGTCCATCCGGTCCATGGGCGAACCCTCTTCCATCTGCCGCAGCAGACGCCCCAGCGCCCGCTGGCGCTGCGCCGGCTCCATCCCCTCCACCCGCTCCAGGATCCCCAACGGCAGCTCCATCGACGCCAACGCCTCGTCCGACACCGGCCCATCGATCGCCCGCAAGCGACGCAGCAGGCGCACACGCGCCGACATCGCCTCGGCCACCATCAGCTCCGCCAGCTTCGCCCCCCGCTCGTCCGGCGCCAACCCCCGCAGCGTCTCCCGGACCTCCTCGCTGATCTCCAGTTCCGCGAGCTCCGCATCGGAGATCGACCGCATCCCACCGCCCCCTCGAGGGTCGCGCAGGGTGCGGCCCTCCCCGCCCTCGCCGTCCACGCCCTCGCGGATCTCGCGCATCTGCTCGAGCTGGGCCCGCACCGCCGCGTCGAGCACCGCACGCTGCGTCCCTGTCAGCATCTCGCGGATCGCCGCGTGCACCCGCTCGCTCGAGGGCGCCTCGTTCTGCAGCGCCTCCAGGCGGGCCCGAGCCGCCGCCGCCGCCTCACGCTCCTCGGGCGTCCACGCCCGCCCGCCCGGCGGGCGCATCGCGGCCCGCAGGGCCTGATACTCCGGCGCCCGGTCGATGCGGTGCTGACGGATCGCCGACGCGTGCGCGTGGAGCGCTTCGGTGATCGACGCCGACTGATCCCCCGTCAGGCGGACCTCCTCATCGACGTCCGGGCCCACCATCGCCCGCACCGCACGCACAAACACCGCGTGCGGGATCGCCGAAGACGCCCGCTCGCGACCGCCCCGGGGCGCAAGCCCCCGCTCGCCCGCGCCGGATCGCTCCTGCACGCTCGGGCCGGACATCGGGTCCGGCTCCGACGCCGAACCCACCGACGCGAGACCCACGCTCGCCACCAGCACCCCAGCCAAACCCCACACCCGAACGCTTGCTTGCTGCCTGTTCATCGAGAAATCCTCCACAACGCACGATTGGCGCCGCCCGGCCTAACGTCCAGCGGCGCCGTTGCTTGCCGACGCCCGCCACATTTCCACCGACCGCTCCAACACCCCGCTCCCGCGCCCCGGGCCCGCCAAGCCCCTCAGCCGCGGACGCACCGGGAGGCCCGCCCATGAGCAGTTTCACCAAAGACGCCCTCAAAGACGCCCTCCGCGCCGTGACCGCCCCCGGGGCCGAAGGCGGCCTGATCGAGGCCCAGGGCGTCGAATGGGCCGCCGCCTGCGACGGGCACGCCTCGGTCCGCCTCCACCTGCCTCAGTGCACCGGCGAAGATCAGTACCGCTCGGTCAGCGACAAGGCCGCCGAGGCGATCGCGAAGAAAGCGCAAAACCTCGGCCAACCCCTCGAATCCCTGCTCATCGAGTTCGTCGACCACGCCGGAACCGTCCTCTTCACCGCCAAAGCCGGGCGACCCGACGCCGAATCCAAGGACGCCGCCCCCGCCGAGCCGAAACCCGCGCCGTCCGCGGCTGCCTCCCCCGGGCACCGCCCCATCCCCGGCCTGCGCGACCGCACGCCCCTCCCCCAAGCCCCGAAACCGCCCGCCAGCACCCCCGCCGCCCGCGCCCCAACGCCCCAGGCTTCCTCCAGCGGCCTCCCCGGCGTCAAGCACGCGATCGCCGTCGGCGCCGGCAAGGGCGGCGTCGGCAAGTCCGCCGTCGCGGTCAACCTCGCCGTCGGCCTCGCACGACAAGGGCACGCCGTCGGGCTGCTCGACGGGGACATCTACGGCCCCAGCGCCCCCACCATGCTCGCCCTCGACGCCATGGAGCAAGTCGTCCACGACGGACAGCTCCAGCCCTACCTCGTCCACGGCATCAAAGCCATCACCATCGGCAAGCTCGTCGACCCCGAAAAGCCCCTCATCTGGCGCGGCCCCATGGCCCACGGCGCCTTCAAGCAGCTCACCGAGCAAACTCACTGGGGCGAGCTCGACTACCTCATCATCGACCTGCCCCCCGGCACCGGCGACGTCCCGCTCACGATGGCCCAGACGCTCAAGCTCACCGGCGCGGTCATCGTCTGCACGCCGCAGAAGGTCGCGCAGGACGACGCCGTCCGCGCCGCCCGCATGTTCCAGCAGCTCGGCGTCGAGATCCTCGGCGTGGTCGAGAACATGAGCTACTTCGTCGCCGACGACATCGACCCGCCCCGCACCTACGACATCTTCGGACGCGGCGGCGCCCAGAAAATGGCCCAACGCCTGGGCCTTCCCTTCCTCGCCGAAATCCCCATCACCCCCGCCCTCCGCCAGAACAGCGACCAGGGCGACCCCACCGCCAACTTCGAAGGCGCCGCCCCCCTCCGCCAAGCCCTCGAAACCATGGTCCAGAACCTCGAAAACCAGGTCGCCCTCGCCAGCCTCCGCCAAGGCACCACCCGCCCCACGCTGACGATCAGCTAAACACGCTCCGTTCCTTCTCCTCTCCTCTCCGTCTGGTGCCACGGATTGGCTTCCGAGCCAACCCGTGCTCCCCCTTCTCCTCTCACTCCTTTTCCCCCCCTGTGCCACTGACCTTGTCTTCAAGGTCAGTGCTCCCCCTACCCCTCCCCTTCCGCTCCGCTCGGCACCTCCCCCGCCGGGGCGGGGGAGGGCTTGGCCCGGTCCGAGAACCGCCCCCACCCCCTCCCGCGTACAGACCCCCGGCGGCCTCGCCCGATGACCCTTCCCAGCGGCCATCTCCGAAAGGCCGCCGGAAGGGGCGCTCCCGTGCCGCACCTCACCACCGATCTCTCCCCCGAGCTCCGCGAGCACATGCTCCGGATCAAAGCCCGCGCCATCGACTACGGGCTCGACTTCCACGAGGTCGTCTTCGAGGTCCTCAGCTTCGACACCATGAACCAGATCGCCGCCTACGGCGGCTTCCCCGTCCGCTACCCACACTGGCGATGGGGCATGGCCTACGAGGACCTCTCCAAGCGCGACGCCTACGGCATGGGGCGCATCTACGAGATGGTCATCAACAACGACCCCTGCTACGCGTACCTCCAAGAGTCCAACAGCCTCACCGATCAAAAGCTCGTCATGGCCCACGTCTACGCGCACGCCGACTTCTTCAAGCACAACCTCTGGTTCAGCAAGACCGACCGCAAGATGATGGACCAGATGGCCAACCACGCCACGCGCGTCCACCGCCACATCGAACGCCAAGGCGCCGAGACGGTCGAACGCTTCCTCGACGACTGCCTCGCAATCGAGCACCTAATCGACCCGCACTCGCCATTCATGCAGCGCACGCCGAGCCGAATCGAGCGCGCGCCAAGAGACAGCGCGCACCGCGACAAGCTCCCGGCCAAGGACTACATGGACCCCTTCATCAACCCCCCGGCCGCCCTCGCCCGCGAGCGATCCGCGGCCCACGAAGAGGCCCAGCGCCAGAAAGCACGCTTCCCCAGCGAGCCCACGCGCGACGTGCTCGCCTTCCTCCTCCGACACGCCCCGCTCGAAGACTGGCAGGCCGACGTGCTCGGCATCATCCGCGACGAAGCCTACTACTACGCTCCCCAGGCCCAGACCAAGGTCATGAACGAGGGCTGGGCGACCTACTGGCACAGCAAGCTCATGACCGAGCACTTCCTCGAAGCCAGCGAGATCATCGACTACGCCGAGCAGCACGCCGGCGTCGTCTTCATGCCCCCCGGCGGCTTCAACCCCTACAAGATCGGCGTCGAGCTCTGGAAAGACATCGAGCGACGCTGGGACCGCGGGCAGCACGGCCCCGACTGGGACCGCCTCGACGACCTCGGCGCCAAAGCCCGCTACGACGACGCCTCCATGCTCGGGCGCAAGAAGATGTTCGAGATCCGCAGCATCTACAACGACGTCAGCTTCATCGACGAGTTCCTCACCCCCGAGTTCGTCGAACGCCACAAGATGTACCAGTACCGGCACGACCCGCACACCGGGCAGCTCCGCGTCGTGAGCCGCGACTTCGATCGCATCAAGCAGACGCTGCTCTACCGCCTGACGAACATGGGCCAGCCGTTCATCCACGTCGTCGACGCGAACTACCGCAACCGGGGCGAGCTGGTGCTCCAGCACCAGTGGACCGGGCTGGAGGTGGACGCGGCCAAAGCCGTCGAGGTCCTCCGCGCGCTGCGCCGGCTCTGGGGGCGGCCGGTTCACCTGCTGGCCCAAGTCACCGAAGACATGGTGCTGCTCACGATCGACGACCCGACCCAAGACCCCAAACGACAGAACGCCAACGAGAACATGGCGGTTCCGGCGCACAGCGTTTGAGAAAAACAGCGGAACGAGAAGCTCAGACCAGCGGATCGGACTTCCAAACCGTCAAGAGCCGCGGTTCCAAAATCTGATCTGCTGCTCCGAGTTCTTCGCTCCGAGTTCCCCCGTTACTTCCCCACCGCCCGCAGCACGTCGTCGAGCTTCAGGTACTTGTAGTTCTGGTTGAGCACGCGTCCGTCGGGCGTGGTGTTGCGGTCGTCGTGGACGACCAGAAGCCCGCCGGGGAACATCGGGGGGATCGCGAAGGTCGTCGCGGCAACGCCGTCGGCCTCGGTGACGCCGTCGATGCCGTCGCCGTCCACGACGCGGAAACAGCCGATATAGGCGTTCGGCGGGCGACGGTCGTAGACCGCGAACGTGCTCGAGCCCTGGCTGCTCGCGATCAGCACGCCCGACCCGTCGGCCAGCACCGCGATCGTCAACCCCTCGATGTCCTCGGTCAGGCGCCCGCTGAGTGTCGTGTCCACGAGGCGCCGACCGTTCTGGTGGAACCCCGGCTCGGCGCCGTAGCGCCAGATGCCGTTCTCCTCTTCACCGATGTACAGATGCCCGAGCTCGTCGTCGGCGACCATCCCCTCGACCCCGCCGCCGACCACGAACGAGCGGACGAGCTCGCCCTCGATCGAGCCCCCGCGGTCGTGCAGGCGGTACTGATGCACGTTGCTGGCGCGGTCGTTGACGAAGACGTAGGTCCGCCCGGCGTTGTCGCGGTGCATGCAGAGCCCGTAGATGTTGGTCATGCCGGTGCGGATGGTGCCGCCGGGGGCGCGGGCGAGCTGCCCGGTCTGGCGATCGATCGCGTAGACCGCGATCGCGCCGTCCGCGGTGCTGGTCGCGCACGCCAAGTCCACGATCCGCCCGCCGAGGCGGAACGCGGGGCGGATGTCCACGTTGTTCATCGGCCCGTCATCCAGGCGCTGGACGATCCGCCCCTCCAGGTCGAACACGAACAGCCCGGTCTTCTTGTCCGTCCCGATCACGCGCGAAAGGCGGGGGTCGTTCGGGTTGATCCAGATCGCGATGTCGTCGGCCGAGTCGCCCGTCCCCGCGACCGGCTCGGTCTGCACCACCGCCGAGACCTCCGCGATCGTGCGCTCGGTCGTGGGCGAGCTCGGGGCGGCGCCCCGCTCCTCGCTCGGCTGCGCGATCGCGCTAAACCCCATCACGAGCGTCGAAACGCCGAACACAGCCGCGACCAATCGGATCCGCATCATGCACCTCCGGTGTTGAAACGCCCGCGGGAACGCCGGGCGTGGTTGAAGCGTACCCGTCGCCGCGCACCGAGGGCGTCGCGTTTGTGCGCCACTTCGTGAACCTACGCCCCCTGATGGGCACGCCTGAAAAAGCTCGGGACGGAAACGGCAACACCCCAGCTGTCGCCGGGGTGCTGCCGTGCACTGGGAAGAAGAGAGCTCGGCTCACCCGCGATCGTGTGCACGCCGTTCGCGGGCGGGGTGTGTCAGCATGTGGATCTCGTCAGCTTAGCGACGGCGACGGACGGTCGCGAGACCGGCGAGAGCGAGCAGGGCCGCGGCGCCGGGGGTGGGGACGAAGAAGTAGCCCGGGTTACCGGTCTGCCCAAGGGTGTTCGTAAAAAAACCAACGGCCCCGTAGACCTCGGTCAGGTCGATCGGGCCGCCGCCGGCGACCTGGTCGGCGAAGCCCCACTGGAGAACGTCGTTGACGCCGATCGCGTCGAAGGAGAGCGGGACGCCGCCGCGGTTCTGCGTGCGGATCGAGCCGGGGAAGCTCTGGTCGCCGTAGGTCAGGCGGTCGATGAGGTCGCCAGCGTCGTTGTAGAGGTTGATCTCGTCGTTGCGACCGAGGTTGTTGGTGTACTCACCGATGATCTTGATGCTCGCGGGGAGCGACCAGCTGGCGCGGAACGCCTCGGCCTCGCCCTCGGTGATGAGGACGCTCTCGCCCGGACGAACGATGCCGAAGGCGGACAGGTCGAACGCGCCGGGGATGCGGCTGTCGTCGTCGTACGACCAGCCGGTCATGTCGATCGGGGTGTTGCCAAGGTTGGTGAACTCGACGTACTCGGGGGTGTTGTTGTACATCCACTCGGTGATGCGGATGTCGGCGCCGGCGGCGCCGGCCACGGCGAAGATCGCCATCGTGCTGATCAGGTTCTTCATCGGATCTCTCCTGCAAATCGAAACAGACCTTGACCCGGTCGCGACCGCGACCCGGATCGGCACCCGCGCCCGCCGAAACCTCGGCACGCGCCATCGATGCGCCCGCGCTCCAACACGCACGCACCGAACAAGTCAGACACCAACCCGGTGTTTCGCGATCGGCAGTCCCCCGATCAACCCCGGAAACCCGCCAGCCCGGCGAGCGATCGTTGCGGATGCCTCCCGCAGCGATGGGCGAAGACTAGACCGACCATGCAGCAAGTCCACGCAACAACAAGTCAATTCACAGTGAACATTGCGCGAAGCCGCGACGGCACGCCCCATGCCCCAACAACGCACACAAGCCCATAGCGCAGTCTTCATGCACGCAACGCTGAACCAATCGAAACACAATCTTGACACGATGACTGTTTCGCATTCAACCCGCGGCTTCCTAAGCTCGTCTGAAATCTGCACACGCCGATGTGTCCGCGGCGAACCGGGAGCCCACACGATGCCCCTTGACCACACGCGAACCGTCGGCGCGATCGTGCCCAGAACACCGATTCGCCCGACCCCGATGCGTCCAGCCCGATCGCTCGCGCACGCCTTCACGCTCATCGAGCTGCTCGTGGTCATCGCGATCATCGCGCTGCTCATCGGCATCCTGCTCCCCAGCCTGGGCTCGGCCCGCGAGGCCGCCCGCCAGAGCGTCTGCGCCAACAACCTCCGACAGCTCGCCGTCGCCAGCGTCGCCTACAGCGTCTCCAACCGCGGGGACTACTCCAGCGGGCAGTGGGAGAACGACCGGCGCAAGAGCCTCGGCGCCCTCGACGAGGCAGGCTGGATCGCCGACATGATCAACGGCGAGTACGCCGTCCCCGGCAACCTCCTCTGCCCGAGCAACCCCGCCCGCATCAGCCAGAACCTCGTCCGCTCCGGCGGCGCCAGCCAGGCGTGGCGCGTGCTCAGCGACGAGGAGACCAATGACCTCCACAAACGCGGCTTCAACAGCAACTACTGCCAGTCCTGGTTCATGGGCTACACCGAGATGCGCAACCCCCGGGCCGGCCCCTTCGGCGCGGGCGACCCCAAGCGCGTCTCCGACGTCCTCGGCCCGCTCAACGACCGATACATGACCACCGTCAGCGCCAACTACGTCCCCCTCTTCGGCGACGCCAGCAGCCGGGACAACGAACGATCGCCCATCGTCATCGACGGCGAGAGCGGGCAACTGCTCAGCAAAGCCTTCGGCGACGGGCCCGCCGCCACCATCAACGGGTGGTTCGGCAAGCAGGACTACTCCGACTTCGGGCCCAACCACGGCGGGCAGCGGCGCGCCATCCTCCAAGGCTCGGCCACACGCGGCGGCTCCGGCACCATCGGCAACCTCGCCTTCGCCGACGGGCACGTCAGCGCCTTCGCCGATACCGACGCCGACCTCGCCTTCGACTTCACCGACCGAGCCGCCGGCGACTTCTCCTATGCCGATTTCCAAGGCAAAGTCTTCGGCGGGATCCTCCGGCGCGGGCTCTGGCTCGACTGATCGACACGGACGATCGACGCACGTTCCCCGAAACCACTCACAAACGACACACCCCGGCGCGACCCTCAAGCCCCGGACCACGCTGTTCCCGACACCGTCCCTCACGCCACGCAGACCGAGTTTCTCAGGAGAGCAAGGAGATCCCATGCACGCGCGCACACTGTTGATCGTTGCGGCCGCCGGCGCCATCGCCGCCACCGCACAAGCCCAAGTCGTCATCAACGAGATCTACGAGAACCCCCCCGGCGGCGGCGCCGCCTTCGACGACCGCTACGAGTACATCGAGCTCTACGGCCTCCCCGGGCTCGACCTCACCGGCTACGCACTCGTCCTGCTCAAGGGCGGCTCCGACCTCGACGACGACGGCATCCCCGGCCCCCGCCCCGCCGACTTCGACCCGGGCGACGAAGTTCCCGAAATCGACGAGGCCTTCAGCCTCGACGGGCTCACCCTCGGCGCCAACGGGCTCCTGGTCATCTACAACAACAACGGCGCGCCCGGCCTCCCCTCCTTCCTCCCCCCCTTCTTCTCCTCCGAAACCAACTTCGCCACCTTCGCACAGACCCACATCCCCAGCGTCGACACCGTCGGCCGCCTGAACAACGACGGCTCCAGCACCTACATGCTCGTCCGCCGACGCCCCCACCACCAGATCGTCGCCGGGCAGAGCGTCTACGGGCCCGGCTACGCCTGGCGCAAGGACGTCAACCCTGACGTCAACTTCGACGGCGTGGCGGACTTCGGCTTTGAAACCCCCGTCAACTACCCGCAGTTCCCGATCCCCGCGGCCATGCAGCTCGCCCCCTACCAGATGGTCGACGAGATCGCCTGGAGCCACCGCGGCGGGCAGGAATACGTCCGCACCCGCCAGAACGAGATCACCGACACCCCGGGCTACAACCCCGACGCGCTGAGCCGCCTCTACTACCTCGCCGAGAACCCGCAGATCGGGCACCGCTTCAACAGCTCGGGCGAGCTCCGCTTCACCCGCCAGGCCGACGAGGAGTGGGTGCAGGGCACCATCACCACCGTCAACCCCCGCTTCAACTACAACCCCACCCAGGTCAAGGGCCCCACCGATCCCGAGGGCCCCCTCTACGACGGCACCTGCAACCCCGACACCAACCCCGCTTGCCTGCCCAACCCCAACGGCACCCTCCGCTTCCAGGACATCAACCTCGACGGCTTCCAGCTCACCCCCGGCACCATGAACGACGCCCCCAGCCTCGGGCTCGAGCAGTTCCGCTGGGTCCGCGGCGACTTCAACTTCGACGGCGTCGTCGACGCCCAGGACCTCGCCATCATCCAGGCCCACCTCGGACGCAACCTCGACGAGACCACCCTCTGCCTCGACGCCGACGGCAACCCCGTCACCAACCCCTTCACCAGCGAGACCTACGACTGCTTCGTCTTCGAAGGACGCAGCTTCCAGGCGATGCTCGCCATGCTCAACATGGACCAGACCGACGGCCCCGGCGGGACCAACAGCCCCGTCGTCACCCAGGCCGACGTCGACGCCGTGATCGATATCGTCGGCAACCCCTGCCCCTTCGACATCACCGGCCCCGCGCTCGACGGCATCCCCGACGGCGTCGTCTCCGTCGCCGACCTCAACTTCTACCTCAGCCTCTGGCTCAACAGCGACGCCAGCGCCGACCTGACCGGCCCCGCCCTCGACGGCATCCCCGACGGCATCGTCACCGTCGCCGACCTCAACTTCTACCTCAACGGCTGGCTCAACAACCAGGGCGCCTGCAACTAACCAACACCACCAGCACACACACCGTCGCGGGGCCAACGCCCCGCGACGGCTTTCCGCCATCGCCCCCCCCACGCAAGTCAACCGAAGCACCACTTCCGCGCTCAACCCTTGCCTACGCCACGCCGATCGGCAAAGATGACCGCTCGGAGCCTTTCATGAGGCCCCGAACTCCACGCGGCCCGGGTGACGTACCATGCCCGAGCCGGACCACCGCGGCTCAGCACCTCGCAGGGCCAAACTCGCTGATTGATCGTATTTTGTTGGGGCATTAGTGTAACGGTAGCACGAGTGATTCTGGTTCACTTAGTCAAGGTTCGAATCCTTGATGCCCTACTCGAAGCCGCCCGCTGCCCCGCAGCGGGCGGCGGTCGTTTCAGGCCCGGGCAACGCAACGGCGCTCCGGGTTCCGCAGGAACCGGGGCGATCCGCCTCAGCCCGCGCCCCACGGTCGGCCGATAACGTCCCCATGCCCCGAATCCCCCGCGAGCTTCACGCCTCGATCCTGATCCCGACGCGCGCCCGCCCGCACCACTTGGCGGCCTGCCTCGCCGGGCTCGCCCGTCAGCACGGCCTCGACGGTGCCGGGGCCGAAGTCATCGTCGCGATCGACAGCCCCGATCCCGGGGACGAGTCCGCCGAAGCCGCCGAGCGGGCGTGGCGTGACGCGCAGGCGTCCTCTTCGCTCTCGCTCCGGATCGAGACGCTCGCGCCGCCCACCGACGCCCGCGCGACGCACGGGTGCGTGGGCGTGCGGAACCTGCTGGCCCCGGGGTGCCGCGGGTCGGTGTTCGTTTCGATCAACGACGACGTCCGCCCGGAGCCCGGCTTTCTCGCGGCCCACCTGGCGCGACACGCCGCACGGGCCGCCCGTCGCCAGCCGCCGGCGATCATCGTCGGCGACAGCCGCTTCGCCCCGCTCGCGGAGCTGTGCGCGCCGAACGACCCGCCGACGCTCGCCGATCGGCTCGTGACCGAGACGGGGCTCGTCTTTTTCTACGACGCGATGACGAGCGGTCCGTCGGACGCCGACCGCGACTGGGGCTACCGCCACGCCTTCGGGCTCAACGTCAGCCTCCCCCGCCACGCCCTGCTCGGCGCGGGCGGCTACACCCACGCCCTCGCCCCCTACGGGTACGAGGACATCGAGCTCGCCCACCGCCTCCGCGAGGCCTTCGGCTCGCCCGTCCTCTACGATCCCGACGCCCGCGCCCCGCACCACCACCGCTACCGCCCGGACGACCTGCTCCGGCGCGAGCAGGCCCTCGGGCGAGCGGCCCGCGCCTTCGCCGAGGCCTGCCCGTCCTTCGCACGCGACCTTTTCCGAACCGATCTCGCCGATCCCGCGACGCTCGCCCACTACCGCGAGGCGGTCGAGCGCGACCGCGCCGACGCCGAGCGCCAGACGCACGCGTGGCACGCGCTCGAGCGCACGCCCGCGGGGTGTGTCACGGGTGAGCCCGGCGATCAGCAACGGGTGCTGCAGGCGCTGGCCGACGGCCTGCGCCTGGTCCGACGCTGGCGCTGGCGCCTCGGCGTGCTGGAGCAGGCCGAGGCGATGACGGGCGACGACGCCCAGAAGCCGCGGCTTCAAGAGCGCGCACGCCCCGCCCGGGCCCTGCGCGCCTGACGCGCGTTCTCACCGATTCAACAGGCCCCGAGTCGCTCGCCCATCCGCTCCATCAGGCGGCGTGCAAGCCCCTCGTGCGTCGCGTGGCGCTCGGCGCGCGCACGGATCACGCCGCTCCACCGCGCCCGCCACAAGGGATCCTCCATCGCACGCTCCACCACGCGCTCGAGCCCGGGCTCGTCGGCGAATCCCATCTCCCCCAAGTCTGCGTAGAGGCGGGTCGGGTCGTAGACCGACAGGTCCGCGCGGTTCAGGTGCTCCGAGCCCGGCGCGACAGGCGGCTCGGGCAACGCCGGGCCCGCCGCCAGCCCGAACCGCTGACGCAGGCTCGCGGCTCGCATCCCGGCGGGCGCATCCGCCACCGCGCCCCCCACGCCCGCCTCGGTCACGGCGTCCAAGTCCACGCAGTTGAGCATGTCGGCGACAAAACGCGGCGCGGGCAGCCCGCCGGAGAGCGCGCACTCCGCGATCCGCTGGTGCACCGTGCTGATCGGATCGATCTGCAGCGTCACCCCGGCCGTGGCGTAGCACGCGCGCAGCTCCTCCCCGTGCGCCAGCTCGCCGCAGTCAAACGCCGCGAACGGCGACTGGCGCCAGCGCTTGCCGAAGAGCTTGAGACGCCACCCGCGACGGCGCGCGATCGAGGCGGCCCACCCGATCGTCGCGTGCCGAAAGATCCGCCCGTACAGCGGTTCCAGCACGCTCACCCGCACGCGCGCGGCCTCGGCGCCCGTCGGCTCCCGACCCAGCGACTCGCGGAACGCCCGGACCACACGCTCGTGCCCGGTGCACTGCACCGGCTCGCGACCGCAGAGGCGGTGCATCTCCTGCGCGTCGCGGTACAGACGCTCGACCAGCACGCGCCCCCCTTCGCCGCGCACGACGCTCGCCGCCAGGCGGTCGCGCAGGTCCTCCGGCGTCTCGCCGTGGTGGCTGACGAACGCCATCTCGCACGCGAACCGCTCGCGCAGCTCGGGCGAGACCGCCCCGGTGTGAAACTTGGCCCCGCTCGCCGGGAGCACGCTGGGCAGCGCACGCCGCGGGTCGTAGCCCAACCCGTCGCCCGCGAACAGCGCCGCGAAGCAGTAGCCGGCGAGCACGTCGAACGGGCCCTGCGCCTCGCCGGTCCGGCGTTCGAACAGGTGCGGCATCGCGTCCTGCACCCAGCAGACGAGCGGCAGCTCCCTTGGAAGCGGGCCGAGCGTCCATCGCGGCCAATTCACCGAGACGAGCGCGTCGGGCTGGAAATCGGCGACGTCCTTCGCGAGGGCCGAGCGGATACGCAGGGTCGAGACGTCCAGCTCCATGCTGATCCGCGTCTCGTGCCCGAGGGCCTCGAAAGCGCGGGCGAGGTCCTCGACCGAGTGGCGCATGAACGTCGAGTGACGCGAGGTCGTCAGCAGGACACGGAGACGCGCTTGCCCGGCGGCGGCCGCACGGAAGCGGGCCGCCCAGTGTGCGCCGTCCCTGCCCGCGTAAAGCCGCTCCGCCTCGCGCTGCCACGACTCGGCGAGTTGCGACTGCGTGCCCGCGAACGTGCGCACACGCTCGCCGACCGCCTGCGCGCACGGCGTGTGCCCCGGGTGCGTGCCGATCAGCACCGACTCCCGCGGGCAGGCGTGGGCCGGGTCACGCTCCAGCCACGCGCCGAAGCGGTCCCCGGCTTCTGGGCCGACGAACCAGACCCACCGCCCGTCTTCGAGCGCGCCCCGCTGGTCCTCGACCGCCAGCCCTCGCGCCGCGGCGACCGCGTCGGGCTCGAGCACGATGATCCGGCGTCGATAGACGCCCATCGTGCGCTCCTGAGCCACCAGACGTGCGTGCAGCTCGCGCACGCCCCACGGCCACTCGGCCCCGATCAGCACCGTCGCGGGATGGATCTCCCCTTCTGCGCACGCGACGCGACCGACCGCCTCGCAACTCTCGGCGATCACGTCCGCCAGCCCCCGCCAGCGGGCGATCTCCGCGGGTGAGCCCCCGTCGCTCACGAGATTGCCATCGCGGGCGCGGTGCCACCGCTCGCGGCTCACGCTCGCTCGCCACGCCTCGCGCAGGGCCGCGGCGCTGTCCGGGTCGATCCCCTCGGCGCTTTCCAGAGCCGCGAGGTTCCCCTCGAAGACGCCCGCGTCGAACGTCTGCCCGCCGGGGGCGTCGGGATCGGTCAGTCCGCGGGCGAGCGCGTCGAGCCCGAGTTCGTGCAAGCAGGGCGTGAGCGCGCCGACGAGGACCGGATCGGCCCCGTAGCGAACGCTGAGCTTCTGGATCGCCCCGGCCCCCGCCCACCAGCGCCGGGCACGCATCGCGCCAGCGACCTCGCCGAGCAGGGCGCGCTCGGCGTGGGTGAGGGCGGAGCCCTCGCCGATGCCGGGGCTCGCGGGCGGGGCGTGCGTCTGCGGGACGGTGTGCATGGAGGCCCTATCGGGCCATAGACGCGGTGCGCTCCGAAACTTGCGGGTTTCGGCCCGATCGGCGGGGGCGTCTCAAGCGGGCCCCGGGGCGAGTCCGATAGGCGGGTGTCGGAGGGACCGATGCCGAGGGTGCTGATCGCGTTTCACGAGGACGACGCCGAACGCCTGTGCGCCAGCACCGGGGCGGCGGCCGTGCTCCCGATGTGCGGGCAGGCCGAGAGCGGGGCCCTCCGCCTCGGGCTCGAGACCCGGAGCGCCTGGACGGGGCTGGACGACCCCTCGGCCTGCGCCCGCCTCAACGAACGCTTCGACCGGTCCTGCGCCGCCTTCGCCCGCGACGCCCGCCTCGAACACCGTGGGATCAACCTCCTCGCCCTCGCCGGCTACCGGCACGTGCGCGCGATCGCGCGCACGCTGTGGCCGATCTCCGCGATCGAGCGAGCGGCCCAAGCCGGCGACGAGCTCCTCTGCCTCCCCACCGACCCCGCGGGGCACCTGCTCGATCGCCCGCCCCACGAAACCCGCCGGGCGGCGCTGCACGGGCTGGTGCCGCCGGTGGCGCGGGCGCTCGGGCTGGCGTGCCGCGTCGTCGAAGCCCCCGCCAGCACCGAGAGCCGCACGGACCGGGGCGACGCACAGCACGAGGCCCCGGTTCGAAACCCCGCGTTCGACGCGTCACGCGTCCGCGGGACGCACGCGGTGGCGGTGGGGAACGGGGCGGAGCTGCCGATGCTCGCGCTCGCGACGCGCGACGCCGAGGCGGTCCTGGTCGCGAAGACCTTGTTCACCGCGGACCTCGCCCGCCTGGAGCCGCGCGACCGCGTGCGCCTGTGCGACGAGGCGAGCTATTTCGAAGCGATGGGCGTGCGCACGCCGGCGGGCGTGGCGCCGTCGTTCGACGCGCAAGCCCTCGCCGCCGCGCTCGCCGCGAACGACGACCCGCTGTTCACCTCCGGCGCGCTCGACGCCCACCTGCGGTTTCTCACCGGGACGTACGCGCAGGCGATGGCGAGCCTCGCCGACCGCTGGCTCGCGACGATGACCACCGGGCGCATCGCGGGCGTCGTGGCCGCCTACCACACGCCCGTGATCGACATCGCGGCCCTGTGCGACGTGCCGAGACTCGTCTTCCCGCATTGCCCGATGATGACCGGCTGGGCGGAGTATCACCGCCCCTTTCCCGCGGGCACGGCGTTCGCCGCCGTCGGCGCAGCCCACGCGTCCCAGCTCCGCGCCGACCGCCCCGAAGCCGCGATCGAGCTCACCGGCTCGCCCGGCGCGCCCTGCACCTCGGCCGACGCCGATGACACGGACGCGCGGCGCGCGCACGACACCGCGTCATCAAAGCCGACGGTGCTCGTCCCCGTCCACGACGGCGACGCGAGCGCGCACCTGGGCGCGATGCCCCGGGCGCGGTGGGACCGCGAGCTCGCGACACTCCGCGAGCTCGCCGCCCACGCCACGAGCCGCGGGTGGCGACTGGCCCTCCGCCCGCACCCGCGCTATTACCGGCCGGAAGCGAGCTACCGGCGCGAGCTGGGGGACGCGTTCGAGTGGCGTCCGGCGGCTCACGAGCCGTTCGACGAGGCCGTGCGCGCGGCCCGGGCCGTCGTCTGCCCGAGCGCGATCACGAGCGCGACGCTGGACGCGAGCCCGCACGGGCGACCGGTGATCCTGTGTGCGCACACAACGGGCACGCACCCGCTCGCGCACTACGCGCTCGACGCGTGGCCGAGCGTGACGAGCGCGGCCGAACTCTGCGCCCTGCTCGATCGGATCATGTGCGACAGCGACGCGCACGCCGCGCTCACGCGTCGGACACGCGACGCCCTCGCCGCCTACCGCGGGCGCGAGCCGGACCCGAGCGCGCACGCCGCCCGCTCGCTCGTGCGCACGCTCGCGGCACGCGCCACCCACGCACCTCAACGCGCGACTGCCTAGGTTCTGTTTGAAGGGTTAGTCGGACGGACGTCTCGCCCGTCCTGGAGCGTCGATCGAGACGGGCCAGAGGCCCATCCCACCGAGTTTCAGAAGGCGTTTTCGATCCGTGCAACCGAACTGAACGCGCCCGAGGCGCACCCCAGGGCTGAGCCGCGCGATCGCCGGATCAGTCATCGTCCTCGACAAGGCGCTCGACACCGACCAGTTCGCCGGCGTTCGGCTCGACGCGGCCGCGGAGTCGGACCGCGACCATCTGCCCGGTGCGGAGCTCGTGCGAGCCGCCCCAACCCCCGCCGAGCAGGCGGGCCGCGAGCAGCGAGAGGTCCGGGTTGTGCCCGACGATCGCGCCCGCCGCCTCCCCGGCGTCGTGCAGCTCCGCGATCAAGTCGATCATGAGCCCCGCGGTGCTGCCGGTCGCGAGGCGTTCATCGGTGCGCAGCTCCAGCCCGAGCAGCTCGGCGATCGGGCGGGCCGTCTGCTGCGCGCGGGTGAGCGGGCTCGCGACGATCACGCCGGGACGGACGTCCGACACGAGCAGGCGGTCGCCCAGGTACGCCGCCTGGCGGTGCCCGCGGTCGGTCAGCTCGCGGTCGGCATCACGCCCGGAATCGCTGTGGCGCGCGGCCTTCCCGTGACGGACAATAAACAGCTGCATCCCACGTCCTCTCAAAACCCCCCCGCACGTCCGGGACCACTCTACGCCTCGGTCAGCGTCGGCTTGGCGTTTTTCGGGTCGAGCTGCATCCGCAGCAGCTCCGCGTACCGCCCGTCCTTCGCCAGCAGTTCCTCGTGGGTGCCGACCTCGATCATCCGCCCGTCCTCCAGCACCACGATCCGGTCGGCGTGGCGCACCGTGCTCAGCCGGTGCGCGATCACAAAGCTCGTCCGCGTCTTCAGCAGGCCCTCGAGCGACTGCTGGATCAGCTGCTCGCTCTCCGAATCGAGGCTGCTGGTCGCCTCGTCAAGGATGAGGATCTTCGGATCCGCAAGCACGGCCCGCGCGATCGCGATCCGCTGCTTCTGCCCGCCGCTGAGGCGAACGCCGCGCTCCCCGATCCGCGTCCGGTACCCGTCTTCGAGCGCCCCGATAAACCCCGCGGCGTTGGCAACCTCCGCCGCACGGCGCACGTCGTCCTCCGACGCGTCGCGACGCGCGTACGCGATGTTCTGCGCGATCGTGCCGTCGAAGAGGAAGACGTCCTGCTCAACGATGCCGAGCAGCGCGCGGTAGTCGGTGACCGGGATCTCGCGCAGGTCGACGCCGTCGAGCAGCACGCGCCCCTCCGTCGGGTCGTAGAACCGCGCCGCGAGGTTGCACAGCGTCGTCTTGCCCGCGCCGCTGGGCCCGACCAGCGCGATCGTCTCGCCGGGGCGGACGTCGAGGTCGATCGCGTGGATCACCGGCGGGTTGGCTTCCTCGGCGTGCGGGCTGCGCCCGCGACGCATCCGCGGGTAGGCGAAGCTGACGCGCTCGAACGTGAGTCGCCCCGCGACACGGGCGGGATCGAGCGTGCGCGTCGCGGCTGTGCCCGCGAACTCCGTCGGCTCGTCGCGCAGGTCCAGCACGCGGTCGAACCCGGCGAGCTGGTTCTGGATGTTGGTCGCGCTCCCGACCAGCGCCTCCAGCGGGCCGAGCAGCATCATCAGGTAGCCGATGAACATCGCGATGTCGCCGATCTGCACCTCGCCGCGCATGTACGCGTGCCCGGCGTAGAGGATCACCGCGGCCGTCGCGGTCGGGATCGCCACCGCCCACGCGACCTCGAGCAACCGGCTGCGCCACCACGCGAGGATCTCCTGACGCGCCATGTAGTGGTTGCCGAAGGTGAACCGGTTGGTCTCGCCGCGCTGGCGGTTGAACCCGCGGACGACGCGCATCCCCCCGAACGCTTCCGTCGCGTGCGCGTCGATCCCGCTCCGCGACGAGCGGATATCGCGATAAATCGGGCGGATCCCGGCGATCCACGTCCGGTGGCTCAGGTAGACCAGCGGGATGACGATCAGCGAGCCGGCGAGCAGGCGCCAGTCCACGATCGCCAAGATCGTCAGCCCGCCGAAGAGCGTCACGATCGCACGCCACGGGTTGTAGATCATGCTGAACAACAGCTCGGCCGTGCCACCCGCGTCCTCGCGCAGCACGCTCGCCACGCCGCCGGTCTTGATCGACTGCACGCGGTGCAGCGGCAGCCGCACGGCGTGATCGAACACCTCGCGCCGCAGCTTGACCTGCAGCCGCTTGGTCAATCGCGTCGTCTGCCACCGACCCCACATCGCCAGCCCCACGCTCACGACGCTCACCACGACGATCGCGATCGAGAGCATCCACAGCAGGCGGCTGCGATCGGTCCCGAGCCCGAGCGCGTCGTCGATGATCACCGGCCCCGGCGCGTCCGTGATGATGTAATCGATCGCGACCTTCGTGCTGAACGGCAGCAAGAGCCCGAAGGCGACCGAAGCCGTCAGCGTGAGCAACGCCAGCGCGACCGTCCAGCGGTGCCCGCGCAGCAACGCCCAGAACGCCTTCGCCAGCGTCCACCACGTGCGGCTGCGCTGCCCGGCCTTCTTCTCGATCGTCGTCTCGTCCACCGCCTCGTGGATGCTCGTCTGCTTGCGCCGATCGCGGTAGTTCTGGTACCGCTGGCGAGAACTGCGTGTGCGTGGAGGCATGTGGGAGATGGTAGGTGCCCGGGTGGCACGGCTCTCCGAGTTGTGCCTCTTCCCCGGCCCCGGGTGGCACAGCTCTCCGAGCTGTGTCTCTTCCCGAAGCCCACAGCTCTCCGAGCTGTGCCACCATTCCCCTTGTGCCCCCGCCCCCATCGCTCTACCTTGCCCGCATGACAACCGCCGAACGACGCCGTCGCAAGAAGCTCGCCATCCACTGGCGCATCCTGATCGGCCTGATCCTCGGCCTCGTCGTCGGGCTCGTCGTCAACGCCGCCTGGACCGACGCCACTTGGCGAGGCCTCGGCGTCGATCACCCCGCCGCCTTCCTCGAATCCCGCGAAGCCGAGGTCCCCCGCCTCCCCGACGGCGTGCGCACGCCCGGCGAGCTCACCACCGGCGACCCCGCCCTCGACCGCCAACTCGACCGGCGACGCACCCACGAGCTCACACCCGAGCTGATCGACGCGCTCGGGCTCGAAACCGTCGAAGCCAACCAGGACGCCGGCCTGTTCGCGCGTGCCGCACGCTTTGTCCGCCAGGCGAACGACTTCGTCGGGAGCCTGTTCCTGCGCGCTCTGATCTTTGTCGCCGTCCCGATCGTGCTGTTCAGCCTCGTCGTCGGGGCGGCCTCCATCGGCGACCCCGCCAAGCTCGGGCGCATCGGCGGGAAGACGCTCGGGATCTATCTGCTCAGCACGGCCGTCGCGATCACCGTCGGCCTGCTCTTGGCGAACATCGTCGGGCCCGGCGGCTTTGTCACCGACGAGGTCCGCGACCAGCTCGCCGAGCGAGGCCAGGCCGCCGCCGCCGACCGCATCGCCCAGGCCGACCAGCGCCGACAGGAAACCACCGGCTGGGGCACCCTGCTCAACCTCCTCCCCGCCAACCCCTTCCGCGCCCTCGCCGAGGCGCAGATGCTCCAGGTCGTCGTCACCGCCCTACTCGTCGGCCTCGCGCTCACACGACTGCCCGAAGACAAACGCGCCCCCGTCCTCCGCGTCTTCGACGGCATGACCGACGTGGTCATCCGCATCGTCCACTGGATCATGAGCATCGCCCCCTACGCCGTCTTCGCGCTGCTCGTCAGCGTCGTCGCCGACATGGGCCTCGGCGTGCTCGGCGCGCTCGGGGGCTACGTCCTTGTCGTCATCGCCGGGCTCGCGATCATGATGTTCGGCGTCTACCCCGGCGTCCTCCGCGCCGTCGCCAAGGTCGGCTACGCCCGGTTCTTCCGCGCCATCGCACCCGCGCAGCTCCTCGCCTTCAGCTCCTCCAGCTCCGGCGCCACGCTACCGGTCACGATGGAGTGCGTCGAGGAACGACTCGGCGTCAGCGAAGAGATCACCAGCTTCGTCATCCCCATCGGCGCCACCGTCAACATGGACGGCACCGCCCTCTACCAGGGCGTCGCCACCGTCTTCATCGCCCAGCTCTTCGGCATGAACCTCGACCTCGGGCAGCAGCTCACCGTCGTCCTCACCGCCACCCTCGCCAGCATCGGCACCGCCGCCGTCCCCGGCGTCGGCATGGTCATGCTCGTCATCGTCATGCAGGCGCTCCGATTCCCCACCGAGGTCATGACCACCGGCGTCGCCGTCATCTTCGCCGTCGATCGCGTGCTCGACATGTGCCGCACCTGCTGCAACGTCACCGGCGACTGCATGGTCGCCGGCGTCATCGCCGCCACGGAAAACGAGCTCGCCACCGAAGCCGAGATCGCCGAACGACTGCAACAAACCGAGGGCGAGGCATAAACCCGCCTCGGACCGGCGCCGCCCGCACGCCGCTCACCGGCCTGAAAGCAGAACGCACCCGGCGTCCCTCGCGGGTCGCCGGGTGCGCCCGATCTGCGCAGCATCGCCTCGAGCGGGGCGGCGTTTATTGCTCCGCCAGCCACAGGCTCATGTAGTAGTTCAGATCCGCGATCGTGATCAGCCCGTCCGGCACGCCGTCGAGCCCCGGACCGCTGAAGTCCGCGCCCAGGTCCTCGTCCATCCACAGCATCAGGAAGTAGTTCAGGTCCGCGATCGTGACCACGCCGTCCGGGATGCCGTCCATCTCCGGCCCGGTCAGGTCCGCCGGCGAGGTCGTCGGCGCACAACCTCGCCATACGATCAGCACGTCGTCCACCGCCGCCTCGACGATCGAGCCCGGATCAAAATCCTGCGCGATGAACCGCACGCGGATCTGATCCGTCGGCTCCACGAAGTCCGCGATCCGGAACTCCTTGCGCACCCACGTGTTCGCGTTCTCCGTCACGATCTCCAGCGTCTCCCATGTCGCGCCGTCGTCGTTGGAGATCAGGATCGGCATGTCGTCGGTGTTCGGGTTCGCGCCCTGGTCGTTGGAGTACCAGCGGTGATAGACCAGGTACGCCTCGCGCCCCGCCGGGCTCGTGCCGTCCAGGCGCGGGCTGGTCAGCGTCGTCGCGCCGTCGTCCACGTCGTACGAGCCCAGGCTCGTGCCGGCGCGCCCGTCGGTCACCCAGCACTTCTCGCCGCCCGGCGTGTGGTCGCTTCCCGGCTGCGCGGCCGTCGGCTCCGGGATCGCCAGCTCCCAGATCCCCCGCGTCGCGGTGTCCGTTGGCACGCCCACCGTCCAGCCCAGGTCCACCTCGCAGTTGTCCTCGTACACGATCGTGTCCAGGTCCGGGTCGTACGTCGACAGCGTGTACGGCGACGACGCCGACGCGTTGGTCAGCACCTCACCACCCACCACCGTCGCCTCGAAATAGTACTGCACGTCCTGCCCGCACGCCCCGGTCGGCAGCTCGACCGCGTACAGCCCGACCCCGAGCGAGATCAGGTCCGTCGCGTCGTACGAGCCCTCGTCGCCGAAGCGGTACCGCACGCGCGGGCTCACGCCCGTGTCGAGCTGCTGCGCGCCGTTCAGGATCGTGACCGGGAAGCTCACCACGCTCTCCGCCTCGGCGCTCTGCGGGCGACCTTCCGGGAACCCGAACACCAGCGAGAGCGACACACGCTCGGCAAACAGCAACGCCGCCTCGTAGTTCTCCATCGCCGTCGGCAGGATCTGCGACACCGGCGGGTTGAATCCCGCCAGACCGCCGCCCGACGGGCGCAGCTCGAGCGTGAGGCTGTACACCCCACGGTCGGCGTAGAACCAGTCCGTCGAATCGCCCGCCGCCACGTAAAGCTGGTAGCTCGCGATCGGGTTGTAGAACACGCCCGTCAGCGACAGGATCAGCGTGCTCATGTCCTGCGTCAGCGTCTGGAAGAACGTCAGGTCCGGCTCCGGCGGGAGCTGGGCCGCACCACCGAACGGGTACAAAATCAACTGGCTGTAACTGTGATAGTCGATGTGCGCGACCAAGTTAGGCGTGTCGTTCGCCAGGTCGCGCAGCACACGCGTCTCCGGCTCGCTGAACGGCGCCGTCCCCCGGTAAATGTCGCTCGAACCAAACCCGCTCGAGCCCGCGCCCCCCCACAGATGCCCCCAGTTGCGGTTCAGGTCGACGCCCCACGTGCCGTCCCCGTTGTTGCGACGGTTCTTCCGCCAGTAGCGGCTCGTCGTCCACGAGAACTCGTACCCGTCCGGGTTCGCCATCGGCACGATGTAAAACACCACCTCGTCCAGCAGCGCCGTCACCCGCGGGTCCGACCCGTAGTTCCGCGCGAGCTGGTCGGCGATGTACGTCACCGTCATCGGGCTGATCCACTCCCGGGCGTGCAGGCAGCCGTTGAACAGGATCACCGGGCGATCCCCGATCGGCGTCGTCCCGTTCGGGCCCGTGATCGTCAGCAGGTCGATCGGACGCCCCTGCAGGCTCGACCCCACCGTCTCGATCGACACCACGTCCGGCGCGGCCGCCTGCGTCTGCGCCCAGAACGCCTCGTACTCCGACAGCGAACGCCAGTTCCCGAACCACGCCGTGTCCCGGAGCTGGTTCAACGCCTCGATCTCGGCCCGCTCGCCCTCCACCAGCGCCTGCAGGTCCTCCACCAGCACGTCCATCTCAAAACCAAGACGCTCGAGCGCCGCACGCTGCGAGGGTGTCACCTGCACGTCCAGCGGCCCGAGCGACGGGCGGCAGTTCATGATCGACTCGGCAATCCCGCTCACCCGCATCAACTCCGTCGGCGTGCGCGCCACGATCCGAACCACCTGGTGCCCGTCGTACCGCGCCGGCGTCACCGAGCGAACCAGCGACGAGCCCGAGCCCTTGACCCCGAACACCCCCTCCTCGCCCGACGCCCCGGACGCCGAGCCGAGGCCGGCCGCGCCCAGCACGCCGAACGCCGCCAAAGACCAACGCACAGACCGCCCCGCTCCGATCACTCGACGCATCACACGCACCTCTTGCCCGAAGGCCAAAGCCGATTCACATTCCCGGAAAACCGACCCGCACCATACCAGAACGCCCCCGCCAAGCCGAGCGGTTTTCACAACTCAACCGCCCGAACCAACCCCTGAACCACCACCAAGCCGCCAATCACACCACCCCATCTCCCCCAAAGCACTCGTCTTGCCACGATGCCATACTCCGCCGCCCCGACAGATCAAGAACCCCAAACCACTGCCCACTGCCCAGAAAAAAAACCACCCCGCGGGCAGCCGCGGGGTGGCGAGTCATGCAAGGCATATCCCGAACCCGAAACCCGCGACACGCAGCCGCGGGCTCAAGCTCTCAACTCAGGCCCTCAAGTCCAAGCCTCGGGCCCGGAGGGGTTTCTCAGCCCCGGCGACGACGCGCCGCCGCCAACCCGGCGATCGCGAGCAACGCACCACCCGCGGGGGTCGGGATGATCGCGATGCCGCGGACGCGGCCTTCGTTGGCGAACACCGAGAAGCCGGTGCCGTCGAGATTGATTTCCAAGATGTTCCCGCCCGTTGCACCACTGGTGGAGCGATCCGCAAACAGCAGCGTGCCCGTGAACGGGTTGTACTCGATTTCTTCCGGGAGGAACGTCTGCGGAACATTGCCGCTCGTGATGTCCTGAAGACCCACAAAATCACCGTTCGCATCCAGATCAACGCGATAAATCGCGCCCGCCTGATCGTCAAAATCAAACGCGGACACAAACAACGTCTGGCTGTCCACAGCCGTCACGCCCGTGACACGTGTGATCGGCATGTTCAGCCCCGTGACCGATGTATCGCCGAGGTCCACGATCAGAGACTCACTGGCGCCGGAAAGATCGCCGCTGACCGTCAGGCGGTGGAGCGAACCCGCGCGGCTGAACCCGGGCACGGCCGGAATCACCGTCGCGCTGCCCTCGGCTGCCGTCGCAAAGAACTCACCCGGCGCGCCCGGAACCTGCGACAAGTAACTGCCACGGTTCCACGTCGGGAAACTCGAGATATCACGCTCCAGCAACTCCGTGACCACGCCGGTCGTCGGGTTCACACCCAGCAGACCGATGTAGAACTGCGGCTGACCCGGCGTGCCGGGGTTGTTCACCGTCAGCAAATTCCCGCTGTTCGGATCAAACACCAAGCCAACAGGATTTTGCAACGGATCACTCGACGCCAGCACCGAGACGTTCGCGGAGCCGAACGGGTCGTCAATCCGGTACATCACAGCCTGGCTCGGGTTCTCCACCGGGGCCGGCCCACTGTTCACGAACAGTGCGCCACCCGGCCCGAACGCCAGATCCGCAAGACGAACACCCGGATCATTAATCTGCGCAAGCTGCGTGGTCATCCCGCCCAGTGTCCGCAGCCACACGCCGCCGTCGTCGGTCGTGAACACCACATCGCCCGCGCTCTGCGCCGAAGCCCCGCCGCTGATCGCCGCGATCGCGGCCGCGGCCGCCAACGCTGTCATCCGAATCTTCATCATGACTGATCCTCACTCTCGCTTAAAAGAAAACCCTCTGTCCCAAACCCGCCAAGGCCGCGATCCCACCGGGCCAAGCTCCACCGAGCATTTGCCCAACATCCAAACTCACAGCCTCGTGAGCCGTCATCCTACCGCAGAACACCCCAATCCCCCTCCGGTGATCTTGAGAAAACAGGTAAAATCGAAGCCAAACCCTTGCTTTCTAACAAAATTTGAACATACAGATCGGCCACCGACGTCTCAAAAAATCTTTCGCTTCACACACCGTCATGGTTTCCGGAAAGCCCCCGATACCCCCAAACCACACCCAACCCCTCGCCACGCCTCTCATGCCCTACACGCTTCAAACTGCGTAAAGCATGACGCATCCGTGTTTTACACCTTCACATCCGCTCTATTCGCCACCCACCACCACCCCCTTGCATCTCGCCCCGAGCCCGCAACGATTCCTTCCGCTCCAGATCTCGATCCCCCCTCCCGCACACCCCGCCTGGCGAGCCATGCCGACCCCACCACCTCCCCCGGGCGATCCGAGCCCGCATCCCGAGCTCGTCACCAGACGCGGGCGGCGTTTCGCCACCACCGTCGGCGCCCACACCGTGGTTGACGCCTTCAGCTTCATCACCGTCAGCCTCATGCCCCTGCTCCAGACCCAACTGGAGCTCGCCGACCGCCAGGTTGCCCTCCTCCTCGGCGTCGGCTCCATCGCCAGCGGGCTCGTCCAGCCCCTCGTCGCCTACTTCTCCGACCGATGGAACACCCGTCTCCTCGCCACGCTCGGGCTCATCGTCGCCTGCGTCGCCATCAGCTGCGTCGGGCTCGTCAGCACCTTCGAGCAGCTCTTGGTCATCCAGGTCCTCGGCACCATGGGTGTCGGCGCGTTCCACCCGCCCGCCGCGGCCGCCGCCGGGCAGCTCGCCGGTGCGCGACGGAGCCTCGGCGTCGCCATCTTCTTCATGACCGGCATGCTCGGGGGCGTGCTCGGCAACGTCCTCAGCCCCGTCTACGTCCGCGAGGTCAGCCACGCTGTCGCCGCAGCCGCGAGCGAAACCACCAAGCCCGACTACCGCGTCGGGCTCAAGGCGATGGTCCTGTTCATCGTTCCCGGGCTCATCGCGGCCTGGCTGCTCGCCCGCGCCATCCACCGCGTCCCCCACCGACTCACCAACGCCCGCGACGGGCACCTCGCCCTCACGCCCAAAGAGCGGGCCGCCCGCTGGCGCACCGTGGCGATGCTCTACCTCGGCAACATCATCTGGTTCACGACCAACATGTCACTCATCTACATCGTCTTCCAATGGGTCAAGCGCTTCGTCTCCTTCGACGACGGCGTCGCCGCCAACGCCGCCGAGCCGATCGGGCGACTCAGCGAGCAGGCCGCCGCTCAGGCCTCGCTCTTCAACGGCCCCATGCAAGCCTCCATGCAGGTCGGCATGGGCGGCGCGGGCCTCCTCGCCGGATGGCTCCTCCGCACGCATCACGAGAAGCCCGCGATCGTCGGCGTCCCCCTGCTCGGGGCCGCGGCCGTCGCCTGCTTCCCCCACGCCGACGCCCTCCGCGAGACGCTCGGCCCCGGGGGCGTGCTCGCGATCGCCTTCGCTCTCAGCGTCGCCGCCGGCATGGGCTTCGGCGGCATGGTCCCCGTCACCATCAGCCTCGCCCAGCGACTCATCCCCCACCGAACCAGCATGGCCAGCGGGCTCATGCTCGGCGGCGCCTGGGCCTTCGCCTTCATCGGCCCCATCACCACCGAGCACATCCACCGCACCCACGGCCTCTACCACGCCACCTACGCCGCCGCCGCACTCCTCGCCACCAGCGGACTCCTCGCCCTCCTCCTCCCCACCAAACTCATCCACCAGGTCGGCGTCCGATGAAGGCTCGAAACGCAGAACTCAGAGCGGATCACGCTCCGCACCCAACCTCTCCACACATTCCGAATCCACCACTCCGATCCGAGCTCTGAGTTCCGAGGCCCCCTACCGCCCCTCCCCCCGCACCCACCCCCACACCTCGCGCCACCCGATCGCCTCCACCGCGCGGTCGGCCTCGCCCGTGATCTCCTCGTACTCCCGGACCTCCGGGGCCGCCAGCAGCTCGGCCGCCGGTGTCTCCACCGAGCCCACCCGCGTCAGCCCCAGGCTCCCCTGCCCCGTCACGCTCACCACCCACCGACCGTCGCTCAGCGACCGGTACACCGCCTTGCCCACGCGCACGCCCGCCCCGCCCTCCGCCGACCAGTCCACGCTCGCCAGCTCCGGATCGATCACCAGCCCCTCGCTCGGCGGCGTCCGGTCGTCGAACACACGACGGATCCACAGCCGCCCGTCCAGCACCGCGTAGTCCACATAAATCTCACCCGACGGATCGAAGGGCGTCCGCACCTCCCGCAACACCCCGCCACCGCCACCCTCACGCCCCGTGCGCACGCGGACGGTCAGCGTCCCGCGATCGACGACCAGCTCGGTCACCGCGCTCCGTCGGACGGCCTCGTTATACGACTCGCGCAGCGTCTCGTGGTCGGCCGCGAGGGCCGTCAGGCGGTCCCGGTACACCTCCGCCGCCACGCTCGCGCGGACGAAGCGGTACCCCATCGCCCCCGCGAACAGGGTGACCCCCAGCACGACCAGCGTTGTCACGATCCGCGTCACAGCGCTCGGCACACCCAACAAGCCCGCCATCGCCACGCTCCCTACAGGCCGTCTGAGGCCCGAGAACCACGCCCACCAACGCTCAACCCCCTGCACAACCCGCATCCCCTGCACAGGGGGATTGCCAACGCCCAAGCCTCGCCCCGATCACGAGCGACACCCCGATTTGGGTGTCATGTTGACCCTGCCTTGGGCAAGCCGTCGGCAAGGAAGCGGGCCTCCCCGGGTTGGAACCAGCATCGAATCATGAGAGAGGATCGGACCATGTCGCAGACTCGCACCACGTTCGCCGTTGCCATCGCCGCTGTTTCGGGCTTGATCGCCACGGGCGCCGCCGCGAACAGCGTGATCCCCGACTCGCACGCCATCAACTTCAGCCACCTGCCCTCCCTTCAGTCCAGCGCCCAGGTCGATCTCGGCTGGGTCAACGCTGACATCACCGCCCCGATCAGCACCTTCCAGTTCAAGAACGTCAACGGGACCTACGGCGTCGGGATCGGCGGGGGGGCCGTCCACGGCGAGATCAGCGGGAACGAATCCATCCGCTTCGATTTTTCCGCCCCCGTCCTGGTCACCAGCCTCAGCCTCGCCCACCTCTACGCCGAAGGCAACTTCGGCGACGTGCTCCACGAGTCCGCGACCGTCCTGACCGACCTCGGCGCGTTCCACCTCCAGGTCACCAGCCCCACCACCGCCGCGTGGAGCGGGCCGGGCGTCGCGACGAACCTCAGCATCGGGACCGAGCAGGGCGGCGGGCTCTGGGAAGTCGCGGGCTTCAGCATCTTCCCGGGAGCCGTGAACTATCTCGAACTCGTCAGCGGCAACCCCGGGCCGGCCTACCTCTCCGACTACGGCTTCCACTCCATGGACCTCCGCGCCGTCCCCATCGTCCCCGCGCCCGCCACCGCGGCCCTCGGCGCCCTGGGCCTGGGCGGCCTCGCCGCCCGCCGCCGACGCGCCTGAACCCGCGACCGATCGCACGCACACACGCGGCAACCACGCGCTCCCCCGCCCAATGGCGGGGGAGCGTTCGTCATCGCCGACGCAAAATCTCTTGTCGCACCGCAACAGGGCAGCAACAGGGCAGCAACAGGGCCGCGACCGGGCCGCGACCGGGCCGCGACCGGGCCGCGACAATACCCGAGCCCCCCGGCACCCGACCGGGGCGTGCGCACGTACGATCCCGCACGGCGCCCCGCGCGGGCGCCCGTGTCCCGGTAGCTCAACTGGACAGAGCAGCGGACTTCTAATCCGCAGGTTGCTGGTTCGAGTCCAGCCCGGGATGTTTGCAGAGGTTGAGTTAGCGGCCCGTGCTGGAAACGACGCTCGTGGACGCGCGGACGGGCTCGGGCTCGGGCAGCGGCTCGGCCCCGGGGACGTCGCCCCCGGTTTCCCACGCCTCGGTGATCGGGTCCGTCCAGGTGTTCAGCACGTCCATCAGGTGCGGGTTCCGACGCCCGCTGTGCCCCTTGGAGCTGGCTTCCTTGTACCCCTCGGCGACCGGCACGCCCTCGAGCAGGTGCCGGTAGAGCACGACCACGCACCCCGTCCGCTCCGTCCCCGCGCCGCAGTGGACGAGGATGGGGTGGTTCGCCGGGTCGGTCATGAGGCGCAGGGCCTGGACGTAGGCGTTCGGGTTGCCGGTGGCGTCGCCGTGGAGGTCGAGGCGGTAGCGGGTGGTGCCGAGGCTGTCGGCCATCGCCTGCTGGAGCGCGTCCTCCTTGGAATCGATCTTGTACGCCCCGAAGTCGACGATGGTCTTGATGTCGTGCTTGCGGACGACCTTGGTCATCGCGGCTGAGGTCAGCTTGCCGGAGCGATAGATCTCCCCCTCGACCACCGTGTGGAACCGCTTCGGGAAGATGTCCTCGTGGACCTGCTCCACGTAGAACCAGACCGCGCACGCGACAGCCACGGCCCAGAGGGCCGGGATCCACGGGCGGGCGGGCTTCTTCTCGCGTGTCTTGCGGCTCGGCACGGCTTCGTTCGTTGTCATGCCCAGATTATCGACCCCCCACCCCGCCGAGTCACACCAAATCTCGAAGTGCCCCCAAACAGCGCACAGACGCGCGCCATCGCCGAGTGCGTCGCCCGGATCCGAAACCAGGCGATGCCGGGCGCGCGTCGCCCGTACGATGGTCGCGATGCGGATGCCCTGGACGCTGTGGCGCGCGGTGCTGGCCGACCTCTGGCGGCTGCTGTTGCTATCGACCGCGGTCCTGGTCGCGATCATCAGCTTCATCGCGGCGGTGCGGTTCTTCGCCGACGGGCGACTGGGCCCGATCGACACGCTCCGGTTCATGCTCCTCGCGGTGCCGCCCATGATGGCGTACGCGCTCCCGTTCGCGGCGAGCTTCGCGGCGACGCTCGCGTACCACCGCCTGGCGTCGGACAACGAGCTGACGGCGGCATACGCCGGGGGCATCCCGCACCGCGCCGTCCTCGCCCCCGCGCTCGCGACCGGGCTCGTGCTCGCGGGCGGGCTGCTGGTGCTCAACGAGCAGGTCATCCCGCGGTTCCTCCGCTCGATGGAGCAGATGGTGACCCGCGACATGACCAAGCTGCTCGTCGGCTCGATCGAACGCGGGGACTCGATCCAGATCGACAACCTCATCGTGCACGCCGACAGCGTCATGCCGCTCGACCCGGCGCGCAACCCGCGCGTCGCGGAGGCCGGCGTCATCGAGTGGCTCATCTTCGAGCGCTTCGTCGCCCTCGAGTTCGGCGACGACGGGCAGGTCATCAGCGAGAACCTCGCCCGGCGTGCGGAGCTCGTCCTCTACCCCGCGCCCGAGGACAACCCCGACGTCGCCGCACGGGCCTGGCTCGTGCTCGAGGACGGCGTCCGCCAGTCGCCCGACGGCGACTTCTTCTGGCGCGGCGCGCAGACCGAGCTCGGGCCCTTCGACGTCCCCGACGCCTTCAACGACAACCCCAAGTTCCTCACCTTCGGCCAGCTCGCCGCCCTCCGACACCACCCCGACCGCATGAACTTCATCGACCAGCGCCGGCGCACGCTCGCCCGGCACATGGCGATCCAGGACACCCGAACCACCGTCCAACAACGCCTCGACCGCGACGGACGCGCCGAGTTCACCTACCCCGGCGGACGCACGCTCACCCTCTTCGCCCGGGCCCTGCGCGACAACGGACGCGGGGAGTGGCACGCCCTCCACGAGCCCGACGCCGAACCCGGCGACGGGCCCGTCATCGTCGAGATCCGCAACCCCGCCGCCGACGGCGCCGCACGCGTCGAACGACGCTCGGCCCGCGTCGCGCGCCTGCGCCCCGAAGCCGTCGCCGGCATCCGCCAGACCGCCGGGAGCGACACCGGGCTCACCCTCCGCCTCGAGCTGACCGAAGTCTCCCGCGACGCGGGCGAGAACGGCGCGCTCGGCGACCGGAGCGAGCTGGTCTACGACGGGCTCCGCGCCGCCGACGACCCGCTCGACACCCTCCTCGAACAGCCCAGCGCGAGCCTCGTCGCGCTCGCGCGCGAACGCGACGGCGGCGAGCCCCACCCCTACCTCGCCCCCTATGTCCACGACCTCGAACGCGCCCTGCTCCGGCTCGACCGCGAGATCACCAGCAAGCAGCACGAGCGATGGGCGATGGCCGCCAGCGTCCTGGTCATGATCGCCTGCGGCTCGGTCGTCGCGATGCTCCTCGCCCAGACCCTCCCGCTCCCGGTCTACCTCACGACTTTCTTCCCGGCGCTGGCCGCTTATCTCACGATCTCCACCGGGCAACGCATGGTCCACAACAACGGCCCGGTCTGGATCACGCTCATCTGGCTCGGCATCGTCGCCCTCGCCGCTCTTGCCGCCATCGCCTTCGCACGCCTCCGACGCCACTGACGAATCGGTCACCCGCGCGGGCGATGGCAACGCGAAGAGGCTGCGGGCGTCACCCGTGCCCGCTCGGCCCCGGGTAGGCGGGCGCGTTCGGCGAGCCCTCGATGTTGATCCGCAGCTTCGCCGTCATCTCCTGATCGCACAGCGGCAGGCTCGGGGCGGCCTCGGCGATCACGTCGTGCAGCGTCGAGCCGCCGAAGGTTTCGATCACGCGACGCGCCGCCTCGTCCAGGCGACGGTGCAGCGCGCACAGGTTCGTCCCGTGGTTCGCCAGCCCCAGCGGGCACGTCGAGATCCGCTCCACCGGATCGACCGCGTTGATCACGTCCAGCAGGCGGATCTCGGTTGCCGGACGCGCCAGGCGGTACCCGCCCCCCACCCCGCGACGCCCCACGATCAGCTCCGCACCCGCGAGCACCTGGAGCACCTTCGCGAGATAGTTGCTCGGCACCTGCGTCTGCTTCGCGAGCACCGGCGTCGTGGTCAACTCGTCCGGGCGGTACGCCAGGCAGGCCATCGCGCGGAGGGCGTACTCGGCCGTTTGGGAAAGCATCCGCACACTCCTTTGTGCCACCTCGCCCGCTCGAAGCACACACACCACAGCCGCGAACCAGCCCGCAGGGCGAATCTTTCAGACGATTCTATCCGGTTCCACGCCCGGGTTGTGTCCAGCCCTCGCCCGAGCCCGACCCGATCCAGCCCGGCCCGGCCCGGCCCCGGCCGGTGACCCCGCAGAGCGAGGGGCGAGGGGCCTCAGACCACGTCGCCCGGGCGCTCGCGCCCCTCGCCGCGACCGATCAGCACTCGGCGGAGGACGTCTTGAATGTGAACGCCCGCCTCGTCGCGGCCATGCCCTTGGATCGCCATCGCCGTCAGCACGCCGTAGCCCAGACCAATATTAATCAGCAGCCACGACAGCACCTCGGCCGAGTAGCGGCTCGTCACCCGGTGCTTGCCCTGCGCCTCGGCCAGCTCGCGGCACATGAACGTGTGCAGCTTCGCGATGTGCCGGTTCAACGCCTCGCGGATCTCCTCGTCGCCCGTCTCGGTGATCGCCTGCAGGAACACCCGGTACCCGCTCAACCCCCGCGGCGTCACCATCGGATTGTCCCCGATCAGGCGGTGCAGACGCTCGGCCGGGTCGGCGGCGTCCGCCAGGTCCGCCTTCCAGCGGCTCAGCGTCTCGTCCCCCGTCCGCTCGATCAGCGCGATGAACAACGCCTTCTTGCTCGGGAAATGCCGGTAAATAATGGGCTCGGTGACGCCCGCCGCCTTGGCGAGCTGGGCCGTCGTCGCCCGCGCATAGCCCTGCTCGCTGAACAGCACCAGCGCGCAGTCGAGCAACTGCTTCCGCCGTTCCGCTGCCGGCAGCCGAGCCATGGATCGCCTCCCACGCCGAGCCCCACAGGCCCGCCCGGACACCCGACGCCACGCAACATCCCCCAACCCGCCAACCCACCCCACCAACCGCCCGCGTCCATCGACCCGATCCCCCCCGATTCGCTGGTTAGTGGAGCCCATACTAGCACACGCACCCGCCCGCACCCCTGCGGATTCCCGTTCCGACCCCGCTTCGCCCGATCTCTGCTTCATCGGGGGGCGATCCACCCAGACCCCCGCGAGAACGATCACCCGAACAGGTGGCCACGTAAAGACGTTGATAAAAGTGCTAGCCCGTCGTCCCCAACAACCCGCATCGGGGACGCCGAGGGTTCGAAAAAGTTCGCGGGTTTGGTTCGCCTCGGGTCGGGGCGAGCGCAAGATGTTGGAAGAGAACCGCCCCGGCGTGCCAGCCGGTCGCGATCGAGCCTCTCGAAGGAGCCGCCGGTGCCCAAGCCCGTCTTCAGCCCGCTCTGCCTGCGTGTCATGCTCGGGGTGACCTTTCTTTGGGCCGGGCTCGGGAAGGTGGTCACGACGTTCGAGGTCGAGGGCGAGGCGGCGGCTCGCTTGGCGAACGCGGGCGTCTCGCTCCCCAGCCCCGCCCGCCCCCAAGACCCCGCCCGACGCCCCGCCGCAGGATCCCTCCCCAGATCGCTAGCCCGCCCCGCCACCGCCAGCAGAGCCGGAGCCGGAGCCCTACGACGCGCCGCTCCCCCCGCACGAGGACGCCCCCCTCCCCATCGAGGGCACGCCCAGCGCCGACGCGTTCCACGCCGGGGCCCCCCACACCGCCTCGCCCGGGTACACCCTCCGGGCCGCCTCGTACCAAGACGGCTCCGAGCCGCGCCTGAAGCCCGTCGAGCCCCCGCCGATCGAGCCCCGCCCCCGCCCGTCCAACCCGCAGGCCTACCCCGCGTCGGACCGGGACGACTCGGGCGATGACCTCGCCGTCCAGCCGCGACCCGACGACGCCTCGCCGAGCCGCCCGGTCTACACCGCGTCGGACTTCCCCAGCCCCGTCGAGGTCCGCGGGCTCTACCGCCTCGTCCTGCTCATGGACCGCGCGAACAACCCCGTCGGCTCGCGCGACGACGCCTCGACGCCCCCGCCCATCTGGCCCGACGTCGCCAGCACCGGCAACCGTCTCGTCCTGCTCGCCTGGGCCGCCGCGATCACCGAACTGGTCTTCGGGCTGTTCTGCCTCTTCGGCTTCCTGACGCGCTTCGGCGCGATCGGGTTCGTCGTCACGATGCTCGTCGCGATCTGGCTCACCGAGATCGGGCCCGCGGTCCAGACCGGCGCCACCGTGCTCGGGTTCCTCCCCGACCGACCGCCGTTCGACCCGGGCGCCTGGAACGTCCTCCTCTGGCAGTTCGCCCTGCTCATGTCCGCCCTCGCCCTGCTCCTGCTCGGGCCCGGGCGACTCTCGATCGATCACCTGCTCTTCGGGGGGTTCGCCAAGGGCGACGACGATGACGACGACTGAACCCGGGCCCACGCGCCCCGGCCCTTGGCGCGCCCTGCTCGTCCCCTCAGCCGTCAGCCTGTGCGTCCACGGCGCGCTGCTCGCGCTCCTCCTGACCGTCACCGTCACCGTGCTCGCCCCCGAGCGACGACCCGCGGGCGAGCCCGACGCCGGCGCCGGCGTCACGCTGCACACCCCCCGCAACAGCACCACCTCCAGCACCCCCCCGCCCGACCGGCCCGCCTCGGCCCCGGCGCACGCCGCAAGCCCACAGGCCCCCGACCCGCCAGCCGATCTCCGCGCCTCGCTCACCCGGGCGCACGAGCTCGCGTCGGCGATGGACGCCACACCGCCGGGCTCGGACGCGCCCCGCGAGCGCGCCCCCGCCCGCGCCGCCCCGGGGGCGTCGGACGCGCCCAGCGACGCGCCCGCAGCCGGGCGACCGACGCGCGTCACGCCCCCGGGCCCCGCGCCCGCGCCGCGCTTCGCGGGCGTCCGGGGCGGGGCGGAGCCGACGGTCGTCTACCTGATCGACACCTCCGGGCCGATGGCGAGCAGCCTCCGGTTCGTCACGGCCGAGGCCGCCCGCTCGATCGAACGCCTCGACGCGGCCCAGCGGTTCGAGATCCTCGCCTTCGCCGCCACGACGGACGGACCACCCGACCTACGCCGCTTCCCCCGCGCCCCGGGCGCGCAGCCCGCGACACCGGTCGCCAAAGCCGACGCCCGCGAATGGCTGGAGCAACTCGAGCCCGGCGGCGGGAACGCGCTCGCCCCCGCGTTGCGAGCCGCGCTCGCCGCACGCGGCCCGCGCACGGTCTTCGTCCTCGCCCGCTCCATCGAGCGCACCAACGACCCCGGAGCCGCCGACGCGCAGCGGGCCCTGCTGGAAGAGCTCGACCGCCTCAACCCGCGCCGCGGACGCCCGCCCCGTCGCGACGCGACGATCGTCACGATCCAGTTCATCGAGCCCGACCCGACGGGCCTGCTCCCCTCGATCGCCTCGGCCCACGCGCAGCGCGACACGCCCGCCCCCGGCGAGGACGCGCCCGGGCACACGGTGCTGACCATCGAGGCCCTGCTCGACCGCTGGGCGCGGGCCGAACGCGAGGCCCGGGCCCGAACCCTGCTCGACGCCAGCGAGCGCACGCTCGCGGAGGTCGCGATCGAGAGCGTCGGCGTGCTCTTCGCCGGCGCGAGCGCGCCGCCGAGCGACCGCGACCGCGTGCGGAGCGCGAGCGATGCGGCGATCGCGCAGCTCCGCGACGCGCGAGCGATCGGCGTGGCGCCGGACGACGACGAACGCCTCCAGACGCTCCACGCCCGGGCCCGCGCTCTCGCCCAGGCGGCGCAGGACCGCGCCTCGGTTGATCTCGACGCGGGTGCACGCGTCCGTCCGGGCGCGAGCGGCGCGCCGACGTCGTTCGAGCGCGCGGCGTTCGAACTCGTGCGCACGATCCGGGACGGCGCGGGCGAGCGAGCGATCGACGAAGCCGCCGAGCGGTTCGCGCTCGCGGGCGAAGCGCCGGAGCTGCACGCACGCGACGACTCGCCCGCGCCGAGCGTCGTCCGGGCCGGGTGGGGCGTGCTGCGCGAGCACCTCGCCCCGATCGCGGGCGAGCGCCCGCGCCGGTGGGACGTGCTCGAACGCTGGGCGCGCCTGCACGAAGCGAGCACAGGACGACCGGCGCCCGAGGCCCTCGCCCCGTTCGCGCACGAGAGCGCACCCGTTCATCGCTCGCCCACGGTCGCGCTCGCGCGCGTGCTGGCGCTCGAAGCGGGCGACGAGCAGGACGCGGCGGGCGCCCTGCTCGCGCAAGCCCTCGCCGCGCACCCGAACGACCCGAGCGTGCGCGCGCTGACCGCCGATCGCCTGGAGCGAAGCGACCCCGAAGCCGAGCCCCGCCGCTTCGCCGCCCTGTTCAGCGCGGCCCTGGCGCACGACCTCCGCGTGCCCCGCGCCGAAGCGGCGGCCCTGCGCCGTCTCGCCGCCCACGCCGAGCACGGACGGGCGATCGAGGCGCTCGAAGACGCCCGCGCGTTCTTCGCCCCGCACCGAGCAACGAGCGGGCGCGAGAGCGCCCGCGAGATCCGCGAAGCGGCGGCGGCGCTCGCCCGCGCCGGCGTGCGCGAGCGCCTCCGCGCGATGCGGGAGCAGCGGGCCGAGCTCGAAGGCTGGGACGCGCCCGCGCGCGCCAAGGCCCGCGCGATCGCCGACGCCTGGCGCGCGCACGACGGCGGTGCGTTGCTCGACGCGGACGGGCTCGACCTCGCGCACTGGGCGATCGTCGCCGCCGGCGTGGACGCGCTGCTCGCACGCGAGCCCGGCGCGGCAGCGGAAGACGTGCGTCGCGCCCTCGAAAGCGGCGAACGCGCGGGCGACGCGACCGCCCGCTTCCGCCTCACCCCCGAACGCGTGCGCCTCGAGCTGGCGACCCGCGGCTCCCTGGCGGCGCGCGAAGCCGCACGCGACGCGATCGCCGCCAACCCCGGAAGTGAGCTGGACCCGACCGCGGTCGAGCTGTGGACGCTGCTGCTCCGGATGGTCCGCGACGACGGCGCGCAGGCGGGCGAGCGGGCCGCCGCCCGGGCCCACGTCGCCCGGCTGCGGGCGATCGATCCGGCACTCGGGGGCGGCGTGTGGGGGCCAAGGCTCGCGAACGAGGGCGAGACGCGGTAGAACACCCCAAGCGGTTCGGCCCCCCTTGTTCTGCTTGGAAACCAGCCTGCGGTGTGCTCGCCGGGCATCAGCGGGACGCCCCGCGGCTCAGGGCGCTCGGCGGTTGTCCGTTGCCTGGGCGTCGGCGGGCGTCGCCGACGGAGGCGGGGCACTGGACAGGCGGGCCGGGATCGTCCATCATGCGTGCGTGAGCGTCACGCCTCCCAGCACGCAGCAGACGGAACTGGTCCTGATCGCCGGCGGCGGGCACGCGCTCGTGGTCGCCGAGGCCGCCCAGCTCGCGGGGTTCTCCATGGCGGGGTTTTTGGACGACAACGCGTCGGCCGAGATCCGCACCGTGGGCAAGGCGCTCGAGCGCTTGGGGAACATCGACGACGCGCACGCGCTCGGCGAGCGCCCGTGGATCCTCGCGACCGGGCGTCTGGCGCTGCGCCGACGCCTGCTGACGCACCTGCACACGCCGGCGGCGACGGTGGTCCACCCGATGGCGTTCATCAGCCCGAGCGCGGTGCTCGGCGCGGGCGTGCTCGTCGGGGCCGGGGCGATCGTCAACAGCCGATCGATGGTCTGCGACCACGCAACGATCAACTCGGCGGCGATCGTGGAGCACGACTGCGAGATCGGGACCAACGCCCACGTCGCGCCGCGCGCGGTGCTGGGCGGGGGCGTCCGCATCGGGGACGACACGCTGGTGGGGATCGGGGCGTGCGTGCTGCCGGAGGTCTCGATCGGGGCCGGGTGCGTGATCGGGGCCGGGGCGGTGGTGGTGCGCGACGTCGCCGACGGGGCCGTGGTCCGCGGCGTGCCGGCCCGGTAGCCGGCCCGATAGCCGGCTCAGTCGCCGAGGCACGGTCGCCGGGCGACCATGGGTTTATTTCACCCACGTCCACGTCATCGGATAGCGGAAGAACTCGCCCCGGTTGGCGGCGACCGATCCCATGATCGCCCCCACGATCGCGAGGACGATGATCAACGGGCTGGCCGCGAAGGTCACGAAGCACGTCGGGATCGCGAGTAAAATGAGAATCAGGAAGATCGCGATCAGCGAGATCTGGAAGTTGAGCGACTGCTTGCCGTGGTCGTCGAGGAAGGGCGAGTCGTTCTTCCGGCTCAGCCACATGATCCAGGCGACCGCGAGGGGGATCGGGAACCCGATCCCGCTGCTCCCGGCCGCGACAAACCAAGCGATCATCGGGCCCAGGTGCGTCCACATCGCGTACGCACGCTCGCCGGGCCCGGCGTCCCGGTCCACGACACGACCCGTGGGCGAGGCCTCCGCAAAGGGCTGCCCGAATTGATCGGCCTGAACGTGCGCGGCGCGTCGGTGCGGTTCCATGGCGGCAAAGACCCCCTCACCGCGATCTTTGGGAAGCCGACGGGCGGCGTTTCACCCACCCGCCCCGCACGCCACCCGGCGCGGACGACTCAGCTGCTGCCCTCACGCATCCGCGCAACACCCTCGGGGAAGGGATAGCTGGGGAAGACCCCCACGTGCCCGAACTGCCACAGCGCCGGACTCGGGTAGACGTCGCCCCGGAACCCGCTGTCGTACATCGTGCGGCAGACCGTCTCGAAGCTCGGCTCCCGACCCTCCTCGTCCACCAGGCGGTTGCTCCGGGCCCCGAGGAAGCTCACGCTCGCCACCGGGCGACGCTCGGCCCGACCGGCGAGCATCTTGGTCACCGTCGCGAACCCGCGGCTCAGGTCCTGCACCGTAAAGTGCTCCCGCCCGCGCGGACGCAGCAACGCGAAGATCATCAGGCTGTCCAGGTCGTACTTCAGGATGTACGGCTCGCGGTCGTCCCGCGCGTGGACGCTGACCGACTCCTGGAACATCTTCGCGAAGCTCGTCACGCTCTGCGGGGACCACTGGCTCGTGGTCACGAGGCTGACGAGCTGGGCGATGATCCCGTGGGCGTTGTCGGCGTCGTTGACGCCGCAGACCACCGCCCGGTACCGACCGTCGAGCACGTCGCGGAGCATGTCCTGCCCCCAGAGGATGCGGAGGCGCTCCCCGGCGTTGAGCTGGGCCCGCTCGCCCGGGAGCAGCGAGACGCGGTCGGAAAACTGCTCGGACGCCATCAGCTCGTCGGCGTCAAGGTCGTACAGACGCGGGGCCGGGGCGTCGGTGGGGGCTGGCGGGTTGGGCATCGGGGGCACCTCCTGACGGGATGGTAGCCGAAAGGGGCTTACCGATCGGTCGCCTCGAAAAGCGGCGCGGGATGGAGCGCCCCCTCGATCTCAAGCAGGCGGCGTTTGTGCGCCAGCCCGCCGCCGTACCCGTGCAGCGCACCGTCCGCGTCGATCACGCGGTGGCAGGGGATCAGGATCGCGATGCGGTTCGCCCCGTTCGCGCCCCCCGCCGCCCGCGCCCCGCCGGGCGAGCCCACGCGCTCGGCGAGCCGCCCGTAGCTGATCGTCGCGCCGAACGGGATGCGGCCGAGCTCGCCCCACACCCGGCGCTGAAACTCGGTCCCCAGCGTCAGCATCGGCACCTCGAACGCGCGCCGCGCGCCCGCGAAATACTCGCCGAGCTGCGCCTCCGCCGCGTCCAGCACGGGGCAGACCCCCGGGGCGACCTCGTCCGGCGGGTCCGGCGTCTCCAGCAGGCGCGACAGCTCGCCCTGCGCCCCCGACACCCGGTGCCCGAACTCCAGGCAGACCAGCACCGCCCCGGCGGGCGCGCGGAGCGGGTCGGCGTCCAGGCTGATCGCGGTCAGCGGCTCAAGCGGCGTCGACAGCACGCGGGTGCGAAGGACGGGCATCCTCGCAGCCTAGCCGATCGGGCCGACCGTGCGACACCCGGGAGCTATGGTTCGCGTCATGCCCGACCACACCGACGAACCGCCCGCGACCCACGCCCCCAAGCCCCGCATCCTCACCGGCGACACGCCCACCGGGCGCCTGCACCTTGGGCACTGGGTGGGCAGCCTCGAGACCCGCGTCGCGCTGCAGGACGAGTACGACTGCTACTTCCTGCTCGCGAACATGCACGCCTACACGACCCGGGCCGACAAGGCGAGCGAGATCCGCGAGAGCACGATCGAGATCACCAAGGACTGGCTGGCGGCCGGGATCGACCCGGAAAAGTCCACGATCGTGCTCCAGACCGAGGTGCCGGCGATCGCGGAGCTGACCTGGTTCCTCGCGATGCTGGTGCCCTTCAACCGCGTGATGCGGAACCCGACGCTGAAGACCGAGATCGAGGACAAGGGCCTCGGGGACTCGTACAGCTTCGGCTTTCCCATGTACGCCGTCGGGCAGTGCGCGGACATCCTCGCGTTCCGCCCGGACCTGATCCCGGTGGGGGAAGACCAGGTGGCGCACATCGAGATGTGCCGCGAGGTGGCGCGCCGGTTCAACCAGGTCTATTGCGGGGTCGACCCGCAGACCGAGGACGCGGGCTACCCGGCGGCCGGCGGCTTGTTCCCGATCCCCGCGGCCAAGATCGGGCGCGTCGCGCGCCTGGTCGGGACCGACGGCAAGCACAAGATGAGCAAGAGCCTGCACAACGCGATCTTCCTGAGCGACACGCCGAAGGAAGTCAAAAAGAAGATCAACGCGATGTACCCGGGGCAGAGCCGCAACCCCGACGACCCGGGCGACCCGACGATCAACCCGGTCTTCGACTACGCGGAGATCTTCATGCGCGACAAGGCGCAGGTGTCGGAGCTGAAGGACCGGTACCGGCGCGGGGACAACCTGGGCGACGGGCACGTGAAGGCGGCCGTGATCGAGGCGGTGAACGAGCTGCTGGAGCCGATGCGCGAGCGACGGGCAAAATATGAGGGCCCCAACGCCGAGGCGGAGGTCGTGGAGATCATCCGCGCCGGGACGGACCGCGCGAACAAGCTGGCCGAGGAGACGCTCGCGATGGCGAAGGACGCGATGGCGTTGAACTTCGGGCGTCGGGAGCTTCGCCTCTAGCGCCCGCCGGGCTCGTCGCCCGCCGCCTTGCGCCGGAGTCGCCGCTTGGTGACCGCCTCCTGCCCCACAACCTTCCGCAGCGTGTGGTTCGCGATCAGCCCGAGCACCACCAGCACCACGACCGTCGCGCCGATGCCCACCAGCCCCATCCACGCCGGCGTCTCGGCGTCGACCAGCGACTCGTACTGCGTCCCGATCACGACCGCCGCCGCCGTGCGCGGGATCATCCCGAACCCGGTCCCGATCGCGAAGACGAGCATCTTCGCCCCGCTCGCCGCGAGCACGAGGTTGGTCAGCGCGAACGGGGAGTTGGGCGGGAGCCGGAGCAGCGCGATCACGCCGATGCTCCCGAGCGTCCCGCCGTCGATCAGCGCCTTCCGCACCGCCTCGGCCTTGGGCGATTTAGCGATCTCGCTCTGCAGGCGATCCTTGCTCACCGTGCGCGCCACGATGTGCCCGATGATCGCGGCCCCGACAAACCCCGCCAGCGCCGCCGGGATCCCCAGCCACGCGCCGAACACAAAACCCGCCAGGATCGCCTGCGCATACGTCGGCAGCATCCCGAAGCCGGCGCTGAAGATGAAGATCACCACATACAGCACCAGCCCGATCGCCCGCTGCCCCTCGAGCCACTCGGCGACCGTCGGCATGTAGATCAGCAGCAGCGTCCCGTTGATCGCGGGCATCGCCGTCCAGAACGCGCCGAGGACCGCCATCGGCCCGAGGCGACGGGCCGTCGCCCACGCGCTCTCCAACCGGTCGCGCCCGATCGTGCGCACGGTGTCGAGCGCCAAGACCACCGCGAGCAGGGCGCAGATCAGCAGCGTCCGCCATTGCACGCCGTCGTCGTAGACCTGCTCCACCAGCCACGGCTGCACCCGCTCCGGCAGACGGTTCAGCAGCAGACCCCCGACGATCACCCCGACGATCACCAGCAGCGCCAGCGTGCTGAGATTGTCGACCAAACGCTCCCACGGCGTCAGCGGCGGCTTCACACCGCCCGGCGACAGGCCCGCGGCCGACGCCTCCACCTCCGGCGCCGGGCCGGATGACAACGCGTCCGACTCCGCCACAGGCTGCGAACGGGTCTCATCTTGAGCATCGGGATTCACGCGGCGAGGATAGGTCGCCGGAACCGGCCGCACCCGACGCCCCGCCAGCTCACCGGGCTCCGGGAGACGGGGGCGAGGCCTGCCCCGCGAGCGTGCCCCCGTCGACGTTGAACACCGCCCCGGTCGTGTACCCCGCCTCGTCGCTCAGCAGGTGGACGATCAGCCCCGCGACCTCCGCCGGCGTGCCGAACCGGCGCAGCGGGCAGTCCGCGACCGCCTCCGCCTCCCGCGCCTCCCGCCCCGGGCTCCCCGCCTCGCCCAGCACGGCGTCCCACATCGACGTCCGGATCGCCGACGGCTGCACGCAGTTGCACCGCACCCCGAGCCCCGCTTCGGCGCTGTACAGCGCGACGCTCCGCGTGTGGTGCGCCACCGCCGCCTTGCTCGCGGCGTACGCGCACGCCCCGGGCACACCCACCACGCCCGAACGCGAGCCCACGTTCACGATCGACCCCCCGCCATCGCCCCGCCCCCGCATCGCGCGCAGGGCGTGCGCACACCCCAGCACCACGCCCTCGAGGTTGACCGCCAGCACCGCGCGCCACGTCTCGAGCGAGACGTGCTCCGGGTCCTGCTGGCCCGGCGCGGGAAAGTCTGTTTCAAAGCCGGTGATCCCCGCGTTGTTCACCAGCCCGTGCAAGCCGGCGTCGCGGGCGAGCACCTCGCGCATCGCCGACGACCAGGCCGCGTCGTCGCGAACATCCAGCGCCACCGACCGCGCCCCCGCCCCGAGGGCCAAGGCCGCGTCCTCCGCCTCCGTCACGCGCACGTCGCTGAGCCAGACCGTCGCCCCCTCGGCGTGCGCCGCCTGGGCCGTCGCCAACCCGATCCCCCGCGCCGCCCCGGTGACCAGCACCACTTTCCCGCGCAGTCGCCCGCCCGGACCGCTCATAGGCGGACCGCCGCGTCCAGCTTTGCCGCGTCCACGCGGCTCACCCGCGCGCCCACTGACGCCAGACGTTCCTCCAGCTTCTCGTACCCGCGGTCCAGGTGGTACACCCGGTTCACGACCGTCGTCCCGCGGGCCGCCAGGCCGGCGAGCACCAGCCCGGCGCTCGCGCGCAGGTCGCTCGCCATCACCGGCGCGCCGACCAGTTCCTTCACGCCCGTCACGACCACCGTCGAGCCTTGGCGGAACAGCTGCGCGCCCATGCGGCTCAACTCCGCGACGTGCAGGAACCGCTCCGGGAAGATCCGCTCGGTGATCACCGAGTTCCCGTCCGCCAGGCAGAGCAGCGCCATGAACTGGGCCTGCAGGTCGGTCGGGAAGCCCGGGTGCGGCTGGGTCGTGATCTCGACCGGGCGGAGCGTGCGCTCGCACGTCACGCGGACGCTGGCGCGCATCGGGTCGATCGCGCTCGCCGGGCCCACCGCCTCGACGCGCACGCCGACGTGGGCGAGGCGGTCGCTCACCGCCATCAGCGCGTCGAGCGGGCAGTTCTCGAGCGTGAGGTCGCCGTTGGTCATCGCGGCGGCGCAGATGAGCGTCCCGGCCTCGATGCGGTCGGGCATGACGCGGTGCCGGGCCGCCCCAAGGCTCTCGACGCCCGTGACGCGGATCCGCGGGCTCCCCGCGCCCTCGATGCGGGCACCCATCGCGTTGAGCAGGTTCGCGAGGTCCACGATCTCCGGCTCGCACGCGGCCGACTCGATGACCGTCGCCCCCTCCGCCAAAGCCGCCGCCGACATCACGTTCGCCGTCCCCAAGACCGTCGGCCCGCTCGGCCCGCCCAGGAAGACCTGCCCGCCCCGCAGGCGCCGACGATCCCCAGCGCCGGGCGCGGTCGCGACGATGTCCCCGCCGTCGAGCGTGATCTCGGCCCCCAGCGCCCGCAGCCCGCGGAGGTGGATATCCACCGGGCGGTCGCCGATCGCGCACCCGCCTGGCATCGAGATCCGCGCCTCGCCCCGCCGGGCGAGCATCGGCCCGAGCGTGCAGATGCTGGCACGCATCGTGCGCACGATCTCGTACCGCGCGTGGCTCGACGCCTCGTCGCTGGTACGGAGCGTCAGCGTGCCGTCCCAGTCCCCGTCGGTGTCTTCGGGCTTGCCGTCGAGCTCGACGCCGAGCTCTTCGAGCAGGCGGAGCATGTTGCGGATGTCCGCGAGGTCCGGGATGTCCTGCAGGGTGACCGGCTCGTCGGTGAGCAGGGCGGCCGCCAGGAGGGGCAACGCCGCGTTTTTGGAGCCCTTGACACGGAGCCGGCCTTCGAGCCTCGCCCCGCCCTCGATCACGAACGCGTCCATGCTGACTCCTGTCCCGGGTTCAACACCCGCCTTCGCCCGCTCCACCCCCGTCGGCTTGCCCCTCGGGATCCGTCCCGGGGGCGGGCGCGTCGGGTTCGGCTGAGATCGTATCGACCACCGCCCCGCAAAGGCCGCAGGCTTGCCCGAGACCGTAGAGCCCGAACCCCGCAACCCGGGGGTTCGCGCGATGGGCTGGCGTGGGGAGCAAGGGAAACGGACCGTTTGCCCGCCGCCCCTCGGGGGAAGGCAAGGCAGACGCCTCGGCAAGGTGCCAAGCGTTTCGCCGGAGCCCGGCACGGGTGATGGGAGGCCGACGATGGACCGCAGCACGGGTACGATCGAAACCCAGGCGATGCGGGAGCGTCGCGTCTCGCAGGCGCTGACCGGAGCCGCGGCCCTGACGGCGCTCGCGGGGCTGGTCATCGCCTCGTTCACTGGTCCCGCCCACGCCGGGCCCAACGACAACGCCAACACCCGAGCCCACGAAGCCGCCGGTAACCGAGGCAACGCCAACCAAGGACAAGGGAACCCGGGACAGAGCAACAGCGGCAACCAGGGGCACGGCAACAACAGCGGCACCACCGGCCCGGGCAACGACCCCAACCCCAACCAAGGGCGCGACTTCAGCCGAGCCGGCGATAAACACCAGCCCGGGCTCGATCCCAACAGCTTCCCCGACTTCGTTGAGATCACCGCGATCATCCGCGACTTCAAGGCCCACGGCGAGCCCGGCGGGCACCCCGACTTCCAACGCTTCACCGGCAGCCACGCCACCGTCGGGCTCGTCAGCGACTACCTCGGCGAAAACGGCAAGCCCGTCCTCGCCACACGCCACGGCAAGACCATCGGGCATGACTGGACCAACAGCCAGGGCCAACCCATCATGCCCGCCCTCTACGACCCCGAACGCGGCGATCGCGCCGGGTTCTTCCTCGGCGGCACCAGCACCCAGGTCGCCGGCGCCGACGACAACCACCGCTTCGACGAGTGGTTCAACGATCACGCGGGCGTCAACCAGTCCACCCAGGTCGACCTCCGGCTCGTCCGAACGCCCGACACCAACGTCTACGTCTTCGATTCGGCGCAGCACGAGCCCTACAAGTCACGCGGCGGCTTCTTCCCCATCGACGGGCAGCTCTACGGCAACTATCAGAACTGGAACAACAACTTCCACTTCACCACCGAGATCCAAACCGAGTTCGTCTACAACCACGACGCCAACCAGACCTTCAAATTCACCGGTGACGACGACGTCTGGGTCTTCATCGACGGGCGGCTCGTGATCGACCTCGGCGGGCTCCACCCCCGTCGCGAGCAGTTCATCGACCTCAACCGCCTCGACTGGCTGCAAGACGGGCACACCTACACCCTGCACGTCTTCCACGCCGAGCGACGCACCAACCAGTCCAACTTCCGGATCGAGACCACCCTCCAGCTCCGCACCATCAACCTGCCCGCGACCGCGGCGCTGCACGACTGACCCGCGGGCGAATCCCGCCCCAGACGCCCTCCCCACCGCGCTCCAACCCTGCGACGCGCCCGCCCCGCGGGCGTGCCGAGGAGCCGGGAACCGCACCGATCGGACGGACGACGCACCGGCGTTGCCCGTCCGATCGGTCGTTCGGGGCCCGCCCCGCGCCGCATAGCATCCGGCGTGGAAAGGGGGCCCGATGCCCGGAGCAGACTGGACCGTCTCGGACCTGATCGACGCGATGGAGCGCATCGCCCCGCCCCGCTACGCCGAGACGTGGGACCGCGTCGGGCTCCACCTCGGTCGACGCTCGGCGGCGCTCGGCGGGCCCGTGCTGCTCACGATCGACCTCTCGGAAAAAGTCGTCGAAGAGGCCGCCGAGCGCGCCGCCTCGGCGATCGTCGCCTATCACCCGCCGATCTGGAAGCCGCTGACCGCGCTGACCGACGCCCAGCCCATGCAGCGGGCCCTGCTCCGAGCCGCCGAGCTCGGGATGGCGATCTACAGCCCGCACACCGCGCTCGATTCGGTCCAGGGCGGGGTCACCGACTGGCTCTGTGAAGGGCTCAGCGCCGGGAGCGAAGGGCGCATCGTCGGCGACGTCCGCGCCCTCAGCCCCCACATGGAAAAGCCCGGCACGCGCGAGCTCAAGGTCGTCACCTTCGTCCCCGCCGACGCGCTCGAGAGCGTCCGCAACGCGATGGCGACCGGCGGCGCGGGCATCATCGGCGCCTACCGCGTCTGCTCCTTCGCCACCCCCGGGACCGGCACGTTCCTGGGCGAGTCGGGCGCGCAGCCCGCGATCGGCGAGGCCGGGCGACTCGAAGAAGCCGACGAACGTCGCCTCGAAATGGTCTGCGCCCGCAAGGCCCTGCCCCTGGTCGTCGAAACGCTCCGACGCTTCCACCCCTACGAGGAGCCCGCGATCGACGTCTACCCGCTCGAGGGCGAGCCCGTCCGCCAGTCCGGCATCGGGCGTCGCCTCGTGCTCGATCAGCCCGCGACGATCGCGGAGCTCGGGCAGCGCCTCGAAACGTTCCTCGGCAAGGCCCGCATCAAGTACTCGGCCGACGACCTGGCGAAGAAGGTCTCCCGCGTCGGCGTTTGCCCGGGCTCGGGGGCCGAGCTGGCCGAGATGGCGATCCGCGAGGGGTGCGAGGTCTTCGTCACCGGCGAGATGAAGCACCACGAGATCATCGCCGCCGCCAACGAGGGGCTGAGCATCATCCTCGCCGGGCACACCAACACCGAGCGCGGGTACCTCCCGCGCCTCGCCGCACGCCTTCAGGCCGAGTTGCCCAAGCTGCACGTCCTGGTCAGCGACCGCGACGCCGACCCGCTCGTCCCCAAACCCGCCTGAACCGCGGGCCCGCGACGCACGCCCTCACCGAGGCCCCGGCGCCTCCACGCGGATCGTCCCGTGGTCGCGGAACCGCGCCCGAGGGCGGCTCAGCCCCGCGTCGAACAGACGCTCGGCGATCTCCCCCGGGCGACGGTATACCACCGTCCCCGTCAAGCGGTAGGGCACCGACACCGTCCCCGCCCCGTCGTCGTCCGCTCGCCCCTGGTCGCCCCCGATCCCGCCTTCGATGCCGCCTTGGATCCCGCCTTGGATCAGGGCCGCGAGCGCCCCCGCGCCCCCCTCGATCGCCACCGGCAGCTCGAACCGACCCGCGCCCGAGGGGCGCAGCGTCGTCTTCGGCACGCGCACCACCGTCTGCGACGGGCCTTCACCGAGCCGCAGTGTGTACCGCGCCTCGTGCAGCGGCAGGGCATACGCGTTCGGGTTCTCCATCTCGATCACGAACGCCACCACCGCGTGCCCGGCGCTCGCCTGGGTCAGGCGCGCGTCCGCGACGCGGGCGCTCGGCGCGCTGTGCCCGCACGCCCCGAGCGCCAGCCCGACGCCCAGGCACCACACCGACACGAGCGCGCGCACGACACGCGGTCGCGGGCGACCGATCCCCCGGCACTCTCTCGGATGGCGCGTGCTCACGGTGCGAGCGTAGCGACCCCGGCCCCCGCCGACGAACGCCCCACCCTGCCTCGGCCCGCCCGCATCGCACTTACTGAGCCGACAACCGCACCCACCGGGCGTCCCACTCGGCCCGCTCGACCGCGACGCACGCCGTCACCGAGTCCTGCTGCGCGATATACGCCTGCCAGTGGAAGGTCAGCCACGACAGCACCGCGACGCACACCCACGCCCCCAGCTCCCCCGACACCCGGCGACGCAGCGCGAACAGGATCGCGAGCGTGCACACCACCGTTGAGAGCTTCCAGAACACCAGCACGGCCGCCGAGTTGTACCCGATGACCGCCCTCGCCAGGGGATTTCCCTCAGCCATGCCCGTGTGGACCAAGAATGTCATCGTCAACGCCAGGTCGCCGAGACTGAGCAACCCGACCGCCAGAAGCAGCAACGCCACCCGCCGCCCCCGTCGCAGGGCCCCGGGATCGGTCGGCTCCAGCCCCAACCGTCGCGTCCACAGCCCGCCCAGGGACACCCGGGAGGGGCTCGCCACCCCCGCTCCGCCCATCGACGGGTTCAGGATCGCGGCCCGGGTCAGAGAACGGAGCAACCGCATCATGGTGCAGGGGTATCGACGCAGGACACCGACCCCGCACCCCCGAACCCCGGGGAACGTCCACCCCGGCGAGAACCTGTCGCGATCAGAACGGTCTTGAGCACAGCGCCGACAAAGCCCCGCCCGAGAAAATCACCGTACCTAGTAAAAACACCGGGTTTGAATCGTGTATGGGGGGATACCGGCATCGTGGGGTTGGATCGGGGGTGGGTCGCGGGTCGAAGATACTGGTAGAGGGCGTTCGCGCCGTCGGCGTGTGGGCGTGAGCGGGGGCCAAGGAAGGCGGCGGCATGGCTCGTCAGATCGGTCGGCGGGGTCGGAGAATCGGTGCGGCACACGCCGCCCCGCTCTGGCTCGCGTCGCTCGCGTGCGTCCTGGGGGCGGCCCCTTGGTCGTTCGGGCAGGCGGACAACCCGGTGTACGTGGACGAGACGCCGCGTGCGGGCGACGCGCTCGCGCGGGTGCCCGCGCTGGTGGAGGCGGGCAACGTCGCCGAGGCCGTGCGCGCGCTGCAGGCGATGCTCGACGAATCGGCCGAGCGCCTGATCGCGACCGATGCCGATCCTTCGCTCTATCTCGCGGTGCGGACGCGCGTCCACGCGGCGTTGCTCGCCGACCGCGAGTTGCTGGACCGCTACCGCCAGGTGGAAGGGGCGTCCGCCGCCCGCGCGCTGGAAGCCGGCGAGGCGGGCGAGGTCGAGCGTCGCCACCTGCTGACGCCCGCGGGGTTCGACGCCGCCCTCCGTGTCGCCCAGTTGGAGATGGAGTCGGCCTCGTTCGACGCCGCCCGCATGACCCTTCGCCAGCTCGACCGGCACCCGGACCGAACGCCCGGCTCGGTCCGCGCCCGCTCGGCGGCCCGCCTCGCGACGACGCTGACCCGATACACCGACGACGCCCCCCTCCGCGCCCTCGCCGAGCGATGGCGCGCCGAGGGCGGGCTCGAGGACACCGCCGCCCCGGCCCGCGTCGAGCACCCCCCCGCCTCGCGCACGCTCGCGACCTCGCCGCTCACCGTCAACAGCCCGCTCGACACCCCCGACCTGCTCGCGAGCGCGATGTCCAGCGTCCCCACCTCCCCCGCCGGCACCGACGAAGTCCTCGAAGGGCGCACCGAACGCGAACGACAGGCGATGCGCGAAGCCACATCCTGGGTCTTCCCCACCGTCGTCGGCGACGTCGTCTACGTCAACGACGGGCGCACCGTCTCCGCGTGGGACCGCTTCACCCTCGAACCCATCTGGCGCGCCGAGCCCGAACCCCTCACCAGGGGCGAGATCGCCAACGAACGCGACCTCGGCAACCTCACCAACTTCCGACCCGGCGGCCCGCGACCCCCGGGCGACAGCAACACCGTCACCATCGCCGGCGCCCTCGCGCTCGCCGCCACCGGCATCAGCTATAACGAAGGGCGCGACGGCGACCCCCGCGTCCACGCGATCGACACGCGCACCGGGCGCGTGCTCTGGTCGCGGGCCATCGCCTCGGCCTCGCCCGAGCTCGTCTACGCCGTCCCCCGAGGGCCCATCGTCGTCTCCGGCGACACCGCGATCGTCGTTGCGCGCAAGTTCGTCCAGGCCCGACGCCTGGTCTCCACCTACCTCGTCGGGCTCGACCTCTGGACCGGCGAGACCCGCTGGGTCCGCCTCGCGGCCTCCACCGGCGCGATGCCCTTCTCCAGCGGCACACGCGCCACCCCCGCCCCCGTCCTCGACCGGGGCGTCGTCTATCACGCCGACGACACCGGCGTCATCATCGCCCTCGCCGCCGACACCGGACGCCCGATCTGGGTCCGACGCTTCGTCGCCGAGACCACGCGTCGCGGCGTCAGCAGCCCGCCGTTCACCGTCAGCGCCCCCGTCGTCGTCGGCGACCGCCTCTACGCGCTCACCCCCAACCTGGAACAGATCGTCGAGATCCACACCGAGACCGGCGAGCTGCTTGGCGAACGACCCGCCGCCACCATGGCGATGCCCGAGTACATCCTCCGCGTCGGCGACCACCTCGCCGGGGTCAGCGCCGACCGCGCCGCCTTTGTCCCCATCAACGACGTGACCCATGGCGTCGTCACCCTCACCGCCGGCCTGCTCCGCGGGCGGACCGTCGCCGGGCGCGCCGTCGCCGCGGGCGACGAGCTCATGATTCCCATGACCGACGGGCTCCTGCTCATCGACCCGGGGGCCCCCGGGAGCCCGTCGTTCACCCCTCTCGAGCACGCCGGCAACGCGCTCGCCGCCGACGGGCAGCTCCTCGTCGCCGGGCCCACCAGCCTGCGGAGCCACCCGATCTGGTCGTCGGCCTCGTCGCAGCTCGAGGCCCGTCTGGACCGCGACCCGGGCGACCCCGCGCCGGCGGTCACGCTCGCCCAGCTCGCCTTCCGCGCCGGGCGTCACGACCGGATCATCCCCGCGGTGGACCGGGCGCTGGCGGCGATCGAGGGCGACCCGCTCTCACCCGCGATGAGCGTCGCGCGGACGCGCCTGCACGACGCGTTGATGCTGATGATCCACGCCGGCGACGCGCCCGATCCGGGCGAGGCGTCGATCCGCGACCTGCGCCTGATGGCGTCGATCGTGGACCGAGCCGGACGCACCGCGGACACGCCCGAGCAGCGCGTGGCGCACCTGTTCGCGCTCGGTCGCCAGCGTGAGGCGGAGGGGCGGCCTGCGCTCGCGGTCGAGGCGTACCAGCGCGTGCTGCGCGAGTCCCCGCTGCGTTCGGCGACGTGGCGCGGGCTGCGTCTGCGTGTGCGTGCCGACGCCGAGGCCGCCCGCCGGGTGCGGGAGCTGGTGCGCGCGCACGGGCCGACGACCTACGCGGCGTTCGACGCCGAGGCCGCCCTCGAAGCCGCCGCGATGGGCCCGGAAACCTCCGCCGGCGCGATCGAGCGTTTGGCGCTCCGCTACCCGGCTTCGGCGACGACCTCGGGGCTGTGGCTCCGCGCGGCTTCGGCGCACGATCGCGCCGGTCGCCCGCGGTCGGCCGACGCGGCGCGGGCCCGGGCCTTCGAGGCCGCCGAACTCGACGCCGCCATCGCCCGCCCCGGCGCCCGCGACGCGCTGCGCGACGCGGCGCTCGAGCGCCTGGCGGCGCTGGACGCCCAGGCCCGCCTCGCCGACGCCGCCGGGCTGCTCCGCGTGCTCGAACGCGACCACCCGGAGCTGGACTTCGCCGCGGGGGCGGCCCTGCTCGAGCGGATCCGCGTCGCGGGCGGGGGCTCGGGCCCGCGCCTCGCGTGGATCGGGCCGTCGGTCACCTCGGATATCCAGCGTCTGGAGGGCTGGCGCCTGCGCCCGCCGATCGCTGGGCAGCGGTACGGGCTCCCGACCGATCGCGTGGTCATGCAGAACACCGACGAGCCCGCGATCGGGCTCTTCCGCGTCGGGCCGGGCGGCGAGCTCGAACCCGCGTGGAGCGTGCATCACCCCGCCGATGCCGAGCCGGTCGTCGTCCGCCACGACGAGGGCGGCGTCCTGCTCTTCCACCCGCTGCTCGAGGGCGGGGGACGCTTCGAACGCCTCGACGCCGCCTCCGGGCAGCGACGCTGGATCACGCCGCCCTTCCACGAGCTCTTCCCGCCCGACCCCGGCGTCGAGGCCCGCATCGCCGGCCTCGACGGGCCGCGGATGGTCCAGACGCCCATGTCCGGGCTCGGGACCCTCCGCGACGTGCTCATCGCCGACATCCCCGACGAGCTCGTCGCGGTCGAACGCTCCGGGCGCGTCGCCGCGATCGACCTGCGCACCGGGCGAGCGCGATGGACCGCCACCACCCACGTCGAGCGTGTCTACGACGTCGACGTCGGCGGCGGGGTCGTCGCGCTCATCGGCGAAACGCTCGGCGACGACCGCGCCCAGACCGGGCAACCCCGCTTCGCCGCGATCGAGCTCGAATCCGGGCGGGGCCTCCGGCGCGACGACCTCCAGGGCGCCAGGCCCAGGTGGGTCCGCGTCGCCCGCGACGGGCAGATCATCATCGGCGCCACCGGCGGCGTCCTCGCCCTCGGCACCGACGGGATCACCTGGTCGCAGAACGACGCCGCACTCATCCGAACCGTCGGCGCCTGGGTCGTCGGGCCCAGCGTCTACATCCGCGACGAGCAGCACCAGCTCCGACGCCTCGAACGCGAAAGCGGGCGACTCGTCGCCCAACCGCTGCCCGTCGATCGACGCCTCGACGTCCGCGACGGGCTCCGCGCGCTGATCCACGACGACACGCTCGAGCTGCTCACCCCGCGCGGGATCATCGCGGCCGACGCCGACGGGGAACTGCTCGGCCTCGACGGGCTCGAGACCTTCGACCTGCTCACCACCCCCGCCGCCACACGCGACTATTACGCCGCCATCGACCGGCGCGGGATCGAACGGGGCGACGGCGCCCGCGAGCACGCCCTCTACATCTTCCACCGACCCGACGGACGCCTCGCCGCCGCGCACGCCACCGTCATCCTCACCCGACGCCCCACCGAGCTCGCCGCGATCGACGGGCGCTTGCTCCTCACCGCGGGCAACGACACCATCGTCCTCCAGGCCCCCATCCCCGACCCCCCGCCCGTCGCCGGGCCGTCGAAACCAGAACCCCGCCCCGAACCCCAGCTCGAAGCGGGGCCCGAGACCGGTCCCGAGACGGGGCCCGATCTGCTGCCCGAGAGCGAGCCGCAGAGCCGCCCCGCCCCCCCCTGCTGCCCGAGAGCGAGCCGCAGAGCCGCCCCGCCCCCGCCGACGCGCCCGCCGAGCCTCCCGCCGACGCCCCGACCCCCCGCACGCCGGACCGCACGCCCGATCGCTGATCTCTCCCCGCCCCGGCTTGCCCCGGGGGGCGGGCGCGGGCAGGATCTCCCGCCCATGCTCCCCGACGACCGACCCATCGCGCGCCCGCGCGGGCTCGCCGCCCCGTTCGCGTGCCTCCGCGCGCCGTGGCTCGACACCGAGGCCGCGCAGCGCGCCTTCGACCGCCAGCACGCGCGCGACGAGCTCGGCACACGCCTGCACCTGATCCTCGCCGGCGCGTTCGCGCTCTGCCTCGGCGCGTTCATCTCCGCGATGGAGATCGCCCTCGCCGCCCTCGCGCTGTACTGGCTCGTCCGCGCCAACAACACCTGGCGCACCTGGCCCGCGCTGCTCCTCCAGCCCGCGATGCTGATCCTCGCCCTCGCGTTCGCCTGGCTCGCGATCTCGCTGCTCTGGTCGCCCGACCGCGCTCAGGGCTGGCGCGAGCTCGGGCAGGCGCGGTTCGCGGTCGTCCCGCTCCTGCTCTGGCCCGTGCTCGATCGCAAGGGGTGGATCGTCGCGGCGATGCTCGTCGGCTTCGCGCTCGGGCACCTCAGCCAGCTCGCCCACGCCGTCGGGCTCGCCCTCGAACTCCCCGCCCTCACCTTTAACCGTCAGCCCGGGCGCAACAGCGGGTGGTGGGATCCGGCCGTCTCCGGCACGCTCCTGATGGTCCCGCTCGGGATGCACGGGGCCGCGCTCGCCGCCGGGCGCGGGCGCTGGCGCGCCCTGGGCGCGGTCGGCTTCGCGATCACCTGGATCGCCCTGCTCGCGACCGGCACGCGGGGGGGTTGGCTCGCCGGGGCCGGGCTGACGCTGGTGGTTGGCGCGCTCGCGCTCTGGCACGCCCGTCGCGTCGCGCCGCTCTCGGTGCTCGCGGTGCTGGGCGCGCTGGGGTTGGTGGTCGTGACGGTCGCCTCGACGCTGCTGGCGCCGACGGTGCTCGCGCGGGCCGAAGCCGCCCGGGACGAGGTCCGCGCCGCCGTCGCGGAGCAGGATTACGACACCGACACCGGCAAGCGCGTGTTCATGGTGCTCTGGGCGGGGGAGACCTTCGCGGCACACCCGGTGCTCGGGCTCGGGGCGGGCAGCTTCCGCGAGGCGAGCGCCCGGGCCATGCGAGCCGCCGGGCACGACCCGAGCACGACCGTCCTGCACGACCATGCGCACCACACGCTGCTGCACGTCGGCGCGACCACCGGCACGGTCGGGCTGCTGCTCGCGCTCGCGCTCGTCGCCGCCGTCGCACGCGGCGCGATCGCGCCCCGCCACGGGCCCAAAGCCGTCGCCCGCCCTTGGCGCGAGCGACTCCTCGCCCACGGCGTATACACCGAGCTCGGCCCGGCGCTCGCGCTCGTCGGCCTCGCCCTCGTCAGCGCTTTCGACACCGTGCACATCAACGCGCAGACCGCCGCGATCGGCGCGACGTGCCTCGCGCTCGCCACCGTCTGGTGCCCGCACCCCGCAACCACCCGATCGGCTTGAAACAACAACGCTCGAGCTGGCTCCGCTCGAACCGGCTCCAATCGAGCCGGCTCAGCTTAATGTGGGCCCCGAGCTCGTTCGGCGTCGGCTCGCGTCCGAAAGCTCCAGGCCCGCCTCGAACGCCACCCGCGCCAGCTCCACCCGGTTCGTCCCCCCGAGCTTCTTCGCCAGCTTGTCCCGGTGCCGATCCACCGTCTTCGGCGAGCGGTGCAGCACCTCGCCGATCTCCGCGACCGTCAGCCCCTGCCCGAGCAGCGCCAGCACCTCGAGCTCGCGAGCCGTCAGCTTGTCCAGGTCGCCCAGGTGCACCACGTCGCTGTCGATGACCTCGACGTCGCGTTTCGCCTCGACTTCCGCAAACTCCCGGGCGTCCATCCGGCGGGTGATGATCAGAAAACGCGACAACGACGAGCCGTCCGACGCACGGGGCTCGTCCGTGTCCGGTTTCTCCCGGCTCATAAACCCTTCGGAATCGTGGTCCTGCGGCTCCGGGTCGATCATGCGGATCCACGACCCCTGCTGGCGACCGCGCCACAGCGTCCGCAGCAGCACGCCCTGCCCCGTCTGCTTGATCTGACGCAGGATCCCGAGCCGCTCCTTGATCCACGGCTCCGGGAAGATCTCCCGCCAGGGCTTGCCCATCGCGTCCCGAGGCTTCGCGTCGTCGCCCAAGAAAATGACCGCCGCACGCTCATTGCACCAGACGGTAAACCCGTCCTCGCGCACCACCGCAACGCCGATCGTCGGATCCGATCGCAACGCGGCCCATGCCGCCCCTTGCACCGCCGAGTCGTCCCGCAGGTCGATCACCCGCGTGCCGTCGGCCTGCAACTCCGCCGGATCAATCGCAAAACCCATTGTTCAGGCTCCGTTCCAAAAACCCCGAGATAGCTCCCGTCCCCCCCCAGGGAATGCGTTCCCAAGTCACCAAACCGCCGGACGCTCAAACAACCTGACAGATCACGCCGGAATACAGTGGCTCGAACATTCGCAACCCAAAGTAACAGCTCGAACGACGCGATTTATCCGGGAAAGTCCTCTTTCTGACGGTTTTTCCCCATTTCTTCACAAACCCCTTAGAAATACCGGCACCACATTCGGGGTATTTCAGCACTTGATTCTCGGGTTCGTACGGGCCTGTCCCGTACTGGAGAACCGATGTCCACGCTCCACCTGTACAACACCCTCACCCGCCGCCGCGAGCCCTTCCGCCCGGGCGATCCGGCGCGGGTCACCTTCTACACCTGCGGCCCCACCGTCTACGACGACGCCCACATCGGCAACTTCCGCGCCTTCCTGGCCGCCGACCTCCTCCGGCGATGGATCGAATCGCCCCTGTGCGAGCTCGAAGGCCCGAACGGCACCCCCCACCGGGGCCCGCGCGAGGTCGTCCACGTCATGAACATCACCGACGTCGGGCACATGACCGACGACGCCGCGGCCGACGGCTCGGGCGAGGACAAGATGGCCCTCGCCGGGCGGCGCATCGCCGAAGCCAAGAAAAGCGGCGCCCTCCCCCCGGACGCCGACGTGGACCCGCACGACCCCTACGCGATCGCGGCCTTCTACGCCGGGCGGTTCATGCACGACGCGACCCGGCTCGGGCTGAAGGTCGCGAAAGAGGCCGAGCGCGAGCCCTGGCGGATGCCCCGCGCGACGCAGGCCGTGCCCCGGATGATCGAGTGGATCGCGGCCCTGATCGAAACAGGGCACGCCTACGCGACGGGCGAGGCGGGCTCGCGGGCGGTCTATTTCGATGTGCGCTCATTCCCCAGCTATGGGCGGCTCAGCGGGAACACGCTCGAAGACGTCCGCGGCGGCGCGGGCGGGCGCGTCTCCGACGCGAACCAGTCCAGCAAGAAACACCCGGCCGACTTTCTTCTGTGGAAAGAGGACGCGAGCCACCTGATGAAGTGGGAGAGCCCGTGGGGCGCGGGCTACCCGGGGTGGCACATCGAGTGCAGCGTGATGGCCGGCGACGCGCTCGCGCCCGACAGCGGCGTCATCGACCTGCACTCCGGCGGCGAGGACAACATCTTCCCCCACCACGAGTGCGAGCGCGCCCAGAGCTGCGCCCACAGCGGTCAACCCGAGTTCGCCCGCCACTGGCTCCACGCCCGCTTCCTCCAGGTCGAGGGCGAGAAGATGTCCAAACGCACGGGCAACTTCTTCACCGCGCGGGACCTGTTCGCCAAGGGGCACGACCCGGCCGCCCTGCGCCTGGAGCTGATCAAGACCCACTACCGCAGCAACGCGAACTTCACCGAGCAGGGGCTCAAGGACAGCGCCCGCATGATCGAACGCTGGCGGACCTTCGCCGATCGTGCGCACGCTTCCAGCGACGCCGGCGAGCGGCATGGGGGCGTCGCGGGGGCGTTCAGCGCCGCGATGAGCGACGACCTGAACATCGCGGGCGCACTGGGCGTGCTCAACGCATGGATCGGGCAGATCCCGAACCCGACGCGCGGCGACGCGGCGTTGCTCGCTGAGTTCGACGCCGTGCTTGGGCTGCTGGAGCTGGAGCGTGCGGCGCGGGCCGAGACGGCGATCGGCGTCTTCACCGCCGGGCTCGAGCCCGACGCGGACGTCGAGCGCCTGCTCACCGAGCGGCGCGAGGCGCGGGCGGGCAAGGACTTCGCCCGCGCCGATTCGATCCGCGACGAGCTCACGGCCCGCGGCTACGCGATCAAGGACATGCCCGGCGGGCGGGTCGAGGTCTCCCGCGCCTGAGCCTCACTGCCCGAAGAGGTTCCGCTCCCCGAACATCCCGGCCTGCTCGAAATAGCTCAGCGCCTCCTCGGTCGTCTTGAAGATCTTCGTGCTCGTCTCGGTGATGAACGGGCTCGGCGGCTTCTTCGGCTTCCACACCACATACACCTCCTTCGCGTGCTCGAACGCGTGCTGCAGCTCGCGCTCCACGCCCGAAGACAGGCCCGGGATGTCCTTGCCGCCCATCCCCGGCAGCTCCGGCACCAGGCTCACGATCATATCGGACTGATCGATCAGCTTGAAATCCCGCATGTAGATCTGCCCGTCGATGTCGCCGGCGATGTCGAGCACCTCGCGGACCTTGACGCGGATCGGGGCCGAGCCCTTTTTCGCGCCGCCGAAGCTGTGCGCCTCGTGCTCGATGATGTCCTGCCCTTCCCGCGCCGCCTCCAGCGCCCGGTCGAGCAGCAGTTTTTCGTCCACGTCACCCGGGTCGAACGTGATGAAGTGCTCCGCGAGGGCCGCGCGGAACGCGTCGATCTCCGCCAGCACCTCCGGCATGTCCACCACGTGGCTCATCGGGAAGCTCGGGTACACCTTCTTCATCCCGGGGCGCGCGATCAACCGGAACATCGTCCGGTGCGTCTCCTCGTGACGACCGCGGCTCACGATGTAAAACCTGCTCCCCGGCACCGCCTGGCTCATCAGCTCCGTCGCGAGCAGCTCCTCCTCGCGCCACACCATGCAGTCCTTCAGCGTCGCGTCCACCACGTGATCCCGGTGCAGACGCTCGTGCACCACCTCGATGTTGTCCACCAGCGCGATGAACACGTCCGGCTTCAATCGCTGGATCTGATCGAAATCGAACGCGCTGAACAGCCCGTGACGCCAGCGGAACGTCGCGTGCGTATTCACCAGCAGGTTCTTGTGCTTGGGCGTCTCGACCATCACGTCCTTGAGGGCCGCACGACGCAGCGTCTGCAGGCGGCTCAAGGGCAGGTCCAGGATCCGGCCCGGCGGCACGTCCGGCGCCTCCCGGTACATGATGTCCCCGACGTGCAGCACCTCCAGCGGCTCGCCCTGCTCGTGCGCGAACCGCTTCACACCCTCCAGGTACGGCTTCTTATCCATCCCCACCTGACCCGTCACGATCGCCAGCACAAGCCGCTCCTTTCGGATCCCCGCCCAACGCTACCAACACCGCACGCACCCAAGCGGGGGCGGATGCTAGCCGCAACCCGACCAAGCCGGGCTCCCCCGATCCCATCCAGTGCTACGGCTTGGCTTCCGAGCCAACCCGTGCTCCCCTGCCCTTCCCCGCTCACGCCAAGGAAGGTGGCGAGCAAAGCGAGGCAGAGGAGCCGAGGCGGAATATGGCTAAATCAGCAAAGTGCCAGAGGGCCAAAGCCGAGATCGCCGACTCTCCCGCCCCCGGGAGAGGGCCGGGGTGAGGGCTCCCACTTCTCTTCCCCCCTCCCCCGCAACTATTCTGAAATCCACAAGTATGAGAACAGGCGTCGGGGCCAGAAGCCCCGTCCGGAGGCCGCCCATGCCCGCGATGCTCACCCTGATCCTGACCCTGCTCGCCTCGATCGCTTTCGCCCCGTCCGCCCTCGCCGACCCGCTCCACCCCGACGAGCCCACGCTGGCTCGGCGCGGGGTCCTCGGCGTCCAGCTCGGCTACGCCGACGGGGACGCACGCGGCGTCGCGATCGCCGGGCTCATCCCCGGCGGGGCGGCCGAACGCGCCGGCGTCCTCGCCGGCGACCGCATCACCGCCATCAACGACCACCCCACCCCCACCCACCAGGCCCTCTCCGACGCCCTCCGCCACGGGGCCGAGGGACAGGCCCTGCAGCTCACCCTCTGGCGACAGGGCGAGACGATCACCCGCCCCGTCACCCTCGCTCGGCGGGCCCTCGAACTCCCCGGCACCACGACCACCTACGGCGAGGTCATGACGCACCACGGCTACGCCGTCCGGTCCATCCTCACGCGCCCCGACGACGCCGACGGGCCGCTCCCGGCCGTCTTCTTCATCCAGGGCATCTCCTGCGGCTCCATGGACGCCACCACGATCGCCGACCGCGGCCTGCTCAAATGCATCCAGGACGTCGCCCGCGCCGGCTACGCCGTCTTCATGGTCGACAAGCCCGGTGTCGGCGACTCCGCCGGCCCCCCCTGCGACGAGTACGGCTTCGACGAGGAGATGCAGGCCTTCCGAGCCGCCCTCACCACCCTCAAAAGCCACCCCGACATCGACCCAAGCCGCGTCTTCCTCGTCGGGATCTCAATGGGCGGCATCCAGGCGCCGCTGCTGGCGGCCGAGCAGGACGTCGCGGGCGTCGTCGTCTTCGGCACCGGCTTCGTCCCCTGGACCGAGTACATGATCGCCAACGTCCGACGCCAGGCCGCCCTCACCGGCGCGAACGCCGCCCAGCTCAACCTCGTCGCCGACGCCTACGCCAAGTTCTGGTCGCTTCTCCTTTACGCACGCCTGCATCCTTCTGAAATCTTAGATCGACATCCCGATCTCGCGCAGTATGGTTTCCAACCCACCGACAGCGTCTCCGCGGGCAGAAGCGTCCGGTTCTTCACGGAGCTCCACGACAGCCAGTGGGCCAACGCGTGGAGCCTCGTGGAGACGCACGTCCTCGCGATCCACGGCTCCTACGACTTCGTCTGCGACCGGCGCGACCACGAGTGGATCGTCGAAGTCATCAACACGCTGAACCCCGGAAAGGCCGAGTTTTTCAGCGCCGATCGCATGTGCCACGGCATGACCGTCTGGGAGAGCGAGCGACAAGCCATCCGCTCCGGCATGGGCACCGGCGAGCCGAGCGATGCCGCGACGGAGGCGATGCTGGCGTTCTTCGAGCGGGCCGGGGGGAAGTAACCCCTCCAACAGAGGGGGTCGCCCGGTCACAGAACGCAAATAATTACGCTCGTCAAAATTTTAACAAAAATACCGACACAAAGGGCTTGCACGGCTATCCCCCGCCCAGCTAGTTTGATGCTATGCGAGATGGGATGGGCCACATCGCAACCGGTGCCACGCTGATGCTCAGCAGCGTCTTCCTCTTCGCGGGCTTCGCCAAGCTCGCAGCCCCGGCGTCCACGGCCGAGGCGATGGCCTCGTCCGCGTGGATCACCGGCACGATCGGCGAGCACAACCTCGAAACCGCGGCGGCCGCACTGGGCTTCGTCGAAGTCCTGCTCGCCGCGTGGTTGATCTCCGGCAAGCAAGCCCTGCTCGCCGCCGGAGCGGCCCTCGCACTTCTGGCACTCTTCAGCGTCTACCTCGCAGCCGAGCGATTGCTCGGGACCACCCCCGGCGGGTGCGGCTGCGGCCTCGGTTCCGATCGCGTCGCCGAATGGTTCGGCGTCCACGCGTTTATCGTTGCCCTCTGGCGGAACGTCCTGCTGGGGGGAGCATCACTATTGGTGCTCAGAATTTATATGTATTGTGAGCAACCAAATAATTGAAAGACACAAAAATGCTAAAGTTTAATTTTTATGCAGCCACATGCCTGTTCGTGGCCACCACATTAGCTGCAGTCACCGGAACTGTTTACGGAGATCCTGCACAAATTACTGCCGGCGAATGCAAAGCGTGCCATACACAAGACCCTTTGCTCTGCCATACGATTAACTGCGCAGCGCTTTTGCATGTCATAACCCCAGATGGCCAGTGCAGTCGACTATTTATCGGCTGTGGAAAAAACGAAGGCGAAGATGACCTTGGCCTATATGTGTTAGCGATTTGTCGGTACGGCGAATGTGTGCCCTATTAATTAATAACATGGGCATAAAACATATAAAGATTATTATCGCTTTTGGTATACTGTTTACCGGGATTATATTTTTGGCGATCCGCGTAATGCCCAGCCGACACAGCACGGGAGAGGCTTTCTCGCCCTCTCCCGCGGCCGGGTTCGTCGCAGAGCTTGATTTTGATCGGTACGAACTCCGCGACCGAGAGGACGCCGTTTCGGATCTGGATCGGCATGCCATCGACATCGAAGCCCAGATCCGTCAAGCACTCAGCCAGCATCCGATCCGGGCACGTCCACAACTGACGGAACTGGCTCGAAACCGTGTTCTACTTTACATTGATCCTGATTTCGATCGGTATATCGAGCACATGAGGCATGTTTCCGGGCGGCAGCCGGACTTAGAATCGCTTACCCTCTTCGGACGACCATTAGAGCGGGATCGGTGGACATCGCTCGCCAATCGCAGCGTAACTGCGATCGATCCCGGAACGGTCTTCGTTCTCCGTGGCGGCGAGAACGGTTCATGGACTGGTGGCGGATCGATCATTACGCAAGGCTGCAGCCAAGGGCGATATAGTGACATCCCCATGCATGAACCAAACACGGACGTCATTCACCTCGCTTGGCCGGCTAAACTTCCGGGAACCGCCGGCACATACCGCGGCTTGCTCGTGCTTACATTCGCATGGGACCGTTCACGTGGGCGATGGGTACCGCTCGCGAGCGGAGCCGCAAGTGGCATAATTGATGACGACAATATTCAACGGCCCATCTGGTTCTAGAGTCCGGCGACCCGGCAATGCGGATCATATCGACACCTAGACACACCATGCGTCGCACAAAGCCACACGCATTTACCATTGTTGAACTCATGGTTTCCATCGCCATTATTGCGGTGTTGCTTGGAATCCTCATCCCTGTGCTTGCCTCGGCTCGGTCGCAGGCCAGAACAACCGTCACACTCAGCAATCTCCGCCAAGTTGGAGTCATCTTTCAGCAGTACATCGGGCGGTACAGCGAGACATATCCGTTCGCCGAACGTGGACAATGGCTTTCTCTGGAACCAAATGGGCAGAGCCAGACACTCTCCTCGACCTATCCGTTCCAGCTCCGAATTTCCTGGCCCGCGCTCATGCACGAAATCGCCCCGTGGCGCGAGCACTACAGCACGTGGGTCAACCCCGGCGCCCCCATCGAGCCCGGCGAGCCTTGGAAACTCCGCAGCGATGCGCCCGGCACCATTCGCGACAACGACCCCAGCTACCACTACAGCCACGCGTTCCAAGCCCGCCCGCGCCTGTTCGCTCCGAACCCGCCGACCTCGACGGATGAACTGATCACGCTCATCCGCCCTGTGCGCACGTCCGATGTGACGCACCCTTCGAGCAAAGCGCTGCTCTATGACGCCAAACGCGAATACCTGACCCGCGACCCACGACCGACCGACCCCCGCGCCGTGCTCGCCGCCGACGGCTCGGTCGTGATGCGCCTCGACGAGAACGCCACTCCCCCCATCCCGACCCCCTTCATCGGCGGGCGCGGCATCCGCTACAGCGACACCCCAGGCGGCGCGGGCGGACGAGACTGGTAGTCAACCAATAGTGGATACGCACATGCCCGCGCATCGCGATGCGTTTAGCATCATCGAACTCCTCGTCGCGATCTCGATCATCGCGATCCTGATCGCGCTCAGCGTCCCGGCACTCGCCGGGGCGCGGAGCGCGGCCGATCGCGCGAAGGTCCTGAGCAACCTCCGTCAGCTTGGGCACTCGGTCGAGCTCTACACCGGCGTGCACGACGGGCGGTACCCGATCCTTCCCGCCGACGCGCTGTATGACACGCCTGAGTATGCCCGCATCGGGGGTGGTCTCATGCTCCATCCTTTCCGCTTGCGTTACGGGTGGCCGTATGTCATGGAGGGCGTCGCCCCTTGGCGAGAGCATTACACCACGTGGCTGAATCCGGACGTTCAGTTCAGGCCGGGCGAGCCGTGGATCCAGGATTTGCCAAGCGGTGGATACTCATGGACGCTCCCGAGCTACATCTACAGCCACGCGTTCATGGCCGACCCGCGACTGTTCCGCCCCGGTGGGTTTGGAGATCAGGGACAAACGGCCCACCTGCTCCGTGCGGTCCGAACGTCCGAAGTCGCGTATCCGTCCAATAAGGCGTTGATGTACGACGATCACTGGCTGTGGGCGGGGCGCGCCGCCATGACCATCCCGAGCGGGGTGCTCGCCGCGGACGGCGCGGCCGCCTTCCGCGCCGCGGCCGACGCGACCCCGCCCGTCGAGCACCCTTGGCGGGTCAGCGCCGCCTTCATCTACGCCGACACACCCGAGGGCGTCCACGGCCGCGACTGGTAGAAATTACAAAGACTTCGCAGGATATTTCATGACACGATTAAGATATATTCTCGTTGCGCTGCTTATTGTTGTTGCCGGTTTTCTTATGGTGCGCAACGTGTTGCCACACCTGTCAGCGCAGCAGCAAGTGTTCACGGCTCCGCCCGCCGCCAACGAACCCGCCGCGCAGCGGGTCGAGTCCGCATCCGGCGACTTGCGGGACCTCGCGGATCTCCGCCGCGACCCCGAGGGCACGCGCTCGACGATCAAATCGCGCATTCTGGAGAGCAGGGCGTTGATCCCCCACGCCCAGGAGCAGCTCGCCGAGGCCGCGGCCGCCCGCATCATGCTCTACATCGACCCCGATTTCGACGAGTACGTCCGCCAGATCGTGGCCTTCTCCGGGCGCGAGCCTGATTTCACCGGGCGTCGCCTGCAGGCGCTCGACTTCACGCCGGAGAACTGGAAGGCCTTCGCCGACGTGCTCGGCCCGAAGCGGCTGGCGATCACTAAAGTGCGTCTTCGATCGCGGGATGAGATGCGACTCGGGACCAACGGACTGACTTCTCGCAGCCGAGACGTTCACAGATTTTACAGTCGACTCGATCCTGGACAAGCAAATTTGCGTGTCGTGCATATCGAAATCCCGGCAACGCTACCGGCTGCGCCTAATGAGTACTATGACGGTTTCCTCGTTTTCGTGTTCGCATGGGATGCCCCTCGCGAGCGATGGGTACCGATTCAAACCATCGCAGAGAACCCGAAGCCGCAGACTGGAAACATGATGCAGATCTGGTTCTAATTCACCCGATCCCGCAGCTCCCCCGCTCGCTCCAGCAGGTCCGCCTCCAGCTCGTCCCGCGGCTGCGCGCGTTCCAGGCTCGGCTCCAGCTCGAAGTGCCACTTCTGATGGTTCCGGAACCGCAGCGGCAGCGCCTCGGCGAGCAGGTCCAGCGGGGGGTACTCGTAGATCGGCGTCCGCGTCTTGCGGCTTGTCCACTTCGGCTCGTGGTCTTCCAGCTCCAGCCGCACGTCGTAGACGCCATGGAACTTGAAGGCCGTCTCCGTCGGCGTCCGACCGACCTCCAGGTCGTTCACCCACACCCGCGCCCCGCTCGGCTCGCTCGTGATGACCAAACGCCGGTCCACGCACCCCGCGAGCGACAATGCCGCGAGCAACACCACACCACCGATCCGCGTCCGCCCGCTCATCGCTTCTTCCCCGGGTGGCTCGCGACCGGCTCGGCCCCGTGCCCGTTCTCCGGCGTCGGGCCGCGGAGGCGACGGCGCATGTCGTACGGCTCATCGAACTCGTCGCCCCGGAACAGCGTTCCGAGGTACACCCGGCGCACCTTCTCGTCGTTGATCAGCTCCCGCGGCTTGCCCTCCGCGAACTTCTTCCCGCCGTCGATGATGTACGCACGGTCGCACACCCGCAGCGTCTGCTGCACGTTGTGGTCCGTGATCAAAAACGCGATCCCGCGCTCGGCCAAGCCGCGGATCTCGGCCTGCAGGTCCTCCACCGCGATCGGGTCCACACCGCTGAACGGCTCGTCGAGCAAGATCAGCTTCGGCTTGGTGATCAGCGACCGCGCGATCTCAAGCTTGCGCCGCTCGCCGCCGGAGCACGTCCGGGCCGCCTGGTTCGCCTTGTGACGGAGCCCGAACTGCTCGAGCAGGTCCGCCGCCCGGCGCTTCCGCTCGGCCCGCGAGATCGGGAGCGTCTCCAGGATCGCCAGGAGGTTCTGCTCGCACGTGAGCCGCCCGAACACGCTCGGCTCCTGGCTCAGGTACCCCATCCCGAGTCGCGCCCGACGGTACATCGGCAGGTTCGTGATGTTCTTGCCGTCGAAAACGACCTTCCCGCCCCCGGGCTCGATCATCCCGATCGTCATGCGGAAGCTGGTGGTCTTCCCGGCCCCGTTCCGCCCGAGCAGCCCGACGATCTCCGCCGGCTCAACCGTGAACCCCACGTTGTCCACGACGGCCCGGCCGCCGAAGACCTTGCTCAGGTTGGACGCTTCCAGCAATGGCACCGCTGCAGTGTAGAGCCTCCCGCCCCCGGGGGAGCGCCACGTGCCAGCCCGCGACACCCGACGCAACCCCCGGACACGACGGGCAACCAGCACGCCGCCCGTTCGCCATCCGCGCTCTCCCTACCCTCCGCCATGACCCGCGTCGTCGCTGTGCGATACCTCAACACCGCCCCGCTGATCGAGGGGCTGCGCGACGTCCGCGGGCTCGATCTCGTCCCCGCCGCCCCCAGCGGCATCGCCGACATGGTCCGCACCGGCCAGGCGGACATCGGGCTCTGCAGCCTCATCGACGCCGCCGGCGCGCTCGAGCCCGCCCCGGGCGACCCCGCGCCGCTCACCCTCCTGCCCGTCGGCATGATCGGGTGCGACGGGCCGACCCTCACTGTCCGCCTCTACAGCACCACCCCCATCGAGCGCATCACCCGCGTCCACGCCGACACCGACAGCCACACCTCGGTCGCCCTCACCCGCATCCTCCTCGCCGAGCGGTTCGGGATCACCCCCGAGCTCATCGACTTCGACGCGCGCGAACGCGTCGAACGCACCGGCGGGCTCGGCGTCGAATGGCCCGAAGCCCTGCTCATGATCGGCGACAAGGTCGTCACCGATTCCCCCCCCGCCGTCCGATACCCCCACCAGCTCGACCTCGGCGAGGCGTGGCGCGCCTGGACCGGCCTCCCCTTCGTCTACGCGATGTGGGCCTGCCGAACCGATCACGCCGAGACGCGACACGTCCGCACCGCCGCCCTTCTGCTCGACCGCCAGCGACGGCACAACCAGACCCGCATCGACTGGATCGTGCGCACCCGCGCCCCCGAGCACCGCTGGCCGACCGACCTCGCCAAGCAGTATCTCGGGCGCTTGCTGCGCTACGAGGTCGGCCCGCGCGAGATCGAGGCCGCCCGACGCTTCGCCGAGCTCGCCCACAAGCACGCCCTTGCCCCCGGCCCCCACCTCCGGATCGCCGACCGCCCCGCCGACCACCACCTCGGGCGCGAACACGCCTGAAGCCGCGCCCCCGCACCACCGATTACGCTCCCCCTGTGCCCCGCCTCCCCACGATCCGCGTCGGCGTGCTCGACGAGCTCGCCCGCCAGGTGCGACACGCGACGCCCGCGGTCCTGCGCCGCCAGATCGAGCGCCTCGACGAGCTCGCCAGCGAACTCGAACCCGAGCGCTGGTACCCCGCCGAGTGGATCATCTTCCGCATCACCAGCTACCGCCCGGACACGGGCGACCTCGCGCCCGGCGTCGTGCTCGGGCGCGCCCTGCTCGCGAGCCTGAGCGCCCTGGGCGAGCACCTCAGCGAGGCCGCCGGGCTGACCCCCGACGACTGCCCCGCCTGGCCGGGCCTCGACGAGCTCGCCGCCCGCTGGGGGGTGAGCCGTCGCACGGTCGAGCGTCGTCGCGAGCTGGGGCTCGTGGCGCGCCGCGTGCGCACGGGCCCGAGCGTCGCGCGCGTGGTGTTCAGGCCCGAAGCCGTCGAAGCCTTCGAGCGCGCGCACGCCGCCCGTTTTCACGCCACCCCCGCCCCCGCGCCGCTGACCGAGGACCAGACGCGGCGGGTGCTCCGCCTCGCCTCGCGGTATCGCGCCAGCCTCGGGTGGGCGCGGACGCGCGTCGCCGAGCGCATCGCCGAGCGCCTCGGTCGCAGCCCCGGCGCGGTCCGGCGTGTGCTGCTCGACCACGACGCCCGCGCCGCCGAGCCCATCTTTCCCCCGACGCCCCGACTCGCGTCGCGTCAGGACGCCGTGTGCGCGCGCGCGCTCCGGCGCGGGATCGACCCGGCGCGCGTCGCGCACCGCCTCGGCGTCACGCCCGCGCACGTCCGACGCGCCGCTGTCCGGGAGCGGGCCCGCTTGCTGCGCACGCTCGAGCTCGTCGGCCCCACGCTCCCCACCTTCAGCCGCCCCGACGCGCGCGAGGTCCTCCTCGCCCCAGAGCCCGTGCGCACCAACCCCGCCGAGCCCGCCCCGACCAGCCTCCGGGAGCTCATCGAGTCGATGCGCGAGCGCCACCCGCCCGATCCCCTCGCCGAGTCCGCCCGGATCATCGCCTACCGCTTCCTGATCCACGAAGCCGCGCGAACGGTCCGCGCCTGCGCCGGGCGCAACCCGCCCGCGGAGCTGGTGGACCGCGCCGAGACAGACTTGCGCCACGCCGCGAGTCTGAACGCCTCGATCGTGCGCGCGCAGCTCCGCGTGGTGATCGACGCCGCGGAGGAAGCGCTCGCGCTGCGCCTCGACGCCTTGCGCGAGCGCGACGCGCGGCGCCTCGTGCTCGGCTCGATCACGACCGCCGCACGCGAGGTCGCCCGCGCCGACCCCGCGCGCCTCGACCCCGGGCGCGCCGGGCGGATCGCCGGGCGTGTGTCCGTCGCGGTCGCGCGGTTCGCCCAGCGAGCCCGCGCGGGCCTGCACGCCAAGGGCGAGCCCGCGTCGCGCGCCTCGCCGCGCGTGCCCGCGGGCGCGGTCGTGCCGGACTGGACGCGCCGCGTCGAGCCCTGGCAGGCGTGGCTCGAGCCGGACCCGCGCCTGCGTGCGCACGTGCGCGCGCTCCCTGTCACGCCGTACGCCGCGGCGCTGTCGGCCCGCTTCGGCTGGGACGCCCGCCCGCCCCGCACGCTCGCCGAGCTCGCCCGCGAGCTCGGGACCACCCCCGTCGCCGCCGCCAAGATCGAACGCGAAGCCACGCGCCGAGCCCTCAACCTCGCCCGGAACACACACCTGTAACCCGCAACGCTGTGCCGCTAACCTCTTCCGAGAGGTCCGTGCGCCCCACGCTCCCATTCCCTCCCCAGGTGCCGCCCGGTTACGATGCGTGCATGACCGATCCCGCCGCGATGACCCGTGCCGAGCGTGAAGCCGCGAACATCGTCGCGGTGCGCCTCATCGTCGGCATGGAGATCCACGTCGAGCTCGCGACGCGCCGGAAGGTCTTCGCGAGCGCGCCCAGCCCGGCCCACCGGGATTTCGCGGACGCCGCGCCCAACACGCTCACCGATCCCGTGGTCCTCGCTCTTCCCGGCGCGTTGCCGGTGGTCAACGAGCGCGCGATCGAGCTGGCGGCCGGCGTCGGGCTCGCGCTCGGGTGCCGCCTCGCGGAGGTCACCCGTTTCGACCGCAAGAGCTACGCCTACCCGGACCTGCCGAAGGGGTATCAGATCTCGCAGCTCGGGCTCCCCGTCTGCTTCGACGGGCTCGCCCGCGTGCCCCGGCTCGACGCGCACGCCAAACCAACCGGCGCCGTCGTCGAAGTCCCCATCGCGCGCGCGCACCTGGAGGAGGACGCGGGCAAGCTGCTGCACGAGCTCCCCGCGGAGCTGGCGCACCTGCACCCGGGCGCGCGCCTCGCCGGCTTGATCGTGGATCTCAACCGCGCCGGGGCCGCCCTGCTCGAGATCGTCACCGCCCCGACGCTCGTCTCGGCGGACGAGGCCGTCAGCCTCGCACGCGGCGTGCGCGCGATCGCCCGCGCCTTGGGCGCAAGCGAGGGCGTCCTCGAAGCCGGGCACATCCGCTTCGAGCCCAACATCAACACCGAGCTGACCTTCGACACCGGGCGCACCGTGCGCACGCCGATCGTCGAAGTGAAGAACCTCAACTCCTTCAAAGCCCTCCGCGGCTCCATCGAGGCCGAGCTCCGCGATCAGCCCGACCGCTGGCGCGAGACCGGCCTCGCCTTCGCCCCCGGCACCAAAACCACCCGCGGGTGGGACGACGAACGCGCCCGTACCACCCCGCAGCGCGACAAGGAAGAAGCCGACGATTACCGCTACTTTCCCGACCCCGACCTGGTCCCGATCCGCCTGACGCGCGCCTGGGGCGACCGCGTGCGCGACGCGCTCCCGGAGCTGCCGTGCGCACGCTTCGAGCGCTACACGCGCGAGCTGGGGCTGGAGGGCGAGCCCGCGCTGGCGCTGAGCGAAGAGCCCGCCCTCGCGGCGCTGTTCGACGAGGCCGTACGGATCGCGCTCGAAACGGGCGCGTCGCGCGCCGAGTCCGCCGCGCGAGCCGTCGCGAACCTCTTGCTCCAATCGGGCGCGCGCCTCGCCAACGAGCGAGGCGTCCCCCTCGACGCCCTCGGGCTCGACGCGCACGACCTCGGGCAGCTCGGCGCGATGCGCGAGCAAGGCGAGCTGAGCGCCCAGACGAGCGATCAGCTCATGACGCGCCTCGCCTCGGGCGAGCGTCACCCACGCGAGCTGGCCGAGGCGGGCGGGATGCTGACCGTCCGCGACGCCGGGCAGCTCGACGAGTGGTGCGACGCGGGGATCGCCGCCGAGCCCCAGGCCGCTTCGGAATTCGGCGCGGGCAACGATAAAGCGGTCGGCCGCCTGATCGCCGCGGTGATGCGCGCCAGCGCCGGGCAGGCCGACGCGAAAGCCGCCCGGGACGCCGTCACCCGCAAGCTGCGATAGCCGCCCGCGAACAGGCCGCCGAGCCCCGCACGGCTCCCGGTTCAGACGCCGAGCTTCTGCGCCACGTAGTCGCTGACCTTGTCCAGCGCGATCTTCTCCTGCGCCCCGGTGTCGCGGTCGCGAGCCGTCACGGTCTGGGCGGTCATCGTCTCGCCGTCGATGGTGAAGCAGACCGGGCACCCGGCTTCGTCCATCCGCGCGTATCGCTTCCCGATCGACTGCTTCGGGTCCGTCTCGATCATGCCGAGCCGCCCGAACCGCGCCCGGAGTTCCGCGTGCAGCTTCTGGGCGACCTCGGGCATGCCGTCTTTATTGACCAGCGGGAAGACGGCCGCCTTGATCGGCGCCACCCGCGGGTGGAACTTCATGATCTCCGGGCTCGCACGGCTCTCGTCCCGCGTGTACGCCTCGCACAGAATCGCCAGCACGCCCCGCGTCAACCCGGCCGCCGGCTCGATCACGTGCGGCAGGTACCGCTCGTTCCGCTCCTGGTCGAAGTATTCGAGCTTCGCCTTGCTGTGCTGCTGGTGGGCCGCGAGGTCAAAATTCGTCCGGTGCGCGATGCCCTCGAGCTCGCCGAAACCCGGCGCGGTGAACGGGTAGCGGTACTCGACGTCGGCCGTCCCCACGCCCTCTTTGGCGTAGTGGCTCAGCTCGTCCGACTCGTGCTGGCGCAGCACCAGGTTGTCACCCGCGAGCCCGATCGACTGCCACCACTGCATCCGGTGATCCCGCCAGAACTCGAACCACTTCCTCGCCTCGTCCGGGTGGCAGAACCACTCCAGCTCCATCTGCTCGAACTCGCGGCTGCGGAAAATAAAGTTCCGCGGCGTCACCTCGTTGCGGAAACTCTTGCCCACCTGCGCAATCCCGAACGGCACGCGCACACGGCTCGTGTCGAGCACGTTCTTGTAGTTCAGGAAAATGCCTTGCGCGGTCTCTGGGCGGAGGTAGACCTTGTGCTCGTCGTCCTGCACGAGCCCTGCCCACGTCTCGAACATGAGCTTGAACGCCTTCGGCTCGCCGAGCGGCCCGCCGCAGCGCGGGCACGGCTCCTGGAGGCCCGTTGCGTGGAGTTGCTCGGTCGCGAAGTAGCGCGTGAACTCCATCATGTCGGGCGGGGCGTCGGGTTGCCCGTTGACGCGCTGGGCGATCCAGCTCAGCGTGACTTCGGGATTGCGCACGAGCGCGAGATTGGGCGCGAGCTTTTTGCCGCGGGTTTTGGCCCACCGCATCAGGCGTTCGGAGTCGATGGCGCCGCTGATGGGCGTGAACTCCTGCAGCAGCGACTGGTGCCACTCGGAAGCGGTCGCCAGGGTTTCCCAAAGGTGATCGTCTCGGACGAAGTGCCCGCACCCGGCGCACTTGCGCATCGGATCGGCAAACCCCGCCAGGTGCCCGCTCGCCTCCCAAACCTTCGGGTTCTGAATGATCGCGCTGTCCAGCCCAACGACCGACACCGGCTCGCCGTTCGGGCCCATGGGGGGCATGAGCACGTTGTCCTGCCACCACGCGTCGCGGAGGTTGTTCTTGAGTTGTGCGCCAAGCGGGCCGTAGTCCCAGAAGCCGTTGATGCCGCCGTAGATCTCGCTGGCGGGGAAGACGAAGCCCCGGCGTTTGCAGAGGCTGACCAGGTCTTCCATCATCTTCGAGTCGGGCGTCTTCTCGGCAGGCATGATCGTCTCGCTCTCCGGGCTCGTTCGGTCGCTCCCGCAGCCACCCCGGCCGCGGACCGCCGATGCTAGGGGGGCGATCGGAACGAGCCGTGGTCTGCAGAGAGCCATCAGCCATCAGCCATCAGGGATCAGCCATTAGGCGGGATGAGGATCCGTATCACCCGCTGATTCCTGATCTCCAGCGTGCACCTGTCCGGTGCCCCGGAAACGCGCAGCCCGCCGCGGGCGGAGCTTTTCCGGGCTCGGCCTGCGGCGCTCGCTCGTCGAGGCGGCGTCGCCCGTCCGTGCCCGGCATGGAAAAGCTTCGGCCCTTCGGGCCTGCGCGTTTCCATGGCACCAGACATCGATCGCCCTCCCCCACCGATCCCTGATCCCTGATGGCCGATGGCTGACCTCCCCCCGTGACCTCAGCGTGACAAGCCCGTGCGCTCGCACGGTGTACATTGCTCGCGTGCCCCTCGCCCGCGTCTTGATCATCGAGGACGAAGCCGCGATCCGCGACGGCGTGCGCGAAGCGCTCCAGCTCGCCGGCTACGCCACCCGCGAAGCCCCCACCGGGCAAGCCGCACTCGACACCCTCGGTGACGACGCCGACGGGTTCGACCTCGTCCTGCTCGACGTGCTCATGCCCGGGCTGGACGGGTTCGGCGTGCTGGACGCGATCCGGCGCGAGCGTCCGACGCTCCCGGTCATCATGCTCACCGCCCTCGACGCCGAGGCCGACCGCGTCCGCGGGCTCCGCGGCGGGGCGGACGACTACGTCGTCAAGCCGTTCGGCGCGGGGGAGCTGATCGCGCGGGTCGAGGCCGTCCTGCGCCGCTCCCCCGCGCGCCCGAAAGCCGTGCGAACGGTCGAGCTCCCCGGCGGCGCACGGTTCGACGCCGAGCGCCGCGAGCTGACGCCCCCCGGGCCCGGTGCCCCGCCCGTGCCGCTCCCGGAGCTGGAAGCCGCCCTGCTCGCCTATCTCATCGCCCACGCCGACCGGGCGGTGACACGCGAGGAGCTGCTCCGCTCGGTCTGGCGGCTGGACCCTCGCGGCGTGCGCACGCGCACCGTCGATATGGCCGTCCTCCGCGTCCGCGAGGCCCTCCGAGGCGTCGGCGTCGACGCCGAACGCGTCGTCCGCACCGTCCGCGGCGCGGGCTACGTCTTCGGCGACCCCACCACGGACGCCGACTCGTGAAAGGGCGTCGCGTCTGGGCCTGGGTGGTGTACGCCGTCAGCGCGCTGCTGGTGGTCGAAGCGCTCGCGTGGGCGGGGTGGCGTGCGTGGCGGGCCGAGCGCGAGGCCGCGATCGAGCAGGCCGCCCGCCTGGCGCTGTGGCGGATGGAGTCGGTCGCGGTGGAGCTGCTGGCGCGGGAGTCGCGCCGCCCGGCGTGGCACTACGAGGCGTACAGCCCCGGGGGCGTCGTCGGACGCGCCGCCCCCGAGCGCCCCGAGCCCGTCGGTGCCGTGCGATCCCCGCTCGTCACCGCCCCCGGCGCGATGATCCGCCTCCACGCGGTCGTCGAGCCCGACGGGCAGGTCCGCTCTCCCACCGCTCCCGCGGGCCAGGACCGCGAACGCGCGATCGCCGAGCTCGGCGCCGCCGCTCCGATCGCCGAGTGGCTCCTGACCGAGGATCGCCTGGAGCGGTGGCAGCCGACCCTCCGAGCCGCCGCCGACGAGATCGCCCCCAGCCGCTCGCGCCGCCCACGGGCCGCCCAGGCCGACCCCCTCACCCCCGAACCGATCGCCGATGCGCTCACCCTGCAGCGACAAGCCCTCGCCCCGCCGCGCCGTGCCGAGCCCTTTTCTGAGCCGGCGTCCGAGCCCGCGTCTGAGCCCCGTTCTCAGCCCAGTTCGGAGCCCCGTTTGGAGCCCCGTTTGGAGCCTCCGCCCGAGGCCGAAGCGGATCGCGCGCCGCTCCCCGACCACCCCGCCCCGGCGTCCGAGCCCGAGCCCTCGCGGGTGGGCGAGGCGTTCGAGGGCGGGCGGGCCGCCGTTGCCGCCACGCTCGCCGAGACGCTCGCCGGGCTGAGCGACGACGCGTCGCGCTTGCCGGTGTGGCCCGACGGGCCGGCCCGCGTGATCGCCGCTGGCGAGGTGGGCCCCTTCGTCGCGGCCTGGGTCCCGATTGAGGGTGAGGCGTCGCTCGTGCTGATCCGTCGCGCGACGCGTCCGGGCGTCGAGCCCGACGAGGACCGCCGCGTGACCCAGCTCGCCGTGGTGGATTGGGAGGCGCTCGCCGCCCGCCTCACCGGCTCCGTGCTCGACCTGCTCCCCGGCGCCCGCCTCCGCCCGCTCAAGCCCGGGGACCTCGCCTACCCCCTCGCGACCCTCCCGGTCGCGCTCGAGCCCGGGCGCAGCCTCCCCGCCGGGTCCGCCGCCGGGCGGGCCGCCCTCTGGACCTTCTCGATCGCCGGGCTCGCCGTCGCGGGGGCGATCCTCGCGATCGGGCTCGTGCTCCGGGCGGCTCTGGTCAACGCGGACCGGCGCGCCCGGTTCGTCACCGCGGTCACCCACGAGCTCCGCACGCCCCTGACCGCCCTCCGCCTGAGCAGCGACCTCGCGGCGACCGCCGCCGCCCGCGGCGACACCGCCCGCGTCGCCGAGCTCGCCGAACGCACCCGCACCCAAACCGCCCGCCTCGAGCGCATCGTCGCCTCCGTCCTCGCCTACGCCCGGGCCAGCGCCCCACGCCCCGAAGACGCCTCCAGCACCCCGCCCGACGCCCGCGAACCCCGCGTTCTGCTCGACCGCGCCCTGCCCGCCCTCCGCGCCGCCGCCGAAACCGCAGGGGTCGCCCTCACCCTCGAAAACACCTTCGCCCCACCCGAGCCCGCCGACGCCCCCCGCGTCCGCCTCGATCCCGACGCCCTGGAACGGATCCTGACCAACCTGATCGAGAACGCCGGGCGCTACGCCCGACCCCCGGGCCTCGACGAGGACCAGCCCGCCCCCGCCACCCTCACCCTCCGGGCCCTCGACCACGGGCGTGCGGTCGCCTTCGGCGTCCGCGATCGCGGGCCCGGCGTCCCCCCACGCGACCGGCGACGCATCTTCGCCCCTTTCGAACAAGGGCGCGGGCCGGGGCCCGACGCGAACGCCGGACGCGGGCTCGGCGTCGGGCTCGGGCTCGCCCTCGCCCGCGAGCTGGCCCGCCGACACGGAGCCCGCCTCCGCCTCACCGCGACCCCCGCGGGCGAGCCCGGGGCCTGGTTCGAGCTGGTCGTCCCGACTCGACGCGCGGGCGGTGGAAGGTGATCCACAAGGGCGGTAGACTTGCAGCCGTTTCGGGCCGATGGTCCGTGACGCGATGGGCGGGCTTGTAGCTCAGTTGGTTAGAGCGCACCCCTGATAAGGGTGAGGTCGCAGGTTCGAATCCTGCCAGGCCCATTGCGGACGCGTGATCCAACGCCGACGGCCATCCCGAACGGGGGTGGCCGTTTGTCGTACATCCGTTCTCTGTAGAATCCTCTCGCCCCGCGTCAGGGCAAACGAACGCCGCCGAGCAGGATGTGGAGCGTGCAAAGGATGCGGACCAACCCCGACGGCACCAAGCGAACCTTCGGGCAGGACTTCAAACAGTTCTTCGGTCGCGGCCTGGCGATCCTGCTCCCCTCGGTCCTGACCCTCTGGATCCTCTGGCAGCTCGCGCTGTTCGTCTATTCCAACGTCGGCGAGCCCATCAACCGCACCGTCCGACTCGTCATCATCGAGGTCACCCCGCGCGTCGTCAGCGACGAACGCCTCCCCGCCTGGTTCCGAGTCTCCCGATCCGAGATCGAGACCGCGCGCGAGCGACCCGAGTTCCGGTCCACCGCCCGGGCCTCCGACGACCGCGTCCGACGATACGTCCGAAGCGAAAAACTCCGAGAATTCTGGGACGGGCACTGGTACCTCGAGATGACCGGCCTCCTGGTCGCGATCATCCTCATCTACTTCTGCGGCCTCCTCCTCGGGGGCCTCATCGGGCGACGCCTCTACACACGCGTCGAACGCCTCTTCGCGCGCGTCCCGGGCTTCAAACAGGTCTACCCCCACGTCAAGCAGGTCACCGAAATGGTCCTCGGCGAACGGCCCATCGCCTTCAACCGCGTTGTCCTCGTCGAATACCCGCGCAAAGGCCTCTACACCGTCGGGCTCGTCACCGGCAGTTCCATGCTGTCCATCCGCAACCACGCCGGCGACGACGTCGTCAGCATCTTTGTCCCTTCCACGCCCACGCCCTTCACCGGCTTCACCATCACCGTCCCCAAGTCCGAGGTCGTAGACCTGCCGATCAAGGTCGAAGAGGCGATCCGCTTCTTCATCACCGGCGGCGTGCTCGTGCCCGACAAAGAAGTCTGGGACACCTCAGGCGAGAACGCCCCCCAGCCGCTCCAGCCCCCGCCGGGCATCCCCGCGGGCGAAACCTCCCCCGACGACCACGACCCGGGCCAAGACCGCCCCGAAGGCCCACGCCCCCGCGCCTGAACACGCCCGATCCGCGGCCAACCCGCCGGGGGTGTTCCGGGGGGCCCGGCGACAGTACGATGGTGGGACAGACAGCATCGGGGCGGCGTGCGATCCAGCACCCCCGCCCCACAGCGGGGAAGGAGCCGGGATGCGGATCGATGTCGTGGGCCGAAACCTGGAAGTGACCGACGCGATCCGCGCCTACGCGGAGCAAAAAGGCAACAAGCTGACCCGCTTCTACGACGGCGTCCAGCAGGTGACCTTCACCCTGCAGCGTCACGACGAGAAATCCGGGACCCACTTCGACGCGGAACTGGTCACCGACGTGGAAAAGCACGACGCCTTCGTCTGCCACGCCAAGCACGATGACCTCTACGCGGCGATCGACGACTGCGTCCACAAGGGCACGCGCCAACTCACGGACTTCAAAGAAAAGCTCAAGCTCCAGAACCGCTGACGCGGCTGGACCAGCGAGCACACCGGCGACCGGGGTCGCGCGGCCCATACGTGCGGGCCCACCGACACCACGCCGAGCGGGAGGCGGAATCGGATGAAGCTGATGGACATCGTGGTCCCGGGCGCGATCGTGCCCAAACTCGCCTCGGCCGACCGCGACGAAGTCGTTGCGGAGTTGGTCGATGCGCTCGTCGCCGCCGGGGCGGCCGAGCCCGACCTGCGCGACACCCTCATCGAGCAGGTCCTCGAACGCGAGAAAAAGGGCTCCACAGGGTTCGGACGCGGCGTCGCCGTGCCCCACGTCAAGCACAAGAACCTCACCCGCATGGCCGCCGCCATCGGGCTCAGCCCCCAGGGCGTCGATTTCAACGCCCTCGACAAGCAGCCCGTCTACTCCGTCTTCCTCCTGCTCAGCCCCGAGGACCAGCCCGAGCACCACCTCGAAGCGATGGAAGTCATCTTCAGCAACCTCAGCAAGGACACCTTCCGCCGATTCCTCCGACAGGGCGAAACCGCGGAAGACGTCGTCACCCTCCTCGAAGAAGCGGACACCCAACGCCTCAGCGGCTGACCGGGCGAACCCGCAATAGGGATTCGGGAGATCGGTGTGGAAACGTCGGAGGGCGCCGAGGTGCCAGGGGGCATGAAGACCGTGCCGGAACGCTGCGTGCTCACCGCGAAAGTCGGGAACCGGCTCGGGCTCCACGCCCGGCCGGCGATGTCGCTCGTCGATCTCGCCGGCGCGTACGCCTCCAACGTCACCATCCGCAAGGGCGTCCACGAGGTGGACGGCAAGAGCATCATGCAGGTCATGATGCTCGCCGCCACGCAGGGCACCGAGCTCGAAATCATCTGCGAAGGCGCCGACGCCGAAGCCGCCGCCAAGGCCCTCAAACAGCTCATCGACTCCGGCTTCGACGAAGACTGAGTGGATGAGGCGTTGGGCACGAGGGTCGACCGCAGGCACGAGGCCGCGCCGGTCGCACTTTGTGCTTTCACGTCAGCCTTTTCGCTCGGCTCAGTTCCCGCCCGAGACGACCATGTCGTCGAACGCGCTGGCGATGTCGTTCGTGTCGCCGCCGCTCTCCACGCCCGCGAACATGTCGCCGTAACGCGGCAGGCCGTTGGGACCGCCGCCAAACCCGCGACCTCGACGATCTTGGAAATTCAAGAAAACACCGTCTCGACCAGCACTCATAAGCACATAGTCTCCCCTTGCTGCGGTCGGGAAGATTTCGCTGGGATTCTCGCTCGAAAGATTGCCGGGGAAGGTCGGTGACCCGAGCAACGCAGTCAACACCGTCGCTCGTTGCACGGGAGAGTAAACAGGTCCTGTACCGATCATGCTACCCGTCGGCGAAGCGTTCGCACTTACCGGCGGATTGGTGCGCAGTGAAGCTCTTTCGGAGCCGAAACTCTCGCTACTCAGCACACCCCAATTGCTGTTAAGGTAAAACAGCGCCCGCTCGTCGCTGTTCTCCCGCGCGAACGCCACCTCGCCCGAGCCCGGGCTCCCGCTCCCCGGGAGCACGATCCGACCCGTCGCCGACGGGTCGCGGCTCCACAGCAGCACCGGGTTCCCCCACGCGTCGACCACCGTCGGCAGGCGCTCGCGGTAAACGGCGTTGCCCTGCAGCCCGTGGTGATGCCCCGCGTCGCCGGTGTTGTAGTACCGCTCGCGGGGCGCGAAGTAGCTGCTCGCCCCGCTCCCGCTCGCCCGCGCGCCGATCAGGTCCGGGTTCACGATCACCACCGCGTTCCCGCCACCAGCGCCGGGATAGACCTCGATCGTGTTCGCGTCGCTCTGATCCACGATCCCGCCGGCCAACTCGAGCATCGCGTTCTGCAACGCGGTCAGCCCGCCGTTCGGATCGGCGTTGTCGTCCGAGCCCATCAGACGCTCGCTGAACACGCCCGGGTTCCGGCGGTTGTCGATCGAGAACTGGCTGAACGCGTTGGAGAGGTCCGTCAGCAGCGTCTGCGTCTCGGCCATCCGCGCCGCCTGTCGCGCGTTCCCCAGCGCCGGGAGCACGATCGCGATCACCAAGACCACGATCGAAACCACCACCAGCAGCTCGACCAGCGAGAACCCGCGCACCGCGCCCCCGCGGCGCGCCCACGAATCGTCCCCGACCGCCCCGCGCATCCCTCGCAACATCATGCGGCACTCCATCGTCGTCGTCCTCACCGCCGCCCACGCGGCTCGCACCCCTCATCGGACCTCGACCGAACGCCCAGGCCCACCGTCAGACGCACCGCCCGGGCCCGAGTGCCCGCCAGCGACACAAAACCACCCGCCCCGACGCCCTCGCCCACAACACCCGGTTCGACGCCCACGCCCCGGGTGTTGCCACCCGCACGCCGACAACCCGCGACACCACCCGACCACCCACGACCGCGAACGGGCAGAAACCCTTGATCGCACCGAGCGTCGTCGGAGGCCGACCCACCGGACAAAACGCGGGCGTCCGGGCCCGCCATCCATAGTAGGGTCCGCCCGCGAGGCCCGCGGCTTCGACCCCCTCCCCGCCCCCTTCGCCGACCCAACCCCGCCGCGCCCCGCCCGGAACGCGCCTCCGGGGTTTGATGTTTCCGCTCGCGCCGCGGATACTGCGCCCCTGATGCCCGAGTCTCCCTCGTTACCGATGCTGGAGCGGATGTCCGCCGACGAGCGCGCGGGGTGGGTCGCGCAAGCGGCCGAGGCGCTCCGCGGGGGCGAGCTGGTGCTGCTCCCGCTGGAAACGGTGTACGCCGTCGCCGCCGACGGGGGCCCGGGCGAGGGCGCCCGCGCGTTCCAGTCGCTCTCGTCGCTCTGCGCCCAGCCCGCCCCGAGCACCTGGCACACCGACGACGCGAGCGACGCCCTCGCCCGCCTCGCTCAGGGCGCGGGTCGATCGCCCGAGCCGGCGCACGCCCAACTCGTCCGCCGCCTGAGCCCCGGGCCCGCCCGGTTCGAGCTGGAATTGCCCGCCGAGCCGCTCGCGATGGCGCGGGAGGCGGTCGGGCTCGCCCCGGGCGCGGCCGACGATGGGCGTGCGATCGCGTTCCGCGCCCCGGACCACGCGCTGGCCCGCGCGGTGCTGGGGGCGGCGGGGTCGAAGGGGGTCGCGGTGATCGCCAACGGGGCGGCGGCCGCGGGCCTGAGCCGAACCGGTCGCGAGCTCGACCCCGAAGCCGTCGGGCGCGCCCTGCACGAGGGCGCGATCGCCGCCGCCCTCGACGACGGGCCTACGCGCCTGGGCAAGCCCTCGACGACGATCCGCCTGCTCCCGGGGGGCGGGCACCGGGTGACGGCCGTCGGCGCGTACGAGCCCCGCTTCATCGAGAAGCAGCTCGCCCGCACGGTGCTGTTTGTGTGCACGGGCAACACCTGCCGGAGCCCGATGGCCGCCGCGATCGCCGAGCACCTCCTCCGCGAGGGGTCGGGCGAGCGGTCGGGCGGGCTCGCGTGGCGTGTCCGCTCGGCGGGGGTCGCCGCGGGCGAGGGTGCGCCCGCGTCGCCCGAGGTCGGCGTCGCGCTGCAGAAGCTGGGCGTCCGCGCCGGGGCCCACGCCTCCCGCGCGCTCACGCCCGCGATGCTCCGCGAGGCCGACGCCGTCTTCGCGATGACCGAGGCCCACGCCGAGCGCGCCCGCGCGATCGACCCGTCTTCGGCGCGTAAAGTTCGTCTGCTCGACCCCGCCGGCGACGTGCCGGACCCCATCGGGCACCCCCAGTCGGCGTACGACGAGACGGCCCATCGCCTGCTCGAGCTCGTCCGCCGAGCGCTGTCGGAGCTCGCATGACCAAGATCGCCCTGAGCGCCGACCACCGCGGCGCCGAAGCCGCCCGAGCCATCGCCGATCGCCTCCAGAAAAAAGGGCACCAGCCCGAGCTCGTCGGCGCCTGCAACGACGAGCCCTGCGACTACCCCGAACGCGCCTTCGACGTCGCGACCGCCGTCGCCGACGGGCACGCCGACCTCGGCGTGCTCATCTGCGGCACCGGGATCGGGATGGCGATCGCCGCCAACAAAGTCCCCGGCATCCGCGCCGCCGTCGTCCACGACGAGCTCACCGCCCAGCTCAGCCGGACACACAACAACGCCAACATCCTCTGCCTCTCGGCCGACCTGCTCGGGCTCGCACGCATCGAGAAAATCGTCGACGCCTGGCTCGACGCCCAGTTCGAAGGCGGGCGCCACCAGCGACGCATCGACAAGATCCACGCCATCGAACGAGGCGAGGACCCGAGAGCACCCGCCTGAGCCGACCCGCTACGGCGTGCCCTCGCCCTCCCGAGCCGAAGCCGCCAGCTTGCGCAGCTCGTCGAACGCCTGCAACGGACTCATCGTGTCCAGCTTCAGCTCGCGAAGGCGGTCCACCGCCGGGTGGTGCACAAACTCGGTGAACAGCCCGAGCTGATCCCCACGCCCGCGCGCCCGACGCTCCGGCACCGACGTCGCCGCCGCCGCCTGCGCCCGGTGCTGCACCGCGAGCGAGTCCAGCACCTCCTTCGCGCGCTCGGTCACCGCCCGCGGCACCCCCGCGAGGCGCGCCACGTGAATCCCGTACGACTGATCCGTCCGACCCGGCAGGATCCGGTGCAAGAACACGATCTCCCCGTGAGCCTCATCCCCGTCGCCCGCCGGCGGGCGGTCCAACTCGCGCACCGCGACGTGCAGGTTCCGGACGCGACCCGGCAGCCGCTCCTCCAGCTCCGTCAGCTCGTGGTAGTGCGTCGCGAACAGCGTCCGCGGGGGCTCCTCGCGGTCCGCCAGGTGCTCGGCGATCGCCCACGCCAGGCTCAGCCCGTCCAGCGTGCTCGTCCCCCGCCCGATCTCGTCCAGCACCACCAGCGAACGACCCGTCGCGTGGTTCAGGATGTTCGCCGTCTCGGTCATCTCCACCATGAACGTCGACTGCCCGCGGTGCAGCGCGTCGTCGGCACCCACGCGCGTGAAGATCCGATCCGTCAGGCCCACCACCGCCCGATCCGCCGGCACAAAGCTCCCCGCGTGCGCCAGCAGCACCAGCAACGCCGTCTGACGGATGTACGTGCTCTTGCCCGCCATGTTGGGACCGGTGATCAATGCCACCGGCGCCTCGGGCCCTTCAGCCTCGCTTTCGCCTTCGCCCGACGCGCCCCCGCCCAGCTCCGTGTCGTTCGGCACAAAATTGTGCGCCAGCTTCTCATCCAGCACCGGGTGACGCCCCGCGCGGATCCGCAGCACCGGCGACGCCACCACCTCCGGCTTCACCCACCCGCGCTTCGCGGCCTTGCTCGCCAGCGCCCCCAACGCGTCCAGCTCCGCCGCCACCTCGCCGAAGTCCGTCGCCGGGCGCAGCTGCGCGCGCACCAGCTCGCACAGCTCGTCAAAAATCGCACGCTCGCGCGCCAGCGCCCGCTCGGTCGCGGTCGAGACCTTGTCCTCGAACGTCTTTAGCTCCGGCGTGATGTACCGCTCGGCGTTCTTGAGCGTCTGCTTGCGCGTGAACGCCGCCGGCGCTCGGCGCGCCTGCGCCGCGGGCAACTCGATGTAATAGCCAAATACCTTGTTATACCCGACCTTGAGCGAGGGCAGGTCGTGCTCGGCGTGCAGCTTCGCCTGATACTCGGCCAGCCACTGCCCCGCGTCACGCTCCAGCGCCCGCGCCTCGTCCAGCGCCGCATCGATCCCGTCGCGCACAAACCCGCCGTCGCGCAAGTGCGCTGGCGCGTCCTCCGCGCACGTCTCGGTGATCCGTGCCGCCAGCGGCGCGACCGCCTCCCGCGCCGCCTCCAAACGCTCGGCGTGCCCGCGCAGCGCCGGCGCGTCCTGAACGATCGACAGCAGCGGCCCCGCACGCGACAGACTCGAGCCGAGCGCGACCAGGTCCCGCGGCCCCGCACGCCCGAGCGCCAGCCGCGCCGCCAGACGCGGCACGTCCTGCACGCCCGACAACGCCTCGCTCAGCTCCTGCGCCGTCCGGCGGTCCTCCACCAGCGTCGCGACCGCGCTCTGACGCGCGTGAATCGACGCCAGCGTTCCCAGCGGACGCACCAGCCACTCCCGCAGCAGACGCTTGCCCATCGGCGTGCGGCACAACCCCGGCGCGAGAAACAAACTCAGCAGCGAACCCTCGCGGTCCGTCTCCCCGCCCGCACGGTCGCCCGCCCGGATCGTCCGCTCCACCTCCAGGCTCCGCAGGCTCACCGCGTCGATCACGCACGACCCGTCCGACGCCTCCCGACGCGGCGCCTCGAGATGGCTCAGCGTCACCCGCGGGAGCTCCACCGTCGCGTCACCCACCGCGTCCGGGTTCGCCGCGTGGTCGAGCGAGACGGTCTGCGTCTCGCGCAGGTATCGCAACGCCGCGCCCAGCGGCGCGACGCACGCGTCGTCATCGGGCATCCCGAAACCCGCGAGCGTCGAAACGCCGTACTGCTCGCGGATCGCCTCCATCGCCTCCGCCGGGCGGAACTGCCAGCTCGGGCGGGGCGTCGCGCTCACGCCCAGACGCTCCACAAGCTCGCTCACCCACCCCGGCGTCGCGCCGTCGCCCGCCTCGGGGTAGAGCAACTCGCTCGCGCCGCGCCGCGCCAGCTCGTCGGCCAGCGAGACCGGGCCCGCGCCCGAGAGCGACCCGACCCGCACCGCCCCCGTCGCGAGCTCCACGCACGCCAGCGCGTGCCCGTCCACAAACCCCCGGGCGCCGAGCGGGCAGACCGCGACAATCGCGCTCGTCGCGTCGTCGGGCAGCAACGCGTCGTCGGCGAGCGTCCCCTGGGTCACCACCCGCGTCACGGCCCGCGCCACCACGCCCTTCGCGTCCTTCGGGTCCTGCACCTGATCAGCGACCGCGACGCGGTACCCCGCCGCGAGCGCCCGGCGCAGATAGGTCTCGAGCTGGTGATATGGTGCCCCCGCCATCGCCAGGTCGCTCTGACGCTTGGTCAGCGTCAGCCCGAGCACGCGGGAGGCCGTCTTGGCGTCCTCGCCGAACAGCTCGTAGAAGTCCCCCATGCGAAAAAAGAGCAGGGCGTCCGGGAACCTCGCCTTGAACGCGAAGTACTGGCGCATCGCCGGGGTCTGTTTCGGGTCGCCCGCCATGAGTGGCGCGAGCATAGCGCCGGGCCCCCGATCCGGGCGACGCCCCCCGCCCGCGACCCTTCAACCAACCCGAAGATCCGATTTCCTTCGGATGCGGCGATCGCCTCGTTATTCTTGTTTTGTTTGCATATGAAGGCCCGAAAATCTCGTCTCGGGCTGGTATTTGCTTGCTCCCGTTCCGAAACCGTGGTGTGCTGGGGGCGAACGAGTGGGGAACGCGGGCCGTAGGCTCTTGGAGGGGAGGCAACTCCCCGCCCACGGTGCCGGTAGGAATGAAGCTGAGGAGGCGTCGGCGATGAGCATGACGAGGGCCGAAGAACGCAAGCTGATCCGCCTTGCCGCCGCGGGCGACAAGGACGCGGCCGCCGCGTTCATCAAGTGCCACCAGAACAGCCTGTACGCCTACCTCCTCCGCATGTCGGGTCGCCCCGACATGGCCGAGGACGTCGTGCAGGAAGCGTTCGTGCGTGTGCTGACCAACCTGGACCGGTTCGACCCGAAGTACCGCTTCAGCACTTGGCTCTTCACGATCGCCCGGCGTCTCTACGTCAACGCCTGCCAGAAGCACAAGCCCGCCTACGACAGCGACATGATCGGCAACTGGCGCGGCGACTGGGACCTGCCCAGCAAGGCGACCCACGACCACGAGACCGCGACCAACGCGCGCTCCGCGATCGACGTCACCCTCGCCAAGCTCAGCCCCGAGCAGCGCGAGGTCATCGTGCTCTTCCACCAGCTCGACTGGCCGATCGCCGTCATCGCCCAGCACCTCGGGATGCCCGAGGGCACGGTCAAGAGCCACCTGCACCGCGGGCGTCGCAAGATGAAGGCCCTGTTCGAGAGCGACCGCAAACTGAGCGAGCAAGTCGCGGAGGTCTGGCGCTGATGGACCGCCCCGGGGGTGACAACACGCCGAGGCCGGACCCGAGGCGCGGGCCCCACCCCGCCGACGCGGACCCCCGCGTGCCCGACGCCGCCCGGATCCCCGACGATCTCGTGGACGCGTTTTTCGACCGCGAGCTCGACCGCGAGGCCCAGCGCCGCATGTTCGACCGCCTCCGGGGCGACCCGCCCCGGTGCGAGGAGATCACTTCGACGCGTGAGATGCTCCGCGAGCTCCGGCGCAAGCCCGACGCCCCCGACCTCACCGGGGCCATCCTCGCCCGCGTCGAGTCGCGACGCGCCTTCCTCACCCCCACCTGGCGCAAGCTCGTCACCACCGGGCGACTCGCGGTCGCCGCGGGCGTGCTGCTCGGCATCGGCCTGGCGGCGACCGCCCAGCGCCTCTGGCCCGAAGCCACCACCTTCCGCGATCAGCCCGCGCCCCTCACCGGCTTCGTCGACAGCACCCGGGCCGACGCCTCCAGCAGCTTCCGCGCTCTCGAGCGCACGCTGGGCGCCGCCCCGCGCCAGATCGCCGGGCGTCTTGGCGACGAGTTCGCCCCCGTCCCGCTCGTCGCGAGCACCCACGCCGAAGCCGTCCCAAGCGATCGGGTGCTGGGCGACCGGGCCCGCCCGGACGCGATCGACATGGCCGCCGCCACGCGGTATTTCGCCTGCTCCAGCAGCCTCTGGCCCTCGGCCGCGTGCGACTTCCGCACCATCGAGCGCCACACCCCGACCCACCAGCCCGACCCCGCGATCAACGCCCGGGCCGCCGCCGCCCGCTGGGGCGCGCCCGCCGAGCGCGACCTTTTGCGCCTCCGCATGCCCGACCGCTCGCGCCTCCTGCACGGGCACGAGCCCGGCATGAGCGGGTCGGGCGATCGCCCGTTCGCCGCGTTCGCGGGCTGGCCCGACCGCGCCCCGCGCCTCGACGCCGAGCTTTTTCACACCGATCCTCCGCACGAGCCCGACGCCTTCCGGGCCCAGCTCGCCGACCGTTCCGCCTGGCTCGCCGAGGCCCGCTCGGCGACGTTCGAGCCCCGCGCGATCCTCCGCGGGTCCACCGGCGTCCGCGTGCTCGAGCTGCACGTGCCCGAGCACGTCACCCCCGGGCAGCCGCGGATCGTGACCCGCTGGACCCCGGCCGCCGCCGTCGGCGCCCGCGCCGCCCACGACCGACCCACCCCCCCGCCGAGTCACCCCGCAGACGACCTGCCGTGACCGTCCGCCTTCCAACCCAGCCCCCGGCCCCGGCACGCGCTCCGGTTCGAGCCGTCGCCCGCCTTCGACGCCTGGCCCGCCGCTCGGCCGCCGCGTTCGCGACGCTCGTCTTCGCGTGCGGTGCGCCGGGCGAGGACGCGTTGGCCCTGGCGGCCCCGATCCGCGCCGAAGCCGCCGCCGTGGTCGCGATCCAGCAGGCCGCCGAGCTGCGCACCCAGCCCGCCGGGCGCGCCGCCCTCCGCATGGTGCAGGACGCGGGCTGGCTGGACCGGACCGCGGGCGCGTGGGCGGAGCTCGCCCGCACGCTCGAGCTGGACCCCGACGCCGCCTTCGACGCCCTCTTCGGGCGACGGGCGGTGCTGATCCTGGAGCCCGAAGCCGCCCCTGCGCCGCGCGGACGCCCGTCCGGGCCCGCGTGGGTGCTGATCAGCGAGCTGGACGCCGACGTCGCGGCCCGCCTTCGTCGCGGGCTCCGCCCCGCCCCCCGGGGCGTGCTCGCGGGACGACCGCTGTTCGCCGTCGAACAGGGGCGTTACGAGCTGGCGATCGCCCGCCTCGACCGCGGGCGTTCGCTGCTGCTGCTCGCCCCGGCCGGGCGCGGCTCGATCCTCGAAGCCGCCCTCCACGCCCACGCCCCGGAAGGTCGGCGCGAGGCGAACGCCGCCGAGCCCGTCGCCCAGTCCCCCGCCCGCGCCGAGGGCGTCAAGCCCGGGCTGACCAGCGCCGACCTGGTCGCCCAGCTCCGCGAGCTCGGGCGGGGCGAGGTCCACGCCGCGTTCCGCCTGGGTGATGCCGCCGTCGCCGGCATCGGCGTCGTCCGCGGGGACGAGTTCCAGGCCGTTGTCCGCTCCTCTCCCGGGCTGCTCTGGGCGCCGCGGGATTGCTGCATCGGGTACACCCTCTGGCCCGCGGACATCGTCCACGCGATCCCCGACAACGCCGTCCTCGCCGCCTTCGGCGTGCGCGACCGCGTCAACCCCGCCCTCAACGTCCCCGCCCTGCTCCCGCTCCTGCCCGGACGCGCGGGCGACGAGCTCCCCGCCTTCCTCGAACGCCTCCGCGGGCGCGTCGCCCTCCTTCTCACCGAACACCCGGGCGAACCCGGCGAGACCGACACCCCGTGCCCCCCCGCCCCGATCGCCCTCGACCTCCTCGCCGAGATCGACCAGCTCGAGCCCGGCGCGGTCGCGGGCGACCGGGCGATGGCGGCCTTCGCCGCCCTCGCCCGGGGCCTCGCCCTGCTCAACCCGGACAACCCCACCCCCGTCGCACAGCCCACCGACTTCGAAGGGCGATTCCCCGCCGCCGTCCGAGCCGCACCCCTCCCCAGCCAGACCCAACGCTTCGGCGAGCACCCCACGCTCCGCTGGGTCTACCGCGCCAGCCAGAACCCCGGCCCCGGCGGGCAAGACCACCGCACCGGCTGGTGGGCCGCCCGACTCGGACACGCCGACGGCGGCAACCCCGCGATGACCGACCTCGGCCCACAAGCCGCCCAGAGCGGCCCCGGCGTCATCGTCTCCTTCGGACGAGCACGACCCGACCGACTCGCCGCCACGCTCGAAGACATCGGCCTCACCGACCTCGGCGGCATCGTCCCCGCCATGACCTGGATCGAACGCCTCGACTGGATCGCGCACCCCGCCGACAACGCCCGCATCGCCTCCAAAATCCGAATCCACTTCCACACCAACCGACTCACCGACTAACCCGCCCCGGCGGGGGAGGTGGCGGCGAAGCCGACGGAGGGGGTTCTCCCTCTTCCCTCCCTCCCCTCACCACCCCACCGCGTCCTCCGCCACCGGCATATCCGCCGCCAGGTCGCGCAACGCCCGCCGCCCGATCATCTCCCCGAGGCGCCACGCCGGCGTGCCGAGCCCCGGGCGTTTGCACGTCACGTCCGCCGCCCCGATCACCTCGCCCGCGCGCACGTCCCGCGTCGCCACCACCGACTGGCGGCTCACCCGGCGCACGTCCGCCTCCACATCCGCGACAACCTTCCCCCCCCGCCCGAGCAGCGTCTCGCCGAGCGCCCCGTCCACGCCGGACACGCCCGGGCGGGCGGCTTTCGCCAGGCGCACGTACGACGCGAAACGCTCCGGCTCGAGCGAAGCCGCGTGGTCCGGGCCGGCTCGCGCGCGGTCGTCGGTCAGGTGTTTCTCCAGGATGCACGCCCCCGCGTGCGCGACCGCCACCGCGCCCGTCTCCACCAACGCCGTGTGATCGCTGTACCCCGTGGCGCACGGGCGAACCACCTCCGCCACGCCTTCGCACCCGCGCAGCGACGCCTCACCCGACGGCGTCGGGTAGCTGCTCACGCAGTGCAGGAACGCGAGGCGATCGCGCATCCCGTCGAGCCACGAACGCGCGCGCACGATCTCGTCCACGTCCGCGGCTCCCGTGCTCACGATCAGCGGCCGCCCCGTTCCGCCCATCGCCTCCAGAAGCGGGCGATGGATCACGTCCGGCGACGCGCTCTTATACGCGTCCCACGCCAGCCGCTCGGCGAGCGGCACCAACTCCGTGCTGAAGACCGTCACGATCGCGTGCATCCCCAGCGCGTGCGCACGTTCGACGACGCCGCCCATCGCGTCGATGGAAAGCTCCAGGCGGCGGAGCATCGCGAACGGGTCGGTCTCACCCGCGTCACGCTGGTAGGCCGCCAGACGCGCCGCTCGGCTCATCAGGCGGTCGGTCTCAAAAAGCTGCAGCTTGACCGCGTCCGCACCCGCGCCCGCCGCGGCCTCCGTCAGCGCGATCGCGCGCGACGCGTCCCCGTCGTGGTTCACGCCGATCTCGGCGATCACGTACGCCCCACCGCCCGGCGCGATCTCCCGGTCACCGATCCGCACGCGACGCTCCTCCCGCGTGCGCGCGCAGCACGGCGTCCGCGACCAGCAAATCCGTCGGCGTGTCGATGTCGATCACCTCGCCCTCCCGCGTTTCGATCCCGCGTCGGTCGAGCCCGAAGAACGCGTGCGGCCCCGCGCCCACGCCCGCGATCTCCAGCACGAGGGCACGCTGCGTGAGCGCGATCACACCGCCGTCGGGCACGAACGCCGGCGGCAGGTCCTGGCGCCGAAAGACGCCGTGGTTGAGCACCTCGCCCTCCCACGGGGCGACGCGCCCGCCCTCGTCCAGCCGCGCGGTCCACCACGGGTGGTGCTTGCCAACGCGCGCGTAGCTCTGCACGCTGTCGCACCCGCTTTCCCCGAGCAGCGCGAGCGCGCGATCCGTGAGCGCGGGCGGGCGCACGGGGACGTTCGCGTAGAGGATGACGACCGGCGCGTCGGTCGCGAGCCCGCCGTCGCGAGCCGCGTGGAGCGCCTCGCGGGCCGCGTCGTCCACACGGGCCGAGTCGGTCGCCAGCTCCGGCGATCGCGCGTGCGCGTGCGCGCCGAGCGACGTCGCGAGCGCGAGCAGTTCCGGGCTGTCGCTGGAGACGAGCACGCGCCCGACGCGCTCGCTCGCGAGCGCGTGCTCGATCGTCCACTGCGCGCAGGGCTTGCCCGCGACGGGCGCGAGGTTCTTCCCGGGGACGCCCTTGCTCCCGGCGCGGCCGAGCACGATGGCGATCGCGTCTCGCGCCATGCTTCAGGCCGCCGCCGTCGGGCTGAGTCGCGGCTGGCGGGCCGCGCGCTCGCGACGGAACGCCCGCTCGCGCCGCCGCGCCAGCACCCGCTTCCAGATCGACTCGAGCGCCTCGTTCCGCACCGAGCCCATCGTCCGCCCGGATCGCCACCCGCCGAAGCGGATCGGCACGTCCCCGTCGCTCAGCACACGGCAGCGCAGGCGCTCCATCCGCGCGCGCACGAAGCCCGGCTCCGGCAGCGGCGCGATCCGCTGCCCGCGCAGCGCCGAGGGCAACGGGTCGATCACGCACGCGCCCGCGAGCGACAGCCACCGGTCGTAGAACGCCTCGATCTCCTCGTACACCGCGTCGCACCGCGTGAGGCGCGGCGCGACCCACGGGAACGGGAACGTCCCCTCGCGCCCGCGGGCCGCGAGCAGGCGGAGCACGCCCGTGCGCGCCCGCTCGAGCGCATCGACACCCATCAGTCGCCGGTACGTCTCGCAATGCTCGCCCATCAGGTCCACGCTCACGACGTCGACCCCGCCCGCGAGCAGGTCGTGCATCTCGTGCTCTTCGCAGAGCAGGTCGGTGCGGACGTGCAGGCCGCGGACGCCCGCCTCGTTCGCCGCCGCGACGATCTCGCGCCACGCCGGGTGCAGCAGCGGGTCGCCCGCGCCGTCGAGCGTCACCACCGCGTCCGGGCGCTCGGCGCACAACTCGCGGAAGAGCCGGCCCGCGAGTTCCACGTCCATCGGCATCCGCTCGGCGACGTCCCCGCCGTCGCGGTTCCAGCTCGCCCGCTGCCCGCTCGTCCGACGCCCGGTGTTCAGCTCCATGATCACGTGCTGCGGCACCGTCCCCGCGAGCACCCGGTCCCGACGGGCCGCGTGACGCGCGAACTTCTCCGCCCCGATCGTCAGCCAACGCTCCTCGTACTCCTCGATCGCGCCCGCGATCAGCGCGCGACCGATCGGCGTGTCCGCCGTCAGACGCACCGCCAGCTTCCGCAGCGACGCGTCCGTCTGCACGCACGGCCCGCGCCCCAGCGCGTCGCCCCGCGGCATCGAGGGCACGTATCCCAGAATCCCGCCGATCGACCCGAACGCCCCGGCCTGCGCCGACTGGTGCGCGATGCTCGCCGTCAGCTCCCGGTTGATCACCAGCGCCCCGAGCCCGACCGGCGCGGGCGCAAACGCGTACGGGTGCCCCTTGGGCTGCTCGCGGTGACGCTGAGCCGCCGCGTCGATCAGCTCCGCGCTCGCCAGCGCCCAGTCATCACCCACCGGCACCGCCGCGTCGATCCCGGTCCGCTCGAACACCTCCGCGAACACCGCGGCGTCAAACACCTCGTCCCAGGCCGTGAGCCCCCCGAGCGACCCGCGCCACGACAGCGGCGCAAAGACGCGGCTCGCCGCGACCGCCCGGTGCGCCCTCGTGCGCACACGCTCGACGCGCAGGATCTCGATCGGCAACGCCCCCGTCCGCTCCACCCCCCCCGTGAGCGCGCGCACACGCTCCGGGTCCGTCGCGAGCAGGATCACCCGGTCGATCTTCTTGCACCGCCCGAGCCGCTCCAGCGTCAGGCGGAGCGCGTTGCGCCCCAGCGCGATCGTGTCGCCCAGGTCGCGCGGGATGCCCAGCCCGCTCCGCGCCGGATCGACCGGGATCACCGCCGCGATCTGGCGGCGCGCCCGCTTGGCGTTCGCGTGCGCCCCCGCGCCCGCGCGCACGGCCCCACCGAGCTCCACCTCGTCGCGGATCTTCTTGCTCGGCGGCATGTCCCGCGTCAGCTTCGCCCCGCCGTCGAACGCCTTGAGCGTCGCGTCCAGCAGCCGCCCGAGCTGCTCCCCCGCGTCGGCGAGCCACGCGACGTTGTCACGGTCACGCTCGATCTGGCGGCGCTGACGCTCGTACGCGTCGATCCCGTCCTCCAGCGACAGCAACCGGTCGGCCCGGAACCGGCGCAGCGTCCCCGTCTGGTTCAGATCGTGCACCAGCCCGTACGCCGGCGCGATCGACGTCACCTCGTCGCGGATCGCGTTCACCCGCCCGATCAGCGTGTTGATCGTCGGCTGGTCGCTCCCCAGCATCTTGCCGAGCAGCGACGACGTCTCGCGGCTCAGCGCCGCCACGCGACCCACGTCCTGACGCACCCGCGCCACACGCGCCCGCACGCGGGCCAGCCGCTTGCGATCATCGACGACGCCCGACGCGGGCGCGCCGAACCGCGCCGGGAGCGTCGGCAGCGACCCGTCGCTGGCGTGCTGCACCAGCGCTTCGCCCAGCGTCATCACGGAGGTCCCGCGTTTGGCGACGCCGCCCTCGGTCGCGTCGATCGTCGTGAGCCCGCGGGCCGCGTCGCGCGCGAAGTGCTCCTCGAACTGCACGAGGTAGCTGTGCATCTGCTCGTCGGTGTACACCGGTCGCCCGAGCACGTCCGTCGTGCGGATCAGCGTCGAGCGCATCCGCGCGATCCGCTCCCACTCCATCATCTCCAGCGTCCGGAAGGGGTTCAGCTCCGGGCCCCACGTCTCGTGGATCGCCGCACCGCCCGCGTAATACTGCCCGTCGGTGAAGCCCAGGTCCTGCCCGATCAGCATCACCGGGTCGGCCCCCAGGTGGCGCGCCAGCTCGTACGCCAGGTGCGCCACCGTCGCCCCGGGGTGGACACGGTCCCGCTCGTCCGCCTTCCCCGCGAGCTCCTCGCCCAGCAGCGTGTCGAGCAGCTCGCTCGACACAAACCGCACCTTGCCCGGGAACGCTTCCGCGATCGCCGGGTTCGCCTTCGGCTCCAGCACCAGCGTCACGCCCTCGACGTCCTCCGGCTTCAAACCCTCATAAAACCGGCGGCTGATCTCGTGGTGGTCCAACGCCGTCACAAAGTGCGGGCGGATCCCCCGCGCCAGCATCGGCTTCAGCACCGTCTGCACCGCGACGATCACCACCCGCTCGCGAACGCCCGGCTCGCTCAGCAGGTCCAGGTTCCGCTGCAGGCTCGGGCCCGCGCTGACGACCACCGCCGGGCGGCCGTGGCACGCGCCCGCCAGGTCCGACAGCTTCGCGCTCGTCGCGTAGCGGTCCAGGTTCATGAAGCTGTTCCGAAGCGTCGTCTCGACCTGCACCATCGTCGTCATGAGCTGGCTGCGGATCGCGCGCATCACCCCGTTGAACTGCTCGGCGAACCGGTCGAGCGCCTCGCCCAGACGCTGGCGGTCCGGCGTGGTCTCCAAGAACTTCACCCCGAGCCCGAGCACACCCTCGACCCCGCGGGTCACGCGCGACAGCGCCGGCGCGTCGTCCGGATCGGTCAGGATCGCGAGGTTCGTCCCCTCGAACCACCCCGAGAGGTCCACCCGCTCCAGCACCGACCGCAGCAACGCCACGTCCGGCTCGATCGCGATCATCACCCCGGTCTTCCGCAGCTTCGCAGCCGCCGCCCGCGCGTGATACCCCAGCCCGAAGCCCAGCAGCACCACCCCCGCGTGCGTGCGCACGTCCAGGTCCGACACCAGGCGATCCGCCTCCGCCAGCGGGCGACGACGGCTCGCCAGCGTCCGCGTCCCGTCCGCGGTCCGGAGCAGGCACGTCGGCACGCCGTCGTCGGTCATCACAAACTCGGCCTCCGCCCGCGCGGGCGTCGCCCGCACCCGGCGCACCGTCTCGGCGCTCGTCCGCTCCAGCAAACGGCAGTTCCGCTCGAACACCGCCTCCGAAGCCGCCACGACGCCCGCATCACGACCCGCATTCGACATCGCCGACACACCCCGTTCTGCAACATCCACCCGACCGCACCGCTCACCCACCGCCCGAACGGCTCGGCATCCCGACATCACGCGAGCGCCAAAGACCCCCTCAACACGGGCCACGGCTACGGTTGGATCGGTCGCCCGCAACTCCGGGCTGCATGAATCCGAACAACCTCCCAGCCCCCGGACGCCCCACGCCCGACCGAACGGACCGGACCACGTGCTCGAACACCTCCTCCAGACCGGCGCCGTCACCCTCGCCCGGGCCGCCGAGCTGGTCGCCGGGCTCCAGCCCGAGCGCCTGCTCGCCGCCCTCACCGGCCGCGGCGTCGCCCCGCTCCCCAAACCCCCCGCCCTCGAACGCTACCTCTTTGAACAGCCCCTTCCCACCATGGTCGTGCTCTCGGCCGGCGCCGTCGTCGCGATCGTCGTCTTCCACCGACGCGCCCAGCTCCGGCGTGGGCTCCTCATCGCCGGCGCCTGCCTCGCCCTCGCCGCCGGGGCCTACGCCCTCGCCCAGGCCGTCGTCACCGAGCGGGAAATCCTCCAGCGCGAGAGCGTCGAGCTCGTCCGCCACGTCACCCGCGCCGACCTCCCACGCCTCGAACGCGTCCTCCACCCGGACGTCACTCTCGTCGCCAACACCCGCGCCTGGGGCGAGCTGGACCGACGCGGCATCCTCGGGCGCGTCAACGGGCTGCTCAAGACCGCCGACCTGCGAGCGGGGGTGTTGGAGAATCAGGCCGTCCTCGACGGCCCGAACGTCGGGCGAACCCAGCTCCGCGTCCGGGTTCAGGACCCCAACTACATCGACCTCGCCTGGTGGCGCATCGATTGGCGACGCGAGCCCAACGGCTACTGGCGCGTCGTCCGCATCGAACGTCTCGCCGCCCCCCTCGACCGGGGCTGACCCGTCCCCCGCAGACACCCGTCCCGCGAACAGGCCGATCGATGTTCACGTCTTTTCCGGTATTCGTGGCGCGATCCACGCCCCTGTTCGGGGTCCGAGCCCGCGTTCTCGGCCTCAAATAGGGCCGACGTCCTATCAGGAATCGCGCGGTCCGAACAAAGTGCCCGGGCTCAGGAACCGATGTTCAGCCTTGGAACCCAATCCAAGCTGGAGCCGGCGCATGAGCACGACCACCGAGCAACGTGAACAAATCGTGACCGGGGCGATCCGCGAGATCAGCCACATCGCGACGCTGCCGGAGATCACACTGAAGATCATCGAACTCGTGGAGGACCCCAAGTCCACCGCGCAGGATCTTCACAACATCATCTCCAACGACCCGGCCCTATGCAGCCGCATCCTCAAGGTCGTCAACAGCTCCTTCTACGGCCTCCCCGGGCAGATCGGCTCGATCAACCGAGCCATCGTCCTCCTCGGCCTCAACGCCGTCAAGAACATCGCCATCGCCGCCAGCCTCGCCAAGCTCTTCCGGGGCGGCGACCTCACCGGCGGCTTCGGCGCCAAGGACCTCTGGCGACACTCCAACGCCGTCGCCGCCACCAGCAAACTCATCGCCGACGCCATGAAGTGCGGCCTCGGCGACGAGGCCTTCCTCGCCGGGCTCATGCACGACATCGGCATCATGGTCGAGATGCAGTTCGACCGCAACAAGCTCATCGAGTGCCTCGAGCAGCTCGGCGTCGACGCCAACGGCGTCCCCGCCGCCGACATGCTCGCGATCGAGGAACAGGTCTTCGGCGCCAACCACCAGGACTTCGGCGCCGCCCTCTGCGAGAAATGGAAGTTCCCCAAGAGCTTCCAGACCGTCACCGGCTTCCACCACCGACCACTCGACCTCGCGATGGAGAACCGCACACTCCCCGCCATCATCTACGTCGCCGACCGTCTCGTCGCCGACCTCCCTGACATCGACGGCTTCCGCATCGACCTCAAGTCCACCGACATCGACCCCGAAGTCCTCGAAAACCTCGGGCTCACCCACGACAAGCTCCAGGCGATCCGGGCCGCACTCCCCGCCGCCCTCGAGAACCTCGAGCAGCTCCTCGCCTGACGTGCCCGCCGAAACCCTTAGCATCCCCTCTAAAGAGGGGTCACCTAGGGCATGTGCATCGCCCCGTTCCGGGATTTTCAAAAAAAATTACCGGAACCGTTCGAATTGTCGAGTCCTTAGGCGTAGCACGCCGAAAGCACACTCAACGGGATATGGAACCCGGAAACGGGGTCCAGACGCCCGTCCCCAAGCTCTCTCTTTCTCCCTCCGGGCGGCTGCACGCAAGTGCGGCCGCCTTTTTTCGCGCCCCGCCCGCGCCGGTAGGCTCTGCACATGCCCACGATCCGACGCGCCCACGCCAAGCTCAACCTCGCGCTCGCGGTCGCCCCGCCCGACCCCCACCGGCACGGGTGGCACCCCATCGCGTCGTGGATGCACGCGATCGACCTCGCCGACGAGCTCACCATCGAGCACGCCGACACCACGTCCTTCGACCTCCAATGGCTCGACCCCGCCGGGCGCACCCACCCCGTCGAGTGGGCGACCGAGGCGGACCTGGTCGCCCGCGCCCACGCCGCCCTTGAGGCCCACGCCGCCCGCCCCCTCCCCGCGCGCGTCACCCTCCGCAAGCGCACCCCCGCCGGCGGGGGGCTCGGCGGGGGCTCCAGCGACGCCGCCGCCGCGCTTTTCGCCCTCCATCAGCACCACCGCCTCCGCCTCCCCGCCCAAGAGCTCCAAGCCCTCGCGCACACGCTCGGCTCCGACGTCCCCTTCTTCCTCAAAACCGACCCCACCGATGACCCAGCCGACGACCCCACCAACAAACCGGACCGCGATCCCGACCAGCCGCCACGACCGGCCCTCGTCGAGGCCTTCGGCGAGCGGCTCACCCGCACGCCCCCGCTCCCCGCGCTCGGCGTCGTGCTCATCTGCCCGCCCTTCCCCTGCGCCACGCCCGAGGTGTACCGAGCCTTCGACACCGACCCAGGCGCCGCCGAGGCCTTCCGCCATCGCGCCGAGACCGTCCGACGCCTCGCCCACGAGCCCCCACCCGGCGACGACCCGCGCGAGCTCTCCGCTTTGCTCTTCAACGACCTCGAGCCCGCCGCCCGACGCGTCGAGCCCAGACTGGGCGAGCTGCTCGACGCCTGCCGAGCGGCCCTGCCCGCCCCCGTCCACATGACCGGCTCGGGGAGCACGCTCTTCGCGCTCACGCCCCCGGGCCAAACCGCCGAAACCGCCGCCGAGGCCCGGCGCGCGAGCCGAGCCTTTCAAGGCACGCGCGTCCTCGAAACATCCCTACGCTAAACCCCCACCCACCCCGCACCCGAGACGACCACCATGCCCGACCACACCCCCTTCCTCATCGGCATCGACCTCGGCGGCACCAACATGCAGGTCGCCGTCGTCCGCACCGATGCCGTCCGCGTCGGGCACGAGGCCGCCGTCCTCGCCCGAGGCAAGCGCAAGACCAAGGCCGAGCAAGGGCGCGACGTCATCCTCGACCGCCTCGCCGAGACCGTCTTCGACACCTGCGCCGAGGCCAACCTCGACCCCGAAGACATCCTGGGCGTCGGCATCGGCGCGCCCGGTGCGGTCGATCACGAGGCCGGCGTCGTCCTCGAGGCCCCCAACCTCCGATGGAACGACGTCCCCCTCGCCGAGCTCCTCCAGGAACGCCTCAAAGCACCCGTCATCATCGATAACGACGTCAACGTCGCCGTCGTCGGCGAGCACCGCATGGGCGCGGGCTTCGGCGGCGTCCACTGCCTCGGCGTCTGGGTCGGCACCGGCGTCGGCGGCGGGCTCATTCTCAACAACCAGCTCCACCACGGCGCCTTCGGCACCGCCGGCGAGATCGGGCACATGCACGCCCTCCCCTTCAACCAGCCCGGCTCACGCAGCCTCGAGCACAACTGCTCCAGAACCGCCGTCATCGATCGCATCGTCCGGCTCATCAAAAGCAACCGGAAAAGCCTCATCACCGAGCTCGCCGAGGGCGACTACGACAAGATCAAATCCAAAACCGTCGCCAAGGCCTACCAGGACGGCGACGAGCTCACGCGCGAGGTCGTCGATCAGGCCGCCGAACTCCTCGGCATCCACATCGGCGGGCTCGTCACCCTCCTCAGCCTCGACCGCGTCGTCATCGGCGGCGGGCTCACCGAAGCCCTCGGCGGCGACCTCGTCGGAACCGTCCGCGACGCCGCCCGGAAAGTCGTCTTCCCCGAACGAGCCCGAGCCGTCGAGATCGTCGAGACCAAACTCCTCGACGACGCCGGCACCCTCGGCGCCGCCCTCCTCGCCCAGGAACGACTCGAAAAGTAACCCGCCCCGAGCAAGTCCGGATGTGCCACTGCCCTCTTCCGAGAGGTCAGTGCTTCAGGCCGCCCTCTCCCTGCTCCTCCCCCTGCCCTCCCCCGCCCCCGCGGGGGAGGTGTCGGCGCAGCCGACGGAGGGGGCCCGGCCGAAAATCGCCAAAATCGCAAAGGACCAAAGGGCCACATCCGGATGGGCCACTGACCTCTTCCGAGAGGTCAGTGCTCCGGGCCCCCCTCTTTCTTCTCCCCCTCTCCATCCCAATCGAGCATCGAAGAAGTCGTAGATCAAGGAACACTGACCTTGCAGACAAGGTCAGTGGCACACCCGGATCGCCCCCCTCCACCCATCCCCCACCATTCCCTTCACCCGCCCCCCGCCCGAGCCGATGACGTGCCGAGCCCGGGCATCGCGCCCCGGCCTGTCCCGATCACCGCCCAAGACCGGGGGCCCACACGCATGACCAGCAAGCACAACACCAACGAGATCCTCCTCGACGCCGGCACCAACGAGCTCGAGGTCCTCGTCTTCCGACTCTCCCACGGCCTCTTCGGCGTCAACGTCGCCAAGGTCCGCGAGGTCATCCGACGACAGCCCCCCACCGCCAGCCCGCACATGCACCCCTCCGTCCTCGGCATGATCAACATCCGCGGCTCCGTCCTCCCCCTTGTCGATCTCTGCGGGCACCTCGCCCTCGAACGCCTCGACACCGCCGAGCAGGACCTCCGCGTCATCGTCACCGAGTTCAACGGCCTCCAGGCCGGCTTCGTCGTCGACGGCGTCGAGCAGATCCACCGCATCAACTGGAACCAGGTCAAGCCCGCGCCCGACCTCCAGACCAGCAACGCCCAGCTCAACACCGTCGCCGCCAGCACCTGCACCGGCGTCCTCGAGCTCCAGGACCGCCTCGTCCTCATGGTCGATTTCGAGTCCGTCTGCGACTCCATCCTCCAAGAAGACCGCTTGCACCTGAGCGAGCCCGTCGACAACCCGCACCAGGTCGATCGCAGCACCTGCCGCGTGGTCGTCGCCGAGGACTCCCCCTTCATGCGCGAGCTGCTGACCAAGACCCTCCGCGAGGCCGGGTACGCGAACGTCGATGCCTATCAGAACGGCGGGGAGGCGTGGAAAGCGATCCAGAACGCCGCCAACGAGGGCAAGACGATGCACTGCCTGGTCAGCGACATCGAGATGCCGCAGATGGACGGGCTGCACCTGACCAAGCGCGTCCGCGAGCTCACTGCTACCCGCGACGTCCCGATCATCCTCTTCAGCTCGCTCATCAGCGAGGACAACCGCAAGAAGGGCCAGCAGGTCGGCGCGACCATCCAGGTCGCCAAGCCCGAGATGCGCCAGCTCATCGACCTCGTCGACCAGGCGATCTGCGGCAAGCTCCAGAGCACCGCGACACGCCAGGCCGCCTGACGCCCGCCCCCACCCGAAGGCGACACGCTCCCGCGCCGGGCTTACCCGGCGCGGGAACTTTCTTCCGTACCCTCGCGTGCCGCCTCGCGGAGGCGACGGACGACCACGATCACCGCGTCGGCCGAGCGCACGCGACGCGCCGAGACCATCGTCGGCGCCGCCGAGCTCACGCTCGGCTGCAGGCGCACGCGCCCCCCGTCCCCCGCGTAGACCCGAGCGACCCACAGCCCCGACGACCCGCTCAGACGCACCACGCGGAGCGAGCCGTCCGCCCACGATGCGCACCCCGCATCGCCCCCCACCCGAACCCCGAGACGATCCGCATCCCCATCTTCGCCGCCCCGATCGCTCACCCGGTCGCCCACGCCCAGCAGCGGGCTCGCGACCACCAGGTCCCCCGCGAGCAGCTCCGGCGACATCGTCTCGCCCACCACGCGCACGGCGTACGCGTCCGGATCCGTCACCCCCGGCGTCACCAGCACCGAGCCCTGCGACCGCGGCAACAAACCCACACCCGAGTCGCCCCCGCCGCCCGATCCTGAGCCTGGGCCTGGGCCTGAGCCCGAGCCCAGGCCCGCGTCCGAACCGGAGCCCTCGCGATCGCCCACCGCGCGGGCCGTTCCGATCAGCGGCACCTCCACCGGCAGCCGGCGCACCCCCGCGCCCTCATCCCCGCGCCCCCCCGCGCCCAGCGCGTCCCCACCCAGGCGGGCCGCCAGACGGTGCGCCTCCCCGCTCGCCAGAGCCGCCCGGAGTGCCCCCTCCAGACGCCCCTGCTCGTCCACCCCGCTCTCGGCGATCATCGACGCGAGCTGACGCGCCTCGTTCACCATCGATCGAACACGACGTAATTCTTCTCGGACGCTCCTCGGCGTGCGCTCGGCGCGGGCCGCCGCCAGAAGACGCCCGTCCCGCACCGCCAGCGCCCGCTCGATCCCGCGGACCAGGTCCTCCTGTGGCGGGGGCTTGTGCCCGGTCTCGATCGCCGATAAATAGCTCTTGGCGCACCCGACACGCGCCCCCAGCGCGGCGAGCGACAGGCGCAACGCCCGACGACGATCACGCACGAGCGTGCCGAACGGGATGATCGGGTCGGGTGCCGGCAACGATTGCTCCGCCAGTGACGGCGAGTGTGCGCCGCTTTGTGGTCTTACCATACAAGTCCCTTGCGTTTCGTGCGCCAACTTGTAGAACTATCGACACATAGTTCTCTGATCAGTGAACACAAGTCTGTGTTTCTGATCGCGTTTGACCACAAATCCGAGGCTCGTCGTCCGCGGCGGGTTCGGATCGCAGGGAGGTGTTCGCGATGTCCCCACCCGCCGATCGGCACGCCGCGTTGGACGCCGGGGTCGAGGCCGATCTCCGACGACGGCGACGGCGCGATCACACCGCCCGCCTCGTCGAACGCGCCGTCTGGCTCCCCCCAAGAGACCGCGCCCTCATCGAAGCCGTCTTCCACCACGGGCGAACCGTCACCGACCTCGCCAAGCTCACCGGCGACAGCCCGCGCAGCCTCCGACGCCACGTCCGACAGCTCGCCGCACGCCTCGTCAGCCCGCGGTTCCTCTTCGTCGTCCACCACCGCGACCTCTGGACCGCCTCGCGCCGTCGCGTGGGGACCGCCTGCTTCATCGAAGGCCTCAGCCTCCGCGCCGCCGCCGGGCAGCTCGGGATGAGCCTCCACACCGTCCGCCGACACACCGACGCGATCGAGGCGGCCTACGAGACCGTCCTCGCCGCCGCCCGCACCGGACGCCCCAGGACCACCGCGGGCCCCGACCCGCGACGCCCCACCGAGCACCGCGCCGCCACGCCGGCGCCACCCCTTCTGCCCACCACCGCCGCGCCTATACCGCCCACCACAGCCCCCCGCGCCCGCTCGGCTCGCAACGGGGCCAACCCGTGAGCCGCCGGACCGTCCACCTCGACGCCCCGCCCAGCGAGGCGGCCCGCGCCGCCGCCGCCATGTTCGGCGTCGAGCTCCGCGTCCGACGGGCACGCACTCCCACCGCGCGCCCCCAGGCGCGAGCGATCGCGCGAGCCCTCCACCGAACCCTCGCCCCCGGCACGGTGGCGGCCCTCGTCGGCCCGAGCGGGAGCGGCAAGTCCGCCGCCCTCCACGCCCTCCGCACACTCGCCCACACCCACGCACGCCCCGTCGTCGAGCCCAGAGCCCCGCGCCCCGGCGTCGCGCCCATCGACGCCGTCCGCGGCGACCTCGCCCGACGCCTCCGAACCCTCACCGGCGCGGGCCTCGCCGACGCCACCGCCTTCGCACGCCCCGCCCGCACCCTCAGCGACGGCGAACGCTGGCGACTCGCGCTCGCGATCGCCCTCGATCGCGCCGAACGCGCCCCCGACCCACGACCGCGCAACGCCGCAAACGTGCGCACACCCGTGCTGCTCCTCGCCGACGAGTTCGGCGCGACGCTCGACCCGGTCACCGCACGCACGGTCGCGGCCCTCGCGGCACGGCGCGTGCGCACGCTCCCGCACGCCGCGATCGTTGTCGCGACCGGACGCGACGCCCTCGCCGGCGCGATGCGCCCCGACGTCCTCGTCCGCTTGGAGCTCGACGGGCGCTGGCGCATCGACACCCGGCAACCCGGACGCGACGCGTGAACGCACACCACTCAACACACGCGCCATCGGACAACGCCCGCGCCCCGCTCGCGCGCGTTGCGCTCGACGGCGGCGTCCGCCTCGCGATCGCGCCGGGCACGGGCGAGGCGTACGACACGCTCTCTCGATTCCACTACCTCGCGGGCGCCCCGGCCGTCCCCGCGGGCGTCCGCGTCGCGATCGATGCGGACCGCGCCCTGCTCGCCGGCGTGCTCGTGCTCGCGATGCCGACGCTCAACGGCGTGTGGCGAAACCTCGCGTGGCCCGGGCGTTACGCGTCGGGCGACAAGCGCCGATGCGCCGCGCGGCTCAACCGCGAGGTCCGCTGCATCGCGCGGGTGATCGTCGATCCACGCTACCGCGGGCTCGGCGTCGCGCGGGCGTTGGTCCGTGCGTATCTCGACGCGCCGCTCACGCCCGCGACCGAGGCGGTCGCCGCGATGGGCTCGGCGTGCGGGTTCTTCGCCGCCGCCGGGATGACGCCCTACGCGCTCCCCGTGCACGAGGGCGATGCGCGGCTGATGGACGCGCTGGAGAGCCGCGAGATCGAGGCGGCGCTGCTCGGCGACCGCGCCCGACAGCGCAAGGCCGCGGGTGATCCGCTGCTCGTGCGCGAGCTGCGCCGGTGGGCTCGTGCGCGCACGACAACACGGGCGATCGCCGAAGCCTCCCCCGCGCTGCTGGCGCGCGAGGCGGCGCGACGCCTCAGCGTCCGCCCCGTCGCGTATGCGCACACGGCGTGCCCCGGGCCGGGAAGGGTGAAGGAGCCCATCCCATGCAAGGACGCACCCGGCGCGAAGGACCGCGCTTTGGCCGCAAGCACGATCGCGAGCTCGCTCGCGAAGCCGCTGCCCACGACCGCATCCCCGAACCCGCCGAGCCGCGCCCCGCGGGCGAGCTCCCGCACGCGCTGACGTTCTTCCTCACCGGGGACGAACGCGCGGCGGTCCTCCAGCGTCTCCGCCGCCACGGTCGCCTGCGCACCCCGGCGCTGCTCAAGGCCCTCGGGATCGAGCCGCCCGCGGAAGGCGGTGCGTCATGAGCGCCGCGTTCGAGGTGGACCCGAAGGCCCCGCCGCGGACGCGGGACGAGCTGCACGCGTTCGTGCGCTGCGCCTTCGGCGTCACGCTGGCGCGCGAAGCGCTCATCGGCGGGCACCAGGCGCCGTTCGACTACGTCGCGCACGCCTACTTCGAAGGTCGCGGCTCGTTCGCGCCCGAGCTCGAGCCGGCGACGGGCTTCGACGGGGCGTACCAGCGCGACGACGGACCGATCGATTGTGTCGTCTGGGCCAACCGCGGCGGGGGCAAGACGTTCCTCGGCGCGGTCGCGACGGCGCTCGATCTGATTTTTAAGCCCGGCATCGAGGTTCGCGTCCTCGGCGGCTCGCTGGAGCAGTCGCGCCGCATGCACGAGCACCTGCGGGCGCTCTTCGAGCGCGAACACCTGGCGCCCCTGGTGGACGGGCGGATCACGGAGAAGCGCGTGCGCCTGACGACGGGCGGGCGGGCCGAGATCCTGGCGCAGAGCCAAGCGTCCGTTCGCGGCACACGCGTGCAGAAGCTGCGGTGCGACGAGGTCGAGCTGTTCGACCCGCTCGTGTGGGAGGCCGCCCAGCTCGTGACGCGGTCGAGCGCGATCCCGACGCCCGACGCGCTCGGCGTCCGCGGCAGCGTCGAGTGCCTCAGCACGATGCACATCCCCCACGGGCTCATGTTCGACCTGGTCAAAACGTGCGCCGAAGGGCAACGACGCCTGTTCAAGTGGGGCGTGGTCGACGTGCTCGGCGCGTGCGACGACCGCGTGCGCGCGTGCAAGGGCGACGGGGATCTGCAGGGCGACTGCCCGCTCCTCGGCGAGTGCGCGGGGCGGGCGAAGGCGCGCGACGGCGCGGGCGCGCCCGCGGGGCACGTCTCGGTGCGCGACGCGATCGACATGAAGGCGCGCGTCGGCCTGCCGGTGTGGGAGGCGGAGATGCTCTGCCTGCGCCCGACGCGGACGCACGCGGTGCTGCCGGAGTTCGACCCGCGCGTGCACGTGATCGACAGCCTGCCGCCGGGGCGCGAGCAATGGGCGTGGATCGGAGGGATGGACTTCGGCTACCGCGGGGCGACGGTCGTGCTCTGGGCGTGCGTGCGCCCGGGGGACGGGGCGATCTTCGTCGCGTTCGAGCGCGTGGAGACGGAGGTCGTGCTCGGTGAGCACGTCGCGGCGATCGTGGAGTGCGGGATGCCGACGCTCGCGTGGATCGGCGTCGACCCGGCCGGGCGGCAGCGCAACGACCAGACGGGCCTCAGCCCGGTGCAGGTGCTCAGCCGGGCGGGGCTGCGGGTGCGCTCCCGCAAAATCGGCCTGCACGAGGGGATCCAGCTCGTGCGCGGTCGTCTGAAGCCGGCGGCGGGCGAGCCGCGCCTGTTTGTGCACCGCCGGTGCGCGCGCCTGATCGAGTGCCTGGAGCGGTACCACTACCCCGCGGACCGCCCGCACGAATTGAAGCCGGAAAAGGACGGGCACGACCACGCGGTGGACGCGCTGCGCTACATGGTGCAGAACGCGGAGACGCAAGCGGCGCGGGTGGGGAGCTACTTGTGATCGCTCAGAGCTCGGAGCTCGGAGCAGCGGATCGGATGGCGCGATGGGCGTATCGCGTCGCACCGTGACCGCTGCGCGATCCGATCCGCTGCTCCGAGTTCTGAGTTCCGCGCTCTTCTCACCCCGGCATCGGCATGAGCAGCGGCAGCAGCACGAGCACGAAGATGTAGCCCGCCAGGGCGAGAGCGATGATGCCGAGGACGACCTGGGCGGTCATCTTGAGCACGCTGGGCCAAAAGTCGCGCATGTCCTCCACGCGGATGGCGCGGTACACGACGCTGATGCCGAAGGCGAGGGGGATGAGCAGGAAGACCCACGCGTCGTGGATCCACGGGATCCAGACGTCGACGGGATCGATGAACGGTCGGTAGTCGAAGGCGAGCGCGTGGATGCGAGGGGTGATCATGCACGCCCCTCGCGGAGGCGGTGCAGCGGGGGCATGAGCGCGTCGAGGATGACGATGAGGTTGAGGAAGCCGGCGAGGGTGGTGAAGAGCGTGCCGAGCTCGTTGGTCTTGGCGACGCCCTTGACGCTCGGGGGTCGGTCGGCGGGGTTGGTGGGGTCGACGAGGCGTGGAGAGGCGTCGGGCTCGCGGGCCTCGTGCGGCCAAGCCGAGCGGAGCCACCCGTCGTCCACGACTTTGAAGTGTTGCTGGTGCACGCGATCGGTGATGAAGGCGACGGGCCCGACGACGGCCTGGCCGAGGAACCAGAGGGGGTCCTCCCGCCTGTCCACGCTGTCGATGCCGCCGATGAACACGCCGAGGAAGAAGAGCCCGAGCACGCCGGCGCCGATCGCCAGGGCCCGCCGGGTTTGCCCGAGGTAGAGGTGCCCGAGCCCGGGGAGTGCGCAGGCGAGCAGGCCGGCGAGGGGCTTGAAGCCCGTGGGCGGGTGCTCGTGCTTGGGGTGTGTGTCGGGTTCGCCGGGCATGCGGCGAGAGTGTAGGGGTTGGCTCGAGCGCGGGGGCTCGGGGCGCGTGGACGGGCGGTGAATGGATTGCGAGGGTTGGTCGTTGACAGCGGGCGTCGGATCCGTAATGTACGGCGACCCGCGGGGTGGCTACCCTGACCGCGCCGCGGGGAGGGGAGCGCGGTGTCGGCTTGCGACGGTCGCGGGTCGTCGGCGGGGTGCCGGGTTCTGGTGGTTCGGATGGGGAATGGAAATCAACGGGTGACGACGATGGCAGACGTGTGGATCGAGCGTTCGTGGTCGTCCGGCGTGTTCGGCTCGGGGTTCGCGCCCGGGGCGGGGCTGGAGCCGACGGACCCGTGGGGCGTGTCGCGCTGGTCCCCCACCGACGGGGTGGGGGCCGGCGGGGTTCTCGGGCTCGCGGTGCTGCCCGCGGGCGCGCTTGAGGACGAGGAGGACGAGGACGAAGACTTCCTCGTCGACGACGACGAGGAGGACGACGACGGTTTTGAGGATGAGGACGAGTTTGACGATGACGACCTGCTCGAGGACGAGGAGGAAGAGGACGACCTCGACGGGGACGAGGATCTGGACGATGACGACCTCTGAGGCCTGAGCCGCGAGGGCCCGCGTTCGGCGGGCGCACCCCGGGCGATCAGGCCCGGGGAGGACGCGCGCCATGGCGAGGCCCAAGAACCAGAACGAGCGCAACCCCGCACGCCCGGGCACAAGCCCGGACGCCGAGCTTGGCCCCGGCGGCGTGCTGGACCGGCGCACCGGGCTCGACCGGCGCGAGATCGAGGCCCAGCGTCAGAAGCTCCAGGCGAGCCCAAACGCGTCGTCGGCCTCCGCCTCGGGCGGCGTCGGCGGGGCGACGGGCCTCGAGCGTCGTCGCGGGCCGGGGCGTCGGCTGAGCGACTTCACCAAGCGTGCCGAAGAAGGCGAGATGACGCCGGAGCAGTTCCTGTTCCTGGTGGCGATCGACGAGTTCAAGAAGGCGAACCAGGTGACGTTCCCGACCTGGACGGACGTCTTGGAGGTGATCCGCCTGCTCGGGTATCGGAAGACGATGGCGAGCGAGCTGAACCTGCCGCGGGCCGAGGACTGGCGCGAACGAAGCGATGCGCCGAGCGCGGTGCGCCCGCAGGGCTGGTCGCGCCGGTTCCGCAAGCCCGAGGACGAGCTGGACGCGGAACTGGCGGCCGAAGAGGCGGCCGCACGCCGGGCGGCGTAAGGGTTCACCCCCACACCATTCACCACGGCACACGGCCCGGCGTCTCGCCGGGCCGTGGTTGTTTGAGAGCGCCAAGGAAGAGAGTCGCAAAGGGAAAGTGGGTGCGCTCGCGAACTGTGCCACTGACCTTGTCTGCAAGGTCAGTGCTTCCGGGTCTCTGTTTCCTTCGATGCTGGGTTGTGGGGCGGCGTGCAGAGAAGGGGGAGAGGCGGCCCGGAGCACTGACCTCTCGGAAGAGGTCCGTGGCACATTCAAAGCTTTGATTTCCGGTCGGCCCCCTCCGTCGGCTGCGCCGACACCTCCCCCGCCAGGAGCGGGGGAGGGCAATTGGGGAAGGGCAACGGGGGAAGGCAGAGGGTGTTCGGGGTTGGGGTTCCGTAGGATCGCGGCATGATTAGTCAGGGTTGGTCGGGTGAAGAGCCCGCGATTCGTCCGGAGCACGGCTCGCCCGCGTCGGGGCCTCGTCGTGTGGCGGTGGTGACGGGGACGCGCGCGGAATTCGGGTTGCTGGCGCCGGTGATGCGGGCGGTCGAGGCGGAGCCGCGGCTGGAGCTGGCGATCGTGGCGTCGGGGACGCACCTGCTCCCACCGGCGTTGACGTTTCGCGAGGTGAAGGAGGCGTTCCCAGATCGGATCGCCGACGCGGTGCCGATGCAGACCCCGGGCAGGCGGACGCGGGCGGACGACGTGCGGGCCGTCGGCGTGGGGATCGCGCGGTTCGGGCGGTCGTTCGAGCGTCTGCGTCCGGACTGGGTGCTGGTGCTGGGGGACCGGATCGAGGCGTTCGCCGCGGCGAGTGCGGCATCGATCGGGGGGTACGCCGTGGCGCACGTCCACGGCGGCGACCGGGCCGAGGGCGTGGCCGACGAGGCGATGCGCCACGCGATCACCAAGCTGAGCCACCTGCACCTGGCGGCGACCGAGACCAGCGCCGACCGCTTGCGCCGCATGGGCGAGCGTGCGGAGGACGTCCACACCGTGGGGAGCCCGGCCGCCGACGGGCTGGCGGGGATCGAGCCCGCGAGCGACGCGGCGTACGACGAGCTGGGCCGCCCGGAGATCGTCGTGCTCTTCCACCCGATCGGGCGACACGACGAGGAAGAAGAATTGAGCGCGTCGAACGTGCTCGAGGCGGCGTGCGCGGCTTCCGAACGCGTGCTCGCGCTCATGCCCAACCACGACGCCGGGCGGACGGGCGTGGCGCGGGCGCTCGAGGCGGCGGCGGCTCCCGGCGCGTCGCCCCGGGTTCGCCTGCTGGAGCATCTGCCGAGGGGGCAGTTCGTCGCGCTGCTCAAGCGGCTCGCGGGCGACCCGCGCGGGGTGCTGGTTGGGAATAGCTCGAGCGGGCTGATCGAGGCGTCGGTGCTGGGGCTGGCGGCGGTCGATATCGGCCCGCGCCAGGGGGGGCGGGAGCGGCCGGGGTCGGTCGTCCACACGCCGAGTGATCACCCGGAACGGATCGCGGGGGCGATCCGCGAGGCGCGGGCGATGGACCGCGGGCGCAGCCGCCATCCTTATGGCGACGGGCAGGCTGGGGCGCGGATCGCGGCGCTGCTGGCGACGGCCGACCCGCGAGATCCGGCCCGCTTGCGAAAACGGTGCGCGTACTGACCGGTGCTGCCGGCGAGCGATTGCCCCAGACCGTGCGGCCTTTTCAGGGCACCTGGACGAGGAAGCTGGGCTGGAGGCGTGCGCCGGCCGCGCCCTGGAGGCGCATCGCCTGCCCGTTCAAGAGGTTGTGGGGGAATTGCTCGCGGGCTCGTTGGAGCTCGGGGCTTTCGCCGAAGCTCCCGCCGTGGTCGCGTTCGGTGTAGAGCCCGACGGTGACCATGCTCCGGTTGGGCCCGTGATAGAAGAAGGCGAGCTCGCCCTCGCGTCGGAGCTGGGCGGCGGCCTGCTCGGCGGTGCGCTGCGACTCGTTGATCGCCGACGCGTCCGGGCTCGGGCCCGGGTCGTAGACGCCGATCTGCAGGGTGTAGATGACCTGGGAGCCGTGGATCGATCGTGCGTTGCGGAGGTCGAGCTCGCGGAGGGGCCCTCGCTCGGCGGTGACGATCGGCGGGGCGAGGAAGGCGCTGGCGAAGGGCTGCCCGCCGTCGATCGTGGTTCGGCGGATGCGTTCCAGATCGCGCTGGGCGGCGGCGGCGCCGGGGCTCGGGTATCGCCCGTAGGCGACGGCCGAGACGTCCTCCCCGCGTTGCTGGATGTAGGCGTCGGGAAGCCCGGCGCGGGTCCGGACGCGCTCGAGCGCTTCAGACGCGGTCTGCTCGCGGGCCTGCCCTCGGAAAGAGATGAGAACGATCGACCATCCCTCGGCCCGGGCGGCACGCCCCTGCCCGGAGCCGAAGAGCGCGGCGCCGGTCTCGCGGAGTTCCCCCTGCTGATTGCCTCGGTCAGCGTTGGCGCGTCCGTCGCCGCCGCAGCCGGTCATCGCGGGCGCGATGAGGGCGAGACAGGCGATGAGGCACAGGCTCGTGCCGACTGCCCGGGTTCGGTGCAGGGCGCACGAGAGTCGCTGCCGGAAGGTCGGGAAACCCCTTTGGCGAAGCGGGCGAATCGCACCTCCGGAGGATCCCCCGGGGTGTGATGGATTCCGGGCTCGAATCGGATGTTTTTGTATTTTATTTGGTTGCATGTTTACCACCGTTTTTGGGCTTATCGTGTGGGGTTTTCGTCCTATAATTGGCATGATGATTGAAATTTGTTTGGTGTTCAAAGAAAATGTTTCACACCATTTTCGGGGATAACGACGAAATCTGTCGGTGTGATGCGGGGATCGGGCTCAAGTGGTGCGGTGATGGTCATTGGAGGGAATCGGGAGCGGTCGTCGATACGTATGAAGGAGCGGAGGAGAGCGGGCCATGTGGGACAGATTTGAACAAAGCCCGTCGGCCCGCGGTCGTCGGCGGCGGGATCGGGTGGAGGCGCGTGCTGTGAGCGACATATCTCGTGTAGATGTACGGATGATTGGCCGCACGGAGGCGGTGGACCTGCGTGCGGACCGGGCTCGCCCTGGGACGGACGCGTCGGGCCCCTCGCGTGTGGTGCGTGAGAGCGACCGTGCGGAGCTTTCGGATCGGGCTCGTTTGCTGGGCAAGGCCCGGGAGTTGCCGGACGTGCGATTGGATCTGGTGCAGCGTGTGCGATCGGAGATCGCGTCGGGTCAGTACGACACGCCGGAGAAGCTGGAGACGGCACTGGACCAGATGTTCGACGAGGAGCAGCGCTGGCCGGACGCCTGAAGCGGGGTTCAGGGTTCAGGGTTCTGAACTCGTAGTTCGGAGTTCGGATTTGAGATCTCGGTGCTCGGAGAACGCCCTCGTGGTCCGGCGCGTGTGACGCGATCGTCGGCTTCGGCCCGCCTCGGCGGGGCCACCAGTCATCAAGACACTCTTTGCCCAGCCCGTTCGCCCACCGGCGACGGGCGTTTTTTATTGGAACGCTCTGCGCGGGCACGGGTCGGGGCGTCAGAACAAATAGCCGAACATGCCGACCGCCGCGGGGGCGCTCAAGAGCATGACCATCGTGATCCGGCGCAACCAGCGGGCCTGAGCACGGGTCAGCACGCCAAGCCACGGCCAACCAATCGCGTACGACGTCCGGGCGAGCGGGACCGACCGCCCGCACTCCGGGCAGAGCCGATCGGCGACGGCGGCGCAGTCGTACCCGCACCCGAGACACCGACGCTCGGGAACGGGCTTCGGGGCGTCGGCGTTCAGGTGGCGGCGCCAGGCGCGCTGGAGGCACAACTCGCTGCTGCGGAGCAGGGCCGCGATGCAGAGGAGGTAGGCCCCGCCTGCGACGGCGAGCATCGTCGCGGGGGAAAGCACGATCGCGGCATTGACGTACCGGGTGTTGATCGCGACGTTCTGGGCGTGGAGCCAGAAGATCCACGACGCGACGAACAGCACGCCGGCGAGCGCGATCCACGGCACCGAGCGGACCGCGATCTCGCAGATGATGCGCCCGGCCGCGAGCGGGCCGATGCGCAGACGCACCGACTCGAAGCATCGCGCGACGCCGTAGGCGAGCAGGGCGTGCGTGAAGAGCACGATCGCGAGCACGCCGGAGAAGATGAGCGTGTTGAGAGCGTCGAGCCCGGCCTCGCGGAGCGGGCGCGGCGACCAGGCCGAGTAATCGAACGGGGACCAGAGCGTCACGCCGAAGTGCGTCGAGCGGGGCGAGGGCATCGTGTAGCACCCTTCAGTGACCGGAGGGCGCCACGCCTCGCCGGGATAGACCGCGCCGGCGATCGTCGCGGGCAACCGGACCGCCTCGACACTGGCGGGCTTCTGCGACAGGACGACCGCGGCATTGATGAGCATCGGCGACAGCCAGAGGGCGGCGATGAGGATCGCGAGAGCGAGGGGTTGACTACTCTGCGATATGCCGTGCCTGAGTGTGCCCATCGCGTAAGGCCGAGATTAGCCGATCACCGATCCGAGGACCATCCATTTTTGATATGCCAAGCTGTTCTGCACAGCCTCGGTTGCGGGGTTGTGACTGATCGTGAACGCGTGCTTTGAAACAGTGACCTTGCACGGCACCACCCCGAACAACACGCCATACACGAAGGAGCCATTCTGGACGCGATGGCGATGGGTCTGGGCGTCGCCGCCGGACACCAACCCGCGGGCTTGCCCCCGGTGCGCGTATCCGGTTCCGGAATCTTCCGAGCGGGCCCGATGCCCGGAGTGCGCGCTGAGCGCCGCGGCTCGGCGACGCTTTTCCACCGCGGACGCACGCGATGAGCTGGCCTATCGACGGGTGCGCCTGTGGCTTCTGCTGTTCATGATCGTGTGGGTGGCGGCACCGGTTGTGGGTCATGCGAACTGGTTCTGGATGGTGCTCGCGGCATTCGGCGGGTTCTCATGGGGAGTTGGTTTCATCGGCGTGGTGCTGGGGGCGATGCTGATCGTGGGAGCCCTCGCCGGCCTGATCGCGACGCGTCGGCGGGTCGATCGCGTGGTGCGAGCCACCAGCTTCCGGTCGGACCTTTTGATTCTCGTCGGGACGACGTGCGTGGTGGTCGGGGGCCCGGTGCTGGGGCACTTCGCACCAACCAACAGCTTCATCTTTTTCGGATGGGCTGCGGCAGCCTGCGGGTGCGGCACAGTCATCCTTGCCCGACTCGGTCAGCGGCTCGCGGTGGAAGCCGCAGGCCTCCACGATACGGAGCTCGCCGGGCGGTGCACGCGGCTTCGCAATACGGTGCTGGTGCTCGTCGCGGGCGTGATCCTCACGCTGATGCTCGGCGGCATCGTCGCGATCATGGGACTTGCGCAGGGTGAAATCATGGGCGTGATCCACTCGGTGGTCATTGCCGTCACACTGATGCTCGGCGGCATTTTTGCCTTGATCGCGGTCTGGTTCTGGGTCGAGGTGATCACCTGTGTCGGTGAGCTACGCCGAAAGATTCAACGCCGTTTTGCACCGGAGACGACCGCGGCTTAACGCCGGAGGATGTCGCATCGCGGACCAACCATGCCAAAACCCGCGGCACCCTCCTCCGGGTGTCGCGGGTCGTTGGGGTTCGGGGGTTGGGGGTGCGCACGGGCGGGACGCCCGTGCCACGGGGAGGAGCCGCCCTTGGCTTTCAGCTCGGCTCCGCCTGCTGGCTCAGTAGCGCCGGACGACGCCGCGGACGATGCCCTGGATCTGGCAGAACTTAACGCGGATGGGTTCGAAGTCGGGGTTGGCGGGTTGGAGGCGGATGTGGTCGTCTTCTTTGAAGAAGGTTTTGAGGGTGGTGGAGCCGTCGGGGAGGAGGGCGACGACGCGGTCGCCGTTCTGTGCGACCTGGGTGCGTTCGACGAGGACGTAGTCGCCGTTGAGGATGCCCTCGTCGCGCATGGAGTCGCCGTCGACTTCGAGGGCGAAGGTGGAGTCGTGTCGGTCCTGCTTGGGGGCGAGGAAGTCGGTGAGGTCGATCTCGTCGCGGTCTTCGACTTTCTCGATGGGATAGCCGGCGGCGATCTTGCCGACGAGGGGGAATCGCATGGGGCGGGACTCGTCGGGGACGGCGACGCCCTCAGTGATCGATAAAGAGCGAGCCTTGTTCGCCTCGCGGACGAGCGCGCCCTTCTTGATGAGGGCCTCGACGTGTTCGAAGACGGTGACCTTGCTGACGCCGATCTCGTCGGCGAGTTCCTGCATGGTCGGGGAATAGCCACGTCGGACGCGCCAGTCCCGGATCAGTTGCAGGATGCGCAGCTGCTTGGGGGTGAGGTTCATGGGGTGCTCCTTCTGCGTCGGGGCGGTGAGCCGCGAACGCGAGGGCGAGTGTGATCGCCCGTTGTTGCGAGACGAGGGCCCGGGCCACCAGCGACCACGCGGCCACCACATTGGGCTCGGGCTCGATCTCTCCGGGTCGGCGTCTCAGCCCGCCGACCACGCCTTGCCAAATTCGCCGCCAGCGCCCTCCGGCGCCCGGCACGTCGCCCATCCCGCAGAAACCCGTCGCCTCAGGCCGTGTGCGGTTGGAAGCGGGTGGATCGGTGTGGTGATTTGTGAACGCCGTCGATCCGCATGGGTGAGGTTCTTTCGATCGTGGTGTGCGAGCGCGGCTTGCGATCGCGGGGCTGGGGGATGTTGGATCTTCGAGCGTGTCGGGAAGCCAGTCTTCCCGGTAGAGCCCGCCGGGGCCGAGGCGGACCAATGGGGTCTGGCTCGGCGTGTCTCTGGACGTGTGGTCGGGCGTCCGGTTGAGCCGAGCCTTGGTCGAGAGGCTTCGGGCAGGGGTGTGGGTCGCCGCGAAGGTGCTTGTTGCGGTTTGGATCGCCCGACTCGTGTGCGAACCACCCCCGAGTGGCTCGGTGTTCCCGGATCGGAGCGCGGTCTGCAAAACCGGTGCGGGTCTTGGTTTGGCGGCGTGCTGGGCGAGGGCGTCGGGGCGCGTGATGATGCGCAGGCCGCCCTCGTCGGCACGCCCGGGCGTGCGGGGGTCGGGATGGGAGCAAGGATCCGCCAGCAGCATCAATCGCCGATCCGTGGGCTCGTGCGAAGTCCGGTCCATGGGTCCGCCTGGTCTGCTCGCCGACGAATGGTCGCGGCGAACGTTCGGGCCGAACACGCGTGACTCCCACAACGCGTCGGCTGACATGCGTCGGGCATCCGCCCAACAGTAAACCCCTCTCCGATGGATGTCTAGAACGCAAACCCGATGCTTGCAACTCCCTGACAACACACAATATCGGTTCCGAATTCGCATTTTCACCACAGTTCTGTGAAAATGTTCGGTCCCTTCAAGGTATCACGCGGCCAGCGAAAGTCCAGCCTTATGTATGAATTTTGTGCGGTTTTGGGGTTTTTGTCCGGGGGATACGCTGCAGGAGGTCTCAGGTCGGTTTTCGAGCCAGGCGAAGCCCGCGTCGTACGATCAATCCCCGGACTTCGAGCACCGTGAGCAGGGCCCGCAGGCGTCCCGGGTCGAGCCCGACGCCTTGGGCGAGTTCGTCCGGCGTGCGCTCGCCCTCGGCGAGTGCGGCGAGGATCGATCGCTGCTCATCCGAGAGCCCGGCCTCGCGCAGGCTCGCCTCCCGGGGGCCCGCTTCCCGGGGGCCCGCCTCGATGGCTCCGGCTCGCGGGGGCGGGGTTTCGGGGACGGGGCGGGACGGGTCGGCGTACCTTGCGGCGTGGGTGCCCTGGTGCGCGTGGCGGGCCGCGTTTTCGAGGATCTCCAGCACGTCAGCGGGGCTCGTGACCAGGTGGGCCCCGCCCTGCTTGAGCAGGTCGTGCGTGCCGAGGCTGGCGTCGGAATCGACCCGCCCCGGCACACCCATCACCTCGCGCCCCTGATCCTCCACCGCCTGGCGGGCGGTGATGAGGGCCCCGCTCTTCCGCCCGGCCTCGATCACGATCACGCCCAGGCTCAGCCCGCTGATGATGCGGTTCCGGGCGGGGAAGTTCTCCGCGTTCGGCGGCGTGGTCATCGGCAACTCGCTCACCACCGCGCCCTGGCGGGCGAGCTGGTCGTAGAGATCCCCGTGCTCGGGGGGGTAGCAGCGGTCGAGCCCGCACCCGAGGACGGCGATGGAGCGCCCGCGGACGCGGAGGGCGCCGCGGTGGGCGGCGGCGTCGATGCCGCGGGCGCCGCCGGAGACGATGGTGAGCCCGGCCTCGGCGAGTTGCATCGCGAAGCGCTCGGCCTGCTCGATGCCGTAGGCGGTGCATCGGCGGGAGCCGACGATCGCGACGGGGTACTGATCCGCCCCGTCGGCGTCGAGCGAGCCGCGGACGTAGAGCAGGGGTGGGGGCGGGTCGATCTCGGCGAGCAGGGCCGGGTAGCCGGGGTGCCCAAGGGCGAGCAGGCGCACGCCTCGCTCGACGGCCCGGGCGAGCTCGGGCTCGACGAGTTCGGCGCTGTCGCGCAGGGCCTCGGCGATACGCCGGGCCTTGGTCTCGCCGAGGCCTTCGAGGCGGGCGAGATCGGCGGGAGAGGCTCGGCAAGCGGCCTCGACCGAGCCGAAGGCGCGGAGGAGGCGGACGGTCGTGCGCGGGCCGACGCCCTTGGCGAGGGTGAGGCGGAGGAGCGCGTGGGCCGCGAGGTCGTCGGGAGCGATGGGCGCGGGATCGGCCGGGTTGCTCGGGTTGGACCAGAGGCCGTTTGGCACGCGTTCAGTGTAGCGGGGAGGGGGAGGGGATGCCGACATGGAGGGGTGAGGAGGAGGAAGAGGAGGATGGGTAGCCCTCACCCCGGCCCTCTCCCGCGGACGGGAGAGGGGGCGGAAGGGGGAGCACGATTTGGATCGGAATCCAAACCGTGGCACCGGAGGGATGTTGGTCTGGTGCCATGGAAACGCGGAGCCGACCGCTGCGGTCGGCGGAGCTTTTCCATGATCGGGGGCGGACGGTGTGAGAAGCGAGGGAGATGGGGAGCCCGGAAAAGCTGCGCCGCGGCGGCTGCGCGTTTCCGGGGCACCGGAGGGGGAGAGATGAGGAGAGAAGAGAAGGGCGGCCGGGAGCACGGACCTCTCGGAAGAGGTCCGTGGCACATTTCGAACAGCGGTTTCCGCCCGGCCCCCTCCGTCGGCTTCGCCGACACCTCCCCCGCCAAGAGCGGGGGAGGATTAGGGGGAGGGAAGCCGCGAGCGAGAGCTGGAAGGCGCGGGGTGGGCTTCGCTGGCGATAGGCTTTGCGGGCTCGGGGGGTGGATGGGGTTTTGGAACTGATGAGGCAGTGGCGTCGTCATCTTCGGGTTCGCGGGCGTTGGCTCGGGCGTCGGGCGCGGGGGGTGGCGGTTCGCCGACCCGGGCACGCGGCGGCGTTCGGGCTCGGGGTGATGCTGGTGATGGCGCTCGGGCTGGCGTCGTGCCATCGCCCCTGGCAGGTGCGTGAGCCGGCGCGGGTGACGGCGCCGAGTTCGACGTTGAGTTACGGGATCGAGCCGACGATCCGGGTGCGGATCCGCGAGACGGTGACCTCGGCCGAACTGGGCTCGGACCGGGCGCTGTTTATTCGCTTGCCGGAGGCTCGGGAGGGCTCGCCGCGACGGACGGTGGTGCTGAGCGGGTCGGCCCGTGTCTCGCTGGACGGGGGCGAGGTCACATTGACGCCGATCGCGGGGGTGGCGGCTTCGGAGGGGGGGGTAATGGCGTCGGCGGGCGCGGTGCGCGCTCGGGCGTCGCGGGAGGATGCGCGGGCGATGGAGATCGCGCCCACGAGCGGCGAGATCACGGTGGACGGGGTGAGCTATCCGGGGTTCGTGCGGATCGTGCCGCGGACGGACGCGGGGCCGGCGGCGTTCGACGTGGTCGCGACGATCCCGATGGAGGCGTACGTCGCGGGCGTGATCGCGCGGGAGCTGTACGCGAGCTGGCGACCGGCGACGTTCGAAGCGCAGGCGATCGCGGCCCGGAGCTACGCGCTGCACGAGCGTGCGCGCGCGGAAGCGAGCGGGCGGGCGTACGACGTCGAGAGCACGACGCGGGACCAGGTCTTCGGCGGGTCGACGCAGCTCGCGGTCGCGATCGCGGGAGCGCGGAGCACGCGCGGGGTGGTGCTGATCCATGGCGAGGGCACGGCGGCGGAGCTGCTGCGGACGTATTACAGCTCGACGTGCGGGGGGCGTGCGGCGGGGGCGACCGAGACCTGGCCGAGCGGGGCGGGGTTTGAGTTCAACCGGGCCGAGGCGTTGCGGGCGACAGGGCGCGCGTGCGACTGCTCCGGGAGTGGGCTGCACCGGTGGACGCGGACGCGGACGTTGAGCGAGCTGAGCGATCGCGTGCGCACGTGGGGGCGGACGAACCACGCCGACGCGGCGCGACTGGGCGTGCTGCAATCGGTCGAGGTCGTGGAACGGAACTCGACGGGGCGGCCCACGCGGTTCGAGCTTCGGGACGTGCATGGGCGGCGTGTGACGCTGCGGGCGGAGGATTTCCGGGTCGCGAGCAACTGGGCGGCCTCCGGCACGCCGGCGATCACGCGGGCGACGCGCGTGCCGAGCGGGGACACGGAGGTGACCGTGCGCGCGGGGACGGTGCGGTACATCGGGCGCGGGTTCGGGCACGGGGTGGGGATGTGCCAGTTCGGGGCGCAGCAGATGGCATCGAGCGGGCAGAACTGGGAGGCGATCCTGGGGAGGTATTACCCGGGGGCGCGGTGGCGGCGGGTGTACCCGTAGGGGTCGCGAGGCGATGTGCGAGGGCGCGATGTGCCACTGACCTTGTCTGCAAGGTCAGTGCTTCCTGATCTCCTGCTTCTTCATTGCTCGTTTGGAGTGGGGGAGAAGGGGGAGCACGGGTTGGCTCGGAAGCCAAGCCGTGGCACCGGAGGGAGGGGAGGAAGAGGGGGGCCGGGAGCACTGACCTCTCGGAAGAGGTCAGTGGCACATCCGGATCTGGCTCTTTGGCCCTTTGTGGTTTTGGAGATTTTCCCGCCGGACCCCCTCCGTCGGCTGCGCCGACACCTCCCCCGCCAGAGGCGGGGGAGGGCAGGGTGACGCGTTTACGCGAAGACGTCGAGCAGGCTGCCGGGGCGGATGGCGAGAACTTGCACGATTGCGGCTTGTTTTATGGGATGCGGGGCCGAGGCCATTGGCGGCAAGGGCTCGGGCGTGTGGGGCGTGAGCGTGCGCACGGGTTTGGACGTCGGCTCAGGGGGCGGCTCGGGCGTCGGGCGTGCGCCCTCGGCGGCGTGACGCTCGGCTTCGCTCCGGGCACGCTGGGCGCGCTCGTTCTCGATCTTCAGGCGCTCGGCGAAGGGGAGTGTGCCGAGGCGAGCGTCGAGGGACTCGCTGGATTCGGCGAGGCATCCCGCATCGCGCGGCGTGCCGACGCCCGGGCAGGGCGTCGCGACGGCGGGCGCGATGGGGCGGATCTCGAACACATTTGAGAACCATTCGAACGGCGTGCCCAGACGGGGCGACCGATAAGATCGCGCCCCGGGGCATCGGGCACTGGGGGGCCCCGGCTTGGGGGCGTGCCGGTTGTGCGGGGTGTGGCGTGGAGGCGACGGCGGGCGTGGGTTGAGGAGCGCACGGGCGGGACGCCCTTGCCACGGCTTTCGGTCTCTCGGGGAGGTGTGTGTGCTGCCGACGGAGGCGCTGGAGTTTGAGTTGCCGTCGTCGTTGATCGCGACGCGGGCGGTGGAGCCGCGGGACGCGGCCCGGATGCTGGTGTGCAAGCGGTCGGACCCGGGGTTCCTCGAGCACCGGCGGGTGTCGGACCTGCCCGCGGTGTTGGCGTCGACGCGGAAGGCGGGGTCGGACCTCTTGGTCTGCAACACGAGCCGCGTGGCGATGGCGCGGTTCCTCGGCGTGCGCGAGGACACGGGCGGGAAGGTGCAGGGGCTCTACCTGCGAGCGAGCGGGGCCGCCGCGCCACCGGGGGCGGCGGCGGTCTGGGTGGTGCTGCTGAAGGCACGCCGGTTCCGAGAAGGCTCGCCGGTTCGGCTGCTGGGGCGGGACGGGTCGCGGACGCCGGTGGTGCTGCGGCTGCTGCACCGGGAGGCGGACGAGCCGGGCGGGTGGCACGTCGCGGTGGAGGTGGAGGCGGGTGCTGCCTTTGGCGCGGGCGAGGTGCTGGAGCGGTACGGGCTGCCGCCGTTGCCGCCGTACATCTTGAGTGCGCGTCGGCAGCGGGGTGAGGCGGAGTCTGAGGCGGCGGACGACGAGCGGTATCAGACGGTGTACGCGGAGCGTGGGCGGACGGGCTCGGTCGCGGCCCCGACGGCCGGGCTGCACTTCACTTCGGAGTTGCTCGAGAAGCTGGCGGCTTCGGGCGTTGACCGGGCGAACGTGGTGCTGCACGTGGGGAGCGGCACGTTCAAGCCGATCGAGGCGGGCGTGGTGGAAGACCACGACATGCACGAGGAGCGTTGCTCGATGTCGGGCGAGGCGGTCGCGTCGGTCGTGCGCACGCGGGAGGCGGGGGGGCGCGTGATCGCGGTGGGGACGACGAGTGCGCGCACGCTGGAGAGTTATGCCCTTGCGATGGGGAACGGGGGCGCGGCACCGGCGGAATTGGGCACGCGGTTGTTGATTACGCCGGGGACGCACCGGTGGCGGTGGGTGGACGGGCTGTTGACAAATTTTCACCTGCCGAGATCGACGCTGCTGGCGATGGTGGCGGCGTTGCTGGAGCCGGAGGGCGCGCCGGCGGGCTCGCGCGCGGGGCTGGAGCGGCTGCTGGGGCTGTATCGCGAGGCGATCGCGCGGGAGTATCGGTTTTTTAGCTATGGGGACGCGATGCTGGTGCTGCCGTAGGGATGTTGGTCTGGTGGCATGGAAACGCGGAGCCGGGCTTCTGAGCCTGGCGGAGCTTTTCCATGATCGGGGGCGGACGGTGCTTAAAGAGATGGAGGTGGGGAGCCCGGAAAAGCTGCGCCGCGGCGGCTCCGCGTTTCCGGGGCACCGGAGGGGAAGGAGAGAGGTTTGGGAGGAAGGGGAGCACTGACCTTGCGGCAAGGTCAGTGGCACAGGGGGAGAGAGCGTAAGGAGAGGGAGAGAAGATTGGGGAGCACGGTTTGGATCGGAATCCAAACCGTGGCACCGGAGGGTGTGCTGGGGTTCGGCGGTCTTTGGTGCGCGGGGGGTGGGGCGGTCGATATGCTGAGCGGGGGCGTGCCGTCTCCTGCTGGGTGTAGGGAAGGCCAAACTGTGCGACTGGGCGAGTTGATCTCGGGCCTCGGCGTCCGGCTGGTGTCGGGGGACGTCGGCGTGCGCGTGTGCGACCTGACGGAGGACTCGCGGACGGTGGTGCCGGGCTCGCTGTTCGTGGCCCGGGCGGGGCTGGTGGACGACGGGGCGTCGTACATCGCCGAGGCGATCGAGGGCGGGGCGGCGGCGGTGCTGATCGGCGCGGAGGCGGGGGGTGCGCACGCGCGCGGGCCTTGGCCGATCGCGCTGTGCGTCGCGCCGGAGCCGCAGCTTGCCGGGGCGCTGCTGGCCGAGCGTTTCTATGGGCAGCCCTCGAGCAAGCTGGGCGTGGTGGGCGTCACCGGGACGAATGGGAAGACGACGGTGACGCACCTGGTGCGCCAGCTCATGCGTTCGGGCGGGGTGCGGTGCGGGCTGATCGGTGGTGTGGAAGTGGACGACGGCGTGGGCGTCGCACCGGCGGTGCTGACGACGCCGCCGGCGATCGAGCTGAGCCGCACGCTGGCGATCATGGTCGAGGCGGGGTGCCGAGCGGCGGCGGTGGAGGTGTCGAGCCACGGGCTGACGCAGCACCGGGCGTCGGGGGTGCGGTTCCGCGTCGGGGTGTTCACGAACCTGTCGGGGGATCATCAGGACTACCACGGGAGCATGGCGGCGTACGCGGGCGCGAAGGCCGAGCTTTTTGAGCGGCTTGAGCCCGGGGCGCTCGCGGTGGTCAATGCGGACGACGAGGCCTGTGCCCGCATGGTGCGGGACTGCAGGGCGCGCGTGCTCCGTTGCACGGCTTCGGACGCGCCGGAGCTGCCCGGTGTGCGCACGGCGAGCGTGCGGGTGCTTTCGGAGGGGCTGGAAGGGTTGCGGGTGCGTCTTGCGGGGCCCTGGGGCGTGGTGACGGCTCGGACGCCGCTGGTGGGGGCGCACAACGCGATGAACCTGCTGCAGGCGTGCTGCGCGGCTCACGAGCTGGGGCTGCACGCGGAGGACCTGGCGGTGGCGCTTCCGCGTTTGCGACCGGCGGCCGGTCGGCTGGAGCGGGTGTGCGTGCCGGGGGCGACGGGGGAAGGCGGGCCGCTGGTGTTTGTAGATTTTGCGCACACCGACGACGCGCTGCGCCGCACGCTCGCGAGCGTGCGCACAGGGATGGCTTCGCGTTCGCCTTCCGTGGGCGGGCCATCGAGGCTGTGGGTCGTCTTCGGGTGCGGTGGGGACCGGGACCGGAGCAAGCGCCCGCGGATGGGGGCGGCGGCTGCGGAGCTCGCGGACGAGGTCGTCGTCACGAGCGACAACCCGCGGACCGAGCAGCCCGGGGCGATCATCGACGCGGTGCTGAGCGGAATGCCCGCGGACGCTCGCGCGCGGGCGCACGTGCACGCGGATCGGGAGCGGGCGATTGAGCACGCGGTGCGGTCGGCTGGGGCGTGCGACGTGGTCGTCATCGCGGGAAAGGGGCACGAGCGGACCCAGATCCTCCCCGACGGTCGCGGCGGGGTGACGCACCGCCCGTTCGACGACCGGGCGGTGGCGCGCGAGGTGCTGGCGGCGCGGGCGAAGGGCGTGAAGTCAGCGGCACCCGACGCGGCACGGGCGCGCGCGACGTGAGCGGGGGCGATCGCGACAGTTCGGCGTTGTTGCATGCGACGGATCGCTCGGCCGGCTGGCACGAGGCGGCGTTTGTGGCGCGGGCCGTCGGTGGGCGGTGGGTGCGCGAGGCGGCGCACGCGGCACGGGCGGTTCGGATCGATTCGCGCGAGGTCGAGGTGGGCGACGCGTTTGTCGCACTGCGCGGCGAGCGCACGGACGGGCACCGGTTTTTGATGCAGGTCGCGAGCGCCGGCGGCGCGTTCGCGGTCGTGGAAGACGGGGCGGCGTGCGGGGACCTCGACTCGCTCCCGCCGGGCTTCGGCGTGCTGGTGGTCGACGACGGGGCGGCGGCGCTCGGGGCGTGGGCGCGCGCGCACCGCGAGCGGCTGCGCGGGACGGCGGTCGTCGCGGTCGCGGGGTCGGCCGGGAAGACCACGACCGTGCGCCTCATCGACGCGGCGCTGCGCCCGCAGCGCGTCGGCACGCACGCGCCGCGGTCGTTCAACAACCACCTCGGCGTCGCGGTCACGCTCCTCGCGGCTCGCCTGGAGGACGGGTATGTCGTGTGCGAGGTCGGGACGAGCGAGGTCGGCGAGACGGCGGCGCTCGCGGCAATCGTCCGCCCCGACGTCGCGGTCATCACCAGCCTCGGGCGCGAGCACCTGGAAGGGCTCGGCTCCATGGAAGGTGTCGCGCGCGAGGCGGCGGCGATCACGCGCGGCATGGGCGAGCGCGGGACGCTCGTTCTGCCGGACGCGGAGCCGCTGCTGGAAGGCGTCCCCGAACTCCGTGAGGGGGCGTGGCGACGGGTGCGGTTCGGGGCGACGCCCGCGGCCGACGTGCGCGTGGAAGCGATCGAGCAATCGTGGGACGGCGTGGGCGCGGTGATCGCGGGGCGGCGCGTGCAACTCCCGATGGTGGGCGCGCACAATGCGCACAATGCGGCGGCGGCGATCGGCGTCGTGCGCGCGCTCGGGCTCGATGAAACGCTCGCGGCGGACGGGCTGCGCTCCGCGGGGGGCGCGCCGATGCGCCTCGAGCGGGTCGAGATCGGCGGCGTCCGCGTCCTGCACGACGCCTATAACGCGCACCCCGATTCCGTTCGCGGGGCCCTCGAGACGCTCGCCGCGATCGAGCCCGCGCCCGGCGGGCGACGGGTCGCGATCCTCGGCGAGATGCTCGAACTGGGCGGGAGCGCGCCCGAGGAGCACGCGGCGATCGGGGCGTGGATCCGCGAACACATGGCGTGCGACGCGCTGATCACGCTGGGCAAGCTCCCGGCGATGGGCGTGGCTGGGTGCGGGCTCGGGGGGGCGGCGACGGCGCTGGAGGCGGAGAGCCGCGGACGCCCGAGCGACGCGGCGTGCGTCGAGGCGGGCGCGCTCGTGCGCCCGGGCGACGTCGTGCTTGTCAAGGCCTCGCGCGGGATCGGGCTGGAGCGGGTGGTGCGGGCGATCGGGGAGCGGGTGGGCGGCTGAGTTGGATTGAGCGATTGAGGGTGTTCTTCGCACGGGCGGGACGCCCGTGCCACGGTGGTTTGTGAGGAGCGCGGTGTTCGGGCATGTTGTATGTGCTGTATGACATTCTGCGGGAGTGGTTGTTCGACCGCGGGCTGGTGTGGCCGCTGGCGGTGCTGGACCAGCTGGAGGTGCGCGCGCTCGGGGCGCTCGGTGTCGCGTTCGCGGCGGTGGTGCTCTGCGGGCGCCGCGTGATCCGGTGGCTGGTGTCGATGAAGGTGGGGGATTCGGGGATCACTGACGCTGAGGCGTTGCGCGCGGTGGCGGCGGGCAAGAGCAACATCCCGACGATGGGCGGCGTGTTGATCGTGTCGGCGATCCTGATTGCGACGCTGCTGCTGGCGGACGTGCGCCAGTTTTATGTGCAGCTCGGCGTGGTCGTGCTGGTCTGGCTCGCGGCGCTGGGGGGCATGGATGATTTCCTGAAGCTGACCGCGGCGCGCCGGGGCGCGGGCTCGCGCCAGGGGCTGTACGCGTGGGAGAAGCTCGTCTTCCAGCTCGGGGTGGGCGTGCTGGTCGGCTATTTCGCGTACCGGCACGGCGCGACCGAGGGCGCGCGTGACCTGCAGCACGTGCTCAACGTGCCGTTCCAGAAGACGTACGAGAACAAGGGCGGGGTGATCGCGGAGGGGCTGGTGTATCTCTCGCTGCCGGTGTTCGTGTTGATCATGACGCTGATGGTCGCGGGGCTGAGCAACGCGGTGAACATCACCGACGGGATGGACGGGCTGGCGAGCGGGACGATGGTGGCGGCGGCGCTGGGGTTGCTGATTCTGGCGTTCGTGGCGGGGGACCTGCGGTGGGCGCAGGAGTTGCTGGTGCCGCACGTGCCGGGGGCGGGGGAGCTGGGCGTGGTGCTGGCGGCGATCGTGGGCGCGTGCCTTGGTTTTTTGTGGTGGAACTGCGCGCCGGCGCAGGTGTTCATGGGGGACACGGGCTCGCTGAGCCTCGGGGGGATCCTGGGCTACATCGCGGTGGTGACGCGTCAGGAGTTCGTCGTGCTGGTGATGTGCGGGGTGTTCCTGCTGGAGATCGCGAGCGTGGTGATGCAGGTGGGGTGGTTCAAGTACACGCGGATCCGGACGGGGACGGGGCGTCGGATCTTCCGCGTGGCGCCGTTTCACCACCACCTGCACATGGGCGGTTGGCAGGAGAGCCAGGTGGTGAGCCGCCTGTGGATCGTCGCGGTGTTGTGCGTGGTGATCGGGCTGGTGCTGGTGAAGCTGCGGTGAGCCGCGGGGTTTATTCGGCGCGGAGGCGGAAGACGGGGCGCTCGAGCGTGACACGATTCTGGATCGGGCCGCGGGGGCCGGGCTCGAGGCGGAGGGTGAGGCGGCGTCGTTCCACGTCGGGATCGGGCAGGTCGAAGCGGAGGCGGTGCTCCGGCTCGCGCTCGCGCAGGCGGACGCGGGCGAGCTCGCGCGGGGCCTCGCCGGGGATCGTGATCGTGACTGTCAGCGTGCAGTCGCCCCAGACGCGCCAGCGTTCGGGCAGGAGGGCGGTGGTCGCGAACGCGTCGGCCCCGGCGGGGATGATCCACGTCGACGCGAGCGGGCCGTCGAAGGCGAGGTCGTCCAAGCCGAGCGGGCGCGCGAGCGGGGGGCGCGGCGGGTCCGTGTGGGCCCGGTCGCCGACGGGCTCGACACGCTCGGGCTCCAGGCTCGCGAGCGGCACCAGCTCGCGCGCGTGAAAACGCACGGCCTCGATCGCGCTGAACGGGACCGTGATCTCCGAGATGCTGTCGCCCTCGCTCGGCTCGGCGGGCTCGCCCGCCACCTCGCCCCGCGCCAGCGCGAGGCGGAGCTCGCCGGGCTCGCTCGCGCGGGTCGCGCGGGCGGCGAGGACGACGCCGCCCTCGAGCGCGAGCATGTGGCGCGGGCGGGGCGGGGCGGGGGCTTCGGCGAAGCGGACGAACGCGACGCTCGCCTGCTCGAGCTCGATCATGCCGCGGTCGGTGTCGAGGGCGACCGTGTCGCCCAGGGACTCGATGAAGCCGCGGAGCGTGTCGCCGTTGGTGAGCACGACGGTGTCGGCGAAGGGGTCGGTCTCAGCGTCTTCGTGGAGGCCCTCGCGGAGGGTGAGTCGCTCGATGTCGTCGATCGCGATGCGGACCTCGCCGACGGCGGGCGCGAGCCATCGCACGGGCGCCTCCCCCGCGCCGGCGCGGTCGGCGGGATCCAGCCCGAGCAGCGCGCCCGGGAGGCTCTCGCCGGTGCGGAGCCGGACACGCCCCTCGGCGTGCGCGCGCTCCAGCGCGGCGGAGGGCGCGCCGGCGTGCGGGGCGCTCTCGCTCGCGAGCGGGGCCGGGCGCAGCGTGAGCAGCGCGAACACGTCATCGATCGGGAGCGATCGCGTGAGCCCGTCGCGATCGGTGAAGCGGACACGCTGGTCGTCGATCGACTCGAGCACGACCACGCGCTCGCGCAGCGAGCGGTCGATGAGCACGCGTTCGGGCTGCAACGCCGGGGCGCGGCGCTCCTGCGCGGTCGCGGGCGTGAGGCACGCGCCGAGCATCGCCAGGCCCGCGAGGGTGCGCACGAGCATCGCGCTCGGCGCTCGCGCGCCGGCGGCTCGGGTCGCGCGGCGGCTCCCGCTCGGGGGGCGCGCGGTCTTCGGGCTCGTGCGTGGTGTTGGCATGTGGGCCTCTCGCTCCCGGTCGCCCCGTGGCGCTGAACGCGCCCCGCGTCCGGTTGCTTCCCCGATCGGCGAGTTCGCGTCGCGAGGGGTGTGGGCGGCGTGCGTGTCCGTGCTGATATCGGCCCGCGCGGGCGGGGCTCCGCAGCGGGCGCGGGGGGTCGGGGACAACTCTCGGGGCGGTCGTGTCATTTCTGGAAGATCGGCAAGTAGCGTTTGGGCATCTGGAGCACGATGAGGGCCATCGCCGTCCCATAACTGCGCCCGACGCTGCGGTCGTCCCATGAGCCGTCGTTGTTCTGGAGGTCGAGCAGTTCGGCGCGGACGGCGGGCCACCACTCGCTCCAGGCGGTCCCGCCGGCGAGGTACATCGCCTGCACGGCGTAATAGTGCCCGTAAAAGTAGTGCGCCCGGCTGGCGCGCCCGGTGTTGGGCATCGCGGTGCGCATGAGGTAGTCGACGCCGCGGTCGATGCGCGGGTCGTCGTAGATCCCGGCATAAAAATAAGTCGCGACGCCCGCGGCCGATCGGGGCCAGGCGCTCCCGCCCATCGACATCTGGTATCGGAACCCGCCGTCGGGGTTCTGGCAATTGGTGACATACTCGACCGCGCGATCAATGACGCGCGAGTCGACCTCGATCCCCGCGTTGCGCGCCGAGCGGAGCGCCATGATCTGGCAGATCGTGACGCTCACGTCGGCGTCGTAGGGCACGGGGTTGTAGCGCCACCCGCCCTCGTCGTTCTGCGAGCGCTCGATGAGGCGGACGGCGCGGACGAGCGCGTCGTAGGTCCGATCGGCGAGGCGCGTGTCGGCGCCGCCCGCGGTCATGCCGTAGATCTCGCCCAGGAACAACGCGGCGAACCCGTGCCCGTACATGGGCCCGTTGGCGGCCTCGGCGGCGAGGAGCCCGTTCTCGGCCGACTGCTCCAGCACGAACTCCAGACCGCGGCGCACCTGCGTCGCGTAGGGCCCGCGATCGGCGGTGCTGCCGTCGGCCATGAACGCGAGGCACGCGAGCGAGGTCACCGCGACGTTGCGGTCGTACCGCCCTTCGCCGAAGCTCCCGTCCGCCTGCTGCTGCTGCGCGAGCCACTCGAGCCCTTGCAGGACGGCGGCATCGACCGCGGGGTTGAGCTCGCCCTCGAGCGCGGCGTTCTGCGCGCCTCGCGCGGGGGCGCTGGTCGCGCCGAGGCCGTCCTGCGCGGTCGCGAGGCCCGCGGCGGCGGCCCACGCGCCGATCGCCGCGAGGGCGCGGTTGCGGTTGCGATTGCGATTGGGGGTCATGAGCCGCCCTCCTCGGCGAGCCGACGGTAGTAACGCTCGGTCATCGCGCGGTACATCTCGCTGAACTCGTCGCCCGAGCCCTGAAGCAGGGACTCGCGGACGCGCTCGGGGAGCGCCCCCCATGCGGCTTCGGCCGCGGCGCGCAACGGGTTCAGCTCGCCGTCGCGCGCGCCCGGGGGGCTGGACTCGGTCTCGCCCTCGCCCTCGGCTTCTTGCGAGCTCTGCGCGGGCTGCGGCTGCGCGGGCTGCTGGCTTTGCTGCGGGTCGTCCTGCGACGAGCTCGAGCTGGACTGGCTGTCGGACTGCTGGCGGTCGGCGTTCTCGATCAGCCAGTCGAGGCGGTCGAGCGCGTCCTGCTGGAGACGCTGGGTCGTGAGCCCGACGTCGCGCGTGCGGAGGCGGTCGGCCGAGCGGGACATGAAATCGACCGCCTGCGCGAAACGGTCGCTGATCTCCTCGCCCGCGAGGCGACGCTCGAGATCGCGCTGCAGCTCGTCAGTCGCGGGCCCGGGCGCGTCGCCCTCCTCCGGCGGCGGGGACGAACGCGGGAGATCGAGCAAATCGTCCAGGGAGGGGAGCGGCGCGGGCGGCGGCGTCGGCTCGGGTGACGGGCTCGGCTCGGCAGGGCTCGGCTCGCTGGGCGTGGGCTCGGCTTCGGGTGGGGGCGGCGCGGGCGGCGGCGTGTCGTCGGCGCGCGTCTGGACGCCCGCGCCCGCGGCGAGCGCGATCGCCGCGAGGTACGACGCGGCGACGCCCGTGATCGGTTTGTGTGCTGGCTTCAACGCTCGTCTCCGTTCGTCGCGTCCCTCGGCGACCGTTCGCCGCCCGCTTGTGATACCGACGGGACGGGGCGAGGTTTGCGCCCGTTCGGGGCGGGGTTCGCCGCATGCCCCTCGCCGAGGGGGGCGTTCATGCCGGCGGGGGCGGGCGGCGCGCCGCCTTGCTGTTGCTGGAGCTGCTGGATGAGCCGCTCCGCGTGGGTGCGCAGCTCGCTTTGCAGCTCGCCGACGTCTTCGAGTTCCTCGGCGTCGGGCTGTCGCCCGTGCTCGCCCGCGGCGCGGTGGGCGGCGCGTGTCCGCGCGAGGGCCTCGGCCTGCATCGCGCGGAGGAGCTTGAGCTCGGCGATCGGGGGCACGAGCCCGTCGTCCTGCCCGCCCTGCTCGCCGCCCCCACCGCCGCCGCCGCCCTGCCCGTCGCGGAACTCGTCCTCGCGCTGATCCTCGGCGAGCGCTTCGACCAGGCCGCGGAGGATGCTGAGCGTGGATTCCTGATCCTGCACCACGCGGGGGCCGGCCTCGCCGCGGCGCATCCCCTCGCTGGCGCGCAGGGTGAGACGGGCGAGGCGCGTGTGCGCGAAGTCGAACACGGCGGCCTCGGCGAGGCCCTCGGTCCGCTCGTGCAGCTCCGTCAGCTCGGCGCGCAGCGTGAGCTGACGCTCCGCCAGGCTGCGCAGCTCCGCACGCTCGCGACGCGTCAGCTCGCGGTCTTCGAACAGCGACGTGTCGGTGCGGATCGACGTCTGCGTACGCAGCGCCTCGGTGTACGCGCGGCGGAGCGCCTCGCGCGCCCGCTGGCGCGCCTGGTCGTCGGCCTGCTGACGCTGCTCCTCGATCTGACGCAGCGCCTCCTCCAGCTGCGACAACGCCTCGCGTTCGTGGCGCTCGGCCTGCTCGGGGACGACCGTGTCGTTCCGAAGCTCGATGATCGCGCGCGTCTGGCTGTCGGAAGCGCGCTCCAGCAGGCGCGCGACGCCTGCCAGATCAGGCGATTCGGCGCGCAGGTCGTCGGCTGTCGAAAGCGTGGCGCCGTGCAGCTCGATCATCGCGCGGTCGAGGCCGCCGAACGCGCCGGCGGGCGCCGCGGCGAGCAGGCGGTCGATCTCCGAGCTCTGACGCGCGACGAGCGCGCGCACGCGGTCGGCGGCTTCGGCGAGCAGGCGGCGGAGCGCCTCCTCCCGGCGCTGCTCGGCGCGGTCGAGGTCTTCGAGCATCTGCTCGAGGCTGCGGGCCGCCTGCTCCTGGAGCTGCTGGGCGCTGGAAGTCTGGTTCTGCGCGATCTGCTCGGCGGCGGCTTGCTGCTGCTGCTCGACGCGCTGCTCCCGCCCGCGCTGGGCCGCCTCGGCGAGCGCTCGCGCCTGGGCCGGGTCGGGCTCGCGCAGCGCCTCGGCCCTGGACTCCAGGTCCTCGATCGCTTCCTGCGCGCGGCGCGCCAGCTCCTGCTGCTCGCGCCCGAGCGACTCGATCCGCCCCAGCTCCTCCGGGCTGAGCTCGCTCATCTCGCGCCCGACGGTGTCGAGCGCGGCCTCGGCGGTGCGCTCGGCGAGGTCGCGCTGCTCGCTCAGGAGGCGTTCGACCGAGCGGCGCGCCAGCCAGCCGTCCTCGCCGCGGTCGAGCATCTCGATGAGCCGCCCGAGCTGGTCGCGGACGTCTTCCTGGGCTTGCTGCGCGTTGCGACGGTCGTCGCTCGCGCTATCCTCGTCCTCGCTCGACGCGGCGCGGTCGAGGGCCTGGCGGGCGCGCTCGCTGGCGCCCGAGGCGCGGGAGAGCGCGTCGGCGGCGCGGTCGAGCAGGTCGGCGAGCGCGTCATCGCGGAGGCGGTTGCGCGCCTGACGCTCGCGGAGGCGCTCGACGAGGTCACGCTGCGCTTCGGCGCGGTCGGTCAGGCCGGCTTGGCGTTCGGTGGTGCGGTCGCCCACGACGCCGGCGGCGACGTCGGCGTTCAGCTCGCCTTGCTGCTCGTCGAGGCGCATCGCGCCGCGACGCATCCCGCCGAGCTCGGCGCGGAGACGGTCGGCGAGGGTCGCCTCGTCGATGATGATGAGGCGTCGGAGGGCGGATCGCGCCGGCTCGTGGCGCTCGCCGTCGCGCTCGAAGGTGTCCTGCGCGACGACCTGGAGCCAGAGCTCGTCGCCGACCGCGAGGCCCGTCGCCTCGGCGTCGTTGTCGCGCGCGAGCGTCGCGAGGTCGAGCGTGGTGCGCAGGGTCGCGGTGGTGGGCACGGGCTGGCCCTCGGCGTGCTCGATCGCTTCGAGGCGGGCCGGGTCGCCCTCGGGCTCGACGCCGCCCTCGGAGCCGGGGACGCGCCGGGCGATCGTGCGCTCGATCGCGGCGTACGCGAGCCCGACATCGTCGCGCGCCTCGCCGAGCACGCCGACGACGGCGGTCGCGAGGACGGCTTCGTCCCGCGCTGGTTCGAGCAGCGTGGCGCTGGCGGGGCGGTCGGGGGCCGCGTCGATCGCGAAGCGGGCGGCGTCGAACGCCGCGATCCCGTGCTCGTCCACCGGGCGGACGGAGACCGAGACCGGCCCGTCCGCGACCCATCGCACGACCCACGACCGCCCGTCGACGGTGAGCTCCGCGCCCTCGGGGAGCCCGCGCTCCTGCCCGAAAACGGCGCTCATCGAGAGCGCGTCGGTGGGCGTGGGCACGGGGCGGGAGAGCGTCAGGCGGAGCTCCACGACCGAGCCGTCGAGCACCGGGCCCAGGACGGCGCGTTCGTCGTTGCCGGAGCCCAGGTCGGCCGAGCCCGAGACGAAGAGGGGCGCGCCGCGGTGCTCGCTCCGGGCCGCGCGGGCGACGTAGGGCGGCGGCTCGACGAACGCCTCGGCCGCGCGGACCTCGGGCGCTTCGATCAGCAGCACGCGTCGGGATCGCGAGCGGTCGTCCTCGGTTTCGAACCAGTACTCGAGCTCGGCCTGCGCCACACCGGTGCCGAGGGTGGGCTCGATCAGGCGTTCGTAGATCTCGGCGTCGTAGGCGCCCTCGCTGCCATGCTGCTGCGGGGTCATCGGGGCGCGCCGGACGGGGCCGGCGCGCCCGTCGGTGATCACGCGGTACCGCGCGTCGACGGAGGTTTCCCCGCGGGCCCGGTTGGTCCGCTCCAGCGCGGCACGGAGCGGGAGCGCCCGCCCGATCGGATGCACGGTGATCGAGGTGGCGTCGGCGACCTGCGTGCGTCGCGGCCATTCCGCGCCCGACCAGGGCGTGAGCACGCGCTGCGCGCCGATCCGTGTCAGCTCCGGGCTCACCAGCGCCAGGGCGGCGACGAGCAGCACGGCCCCCGCCCCCAGCCCGAGGCGGCGGACGGGGCGGGCCGGGCGCAGCACGCGGGCCGCGTTGCGCGTGCGCACACGCTGGGCGGCGGCCGCAACGACGCTGGAAGCCATCGCGCGTGACAACTCGCTCTCGCGGGCTTGCCCTTGCGGGCCCGCGTGCGGGTTTTGCGGGCTCCGGTGCGTCCGGGCGTTCGCGAAATCGACGGCCGAGCCCAGGAGCCCGCGCAGCTCGGGGTCGCCCGACGCCCGCTCGAGGCGGAGGGCGACGTCGGTGAGTGTCGGATCGAAGCGGGCGGCGGGGAGGACGGCTTTCCAGAGGAACCACCCCGCGGCCGCCAGCCCTGCGGCGAGCCCGAGCCCGCGGAGCGCGCCCGGCGTGCGGAGGGCCCAGTCGGCGAGGGCCGCCAGCACAATCAGGAGCAGCCCCGTCGCGAGCAGGGTGGAGAGGCGGTGGGTGACGAGCAGCGCGCGGGCCGCCGAGCGGACTCGGCGGAGGCGACGGAGCAGGTCATCGAGCCCCGGCTCACGCCCCGGGCCTGAGTCAGGCGGCCCGTCGGACGCTGCGGACGCGGCGGGGCGCGGATGTTCGCTCGGTTTGTCCATGGACTCCGTTCCGTGCGGCTTCGTGTCGGCGTCGTGCGGGCTGGTGGTCTCGCGACCCTGCGCGATCGACCCGGTCGGCCCGGGCGTTTAGTAAGGTCTCGAAGCGAGGCTTCAGGCGTCGGGCGCTCCGCCCTGCGAGGACCATGGCAGCGAGCACGAGCGGAAGCCGAGCCTGCTCGCACACCCACTCATACCTTTCGACACACGCCCCGGCTTCGGTTCGCGAAATTGCGACTCTATCACCCTGCTAAAAACCAATAACAAGGCTCAGGCACCCAGCGTCAGCCCGTCCCACGCCAGTCGCATGCCCTCGGGCAGCTCGGCGTCGGTGGTCTCGTGGATCAGTTCGTGGCTCATGTGGACGAACCAGGTCGCCTCGGCCCCCACCCGCTGCGCCACGCTCGCCGCCTGCCCGATCGTCAGGTGCGTGGGGTGTTTGCGGTATCGCAGCGCGTCCAGCACGAGCGTCCGGAGCCCTTCGAGCTTCGCCCAGCTTTCCGGTGGGAACGCGCTGACGTCGGTGCAGTAGGCCAGCGGGAACGGGCTCTGCGGGTCGCGGCTCGCGCGTCGGGCCAGCTCGCTCCCGGGCACGGGCTCGATCCGGAAGCCCAGGACCGGCAGCCGCCCGTGCAGGAGACGGATGGGCGTGAAGCGCAGGCCATAGAGCTCCAGCGGGCGGTCCGCCTCCAGGCGGTGGGCGATCAGCGTCGCGACGAAGGAGTCTTGCACGTTCAGGTCTCGCTCGAAGATGTGCTTGTACACGCGGCGGAGGTGCTCGAGGACGGGGGCCTCGGCGTAGACGTCGATCGGGGCCCGCATCACGGCGTTGAAGCGTCGGAGCTCGTCCACGCCCCACGTGTGGTCCACGTGGTTGTGCGTGAAGAGCACGGCGTCGCACCGGTCGAGGCCCGCGGCGAGGGCCTGGGCGCGGAAGTCCGGGCCGCAGTCGAGCAGGATCGTCCGCTCGCGGTCCGAGGCGTCGGTGAAGCGGATCGCGGCGCTGGTGCGCAGGCGACGGTCCCGCGGGTCGTCGCTGCGGCAGGCGCAGGCGGGCTCTCGGCACCCGATCAGCGGGATGCCCGCGCTCGTCCCGGTTCCTAGAAAACGGAAATGCATCGGCGGCACAGGCTAGGGGAGCTCGCCCCCGAGCGACGCCCGACGCGAGCTACCATCGCTCCGACATGCCCAGCCTTTCCAGGGATCAGTTCGTCAATATCGTGGACCGGGCCCGGCGGGACACGCCCGGCGTGACCGCTGCGGTCCCCGTCAGCGTGCGCCTGCTGGCCGACCAGCTCACCCCGGTGCTCGCGTACCGACGCCTGGTCGCCCAGGACGAGCGGACGGCCCCGAGCTTCCTGCTCGAATCCATCGAGGGCGGCGAGCGCCAGGGGCGGTACTCGATCATGGGCGCGCACCCGGTCGTCGAGGTGCTCGCGCGCGGGCACGTCGTGACGGTCACGGATCGTCGGAAGACGGGGCGCCCGATCTCCGAGCGGGAGGGCGACCCGCTGCTGGTGCTTCGCGAGCTGGTGGCGGGGGTGCGTCTGATGCGCGCCGAGGCCGACGGGGCGAGCCCCGACGCGCTGCCGTCTTGCGTGCTGGCCGGGTGGTTCGGGTACGCGGCCTACGACACCGTCCGCTATGCGGAGCCGGAGAAACTCGACCGGCGACACGCCCCGCCGGACGACCGGACGCTGCCGGACATGCACTTCGGGCTGTACGACGGTGTGGTGGTGTTTGATCACGTCGCGAGCGTGGTCCACCTGGTGCAGGTCGGGCTGGTCGGGGCGGAGGCGGACGCCTCGGCGGTGTACGACCGGACGGTCGCGCGTCTGGAGGCGCGGGAGGAGGCGGTGCAGCGTCACTCGCGCCCGCTCCCGGCGGGTCGTGTGCCGGCGAACGCGCCGGCGAGCGCGATGGCAAGCAACCTCACGCGCGAGGCGCACGCCGGGATGGTGGGTCGCGCGCTCGAGTACATCCGTGCGGGGGATATTTTCCAGGTGGTGCTGGGGCAGCGGTTCGAGCGTCGGTCGTCGGCGGACCCGTTCGACGTGTACCGGGCGTTGCGCGCGGTGAACCCGAGCCCTTACATGGTGTACATGCAGACGGCCGGATGCATTTTGGTCGCGAGCAGCCCGGAGATTCTGTGCCGCGTGCGCACGCGTGCCGACGGGGCGCGGATCGTGACCAACCGCCCGCTGGCGGGGACGCGTCGGCGGGGCGCGACGCCCGAGGAGGACGCGGCTCTGGAAGCGGAGCTGCTGGCGGACGCGAAGGAGCGGGCCGAGCACGTGATGCTGGTGGACCTTGGTCGGAACGACGTCGGCCGCGTGGCGCAGCCGGGGACGGTCGCGCTCGATCGGGTGATGGAGATCGAGCGGTACAGCCACGTGATGCACATCAGCTCGACGGTGACGGGGGAGCTGCGCGAGGGGCTGGACTGCTGGGACGCGCTGCGTGCGGCGTTGCCGGTGGGGACGATCAGCGGGGCGCCGAAGGTGCGTGCGATGCAGATCATCGACGAGCTGGAGCCGGTGCGTCGCGGGCCGTACGGCGGGGGCATGGGGTACGCCGGTCTCGACGGGGAGATGGACGTCGCGTTGGCGCTGCGCACGATCGTGGTCCCGACGGGGTTGCACGGCCCGAGCGGGGAGGGGTGGGCGTACCACATCCAGGCCGCCGGCGGCATCGTCGCCGACAGCGACGCGGGGGCGGAGTATCAGGAGACGGTGAACAAGGCCGCGGCGTTGGCGCGGGCGATCGACGTCGCCGAAGCCGCGTTCGGTTCGGGCGGCGCGGACGCCTGACCCGCGCCGTGGCGGCGCGCGATGCGTCAGACGCCCGGGGCGGGGCCGCGGAGCACGCGTTCGACGCTCTCGAGCACGCGATCGAGCGTGATCCGGTCGACGCGGCATCGCTCGGGGTGGTCGTTGGCTCGCTCGGCATCCGGGAGTGTCGGGTCGGCGGTGAGGATCGCTTCGGGGGCATCGGTCGGGATGAGCGTCCAGCGGTGGTCGGTGGGGCCGAAGAGGGTGACGAGCGGGACGCCGAACACCGCGGCGACGTGTCGCGGGCCGGTGTCGTTGGTGACCATGAGACTTGCGCCGGCGACGAGGCCCTTGATCGCGTCCATGGTCATGCCGACGTCGGGGAGCGCGACGGCTCGGGCCTCGGGGCAGGCCGCCAGCACCGCGCGGCAGACCTCGCCCTCCGCGGGCGAGCCGTTGATCAGGCACCGCATCGGGCCCGACGGGCGGGAGGCGAGGTGGCGCGCGACCGCGCCGAACCGCTCGGGCGGCCAACGCTTCGCGGGGTTGTTCCCGCCGGGGTTCAGGATCGCGTAGGGGTCGCCGGGCTCGAGCCCCGCGCGGGCGAGGACAGCGGCGGCGGCCTCGCGGTCGGCGTCGGTGAGCGGGAGCTCCAGGCGCACGCCGGGGGGGAGTTGGAGCCAGTCCGTGCCGGCGGGCAGTGCCGGGGCGTCGAGGTCGAAGCCCTGGAGCATGGCACACGCGGCGTCCCAGTAGTAGCGCACGGCCGGGACGAGGGCCCACGCGCCGCCGGCGTCGCGCGGGGGCTGGAGCTTGCGCGTGAGCAGGAGCCCGCGCCCGTCGCGGTCGTAGCCGACGCGCCGGGGCACGCCGGCGATGCGGGCGATGAGCGCCGTGGAAAAAGAGTTGGTCAGCAGCAGCGCGGTGTCGTAGCGGCGCGGGCGGAGCTTGGCGGCGACAAACTTAGGCCCGAGCACGCCCTGGGCACGATCGACGTGGATCTCGTCGGCGAGGTCCGTCCCACGGAGGAGGCGGTCCGGCCCCGGGCGGAGCAGGAGCCCGATGAACGCTCCTGGCAGGCGTTCGCGGAGCAGGCGGAGGGCGGGGGTCGCCATCACGACGTCGCCGACCCAGCTCGGGCAGACAACAAGCAGGCGGAGCGGCCTGGGCGGCGGTGCGGCGGGGTGCATCGGGCGAGGCTACGCGAGTGAGGGGAACGGGGCGAGCCGGGGCGGCGGCGGACGGGGGCGGGCGGGGGCGTACGGGCAAGATCGGGGGTCTACGCTCTGTCGAGCCCGCGGAGCCAGCTCCGAACGAGCCGCGACCGTGCGGGAGCGGGCTGAAGGCGGCAACAATCCCCGGCACGCCTTGCTCGGCCCCAGTGCCCGGCTCCCGTTGCCCCTCCCAAAGGACGCTTCATGCCCATCACCCCGCTGCCGCAGTTCGAGGCCGACCTGGCCGAGCATCTCAAGGAGAAGGCCGACCGCGAGGCCTACGAGCGTCTGAACACGCCGAGCACGCTGGTGGTGCGTTTCGGGGTGATGCTGATGGTCGGTGAGTTCCCCTACCGGGGCGACGCGAAGCCCGGGTGCGGGTCGAAGATCGTCGTGCGCACGCACCGCGGCATCGAGATGGGCGAGATGCTCACGAGCACCTGCCCGAACAGCGGGTGCAGCAAGAGCGTGAGCCGCAAGGAGATGCTGGAGTACATCGAGAACTCCGGCGGTCGCGACTACCCCTTTCACGCCGACGGCATGGCCCTCCGCGTCGCGACCAAAGAGGACATGGACCGCCAGGCGGCGATCGACGCGAGCCGGACGGAACTGGTCAAGCGGGCGCGCCGGGTCGCGGAATCGCTCCATCTGCCGGTGCGGGTGGTGGAGGCCGAGCCGCTGTTGGGCAACGAGCGGATCACGTACTACTACACCGCGCTCTCGGGCGACGAGCGCGACCGTGTGGAGGCGCACGCGCTGCAGCAGGAGCTGCGCCGGTTCCACGATTGCCGCGTGGAGGTGCGCCAGGTGGGCGCGCGGGACGAGGCGCGTCTGACGGCCGACTATGAGCGGTGCGGGCAGTACTGCTGCTGCAAGAACTTTCTGAAGGTGCTCAAGCCGGTGAGCATGCGCAGCGCGAAGGTGCAGAAGGCGACGCTGGACCCCTTGAAGATCAGCGGGCGGTGCGGGCGGCTGATGTGCTGCTTGCGGTACGAGGACGAGACGTACGAGGAGCTGCGCAAGCGCCTGCCGAACCGGAAGAAGCGCGTCGGCACGCCGGACGGGGACGGCACGGTGATCGACTCGCAGATCCTGACCCAGCTCGTGCTGGTGCGTCTGGACGAGACGAACCGGGACGTGGCGGTGCCGGTGGAGGAGCTGACCGAGCCGGGCGAGCCGCGTGCGGTGCGCGCGAAGGCGGAGCCGACGCCCCGGCCCGCGCGGCCGGCGCGCCGCGAGCGTCCGGATCGCACGCCCACGGCACGCGCGGCTTCGGAGCCGGAACGGGCCCCGCGTCCCGCCCCGGGCGAGGCGTCCGGCGAGGCGCCGCCTCGCAAGCGTCGCAAGAAGCGGCGCGACGGCGAGCCCGCGCCGGACGCCGAACGCGGGCGCACCAGCGGCGGGAGCGAGGTCGATCGCATCATGAACGAGCTGGGGCTCGCACCGGGCGAGGGCTCGCCGACGAAGAAAAAACGGCGTCGCAAGCGTCGGCCCGAGGGCGAAGGCGGCCGCGAACCCGGGGCGGAAGGCGGCACGCGCTCGCCCGACGCCCCGGCGACAGACCCGGCAACGGGCTCATCGCAGCAGGGCGGCGCCGGGCCCGGCCCGCACGCCGACGGCGATCGCGCAGCGGAGCGGGGCGACGGCGCACCCAAGAAGCGGCGTCGTCGCCGACGCAAGCCCGGCGGCGGGAGCGGGGGCCAGGCCGGCGAGGGCGGCGGCGGCGCGTCAGATCCGTCTTGACGGATCCGTTTTGATGGATCCGTTTTGATGGATCCGGCTCGATTTCGGGCGGTCCGAGTCGGTCTTGTCTTGTGCCGCGGGCGACGCGTTCAGTTCCGCTTGGGCTTGGCGGGGCGTCCGGGTTCTTGTTGCTTGCGGATCTCGTCGGGATCGACGTCGATGGAGCCGTCGCCCTGGAGGTCGTGGGTGATCTCGTCGTAGCGTCCGTGGAGGTCATCGCGCCAGGTGTTCTCCCAGATGGGGACGCGGACGAAGTAGGCCGCCCTGGCGATGAGGTGGCTGGCGATGGGCGTGGTGAGGAAGAGGAAGGCGACGATGAGCAGGGCCTCGACCGCGACGCCGGCGGCCCCGAAGTGGCTCGCGACGCCGAGGATGATGCACGCCACCCCGAGGGTGCCCGCCTTGGTCGCGGCCTGCATCCGCGTGTAGAGGTCCGGCATCCGGAGGATGCCGACGACCGCGAGGAAGCAGAAGACCGAGCCGATCGCGAGCAGCACGATCGCGAGCGCGTCGCCGAAGCCCGGGAGCAGGCGTGCGATGTCGGGCGCTTCGTAGAGGTCGGCCGCGGGCGAGGCCGCGAGTGTGTGCATGGGGTGGCTCACGGCTTGGCCCTCCGCTCCATGTAGAGCGCGAACGCGCACGTGCCCAGGAAGAGGATCAGGCCCATGACGACGCCGACCGAGAGCAGGGTCGGCTGCTCGGTGATGACGCTGTAGACGCAGATGACGCCCACCGCGAGCATCCCGAACAGGTCGAGCGCGACGACGCGGTCGGGCAGCGTCGGCCCGCGCAGCAGTCGCCACACGCTGAACACGATGCTCACCCCGAGCACGATCATCACGCCCCAGAAGATCGCGCTGACGATCGCCGAGAAACTCCAGTTCTCGGTCGAGACCATCGTCCAGCTTGCAAGGGTGGCGGCGAGGGTGGTGCTCATCGCGTCACCTCCAGCAGGCGGCGCTCGAAGCCTTCCTGGATCTCGCGGATCGCCGCGTCGGCGTCCTCGACGTGCATGAAGTGGACGAACAGGATCTTGCGGTCGGCCGAGACGTCGAGGCTCAGGGTGCCGGGGGTCAGGGTGAGCAGGCTGCTGAGGACCATGATCTCGACGTCGGTCAGGTCGTCGCGCAGGGGGACCGCGAGGATCGCGGGCCTCAGCGAGCGGAGCGGGCTGAGCGTGAAGTAGGCCATCTTGATATTCGCCATCACCAGCTCGCGCAGGAAGTAGAGCACGAACCCGATGCAGATCCCCACGCGTGCGAAGTACCCGCCGCGGTCGGCGCGCACGCTCGCCAGGCGGAGCACCACGTAGGCGATCACGAACCCGATCGCGATGTTCGCCGGGGTGAACTCGCCGATCGCGACCGCCCACGCGAACGCGAGCAGGATGTTGGCCAGGAGCGTGCCTATGACGGGTCCTCCGGGCTTGGGGTGGGATCGGCCTCGGCGACGACGGTCGCCCCGCCGCGGCGCGGGGGGAGCCCGAGCGCGGCGCGGTGCTCGTCGAGACGCTCGAGATACTCGGCGTCGAGCACCGCCTCGATGTACTGGTCCGGGTTCATCACCGCTTCGCCCGCGCGCTCCGCGGCACGGTAGATCGGCGCGATCCCCACGCCCATCGCGACCGCGAGCACCGTCAGGGCGGCCGCGGGGATCGTCATCAGCGTGAGGTTCGCGCCCTGCCCGGCCCGGGGCTCGACCCCGGGCACCGGCCCGCCCTGGGATTCGTCGTGCGCCGCCAGGGCCTTGTCCGCGTCGGCGGGGGTCGTCTTCCAGAACGCCTCGGCCCAGATCTTGACCATGCTGAACAGCGTCAGCGAGCCGACGAACAGCGCCGCGCCGACCAGCCACCACGCCCCGGCGTCGAGCCCGGCACGGACGAGCACGAGCTTCGCCCAGAACCCGCTGAGCACCGGGATGCCCGCGAGGCTCATCGCCGTCACCATGAACAGCAGGCTCAGCATCGGGTGCGTGCGGTAGAGGTCGCCGAGGTGCTTGAGCTCGGCGGTGCCGCGCAGCTTCATCACGATCCCGCTGATGAAGAACAGGTTCATCTTCACCACGCCGTGGTGGAGCATGAAGATCATCGTGCCGGCGACGGCGACGACCGCGGCCTGGCGCAGGACGCCCGTCTGCTCGTCGCCCGCCGGGTCGATCGCGAGCTGCGCGAGGCAGACCCCGGCGATCGCGATGCCCATGAACATGTAGCCGACCTGGCTGACCGAGTGGAAGGCGAGGATGCGGCGCATCTCGAACTGGGCCGCCGCCCCGAGCACCCCCACCACCATCGTGAAGCCCGCGATCCAGACGAAGACGTCGGCGAACTCCGCGAGCTGCTGCGGGAAGCAGAGGGTGAAGACCCGGAGGATCGAATAGATGCCGACCTTGGTCAGCACGCCGGCGAAGACGGCGATGATCGCCGGGGGAGGCGTGTGGTAGCTCGCCGGGAGCCAGAAGAAGAATGGGAAGAGCGCCGCCTTGATCCCGAAGGCGACCAGGAAGAGCATCGCGATGACCGCCTTGAGCCCGGGCGCGTCGACGAGGGGGAGCTTGACCGCGATGTCGGCGAGGTTCAGCGTCCCGACGATGCCGTAGAGCAGCCCGATCGCGGACAGGAACAGGACCGAGGAGAGCAGGTTCAGCGTGACATACTTGATCGCGCCCTCGAGCTGCCCGCGCGTCCCGCCCAGCGTGATGAGCACGAAGCTCGCCAGCAGCATCACCTCGAACCAGACGTACATGTTGAACACGTCGCCCGAGAGGAACGCGCCGTTGACGGCCGTCAGGAGCAGGTGGATCAGCGGGTGATACCCCGCCCGCTCGCGGGGCTTGTCCAGCGCGCCCATCGCGTAGACCACCACCGCCAGCCCCACCACCGCGACCAGGGCGACCATGATCACACTCACCGCGTCGCCCACGAGCACGATCCCGTAGGGCGCGGGCCAGCCCGCGAGCGCCGCCGTCTGCGGGCCCGAGTTGTGGACCGTGACCAGCAGGAGCCCCGCGACGAGGGGCCCGAGCAGGGCCGCGACGATGCTGATCACCCGCTGCGCGGGCACGCTCTTCCACGCGACCACGCAGAGCAGCCCCGCGGTGAGGTGCAGAAGGATCGGGCTGGCGACGAGCAGGTCCATGGTCGGGGTCGTGTTCCGGTGCGGGCCTCGGGGCCCGTGGGGTTACTTGTCGGTCGAACGCATCTGGTCGAGGTCGTCGGTGCCGATCGCCTGGTACGCCCGGCGGACCAGCACGATCGTGTAGCTGATGATCGCGAAGCTGATCACGATCGCGGTCAGGATCAGCGCGGGGGGGAGCGGGTCGGTGAACGCCGGGTCGTCGGGGAGGCGCGCCTCCCCGGCGGGGATCAGCGCCGGTGCGCCGCGGACCAGCCCGCCCGAGGTGAAGATCACGATGTTCGCCGCGTGCCCGATGAGCACCAGCCCGATGATCAGCTTCACGAAGCTGCGCCGGAACATCATGTAGAGCCCCGAGGCGAACATGACCCCGGCCGCGATGGCGAGCAGCGTGTGCATGGTCAGGCGTCCTCCGCCAGCGAGAGGATCATGTGCAGGCAGACCGCCAGCACCGTGACGTACACCCCGATATCGAACAGCAGCGGCGTGCCGACCTTGATCTCGCCCAGGCCCGGCGCGGGGAACTCGAACCAGAGCCCCGCCATGAACGGCTCGCCCGCCGCCACGCCGATCAAGCCCGCCGCCAGACCGATCAGCAGCCCGATCCCGATCAGCACCTGGAGGTCGATCCGCATGATCGCCCGCGCCTTCCGCGGGCCCTCGGCCATCGCGTACAGCACCACCGCGCTCGCCACCAGCAGACCGCCCACGAAGCCCCCGCCCGGCACGTTGTGCCCGCGCAGCAGCAGAATAATGCTGAAGATCACCAGCAGCGGGAGCAGCACACGGGCCGCGGTGCGCAGGATCACCGAGTTCATGCCGAGCCCTCCCGGTGCGGACGCTCGCCCTCGCCCTGGCTCGCCCGCTTGTGGTCCGGCTCATCCGCCCCGAACGTCGCGGCGCCCGTCGGCTCCGCGAACGGCTCCCGGTCCGGGCGCAGGCGCAGCAGCGTGAACACGCCGATCGCCGCGATCCCCAGCACCGTGATCTCACCCAGCGTGTCCATGCTCCGGAAATCGACCAGGATCACGTTCACCAGGTTCCGCCCGTAGGCGTAGTGACGCCCCGCCGGGTCGCCCTCGGCCGGGTAGGCGTGCTCGTTGAAGTACCAACTGATCGGCGCGATGCTCGTCTCGGCGCTCGAGGCGAGCACCAGCGCGCCCACCGCCAGCCCGGCCACGCTCGCGATCAACGCGTCCATCAGGCGTGTCGCCCGGTTGCTGAACAGCGCGAACCGCGGCAGGTGGTACACCACCAGCACGAACAGCACCACCGTCAGCGTCTCGACCGCGAACTGCGTCATCGACACGTCCGGCGCCCCGAACAGCACGAAGATCAACGCGACCGCGTAGCCCACGATCCCGAGGATCGCGATCGTCGCCAAGCGCGAACGCTGACGCGTGGTCGCGTACGCCGCCGCGATCATCATCAGCACCAGGATGCCCTCAACGATCCCGAGGTCGTCCAGGTCGTTGCGGAGCGTCCCGAGCCCCCCCGTGCGGAGCAGCGCCACGCCCACCAGCACCAGCATCGCCGTCACGACGAACCGCAGGTAGATCGGCAGCGAGCCGTTCTGCAGGAACCGCGTCTGCCTCTTCGCCAGCGCCACCACGCCGTCGAGCGCCCAGTGGTACATCCGGAGCGGGCCCACGCGGTCGATCGGCGCGAGCAGCTCGGTCGTCGCCCGGTAGGGCTTGCGCAGCACGTAGAGCACCAGCCCCACCGCCAGCGCCCCGAGGCTGATCAGCAGCGGCGTGGAGATGTACAGCATGTCGAACGCCGCAAGCGACGTCCCCTCGTAGACGGTGCGCGCGACCGGCTCGATCGCGGCGGCGTTGTGCAGCACGTCGTGAGCCGCCGACTTGACGACCGCGTCGACGAAGTACACCGGGAGCAACGCGCCCAGGATCGTGAGCACCCCGAGCGTGATCGGACCGATCCACATCGTGAACGGCGCCTCGTGCGGCGCGTGATCCCCGTGCCCGTGGTGCCCGTGGTCGTTGCTCGCGTCATCGTTGTTCGCGGCGTCGTCGTGCGCGTGCCCCGCGTGCTCGGGCTTGCGCCCGAAGAACGGCTTCCACACCACGACGAACGCCGCCATCACCGTCAGCGCCGCCGCCACGCCGGTCACGCTCGCGATCGCGATCGCGGGGATCGCGTTCGCCGAGCCCAGCCCGGCCTTGAGCAGCAGCTCCTTGCCCACGAAGCCCAGCATCGGCGGCGCGCCGGCGAGGCTCAGCCCCGCGACCACCGCCGCGAGCGCCGTGAACGGCATCGCCCGCGCCAGCCCGCCCAGTTTCTCCGTGTTCTTCTCGTGCGTCGCGTGGACCACGATCCCGGCGATCAGAAACAACGCGGCCTTGAACAGCGCGTGCGCGAACAGGTACCCCATCGCCGCGAGCGTCCCGTACGTCCCGCCCACGCCGATCAGCATCGTGATGATGCCCAGGCTGCTCACCGTGGAGTACGCCAGCACGGGCTTGAGCTCGGTCTTCCGCGTCGCCAGGTAGGCCGCGAACAGCATCGTGAACCCGCCGAAGCCGACCAGCAGCGTGTCCCAGAGCGCCGTCTCGCCCATGATCGGGTTGAGCTTCGCCAGCAGGAAGACGCCGGCCTTCACCATCGTCGAGCTGTGCAGGAACGCGCTGACCGGGCTCGGCGCCTCCATCGCGTTCGGCAGCCAGTAATGGAACGGGAACTGCGCGCTCTTCGTGAAGCACCCCGCCAGGATGCAGACCAACGCCCCGACGTAGAGCGGGTGATCGCCCGAGATCGGGCCCATCCGGCTGATTTCGTACGTCCCCGCGGCCGTCGCGAGCAGGATCAGGCCCGCCAGCAGCGCCAGCCCGCCCAGACCTGTCGTGAGCAGCGCCTGGAGCGCCGCCTTCCGAGCCGCGAGCCGATCATGGTCGAACCCGATCAGCAGATAGCTCGTGATGCTCGTGAGCTCCCAGAAGATAAACAGGAGGATCACGTTGTCCGCGACCACCAGGCCCAGCATCGAGCCCATGAACCCGAGCAGGTAGCTGAAGAACCGCCCGCGCAGGGCGTAATCCTTCATATAGGGCGTCGCGTACATCAGCACGAACGTGCCGATGCCCGTGATCAACAGGCAGAACAGCATGCTCAGCCCGTCTACCCGGAACCCGAGCGACACCCCCAACTCAGGGAGCCACTCCAGCGTCGACACCAGCGCCCGCCCCTCGGCGACGCCCATCAGCTCTCGGGCGTAATACACAAAGCCCGCGGCCGGCGCCAACGCGAGGACGTACCCCGCCCGCCACCCCAGCCAGCGGTGGAGCCAAGGGGCCAGCAGGGCGGCCAGCGCAATAATGGCGATCGAACCGATGATCACCCGAGCGGTCCCTCAGACTCTGTGCCGTGGGTTTCCCGGGATGTAAATCTCGGGGGCCAAGGCAGGTTGGGCGGATGGTAGCCGGGCCTCATAGCCCGGTCTGTCCGGCCTTTATCGGCAATCAGGGCGAACTGGGTGAGTCCGGGGGACTGGCAAACACGGGGATCAGGGTTTTTGCGGGACCCGCGGATCGAGCCACCACATCACAACACCCGATTCCGGGTGAAGCCTGTCCAAAGGCGTGCTATTTCCGGATCAGACTGGTGCTGCGCCAGAGGCGTCGTTCGCGAGCGATGTCGGCGGGGAACGGGCCGCCCTCGGCCCGGTCGGCGCGCTCCACCGTCACGAACGCGTCCGGCGCGACCTCGCGGAGGTTTTTGAGCAGGTCCGGCAGCGCGCGACGGCGCACGACGCAGAACGCGACCTCCACCGGCCCGGCCTGCCCCGTGCCTTCGAGTCGCGTGACGCGGAACCCGCGGAGGCGGAGCTCGCTGGAGATCGCGCTGTTGGCGGTGGCGCTGATCGCGCGCACGACGCGGTAGCCGAGCGCGATGCGGTCCTCGATCATCATGCCGACGTAGGTCCCGGTGGCGAAGCCGGCACCGTAGGCGAGCAGGGCGAGGGGGTGGGCGAGGAATTTGATTACGCCGCCGACGGCGAGGGCCCAGATGATGACCTCGACAAAGCCGAGGCAGGCCGCCTGGAGGCGGTGCCCGCCGATGACCAGGATCATGCGGACCGTCCCGATCGAGACGTCCACGATCCGGGCAAGGAAGATCAAAACCGGGATGAACCAGGCCATATCCGACACATCGGGCTCGCTGGCGGGTTGGGCGTGCCGCGACGGACGCATCCCCCCCTGTGAGGGCGTGCCGCGGCTCTCAGGCAGAGCGTAGACCCCCGCGCACGGCGGTCACGCCAAAGTTGTCCGGCGAAAAACGACAACCGCCGGCCCTTGCGAGCCGGCGGGTGCTGCTTGAGTGGAGGCAAGGGGACTCGAACCCCTGACCTCATCCATGCCATGGATGCGCTCTACCAAAACTGAGCTATGCCCCCAAGCGGGCGACGACCCGGGCGGGAGGCCCGAATCGACAGGTGCCAATGGTAGGAAAGCCGCGGAGCGGGTCAACCGTCGGCGGACGCCTCCCATGCGAACCGCGCGACGCGGGCCCGGGCCTCGGCCCGACTTTCGCGGATCCGCCCGCCCCGGGCCGCGGATGGACCCCCACCGCCCCGCCGAGACCGGCGCGAGGGTCGGCGCTGGCATTGGATCGGTGCGGCCCCCGGATGTAGGATCTTGCGATGAAGAAGCCGAACACACGCGGACGGAGCCGGTCGGTCGCGCTGGCGTGCCTGGTGCTTCCGATCTGCGCTCTGGCCGCCCCCGCGCAGGCCCAGGAGGGCGAGGAGCTGCTCACGCCCCCGGCCGTCCGCGAGCCGGACAGCGTGCCGACCATTCGCACGCTGCTGGTGGTCGCGATCTTGGCGGCCGCTGGCATCGGCGTCAGCTTCATCCCCAGCAAGCGCGGGCACCAGGACTGACCGTTCCCGTCACCTCGCCCACGCACCCCGGAGGCCCGAGATGGCGCCCCGCCCGCCCGCAACAGATCACGCCAGGCCCGGCGCGGGGCGTCGCGCCCTGCACCCGCTGATCGCGCTCAACGCGGTGCTCGTGCTGGTGCTGTGCGTCGTCACGCTGAGCCCGCCTGTCGGCGCGGAGCAGCCGCGTGAACGCGCCCGCGGGGACTACACCATGGTCGGCGGGTCGATCCGCGGCGGGGCCAGCAACGCCGTTTTTGTCGTGGATTCGGTGAACCAGGAACTCATCGCCGTGCGGTGGAACCACTCGCGCCGCCAGCTCGAGGGCATCGGCTACCGGAACCTCGGCACCGACGCGACCCGCCCCCGCCAAGCCCGCTGAACCTTCAACGAAGGACGACGCCCGATGCCCGAGCCGATCCAGGATCACCCCGCGACCCGCACCGACGCCGTCGCGCCCCCGGCCGCACCCCACGACGGGCACGTGCCGTCGGTGGCGTTGTGGGCGAGCGCGTTCGTGCTGGTGGGGCTGATCCTGACGCAGGCGGGGCGTTGGTCGGTCCCGGCCCACGCGGAGATGGTGGCGAGCGTCGGCGGGTACGTGGTGATGACGACCGAGGGTTCGGGCGAAGAGATCCTGAGCGTGATCGACACGCGCAACGAGGTGCTGCTGATGTACGCGGTGGTGAACCAGCGTGAGCTGCAGCTGCTCGAGCGTCAGCGTTTGCCGGAGCTGTTCACCAGCGCCCGCGCGCAGGCCGAGGGGCGGAACTGAGTTTCCGCTCGCGGCGTTGTTCCGCCCGTCGGGGCTCGGCTCCGGTGCGGGGCTACCAGATAAAACGGAGCCGCCCGAAGTCGGGGATGATGCTCCGCCCGGCGAGGCTGTGGGGCGCGGGGAAGTAGACGAAGAACGCCTTGCCGATCATGAGGCGCTGGTGGACGACGCCGGGTGTCGGGTCGATGAGCGTGGCGACCCAGGGATCGGGCTCGTCCCAGGCGCGCCCGTCGCTGCTGGCGGGGCTGTTGTCGCCGAGGGTGAAGAACTGCTCGTTGGTGAGGACGAGGGGGTTCTCGGTCGGGTGGGTCGCGATCATCGGCTCGCCGGCGAGCGAGTGCCCGCTGGTCGGGCGGTAGACCCCGGGCTGGAAGAACAGGTCCCGGTCGAGGCGGACGCGGTAGAGGGCAAAGCCCGCCTCCGCCCCGGCACCGCTCGCACGGGCGACGTCGAACCGCCACCGGAGCTCCGGGCGTTCGTAGATCGACGGATCGCGCAGGTGGCTGAACATCCGCTCGCGGTCCTCGGCGAGCAGGCGTGCGAAGCCCCGTCCCGTCGCGGCCGAGATCCGCTCGGCGGGGGACCAGTCGTACAACGCCTCCGCCACCCGTCGCCCCTCGATCCACAGGCTGAGTGACTGATCCGCGTGCCAGAACTCGACGTTGGTGGTCCGCCCGGGCGTGATGGCTCGGGTGAGCGGCTCTCGCGCCAGCTCGGTCCACTCGCCGGCGCCGGCGCGGCGTTTGAAGATCACCGCCTCGCCGCGCCCGTCGCCACCGGTCTCGATCGAGGCGCGGAACTCGTGCCCCCGCGCGTCGAGCTCGGCCGTCACGCTCACCGCGACCCCGGCGTCCGGCTCGATCGCGAAGCTCAGTCGCACGTCGCTGACCGGGAAGACGTCCACCCCGCCGAAGCTGCTGCTGGTGTTCTCGTTGTAGGGGTAGAAATCGTTCACCGCCCACGTCGCGACCTCGGCGGGGATGCGCCCGGGGAAGGGGGTGGTGCGCCGTCCCGCGGCGTGCCAGGCGAGCGAGGCCTCGCCCTCGCCGCGGAAGGTGTACCGGCGCCGGTCCATCGTCCAGCCCGGGCCGCTGGGGCGCCACGGGCTCGCGAACATCGCCGCACCCTGGAGCGGCTCGTACCCGGAGTCGAACACCGGCTGCCAGACGGCCCGCTGCGTCCGCTCGTCCTTCCGCGCGATCCGCCAGTCGCCCGCGTCCCATCCCGCGGCCTGCCCGTCCGGTGCTTCCCGCACGAAGACGTCGCCGTCGACCAGCGCGACCTGCTCGCCCGGCATCGCGACCAGACGCTTGATGAAGTTCTCCTGCGGGGCGGTCGGGTTCTTGAAGACCGCGACGTCCCAGCGGTCGGGCGCGAAGAAGGGTTGGAGGTATTTCACGACGAAGATGCGGTCGCCCGCGAGGCACGGCACGTCGCGGGAGGCGGGCCCGGTGACGCGTCGCCCGCTCATCGGGTCGGCGACCTCGATGGGGGTGATCTGGATGCCGCGTGCGTCGCGGGCGCCCCGGTTGATCAGGGGCGAGGCGCCCTGGATGGGGAGCGGGACGTTGCGGGGGCCGTAGTGCCAGGGGCCGACCTGCCAGGCGTACCCGCTGTCCTCGCCGTGGAAGCGCATGTGGGCGCCCATGAGGGTGGGGGCCATGGAGCCGGTGGGGATGACAAAGGCCTCCACGACGAAGCCGCGGAAGACGAAGGCCATCGTGAACGCGATCACGATCGAGGTGATCGTGTCTTTGATGCTGGAGGCGGCGTGGTCGGCGCGGGCGCCGGTCGTGCTGGACATGCCGAGAGGGTAGGGGAACGGGGCTTCCGCCGCCCGGGCGTGCGACGGGGCGACCACGCGGGGAGCCCGTGCGGGGAACTGGGAGCGAGCCGGGGCGCGAGGGCGGGGGCGTCAGAGGACGATGTTGACCATCTTGCCCGGGATCGCGATGACGCGTTCGGGCTTCGCGCCCGCGAGGAACTCGATGACCTTCGGGTCGGCGAGGGCCGCCGCCTTGAGGCCCTCGGCGTCCAGGTCCGCCGGCACCAGCAGCTTCGCCCGCACCTTCCCCTTCATCTGCACCGGCACCTCGACCGCGTCGTCGATCAGCATCGCCGGGTCGTAGCTCGCCCACGACGCCTCGCTCACGAACCCCTCCTGCCCGAGGCGCGACCACAGCTCCTCCGCGAGGTGCGGCGCGAAGGGCGCGAGCGTGCGCACGAACCGCTCCAATTGCGAAACGCTCAGTCGCGGGCTCTGCCCGTCCCCCGGGAGCGCCGCGTTCACGAACTCGATCATCGCCGCGATCGCCGTGTTGAAGCTCAGCTTCTCGATGTCGTCCCCCACCTTCGCGATCGTGCGCTGGAGCAGCTTCTCCAGTTCCGCGTCGTCCGAGCCGCCGCCGTCGCGCACGTTCCCGGTCGATTCGTCGATCGCCAGTCGCCACGCGCGCTGCAGGAACCGGTACATCCCCGCGATCGCCCGCGTGTCCCACGGCTTCGTCGCCTCCAGCGGCCCCATGTACATCTCGTACAACCGGAACGTGTCCGCGCCGAACTCCGCGATCACCTCGTCCGGGTTCACCACGTTCTTCAGGCTCTTGCTCATCTTCGCGGCGATCTGCGTCACCGCTTCGCCCGTCGCCCGCTCGACAAACGTCCCGTCCTCCCGCGCGTCCACCTCGTTAATCGGCACCAGCGTCTTGTTCTTCCGCTGGTACGCGTGCGACAGGATCATCCCCTGGTGGAAGAGCTTCCGGTACGGCTCGTCGCTCGAGACCAGCCTCAGGTCGAACAGCACCTTGTGCCAGAACCGCGCGTAGAGCAGGTGCAGCACCGCGTGCTCCGCGCCGCCGATGTAGAGGTCCACCCCGTCCTTCAGCCAGTACCGCTCGGCCTCTTCCCCCACGAACCGCTCCGCGTTCTGCGAGTCCGCGTAGCGCAGGTGGTACCAGCAGCTCCCGGCCCAGCCGGGCATTGTGTTTGTCTCGCGGCGCACCGGCGTCTCCGGGCGCAGCGTGTCCTCGTCCACGCCCGCATCCCCGGCCGTCGTCCGCACCCACGCCCCCGCCTTCGCGAGCAGCGGCTGCGGGTCGTCGCTCTCGGCCGGCTGATAGTCCGTCATCGGCGGGAGCGTCACCGGCAGCGCCTCCTCCGAGACCGGGTAGTGGTCGCCCTGCTCGTCGAAGACGATCGGCACCGGCTCGCCCCAGTACCGCTGGCGGCTGAACAGCCAGTCCCGCAGGCGGTAGTTCACCTTCTCCTGCCCGATCCCCTTCTTTTCCAGCCAGCCCGTGATCCGCTCGATCGCCTGCGCCTTGCCGAGCCCGTCGAGCGAGACCTCCGCGTTCTTGGAGTGCACGCACACGCCCGCGAGCGTGAACGCCTCGCCACGCCGCCGCCAGTACCCACCCCCCGCGAACAGGTCTTCCAGCGCTTGCCCGTCCTTCGCCCCGAGGGATTCGATCGAGACGATGTACTCGCCGGAGATCGACCCGCGCGAGCCGATGTGCCCCTTCTCGGCCGCCTGCTCGGCGGTCAGCCCCGCCGTCTGCTGCTCACGCCGGCGCTCGCGCACCGCGCCCAGCACCGGGCCGAACAGCTCCGGGTCGGAATCCACCGTGGTGCACAAGCCCATGAAGTCGGCGAGCGTCTTCTTCCACTTCTCGTCGTCGGCCTTCTCGTCCTCGGTCATGTGGTGCGCGTAGAACGACACGAGCTGCAACGCCCGCGGGTAGACCACGTCCCGGATCTCCAGCCCGAACTTCTGCGCAAACTCGAAATCCCGCTCGTCGTGCGCCGGGACGGCCATGATCGCGCCCGTGCCGTAGCCCGTCAGCACGTAGTCGGCCGTCCAGATCGGGATCCGAGCCCCGGTCGCCGGGTTGACCGCGTAGAGCCCCGTGAAGACGCCCGTCTTCTCCTTCGCCTCCTGGCGTTCGACGTCGCTCCGGTTCCGCGCCTGCTCCACGTACGCCCGCAGCGCCGCCGCGTCCGTCTCGCCCGCCGGCTCGTCGAGCATCTCATCGACCAGCCAGTGCTCCGGCGCGATCACCATGTACGTCGCGCCGAAGATCGTGTCCGGGCGCGTCGTGAACACCCGCAGCGCCTCGTCACGTCCCTCGACCTCGAAGTCGATCTCGGCCCCGACGCTCTTGCCGATCCACTCCTGCTGCATCGCGCGCGTGGACTCCGGCCAGTCGAGCCCCTCGAGGCCCTGGAGGAGGCGGTCGCAGTAGGCCGTGATGCGGAGCATCCACTGGCGCAGCGGCTTGCGGTAGACCGGGTGGCTCCCCCGCTCGCTCCGCCCGTCCTTGACCTCCTCGTTCGCCAAGGCCGTCCCGAGCTTCGGGCACCAGTTCACCGTCTGCTCGTCCAGATACGCCAGGCGCTGACTATCGAGAAACCCGCGCCGCTCCTCCGTTGTCAGCTCGTGCCAGAGGCGGACGTCGCTGGGCTTGCCGGTGAACGCCTGCGTCCCCCGTGCCCCTTCGCGGCTCACCAGCTCGCCCCACGCGCTGACGCCGCACTCGCCCCCCTCGAGCATCGCGACCAAGTCCCCGATCGGGCGGGCCTTCTGCTGCTGCGGGTCGAACCAGCTGTTGTAGATCTTCAAAAAGATCCACTGCGTCCACTTGTAGTAGCCCTCGTCGATCGTCGCGAACTCGCGATCCCAGTCGTAGCTGAACCCGAAGCGCTGGAGCTGACGCCGAAAGTTATCGATCGACTTCCGCGTCGTCTCGGCCGGGTGGACCCCGGTCTGGATCGCGTACTGCTCGGCCGGCAGCCCGAACGCGTCCCACCCCATCGGGTGCAGCACGTTCTTCCCCCGCATCCGCTGGTAGCGGCAGACGATGTCCGTCGCCGTGTACCCCTCCGGGTGCCCCACGTGCAGCCCCGCCCCGGAGGGATACGGGAACATGTCCAGGCAGTAAAACTTGGGCTTGGCGCCGTCGAACCCCGCCTCCCCCGGGTTCGCCTGACGAAAAACCCCGGCCTCCGCCCACCGGCGCTGCCACTCGGGCTCGATCCGGTTGGCAAACGCCGCATCATACCGGGCCGGGGGATTCGATCCATTCGCGTCCGTCGTCATGCGCCCAGTCTAGGTTTCCGACACCCCCGGCACCGGGCCCGCCCTCACTCCTTGCCCTCCCGACGCGCTCGCAACTCCTGCAACGTGGGCGACAACGGGATATCCGGGCTCCGGTAAGCCCACGCACCCTCCACCCGCCAGCCATCATCGGTGCCGTTCATCCCCACGCTGTACAGCACATACCCACGCGGCTCATCCACCGCCGGGCGGTAAACAATCGGCGCACCATCGGGCGAGAACGGGTCCGCGACATCCGCCATCGTCACCTGCGGCACCGCCGGCCCGCCCTCGCGCTGCGCATTCGCGCCCCTTCGCCACCGCGGCCAAAACGGAGGATGCTCGCTTCCCGCCCGCGGATTTGTCCGCAGCATCGCCTGATTCAACTCCGCAACCGGCACGTCCAGCGTCGCCGGCAGCACGCCGTGGACGTGCCGGTACCGCTCCACCGCCACCTGCGCGATGTGCCCGGCTGTCACCGCAACGTCTGAAAAGCCCACGCTGATCGTCGGCATACCCATATCGACACGCTCCGGCAAGGCCGCCCAGTACCGAAGATGCGGAGACCCTTCCATCGCAAGATCGACCAGCAGGATCTCATCGCCACCCATGAGCGCCGCCAAGGGCTCCGCATCGAGCATCGCATGGTGCCGGAACCACCACTCCCGTCGCGACGCGATCGACTCCACAGCCGCGCCACGCGCTGGGGCATCGCCGAAGATCGCGCGCTCGATCAAATCCCACAGGCGCTCCGCTTCGAGCACCGTTGACGCCGCGTCCGCGTGCGCCGGCAACTCGACGCCGATTTCCGCGAGGCGAGCGGGCGGGATGGCGCCGAAGCGTTCAAAATACGGATGCTCGCTGAGCCCGAGCTCGTGGTGCAACGCCCGGAGCCTGGCCGCCTCCACATTGACCAGCCGCCGGGTTGCAAAGCCCACGCGCCGGTCGGGACGCAGCACCACATAGTCCGCCACCATCTCATCCAGAATCCGCACCGGCATCCCGTGCTTCGGCACATACTCGCTCGCCACCTCCGCCAACAGATTCGAGACGTAGACCCAGCGAAGGCTGGGGCGAAGCGACGGATCAATGCCCAGCGATCGCTCCGCGTTGTCTCTGGCCGCGAACGCCAGGCACTGGAAAACCCTGCGGCACCAGTACCAATCGCTCTGCACGACCGCGCCCCGCAGCGGCAACCACAACGACGGCGGATCCACAAACGCGGACACCTCCAGCGGCAGGATGCCCTCGCTCATCACCTCCCGCATGTACAGGCGGAACAACTCGTCCACTTGAGCACGCATCGCGTTCTGGACGCTGACCGCGAGTTGATCCCACCCCGGCGTCCATTCGGGGGCGGTGTGGATCGCCGCGAGCGCCTCGCCCGCCGATCGCCCGAAGCCCATCCCGGCACGCGTGCCCACCCGCGTGTCCGACTCGATCAATGCCGCGGCTTCGGGCCACGCCAGACGCACCCCTCGCTGCACACCCTCGATCTCACGCCAAAGCCTGTTCGACTCGATCTGGTGCTGACGAGCCTTGGCCGGGTCGATCGGGAAGGGGATCTTCGCCTGGAGGTGCGCCTCGATCCGAGCCTGCGATTCGACCTGCGCCGCCGCGTACCGGGCCTCCGCCTCCGCGCGTGGCGTCAACGCGGGCGCGTCAGCACCCCGCTCGCGAGCCTCGGGAGCCCCATCACCCGCCGGCACGCCACCGCCCCATGCCAGCCCCGCGCCCAGCCCGACCGCGCACGCCGCCACACCCGCTCTGCAGAAATAGTTCATGCACAAAGGCTATCAGAAGGTGATGCGAGCCCCAAGGTCAGACCGCACCCTGCGCGAAAAGCAGACTGGAACGCAGCCCGCGCCCGCCGAGGCTGTTGCGATGAGCGGGTGCGCGCCACCCGATACCCATCAGGAGCGAGCGCGTGCCGGGGGGGCGGGCATCTCGACCCGGGCGGGCGGGCGCTCCCCGATCGCTGGCGGGGCGCGAGCCGCCCACGGCGGGCGACGCTCGACGGGGCCCGGGGGCGGGCGGGCTCGCGGCTGGGGCTAGAATGCACCGTCTTCCGGGGTTTCGGCCCCGGTGTCGGAGACCGGGCGGTATCGGCGGATCGTGTGCCGGGCCTGGTCGGCGTCGTGTGGTGAAACGCGGCGTGTTTGTGCTGGTTTCGTGCCGGCTCGGCGACGTGTGCCGAGCGACGCGGGCGGGCCCGGGCGATCTTCGCTCTGGGCGCGGGCCGCGGGCGCGACGCCGGGTGACCAAGGCCCAGTGACCGATTCGAGAACCCCCAGACCATGACTTTCAGCGACATCACCCCGCCCGCGCACGATGACGCTGGCTTCGACGCTCTCGGTCCGACGAGCACGCTCGGCCCTCGCTTTGACGCGGGCGCCAACGCCGCCGGCGGGCGCGCCCCGAAGAAGAAGACCTCGAAAACAAGCGGCAAAAAAACGGTCAAGAAGGCGCCCGCCGCCTCGAAGAAGACCGCCGCCTCGAAGAAGACCGCCAAAAAGGCCGCGGGCAAGAGCGCGACGGTGAAGAAGGCGGGCGCCAAGAAAGCCGCGAGTAAGAAGGCGGCGAGCAAGAAGCCCGCTGCGAAGCCCAAGGCCAAGAGCGACGCCAAGGCGGCGAAGAAGACCACCAAGAAGGCCGCGACGAAGAAGGCCGTCGTAAAGAAGGCGGCGGGCAGCAAGCCGGACACGAAGAAGCCCGGCGCGAAGAAGCCCGAGCGTTCAAAGCCCGAGTTGAAGAAATCGGCGCCCCAGAAGCCCGCGTCCAAGAAGCCCGAGCCCCGCAATCCCGGCTCATCCAAGTCGCCCGCTCGCCAGCCCGAGGCGAAGCAGCCCGACACAAAGCAGGCCGACACGAGGGCGACCGGGTCGAAGCGGGCCGAGTCTCGCAAGCCGGCGGCGGCTTCGCACGCCGGGCACCTGGCGGGCGATCCCGCGCGTGTCGCGGGAGAGGTCATCGTCAAGAAGTCGCACGCCCCGGCGACGGCGCATGACAAGAGCCAAGACGTCTTCGACGAGGGCACCTTCGACGACCTGGGTCTGAACGAGAGCGTGCTCCGCGGGATCAAGGCTCAGGGCTTCGAGCACCCCACCGCGATCCAGGCGAAGCTCATCCCCGTCGCGCTCACCGGGCGCGACGTGCTCGGGCAGGCGAAGACCGGCACGGGCAAGACGGCCGCCTTCGGCCTCCCGCTGCTCAACATGGCCACGCGCGGCCGCAAGTTCCAGGCCCTTATCCTCGCGCCCACGCGCGAGCTCGCGGTGCAGATTGCCGACGAGATGAAGGAGCTCGGGCGTCACACCGGGATCCGCGTGCTGCCGGTTTACGGCGGGCAGAAGATCCAGACCCAGGCCGAGAAGCTGGCGAAGGGCCCGGAGATCATCGTCGGCACGCCGGGGCGCGTGATGGACATGGTGCAGCGCGGGTATCTCTCGCTGGCAGACGTGCGCTTCGCGATCCTCGACGAGGTGGACCGGATGTTCGACATCGGGTTTCGCGAGGACATCCGTCGCATCCTGCGGATGTGCCCGGAGGACCGGCAGACGATCTTCGTCAGTGCGACGATCAACCCGGAGATCGAGGAGCTGGCCCGTCGGCACATGCGCGAGCCGGAGAAGATCGTGACCAGCTCGGGCTCGCTGACGGTGAGCCTGGTGGACCAGTTCTACCTGACGGTGGAGCCGTGGGACAAGCGGAACCTGCTGGTGCACCTGCTGACGCACGAGGAGCCGGCGCTGACGATCGTGTTCTGCCGCCTGAAGAAGACGGTGGACCGCCTGACCGAGCACCTGAACAAGAAGGGGATCGAGGCGCACGCGATCCACGGGGATATGCGTCAGGGGCGTCGGAACAGCGTGATGAAGGCGTTCAAGGGCGGGAAGCTGGCGTGTTTGGTCGCGAGCGACCTGGCGAGCCGCGGGATCGACGTGGACAACATCAGCCACGTCGTGAATTACGACCTGCCGGACGACCCGGACTTGTACGTGCACCGGATCGGTCGGACGGCGCGTGCGGGCAAGCGCGGCATCGCGTGGAGCTTCGCGACCGCGGCCGAGGGCAAGCTGCTGCGTCAGATCGAGAACCTGATCAACGCGGAGGTGCCGAACCTGGCGTACCCGGACTTCAAGGCGACGCCGCGGCCTGAAGGCTGGAAGGACGAGCGCCCGAACGCGCCGTACGTCGTGACGGGCGTGCCGGTGGTCGAGCGCAACCGTCTCGAAGCGCCGAAGGTGCCGGCGATGGCGTCGATGGACGCCAAATCGTCGGCCTCGAAGTTTCCCGGCGGCGTCGTGCCCAGCAAGCTCCCGCCCCGGCTCATGGGCGGACGCGTCCGCACGCGGCGCTGACGCCCTCGCCCGTGCCGTCGCCCCCCCCGGGGGCCGTGCGGGCGGGTCCATCACCTGCTGCAAAGACACGCCGGGCCCCCAGTGCATGGGGCCCGGCGTGCGTTGTGCATCGTGCTTGTGAGTCGATCGCGTCGTGCGGTTCAGCGTCGGCGACGTGCGGCCGCCAGGCCCGCGGCCGCGAAGAGCGCGAAGCCCGCGGGCGTGGGGATGACGGTGACGAAGCTGAGGTACTGCCCGGAGACCCCGGCGCCGCCGAAGATCAGGTCGCTGCCGACCGAGAAGCCGGCGCCGCTGCTCCACATGATCTCGCCGTTTTCGAGCTCGATCACGCCGCGTGCGCCAGCGCCCGCACCGGCGACGACGCCGAGCGGCACGCCCTCGCTGGTGAACTCGTAGATGCCGGTGGTGCTGCCGCCGATGGTGGAGAACCCGGCGACGAGCAGGTTGCCGTTCTCACGCTCGACCATCTGCTGCGGGAAGCGGAGCCCGCCGGTCGCGGGGGCGTGGAACGTGCCGGTGAGCTCGCCGGTGGTTGGGCTGTAGAACTCGATGTTCTGGTTGCCGATGTTGGAGCCGAGGAGCTGACCCTGGAAGGGGATGAGGTCGAAGAGGGAGCCGACGGTCGGGGCCGAGCCGACGGGCGTCGCGGTCGCGATGTCGATGAAGACGATCGAGTTGCCGGGCGCGCCCTGGTTCGTGCCGGCGTTGGTCAGCCAGACCTGGTTGCCGACGACGGTCATGCCCTTGATGTTGTCGATGCCGGTGTTGGGGATGTTGCCCAGGTGGTTCCCGGCCTGATCGAAGCGGTACACCACGTCGCGGAGCTGATCGGAGACCCAGATGTCCGTCCCGACCTAGATCGCGTGCTTGGCGGTGGAGCCGGTTGCCGAGCCGCCCTCGGTCAGGTCGCCCCACTCGATCCAGTTTTGCTGCACGAGCGCGCCGGTGGCGGGGTCGAACAGGTGCGCGGCGTTCGCGCTCGAGTCGACGCCCATCACGAACGTGCCAACTTGGGCCGTTGCGCTGGACGCGACAAGACCGGCGGCAGAAACCAATAGAACAGCAACAGGAACACGCATGGCGAGACCTCCCATAGAACAAGCCGACACGGGTGTGCATGCCCGCACCGACAAACTCAAAATGTGCGCGGGTGGGATCGCCCCGGCGACACACCGGCACGCTTGTCCTCTCTACTCCCAGCCGCTTTGAGCACAGACTACCGCGCCCACCGTTCACAACATTCAGAAAAGACAACAAAAATCTGCAATCTTCATACATCGCGTTTAAAATACAGCGCGCACACACCCGTTCGGGGCCGCGAATCTCCCCCGGGCACCGCCTCAACGGGGGAACGCGCACGACCATGGCAAGGGAAAACTTGTATGCGAACTGTGCGCACGGAGAGCGACGACGCGCGTCGTCGCATCGTCGGGCGTGAGCCGCACCGGGCGTGCGTTCAGATCGGCAGGTTGTCGGTGTCCTCGTCCGGGCCGCCGCCGTCGCGGTGGTTGTGGGCGGGCCCGGTGCGCGGGCGGCTGCCGAACGCGCCGCCGGCGCCGGTCTTGGGCGCGTCGGCGTCGAAGGGCGCCGCGCCGCGGCTCGCGTCGGGCATCGGGGGCTCGTCCGCGCCGGTGTACACGTCGAAATCGTCGCGGTACCCCGCGTAGTTCTTGAAACGCACGGTCGCCGAGTCCCACGTCAGGCGCACCACGCCCGTCGGCCCGTTCCGCTGCTTCGCGATGATCAGCTCCGCCAGCCCGACCTTCTCCGGGTGGTTGTCGGCCCAGTCCGGATCGTTCACGTGGTAGTAATCCTCGCGGTGCAGCAACGCCACCACGTCCGCGTCCTGCTCGATCGAGCCCGACTCGCGCAGGTCGCTCATCCGCGGGCGGTTGCCCTCCCGCTGCTCCGCGCCGCGGTTGAGCTGCGCCAGGCACACGATCGGCACCTCCAGCTCGCGCGCCAGCGCCTTGATCCCCCGGCTGATCGTCGAAACCTCGACCTGGCGGCTCTCCTTCGCCGCCCCTGGCGCGCTCAGCAACTGCAGATAGTCGATCATGATCACACGCACCCCGTGCTGACGGTGCATCCGGCGCGCCCGCGCCCGCAGCCCGGCGAGCGTCAGCGCGGGCGTGTCATCGATGAAGATCGGCGCCTCGCTCAGCGTCGCGCACGCCCCGACGATCCGGTCGTCAAACTCCGACTTCGAGAACTGCCCCGTCCGCAGGCGGTGGCTGTCCAGGCCCGAGTACGCGCTGATCAGACGCTGCACCACCGCCGACTTGCTCATCTCCAGGCTGAAGAACCCGACCGGCACCATCTCCCCGCCGGCGCTCCGCGGGCTCAGCGGCGTCCGCCCGCCGAGCGCGATCTGCTCGGCCAGGTTCAGCGCGATCGCCGTCTTGCCCATCGACGGGCGAGCCGCCAGGATGATCAGCTCTCCCTCGTGCAAACCGCCGAGCATCTCGTCGAGATCGTCGAAGCCCGTCGGCTTCCCGCCGGCGCCGTGCTTCTCGAGGTGCTCCAGCAGCTCCAGCTCGGCGTGCAGCAGGTCCACGAGCTGCTGCGGGTCCGTCCGTGCGTCCGCCCGCGCCACGTCGAAGATCACCTTCTCCGCGTCGTCCACAAGACGCTCGACCGTCTCGCTGTCGTCGTCCTTGGTCGCGTGAGCCTCGTAGAGAATCCGCGCCGCCGCGTCGATCAGCGAACGCAGGCGGGCCTTATCGCGGACGATCCGGGCGTAGTACACCGCGTTGGCCGCGCTCGGCACGCTCTCGGCCAGCTCCACCAGATACTCGGCACCGCCCACGCCCTCGAGCTGGCCCCGGTTCCGGAGACGCTCCACGATCTGGACCAGGTCGCTCCCGCTCGTCGCGTCGTCCACGTCCCGCACGGCCTTGTAGATCGCCGCGTGGCTCTCCAGATAGAACGACTCCGGACGCTCGATGATCGTCACCACGTCGCTCACCACGCCCGGATCCAGCAGCAGCGAGCCCAGCAACGCCATCTCCGCCTCCCGGGAGTGGGGGGGAAGGGCGTCGAACAACTTCTGATACTCGGCGGCGACCTCACGGGCACGGTCGATGGCGCCGTTTCGGCGTGGGAAGTTCTGATCGGTCATCACAGGCATCCTTGCCGATCCGACGGAGCGGCGACCGGTGGTGACAGTATGTCCGCGGCAACCGACAGAAAAAAGCAGTTTTGAGGCGATACGCCCGCGGGGGAGGGGCCGGATGTGCCACCGACCTCTTCTGAGAGGTCAGTGCTTCTGGACCTTCCTCCTCTTCATGTGCTGGTGTGGTCTTGGCTTGGGGTGTTGGGAGCGGGCGAGGACGGGGAGGAGGGGCCGGGGAGCACAGACAAGGTCTGTGGCACAGGGGCGGGAGAAGGGGAGCACGGTTTGGATCAGAATCCAAACCGTGGCACCGAGTGGAGTTTGGTCTGGTGGCATGGAAACGCGGAGCCGGGCTTCCGAGGCCGGCGGAGCTTTTCCATGTTCGGGAGCGGACGGCGCTGAGGAGCGAGGGAGGTTGTGAGCCCGGAAAAGCTGCGCCGCGGCGGCTCCGCGTTTCCGGGGCACCGGAGCACAGCGGGCTGAAGCGGGAGGCTGGTGGGTTCAGGCGGCTCGGGGGCCGTCGTCGTCCCAACCGCCGATGAAGGGGATGGGGTTGCAGGCGGACTCAACCTCGCCGATCAGTTCATCGACGTTGGCCTTCAGCCCGCGCAGCGACCGCTCCATCTGGTCCAGTTCCCGGTCCACCCGGCGGGCGCTCCGCCCGGCCTGGGCCCCGCGCCCGGGGGACTCGGTGCGAGCCGGGAACCGGTAGGTTTCGGGGATATCTCGGGGATCCTCGGCCCGGTCGGGATCGATCAGTCGGAGATGAGCCATGGCACGTGACCTCCTCGTTCACATTGCCTTCGGCCAGCGCGTGCCCGGACCTGACACCCGGACGCAAACCCGTGTCGGGCCGCCCCTTGCAACCCGCCCTCGAGTTCGCACAACCCGCGCCAACCCCCATCCCTTGGTCGTGATCGGACCTTGCCCACCGCAACCGACAGGTTTTCAGGGTTCCTCCAGGCTCACGCCCGCATCCAACCAGCCCGCGCAAGAACCGCGCGATGCCGCCCCTCGCCCTTTACCCCAAACCGGGCCATCGTCCCCGATCCCGCCCGAGGCCCTTCTCTTGGTGATTTCCCGGCCTCCGCCCCCGCCCGGGCGCGATGGCGCGGATCCCGATCCTCGCCGGTGGCCCGGCGTGGGGGTCGGTTCTATCCTTCGGGCCCTCGGCTCCGGCGAACCCGGGCCGAGTGTTCAGGGTGGATCCCGACTTCCTTCAATGGAGCTCTGCGGCATGGCGACTGGCACGATCACGCAGGTCATCGGTTCGACGTTCGACGCGCACTTCCCCGAGGACCAGCTCCCGGAGATCTACAACGCGATCGAAATCGACCAGGACACCCCCAGCGGACGCGTCAAGCTCACCGGGGAGGTCCAGCAGCACCTCGGCGGCGGGCAGGTCCGCGCCGTCGCGCTCGGGTCCACCGACGGGCTCCGACGCGGGATGCCCGTGGTCAACACCGGCGGGCCCGTCACCGTCCCCGTCGGCGAGGTCGTCCTCGGACGCGTCTTCAACCTGCTCGGGGACCCGATCGACGGCAGGCCCGCCGTCGAGGGCGCCACCCGGCGGCCCATCCACCGCGAGCCACCCGAGTTCAGCGCCCTCAACCCCAAGACCGAGATCCTCCCCACCGGCATCAAGGTCATCGACCTGCTCTGCCCGTTCGTCCGCGGCGGCAAGATCGGGCTGTTCGGCGGCGCCGGCGTCGGCAAGACCGTCATCATCCAGGAGATGATCGCGCGTGTCGCGCGTGAGTTCGGCGGCTACTCCGTCTTCTGCGGCGTCGGCGAGCGGACGCGCGAGGGCAACGACCTCTGGCTCGAAATGCAGGAGGCCGAGTACACCGACGAGAACGGGCAGACCGCCCACGTCATCGACAAGGTGGCGATGGTCTTCGGGCAGATGAACGAGCCCCCCGGCTCGCGTCTGCGTGTCGCGCTCTCCGGGCTCACGATGGCCGAGGAGTTCCGCGACGCCTCCGGTAAAGAGACGATGATGTTCGTGGACAACATCTTCCGCTTCACGCAGGCGGGTTCGGAAGTGTCCGCGCTGCTCGGGCGGATGCCCAGCGCCGTGGGCTACCAGCCGACGCTCTCGACCGAGATGGGCGAGCTGCAGGAGCGGATCACCTCGACCGCGAAGGGCGCGATCACCTCGGTGCAGGCGATCTACGTGCCGGCGGACGACCTGACCGACCCCGCGCCGGCGACGGCGTTCGCGCACCTGGACGCGTTCGTCGTGCTGAGCCGCGGCATCGCGGAGAAGGGCATCTACCCGGCCGTCGACCCGCTGGGCTCGACCAGCCGCATCCTCGACCCGGGCGTCATCGGCGAACGCCACTACAAGGTCGCGAGCCAGGTGCAGCAGACGCTGCAGCGGTACAAGGACCTGCAGGACATCATCGCGATCCTCGGCGTGGACGAGCTGAGCGAAGAGGACAAGCTGATCGTCGGGCGCGCCCGCAAGATGGAGCGCTTCCTCTCGCAGCCGTTCTACGTCGCCGAGATCTTCACCGGCTTCCCGGGCGTCTACACGAGCCTGGAGGAGACGATCGATTCGTTCGAGCGGATCGTGGCGGGCGAGGGCGACGACCTGCCCGAGTCGGCGTTCATGTACGTCGGCACGCTGGACGACGCCCGCAAGAAGGCCGAAGCCGCGGCCGCCAAGGCCTGATCACCCGGCGCACAGCACGCCCGCGCGGGCGACCATCAACGTCAAGAACCAACGCGGGCCCGCCCTCCGGCGGGCCCGCGTTGCATTTGGATCGGGCATGGGGGCATGAAGTCCGGTCGATGCACGCGAGACCACGCGCGGAACGAGGGGCCTGAAGAGCCCCCGCGCGTCAAACGCCGACCTTGGCCCGGTCCTTGCCCTGACGCTCGGCCCGTCGGCGGGCGCCCTCGTCCAGGATCTTCTTGCGGATCCGGATGTTCACCGGCGTCAGCTCCACGTACTCGTCTTCCTCGATGTACTCCAGGCACTGCTCGAGGCTCATCTTCCGACCGGCCTTGAGCGTCACGAATGCTTCCTTGTTCGCGCTGCGGATGTTGTTGAGTTGCTTCATCCGGACCGCGTTGACGGTCAGGTCGTTGTCGCGGTTGTGCTCGCCGACGACCTGCCCGGCGTAGACCTTCTCGCCCGGCTCGATGAACATCACGCCGCGATCGGCGAGGCCCTCGAGCGCGTGCGAGGTCACCTGCCCGCCCTCGGTCGCGATCATGACGCCGCTCGCCCGACGCGGACGCTCGCCGCTGATCGGCTCGAAGCGGTCGAACCGGTGGTGAATGATCGCCTCGCCCTGGGTCGCCGTCAGCAGGCGGCTGCGCAGCCCGATCAGCGCACGGCTCGTGATCTCGAAGACCAGGTGCGTCACGTCCTTGCCCCGCGGCTCCATCCGCTTGAGCTCCCCGCGTCGCCCGCCGACGAGTTCCATCACCGAGCCCACGCCCCCGTTGGGCGCGTCCACCACGAGGGTCTCGATGGGCTCGTACTCGACGCCGTCGATGAAGCGGGTGATCACGCGCGGGCGTCCGACGCTGAGCTCAAAGCCCTCGCGGCGCATCGTCTCCAGAAGGATGCCCAGGTGCAGGATGCCGCGACCGGAGACGTTGAACTCCTCCGCGCTCGCGCCCGGCTCCACGCGGAGCGCCACGTTGCGCTCCAGCTCCTTCGCGAGGCGGTCGCGGACCTGGCGGCTCGTGACGTACTCCCCGTCCTGCCCGGCGAAGGGGGAGTCGTTGATGCGGAAGGTCATGCTCAGCGTGGGCTCGTCGATGGTGACCGGCGTGAGGCCGACCGGGGAGGCGGGGTCGGCGATGGTGTCGCCGATGTCGATGCCCTCGACGCCGCTGATGGCGCAGAGGTCGCCCGCGCCGACCCGCGCCGCCTCGCGCCGACCGAGCCCGTCGAAGGCTTCGAGCTTGCCGATCTTGGCGTTCACGACCTTGCCGTCACGCTTGACCAGCGCGACGCGCTGCCCCGCGGTGATCTCCCCCGCGAAGACGCGCCCGATCCCGATCCGCCCGACATAGTCGGAATAGTCCAGCGTCGTCACGAGCATCTGCAGCGGCTTGGCGGCGTCATCCGTCGGCGCGGGCACCTCGTGGATGATCGCCTCGAAGATCGCCCGCATGTCGCCCGAGGTCGGGATCCCGTCGTCGATGCTGTCGGTCGCCCAGCCGTTCTTCGCACTGGAGTACACCGCCTTGAAATCCAACGCGTGGTCGTCGGCCCCCAGCTCCACCAGCAGGTCGAACACCTCGCCCAGCACCTCGTCGGCCCGCTGGTCCGGGCGGTCGCACTTGTTCACCACCAGGACCGGCTTCAGCCCCGCCGCCAACGCCTTGCTCAGCACAAACTTGGTCTGCGGCATCGGGCCCTCGAACGCGTCGACCAGGATCAGGCAACCGTCGGCCATGCGGAGCACGCGCTCGACCTCGCCGCCGAAGTCCGCGTGCCCCGGCGTGTCGAGCACGTTGATCCGGTAGTCGTGCCCGTCCAGCGCGCGGTAGGTCACCGCACAGTTCTTGCTCAGGATCGTGATCCCGCGCTCCCGCTCCAACGGGTTGGAGTCCATGATCAGGTCGTGCTGCCCGCCCGCGAGCTTCTCGAGCTCCCCCGCGCGGAACATGCCCGATTGCTTGAGGAGCTGGTCGACGAGACTGGTCTTGCCGTGGTCGACGTGCGCGATGATCGCGACATTGCGGAGCCGTGCGGCTTCGAGAGTGCCCATATGCGTGGATGCCTGTCTGGGAAACGATCGGATCGATCTGGTCGTTGGTCGGGGTGGATCGTTCCGCCCCCGGCCGGGCGTGCCGCCGCGTCGGAGTCTTCGGCGTCGCGCGCTGCGGGGAATCTTAGCCCCGCAAAGCATAAGACTCGACAGGGGATGAGCTTCTGAGCGCCACGTGAACACCCCGAGCCCCCCACCCGCTCGCCGCGATCTTGCGGTCGCCGACGCCCGGGCGGGCAGGGGCGACCCCCCTCGGCTCTACACTTGCGTCATGATCCAACTCGGGGTGAACATCGACCATGTCGCGACCGTCCGCCAGGCCCGACGCGGGCAGGAGCCGGACCCGATCCGGGCGGCCCACGAGGCCGAGCTGGGCGGGGCCGACGGGATCACGGTGCACCTGCGCGAGGATCGTCGTCATATTCAGGATCGGGACGTGGAGCGATTGGCCGAGCAGGTGCAGGTGAAGTTCAACCTCGAGATGGCGGCGACGGAGGAAATGGTGGGGATCGCCGAGCGTGTGCGCCCGCACGCGGCGATGCTGGTGCCGGAGGGGCGCCACGAGGTGACGACCGAGGGCGGGCTGGACGTGATCGCGCAGCGGGACCGGTTGAAGGACGTGGTGGCGCGGCTGCGTGCGGCCGAGTGTTTTGTGTCGGTGTTCATCGATCCAGATCCGCGGCAGGCGGAGGCGGCGGGTGAGCTGGGGTTTGACGTGTGCGAGGTGCACACGGGGCCGTACGCGCACGCGTTCGCGAAAGCGGGCGGGGATTTTCGTCGCGCGGAGCTTCTGGCGGCGCTCGACGCGGTGGCGCGGACGGGTGCGGCGGCTCGCTCGGCGGGGATGCGTTTCAACGCGGGGCACGCGCTGAACTACTTCAACGTGACGCCGATCGCGGCGCTGGCGGGCGTGGAGGAATTGCACATCGGGCACGCGATCGTGAGCCGTGCGGTGTTCGAGGGGATGCGCGGGGCGGTGCGGGAGATGAAGCGGCTGATGGTGGAGGCGGCGGCCGGGCACCGGGGCGTGCCGGGGCCGGAGCGGGACGAGCCGAGCGTGCGTGGCGCGGGGGGTGTGTCGTGAGCGAGCGCCCGCCCGATGCGCTCGCGATGGTGCGCGACTGGTGCGAGCAGGAGTCGTGGGCGCACGCGAAGTGCTGGGGGGCGTTGCGGGCGCTGCCGGAGCTGTCGCGCGGGGATGCAAGGTTTCAGCGGGCGGTCGACAAGGTGGTGCACATCGCGGAGGCGCGGGCGGTGTGGCTGTGGCGGGTGGGGGCGCGGGCGGAGCGGCCGACGAACATCTTCCCGGACGGCATGACGCTGGACGAGGGCGAGCGGCTCGACGTGCGCTCGATGGAAACGTGGCGCGGGTTTGTGGAAGGCCTTGATGTGGGCGGGCTTTCGCGCGAAGTGCGGTATCAGAGTCTGGACGGCGCATCGTGGTCGAACAGCGTGCTGGAGATCTGCACGCACGTGTGGAGCCACGGGTTCTATCACCGGGGGCAGGTGGGCCTGCTGGTGAACGCGATGGGCGGCACGCCCGCAGGCGCGGACTACATCCTCCACGCCCGGGCGCGGGGCTCGCGCTGATCGCATCCGGCCCCGAGCGGCCTCCCCGGGCCCGGCGCGCGGGTGACGCCTCACCGCGGCCTGGTCTCACCTCTGGAGAGCTCGATGAGGATCATGTGCTTCATGAGCGTCCCCACGCCGGTGGAGGCCGCCGCCAGCCAGCCCCGCCACCCGTCCCGCCACGCGCTCTTGAGCACCAGCTGACGGAACATCGCCAGACAAGGGCTGAAGAGCAGGCGCACGCACGACCCCCGCGCCCCGGCGGCGTGGCGGCTCATCGCCCCCACCCGCGCGTGCCCAACCTGCTTGCTCAGGTGCTCGCCGATCGTCGTGAACGAATCGTGACGCAGTGTCCCCGAAAGCGACCCCACCCGCGCCGTGCCCGGGCCCACGATCTCCAGCTTGTCGTGCGGATCGACCCCGGCGCACTTCAGACGATCCCGGCGCACCAGGCGTAGGCGCCACTCCGGCTGCCACGCGTGCTCCAGATACCCGCCGAAGTACCACACCTTCCGGTTCACCCGGTACCCCGCGACGCCCGCGTCGTCCCGTGAGACGGCCGCACGGATCGAGGCCCGCAGCGCCTCGTCCGCGCTCTCGTCGCTGTCCACCACCAGCACCCACGCCTGCGTGCAGTGGTTCACCGCCTTCTGCTTCGTCCGCACATACCCGAGCCAGTCGCTCCGCACCACGACCGCGCCCGCCGCCTCCAGCAGCGCGATCGTCCCGTCGGTCGAGCCCGAATCGACCGCGACGATCTCCGTCGCCAGCCCGCGCACCGAGTCCAGCGTCCGACCGATGGTCGTCTCGTTGTTTTTGCACACAATCGCCACCGACAGCGGCACCGGGGCATCGTCCACGCTCGCAGCAGCCTCGCTCATGAGCCCCGATCCTACCCCATCCCCCCGCGCCCGCGCGATAGGCTCTGCAAGCGATGCCCCCAAGCCGCCCCTCGCGCCCGATCCCCACGCCGCCGCTCGCGCCCCGCCGCTCGCGCCCGCTCCGCGACCCGGGCGAGCTGGCCGAGATCCTCCGCGCGCTCCCCGACGCCCTCGCGGCGACCCGGACGCTCAAGGCCCCCGCCGACGGGCGAAGCAGCGTGCTCGCCCTCGAGACGCCGCTCGGCCCGATCATCGCCAAGACGATCGCCCTGGACACGCCGAAGCGCCGCATTCAGGCGTGGCTTCATCGGACCCAGCTCGACCGCCAGGCGGGCGCCGCCGCGCTCTTGGCGCGTCACGGGATCCCCGCCGCCGAGTGCCTCGCGATCCTGACCGGGCGCGACGCGAACAAACGTCGCGTGCGCACGCTGCTCGCGCGCCGCGTCCTCGGCCCCACCGGGCTCGACCTGCTCCGGGCCGGGCGTGTGACCAAACCGCTCGCCCAGGCCGCCGGGCGTCAGGTCGCGGCCCTCGCCAACCTCGGGCTCCACGACCGCGACCACAAACCCAGCAACCTGATCGTGCCCGAAGCCGAAGGCGACGCCCCCGCGCTCGTGCTCATCGACCCGGTCGGCCTCCGACGCCGACGCCCGAACCCCGCCGCCATGCTCGCGAGCCTCTACCTCGAGCCAACCGGGTGCGGGCACGAGCCCTCGCCCCACACCCGGGCCCGCGTCCTCCGCGCGTGCGCTCAAGCCCTCCGCCCGCCGGTCCCCTGGCGCCGGCTCCAGCGCGAGGCCGCCCAGATCATCCTGCACCACGGCGACCCCACCCCCCGAGACCTTCCCCCGCTCACGGACCAGGGCCGCCCGAGCCGCTAGCGGGCCCTCAAACCTGGGGTGGCAGCCGCGGCGGGTTTGAGTATTGAGATTCGGGCTTTGTGTGCGTCCAGATCTGGTGTACGCTGTCAGGCGGACGGGTCTCCCAGGCGGGCGCGGGAACGCCGCGCCCGTTCGGGGGTCTCACCGGTATCTCTGTGGTGTGTCTTGTCCGGGCATCCCGCTCGGGCGAGGGGCGAACAGACCGATACAACGCGGGGTTGCTCGCGGGGCGGGCGACCGGGCGGAGCGGGTGGAGGTGGACCGATGCGCAGCGTTCGAAAACTGATCCGGGGCGTGAAACTCCGGGTGACGGTCGGCGGCTTCGTCGATGCGTCGGTGGTTGCGCTCGCCGGGGCGGTCGGGCTGGCGATCGGGCTGCGTGTGGTCGAGCGGGTGGTCGGCGTGCCGATGGCGTGGGACGTGCTGGCATGGGTCCTGCCCGCGGGGGCGGTCGTCGGCGGCTTGGCGTACGCGCTCTGGCGCCGCCCGAACGCGTCGCGCGTGGCGCGCCTGATCGACGAGCGGGCCGAGCTGCGCGAGACGCTCAGCACGGCGCTCGCGGTGGAGCACGAAGAGGGCGCCTGGAGCCGAGCGATCACGCTGAGCGCGGAGGAGCGGGCGGGCAAGCTGCGCCCTGCGATGATCGCGCCCGTGCGCGCGCCGCGTCACTGGGCTTGGCCGATCGGGCTCGGCGCGGCGCTGGCGGCGGGGTGGTTCCTGGTGCCGCGGATTGACGTGCTGGGGATGCTGGCGGCCGCCGACGACCGCGCCGCTGCCGAGCGGGAGCTTCTCGAAGTGCAGACCGAGGCGAACGAGCGCGAGCAGCGGATCGAGTCGATGCTCGCGAGCCGCGGGATCGACCCGACCGACCTGCAGGAAGAAGAAGCCCCCGGCGGGGACCTGGACCTGCCGCGTTCGCGCGAGCAGATCGAGCGTGCGCAGCTCCGCAAGCTGACGTCGCTGCGCGACCGCCTGGAGGAGCTTCGCCAGGGCGAGGACGGGCAGCGTCTGGAGGCCGCCCGCGACCTGATGGAGCAGCTCCGTCGCCCGGGCCCGGGCCCGATGGACGAGATGGCGCGGGCGATGGCTCGCGGGGAGTTCGGCAAGGCGCAGGAGGCGCTCGAGCAACTCCGCCAGCAGGCCGAATCGGGCAACATGTCCGCCGAGGAGGCGGCGGCGCTGCAGGCGCAGTTCGAGAACATGGCCTCGCAGCTCGAGCAGATGGCCGAGAACCGCGAGTCGGCGATCCGGGCGATGGAGCGCGCGGGCATCCCGCGCGAAGAGGCCGAGCGACTCGCGCAGCAGGGCAACGCGGAGCAGATCCAACAGGCGCTCCAGCAGGCCAACCCGAACATGAGCGAGTCGCAGTGCCAGGGGCTCGCGAACAAGCTCGCCGGGCAGTGCAAGGCGTGCGACGGCGCGGGACAGATGGCCCAGGCGATGCGCCAGATCGCTCAGGCGATGGGCGAGCAGGGGCAGCAACAAGGGCAGCAGGGACAACAGGGCATGAGCCAGCGCGCCAGCCAGGGCATGGACCAGCTCGGGCAGTCGCTGAGCGAGATGGAGCAGCTCGCCCAAGACATGGCCGGGCTCGATGAGACGTTCGAGCAAGCGATGGCCGAGATGGCCTCGCTGGGCGAGTCGATGGGTCAGGAGAGTTGGGCGCAGCTCGCCGGCGGCATGCAAGGCGAAGGGCAGACCGGGCAGTGGCAGCCCGGCGACCCGCAAGGCGGCGGGCAGGGCAGCGGGGGTCCCGGGCAGCAGGGCGGCAGCCGCTCACCCGAAGCCCAGGAAGCCCCCTTCACGCTCGAAGCCCGGCGCAGCCCCGTGCACACCCGCGGCGGGCCGGTGATCGGCAGCCGCTTCGTCTACGGCGAGCAGGTCGTGGGCGAGGCGCGCGCGGGCTTCAGCGAGGCGGTCGAGCAGAGCGGCAAGGCCGCGGCCGAGGCGCTCGAAACCCGGCGCGTCCCGCGCGAATACCACGACGCCGTCAAACGCTACTTCGGGCGCCTCGAACGCACCGCCCGTGACGGGGAAACGACGCCCGCGCCGCCGAGCGATCCCGAGTAGGCTCGCGGCCGTCCGAACTCGTGGATGGTTTCAGAGGGAGTTGCATCATGCCGACCACCGCGCCCACACGTGGCTTGTTTTGTCTCGTCCTCGCGAGCGTGCTCGTCTTCGCCGCGGCCGCCCTCTCCGGGTGCGACGCGGGCGACCGCGACGAGGTCGTGCTCTACTCCAGCGTCGATACCGAGTATCTCCGCGAGGTCGCCGACGCCTTCCGCGAGCGCCACGGCGTCGAGCTGATCGTCGTCGGCGACACCGAGGCGACCAAGACCACCGGCCTGATGGAACGCGTGCTCGCCGAGCGCACCAGCCCGCGGGCCGACGTCTGGTGGTCGAGCGAGCCCTTCGCCACGATCCGCCTCGCGGAAGAGGGCCTGCTCGCGCCCTTCGAGCCGACACTGGGTGAGGACTTCGCGGGCGAGGGCTGGCCGGCGCACCTGGTTGGGCGCAACGATGCGGGCGAGCCGATCTGGTACGGCTCATCGCTCCGCTCGCGCGTCATCGTCTACAGCACCACCCGCGTCAACGAAGCCGACGTCCCCACCACGCTGCACGCGCTCACCGACCCGCGCTGGCGCGGGCGCGTCGGCATCGCCCGCCCCCAGTTCGGCACCACGCGCGGGCACGTGGGCGCGCTGCTCGAGAGCTGGGGCGAGGAAGCCTTCGAACGCTGGCTGACCGCGATGCAGGCCAACGGCGTCCGCGTCTACCAGGGCAACGCCACCGTCGTCCGCGCCATCGCCGACGGCGAGATCGACCTGGCGCTGACCGACACCGACGACGTGTTCGCCGGGCAGCGCAACGGGTGGCCCGTCGAGATGGCCCCCGAGCCCGACGAGGCGGCGCTGAGCGCCGCGCGCGAGGCGGGCTTCTTCGGCGAGTCGATGGGCGCGGGTCTGCCGATGGTGTTTCCGAACACGGGCGGGCTGATCGTCGGCGGGCCGAACCCCGAAGCCGCCCGCGTGCTGATGGACTTCCTGCTCAGCGCCGAGGTGGAGCAGTTGCTCGCCGAGACCGCCAGCCGCAACCGCCCGGTGCGCCCGAGTGCGCACGCCGTGACGCCCGGCTCGGCCCCCGACGGCGGGCTCCGCCCGGGCGCGGGCTTCTTCGAACGCGTCGCCGATCGCATCCCCGAAGCCCTGCGCATCTGCGAACGGGTGCTCGGCCTGTAAAGCCGCCCGGGCCGAACCCGCCGTGCCGAACCCGGCCGCGCCGTGTGCGGCGAAAGCCCGCGGAAGCGTGAGCGACCCGCACGCGCCGGGGCTGCTTCATCGCCGCTCGGCTTTCCGCAGCGCCTCGGCGTACACCTCTTCCAGACCCCGAACCATGCCTTGCGTGCTGAACATGGTCTGGCACATCTCGCGCCCGCGCTCGCCCATGTCGCGCCGCTCGCCGGGGTGATCGTGGAGCCAGCGGATCGCGTCCGCGAGGGCTTGTACGTTGCCCGCGGGGACGAGTCGCCCGGTCCGCTGGTCGATGCAGACCTCGCGCGTGCCGTCGACGTCATAGGCGACGGGCACGACGGCGCAGAGCAGCGCCTGCGGGACCGTCCGCGGCAGGCCCTCGCGCGCACTCGGATGGGCGAGCACGTCCATCGCGCGGATCATCGTCGGCACGCGCTCCGGCGACACCAGCCCCGTGAGCACGACCTGGTGCTCGAGCCCGAGCTGCGCAACGCGGCGCAGCAGGCGGTCCTTCCACCAGCCGTCGCCGACCCAGAGCAGCTTCCAGTGCCGGCGCTCGCGGAGCGTCCCGGCGAGCGCGTCGAGCAGGTCGTCGTGCCCCTTGTGCTCGGCGAGGCGCGCGACGGTGCCGATGACGAAATCGGTGGGCGCGAGCCCGAGCTCGCGGCGCGCGTCCTTGCCCGTCTCGCCCGGGCGCGGCGTGAGGAACGCCTCGGTCTCCATGCCGCTGCGGACGGTGGTGTAGAGCGAAGGCGTGCCGATGTTTCGCGCGAGGAACTGCTCGGTCATCGCGTCGGCGACGCTGACGATCGCGTGGCAGCGCGACGCGGCGTGGCGCTCGGCGAGCTCATAGACCTTGTTTTTCAGGCTCGTTTTGAGTTTGGCGACGGGGTTGCGAGGGGCGGGCATGAAGGGCGGGCCGTGGATGGTGTGGACGACCGCGGGTCGGTGGGCGCGGGAGCCGCCGACGCCGCGGACGGCCCGCTCGTAGGCGTCGAACGCCGCGAGCCGTCCGAGCACGCCCGCTTTGGACGAGTGCGTGTGGACGATGTCCGGGCGCGTGCGCTCGATGAGCTCGAGCAGCGCGCGGCGTGCCTTGCGGTCCTTGAGCGGGTTCACCTCGCGGACGAGGGTGGGGATCTCGTGGGTGGTGATGGGCTTGGCGGGCTCGTTGCCTTGGGCGCAGCGGGTGTTGAAGGCGTGGACGCGGGAGAGGTGGGAGCCTTCGGGGCCGAAGATGGGGCCGAAGGCGAGGTGGACGTCGTGCCCGAGTCGGGCCTGGCCCTCGCAGGAGAGAACGGTGTTCTCCTGGCTGCCGCCGAGGATGAGGCGGGTGGAGATGTGGAGGATGCGGAGCGGCATGGGGAGAGGGTAGGGATCAGGGATCAGCCATCAGGGGTTGGGGTTGACGCATCCCTGATGGCTGATGGCTGATCTCTGATGGCTGACCCCCCGTAGCGGATCCATTCGAGGCGGAGGCCTTCTGGGGGGAGGGTCGGGCCGGCCTTGGTGCGGTCCTGTGTGGCGAGGGCCTCGTCGATGCGGGCGGGGTCGAGCCGCCCGCGCCCGACTTCGAGCAGGGTGCCGGCGATGATGCGGACCATGTTGTAGAGGAAGCCGCTCCCGGCGACGTCGATGGTGATGCGCTGCGCGGGGGCTTCGTGCTCGGTGTGGTCGGGGCCAGATTGATCGGCTTGGGGTTGCTCGGCGACGTTGCAATAAAAAATCGTTCGGACGGTGGTGAGGCGTCCGTGGTCGGCGGCCGTGAAGCCGAGGAAGTCGTGCTCGCCGACGAGCTTCTGAGCGGCTTCGTGCATCGCGCGCGCATCGAGCGCGTAGGGAGCCGCGTAGACGTAGCGCCGGTCCCAGAGCGGGTGGTCGCGTCCCGCGTGGATGGTGTAGCGGTAGGCCTTGCTAGTCGCGCCGCGGATGGGGTCGAAGTCGTGCGCCGCGGGCTCGACGGTGCGTACGCGGACGTCGTCGGGCAGGCGGCTGTTGATGGCGAGTCGGAGGCTGTCGAGCCCGCGGTCGAGCGGCCAGCCGCGCCCGCGTTCTTCGTGGGCGGTGCAGGTGAAGGCCGCGACCTGGCCCTCGGCGTGGACGCCCGCGTCGGTGCGGCTCGCGCCCATGAGGACGATCGGCTCGCGGACGACCTGTCGCACGGCGCGTTCGAGCACGTCCTGCACGGTGCGGAGGTGGATCTTGCCTTCGTCGCGGAGCTCGCCGAGCGGGTGCCCGGGGCGTGCGATGCGGGCGAGGGCCTCGGGTGTGGCGTGCTGCTCCTGCTTCTGCCAGCCGCAGAAGTCGGTGCCGTCGTAGCGGAGGGTGAGCTTGTAGCGGGGCACGGGGGGAGGGTAGGGGAAAGGGCGTGGGCGGCGACGCCCCTACCGCTGGATCACCAGGTCATCCCGGAGCACGCGTTCGCGTCCGTCCGCGCCCACCGTCCGCAGCACCGCACGCACGCGCAGGCGCTGCGTCTCGCCGTCGGCGTCCCCCGTCGCCATCCGCTCGGCCCACGCGGGCAGGCCGGTCAGACGCACGCGGTAGGTCCGCGTCACCGGGTCGAACCAGGCCGCGTTCCGCTCGAGGTTGTTCAGGTCGACGTCCCAGACCAGTTCCTGCACCTCGCGGGCCGCGTCCAGCCCGGGCACCGGGCGATAGAGCTGGACCTGCAACACGCCGATCGCCTTGACCGTGTCGCCCCACCGGTCGCGCACCTCGACATGACAGGCGAGCGAGACGCCGCGCCCCGGCTCCAGTTCGAGCTGCGTCAGCGGGTGGACCCGGATCGAATCCCCCGCGAACACCCACGCCAGCACCGACGACTCGCTGATCGCGGGATTGATGATCGGGCGTCGCGGCCCCACGCACGCGCCCGCGCACACCAGCCCGGACGCCAGCCCGAGCGCCACCAGCCCCCGCCTCGCCCAGCCTGCCCGCCTCGCGCGCGTCATCGGTTCAGTCTACGGCCCCCGCCCCCGCCTCGGGGCCCGGCACGAACACCTCGGCGATACCATCAGGGCGTGCGGGCACCCACCGTCCAACTCCTGCTCCCCGAGATCGAGGACCTGCTCCAGCAGGGGCAGTACGCCGACCTGCGGCGCGCCCTGCTCGAACTCCACGAGGCCGACGTCGCCGACCTGCTCGAAGACCTGGCGCATGACGAGGCCGCCGTCGTCTTCCGCCTGCTCCCGCGCGACCGGGCGGCCGAGGTCTTCGCCCACCTCGAGCCCGAGGTGCAGGAAGGCCTGATCGACGACCTGGGGGCCGAGGGCGCGCTGCGGATCGTCGAGAGCATGGACCTCGACGACCGGGCCGCCCTGCTCGACGAGCTCCCGGCCGAGGTCGCGACGCGCCTGGTCAGCAGCCTGAGCCCGGAGAACCGTCGCCAGACGCAGCTCATCCTGGGCTACCCGTCCGAGAGCGTCGGGCGCCTCATGACGCCGGACTACGTGCGCATCAAGCGCTCGTGGACCGTGCAGCGGGCGCTCGATCACATCCGTCGCTACGGGCGCGACGCCGAGACGGTGAACTGGGTCTACGTCGTCGACGACGAGGGGCGTCTGGTCGACGACCTGCACATCCGCAAGCTGTTGCTGGCCGACCCGGCCGCGACGATCGAATCGGTCTTCGACGGGCAGATCCTGGTGCTGCAGGCGACCGACGACCAGGAGGTGGCGGTGCGCCTGATGGCGCGGTACGACCGCACCGCGCTGCCGGTGGTGGACAGCCGCGGGATGCTGGTCGGCATCGTGACCCACGACGACGTGATCGACGTCGCCGAGGAAGAAGCGACCGAAGACTTCCAGAAGCAGGGCGGCGTCGTCGCCCTCGAACGCCCCTACATGCAGACCGGGCTCCTGGAGATGGTCCGCAAGCGCGCCCCGTGGCTCGTTGCGCTGTTCATCTGTCAGAACCTCAGTCTTGTCACGCTGAGCTTCTTTGAAGAACAGCTCGACGCGGTCGTCATCCTCGCCCTGTTCGTCCCGCTCATCATCAGCACCGGCGGCAACACCGGCACGCAGGCCTCCAGCCTCGTCATCCGCGCCCTCGCGCTCCAGGAACTCCACCCGAAGCAGTGGCACCGCGTGCTGCACAAAGAAGTCCTGACCGGCGTCGTCCTCGGCCTGCTGATGGGCCTGATGGCCGGGCTCGCCGCAACCGTTGTCCAGCTCATGGGCGTCGGGCAGAACGACGCGCCCGTCCGCGTCGGCTTCGCGATCAGCGTGGCGGTGATCGCGAACGTGCTCTGGGCCGCCGTCCTCGGCAGCCTGCTCCCCCTCGCCCTGCAACGCCTGAAGCTCGACCCGGCCGCGATGAGCGCCCCGATGGTCGCGACCCTCATGGACGTCACCGGCCTCTTGATCTACTTCTCCGTCGCCCTCCTGATGCTGACCGGGGTGTTGCTGTAACCACCGCTCACCTTTGCGCCGGTGCCACGGTTTGGATCGGAATCCAAACCGTGCTCCCCCCTTCTCCATCGCTCCGCAACACCGCTCGCACCCGGCATCAAAAAACGCCGACCCACAAATGCGGGTCGGCGTTCAACGATCTTACCGAAGCTTCAGATTCTGAGCGTTGTGCTCCGAGCTTACGCCGTCTGCGGCGAGGTCAGGCGCACGCTCGCGGCACGCTTGGGCGCGACGGTCGGCTCGTCGAGCCCCTCGGCCTGCGCCACGGCCTCGCCGAAGCGGAACAGGCGGAAGCTGTTGAGCAGCACGAAGACCTCGCCCGCGAAGTGGTAGAACGCCGCCCACTGCACCTCGAGCAGGCCCGCCGCCGCCAGGATCAGCCCGACGCCGACGATCAGGATCGAAGCCGCGATGTTCTGCGCGATGATCAGGCGCGTCTTCCGCGCCAGCTCGATCAGGAACGGCAGGCGGTTGAGCTCGTCGGTCATGAGCGCCACGCCGGCCGAGTTGGTCGCGATATCGCTGCCCGAGAGACCCATCGCGACGCCCACGTCGGCCGCCGCCAGCGACGGGCCGTCGTTGATCCCGTCGCCGATCATCATCGTCCGACGACCGGACTTCACGTACCGCTCGATCTGCTGGTGCTTCTCTTCCGGCAGGCACTCGGCCTCGATCGCGTCCACACCCACCGACACGCCCACACGCTTCGCCACGCTCAGCCGGTCGCCCGTGAAGATCGCGATCGTCCGCACGCCCAGCTCGCGCAGCTGACCGATCACCTGCTTGGTCCCGGGCTTGACCTTGTCCTCCAGCCCCACGGCTCCCAAGTAGCGATCCCCCAGCATCACGTGGACGCCGCTCATGCCCTCGATGCGGCTCTCGACCTTCTCCACCTCGCCCTTGATCGCGGGGTTGAGCTCCATCAGCCAGCTGCTGCGCCCGACCGAGACCCGCCCGAGACTCGTCTCCGCCCGCACGCCGCGACCGTGGACCTCCTCGTAGTGCTCGCTCCCGTCGGGCAGGATCTTCGCCTGCTTGCCGGTCGCGAGGATGGAGAGCGCCAGCGGGTGGTTGGAGTGCTGCTCACCGAGCACGGCCGCACGGAGCAGGTCCACCCCCTCCACGCCCTCGGCCGGGGCCAGCTTGGAAACCTCGAACTTGCCGGTCGTGATCGTGCCGGTCTTGTCCATGACCACCGTGTCGACCGTCGCGGCGGCCTCGAGATAGCTGGTCTCTTTGACCATCACGCCCAGGCGCGCGGCCGCGGCGAACGCCGCCACCATCGCCGTCGGGCTCGACAGCAAGAGCGCCGCCGGGCACGCGACGATCAGCACCGTGATCGCACGCTCGGCCGCCGTCGCCTGGACGTTCGGGTCGTCGCTCTGCCCGGCGAGGAACCAGACCGTGAACGCCAGACCCAGCGCCACCGGCACGAAGAACTTCGCGACCTGCTCGATCAACAACTGACGCGGGCTGCGGCTCTGCTCGGCCTCGGCGATGAGCTGGCTCACCTTCCCGATCGTCGTGTCCGCGCCGACCTGCGTCACCTCGATGTCGATCCCGCCGGTCAGGTTGGTCGTGCCGGCGTACACCTGCTCGCCCGCCTCGATCTCCACCGGCGCCGCCTCACCGGTCAGGCTCGCCTGGTTGATCGTCGTCCGACCGCTCACCACGCGCCCGTCCACCGGCAGGTTCTCACCCGGGCGGACACGCACCACGTCGCCGACCTTGATCTCCGGGAGCTTCACCTCCCGCTCGCCCGAGGCGTCAACCAGGCGCGCCACGTTCGGCGTCAGCTTCACCAGCGCCTGGATCGCCCGCTGCGCGCCGAACGCCGTCCGGTTCACGATCTGACCCGCCACCAGCAGGATGAACGCCAGCAGGCCCGCGAGCTCGTACTTCCCGTCGGCGAACGCCGCCAGGATGCCCAGCGCCGCCAGCGAGGCCGAGCTGAACCGACCCTTGCGGATCTCGCTCCACGCCTCGGCGAACAGGGGGATCGCCAGGATCAACGCGCCGATCACCGCCGGGATCAGCGCGATCTGCTCGCTCGCGCCCAGCCAACGCCCGATCGGCGTGGAGAGCACCAGCACGCCGCCCAGGAAGTACAGCACGATGCGGCGCTCGATCCGCTGGGCGGTCGTCCCGTGCGATTCCTGGAACTGCATCTGCTGGAAGTCGGCCTTCTCAGCCTGACGGGGGTCGCAGCCTTCGTGCATAGCCCGATGTTCTCCGTGCGTGCCCGAAAGACGGGCACAGGATCGTTCCGAAACGGCAAGAGCCCCGCATCGTCCCGCCCTCCGCAGGCAGGCCGACAAGGCGTCACCATCCCCCACAACTCCCAGCCATCCCCGCGACCAGACCGGGCGGCTCCGCCACCCACGCGGCAACTCTAGACCACCGCCCACCCCGGTACGACCCCAACCCGACCACGGTTCGGCAGGGAGCGGGAGGCACGAGGCATTGGGCATGAGGGACTCGGGCGGAGGTGGGAGAAGAGACGGAGGGAAGGCAGCGGGCTCGCCCCGGACCGCCGCGCTTCCTTCTCTTCCTTCCTGCCTCTCCCCCTAGTGCCCAATGCCTCGTGCCTAGTGCCTCCCCTCCCCCGCCCCTATGCTCCTTAATGCCCGATCCCGCTCAACCGATCCGCGTGGCCGTGCTGGGCGCGGGCCAGATGGGGCTCGTGGTCACCTCGATGCTCCTCGGGGCGCGGGGTTCGTCCAACGGCGCGTCGGGCGGCTCGGGCGCGTCTCCCCAGGTCCGCCTCTGGACCCACGACGCCGACGAGGCCGGGCGCTTGGCCCAGACCCGCCAGAGCCCGCGCCTGCCCGGCTTCCAGCTCGACCCGCGGGTCCGCATTGCGCTCACCGACGCCGACGCGTTGGCGGGGGCCGACGTGGTGGTGTGCGCCGTGCCGTGCCAGTTCATCCGTGAGGCGTTCGTGCGCCTGAAGGCGCACGTCCCGCCCCGGGTCGGGATCGTGAGCGTCGCGAAGGGGATCGAGACCGAGACGCTGCTGCGCCCGACGCAGACGATCGCGGACGTGCTGGCCGACGACCCGGACGCGCCGGCGCGCCCCTACGCGGTGCTGAGCGGGCCCACGATCGCGGCCGAGCTCGCCCGCTGCCTGCCCGCGACCATGATCGCCGCGAGCGACGACGCATCCTTCGCCGAGCGCGTCCAGCACCTCTTCGGCACCAGCTGGCTCCGCATCTACACCAGCCCGGACACGCTCGGCGTAGAACTCGCGGGCGCGACCAAGAACGTCATCGCCCTTGCCTCGGGCGTCCTCGACGGGCTCAACGCCGGGTGCAACGCCAAGAGCGCCCTGCTCGCGCGTGGGCTCGCCGAGATCGCCCGGCTCGGCGCCGCGATGGGCTCGAGCCCCGAAACCTTCTTCGGCATCGCCGGCGCGGGCGACCTCGCGACCACCTGCTTCAGCCCCGAAGGGCGCAACCGCACCTGCGGCGAGGCCCTGGGGCGTGGCGTCACGCTCGACCAATACCTCGCGACCGCGACCAGCGTCGTCGAAGGCGTCGACACGACACGGGCCGTCAGCGACCTCGCGAAACGCTACAAGGTCGAGATGCCGATCACGGCCGCCGTCTACGAGGTGCTGTTCAAAAAGGTCGACCCGCTGGAAGCGATCGGGCGGCTGATGGGACGCGAGTTGAAGGCCGAGCGGATCGGGTGAGCAGAGCGAGCCCCTCCGAACGAGCCGCGACCGTGAGGGAGCGGTCCTCCGCAAGATTGCAGACATCAACGCCGCTCTAACCGCTCCCTCACGGTCGCGGCTCGTCCGGAACCTCCCCCGCCCGCACCAGCGCGAAGTCGTACCGGTGCACGCGCCCCTCGTGCAGCACGACCGTCTCCACGCCGAAGTCGCGCGCCAGGCGTCCGCGTTCGTCGCTGTCCGCGTCCGTGCGCACGAGGGCCAGCGATCCGTCTCGCAGAGCTTGCGCAACGCCCGGCGCGCTCGCCCAACGCCCGCGCGCCTGCCCGCCGCGTTCCTGCACGCGGCGCGTCGCGTACCAGAGCAGCTCCGGGCGGGCCTCGACCATCTCGTCGGCGTACACCCGCACCGGGCGGCCCTCGCTCGCGCCCGCGATCGCCGAGGCGAGCGCCGACGCCGGCTCGCGACCGCTCGTCCCTCGCCGCGGCTGCTCGTAGACCGCGATGTAGCCGACCATGCCGACCGCGAGCAGCGTCGGCCACGTCCACCACGACCGCGCGCCCACGTGCCACGCGATGCGTCGGCGTGTCGCGCCGAACGCGCCCGTGGCGTAGCCGTGCCCGACGTACGCCGCGAGGGGGGCGATCGTGACCAGCGCCGGGATCGCGTACCGCGGGTTGTGCACGCCGAAGGCGGCGTAGATCCCGAGCGCCAGCAGCATCGTCAGCGCCAGCGTGCGCGCCACCAGCAGCACCGACGCGCGGGAGCCTTCCGCGGAAGCCGCCTCCTCGCGGGCCTCGCGCCCCCACGGGAACAGCAGGGCGAGTGCCGCGGGCATCGCGTATCCGAGCCCCGTGGGCGCGAGGGCCGCGATCGCGGGCAGGCGGCCCAGCGTCCACATGAACTCCGAGGGCGACTGCAGCACCGGCGCCTCGCCCAGCCCCGCGACCAGACGCGACATGACAAGCAAATACACCCCCGCGACGCCCAGCGGGAGCCCCGCCGCGATCCATGCGCCGGGGTTGCGCCGCATCGCGAGCCCCGCCCACGCGAGCCCGTGCTTCGAGGCCCACCACCTGGTCACCCCCGCCGCGAGGAACGGTGCTACGAAGACCGGCAGACTCGCCGGCCCCTTCGCCATCATCGCGAGCGTCACAAACGTGCCCGCGAGCGTGCCGCTGAAGATCGCCGCGCGTGTGGTGCGCGCGAAGACGAGCGTGTGGACCAGCAGCACCGCGCCGATCGCGGTCATGCCGGTGTTGAGCCCCTCGATCTCGGCCGTCCGCGCGCCCTCCCAATAGACCGGGAGCAGCAAATGCATCGCCCCGGCGTACACAGCTGCCCGGTCGCCCGTAGTCGGAAACCACCGACGTGCGCACAGGAAGACCGCGACGCCCGCAGCGATCGTCGCGAGAGCGCTCGGGAGGCGGGCGGCGAACTCGACGCTCGGGCGGGCCGCCTCGGGCAGCTGCCCGAGCGCCCACGTGCTCCCCGCGATCGCCCAGGGCGTGCCCGGCGTCTTCCGCAGGTAGGGGCGATCGAACATCGTCGTCACCATCGCCCGCTCGCCCGCCCCGCCGGACGCGTGGCCGGCCGTCTCGCCCGCGAGCATCTCGTGGGCCGGGATCGCGCGGTGCCCCTCGGTGTACGCCAGCCCGCCGACCCCGAGCCAGGGCAGATACAGCACCAGCCCGAGCGCCACCAGCGCGCACACCCGGAGCACAACCTGAGCCCGCGTCGAATCCTGCACCAGCGACGGTACGCCCGGCCCCACCGCCGGCACACCCACTTGTCCGGTACCACCAGTCCGGTGCCATGGAAACGCGCAGCCGACCGTCCGCGGTTGGCGAAGCTTTTCCATGATCGAACGCGGACGGCGGGGCGAGCACGGAAGACCCAGAAGCCCGGAAAAACTCCGCCGCAGACGGCTCCGCGTTTCCGGGGCACCGGACACTCGCGTTTTTCCCTGTCCCTCTCCCCCTAGTCCCTCGTGCCCAATGCCTATTGCCTCCCCCCTTCCCCTACCCTTACCCATGCCCCGCGCCGCCGGCGAACCTCGCGAGCACACCTATCGGCGTGCGGACCGCTTGACGCACGCGCGGGAGTTCCAGGCCGCCTTCCGCGGGACGCTCAAGAAGTCGCAGGGCCCGCTGGTGGTGTTCGCCGCGCCGAACGGGGCGGGGCGTCCCCGTCTGGGGCTGAGCGTGGGTCGTCGGGTGGGCAACGCCGTGACGCGTCAGCGCCTGAAGCGCTACATCCGCGAGGCGTTCCGGCGTCACAAGGGCGAGCTGCCGCCCGGGCACGACCTGGTCGTCGCGGTCCGCCCGCACGCCGTGCGGCGTGCCGCTTATTACGAGCGCACATTGCTGGATCTGGCGGGCAAGATCGGTCGCGAGCTCGACAAGCGGGCCGCCAAGGCCCGCGCCGACGTTCCGCCGATGTCGGACACCCCGGGCACCCCATGAGCGCGCGCCGGACGCCGATCGCCACCTGGCCGCTGGTGCTCGCGATCCGGGCGTACCAGGTGACGCTCCGCCCCTTCATGGGGGCGCAGTGCCGCTACCACCCGACGTGCAGCCAATACGGGCTGGACGCGCTCCGCGAGCACGGGGCGATCCGCGGCGGGTGGCTGACCTGCCGACGCCTGCTCCGCTGTCACCCCCTCGCCAAGGGCGGGTACGACCCCGTCCCGCCGCGCGAGCCCAACGCCCAAACAAGCCGCCCCCGAACCAGGCGGTAGCCCGAGCCCGCGACACGCCACGGGCGATCACCCCACGCCGGGCCCGCGCCGCGGATACGCTTGACCCATGACACAGGCGACATACGAACCGGGCTACGGCGTCGGCGATGCTCCCGCGGGCACCAGCGTCCTCGCGATCCTCTCGCTCATCAGCGGCCTGCTCGGGCTGCTGCTCTCGTGCGCGATCGTCGGCGGCGCGGTCTTCGGCCCGCTCGCGCTCCTGCTCGGCGCCATCGCCCTGCTCACCAAGGGCGCCAAGAGCGGCGGCGGGATGGCGATCGCCGGGATCATCACCGGCCTGATCTCGATCATCATCGCCGCCTCGGTCGCCTTCGGGCTCACCACCGCCGCCAGCCAGGTCACCAAGTACGGCGCCGTCATCGGCGACGCGCAACGTGGGGACGTCGCCAGCGTCCGCGCCAATCTCTCAACCACCGCCAATAACGAGCTCGCCGACACGCAGATCACCGACTGGGGGCAAGGGGCCCAGCGCGAGTGGGGCGAGAGCCGCGGCATCCCGGCCGGCGTCATCGCGACCGCGACCGGCTTCGTCCGCGTCGCGAACTATCCCAACTTCCTGGAGTGGATGCAGGCCAACAACCCCAACAATGACCTCGTCCCCATGCCGATGAACTTCGAGAACGGGGAATCGATCTTCGTGATCCGCCTCGATCAAAGCAGCGGCAACGTCAGCGACGCCGCCTACGTCTTCCAGGACGACAGCGGGCTCGTCTGGCTCCGAGCCGGCGAGCAACGCTTCGCCGCCGCGACGCCCGCACCCCCGCCCCCGGCCGACCCCGACCCCCCCGCGGACCCGGCTCCAACCGACCCCGGCCCGACCGACCCGACCGAGCCCGGCCAAGGCGGCAACTGACGTCCATCCCGAAACCGCCCCGCCCTCGCAACCCACCGTGACGACCGCCCCGACGAACCCCGACGCCCAGCGCCCCCCCGCTTCGGAGCCGGAAGCGGGCGCGGGCGACGTGGTTATCCGTCTCCGCGACGTCACCAAACGCTTCGGCGGGCAGACCGTCCTCGAAGCGCTCTCCCTCGACGTCCGGCGCGGCGAGACCATGGTCGTCATGGGCGGCTCCGGCTCCGGCAAGAGCACCACCCTCCGGCTCATGATCGGCTCGCTCCGCCCCGACGCCGGCTCGGTCGAGCTCTTCGGGCAGAACATCTGCACCCTCGACGAGGACGGGCTCAACAGCGTCCGCAAACGCTTCGGCATCCTCTTCCAGTCCGGCGCGCTCTTCAACAGCATGACCCTGCGCGAGAACGTCGCCCTCCCCCTCATCGAGCACACCGAGCTCGACCGCGAGATCATCGAGATCCAGGTCCAGATCAAGCTCGAACTCGTCGGGCTCCGCGAGCACGCCGACAAGTACCCCTCCCAGATCTCCGGCGGGATGAAAAAACGCGCCGGGCTCGCCCGCGCCCTCGCCCTCGACCCCCAGATCCTCTTCTATGACGAGCCCAGCGCCGGCCTCGACCCGGTCACCAGCGCCGAGATCGATCAGCTCATCGTCGCGCTGAGCAAAAAAATCGGCGTCACCAGCGTCGTCGTCACCCACGAGATGGACTCGGCCTTCACCATCGCCGACCGCATGGCGATGCTCGACAAGGGGCGCATGCTCCGCGTCGAAACCCGACAGTGGTACGAGGCGCTCCGCGACGAGCCCGCCGAGCAGGCCGCCGGGCGGCCCGAGAGCGAACGCCTCATCCGCCAGTTCCTCCGGGGCGACCCGGAAGGCCCGCTGACGGCCCGGCGCTCCAGCGAGGGCTTCGAGCGCGCCCTCTTCGGCGACGCACGCCCCATCGAGCGCACGCCCAGCGTCGAAGCGACGCGCCGGGGCTGAACCCCGTCGGCTACCCTCCCCTGCGCCAACCACGGCGAACCACGCAACGACGCGGCAGGAGGGTGTGCGAGTGGCCTGGGATCCCCAAGCGCGGAACAACGTGCTCACCGGCGCCTTCCTGATCAGCGCCCTGCTGCTCGCGGTCGGCGTCAGCTTCATCCTCGCCGAGGTCCGCCTCGAGCGGCGCACCGCCTACGTCTTCCGCTTCCCCATGACCGTCGGCGCCCCCGGGCTCGATTCGGGCTCGCCGGTCACCGTCGGCGGGCTCCCCGCGGGGCAGGTCTCCGGCGTCCGCTTCGAGCGCGACGACCAGGGGCGACCCACCGCCGTCCTCGTCGACGCCCGCGTCCGCACCGAGCTGACCCTCTACGACGACGCGCTGGTCTACCTCGAGCGACCCCTCGTCGGCACACTTTCTTCGGTCAACATCGCCGGCGCGGGCGGGCGCACCGCGACCGCGGCCCGCCTCGACGCCGGGGGGACCGTCACCGGCACGATCGCCCCGCCCGCCTTCCTCGCCGGGGCGGGCTTCGGCGAGTCGCAGGCGATGGCCGTCGGACGCATCGTCGATCACCTCGAGCACTTTCTCGCCGAGAGCAACCGGATCGTGGCCGCGATCGACCTGGAGACCGACCCCGCGCTGCACGACGCGCGGGCCGCCCTCGCCGACCTGCGCGCCGCCGCCGCCCGGGTGCGCTCGCTCATGGACGACCGCCTCCCCGCCTGGAGCACGGACATCACCGGCGTGCTGACCGACGCCCGCGAGGCCACCCGTCGCGCCCCGGGCCTGCTCGACGACGCCGGGCGTCTCGTGAGCCAGGGCGAGGGGCTCGTCACCGACGTGCGGGGGACGCTCCAAACCACGCGTCCGTCCATCGAGCGTGCCACGAACGACCTAGCGGCGCTGGCCGACAGCGTCCGCGCGAGCTGGGACGAGCACGGGAGCCCGACGCTCGCGGCCGCCCGGGGCGGGGCCGAGTCGTTCGAAGCGATCGCTCGCGACGCGCAGTCCCTGCTCAACAACGAGCAGGACGCGTTGGTCCGCATCCTCGCGAACGGTCGTCTCGCGAGCGACCAGCTCAAGCTGGCGGCGATCGAGATCCGGGCCGCCCCGTGGCGCCTCCTGACGCGCCCGGACACCAAGGAACTGGAAACCCAGCTCCTCTACGACGCCGCCCGCAGCTATGCCCTCGCCGCGAGCGACTTGCGGGACGCAACCGAGCGCCTCCGCATCGTGGCGACGACCGACACGCCCCGCGCCGAGCAGGCCGAGGCCGCCGAACACGGGCTGAGCGAGACCCTCGCCCGCTTCCAGGAAGCCGAGCAGCGGTTCCTGCAGTTGATGATCGATCGCCGCTGACGCGGAGAGGACCAGAGGGGCAAAGGGCCAAATCGCCAAAGCCCGAGCAGTGGGCAACCGGAGCGCCGCACGCGCACGTCACCACGCTCCGAATCTGGCCCTCTGCCTTTTTGTCCATCTGGTCATCTTCCATTGCCCCCTCGCCCACCTCCGGGTAGGCTTCTGGCCGGATGCAACGCCGCCACCACTACGAGCACGCGTTCGAGGCCTTTCTCCGCGCCCGTCGGATCCCGTACGTCGCGGTCGACGAGGCCCGCAAGGCCCTGCTGCCCGAGTCGGCCCGCCTCCGCCTCGCGCCGGACGGCGACGGGAACGAGCACACGCTCAAGAGCTTCGACTTCGTCCTCTACGGCGACCCCAACCTACTCGTCGAGATCAAAGGACGCAAGATCGCCCGCCCGCGGGGCGCCCGAGCCGCCCGCGCCGAGGAGCCCGGCCAACTCCGCCTGACCCGCGCCGGCGAGCCGCCGCGCGAGCGCAAGACACGCCTCGAAAGCTGGGCGACGCTCGAGGACGTGCAGAGCCTCTCGACCTGGGAGGCGCTCTTTGGCGAGGGGTTCGAGGCCGTCTTTGTGTTCCTGTACTGGTGCGCCGAGATGCCCCCGGCCGCACTCTTTGAAGAGGTCTTCGAGCACCGCGACCGCTGGTACGCCGTCCGCGCGGTGCGCATCCGCGACTACCGGGCCCACATGAAAACCCGCAGCCCGCGCTGGGGCACCGTCCACCTCCCCGCGTCCCGCTTCGATGAGCTGAGCAGCCCCCTCGCCCCGCCGATCGCGGGGCTCGGCCTCCCGGGCGACCAGTTACCGGTCTTCGCGACGATCTGAGCGGCACACAACGAAGGACAACCGAGCCCGGCGCGACAGCGACGGGTGCGGGCGCCTCGTCCGGCCTCGCCCCACCCGGGGGCGAAGCCCGCGGGGCGTTCACCCAATCTGTGCGCCCCGTTCGGGACGTGCCGAACCGATCGGTCGTGCGGGCGTAGGAACCAGGCCGAGGGGGTGAGTTGCACCGTCGCTCGCACTCGGAACGATCGCGGGCGTGGATCCGGCCGATACCGGCGGATCGACGTCGCGGCTCACGCGGAAAGGGAGGGATGTTCCATGACCAGCTCCAACCACCGTGCCGCCCACGCGGCTTCCCCCCGCCCCGCCCCGACGCCCCCCGCCCCCGGGCGCGACGACGTGACCAGCCTGAGCTACGCCTTCCCGATGGCCTTCCCCGGCGCACGCATGGGCGGGCTCGACGACGACCCCCGCGCCGGGCTCACCCCCCGCCGAGCGCAGGAAGCCGCCGGGAGCGACCACTCCAGCGACCCGCGGGCCGACCGACCCGCAGCCGTCGCCCCGCCCACGCCCACCCTCGCCAACCCCGCCTCGCCCGAGCGCTGAGGCGGCCCCCGGCGCTTCCCGACCGCCCCGGGGCGGGCCTACCATCGCGTCCTATGGGCAAGAGCCGAGAGATCAAGCTGCGGATGAAGGCGGTCGGGAACATCAAGCGCATCACGCGCACGATGCAGATGATCGCGACCGCCAAGTTCAGCGCCGCCCAGGGGCGAGCGGTCAACGCACGCCCCTACAACGAGGCCCTGTTCGGCCTGGTCAACGAACTCGCCGCCGGCGGCGGGCTGAGCCACCCGCTCCTTGAAGAAGGCGCCGACGGGGCGCGCGAGCTCACGCTGGTCATCAGCAGCGACCGCGGCCTCTGCGGGCCCTACAACGGCAACATCGTGAAGACCGCCCTCCGCGTCTTCCGCGAAGAGCAGACCGCCCGCGCCGGCGACGTCGAGGTCGTGGGCAAGAAGGGCTTGAACACCTTCAAGTTCAACGCGATCCCCGTCAGCGCCCACCACGTCATCGGCGACACACCGCGGTACGAGGACGTCGAGCGCCTCGCGCAACGCTACATCGAGCGGTTCACCAGCGGCGAGGTCCGTCGCGTCCGCGTGATCTACATGAAGTTCATCTCCGCCGGGCAGCAGCGCCCTGAGATCCTCCAGCTCCTCCCGCTGACCCCGCCGCCCGCGAAGGACAAGGGCGACGCGGAGCAGTCGTCGGGCGCGGGTGTCGAGTACGAGCTGAGCCCGAAGGGCCCGGAACTGCTGGCCGAGCTGCTCCCGGCCGCGATCAAGAGCCTCTTGTTCCAGGCGTTCAACGACGCGGTGGTGAGCGAGCACGTCGCGCGGATGATCGCGATGAAGGCGGCGACCGACAACGCCGGCAAGATGGGCAAGGCCCTGAGCCGCGAGTACAACCGCGCGCGCCAGGCCCAGATCACGACGGAACTGACCGAGATCATCTCCGGTGCGGCCGCGCTCGAGTAGATTCTGGTCTGAATAGAACCGGGCGATCGATCGCCGGGCCCCTTCGAGCGGCCCGGTTTTTTGTGAAGCCTCAGTCCGCCTCGACCCCGATCACCTGCACCACCAGCAGCCCTTCCCGATCGCCCGGGAGTTCGCTCGCGAGGGCGCCCGCGCCGCGGGCCATCCAGGCGCGGAAGGTCTCCCGCACTTCAGCGGGCGAGATCGACTCGTACGCCGCGCGGGCCCCGGTCAGGTCTTCCAGACGCTGCCCGCGGTAGGTCAGCGTGCTGAGGCGGGCGGCCCAATGGACAGGGCTCGCGAGCTGGGCCGCAAGGCGACGGTCCACGTCGGCCTTGGCCGTCGCCAGTTCCGCGTCCGTCGGGCCCTCGCTCGCGAACCGCGAGAGCTCCACCTGCGCCAGCCCCACGAGCTGGTCCGCCCGGTGGCTCGGGGCCGACACGATCAACGCGAACAGCCCGAGGCTCGCCCCCGAATCCCCCGGCATCAACGCCGCCCACGCGTGCTGCGACGACTCCCGATCCGACAGACGGTCCGAGACCCGGTCGCTCAGCACCTCCCGCGCCAGCGTCACCGCGCGCAGCTCCCGGAGCTGGTCCATCCCCGGCCCCTCGAAGCCCACCAGCACCGCCGATCGGCCGCCGCCTTCCATCCGCTCCACGTACGTCGGGCCCAGCACGCCGAGCCGAGCCCCCGCGCCATCCCGCGCCGGCGCTCGCACCGCACCGCCCTCGCGCCCGCCCCCGCGCACACCCGGCGCGATTCGCGCCCGCACGGGCAACCCCGCGAGCGCCCCCTCGGCCTGCGCTATCGCGTCCGCCCAGCTCAGCGCGCCGACGATCGCCACTTCCATCGGCGCCTCGACCACCAGACGCGTGATCCACGACGACGCCAGCTCCGCCGTCAGATGATCCAGATGCACCGACCCGCTCGACGCCAGGTCCTGCCCCGCGCCGCTCGTCAACGCCCCCAGCAGCGACTGACGCAGACGCAGCATCGGGTCCGCCGTCGCACGCTCGGCGAGCGACCCGTACGCCTGACGCCACGCCCGCGCCGGGCCCGCCTCGATCCGCGGCTCCCGCGCCACCGCGCCGAGCAGCTCCAGCATCCAGCCCAGCTCGCCCGCCGGCCCGCCCAGGTCCAGGCGGATCGCGTCGCGCATCACGTAGGCCGTCACCGTCACGCCGCGCCGCGAAAGCTCCGCGTCGGTCTCGACCGTCGGCGCGCCCCCGTGCGAGGCGCGCCCGAGCCCGGCCGACGCGATCAACGACGCGACGCCCCGCGCTTCGGGCGTCTCGAGCATCTCCCCACCCGCGAAGACGGCCGAGATCCGGACCTGCTCGGCCTCGGGCATCGCCTTCGCATGGACGCGGACCCCGCTCGCGAGCCACGCGCTCACCACGCCCGACGCCTCGTCCCGCGCCAGCTCCACGACCCCCGGGCTCGCGCACACGCCCGCCCGGGCTTCCTGCCCGCCGACCAGCCCGAACGCGATCGAGGAAGCCACGACCACGCCCGACGCGACCGCCCGACGCCACGACCAAAGCGACCACGCCCGACCCGGATTGTGCCCACGATCACGCAACACCGGTGCCCCGTCGTGAGAACGCCCCAGCCGCCGAGCGCTCTACAACGCGCCTTTGGCGCCCGCCGGGGCCCGCATGTAGAGATGAACCGCCGTATGCCGATAGGGGTGCGTTTCCGGGCCGACCAGCCCGGGAATGGAGAGATCCACCGGCGTGCGCGTCACCCGCTTGCCGCCCTCCCCAGAACCCCCGACACCCCCGCCGCCGGCCGCCACCAGCTCGGCCTCGAACGCGTCCAGCAGGTCCTCCGCCCCGGCGTCCTCCAGCGAGACCGACACCGTCCGCGGCGTCCGAGCACGCTCCGGGGGCCGCGACCGCGCCGAGCCGCCCCGCGCCGGGCGCTCGCCGCGACGGGGCTTGCCATCCGACGGGGGCGCGTCCTCGTCCCCCTCTTCCGCCCCGCCGCCGATCTCGTGGTAGAACGCCCATGGCGTCCGCAGCACCAGGAACCCGTCCGGCGTCAGCTTCTCCCCGATCCGCGAGAGCTGCGTCACCACGCGCGGCCACTGCGAGGGCTCCCGCACCAGAGGGTACGGCGGATCGAAAAACGCCAGGTGCACCGGCGACGGGCACCGGCTCAACGCCGACGGGCCCAGCGCGTCGCCGATCACCACCGACGCGCGGTCCGACAACCCCAGCTCGTCCAGGTTCCGCTGCAGGACCGCGGCCATTCGCTTGTCCCGCTCCACAAACACGCACCGCGACGCGCCGCGGCTCAACGCCTCGATCCCGATCGCCCCGGTGCCCGCGAACGCGTCGAAGACCGGCTGGCCCTCGGTGTGCCCGCGGAGCAGGTTGAACAGCGCCTGGCGGACCATGTCCGGGATCGGGCGTGTCGGGGCCCCCGCGGGGGGCGAGTGCAGCTTCCGACGCTTGAGCTCTCCGCCGATGATGCGCATGGGCAAGCCAACGCCGACCGCCGCCCGGGATCAAGTCCGCCTTATCCCCGGGCGGCGTGGGCCGGGGCGGGGGCGGGCGGGGCCGCGCTCCCGCCGAGCTTTTCGATGCAGGTCCGGACGATCTCGACCGCCTCGCGGATGTCCGCCTCGGTGGAGCGGATGCCGAGGCTGAAGCGGACCGACCCGTGGGCGTAAATCGGGTCGATACCCATCGCGAGCAGGACCGGGGAGGGGTCGAGGCTCCCGCTGGCGCAGGCCGAGCCTGCCGAGGCGCACACGCCGCGCTCCGAAAGGAGCAGCAGGATCGCGTCGGCCTCCAGACGCGGGAAGCCGATGTTGGTCGTGTTCCAGACGCGCGCCCCGGGGCCCGTCGGCCCGTTGACCTTCGCGCCCGGGCAGGCCTCCAGCACGAGCCGCTCGAAGAGGTCGCGCAGGGCGCCCAAACGCTGTCGCTCCGCGGGGCTGGCGAGCCAGGCGTGCATCTCTTCGCACGCGACGCCCGCGCCCATGATGCCGGGGACGTTCTCCGTCCCGCCGCGACGCCCGAGCTCCTGAGCGCCGTGAATGACCGGGCGGACGCGGACACCGCGACGGATCCAGACGCACCCGACGCCCTTCGGCCCGTAGAACTTGTGCGGCGCGAAGGTCAGCACGTCGACGAGCGCGCCAAGGTCCGCCCGCTCGTCGGTCACGTCCGCGAGGCTCACCTGCTCGCTCGGCTTGCGGCTCGCGCTCCCGACGTCGGCCGGGAGCTTGCCGACCCACTGGGTGCCGTCGCAGTGGAAGGGGACGCCGCGCTCGCGGCAGAGTCGCGAGATGCGCCCGATCGGCTGCACCGCGCCCGTCTCGTTGTTCGCCCACTGGACGCTGACGACGCCGACGGTGTCGTCGAGCAGCCCCGGGAGGGCGTCGGCGTCGACGACGCCCGCGCTGTTCATCGGCAGTCGCCGGACCTCGAACAGCTCGCGCTCGCACCCGTCCTTAACCAGCTCGCGCACGGCCGAGTGCTCGACGGAGGTGGTGATGACCGTCCGCTTCCCGCTCGCGTGCATCAGGCCCCGGACGGCGAAGTCGATCGCCTCGGTCCCGCTCCCAGTGAAGACGATCTCCTTGGCGCGTGCGCCGATGAGCTCCGCGACGCGCTTCCGCGCCAGCTCCATCTCCCGCTTGGCGGCCTGCCCGGGGCGGTGGATCGAGCTCGGGTTGTGCCAGCACTCGGTCAGCCCGCGCGTGACGGCCTCGACCACGCCGGGGCTCGGCTGGGTCGTCGCGTTGTTGTCCAGATTGATCACGCCACCATCCTATTCGATCCCCGCCCGAACACCCAGCCGGGCGCACCAATCCGACCCACGATCCGGGTGAATTGCCCGGAAGATCCCGCGTTTTCAAAAAGCAACGGCCCACGCGGTGCGCGGGCCGTTGTTGAGGTGTGATAGATGCCGAGCGCGGATCAGCGACGACGGCGTGTCGCGACGAGCCCGCCGAGCCCGAGCAGCGCCATCGCGCCGGGGGCCGGGATGGTGTAGTTGATCGTGTACGCGCCCAGCCCGCCGCCGTCGAACTGCGGGAAGACGTCGAGGACGACCAGTCGCCAGTCGCCCGCGGCGAACGCGCCCGTCGGGAAGCTGATCGCGTCGTACGCGCCCGGCGTGCGGACGCCGCCTTCGGTCGCGCCGCCCTGGTTCCAGATCCCCCCGCCGGTCTCGACGAAGCTGTACGCGGCCAGCTCGGTCCCGCCGACATTGCCGACGTCCACGCCGTTGAACCCGCCGTTGAACGGCCCGAACTCCACGAGGTAGGGATCAGCGGCCGGCAAGCTCACCGTGCCCTGCCCGAGGGCGAGCGTGAAAACATCACCGCCCGGCGACACCAGCGCGATGTGCAGGTCGCTCAGATAGACGTGGCGGAGATCAAAATCGATCGAATCGATCGAGATGATGTCCGGGACGCTGAGCTGAACGTCGAGCGCAACGATCACGCCGTCGGCGGCCGCCCCGGTCGTCCAATCAAAGTTCGCCACCCCGCCGACGCTCCCCTGCTGCGCGCTGGCGACGCCAGTGATCGCTGCGATCCCAAAAACGGTGGCTGCTGTGCGGATACCCATCATGTGTCCTCTCCCATCAATGCTCTGGCGTTGTCGCTCTTTTCTGGCTCAACGCACGGAAACGTTCCCCCGCAGCACACGCTGCGGGGTGAGTGAAACGTGCTCAGCCCCCAGAGGTCTCCCGCGGGCCGTTCCCCTTGGAACGGGTGCCGCGGAACGAATCGGGCCCCGCGCAGTGTCCTGCGCGGGGCCCGTGAATCGGAATGGATATCGCGCGAGCTGCGATCAGCGGCGGCGACGGGTGGCGACGAGGCCACCGAGTGCGAGCAGCGCCATCGCGCCCGGCGCCGGGACGACGGTGAAGGAGACCCAGGCGACCTCGCCCACGTCAAGGAATCCGCTGGCGACCAGGTCGCCGTTGATGCTCAGCTCCCAGTCGCCGGCCGCGGCGGTCGAGAGCGGGTTCACGTCGAAGTCGGTTGCACCGAAATCAGTGTTGAAGCGGGTGATCGCGAGGAAGTACTCGCCCACGTCGAGCCCGAGGAACGCGGTGTCGGCATCGACATCGATGAGGGACTGGAGCCCGCCGAAGTCATCGTTGAAGGTGATGAGGTTGCCGGCCTGGTCGTAGAGGCCGAGCATCGTGTCGAAGTTGCTGCCCAGGGTGTCCATCACGTAGTTGCCGGGCCCGCCCTGCACGCCGACGTCGATCGCCGACGGCTGCACCGCGGCCGGGGCGCCGGCCTGGTAGTTCTGCCCAAGGATCAGCGAGATGCTGACATTGTTCCAGTTGATGTTGTTGTCGCCGCTGAAGGTCTGGCGGAAGTTGAACCAGAGGTCGCCGCCGGTGTAGTTGGTGCCGAACGCCCCGCCGAAAGTCAGGGTGGTGTTGTTCGAGTTTGATGCCTGCCCGGAGCTCGGGTTGGTGGCGATCCGGTAGACGGTTTCGCCGCCGGCGTAGGCCGGCTGGATGGCGTTGCCGCTGCCGGCCTGGTCGGCGAACGCGACGCGGGCCTCGTTGGACCAAGTGCTCGCGAAGCTGGCGCCCTGGATGTCGCTTTCCCAGTCAACGGTGACGCTGAAGCCGGTGTAGACGCCGGCGGGGACGATCGAGTCGTCGAGCTGGAACGCCTGCCAGAAGTTATCGCTGATGGTGGGGCCGTTGAACGGGCTGAACGTGAACGCCGACGCCGAGCCGGCGAGGGCCGCGATGCCGGCCGCAGCCGCGATGATGCTCATCTTCTTCATGTCGTGTCTCCTCTGCTTTGAACAGATGCTTGCGGACGCCGGGCACTCTCCTTGCCCGCTCGCCCTTTCCCGTACCACGGATTCCCAGGCCCGGGCTCGGACGGGAGGCCGAGCCCAACCTCAACGCCACCGGCACACAAGCCGACGACGCGTCGCACATCCCGACGCGCCGAACGGCGACGCCGAGACCATCCACCCTCGCACGTCCGACCCGGCCCAAAAGCCGAGGCGAACGCGGACACGCCGACGCAGAACCGCGTCTAGCGAGCCATCACGAGACCGAAGTGAAACGGGATCCGCCGAGTGTCGATCGAGCGTCACCAACGATCCGGCAACCGCCGCCCGGGCGTGGAAACGACCGAAGGCGCGAGCTTTGTCGTGGCGTGCAGCCTGAAGCCGCCCGACCCTGAATGGGTGCGGTCGGCCAAAACACCCTCGGCGGGGATCCTCCTCCTCTTCGCTGGCCAGTGCATCCGCGGGCTCTCACCCCCGCAGCAGACCAGATCTTGTCTCTGCATAGAGATTACGCGCAGGGGGTTTTTTCCGCAAGGGAAAAAGCGTGGGATTTTGCGATCTTTTCAATTGCCTAAGTTCACACCGCTATGGCCGACTCATTATTTACCTCTATGTCCGCATTCTATAGGACAGCAAAAAAGCCCCGGGCGTCGGCCCAGGGCTTGGAAAGACAGGGATAACCCCGCGCGAGAAGGGGATGGCGGACGTCAGGTGCTTTCAGCGGTCGCTTCGGCCGGCTGGTCCTCGTCCTTCTTCGGCTTGTGCGTCGCCGGGTCGTTCTCGGCCTCGTAGCTCGGGCGGAACGTCAGCTTCTCTTCCTCATCGATCCGGGTCACCGCGATCGTGTTCTTCCCGTGCAGCTCGCCCGAGAGGAGCATCTCGCTGAGCGGATCCTCGATATAGGTCCCGATCGCCCGGCGCAGCGGGCGGGCGCCGAAGTCCGGGTTGTAGCCCTTCTCGATCAGGAAGTCCTTCGCCACCCGGTCGAGCGCCACGACGAAGCCCTGCTGCTTGACGCGCTTCGCGACCTTCGCCGTCTCGTACTCGACGATCTCGACCAGGTCCTCCCGCGTCAGCGGCTTGAACACGATGGTGTCGTCCAGACGGTTGATGAATTCCGGGCGGAAGAACCGCTCGATCTCCTTCATCAGGACGCCCTTGATGTTGTCGTAGTCGATCTCGATGGAGCGCTTCGCGAAGCCGAAGCCGCCGCCGCCCTTGATCAGGTCCGCGCCGATGTTGCTGGTCATGATCAGCACGACGTTGCGGAAATCGACGTTGCGCCCGAAGCTGTCGGTGAGGCGTCCCTCTTCCATGATCTGCAGGAGCAGGTTGAAGACGTCGGGGTGGGCCTTCTCGACCTCGTCGAGCAGGACGACCGAGTAGGGGCGGCGCCGGATCGCCTCGGTCAGCTGCCCGCCCTCCTCGTAGCCGACGTACCCGGGAGGGGCGCCGACGAGGCGGGAGACGTTGTGCTTCTCCATGTACTCGCTCATGTCCAGGTGGACGAGGGCTTCCTCGTCGCCGAACATGAACTCCGCGAGCGCCTTGCTCAGCAGCGTCTTGCCGACGCCGCTGGGCCCGATGAAGATGAACGAGCCCATCGGGCGCTTCGGGTCCTTGAGCCCCGCCCGGGCGCGCCGGATCGCCTTGCTGATCGCCTTGATCGCCTCTTCCTGGCTGATGACCTTCTTGTGCAGCTCCGCCTCGAGCTGGAGCAGGCGCTGCGCCTCTTCCTTCTCGAGCCGCTGCAGCGGCACGCCGGTCATGCTGCTGACCACCTCCGCGATCACGTCCTCATCGACGACGCCGTCGACTTCCATGCTCTTGGCGCGCCACGCCTGCTGGGTCTCTTCCTTCTTCTTCTTGAGCTGCTCGGCCGTATCGCGCAGCTCCGCCGCCTTCTCGTAGTCCGCGCCCTTGACCGCCTCGTCCTTCGCGATCGTCAGACGCTCGATCTCGGCCTCGATCTCCGCAAGATCCGGCGGCTTGGTCATGCTCTTGATCCGTACGCGAGCGCCCGCCTCGTCGATCACGTCGATCGACTTGTCCGGCTGCACACGACCGGTGATGTACCGACCGCTCAACTCCACCGCCGAGCGGATCGCCTCGTCGGTGATCTGCACCCGGTGGTGGCTCTCGTACCGGTCGCGCAGACCCTTGAGGATCTCGATCGCCTGCTCGTCGTTCGGCGGGTCGACCACGATCGACTGGAACCGGCGCGCCAGCGCCGCGTCCTTCTCGATGTACTTGCGGTACTCGTCGAACGTCGTCGCGCCGATGCACTGGATCTCGCCGCGGGCCAGCGCCGGCTTGAGCACGTTGCTCGCGTCGATCGCCCCCTCGGCCCCGCCCGCACCGACCAGCGTGTGCAGCTCGTCGATGAACAAAATCACGTTCTTCGCCTTGCGCACCTCGTTCATCACCGCCTTGATGCGCTCCTCGAACTGGCCGCGGTACTTGGTCCCCGCGACCATCATCGCCAGGTCCAGCACCACCAGGCGCTTGTCGTGCAGGATGTCCGGCACCTCCTGCGAGATGATCCGCTGCGCGAGCCCCTCGACGATCGCCGACTTGCCCACGCCCGCCTCGCCCAGCAGCACCGGGTTGTTCTTCGTCCGCCGGCACAGCACCTGCACCACGCGCTCGATCTCCCGCGCCCGACCGATCACCGGGTCCAAGCCCTCTTCCTTCGCCAGCTCGGTCAGGTCGCGACCGAAGCTGTCGAGCGCCGGCGTGCTGCTGCGCTTGCGCCCGCCGCGACCCTCGGGCCCGGCGCCCGGCGTCGCGGGCCCGCCGATGCCGGCCGCCTCGCCGCCCTCGCCGTCCGCCCCGGCCCCGAGCAGGTTCAGGACCTCCTCGCGCACCTCTTCGAGCTTCAGGTTCAGGTTCATCAGCACCTGCGCCGCGACGCCGTCGTGCTCGCGGAGCAGGCCGAGCAGCAGGTGCTCGGTCCCGACGTAGTTGTGGTTCAGGTTCCGGGCCTCTTCGATCGCGTACTCGATGACCTTCTTGGCCCGCGGGGTCTGGGGCAGCTTGCCCATCGTGACCATCTCGGGCCCGGCCTTGACGAGCTTCTCGACCTCCAGGCGCACCTTGCGGAGATCGACATCGAGGTTCTTGAGCACATTGGCCCCGACCCCCGAGCCTTCCTTCACGAGCCCGAGCAGGATGTGCTCGGTCCCGATGTACTCGTGGTTGAACCGCTGGGCCTCTTGATTGGCCAGCGCCATGACCTTCCGGGCCCGGTCTGTAAATCGTTCAAACATTGCCGGATCCTCCGTGGCGACGGGCCAACACGCGCCCGACGCTGGATGTTTCGCCAACCGCACCCGCTGGGATGCCAAAGACATCGCCAACGACCGACGATCCTCACCAGCCGCCCGACGGGGCACGCCGCCAACACGAACCACCCGTTCCGGGTGTATTCACACAAGCAACGCCCCACCGCGTGGCGAAAGGCGAGACCGCCTCTCCGCTATCGGCTGCGAACCGCGGGCCAGTTGCCTGAAAGCCGCGTTTCCCCGCGTGAGGGCCGCCAGAGCCGCCGACGACCGACAGTTGCGCGATCCAGAATCCACGGCCTGCCAACTCGGCAGGGTGGGATCGCGGCCTGGAAACACCTGTTTTGGGGGCTGTGTCCGGCTGGGCTGCACGGGCGTCACACAAATTGTTGATTGGGATCCGTTGGTGGGCGGGGGCCGAGCGGGTAGATTGGGGACGCGGCGAAGCAGCGGGAGGTGAGATATGAACGACGGGCGAGCGGATCGGGTAGTGAATCTTCCAACAGAAGAAGAACTGCGGACGTTGCCTCGCTGGGCGCGTGTGGCATTCGCCGCGCGATGTGCTGAGCGGGTGCGTCCGCTGTTCAAACACTTCTGGCCGGAGGCATCGGAGGAGCATGTTCAGGCGGTTGACAGAGCCTGCATGCTTGCGAAAGCAGCGGCAACAAATCCCGCCATCGCGAGAAACGCCCACGCCGACGCGGCCAACGCGGCCAAGGCCGCCGAGAATGCTGACGACGCCCGCGATGACGCTGCCCGCACGTATGCTCTTGCTGCCGCTGCAAACGCTGCGAGCGCCGCCGCAAACGCTGTCAGCCCCGTCGACAGCCGCGCCGCTACCAATGCCGCGAACGCTGCCGCGAGCGCCCGCATCAGTCATGCCGATGCACGCGTGCCCAACCCCGCAGCCCGCGCCAATGATGACGCCGCCCGCGCGGCGATGCGTAATGACTTCGACTTGTTGCGGACGCTTTCGCAGGGCCTCCTCGGACGGGATGATGAGCGGTTGGCGCCGTGGACGGACGAAACACCGGTAAACCCCGATCTGCTCGGTCCGCTCTGGCCGTTCGGTGAGCCCGAGGGGTGGCCCGAGGAAGCCAAAGAGCCACGCGCCGGCGATCAGCGATTCCGAATCAAGCTCACCGCGCCGCCGGGTGTCTCAGATGAAGAGGCCGCGGATGCGATGGCCGAACTCGTGCGGCTCATGGATAACCTACAACGCGCGATGGGCGGGAGCGGGCTCGTCATCGACGACGACGCCGAGGCATTTGACGAATGCCTTGTGCTCCAGCCGGTCGGGGGTGACGCATGAGCGAGCACTACTCCCGCGACAACACACGGCGCGAGACCCTGCAAAAAACGACTGCACTCAAGATTCGCTTGGGCGAGGAGGAGCCTGCCAGCTTATGGTGGGCAATCGCGGCGTGGATTCTTAGACGCATTGTTCCAGGTGTTAAAAGCATTGAACTCGACCGCGGGCATCTGCATGAGATTGAACAAGTTGACCGTGAATCATTCTCACGCTCCATTCCGTCGGAGCAACGCGAGCAGCTCACCAAAGACCGGGTGAGAGAGGTCCTCGCAGAGAACCATCGCATTCACGAAGCCAAGCGGCTCGCCGAGGGCGAGTCCGACAAGGAGCGTCATCCCGCCTCGCCGGAAGAACTGGTGCGGGCCATCTCGCAGCTTGAAGCGAAAATCCATGAACTTCGCGAAAAAGGACACCAGTTTGAAGTGCCGGACTATCGCCCGCCGGGCACCGATCCGGACGAGCCGCGACCGTGAGGCTGCGGTCGGGCCGGCGATGCCGCGAGCCATCGAGGATCGCTGACGTCCAAACCCGGAAAAGGCCCGCGGCGGGCCGTTTCCGGGGCACCGGACATGCTGATTCCTATTTCGTCCCCGCCAGCTTCCGCACCGTGAAGTCAAAATTCCGCGTCATGCTCGCCTTGATCGCGTAGACGATCGCCAGGTGGGCGGCCGCGCCCAGGGCGACGCCGATCGCCAGGCCCACGCGGGCCGGGGTCAGCTCGCCGGCGTTGCTCACCGTGCTGAACATCGCGTCCGCCGGGTCGAGCACCGCGAAGAGCACGCCGGCCGGGCTCAGCCCCGCCAGCACCGGCCCGAGCGTGTTCATATCCGCCCCGGCCCGCACGGCGCACAGCCCGACCAGCCCCGCCAGCACCCCCACCACCCCCACCGTCGCCATCACCGCGCCGATCGTCCCCTTGCTCCGCACCGAGGTCTGCAGCCCGACCATCACGCAGGCCGCGATGAAGGGGATCAGGCTCGCCGCCGCCAGCAGCCCGGCCTCGGGCAGAATCACCGGCACCGCGAGCGTGCGCCCCGGCCCGCCCACCGTCGGGAGCGCGAACGGCGTCGTCGCGTCCTTCCCGATCGCCTCGGCGACCAGCACGTACGCCCCCGCCAGCAGCAGCGTCCCCAGCGGGATCGCCAGCATCGGGAGCAGGTAGGTCACGAGCCCGCGCAGCTTGCCGCCGAGGTAGGCCTGCGGCGTGATCGGCGTCGTGAGCAGGAGGTCGAGCGTGCCGTCCTCCCGCTCGCGGCTCACGGCGGTCGCCGCGTTGTTCACCGCGACCAGCGCGATCACGCCGACCTCGCCCAGGACCGTCGCCGCGAGCGCCAGGCGGAACGTGCCCGTGTCCATCCCGCCCAGGTGATAGACGACGACCAGCGCGAGCCCGAGCAACGCCCCGGCCGCGATGAACGACCAGCGGGCAAGGATCCGCGGGAGCGTCGCCTGACGGGCGGCCGCCTCGCGCCAGGCGACCGGGTTGCTCCACACGCTCCGCGGGGCGCGGTGCTCGCTCCCCGCGGCCCCGAGCCCGAAAAGTCGCCGATACCACGGCGCCCGGGCGCCGCCGCTGGCGGAGGTGAACTGCTGCAGGCCCCCCGTGCGCACGGTCAGCGTGCTCGCGAGCATCAGCAGCAGGCTGCTGAGCAGCGTGATGAGCGCATAGGTTCGCACCGGGCGGGCGAGGAACCAGCCCTCGAGCCCGGGCGTGCCCTCCGGGGCGCGGGGGTAGCCGGCCGGCTCCAGCAGGGCGTGCAGCGTCAGGAACGGGTTGATCGCGGTCATCCACGTCACCCCCGCGCCGCCGGCGGCCCCCATGCCGGCGTTGCGGAAGACCGCGTCGAGCCCGGCCGTGAGCGCCAGGTAGCTCACCACCGCGACATAAAACGTGAACACCGCCCGCTTGCCCGCGAGGCGGCTGACCGAGAGGGCGATCGCGACCGTGCCGACAAAGAGCGCCGCGCAGGCCGCGATGAGATAGCTCGCCATGATCGAGCGCCCCGGCACGCCGCCGAAGTACTGCGTGATCGCGAACAGCGGCAGGCTGGCGAGCAGGAGCGCGAGGATGAAGAACAGCCGCCCGAAGAGATTGCCGAGGACGATCTGCGGGCCGGAGAGCGGCGTGGTGAGCAGGATGTCCCACGTGCGCGGGTCGGCCTCTTGGCTGATGGCCCCGGCCATGAAGACCGGCGCGAGGACGCAGATCAGCCCGACCTGGAGGTAGGCGACGTACGTAAAGCTTTGTGCGCCGGCGCGGGCGAGCTGGCGGTAGTCGAGCGCGTCGCCCTGGGTGTTGAGCAGGAGGGCCCAGAGGAGGACGATGATGAGGGCCGCGAGGTAGAGGCTGCGGACGAGCAGGTGCTTGCGACGGCGCGAGCCGTTCTGCACCAGACGAACCGCGATCGGGTTCGTGGGGCCGAGGGCGAGCAGCCATCGAAGAAAGATCGGCATGGGGGGAGTGTAAGGGCGGGAGAACTCGGAGCGAAGAACTCGGAACTCGGATCAGAATCCCGCCCATGTGCCACTGACCTCTTCCGAGAGGTCAGTGCTCCCCCACTCCCTCCGCCTCAAAACCTCCCTGCGCCGTCCTCACCCGGCATGGAAAAGCTCCGCCGGGCTCAGAAGCCCGCCTCCGCGTTTCCATGGCACCGGCTACACGCACTTTCAAAGACCCACTCCGCGGCTCCGAACTCCGAGCTCCCCCCCTAATGCCTATTGCCCAATCCCTAGTGCCGTCCTTCCCTACCGCATCACCTCATCCATCTGCCGCCGCTCCCCCGCCCCCGAGCCCTCCTCCGGCACCGCCTCCAGCAGGTCCTCGATGATCCGGTCCACCGTCACCTGGTCGGCCTCGGCGTTGAAGTTCGTCAGCAGGCGGTGACGCAGCACCGGCTTGGCGACCTGGCGGATGTGCTCGGGCGTGACGTGGTGCGAGCCGCTGAGAATCGCCTTGGCCTTGGCCGAGAGGATCAGGTTCTCGCTCCCGCGCGGGCCCGCGCCCCAGGAGACGTAGTCCTGCACCATCTTCGGGCGGTCGGCCCCGCCGTCCATCGGCTCGTTCACCCGCGTCGCCCGCACCAGGCGCAGCGCGTAGCGGATCACGTGGTCCGCCACCGGCGTCTGACGCACCAGCGACTGCACACGCCGGATGTCCTCGGTGTGCAGCACCGCGTGGACCTCGGCCGTCCCGCCCCCGGTGGAGCGGCGCACGATCTCCAGTTCCTCGTCCGCCTGCGGGTACTCGATCAGGATCTGGAACATGAACCGGTCGAGCTGCGCCTCCGGCAAGGGGTACGTCCCCTCCTGCTCGATCGGGTTCTGCGTCGCGAGCACGAAGAACGGCTCTGGCAGCATGTGGCGCGCGCCGCCGGCCGTCACGTGACGCTCCTGCATCGCCTCCAAGAGCGCCGCCTGCGTCTTCGGCGGCGTCCGGTTGATCTCGTCGGCCAGGATCACGTTCGAGAAGACCGGGCCCTTCACAAACCGAAGCTCCCGCTGGCCCGTCGACTTGTTCTCCTCGATCACCTCCGTCCCCGTGATGTCGCTCGGCATCAGGTCCGGCGTGAACTGGATCCGGCTGAACCCCAGGTCCAGCGTCCGCGCGATCGTCGAGATCAAGAGCGTCTTCGCCAGCCCCGGCACCCCCACCACCACCGCGTGCCCCCGGCAGAAGATGCTCATCAGCATCTGGTCCACCACCGCGTCCTGACCCACGATCACCTTGTGGATCTCGCCCTTGAGCTTCTGATACGCCCCGGTCACCTCGGCGATCGCCTGCTCGGGAGTGGTGGACGCCGGGTCGTGCTCGCTTGTCATCGGTGCAGCCTCCATGCCGGGCCCGGCGCGCAGGCCGAGCCCTGTATGGATCCTACCGACCCGCGTCGGCCGCGGTCGCACCGGCCGCTCTGGGGCCCGCTCCCGCGGACTCGGGCTTGGACTGGTTGCTCAGCTGATACGCGCCCTTTGCCTGCGCCTGGTATGCCTTGGCGGCTCTGTACCCCAGGTGCTGCGAGCGGTCGAACCAGAGCGTCGCCCGCCAGTACCGCGTGAGCTCCTCGGGTGGAAGCACCTCGACGCCGCACTCCGGGCAGTGGTAGAGCCCGTGGGCGTCTTCCGCGACGCCGGCGACGTCGAAGCCGCAGGCGGGGCAGGGGCGATCGCCCCGGTCGAGGCGTGCCTCGAACTGGGCGAGAGACCGCTTCTCGGCGAAGTGAGCCGCGATATTCACGATTCCCCAGGTGCCGAAGAGCACGGACGCGGAATCGCCCATCAACGGGTTCCAAGAGACGCCGAAGGGCACGAGGAGGAACGGGATCAGAAAGCACAGGGCCGCGAACAGCACCCCGCAGGCGATCAGCGCATACCGGATCGCCCCGATCTCCGTGCGCCAGCGCAGCGGCATCGGGCGCTTGCCCTCGAACGCCCGTTGTCGGATATGCACCGGGAGCACGCCCATCTCGAGCGCAGTTTACCGAACCCCGCTCGCCCCCCGCTCGAACCGTGCCGCCGCGGGCTATTCTTCCGCTTCATCACGCCGACCCGGGCGAGAGCCCGGGGTTCTGGAGGTTCGACATGCTCCCCAAGCCCCCGGCCCGTGAGGGCTCGCTCGGTTTCCTCTATCTGCCACCCTACCGGGTGCAGGGCCTCAGCGTCGCCGGCGAAGCCACCAGCGTCCAAGTCCCCGAGATCGACGTCACCTTCGACATGGGTCTCTGCCCGCGCGCCATGCTCGCGAGCAAGTACGTCGCCGTCACCCACGGGCACATGGACCACGTCGGCGGGCTCGGCTATTGGGTCAGCCAGCGACGCTTCCAGGGCATGGGCACCGGCACCATCATCTGCGACAAACGCATCGAGCCCGCGATGCGCGCCATGCTCGAGGGCTTCCACGCCCTCGAACAGCAGCAAACCCCCTTCGAGATCATCGCTCTCGAGCCCGAGCAGGAAGTCGAGGTCAAGAACAACCTCTTCCTCCGCGGCTTCCACACCGACCACACCTGCCCCAGCATGGGCTACGCCCTCGTTGAACGGCGCAGCAAGCTCAAAGAGGAATTCACCGACTTCCCCCAGGAAAAACTCAAAGAACTCAAACAACGCGGCGTCGAGATCACCCGGACCCTCCAGATCCCCCTGATCACCAACACCGGCGACACCGCCCCCGGCCCGCACCTGCTCCGCGAGGACGTCCGCACCGCCCAGATCCTGATCACCGAGTGCACCTTCTTCGAACCCGAGCACAACGCCCGCGCCAAAATCGGCAAGCACCTGCACGTCAACGACATCGCCGAGTGGATCCGCGTCTGCACGTGCGAGGCGATGATCCTCGGGCACGTCTCGCGCCGTACGCACCTGGGCTATGCGCGCAAGCGCCTGCACGAGGTCGTCGCGAAAGAGCACGTCGGGCGGATCCATTTCCTGATGGATCACCGGGTGAACCGGGAGCGGTACGAGCAGCAGCTGGCGGAAGCCGAGAACTCCGGCGCCTGACTCGCCGGGCGTGCAGAGGGCGCAAGTGCTGTATTTCCAGCCCTTCCGCGTGCTCGCGCCGGCGTGGGGGCGGGCGTGGTACGGGCAAGGCGTCGGGGCAAGACTGTTGACTCGGACCCGCGGCGCGATTACGTTGTGCGGTCGCCCCGCGATCCCGCGGGGCGTGCGGATTGTTCGAGGAATTGGGCGGAAACGGGCTGAGCATTCACGGAGTCGGTCGCGCCGAAAGAGCATCGCGGCCGCCTTCCTAGAGAGCATCGAAAAGAGGCGTCGCCGATGGCGAACCCGGATCTGGAGATCTGGGCAGGGATGCGTGCGCACCTGCGGGGCGAGCACCCGTCGATCTGCCGACAGTGGTTCGACGAGATCGAGCCGCTCGGCATCAACGCCGGCGTGCTGCACCTGCGCACCGCGACCGACGTCCAGCGCAACTATCTCATGCGCCAGGGGCAGGAAGCCTTCGACGACGCCGCCCGCGCGGTCTCGAAGTATTTCCTCTCGGTCCGCTTCCTCGGGCCCCACGATGAACCGGAGCCGATCCGCGGCTCGGTCGTCCCGGCCGCCCGGCGCGCCGTCGGGCTCGACCTGCACCCCGACAACGGGTTCGAGAACTTCGTCAGCGGGCCCGGCAACCGGCTCGCGCACGCCGCCAGCGTCGCGGTCGCCGGCAACCCGGGCAAGGCGTACAACCCCCTGTTCATCCACGGCGGGGTGGGCCTGGGCAAGACGCACCTGCTCCAGGCGATCTGCCTGCAGATCGCGGCCGAGCGCCCGGACGCGGTCGTCTATTACACGAGCTGCGACGATTTCCTGAACCAGTTCATGGAGGCGGTGCAGCGCGGGCAGATGGCCGACTTCCGCCACCGCTTCCGCGACGTGGACGTGCTGGTGATCGACGACATCCACTTTCTTGCGAGCCGCGAGCGTTCGCAGGAGGAGTTCTTCCACACCTTCAACGCCCTGTACCAGGCCGACAAGCAGCTCGTGCTGAGCAGCGACGAGCGCCCGGAGGAGATCCCCCAGCTCGAGCAGCGCCTGGTGAGCCGCTGCCAGTGGGGCCTGGTCGCAGAAGTCGAGCCCCCCTGCTTCGAGACGCGCGTCGCGATCCTGAAGAAGAAGGCCAAGCTCCGCGGGCTGGAGCTGCCGGACGACGTCGCGGCCCACATCGCCGCCCTGATCGACACCAACATCCGCGAGCTCGAGGGCGCGATCACCAAGGTCCAGGTCGTCGCGATGATCGAGGGCGTGCCGATCGACCTGGCGCTCGCTCGTAAGGCGCTCGGCGAGAGGGTCGAGGTCCGGGTCGCCTCGGGCCCGAGCATCCCGCAGATCATCGAGGCCGTCACCGACTACTACCAAGTCAAGACCACCGACCTGCAAGGGCGACGGCGCCACCGCTCGGTCGCCCTGCCGAGGCAGGTCTGCATGTACCTCGCCCGGGAGCAGACGCTCTACTCGCTCGAAGAGATCGGCGGGTTCTTCGGCGGGCGCGACCACACCACCGTCATGCACGCGATCAAGACCGTCAAATCCAAACGACTGCTCGATCCGGAACTCGACGCCCTGCTCCGCAGCCTGGAGCAGCAGCTCCGCACCGCGCCCAAACCCGCCTGAGCCGTTGCCGACACCCGAATCGGGACCCCGATGCAAGCCACCACGCGTTTCCCCTCGGTTTCTGCGTACACGCACGCGTCGCTCGGGCTTGATGAGCCCGCGCCGGGTTGTCTCCCGTCTGTGTACGGAATGTGGATAACGCGCCGTCTCCGAGTGCTTGCCGACGCGCCCACCCCCACCGCGGCCCAACCCGCCCCGAGCGCGCGCACGACACGCCGCACCCGCCCGAGCGCCGCCGAGCGCCAGCCGACAGCCTGTCGGTCATGAGGTGCCACGTAAACAACGGCCGATGCAGAACTTGTAACCACTCACCGGGCTTGTCCACAACCCGACAGCGCCTACCACGATGACGACGAGTCTTTCTCTCTATTCATAGAGAGACAGAGAGTCGCCCCGTCCGGGCATCCGGGCGCCATTCCACCCAACGTCGTGTGTTTTCCTCAGGGGTGTGGAAAACGCGTGGACGAGCTTGACACACGCCCCCAGGGGTCCAACGGGACGCAAGGCGGGGTTCTGTGGATTTCACCGACCACTCCGGGTGACTTCACCCGTTTGCGGCTGACACCGCGGGCACCAGACGGTCGTTCGCTGCGCCAGAACGCCCGACGCCAGCACCCCACGGCACCGGCGGCACGCCTGCCCCGCTCGCCCGTACACCCGGTGCTCCAGTTGAGCCCGCCCCGACCGACCCTCGGCGTCGGCGTAGTCCCGCAGGGTCGAGCCCCCGGCCGCCAGGGCCCGCGTCAGCGTGCCCCGGATCGAGGAGGCCAGACGGGCGACCTCCGCCCCGGAGAGCGAGCCCGCGAGGCGTGCGGGGTGCAGGCGGGCGTCGAAGGCCGCCTCGTCGGCGTAGATGTTCCCCAGCCCCGCCAAACGGCGCTGATCGAGCAACGCCACCTTCAGGCTCGCCCGGACGCCCGCGAAGGCCGACGCCAGCTCGTCCGGGGTGATCCCGATCGCGTCGGGCCCCAGCTCGCCCCACCGGGCCGCAAGCTCGGCCCGCCCCGTCAGAGCCCAGACGCCCCCGAACCGACGCGGGTCGCGGAAGAGCAGCGCGGAGGCGTCGGCGAGCGTCCAGCGCACGTGGACGTGCCCCGCGGGCGTCAGGCGGACGCCCGGGGCGAGCAGGCGGAGCTGCCCGGTCATCCCGAGGTGCACGACGACCGCCCGTGTCTCGGAGACGATCGCGAGCTGCTTGCCCCGGCGCAGGACGCCCGTGATCCGCTCGCCGCGGAGCAGCAACGACCGGTCGAGGCGCACCGGGCGGGGTGGCTGGGCGGACCGCTGGCGGCTGAACCCGCCGGGCGGGTCCCCCGGCGCCACCACCACGTCCCGCCGATGCACGGCGACCGAGGCGACCGTCCGCCCGACCAGCCCCGGCTCCAGGGTCGCCCGCACCCGCTCGACCTCGGGCAGCTCAGGCACCGGCGTCGCCCCCGGGCCCTCTCCCCCGCCCGCGCCGGGCGCGGAAGAACGATCGGAGCAGGGCCGCCGATTCGAGCGCCATCACCCCCGGCACCAGCGCCACGCGGTGGTTGAGGCGCGGGTCGGTCGTGATCGTGTAGAGCGAGCGGCACGCCCCGCCTTTCGGATCCGCCGCCCCGTACACCACGCGCCCCACCCGCGCGTTCACCATCAGCCCCGCGCACATCGGGCACGGCTCCAGCGTCACCGCCACCCCGCACGCGTTCAGACGCCAGTCCCCGAGCGTCCGGCACGCCTCGACGACCGCCAGAAACTCCGCGTGCCCCGCCGGGTCGCGCGCGTGCTCGCGCGTGTTCGACGCCTCGCTCAGCACCGCCCCGCTCGACAGCTCGTAGACGACCGCCCCCACAGGCACCTCGCCCGCGGCCCCGGCCTCCGCGGCCAGATGCAGCGCCCGCGCCATCATCCGCTCATCCAGGGGCGTCGGCGACTCGGTCGGCGCCCGACCCGCGCGCTCACGACGCAGACGCGCGTGCAGCACCCCGAAACCCGCCCCGCTCACGGGCGCGGCCCCGGGTCGCGGGCGTCGTCGTCGTCCCCGAACTCATCCGGCGGCGTGTCGCGCCCCTCGAAGCTCGTGCCCGGAGCCGCGGGCCCGTCCTCCTCCTCGCCCAGCCCGAAGCCGGCGAACGGGCTCTCACGCCCCGCGGCCCGCTCGTCCGGTGCGACCGACGGGCGCACCACCCCCCGCGCGATCCGCTCGGCCGGGAGCAGCACCATCAGCACCATCCCGAACTCGAACAACAGGTACAGCGGCACCGCCAGCAGCAACATGCTGATCGGGTCCGCCGGCGTCAGCAGCGCGCTCAGCACCACCACGCCCAGCGCGATGTACCGGCGGTACCGCACCAGCATCGCCTTGGTCACCAGCCCCGTCCAGCCCAGGAGCAGCACCACCACCGGCGTCTGAAACCCGATCGCGAACGCCAGCGCGAGGTTCAAAAACAGCCCGACGTATTCCCGCACGCGGTACTGCTGCGCGATGCCCGCGGCCTTGGTCAGCGGGCTGCCCACGATCAGCGGCCCGTCGCCCTGCATCGCGATGCAGACGCGCCGTTGCATCAGGCGGGTGTTGATCCATTCCTGCCCGGGCTCGGGGTTGGGCGGGTCGCCCGCGAGGATGGGGATGGTCGCCGGGGCGGGCACGCCCTCGACGAGGACGCTCTCGGGCCACGCCGCCCGCCCGGGGTCGCGGTCGCCGACACCCGCACCGAAGCCGATGAAGAAGCTGAGGACGACCGGGAGGATGACGCCATAGAGAAAGCTGACGCCGATGACGGTCAGCACGGTACTGAGCGGGACGAGGATGTAGACGAAGCGTCGCTCGGACGCGTAGAGCCCGGGGGCGACGAAGCGCCAGGCCTGGTAGAGCACCCAGGGGCTCCCCACAAGGACGGCCGCGACCAGCGCGATGTGGACGTAGCTCGCGAAGGTCTCGATCGGGCTGGTCGCCTGGAGCTCGGGGTTGAGCCCGGCGTCGCGGAGGGCGCGGGTGACCGGGCGGATGAGCACGCCCAGGAGGTGGCTGCCGAAGACCAGCGCCAGGATCACGATCGGCACGAGCCCGAGGGCGGCGAGGATGATGCGCCGGCGCAGCTCCTCCAGGTGGTCCCCCAGAGGCATCATCGAGGTCACTTCGGGCTCGGGCTGGTCCAGCGGCATCGGGAGGGCGGGCTTGATCCGGGCGCAGGCGGTGCGGGTGGGTTGGTCAGGAGGGGCGGGTGCAACGGGCCCCCGCGCCGGGCGAACGATAGGGAGAGCCCTGAGCCGCGCCGGGATTTCCTGACGGGCGATCCCGCCCGGCGCATCCAGCGTCTCGCGGCGCGATGATCACCGGAGCGGAGCCGGGATGGACACCTGGACGGCGGACGCCAACCCCGAGCACGCGGGCCCACCCGAAGACGAGGGCGGTGCGTGGTCGCGCGCCGAGGACGAACGCCTGATCCGGCGCGCGATCGGCGGCGAGGCCGAAGCGACCCAGGCGCTCTGGGTGGCGTGCCGGCGTTGGGTGGCGGCGATCTGTCTGGCGCACATGCCCCGCGAGGCGGACCTGGAGGACCTGTTGCAGGACGTGGCCGTCGCGTTCGTGCGCCACGTCCACACGGTGCGGGATCCGGGGGCGTTCCGGGGCTGGCTGCGTCAGATCGCGGCCAACACCGCCCGGGCCGCGGGGCGGGAGCGGACGCGGCGCAAGCGCCTCGACCCCGAGGCCCATCGGCACCGGGCGCAGCTCCGCCTGACGCCCGCGGGGGATGAGGAGAACGCGGGCGAGCGGGTGTCGTCGCTGCTGGAGGGCGAGGGCGACCGTTTGCTGCGTCTGGCAATGGAGTTGCCCGAGGGCTACCGCGAGCCGCTGCTGCTCCGGTGCGTCCGGGGGATGAGCTACAAGCAGATCGGGGCGGTGACGGGCCTGCCGGAATCGACGATCGAGACGCGGATCGCGCGCGGGCGTCGGATGCTCCGCGAGCTCGCGGCCCGCCCCCGGGCGACGGACGCCATGACCGATGCACGGACCGAGCCCGAAACAGCGACCGAGACCGAGCACGCCGAGACGCCCCGTCGGGGCGCAGAAGGAGCGACGCGATGAGCGTGAGCCGCCATAACGACCCGGGTGTGGACCGGGACGTCCTGATCACGCGGATCATCGACGGCGAGGCGACGCCTGAGGACTGGACGGCGTTCAAGGCGCTGGCGGCGCGTGACGCCTCGGTCTGGGGGGATCTTGCCGAGGCGCAGCAGGACCAGGCCGAGCTTTCGACCGCGTTCGGGGGCGTGCTCGCGGTCGCGGATCGCGTGGAGGCGCCGGTCGGGGAGGTGTACAGCGAGCGGCTCAGCGTGCGTTTGCGTGCGGCGGTCGGGTGGGGCGGCTGGCTGGCGGCGGGCGGGGTGCTGCTCGCCTGGACGCTCGGCGCGGGGGGGCCTTTGGGCCCGTCGAACGCCCCGGTCGTTCAGGGGCTGACGCCGAGCCAGGAGGCGGCCCTGATCCGACGCCCGCAGACCCCGGACCAGGCGCTGGATCTTTATTTGGACGCGGGGCGTGCCGAGGGACGCGTGATCGCCGAGATGCCGACGAAGGTGCTTCTGGAGGCTCGTCCGAACCCGGACGGGGCGGGGTTCGAGGTGCTGTATTACCGCCAGATCCTGGAGCGAGCGGTGGTGCCGGAGCTGCGGTCGGTCGAGGGGCTGGGGCGCGCGATGGACGACGGCGCGATGTGAGTGGGGATCGGGTGTGCCACTGACCTCTTCTGAGAGGTCCGTGCTCCTGATCTTCCTGCTCTTCTTTGCTGATTTGTTGCTGAGTTTGGGGCGTGGGGAGCGGGGGAGGATGGGAAGTGGGGCCGGGGAGCACCGACCTTGCGGACAAGATCAGTGGCACAGGGCGCGTGACGGGTTCGATCGGTTGGCGCATCCGGTGGGGCGACGGATGAACAGGCACGCCGAGGTGTCGCGGCTCGGCCCATCGGGTGGACAGACTCAACAGACGGAGGACACGGATCATGGCAGGCATGCGGACAACGACACACACCCGGGCGTGGGGATTGGCGGGGCTCGTGCTCGCGGCTGGGCTGTCGGCGGGGCTGGCGACGCCGGCGCTCGCGGACGAGGGCGCGGCGCGGGCCGGTGAGCACCGGGCGCTCGTCGAGCGGTCTGACGCGGTTGGCGCGCCCCCGGCGCCCCCTGCGGTGCCGGCGCCGGGTTCGGGGCGGACCGAGCGGAACGTGCTGGTGATGACCCAGCGCAACGCCGACGGGGTGATCTACCGCGTCGAGCTGATCGACGGGGAACTGAAGGCGTTCGTGAACGATGCGCGCCTCCCCGCCGAGCGGGTGGAGCGTCGGGGCAACGACGTGATCCTGCGCGACGCGGAGGGGCGCGAGCTGACGCGGTTCGGCCTGGCGGTGGAGCGGGGCGAGGCGGAACAGGCCCGCGTGCGCACGGGGTGGGTCATCAACCCGCCCGGCGCGGGCGGGCGCGGTGGCGCGGACGTCGCGCCCTCGACGGTGGTGCTGGGCATCCGCACGAGCGAGCCGACGCCGGAGATGCTGGAGAACCTGCCCGAGGGTGCGGCTTCGGCGGTGTACGTTGCGTCGGTGGAGCGCGGGACGGCCGCCGAGGACGCGGGGCTCGTGGCGGGCGACGTCATCCTGATGGTCGACGGCAAGTCCCCCGGCGGCGTCAGCGGGCTGCGGACGATGCTGCGCGAACGGCAACCGGGCGACGAGATCAAGCTTCGGATCCTCCGCCAAGGGCGACCGATCGAGGCGACGGCACGGCTCCGGGCGCTCAAGCCGGGTGGTATCGCTCCGCCGGCGACGCCGGAGATGCAGGAGCGAATCCGTCGTCAAATCGAGGAGCAGATCGCAGAAAGCACGCGTCGCATGGCAGCCGGGCGACTGGAAGAGCTCGCGCAGCAGGCCGCGGAAGGAGCGCGTGACCGGGCGGCCCAGCTCGATCGCCTCCTCCAGGCCCGCGTCATCGATCCGGAGGACCTCTTCCGCGACGTGCAACAGTTTTTGGAGCTCCCCGCCGATCGCCTCGAGAACGCGCTGATCTTCCGCCCCGCCCGTCCGCCCGCGCCCCCCGAGGCGCAGCGCACCGACGAACTGGAAGCACGCCTCCGCGCCATGGAAGCGCGCCTGGAGCGCGTTGAACACCTCGAGCGTCGCCTCGAATCCACGCTCGATCGCATGGAACGCATCCTCGAGCGTCTCGACCGCTAAACACCCGGACCGGTCGCAACCGCCCGGAGCTTCCGACTCCAGCCGCCGGACATTCAGCGATTTCCTCCGCTCCGCGACGCGGCCGCGGCGCCCCATCCGGGCCCGCGGCCGTTTTTCTGCGCGTGCACCCCTTGCAAACTGACCCCGAACACACCAAGCTGCTCCGGTGCGTCACCTGATCGACACCCCGGATCGGCGTTCGCGTGCCCGCTGGCGGGCGCTCGCGCCGCTCGTCGCGCTCGCGTGCGGGTGCGTGCTCGCCGACACGCTCTCGCACGCGTTTCCCGCGGACGACGCGGGACGGGCGGCGATGCGCCTCAGCGCCGCGCCCAGCGTCGCCTGGTTCGCGCTCGCGAGCGCGGCGGGGGTGGGCGCGATCTGTCTTCGGGGGCGGGGCTTTCGTGCGGCGGTGCTGGTTTGGATCGTGCTGCTCGGCGGGGGGTGGTACTCGGCCCGGGTGCTGGAGCCGCGGGTGGAGGCGGCCCCGCTCATCGCGGCCGCGGCGGACCGCGCGATCGTGACGCTCGAAGGCGTCGCGCTGACGCCCCCGGCCCCGCTCCCCCCGCCCCGCGACCGTATCACGATCCCCCACCGCCCGGGCGCCGGGTCCGCCTTCGACCTGAGCCTGACCGGCGCCCGCGCCGGGGCGACGGGCGAGCACGCGCTCCGGCCGGTGCGCGCTCGCGTGCGCGTGCTGCTCTCGGGGAAGGCTTCGGAAGACCTCCGCGCCGGGGCTCGCGTCCGCGTGACGGGGGTGCTCGCGCCGGTGCCGACGCCGATGAACCCCGGCGAGCGCGACCGACGCCTCTGGGCGAATCAGGCGGGAGAGGGAGGGACGCTGCTCGCCCCGCCCGGGCTGGTCGTGGTGATCCCGCCCGGCGAGCGCGCGGGCCTCCGCGTGCGCGCGCTCAGCGCGTGGAGCGCGTACCGCTCGGGGCTCCGCGACCGTGCGGCCCGGGCGCTCGCCTTCGAGCGCGCGCTGCACAGCGACGAGCGCGCCCTGCGCCCGGACGCGGACGCGCGGACGCAGGGGCGTGCGCTGGTGGCGGCGATCACGCTCGGGCAGCGCTCGCCCGCGCTGCGGGAGGCCGAGGGCGCGTTCCGACGCGTCGGGCTCAGCCACCTGATGGCGATCAGCGGGTTCCACGTGGTGGTCATGACGGGCGTGCTGCTGGCGTTGCTGCGCCTCGCGGGCGACCGCGGGCCGGTGGAGCCGCTGACGGCGGCGCTGCTCATCGGGGCGTACCTCACGCTGGTGCCGGCGCACGCGCCGGTGGTCCGCGCGGGGGTGATGGTCATCGCGCTGCTCTTGGCCGAGGCGCTCGGGAGGCGTCACGACCGCGTCGCGGTGCTCGCGTGGGTCGCCCTGGCGGTCGTGCTCTGGCGTCCGCTGGAGCTGTTCACGCTCGGGTTCCAGCTCAGCTTCGGGCTGACCGGGGCGCTGCTCTGGATCGGCCCGCGGTGGCACGCGCGCCTGTTCCCCGCGCGCCCGCTGGCGGCCGCACGCCCGGCGCACCCCGACGCGTCGGACATGCTCGCGCGCCCGTTCCGGGCGCTGGTCAGCACGAGCCTGCTCTGCTGGGCGCTCGCGGTGCCGCTGGTGATCGCGCACACGGGGCAGTTCAGCCCGGTCGCGGTGGTGGCGACGGTGGTCGCGACGCCGATCATCGTGCTCGCGTTGTGGGTGGGCTATGGCGCGCTGCTGGTCGGGATCGTGGCGCCGAGTGTGGGCGCGCTCGCGGGGGCGTTGCTGGAAGCGATCGGGATCGCCGCGGTGCGCACGGCCCACGCGTTCGACGCGCTGCCCGGCGCGAGCCTGCACGCGCCGTCGCCCGTCCCGCAGCTCCCGGGCATGATCGTGGCGCTGGCGGGGGTGGTGGGGATCGCGATCTGCCTCGCCTCGCCGCGCGTGCGCCTGACGCCGCGGCTCGGGCTCGCGCTGGTGGCGGTCTGGGCGCTCGCGCTCGCGCACGGGGCGGCGTTCGCGCACCGCCCGTCGCCGGGGGTCGCGATGCGCCTCGACACGCTCGCGGTCGGCGACGGCGCGTGCCACCTGATCCGCGCCCCGCGGGGCGCGGTGCTCTGGGACTGCGGCTCGCTCTCCGGCGGGCTGGGGTGGCGCACCGCGCCGGACGCGCTCCGCGCCATGGGCGTGCGCCGTGTCCGGGCGGCGGTCGTCACGCACCCCGACCTGGATCACTTCGCCGCGCTCGCCGACCTCGCGCCGCGCGTCGGCCTGCGCGACCTGTTCGTCGGCGAGGCGTTCCTCCGCGCCGCCGAGCGCGACCCACGCGGGGCGACGGGCGACCTGCTCGCCCACCTCCGGGTGCTCGGCGTTCGCGTGCACGTCGTGGCGGCGGGCGACGTCGTCACCGTCGGGGACCTGCGCCTGCACTTCCTGCACCCGCCGCCCGGGTTCCGGCACGAGCGCGACAACGAGCACTCGCTCGTCGCGAGCGTGCGCACGGACCGCCTCGGGGCGCTCAGCGGGCGCGAGCACCTGCTGCTCACCGGCGACATCGAGCGGGACGCGATGGACGCCCTCCGGCGCGCCCACCCGGACCTCTCGGCACGCGTGGTCGAGCTGCCGCACCACGGGAGCGCGCACGGCGCGGCGCACGCGTTCATCGCGAACCTCGAGCCCGAGATCGTCGTGCAGAGCACCGGCCCGGGACGCCTCGACGACCCCAGGTGGGCCCACGCGCGAGAGCGTGTCGGGCGATGGCTCGCGACCGCGCGCGACGGCGCGACGAGCGTCGAATGGCGCACCGACGGCTCTCTCCGGGCGGGCGCCTTCCGCGATCGCGCCCGCTGAGCACGCGCGGTCGTGGCGTGGCGTGGGCCCGGTCGCGGTCGTCTTCGCGGCTACCGGCGGCGCGGGGAGGGCGTGCGCTGGGGTGTGCGTTGCGTCGCGGAGGCGTGAAGCTCTTCGCGTTCGAGCATCGCTTCGAGGCGTTCGCGGGTGCGCCCGTCGTTGGTGCGGTCGAGCAGGGATCGCAGGAAGCCGACCGAGGCCGGCGGGCCGTAGAGGGACCGGAGCCGCCCGACCACCGCCTGCGCGTCGGGCACGAGTCGCGTGTCGCGCACGTTGGCGACCATAAGATTGATCGTCGCCTCGTCCGCGTTCGCCAGCGTGTCGCCGACGCGCTCCCAGAGCATGTCGCGCCGCGAGGGGGCCTGCGCCGCGTCGGCGGGCAGGGCGCGGAAGGCCTCGACGAACAGCGAGGGGTCCCCGGTCCGGAAGACCGCGTCGATGACGATCGACGCCAGCTCGCCCGCGTCGTAGGGGATCTCGTCCTGACGCACGGTCCGCTCGTACAAACGCACGGCGTCGCCCTCGCGCCCGAGCAGGACCAGCGTCGCGCACGCGCCGGCGAGGTCCCGCGAGCCCAGCTGCTCCCGCAGCTCGTCCTCCACGTCCACCAGCCCCGGCATCCGCAGCTCGATCGCCTCGCGCTCGGCGGGCGGGCCCACGCACCACAGGGCGTCGCCGATCGTCGCGACGCGCCACACCGGGCCCTGATCCAGGCGCACCGCGATCGCCCACGGCACCCGCGCCGCGAGGCGGCGCGCCACCAGCGGCGTCGGCACGAACGCGGTCAGGTACGGCTCCTGCACGCTCCCCACGTACGCGAACGCGCCGTTCTCGAGCCAGCGCGGCCCGATCGTCTCGCGATCACCGGGGCGACCCATCGACCAGCTGTGCACAAAATGCACGGCGGCTGGTGTCCGCAGCGTCGGCACGTCGCCCGCGCGGGCGGTGCCGGTGCCCAGGTCGAACGCGTCGGGCATCCCGTGGCTGTTGACGAGCACGAGCTGCGCTTCCAGCCCGCCCGAGGCGCGGGCGCCCCACGCGCGCGCGCCGGTGTCCGGGCGGCGGTCCAGGTCGGTGCGCAGCCCGGCTCCGCGGAGCGTCTCGGCGGCGCGGGCGCCGCTGAACTCGTTCCAGGGCGCTTCGTCCGGGTAGCCGTCGTAGACCCAGGCGCGCTCGGGAACGAGGAACAGCCCGCACATCGCGCGGTAGGCCGCCTGCGAGGCCGACCCGTGGATCTGCGACGCGTACGCCCACCGCTCGCTCGGCGCGCGGGCGTCCCGCGCCTCGCCGAAGGCGTGCCCTTCCGGCGGCGTGCGCCCGAGCAGGTCGGTCATCGCGACGAAGCTGCGGTCCGCGAGGCGGACCCTCGGCGGGGTGTTCGCGCACAGGGTGATCGTGTCCACGCCCGTGCCGATGCCCTCCCACGCGAGCGTGCGCGCGTCGAGGAAGCGCCGGAGCAGGTCGTCCACCTGCCACGCGCTCCGATCGTCGAACGCGCCGCCGAAATCCCGACGCATCGGGTGCCAAAAGATCGCCTGCCCTCGCAGCGCCGCGAGCGGGAGAGCGGCGGCCCACGCCTCGTCCTCCGCGTTCGCGACCACGACGCCCGCGGGCGCGAAGTTCAGCTCGCGCCAGCGAGCGAGCAGGTGCTTGCTGGTCGCTTCGTCGCCTTCGAGCCCCCAGACGGTCGCGACGGCGCTGTCGATGAACGACGCGAGCGCCTCGGGCTCGTCCGGGAGGGGCGGGGTCTCGCCGGTCCACCGCACCAGGCGCTCGGGCTGAAACGCGCGCACAAACCGGGCGATGTCGGCGCGAGCGCCGGGCGAGCCGTCGTCGATCAGGACCGGGAACGCGTGCGGGAAGCGCCAGCTCCCGACCGCGAAGACGTAGGTCGACGCGTCCGGCACCAGCACCACCGTTGGCACCACGCGGACGCGCGAACGCAGATTCTCCGAGCGGGCCGCCACCTGCACGATCGGGGGCAGGTCTTCCAGCGCCACACGCCCGGGCTCGCCCGGGGCGTGCCCCGGGTTGGTGCGCTCAGCGTCGCTCGGGGGCTGCCCGGTGGACGTTTGCGCGTGCGCGGGCGCCAGCACCCCGCAGGCCGCGACCGCGAGCACGCCGAGCCAAGCCCACCCCGGCGCGACCCTGAGCAGGAACCCGTGCGGGACCCCGAGCGCGAGTCCCCACCCGCACCGACGCGGACGCGCCGTGCGGAACGATGCGATCGAACAGCCCATGTCCCGACTCTACCGCCCCGTGCGCGCCGGGGTTCGCCCGAGCGGGCGGTTTGCACCCCGGGCTTCCCGCTTGGGGCGGTGGGTGGCGAGGGGTTCTTGCGAGGTTTCGTGCGGGTGTTCATGCGGGGGGTTCGCGGGGGTTGTGGGGGATGACGTACACTCCGCCCCGTTGGTGGGCGTCCGCGTTGTCGCCCGCGTGTCCGAGTTTGAGCCGGGGAGGCCGATCCGTGTCCGAGCGCACCCGTGTCGCGTATTTCACGATGGAGATCGGGCTCGAGCGCGACGTCCCGACGTACTCCGGGGGTCTGGGGCTTCTGGCGGGGGATCACGTCCGCGCGGCGGCGGACCTGGGGCTGCCGCTGGTCGCGGTCAGCCTGCTGTATCGCAAGGGGTATTTCCGTCAGGCGCTCGACGCCGACGGCTCGCAGCACGAGTTCCCGGTGGACTGGGCGGTGGAGGACCACTGCACGCCGCTGGAGCCCCGGGTGGAGCTGGTGCTCGAAGGGCGGACGATCCGCGTCGCGGCCTGGCAGTACAACGTCACCGGGCACGACGGGCACACCGTGCCGGTCATTTTGCTCGACACCGACCTGCCCGAGAACGACGAGGGCGACCGGACGCTGACCCACGCGCTGTACGCCGGGGACCGGCGGTATCGCCTGATGCAGGAGGGCGTGCTGGGGATCGCGGGGCTTCGGATGCTGCACGCGCTCGGGCACACGCAGCTCGGCACGCACCACATGAACGAGGGGCACGCCGCCCTGCTGGTGCTGGAGCTGATGCGCGAGCGGGCCCGCGGGCTGGAGATGGAGATCACCAACCCCGACGTGGCCCGGGGCGCAAAGCGCCGGTGCGTGTTCACGACGCACACCCCGGTCGCCGCGGGGCACGACGTCTTCGAGGCCGGCCTCGCGAGGCACGTGCTCGACGCCGACACGCTGGCGGCCTACGACGCGGCGGCGGGCGCCGGGCTCGTCCCCGCGATGAACGAGCAGCTCAACATGACGCGACTGGGCTTCGGGCTCAGCCGCTTCGTCAACGGCGTCGCCAAGCGACACGCCGAGGTCAGCAAGCGGATGTTCGACGACCCCTCGATCCGCGGGATCACCAACGGCGTCCACGCCGGGACGTGGGTCGCCCCCGCGACGGGCGAGCTGTTCGACACGTTCCTCCCCGGGTGGCGGAGCGACAACGCCGAGCTGCGCCGTGCGGTCGATATCCCCCCCCGCTTCCTCCTCCAGGCCCACGAGCGCAACAAGCAGGAGTTGATCCGGTACGCCAACAGCGCCCACAACGCGGGGCTGCGCGAAGACGCGTTCACGATCGCCTTCGCCCGGCGCGCGACGGCCTACAAGCGGGCCGACCTGATCCTGGATGACGTCCACCGCCTGCGGCGCATCGCGCGCGAGGTCGGGGCGTTCCAGCTCGTCTTCGGCGGCAAGGCGCACCCGCACGACGGCATCGGTAAGGACGTCATCCGCCACATCGTCCGCACGCTCGCGGAGATCGCGCCCGAGATCCCGGCGCTCTACGTGCCCGACTACGACATCGAGCTCTGCCGCCTGATGGTCTCGGGCGCGGACCTGTGGCTGAACACGCCGCAGCCCCCGCTGGAGGCGTCGGGCACGAGCGGGATGAAGGCGGCGCTGAACGGCGTCCCGATGCTGAGCACGCTCGACGGGTGGTGGATCGAGGGGTGCAGCGAGGGCGTGACCGGGTGGAGCATCGGCAAGGACGACGCGAAGAACGCCGACGCGAGCGAGCAGCCGAGCCACGACCAGCGCGTCAAGGAAGCCCAGGACCTGCTCGGCAAGCTCGAGTACAAGATCCTGCCCAAGTACTACGGCGACCGCGCCGCCTACGCACGCGTCATGCGCCACGCGATCGCCCTCAACGGCGCGCACTTCACGGCTCAGCGCATGCTGTGCGACTATGTCGCGCAGGCCTACTTCGTCTGAGCGTCCGCCGAGCGATCAGGCGCGCCGGTGCGTCGCGATCGCCAGCAGCAACCCCGTCGCCGCGACCGTCACGCCCGCCCAGAAGAGCAGCATGATCGGGTCGCCGCTGGCGATCACGTGCTCGAGGAGCCAGGCGCGGGGGGCGGTGTCGGGCGGGGGCTCGCCCGGCCCGTCGATGGAGCCGGCCCAGCTCTCGGCGAAGTCGATGTAGAAGCGCACGCCCGCGATCGCGACCGAGCCGACGAGCAGCGTCCCGCCGAGCAGGAGCAGGCGGAGCCCGAGGAAGACGCCGCGGAAGCGGCGCGCGCCGCTTCCGCGACGGGCGGCTTTGTCGAACGGGTTGGGCAGGCGACCGGTCATCGCCCGTCGAACGCGTCTTCGAGCCAGTGGCGCATCAGGGCCCACGACCGCCGGTCGGAGCGCTCGTGGTAGGCGACGCCCGGGATGCCCACCTCGCCGGCGTCGCGGTTGGTGAAGCTGTGGACGGCCCGCCCGAACTCGACGAACTGGTAGTCCGCGTTCGCGCTTTCCATCTCTTCGATGAACGACTGGCGGTCGCGCATCGGAACGAGCGGGTCGGCCGCCCCGTTGCAGACGAGCACGCGCGCCCGCACCTGTCCGGGCTCGGCCGGCATGGTCGTGCTCAGGCTCCCGTGGAAGCTCACGACCGCCGCCAGGTCGGTCCCGCTCCGCGCCAGCTCCAGCACCGCGGCCCCGCCGAAGCAGTAGCCGATCGCGGCCGTCTTGGTCATGTCCGCCCTGGGGTGGCGACGCAGGGCCTCCAGGCCCGCCGCCGCCCGACCGCGGAACAGCTCCGGATCCTGATACAGCGGCATCGCGAGCGCCTGCGCCTCGTCCGGCGTCGTGACCGGCTCGTCGATCCCGTACATGTCGCACGCGAACGCGAGGTAGCCCAGCTCGGCGAGCGCCTCGGCCCGCTCCTTCGCGAAGCGGTTCAGCCCCCACCACTCGTGGACTACCAGCACGCCCGGCAGCCGCCCGGTGCGGCTCCGATCGTAAAAGACCACGCCCGTGAGCTCGAGCCCGTCGTGCTCGTAGCGGATTTCTTCCTGCACGATGTCGGCCCCGAACGCCGAGCCGACACCCGACCACAAGGCCGCCGCAACCGCCAGCAGCACACCCGCCCACGCCCGACACGCACCGATCATCATCGCCACAACTCCTCACAACCCCCCGATCACGGAGGCTGCGAAAAGTGTACCGCACCCGCTGAGACGGGCCGCCGAATCGACGCCTCCGCCCGCGAGGGCTGGTCCTCGGGTTGGTTTAGCGGGTGAGGGCGTCCGGGCGGCGTCGGCGACGGTGCAGGCGATCACGCGGCTTCGGCTCATGGGACACGCCCGCCAGCCCGCCCTCCCGCGCTTCGGACGGCGCGGGCGCTTCGCCCACGAGCGTCGCGACGGGGGCGGCTCGGCCCGCGGCGTGCTCGGCGAGGGCGCCGACCCGCTCGGTCAACGCCCGCTGGGCGCACCGCGGATGGGCGAGGGCCCGCTCGTGCAGGTCCAGGTCGTGCAGGTCAGACTCGAAGGAGGCCTGTTCGTGAAAGGCCTGCTCGCGAAAGGCCTGCTCGCGGAGTTCTTTTTCGATCCGGGCCGCCAGGCGTTGCTCTCGGCAGATCCGCCGGTCGGCCGCGAGAGCCGCCAGGGAGACGACCGGGAGCGCGAGCAGCGCCACCACCGTGACGAGGGCGCCGGTCTGGACCTCGCCCAGCACTTCGGGGCGGACCAAAACCCACAGCAGCCCGCCGGCCGCCAGGATCGACCCCCCAGCCGCCACGCCGACCGATGCCCAACGAAGCCCACGGACGCCCCCGCCGACCCAGCTCTGGCTCAACACACGCATCGACGCTCCCGCAACACACCCCGCGGCCTCGATCGGCCCGCGGAGGCCACAGAACAAACCCATCCGCTTCCACCCCGCACGCGTCCCCCCGAAAGAGGTTGGCGATCCGGGCGGGACGCCCGAAAAGCCCCACGACGGCACGAGCAGCACCCTACCCACCGCCCCGGACGCGATCAACCCGACCCGACTTCTCCACAGGGTCTCCACCCGGCCGGATGCACTCGAACGGGGTGTCTCGGGCGTGTGTGGTCGGTCGGGGCGTGCGGCTCATCGTCGGTTCTGCTGGTCGCGGGTGGGTCGGGTGCGGTATCGTCCGCCCTTCCGTGCGCCGCGTGCTCTTCAACCCGTTGGTGGTGCTGGCCGTCTCGGGGGCGGTGTGCGGTCTTGGTGCGCCGGCGCTGGGTCAGCCGGGCGCGCCGCCGGTGCGTCAGGCGGTGGACGAGGCGTTGGGCGTGTACGACGGGCGTCCGATCCGGGAGCTGCGTCTGCGCCGGGTGCCGACGGCGGCCGCCGTTCGGGCCGGGGACACCGGTGAGCTGAGCGCCGAATCGACGCGTTTTGCGCGGAACCAGATCCGCAGCCGCGAGGGCGAGCCGTTCAACGCCGAGATCGCCTCGGGCGACCTCCGCCAGCTCAACCGGACCGGGCGGTACCGGCGTGTGGAGTCGAGCGTGCAGCTTCTGGCCGACGGCGGCGTGGTGCTGGAGTTCGTGCTGATCGAGCAGCCCATCGTGCTCGCGGTGGACATCGTGGGGAACAAGCGCATCGGCACCGGGCGCCTGCGCCAGGTCGTGGACGTGCTGGTCGGCACCCCGGTGGACGAGATCGCGCTGAATCGCAGCGCGCGCAGCATCGAGTCGGTCTATCGCGAACGCAACTACTACCGCGTCGAGGTCGATATCGATCAGCAGGAGCTGGAAGAGACGGGCGTGGTGATCTTCCGCGTGCAGGAGGGCGTGCGCCTGCGGATCACGGACATCCGCTTCGAGGGGGCCGAGTCGTTCCGCGCGCGACAGCTCCGCACCGCGATCTCGAGCCGCGAGGCCTGGCTGCTCGACCGCGGTCGGATCGACGAGGACCGGCTGATCGAGGACGTCGCCAGCATCCGCGAGTTCTACCAGGACCGGGGCTACCTCGACGCGCGCGTCGGGCGGATCGTCCGCGAGAGCCCCAACGGGCGCGAGGCGATCGTCACCTTCGTCATCGACGAGGGCCCGCTCTACACCCTCCGCGACGTCCGCCTCGAGTACACCGACGCCGACATGCCCGGCGTCGGCGAACCGCCCGACGCCCACGACCCCGACGCACGCCCCGTCGGTGTTTTCACGCCCGAGCAGGTCCGCGGGCTGCTGCCCATCCAGCGCGGCGACGCCTACGGGCTCCGCGACGTCCGCACCAGCGTCAACAGCCTCCGCACCGCGCTCGGCAAGCTCGGCTACACCCAGGTCCGCGTCGAACGCGTCGAGTTTCGCGACCCCGACCGACCCGAGGTGGACATCCTCCTCCGCGTCACGCAGGGGCGCCGGTTCATCACCGGCGAGATCATCATCCAGGGCAACGAGCTCACCAAGGACCGCGTCATCCGGCGCGTCAGCCCCATCCGCCCCGAGCGCCCGCTCGACCTCGACGGCGTCGAGGAATATCGGCGTCGGCTCCGCGAGCTCAACCTCTTCGACATGGGCGAGAGCCCGCCGCGCGTGACCGTCCAGCCCAACCCCAACCCGCTCGACCCGCCCGACACCATCCGGCGCGACGCGCTCGTCGAGGTCAAGGAAACCAACACCGGGCGCTTCAACATCGGCGGCACGTTCAGCTCCGACGCCGGCGTGGTCGGCAACGTGCAGCTCCTCCAACGCAACTTCGACATCACCGACTTTCCCGACTCGCCCGGCGAGTTCTTCACCGGGCGCGCCTTCCGCGGCGCGGGGCAGACCTTCGACCTCACCATCGCGCCCGGCACGCAGGTCGAGACCTACCGCATCAGCCTCACCGAGCCCTACCTCTTCGACACCGACTACTCCGCGACCTGGCTCGCCCAATACCGCAAGCGGCGCTTCCGTGAGTACGACGAGGAACGCTTCGGCGGGAGCCTCGGCTTCGGGCGACGCTTCGGCACGCGGTGGGTCGGCAGCCTCGCGGTGCGGGGCGAGTCCGTCCAGCTCTTCAACATCAGCGAGGACTCGCCGGCCGAGTTCTTCGATGCCGAGGACCGGCGATTCCTCACCAGCCTCGGCCTGAGCCTGACGCGGAACACGCTCGACTCAAACTACCGCCCGACGCGGGGCACGCGCGTGCGCCTCGCGGCCGAGCAGATCGGCGTCTTCGGCGGGGACTTTGACTTCACCAAGCTCGAGGCCGAGAGCGTGTTCTATCTCACGCTCTACGAGGACTTCCGCGGTCGGAACACGATCATGAACGTGCGGACCAACGCGTCCTACATCCCTCAGGGCGACAGCCGAGCGCCCGTGTACGAGCGGTATTACCTCGGCGGGCGCACCTTCCGCGGGTTCGACTTCCGCACCGTCAGCCCCAAGGGCGTCACGCGCGACGGACGCCAGACCGACGAGCCGGTCGGCGGCTCGTGGCTGTTCTTCCTCGGGGGCGAGATCCAGCAGCCGCTGCTCGGCGAGTTCTTCTCCATCGTCGGTTTCGTGGACTCCGGCACCGTCACCAGCGAGGTCGGGTTCGACGACTACCGCGTCTCGGTGGGCGTCGGGGCCCGGTTCTACATTCCCCAGCTCAGCCCTGTGCCGCTCGCGTTCGACTTTGGTTTCCCCATTGTCAAGCAGGAGGGCGACCAGCGGCGCATGTTCAGCTTCAGCCTTGACCTGCCGTTCTGAACACGCCGGGCGGGGGTTCACCCCCGCAATCGGGAAGGTCGCCAGGCAGCGGGCGTGACGGGGCCGGATGAAGCCGGCCCCGCGGCGCACCGGTATGATGCCATGTCCGAGACCTGAACACGGAGGGACCAACGCATGTTGACGCAGACCGCACGACGACGCCCGGGCCGTCCTGGCCGCACGAGCCCCGGCGTGGTTCTCGCCTCGGCCGCCCTGGCGATCGCCGCGGCGACCCTCGCCTGGCACGCCGGCGCATCGGCGAACGCGAATCTTGCCCAGGCCGCCCAGCCGGCGCGGATCGCGATCGCCGACGTGCAGCGCGTCATGAACTCGCTCGAAGAAGTGCAGCTCCGCCAGCAGCAGTACGCCGAGATGCTGCGCCAGCGCGATGCGGGCATCGCTGAGCAGCAGCGCCGTCTCCAGACGATGGACACGCGTCTGCAAGAAGAAAACATGACCGAGGAGCAGCGTCGCAACATGCTCGTCGAGATGTTCGAGCTCAACGCCTCCATCGAGGCCCGCACCCGCGCCACGCAGGAGCTGGTCGATTTCGAGCAGGGTCAGGTTCTCCGCGAGTTCTACGAGAAGATCCTCGGGCGTATCGAGAGCTTTGCCCAGCGTGAAGGCTTCGACCTGGTGCTCTTCGATGACAGCCGCCTGGGCCTCCCGCGCGACGCCCCGCGCAGCACCATGCAGCAGGTCATCCGCACGCGATCGGTCCTCTACCGCGACAGCGCGCTGGACGTCACGGACCGCATCATCGCGGAGATGAACGCCGCCTTTGAAGCCGGCGCCGGGCGCTGATCCGGGCGTTCCTCCGAACCCGCTGGGCGAGCCCTGATCGCGCACCGGATCGATCGCCCGCCGACCTTCGCTCCCCCGCACCGGATTCCTGCCGTTGACCACCGCCGACGCACGACACCAGGCCGAGCCCAACGACCCCGCGACCCGGGGTGACGCCGCCCCGGAAGGGCGGCTCACCGTCGCCGATCTCGCGGCCCGCCTGGACGCCGCCCTCCTCGGCCCCGCGGACACCGTGGTCGAACGCGTTGAGCCCATCGAGCAGGCCCGCCGCGGCAGCCTCACCTTCATCCGCGACGAAAAACGCGCCAAGCTCTGGCCCGCCTCGGCCGCCTCGGCCGTCATCGTGAGCGAGAGCATCGAGCTCGAGCACGACGAGCACGACCCCCGCGCGGTCCTCCGCGTGCCCGACGCCGACCTCGCCCTCATCCGCGTCCTCGAGCTCTTCGCCCCCGAGCCCGAGCCCGTCGAGCCCGGCGCCGACCCCTCGGCCCACATCGACCCCTCGGCCCATATCGACCCGACCGCCTCCATCGGCCCGCTCTGCGTCATCGGCCCCCGCGCCAGAGTCGGCCCCGGGGCCGTCCTCGTCGCGCGCGTCACGCTCGGGCCCGACGCGGTCATCGGCCCGCACGTGCGATGCCACCCCGGCGTCGTCGTGCTCGACCGCTGCCGCGTCGGCGAACGGGCCATCCTGCACAGCAACGTCGTCCTCGGCACCGACGGCTTCGGCTACCGACCCAGCCCCGACGGGCGGGCCCTGCTCAAGATCCCCCACCTCGGCGCGGTCGAGATCGGGCCCCACGTCGAGATCGGCGCCGGCACCTGCATCGACCGGGGCAAGCTCGGCGACACCACCGTCGGCGCGGGCACCAAGATCGACAACCTCGTCCAGATCGGGCACAACTGCCGCATCGGGCGCGTCTGCGTCATCTGCGGGCACGTCGCGATCGGCGGGAGCGTCACCATGGGCGACGGCGTCCAGGTCGGCGGCGGCTCCCGCATCGCCGACAACCTCACTCTCGCCGACGCCTCCAAGCTCGCCGGCGGCTCCGGGCTCATGAACAACACCGGCCCCGGCGAAACCTGGGTCGGCGCGCCCGCCGGCAAAACCCCCCTCGCCGCCGCCAATCTCGCCGCCCTCCGCAACCTCTCCGAAACCCAGCGCACCGTCCGCAAGATCGCGAAGAAACTCGGGCTCTGACCCGCCCCCGTGTCCGCCGATACTCTCCGCACATGCTCCAGACCACCGCCACGCTCCGCGGCATAGGGCTCTTCACCGGACACGACGCCGAGGTCACCTTCGAGCCCGCGCCCCCCGGCTCCGGCCTCCAGTTCGCGATCGACGACGACCCGCCCTTTCCCGCCCGCATCGAGCACCTCAGCCGCGAACCCGTCCACGACGCGTTCGCCCGCGTCCCCGCGCGCCACACCGCCCTCGCCGACCCGCGCACCGGGCGCACCGTCTACACCGTCGAGCACGCCCTGGCGGCCCTGGTCGGCTTGGGCGTCCGCGACGCCCTCGCCCGCGTCCGGACCGACGGGCCCAAGATCGAAGTCCCCATCATGGACGGCTCGGCGAAGCCCTTCACCGACGCCATCCTCCAGGCCGGGCTGATGAACGACCCCACGCCCCCCGCCTCGCCGGTGCGCCCGAGCGCCGTGGTGCGCGTCCCGCTCGACCCGGACCCGGATGCCGACCCCCCGCCGATGGCCGCCTCCGCGCGCCCGCTCGCCGAGGGGGAAACGCCGACGTACGCCTACGCGCTGGATTACACGGACACGTTCCAGGCGATCGGCCTCCCGGAGCCGCACCCGATCCGACCGGCCGCCGCCCGATGGACGCTCGGCGACCGCGACGCCTTCCTCGCCGGCATCGCCCCCGCCCGCACCTTCAGCCTGCGTCAGGAAGTCGAGCCGCTGCGGGCGCTCGGCCTGTTCGAGCGGTTCACCCCCGCCAATATGCTCGTCATCGGCGCCGACGGGCCGATCGACAACCAGTGGCGCCTCGACGATGAGCCCGCGCGCCACAAGCTGCTCGACTTCATCGGCGACCTCGCCCTGATCGGCCGCCCCCTCGCGGCCCACGCCGAGGCGCGGGCCGCGGGGCACGCGCTGAACCACGACCTCGCAAGAGTGATTCGCTCGCTCGACGCGAAATAACCGATCACCCCGGCACGCGCTCGAAGCGGAACGACGCGCCCTCCGCGTCCACGCGCACCGTGTCCCCCGCGACAAACTCGCCGGCCAGCAACCGTGTCGCCAGCGGGTTCTCCAGGCGCGACTGCACGCACCGCTTCAGCGGGCGAGCGCCGAAGCTCGGGTCCCACCCCTGCTCGGCCAGTTGCAGCTTCGCGGCCTCGGTCAGCTCCAGCCCGATGCCGCGCTCGGCGAGGCGCTGGCGCAGGCGCTCGGTCTGCAGGTCGACGATCCGCGTGAGCGCGGCTTTCGGGAGCTGGTGGAAGACGACCGTCTCGTCGATGCGGTTGAGCAGCTCCGGGCGAAAGAACGGGGCGTGCATGTCGAAGCGCACGCGCGCGTTCATCTCGCCTTTTTCCATGTCCGGCGTCATGCCCTTGCCCGCGACGTCGACGCCGGGGCCGTGGCGGATCAGGTCGCGCACCGCGGCCTCGATCTCCCAATCCTCGGCCCCCGCCTCGGTCATCTCCTGGATCTTGCTGCTCCCCAGGTTGCTCGTCATCACGATGATCGTGTTCTTGAAGTCGATCGTGCGCCCCTGCCCGTCCGTCAGACGCCCGTCGTCGAGCACCTGCAGCAGCACGTTGAACACGTCCGGGTGCGCCTTCTCGATCTCGTCCAGCAGCACGACCGAGTACGGCCGACGGCGCACGGCTTCGGTCAGCACGCCGCCCTCGTCGTAGCCCACATACCCGGGAGGTGCGCCGATCATCCGCGACACCGAGTGCTTCTCCATGAACTCGCTCATGTCGATGCGGATCAGCGCTTCCTCCGTGTCGAACAGGAACTGCGCGAGCGCCTTGCACGTCTCGGTCTTGCCGACGCCCGTCGGCCCGAGAAACAGAAAACTCCCGATCGGGCGGTCCGGGTCGCTCAGCCCCGCGCGCGAGCGACGCACGGCGTCCGCCACCGCGCGCAGCGCGACGTCCTGCCCCACCACGCGCTCGCCGAGGTGCTGCTCCATCCGCGTCAGCTTGTCACGCTCGGCCTCGACCAATCGCGCGACCGGGATCCCCGTCCACCGCGCTACGATCTCCGCCACCTGCTCGGCATCCACTTCCTCCTTCACCATCGCATCGCCCGCCGCCTTCCGCGCATCCAGCGCGTCCGACGCGCCCTTCAGCCGCTTCTCCAGCTCCGGGATCTCGCCGTACTGGATGCGGGCCGCGGATTCAAGATCGCCGCGGCGCTGCGCCTGCTCGAGCTCCGTGCGCTTCGCGTCGATCTTCTCCTTCGCCCCGCGCACGGCATCGAGCTCGCCCTTCTCGCGCTCCCAACGCGCGTTCAGTTCCCGCTCCTGCTCGCGCAGGTCGGCCAAGCCCTTCTCGAGGCGCTCGATCTCGGCGCTCTCCGTGCGCGTGCCCTCCTTCTCGCGGATCTTCACCGCCTCGCGCTCCATCTCGATCTGCATGATCCGCCGGCGCAGCTCGTCGAGCTCCAGCGGCATCGAGTCGTTCTCGATCCGCAGCCCGCTCGCCGCCTCGTCGATCAGGTCGATCGCCTTGTCCGGCAGGAATCGGTCGGCGATGTAGCGGTGGCTGAGCTTCGCGGCCGCGAGGATCGCGCCGTCCTGGATGCGAACGCCGTGGTGCGCCTCATAGCGTTCTTTCAACCCGCGCAGGATTGCGACGGTCTCTTCGACACTGGGCTGATCGACGACGATCGGCTGGAAGCGGCGCTCGAACGCCGCGTCCTTCTCGACGTGCTTGCGGTACTCATCGAGCGTGGTCGCACCGATGCAGCGCAGCTCGCCGCGCGCCAGCGTCGGCTTGAGCAGGTTGCCCGCGCTGACCGCGCCCTCGGCCGCCCCCGCGCCGAGGACTGTGTGCAGCTCGTCGATGAACAGGATGATCCCGCCGTCGGAGGCCGTCACCTCGCGGAGGACGCTCTTGAGGCGCTCCTCGAACTCCCCGCGGTACTTCGCGCCCGCGAGCAGCTGCCCGACGTCGAGCGCGACGACGCGCTTGCCGCGCATCGTGTCCGGGCAGTCGCCGTTGACGATGCGCAGCGCCAGCCCCTCGGCGATCGCCGTCTTGCCCACGCCCGGCTCGCCGATGAGCACGGGGTTGTTCTTCGTCCGTCGGCTCAGCACCTGAATGCAGCGCCGGATCTCCTCGTCGCGCCCGATGACCGGGTCGAGCTTGCCCTGCTGGGCCTTCTCCGTCAGGTCGATGCCGTACTTTTTCAGCGACTCGTAGTTCGCCTCCCCGTCGGCGTCGGCCAGGTGCTCCACCCCGCTCGCCTTGCGGATCTGCCCGATCGCCTCGTTGATCGCCTTCTTGCTCGCGTTATGCACGTCCAGCGCGTCCTTCGCCGCCCCGCGCGTCTGCGTTAGGGCCAGTAGCAGGTGCTCGGTCGAGACATAACTATCCCCCAGCGCCTTGCTCTCGCGCTCGGCGACGATCAGCACCTCGCCCAGTTCCCGCCCGGGCATCGGGACCCCGCCGCCCCCGCCGCCGCCCGTTTTGGGCAGTCGGTCGAGCTCTTGGCGAACCAGCGCCGCAAGCTCCGGCACGCGCACGCCGACTTTCTGCAGAATCGCCGCCCCCGGCGCGCTCCCCCCCCCACCGCCGCCCGAGCCGGGCTGGAGCATCGCGTGGAGCACGTGCAGCCCGAGCAGTTCAGGGTTCCCGCGCCCCCCGGCCTCGCTCTGCGCGTCGGCGAGCACCTGCTGAGCCATGGTCGTCAATCGATCGGGTCGCATCGGCGTGTCTCCTTACGCCGAGAGAACAGGCAAAGGGCGCGCCAATGAGAAAGAGACGTCTCGCCCCACCTCCCCCGCTCGTGGGCCCGGAGATGGGCCTCGCCTTGCCGTTCCTGGTTCCGGACTGCCGAATCGACAGCGGGCCGCGGGGCGATCATCGCCCGCGGCACGTCGAAAAACGTCCCTGAATGACCGTTCACGCTCGCGAGTTACGCCACCATGTCCAGCATCCGCCCCGTTTCGGTGCTTGCCGGCGACGGGCTGACGCTGCCGCGGGTTTCGGCGGCGAAGCGAGCCGCGTCTTCCAGCAGCCCAACCATCGCGTCGCCCTGACGTTCCGCCTGATCAAGGGATTTCCTGGCCACGGCGATCTGGATCGCTGCCCCGACCTGTCCTTGTTGCACCGCGTCCATCGCACCTCCCCGGCTCGATCGTCTGCACAGCGCCATCGGCCGGATCCGCCCGCGTATGAGCCCCGGGTGGTGAGATCTCGCTGAAACTTTTTCCTGCACCCCCGGCAAGGGGCAACCGGGCCCGGTTTGGAGGCGAAGAACTCCGGCAATCCGATTCGACCCGTCCCCGTGGATTGACGCCGCCGGTTGGATCCGATACAAACCGGTGTTCCGCCGCCAACCGACAGCCGGTCTGGCGGGCGGACCCCACCGCAGGGCCCCGATCCGTCCTCGCGGCCGACCGACCCGAAGCCCACGGCGTCGCCTTGCGAAGCCCGCCGCACGTCTTGAAGGAGCCCGTGATGCCGAACACCACCGACCGTTGCGCCCGTGTGGGCCTCACGGGGCGTCTCGCCCTCGTCGCGTTGCTCGCCGCCTCCGGCGTGACCTTGCTCGGGTGCAAGTCCCCCGCGGGCGAGCGTGAGGCCCGCAGCCTCCGCTACAACCTCAACCCCGAGCTCTACACCCTCACTGACCGCCCCGCCGACGTCCGCAACACCTGGGCGATCATCCGGAGCGAGAACACCCGGATGCTCCGCGAGGACGTCCACCGCGTGCTGATGATCGACCGCCAGAGCCGCCTTACCCGGGCCCCGATCCCGCGCTAAGGCCAGGCTCGTCCCGCGTTTGGCGCCCGGCTTCTCCGGGCCGTTCATGTCGCGCGTGTCCTTGTACGCCATCCCGAGGTATGCACCAGCCCGCCGACCGCGGGCTGTTTTCTTCGCGTGCTCGCGAGCTTCGGCGGGCGATGCCGCACGAGTCAGGGGCGAGCCGGTCGCTTTGGACCGGTTGGGTTCGAGCGGTCGCGTTCGAGTTGAAACGCGCCGTTGGCGTTTCCCTATCATTTCTTGTGTCAGACAGCCCCTTCCAAACCTCCGCGCGCCGCGTGGTCGCGCGTTTCTCGCAGCACAGGGCGGCCCCGCGCACGCTGTTCGGGCTCGCGATGGGCCTGATCCTCGGCGTTCTGCTCCTGATCGTCGCGATCCCGCTGGTGCTCGTGCTCGCCCTTGTCGGGTTGGTGGGCGCCGGGGTGCTGCGCATCCAGCGAGCGCTGACCCCGGCCGGAGGGCGGCGCGAACCGCTCAGCGGGCGACGCAACGTCCGCGTGCTTCGCCCGGCGGATCGACAGGACACACCGAACTGAGTTCGCGGCCTTCCGGGACGCGCCGTCGGACGTGGAACGAAAAGGACCGCCGAGAGGGCGGTCCTGGGAAGCGTTCGTGTTGTTCTCGAATCGCGGCTTACTTCGCGGTGTACTGCCCGCGAGCAACCTTCTTGAACTTGTTGCTCTTGATGAGCGTCTGGTTCACGATGGTTCGGAAGTTCGGGCTGGTGGTGCGGTAGCCGGCGCGCTGCACGGCTTCGGTCGCGTCGGTCACGCTCATGACCGTGTTGTTGAGCAGATCGACCAGCGCATCTTCCAAGCTGCTGTCGTTGCGGTGGCGCTTGCGCCCCGACGGGACCCCGCCGGCCGCGCCGAGCAGCGCGCCCGCTTCAGCAAGCTCCGCCTCGACCTCCTCGAGCTGGGCGAGCAGCTTCTCACGCTTGCGCTCGATCTTGCCCAGCGAGGCTTCGCGTCGGCGGAGCTCGGCCGCGAGCTCCGCGGTGTCGATCCCCGCCAGCCCGGCGCTGGGGGTCACCGGGGTGCGGCGGGCCCCGGTCTTGCTTCGCTTCTTCCGAGTCGTCTTTTTCGCCATGATGCTGTTGTCTCCGAGAGACCCGCAGGGTCCCGGGTTGTAAGAGTTGCTCGGGCACAGAGCCGCGAACACACGCTCCCGACCGCCTTGCCCGAACCAACCGGGTGCGGCCGTCATACAAAAAGCTAGGACAGCATCGGCACATTGTCACGCGATTCTTATGAAATAGATCACGCCGCAAGAACACGAGATTTCGCCCAAAATCCGATAAAGACACAAACATCACAGCCAAAGCGGGACGCGGAGCGATTCACGATCCGCACGAAGTCCGAACACAGGCACGGTCGCGGGTCGTGCGCGCCGCGCACGTTAGGAGCGGATCTCAAAGCCGAAGCGCGACATGAGCCCGTCGAAGTGGTCTAAGTTGTAGAAGCGCACGATGATGCGTCCGCGCGTACCGGAGCCGTCGGTCGAGATCGCGACCTTGGTGCCCAGATGCTCGCCGAGTTGTTTTTCGAGCTCGCCCAGCGCCGCTGCCCGCTGCGCGGGCGTCGGCGGGCCGGCTTCGGGACGCTCGGCCAGGTCCGCGTGGCGCTTCGCGCTGCGCACCGCGGCTTCCAGCTTGCGGGCCGTCCACTGCTCCTCGGCCGCACGACGGGCCAGGCGCACACGCCCCTCACCCGGCGACAGCCCGAGCACCGCTCGCGCGTGCCCCATGCCCAGCCCGCCCGCGGCGACCAGACGCTGGATCGGCTCTTCCAGGTCCGTCAGACGGATCAGGTTCGCGACGCTCGAGCGGTCCAGCCCCACGCGCTCGCCGATCTCGGCGTGCGACATCTCGAAACGCTCCGCCAACGCTCGGAACGCCCACCCCCGCTCGATCGGGTTCAGGTCCTCACGCTGCACGTTCTCCACCACCGCCCACTCCGCGGCCTCCGCGTCCCCGAGATCCTGCACCGACGCCGGGACCCTGGTCAACCCCGCCCGCTGCGCGGCTCGCCAACGTCGCTCCCCCGCGATCAGCTCGTAACCCCCTTCGGGAGCAGGGCGTACGACGATGGGCTGCATCAGCCCGCTCCGGCGAATCGACTCGGCCAGGCCCGATAACGACTCGTCATTGAACTCGCGCCGCGGCTGGAATGGGCTGGGACGGATCACCTCCGTATCAATGAGCCGCACCAAGCCGAGGGATACACCCCCTTCATTTTGAGGGTTTTCCGGGACATGGTCCGGCGCAAGATCGATCGGCACGGGCTGGGACGGGGCGATCAGGCTGTTCAGCCCTCGCCCGAGTCGTCGGGGGCGTTTCGCGTCGGGCATGCGGCTCCTTTCACGAGCGGTTGGCCGACATGGTACAACAACCGGATGCCAAAGATCGAGTACATCGCTCGCGGGCTCGCAATCGCCGACGGGCGAGTGCTTCTCTGCCGGAACGTCCGCGATGGCTACCGCTACCTCCCCGGCGGGCACATCGAGTTCGGCGAGACGGGCGCGGACGCCCTGGCCCGTGAAATGATGGAAGAAACCGGCCTCAAGGTCCGGGTCGGCCCGCCGATCAGCACTGTCGAAGTCTTCTTCGGGCAAGGCAAAGACCGCCACCACGAGGTGAACGTGCTGTTTCACGTGGAATCGGTGGGGGGCAGCTGGGGAGAGGAGGTCCCCAGCCTGGAGCGATCGATCGCATTTGACTGGGTGGAAGATCTTTCCGCCGCGGGCTTTCGTCCGGCGGTCATTGGTCGGATCGTGCAGGACGTGCTGCGCGGCGACGCACCCCCCCACTTTGTCTCCTCGCGGGAATGATCGCCCCAGGCCACGCAACCCGCACACGTTCACACGCTTCCCCCCTCGTTCGGATCGGTCCGCGGCTTCTCCAGGATCGCGCCTTCGCCCCCACCACCCCCCGCGGCGAGTCGATACGGCTTGCACGGAGGCTCGATTGGCGAAGGGCACGGCGACAGCACGAACGGGCGAGAAGCTACTCGCCGAGCTCGATCGGCTGGAGGCCGAGCTGGCTGAACTGCGCGAAGAGTTGGACCGATCGGCACAACTCGCCAGCCTCGGCACGCTGCTTGGGCTGATCGCTCACGAGTTCAACAACATTCTGACGCCGGTGCAGGGCTACGCGGCGGCCGCGTTGCAGCGACCGGAAGACACGCCTTTCGCGATCAAGGCGCTCGAGCGAGCGGCTTCCGGATCAGCCCGTGCGGCCGAGATCGCGGGAGCGATCCTGGCGCTCTCGGCCGACCCGCGGTACCGCCCGGCAGGAGAGGGCGAGCGGACGTGTGACCCGCTGGCGGCCTTCCGTTCAATCGTGAGCACCCTGCAGCTGGAAGGCGTCCAGATCCAAATCGAAGCACCCACAGAGCCATTGCGGGTGTCGGTGATGCCGGCTGTCATGCAGCAGGTGCTTCAGAACCTGGTCCTCAACGCGGTTCGAGCGATGGGGGGGGTCGGTCGGCTCACGTTCCGTCTTTCCCGTTCCACGGGGAACACCGTCCAGCTCGAACTCGGGGACACCGGGTGCGGGATCCCAGCCTCGCGGCTGGCGACGCTGTTTGACGCGTACGTGACCCACGCGGACGGGGCGGCCGTGTGCCCGTTGCCGCGGAGCGGGACGGGGCTCGGGCTCGCGCTCTGTCACCGGTTCGTGACGGCGGCGGGCGGGACGATCCGGGTGACGTCCGAGCTCGGGCGTGGGAGCACGTTTGTGCTCACCGTGCCTGAAGCGGCAGAGTAATGCAACATAGACGACGCGGAACACCAAACGCCACGCGTTGCCGGAGCCAGCAAACTCGTTCCTCATCAAATTTCGATAGGAATTTAATTGGGATCAGGCGAGATTTGATCGTATTTTGATTGGTGATGATCGGCCCAGCGGGTTTGGAGATCGTGCTCGACGCGGAGCAGGTCGAGGATCTTGCCCACCATGAAATCAACGAGATCATCGACGGTGCGGGGGTGCAGGTAGAAGCCGGGGTTGGTGGGGGCGATGGTGGCGCCGGCGAGGGTCAGCGTCCGCATGTTCTCGATGTCGATGAGGTTCAGCGGGCTCTCGCGGTGGCAGATGATGAGGGGGCGTCGTTCCTTGAGTGTGACCATGGCGGCCCGGGTGAGCAGGTTGCTCCCGGCGCCGGTCGCGATCGCGCCCAGGCTGGTGCTCGAGCAGGGGACCACGACCATGCCGTCGTGAAGGAACGACCCGCTGGCGATGACCGCGCCGACGTCCTTGTTGGGGTGTCGGACGAGGCGTTGGTCCACATCGTCTGCCCGGGGCTCCGCGGCGAGGGCGGGGAGGAGCTCGTCGAGGTCGAGCTTGCGGACGTTGAGCTCGTCGAAGAGCAGGCGTTTGCCGTACTCGCTGACGACCAGGTGGACCTCGGCGCCGGTTCGGAGGAGTTGCTCGAGGAGGCGTGTGGCGTAGACCGCCCCGCTGGCGCCGCTGATGCCGACCACGAACGTTCGGCGTTGGGGCGTGCTGTCGTGGGGCATGGTTGCTCCGGTGGCGTCCGGTGGGCCGATAGACCTGAACGGCGCAGTGGCAGGCGTTGCCGGATGATACGGGCGGGGCCCGTGTCGTCGGCGTAGAGTGGTTTGCGGCCTGGTTTCGCCGCGTAGGAGGTCGTGGATGACGCGGTTGTGGGATCGGGCACGGGTCGTGGCGGCTGCGGCGGCGCTGGTTGGTGGCGGCGTGGTGCTGGGTGGCTGCGCCGGGTACGCCACCTATCCGCCCTCGAGCGGGCAGATCGCGGCGAACGATCCGAACGGTCGGATCGTGGAGCGTGCGATGGCGGTGGCGTTGCGAGACGCGATCGAGCGGAACCCGCCGCCGGCGGAGCTGATGCCGCGGGACGCGGGGACGGCGATCCGCCCGCACCGGATCGCGGTGAATCTGCTGCCGGGGCTGACGCCGGAGAACGCCGAGCGTGTGACTTCGCAGATCGGCCCGGACGTGATCGGCCTGTGGTCGCAATCGGCGGACCTGCCGACATACCACGTGAGCCGCGTGTGGCTGCGGGGCGGGCGAGCGTCGGTGGACGTGTTCCACCCGGTGGTGACCCGTCGCGGGGAGCGGACGACGCAGATGGTGACTTACGACCTGAGCGGCGGGCTGACGACGTTCAGCGTGGTCCGCCGCCGGGAGTGGGCGGCGGGGGCGTTCGAGCCGCCGGAGGCGTTCGAGTACACGCCGACGTCGGTGTTGGCGGCTCGTGCGGCGGAAGAGGAGGCGCGTCGCGTTTCGGAAGAGATCGCGCGCCGCGAGGCGGAGGCCGCCGAACGCCAGAGGGCTCGCGAAGAGGCGGCGGCGGCGCGTGCGGCCGAGCGTGCCGAGCGAGAGCGCCAGGCGCAAGAGCCCGAGCCCGAGCCCGAGCCCGAGCCCGAGCCCGACCCGGAACCGGATGAACCCGAGCCGGATGTGTCGCCCGACACGCTCGGCGGGCGCTGATCGTGGGGGGGGCTCGGGAGGCGACTGGCTCGGGCTTCGCGGACGCGTCGTCGGGGCCCGGCGTCGCGGGTTGGTCGCGGCCCCACCTGCTCGGGTGCGCGGGGTTGTCGGCGGACGAGCTGCGGTCGATCCTGACCCGCGCCGAGCGGTACGAGCCGATCGCGACCATGGACGCGCCGCGGGGCGAGGACGACCGGCACGCCCAGCACGCGGCGTGCGAGGTGCTCCGCGGGCGCACCGTCGTGAACCTGTTCTTCGAGGACTCGACACGCACGCGCGTGAGCTTCGCGCTCGCGGCCCGTCGGCTCGGGGCGCAGGTGGTCGATCTCACCCTCGCGGGCAGCAGCTTGAGCAAGGGCGAGACGCTGATCGACACGGCCAAGAACATCGAGGCGATGGGCGCGTCGGCCTTTGTCGTGCGCGCCGGCACGAGCGGCTCGCCGGCGATGCTGGCGCGCGCGATCGACCGCCCCGTGATCAACGCCGGGGACGGGAGCCACGAGCACCCGACGCAGGCGCTGCTGGACATCTTCACGCTCACGGCTGCGATCGATCGGCGTGGGGCGTACGACCTCGCCGGGCTGACGGTGGCGATCGTGGGGGACGTGGTCTCGAGCCGCGTGGCGCGGAGCAACGCGGCCGCGATGACGGCGCTGGGTGCGGACGTGGTGCTGGTCGGCCCGCCGGCGCTGGCGCCGGGCTCGCTGACGCACCTCGCGCACGAGGGCAGCCCGGGGCGCGTGCGCGTGGCGCACGACTTCGACGCGGTGCTGGGCGAGGCGGACGCGGTGATGATGCTGCGGATGCAGTTCGAGCGCCACAAGTCGCCGGCGATCGCGAGCGCGCGGGAGTACCGGCTCGGCTACGGTCTGACCGCGGCCCGCGCGTCGCGCCTGCGCGAGCGCGCGGTCGTGATGCACCCGGGCCCGATGAACCGCGGCTTCGAGATCGATAGCGAGGTCGCCGACGGGGCGCGGAGCCTGGTGATGCGCCAGGCGGCGGCGGGCGTCGCGGTGCGGATGGCGGTGCTCGAGGCGTGCGTGGGCGCGAGCGAGCGTGCGCACGGTTGAGGCGCGGGGTGAAGGCGCACGGGTCGGATGGAGTTGGATCGGGCTGGGTCTGGTCGGATCACGGGGGAACGTTTTGAGCGATGCGCACGAGAGGCTGCCGACCGACACCGACGACGGGTTGCTGCTGATCATCAGCGGGCCGAGCGGGGTCGGGAAGACGACGATCACCCGCGGCGTCGAGCGTTCGATCGCCGGGAGCGTGTTCAGCGTGAGCTGCACGACGCGCCCGAAGACCGACGCGGACGTCGAGGGCGTGGACTATCACTTCGTCGATGACGAGACGTTCGAGCGGATGTCGCGCGAGGGCGAGTTCCTGGAATCGGCGGACGTCTTCGGGAAGAAGTACGCGACGCCGCGGGAGTGGGTCGACGAGCAGCTCAAACGCGGTCGCCTGGTGATCCTGGAGATTGACGTCGAGGGCGCGAAGCAGGTGAAGTCGAAGATGCCGCGTGCGTTCGGCGTGTTCATCCTGCCGCCGAGCGAGGAGACGCTGCTGCAGCGCCTGCGGGACCGCAAGCGCGAGAGCGAGGCGCAGATCCAGAAGCGGTTCGCCGAGGCGCAGCACGAGATGCACGAGGCGAAGGCCAGCGGCGTCTATGACGTCTTCATCGTCAACCGCGAGCTGGATAGGGCGATCGAAGAAGCCGTGAGCGCCGTGCGCGAGCGGCGCGGGCGCTGAGGCTTGTGAAACAACAACGCCGCGGCATGAGCGATCGGCCCGTGCGCACGGCGTTGGTGATGGGTCATGTTCTTGAGGGGACGTCGGCTCACATCCCGGCGTACATAAACTCTTCCTGCACGACCTTCCCGTTCTTGACGTGGTAGACGCCGACTTCCTGCATCTTGATGCGATCGCCGGTCGCCTTGACCTCGACGTCCATGTCGTAGAGGATCGCGAAGCCGGTCGAGCCGGCGAAGGGCCCGCTGGCGCTGGCGCTGTGGATCGTGTGCTGCGAGAGCCACTCCTCGCTCTTCTTGGCGATCGCCTTGAGCCCGTGCCAGGCGTGCCCGCTCCCCTCGATGCTGACGGCCTTGTTCGACCAGTGGCTCTTCCACAGCGGCTTGTCGCTGGGCGCGCCGCTCTGCACGTGGGCCATCACCAGCTTCGCCAGCTCGCCCGGCGTGAGGCCCTTGCCGGAAGAGACGGGGACCATCTCGGTCTTCTTCGTTTTCTTGGCGCGGGCCTTCTTGCTGCCCGCCTTCTTGGTTGCGGCTTTCTTTTGGACGCCCTTGGACGCGGGCTTGGCGCTCTTCTTCTGGGTCTTTTTTGCGGTCTTCTTTTTCACGGCCTTCTTCTTGCTGACTTTCTTCGCCATGGTTGGCGGCCCTCCTTTGATCGCCCGCGTGTGCTCGCCGCTCGCTCCGGCGCGTCGGCGTGGGTGCGGACGCCTCTGGTATACCAGCGCCCGGGGGCGTCGGCATCGGCGTAAGCGGGGGAGAGGAGCGACGGTGTGGAGAACGCGGACGCCCGACGCATCGAGCTGTGGCGCACGGCGATGGGCTCGCCGGAGCTTCTCGCCTCGGCGGCGGGCGTCGAAGGGGCGGCTTCGGCGAGCGGGGTCGCCCGGGTCCGGGCCGCCGCCGCCCGGGTGCTCGGGGGCAGCGGGGGTGAGGCGGCGGGCGGGGAGCTGGCCCGGGTGGCGCTGACGATCGCCGAGGGGCGGCGACGCCTCGCGGGCAAGTGGCACGACAGCGAGCGGGCGGTCGCGGATTCGCCCGGCGCGCAGATGGCGTCCGGCACGGTCGCGGCGCGGTGGAAGGCGGCGCGGTTCGCGCGAGCCATGGGGGACGATGCCGAGCTTGTGCTGGACCTGTGCTGCGGGATCGGGGGCGATCTTCGGGAGTTGGCGACGACGCTCGGCGGGCGTGTGCCGGTGGTGGGGGTCGAGGTGGACTCTTTGCGGGGGTGGATGGCGTCGGAGAACAGCCCGGGCGCGCAGTGCCGTTGCGGCGAGGGGGCGGGGGACGCGACGGGCGAAGGGGTGAGCCGCGAGCTGGCGGGGGCGCTGGTCCACCTGGATCCGTCGCGTCGGGAGGGCGGCGGTCGGCGACGGCGCGGGCTTGGGGAGCTGACGCCCGGGGTGGGGTTTGTGGAGCGCGTCGCGAGGGCGGCGCTCGGGGCGGGGATCAAGCTCGCGCCGAGCGTGGACGCGCACGAGCTGCCCGGCGGGGAGCTCGAGGTGCTCAGCGAGGACGGGCGGCTCACGCAGGCGGTGCTCTGGACCGGGCGGCTCGCGCCCGACGGGCACGGGGTGACCCGGGCGACCGTCCTGCGCCGCGATGGGGGGCGCGAGGCTCGCTCCATGGCGGCAAGCTTGGACCAGCGCGAGGCCGCGGCGGTGGAGACGACCGACGCCGAGGGTGCGTCGGCGGCCCTGGTGCCGGGGGCGGTGGTCTGGGCGGTGGACCCTTCGGTCGAGCGCGCGGGGCTGCTGGGGGTGCTCGCGTCCAAGAGCGGGGGCATCGTCGGGCATCCCGGCGCAGGGCTGATCGTGGGCGGCGACGCCCGGGAAGACGAAGGGTGGGCCCGTGGGTACGAGCTGGTCGATCGGTGTGTGTGGGCGCGCGACCGCGTCGCGGGGCTGGTGCGCACGATCGCGGGCGACGCGGGCCCGGTGCTGGTCGAGGTCAAAACGCGCGGCGGCGTCATCGACGCGGACCGGGAACGCGCCGCCCTGCGCCCGCGCGGTGCGCGGGGCGGCGGGGCGGAGCTCACGGTCTTCGTGCAACGCCTCTTTGGCGCCGGCTCGCCGGTCGAGGCGCTGATCACCCGCCGGATGCGGGTGTAGGCGGGGATCCTGGGCTCGCTACAGGCAGCCCCCTTGGGCGTCGAGCCAGCGGTTCACGTAGAAGTTGAGATCGGTGATGGTGACGAGCCCGTCGGGGACGCCTTGCCCGTCGGCGCTGGCGAGGTCGGCGGCTGGGTCGCTCGCGAGCCAGAGTGTGATGAAATAGTTCAGATCGGCCGTATCGACGACGCCGTCGGGCTCGCCGTCGAGTTCCGGCCCGCTGAGGTCGGCGCTGCACTCGATATCGGGGACGACGGGCGCGGGCAGCGTCCAGTCGATCGTGCCGCTGACGGTGGTGGTGTCGGGCAGATCCTGAAGCCCCATCGCGCGGATGCTCGACGGGAAGGTGGAGTAGGCGAAGCCTTGCACGAGCGCGCCGTCGCTGCTCATGCCGGCTTCTGTGGTGACGACGACGAGCAGCTCGACAGGCGTGCCGTAGATGAAATTGATCGGGACGAGGATCTCACTTGGGATCTCGCCCGTGGCGATGTAGTTGTTGTCGCAGTCTCGGCGTGTGCTTTGAAACTCGCTGAGGAAGCCAACGCTACCGACGACGATCTCGATCGAGGCGCCGGAGCCGATGCTGCCGAAGCAGCCGCCGTCGATCACGCCCGACCCGCCGGAGCCTTGCGCGTGGACGACGCGGATGGGGAGCGTGATGAACCCGGGCGTGCCGTTCGGAATGTTCGGGTCTTCGAAGAGGAGCTGGTCTTGGAACGAGGCGTTGGTCCGCGAGCCGAGATCCCCGAAGGTGTACATGAAGCCGCTGGCACTGGAGTTGGTTCGGATGTAGCCCATGCCGACGGCCGCGGATCCGGAGGTCCGCCCGCCGCCGCGTGTGACCGAGCCGCCGTGGCGCGTGCCGACCACGAAGTACGGGAGGTCGTCGGCCTCGAACGATTGCGACGTGCTGTTGCTGATGTTGCCGTCCGGGTCCTGGACGAACGCGCTGGTGGTGGATTGCGCGCGGAGCAGTTGGGCGTCGGCGGGCGCGCCGGCCGACAGCACGATCGCGGCAATGGTGAGCGTGGCGTATGTGCGCATGTGTGGTTCTCCAATGCCTGTGGCGGGATCGGTTCCGTTGCGGTGTCGCAGAACGGGCTACAGGCACTCGCCCAGCGCCCCGAGCCAGCGGTTCACGTAGAAGTTGAGATCGGTGATGGTGACGAGCCCGTCGGGGACGCCTTGCCCGTCGGGGCCGGCGAGGTCGGCGGCCGGGTCGTCCGCGAGCCAGAGGGTGATGTAATAGTTGAGGTCGGCGGTGCTGACAACGCCGTCGGGCTCGCCGTCGAGGGCGGCCCCGGTGAGATCGGCGCGGCACTCTAGATCCGGGACGACCGGCGCGGGCTGGGTCCAATCGATCGTGCCCGTGACGGTGGTGGTCGGGGGGAGATCCTGGAAACCCTGCGTGCGGACGCTGGTGGGGAAGGTGTTGAAGGCGTAGCCCTGCACGCCCCCGCCGTCGGAGTCCATGCGGCTATCCGTCGAAGCTTGGACGCGGAGCGTGAAGGGCGTGCCGTAGACGAAGTTGACGGGGACGAGGATCTGCTCCGGGATCTCGCCGTTGATGAAGGTGTCGAAACCGACGAAACCGCCCTGGATGCTCTCTTGAACAACAATATTTCCGTTGATGCGGACGACCATGCTCGCAGAGGTTTGGAGCGTGGCGGAGGTGCCGTCGAGGAGCCCGGGCCCGCCGAAGCCCTGGGCGTGGGTGAAGGTGATCGCGAGCGTGGCGGCCCCGGGCGTGCCGTTGGGGATGGTGGGGTCTTCGAAGAGGATCGAGTCTTCGAACGAGGCGCTGGTCCACGAGGAGAGCGATCCGAAGTTGAGGATGAAGCCACTGGTTCGGGAATTGGTGCGGATGTAGCCCATGCCGATGGCCGCGGATCCGGAGGTCTGCCCGCCGCCGCGGGTGACGGAGCCTCCGTGCCGGGAGCCGACGACGAAATAGGGCAGGTCGTCGGCCTCAAAAAACTGGTCGTTGCTGTTCTCGATGTTCCCGTCGGGGTCGAAGATGAACGCGACGGTCTCGGAGCTCGCGCGGAGCAGTTGCGCGTGGGCGGCGAGGGGTGCGCCTGCGAGGAGGGCGAGCGTGCAGAGCGCGAGCGGGGTGCGAGCGGGCATGATGATGACTCCGTGTCCGGATGGGCGGGGTGTGTCGTGATGCACCGGGCTCCGGTGAGCCGGGCGATTCAGGAGTCGGCACCCGGGGGCGGGCGCAACGCGGGCGCATAAAAAAACCCCGTCGCGAGGCGGCGGGGTGATGCGGAAGGATTTCTGCGCGGGCGGGGGTTGCGCCGGTTAAGGGCACGCGCCCTGCGTGTTGATCCAGAGGTCGATGTAGAAGTTGAGGTCCGCGATGGTGACGGCTCCGTCGGGGACGCCGTCGAGCGCGGGCCCGGTGATGTCGGCCTGCGGGTCGTTGTCGAGCCAGAGGGTGAGGTAGAAGTTGAGATCCGCGATGGTGACGGCTCCGTCGGGGACGCCGTCGAGCGCGGGCCCGGTGATGTCCGCGGGGCAGTCGGGGGTGGCGTCGGCGAGGGTGACGGCGAGGCGCGGGGCGCGGACGCTGGGGTCGGCGGCGAAGTCGGCGCCTTCTTTGGTGTAGAAGGAGCCGAAGCTGTTGCTGGGGCCGAACATGACCGAGGGCTGGAAGCTGGTGACGATGACGGCGAGATAGCCCTTGCTGAGCTGATCTTGGAAGTACGCGCGCACGAGCCCGTCGGAGAGCGTCAGGTCGACATCGAACACGACGTCGAAGGGGACGGGTTGGTTGCCGGGGGTGTAGTTCTGGGGGTTGCCGATCGCCCAGGCGATGGGCGTGAAGCTGGTGACGGGTTCTTCGAGTTGGTCGTTCCAGAGCCCGGCGACGTGGTCTTCAACGCGGAGGCGGTCGCCGGTCTCGTCCTGGTAGACGAAGGGGTAGGGGTCTCGGGGGATGTCGGCGAGGGAGTCGGAGCCGATGTAGGGGCTGAACTCGTTCCAGGGGTTGGCGGTGCCGGGGACGGGCTCGGTGTAGGTGGGCCCGAAGCCGACGCCGAAGAGCTCGATGGGCTGCCCGGGGTCGGTGTCGTCGCCGCCGACGCCGGGGACTTGGGTGAACCACTCGTCGGTGGTCAGGTCGATCTCCCACTCGGCCCCGGCCTCGTTGGTCAGCGTGACGCGCAGCTCGGCGAGGTTGTAGTCCTCAGGGTCCTGCCCCGGGGGGATCAGGGCCGCGGTGTTCCAGACGATGATGAACGCGCCGTCGCGGTTGTTGAAGCCGGGGGGACCGACGTAGAGGAAGGTGCTCGCGGTGAGGCGGGAGCCGGGGGTGCCGTTGAAGGGATAGTGCCAGCGGTCGTGCTGCGGGCGGTCGAAGTCGAAGGTCTGGGCCGCGCTCGGGGCGGCGACGCCCCCGGCGAGCAGGAACGCGAGCAGCGCGGGGCGCGTGAGTCGGGCGGCTGGCGGGACGGGCATGGTCGGTCTCCCAAGATCGAAGGCGGAGCGCAGGGACAGGGCGGGACTGTAGGATTTATTGAGACTGAGTGTCAATGAATCGAAAACTTCGCGGCGCCGCGGCCCGGTCCGGCAGGGCGTCTGTGGCTGGGCGGATCCGGGAAAGTTGCTAGGCTTGGGTATGCCGCGAGACGAGATGTATGACGACGGGCCCTCGCTCGACGAGGGGCTCGACCCCGAAGGCCCGTCGGCGGCGGACCTGGAACGCTTCGGCGATGAGTACGTGACGTGCCCGAACTGCGGCTCGTCGGTGTACGACCAGGCCGAGGCGTGCGCACGCTGCGGGCACATGCTGATGAGCGGCAAGGCGCGCCAGACGTCGATCTGGACGTGGCTGATCGTGGCGCTGATCCTGATCGCGTTCTTCGGCCTGCTCCGCATTTTCTAGGGCAAACCCTGAAGCTCCGGTCTTGAGAAACCCCAACATGCGGGTAGACCTTTGTCGCGGGCGGGGTAAATTCTCTATTTTCTCCATTTTCCGCGATGGTTTTTGCTTGACCCGATCGAGTCCCTGTTCCACAATGCATGATGGTCTTGTCGAGTCGGCGTCGCGAACCGGCGACGACTCGGCGGGCCGGTGCCGATGCTGGGCGTGCCCGTGCGAGACGTGTGCGGGGGCGGCCGGCTTTGTGCGGCAACACGTTGCGCAAATTCGGCCGCCGGCGCTCGGAGAGGGACGAGCGTCGGCGGCTCTTTTTTCGCGCCGATGATGGATGCCCGCGATGGATCAAACCGCGCGGGCTGACGCCCGGTGCGGCGGTTTTGATTACTCGTCGATGCCGAGATCGGATTTTGTCAAGAGGCTTTCAAACCGATATCCGGCGGCCTCGACGGCTTCCCGCGCGCCTTCCTGCCGATCCACGGTGCAGATGACGGCGACAATGATCGCTCCCTCGCCTTCGAGGGATTTGCAGGCCTCGATCGCCTGCCCGCCGCTGGTCGCGACATCCTCGAGGAGGACGACGCGGTCGCCGGGTTCGAGGACGCCTTCGAGCTGCTTGGCGGTGCCGTAGTCTTTTTTCTGGTTCCGGACAAAGACCGCGGGAAGCCCGGTGGCGAGGGCGGCGGCGGTCACCAGGGGGATGCCCCCGAGCTCGGCCCCCGCGAGGCGGTCGGGCGGGCTCGTGTCGCCGCCCAGGGCTCGGATGCGCTCGGCGAAGGCCCGCCCGAGGGGGGCGAGCAGTTCCGGACGGGTGGTGAAGCGGTATTTATCGAGATAATAGCGGCTGGTCCGCCCCGAACGCAGGGTGAACTCACCCCGGAGCAGGGCGATCTCGGCGATGCGATCGGCGAGCTCGTCGGTGGAGAGGGGGGCGTCGGCGACGCCGAGGCGCTCGGGCCCGAGCGGGGCGGGCGTGCGCCCGGCATCGGGATTCTTGGGTTCGGGTGGAAGCCTGTCGTGTGCCATCGCGGTACGGTACGTTGCGAAACGCCGGTTCGCTCGGCTCGCGAGCGAGGCGGCTTGGGCTGATCCGGATCGGTTCGGAGTCGGAGATCGAGAGAGACAAGGTTCGCCCGGGTGTGGTCATCCGGGCGCGGACTGGAGGCTGGCGATGTCGTGTGCGATGCGTCGTGTGATGGTGTGCGGTTTGGCGATGTCGTTGGGTGGTGCGGCTCTGGGGCAGGTGGCGCCGCCGCCGCCGGGCCCGCCCGCGCCGCGTCCGGTGTACGAGCGTCCGGCCGAGGCGCCGCGTGTGGCGCCGGGGTCGCGGATGCCCGGGCAGCAGGGCGGGATCAACCCGCGCGAGATCGAACACGAGCCGCTGGAACGGTATGACGCGGACGGGCGATTGATCCCACTGACCAAGGTGTCGGACGTGGCGGCGTTCGACAACAACCCGTTGCTGGACGCGGCGAGCCGTCGCCGGGCGGAGGCGGCGGCCGCGGCTCGGCAACGCGAGATGGAGCTGATCGCGATCGCGCACAGCGACGCGGCGTTCGAGGTCGATAACGGGATCATGGACGAGCTGTCGATCCTGGACCGGGACCGGATCGAGATGATCCGGACGCTCATCCAGCCGCTGACCACACCCTCGCCGTACGGCGCTTACATGATCGAGGCCGGCGCGTTGAGCCCGCAGCAGGCGGCGATGAACGATTACATCGCGCAGGTCTACCGCACGCGTCAGCTCGAGCAGGCCCGCGCGGACTCGCTGGCGGCCGGCGAAGAGATGCCGGCCGAGGCGATCCTCCGCGTGGCGCTCAAGCAGCAGCTTGAAGAGACGATGTTCGCGTACCGGCACCTGCTGCGGCTCGCTGGCGGCTTGGGCGAGGAGATGCTGGCGGAGGTGGAGAACCCGCCGACGGGCGCTGTGGAGGCGGCGAAGGCGGCGGGGGCCGCGGGCGACTCGGAGGCGCGTCTGGAGGCGGTCCGGCGCGTGCTGCGGGAGCTGCCGCTGGATCAGCACGCGGCCGTCCTGAGCGTGGCGCAGCGGTCGCAGGCGGACAACTAGGCTTTCGCGCGGGCCCCCGGGCCGGGTCCGAGTTACGCTGGAACGGCTGAAACGTGTGTCAATGAAAAACCCCCGGGCGAGGCCCGGGGGTTTTTTTGGAATCAAGGCTGATCGCGTGTCGGATTAGCGACGGCGACGGGTGGCGACGCCGGCGAGGCCGAGGAGACCCAAGGCGGCGGCGGTCGGGGTCGGGATCACGATCGTGATGATCTGATCCTGGTACGTGTCGCTGTAGAGGCCGAGGAGGTTGTTGGCGTTGACGTTGTAGGTGACGCCGTTGTTGATGAGGTCATCGACCCATCCTTGGACGGCGGCGGTGAGGGGGTTGCCGTTGGTCTGAGTGGCGCTGAAGTCGCCACTGGTGATGTCGAGGCTGGCGAGGGTGCCGTCGTAGTCGTAGACGATTTCCCAGATGACGAGCTGGAAGGCGCCGGCGAAGCTGTTCGCGAGTGAGGCGCTGGAGAGGTCGAAGCCGAGCACGTTCCGGGAGTAGCTGTAGATGCTCTCAATGGCGGCGGCGCGGGTGGGTCCCATGCCACCGGGGACGACGGAGCTCGGCTCGGGGATGGTGGCGAGGTCGACGATGTTGTAGGTGATGGGGGCGGAGTTGGTGAAGACCTGCTGCTCGAGGTCGGCGCAGTAGGTGATGGCCGAGAGGCCGTTGAACTGGGTGCCGATGCCGGTGCCGTTGCTAAGGTTCTGGCGGATCTGCCCGGCGAAGGTGCCGCTGGTGTTGCCATCGACGGTGACGTTGAAGTTCCCGCCGCGCTGGGTGCCTTGGTAGCTGAGATCAATGGTGTCCGCGGCGGCAAGGCCCGCGCACGCCGACAGGGCGACTGCTGCGATCAAACGATTCATGGGTATTTCCCTCTCTGACTATTGCTTCGAGCAGTGGCCCGGTTCTCCCAAACCGGTTGACTGCACGCGGCCGCGGGTTGAGCGGCCTGGATTTCGACTCCCTCACGGATCAACGGCGTACTGCCGAGGATCCACTCTCTATATCTATAACCGGCGATACTGTCCGGGTCTACGAGAATCTGGCGTTCTCATGCGGATTTTCCATCTCCCCCCTATTTAGAGCGGACGTTCCCGGACGTCGGGGCTGGAAGCGTGTGTAGATGCTCCAGAAAGACCACCGTATCCGTGTTGCTACAGACAGTTTGGAAAAATAGGCAGTTTGTGATTGTGGAAGCGACGTCGTGCATGGGGGCTGAAGAAGTGGCGAAGCCCGCAGCGTGTGTGCTGCGGGCTTCGCGGGTGGTGGTGCTTTGGGTGTGGGTTTAGCGGCGGCGACGGGCGGCGAGGCCGCCGAGGCCGACGAGCCCGAGGGCGGCGGCGGTGGGGGTGGGGATGATGGGGACGTTCATCTCGACGAGCTGGTCCTGGCGGGTGCCGCTGCGGAGGCCGACGACGCTCATGGCGTTGAGGTTGTAGCCGACGCCGTTGAGGAAGAGGTCGTTGGCGTGGGTGAGGACGTCACCCCAGAGGCTGGAGCCGTTGGTGCGGCTGGCGTGGAAGGCGCCGCTGGTGAGGTCGATGCTGCCGGCGGTGCCGTCGTAGTCGTAGACGAGCTCCCAGATGACGAGCTGGAAGGCGGTGGCGAAGGCGTCGCTGGTGCCGAGGTCGCTGTGCTGCCCGCCGAGGACGTCGTTGGCGTAGGCGTAGACGCTCTGGATGGCGGCGGCGCGGATGCTGCCCATGCCGGTGGGGGTGGTCTCGCTGCTCGGGCTGGGCAGGAGGCTGACACTGACGAGCTCGTAGGTGGTGCTGCTGGAGCTGACGAGCTGGTTGATGTCGGCGCAGTAGGTGACGAGGGCCTGCCCGGCGAGTTCGACGCCGTTGCCGACGCCGTTGGTCGCGCCGTGGCGGAGCTGCCCGGCGTGGACGTTCTGGCTGTTGCCATCGAGGGTGACGCGGACGTTACGCCCCTGGCCCGTGCCCAGGTAGGCGAGATCGATGGTGTCGGCGGCGGCGACGCCGGACGCGGCGGCGACGGCAAGCATGGTCACGGTCAAACGGTTCATGAAAAAACCCCTCTCTTCCTCTTCTTCTCAATCCGGAAACAAGAAGCCCGGCACGGACGGCTCCGGCTCAGGCCGACGGGACGCGAACAAGCCCCGCGAATTCGGTCGCCCAGCGCCCACCACAAAAGGTGGGTCGTCGGCAAGTACTAGAAGTAGCACACGCCGACGCCTGGGTCGAGCTTGAGCCGCAAATTACTGAAAAGAATATGGTTATGACTCGTGATCGGGTTGAATTTGGGTTGTCTGGGGGAGCAGGGAAAACGCTTGTGAGCATGATGTCGAAGCGGGAGGCTCTGCGGGGTTGGCGGTGCCAGGTATGGATTGGGGAAGACCTGTCAGGTGTGAGAGCGCGTGGGGCGGGCGGATAGACTGCAGGCCGGCGACGGAGCGGGGCGCTCCTCGGGGTGCTGCGGCGGTTTTCCCACTTGATTGGTGGCGGCGGATGGCGAAACCACAAGATGCGGTGGTGGGCCCCGATGGAGTGGGGGACTCGGGTGGGCTCGGGCGGTTTGTCCACCTCCACCTGCACTCGGAGTACTCGCTGCTCGACGGCGGGAACCGGCTCGATCGCCTGGTCGCGCGGGTGAAAGAGCTCGGGATGGGGGCGGTCGCGGTCACGGACCACGGCAATCTGCACGCCGCGGTCAATTTTTACGAGCAGGCGCGCAAGCAGGGCGTGAAGCCGATCATGGGCGTCGAGGCGTACGTCGCGCCGGGTGAGCGCACGGACAAGACCTACACCGGCGTCGCCGACGGCGGGCACCACCTCGTGCTGCTGGCCGAGAACAACACGGGCTGGGACAACCTGCTGGAGTTGTGCAGCGAGGCGTACCTGACGGGCTTCTACTTCAAGCCGCGGATGGACCGGGCGATCCTTGAAGAGCGTGCCGAGGGGCTGATCGCGATCAACGGACACCTGGGGTCGGAACTCGCGTTCCACCTGGTGAAGTACGAGCAGACCAAGGACCCGGCGCACTGGAAGGCGGCGGTGGAGGTCGCGCGGTGGCACGCGCGGACGTTCAAGCCGAACGAGAAGGGCGAGCCGCGGTTCTACATCGAGCTGCAGCACCACGTCGCGGAGCAGATCGCGATCAACCCGCACCTGATCCGTCTGGCGCGGGAGCTCGAGCTGCCGCTGGTGTGTGATAACGACGCGCACTTTCTCCGGGCCGAGGATCACGATGCGCACGACACGCTCATCTGTATCGCGATGGGCAAGACCAAGGACGACCCGCAGCGCCTGAAGTACACGCCGGAGCTGTACGTCAAGAGCCCCGAGCAGATGGCCAAGCTGTTCGAGGCGTACGACGCGGAGTTCGACGGCGCGGGGACCGAGTCACTCGAGAACACGCGGAAGATCGCGGCGCGGTGCGACGTGACGCTGCCGATCGGCGCAAGCCACGCGCCGCTGGTGCGCGTCGTGAGCCCGCCGACGGCGGAGCTGCCGCGGCATGATGACCCGAACTTCGGCGGCGACCTGACGGCCTGGTACACCGCGTACTGCGCCAAGTTCGAGCTGCACCCCTTCCGCCCGAGCGAGGCGGGCGAGCTCGACGAGGCGGCCCGCGAGCGGGAGCTCCTCTCGCTGCGCGATGAGTGCGACGCGTCGCTGCGCCTGCTCGCGGAAGCGGGGATGGTCTGGCGGTACGGGCCACGGATCATGGAGGAACGCCACGAAACGATCGAGGGCGCGGGCGGCGGCGAGAGCGCACGCTCCGCGGGCTGGCGCAACTGGGCGCGGCTCAACCGCGAGCTGAAGATCCTCAGCGACAAGCTCATCAGCGCCTACTTCCTCATCGTGTGGGACTTCGTCAACTGGGGTCGCCAGCAGGGCATCCCGGCCAACGCGCGTGGCTCGGGCGTGGGCACCATGGTCGGCTACGTGCTCGGGTTGTCGAACGCGTGCCCGGTGCACTACGGCCTGCTCTTCGAGCGGTTCACGGACCCCGACCGGGCCGAGTACCCGGATATCGATATCGACCTCTGCCAGGACGGGCGCGGGGCGGTGATCGACTACGTCCGCCGCAAGTACGGGCACGTGGCGCAGATCATCACGTTCGGGACGCTGAAGGCGCGGGCCGCGGTGCGCGATGTCGCCCGCGTCCACGGCTTGCCGCTTCCGGAGACCGACAAGCTCGCGAAGGCGATTCCCGAGACGCTCGGGATGACGCTCGACGAGGCGCTCGCGACCGAGCCGGAGTTCAAGGCGCTCTACGACGGCGACGCGACGATGCGCCGCGTGGTCGACACGGCCCGCGTCATCGAGGGGCAGGCCCGGCACGCGGGCGTCCACGCGGCGGGCGTGGTCATCAGCAACACGCCGCTGCAGCGCGTCGTGCCGCTGTACAAGCAGTCCGGCGCGGCCGACCACGAGGTCGTCACGCAGTGGGACGGCCCGACGTGCGAGAAGATGGGCCTGCTGAAGATGGACTTCCTCGGGCTGCGCACGCTGAGCGTGATCGAGCGCGCCAAGAAGCTCATCCGCGGGACGCTGAGCGAGGCGAAAATCTACGAGGCCGTCGGGCGGGATCGCGACCGCGAGGCCGACGCGGGCGCGCCGGGCGAACTCGGGCACCCGCTGGATCTTGAGCGCCTCGCGTACAACGACCCGCGCGTCTTTGAGCTGTTCCAACGCGGCGACACGACGGGCGTGTTCCAGTTCGAATCTGGCGGCATGCGCCGGTTGCTCGTCGAGATGAAGCCGGACCGCCTCGAAGATCTCATCGCGGCCAACGCGCTCTTCCGCCCGGGGCCGATGGACCTGATCCCGGACTACAACCGGCGCAAGCACGGGACCGAGGCCGTGCCGCGGGTGCACGCGATCGTCGACAAGTTCACGGCCGAGACGTACGGCGTCATGGTCTACCAGGAACAGGTCATGCAGATCGTCCACGAGCTCGGCGGCATCCCGCTCCGAGCCGCGTACACGCTCATCAAGGCGATCAGCAAGAAGAACAAAGACAAGATCGACGCGGCCCGCCCCAAATTCGTCGAGGGTGCGCACACGCAGGGTCTCGCGAAGAAGGACGGCGAAGAGCTGTTCGAGCTGATCCTCAAGTTCGCCGGCTACGGCTTCAACAAGAGCCACTCGACCGGGTACGCGATCGTCGCGTATCAGACGGCGTACCTGAAGACGTACTTCCCCGCGCAGTACATGGCCGCGTTCTTGACCTACGAGAGCCAGGCGCAGAAGGTCGCGGACTGGATCCCGTATCTGGATGACTGCCGCCGGACGCGGTTTATTGACCCGGCGACGGGCAAGACCGTGCGCATGGGCGTGGAGGTCCGCCCGCCGGACGTGAACCTGTCGGACGCGGACTTCACGGTCGTCCACGAGCCGGACGAACCGAAGGACGCGCGCCACGGGCACATCCGCTTCGGGATGCGGGCGATCAAGGGCGCGGGGGCGAAGGCGATCGAGGCGATTATTGGGGAGAGGGACGGGGGCAGGCATCAGGAGCCGGGCACCGGGCACCAGTTGGCGCGTGTGAAGGGGGCGAAGCCGTTCGCGTCGTTGTTTGATTTTTGTGAGCGGGTGCCGTCGAGCTTGGTGAACAAGTCGACGATCGAGGCGCTGGTGAAGAGCGGGTGTTTCGACGCGTTGCACGGGCGTGATGCGCGTGCGGCGATGGTGGGCTCGATCGAGTCGGCGGTGAGCGCGGGGCAGACCATCGCGAAGGACAAGGCCGCGGGGCAGAACCAGCTCTTCGGCTTTGGCGGCGAGGAATCGCCCGAGATTCCTGAAGCCGCCGACCCGCCCTTGGCGAGTGTCGAGGCGTGGGGCGAGGCGGAGACGCTGAAGCAGGAGAAGGAGACGCTCGGCTTCTACGTCTCGAGCCACCCGCTCGAGGCCTGGCGTTGGTGGATCGATTGTTTTGCGACGTGTGACGTGCCGGGGCTGTCGTCGTGCGCGCAGGACAAGCGCGTGGTGCTCGGCGTGCTGGCCCAGAGCGTGCGCACGCCCGTGAGCCGCAACGGGCGGAACGCGGGGCGGAAGATGGGGATCGTGACGGTCGAGGACCTCGGCGGGACGGCCGACGTGGTGCTCTTCCCGGACGTGTACGACCGGTACCGGGGCGTCTTGGAGAGCGAAGAGCCGTTCTTCGTGCTCGGTCGTGCGGACCTGTCGCGCGGCGATGCGCAGGTGCTGGTGGATCAGCTCGTGCCGATGGACGGGACGCCGCCGCTTCAGAAGGGGATGCTCCGGTTCGTGGTGCGGGAGCCGGTGCTGAACGGGCGGAGCGAGGGGGCGTTGGCGTCGCTGCGGGAGCTGGTGGGTCGGTACGAGACCGGTTCGGCGGGTGGCGCGTCGGCGGAGGCGAGCGTGGTGCCGTTCAAGCTGGCGATCGAGACCGAGGGGGCGTGGTACGACGTGCGCCCGGGCGCGCCGGGGCGGGTTCGATTGGACCCGGCGCTGGTGCGGTCGGCCCGGGAGCTTCTGGGGGAGGACGGGGTAAAGGTGGTGGGGGGCGTGGCAGTCGAGCCGGAGGACGGGGGGCGGCGGGGCGGCTACCGTCGCCAGCGCGGGTATCAGCCGGCCTGAGCGGGCCGGGTCGCCCGGGAGAGATCCACACACGTGTCACGGCCGGGCGGCGCGTCCGCCCCTGTTGCAGATCGGAGCGGAGCGATGAGCCAGGTGCCGGGCGGTCCTCAGGGCGGCGGTTTTATGCAGGGTTCGTTCACGCAGGGCGCGCCCGGGCAGCGTCCGGGCCAGGGCCAGCAGCAGGTGGACCTCGGGCAGGTGCTCACGCAGATGAACACGCGTGTGCACGAGCTGATGATGGGGATGACGAATCTCCGTCGCCGGGTGTGGGGCAACGAGGCGAAGCAGCTGCTGGCCGAGGCGAAGCGTAAGGCGCGCATGCCGCTGATTTTCCGGAGCCCGATGGGCGAGGACGTGCTGCTGTGGGACCTGTTCGGCGGGAAGCTGGACGGGTTTTACGTGGAGGCGGGCGCGGGCGACGGTCGTCTCGGGAGCGTGAGCTACGTCTTCGACGCGGTGGGCTGGGACGGCGTGCTGGTGGAGGCCCGCCCGGAGGCGGCCGAGGCTGCGAAGGCCAACCGCCCGAATGCGCGTGTGGAGCACGCGGCGTTGACGCGTGCGGGCAAGGACGGCGAGGGGACGATGCACGTCCCGGAGAAGATGCCGCTCTACAGCTATCTCACGACGAGCAAGCGGGTGTCGGACCGACTTGCGGAGGCGGGCGGGCCGGTGCGCGAGGTGAAGGTGCCGCTGAAGTCGTTGAACACGGTGCTGGGCGAGGTGGACGGGCCGATCGACCTGCTGGTGATGGACCTTGTGGGCGGCGAGATCGACGCGTTGGCGGGCTTCGACCGCGACAAGTACAAGCCGCGTGTGATGATGATCGACGGGCAGCACGAGTCGGCGAACGGGCAGACGGTCGAGGGGTACATGAAGGGGACGGGGTACTCGCTGCTGGCGGCGTTCGCGGGCAGCCGCGTGTACGTGCGCGAGGGCGACGACGAGATTATGCGTCGCGCGGAGACGCTGGTGATCTGATCGCCGGTCGGGCCGGGCGTCCGCGGCCGGCGCTGGTTCAGTTGCAGTCGTGGAGGCTGTGGAGCCAGAGGTCGAGGTAGTAGACCAGGTCGGCGATGTTGACGCGTCCGTCGGGCTGCCCGTCGAAGCGCGGGCCGGTGAGATCGGCATAGACGGCTTCGGCGGCGTTGCTCTCGGCCTGGCTTTCGAGCCAGATATTGATGTAGTGGTTCAGGTCGGCGACGTTGACGCGTCCGTCGGGGACCGGCGAGCCGCTGCTGCTGGCGATGTCGGCCGGGCCGCAGGGCAGGGGCGGGCACTCGTCCGGCCGCCCGTCGCCGGTGGTGTCGACCGAGAACGGCGCGGCGAAGTAGCTGAGCTCGACGCGTGCGCGGCTCTGGTTGCCGCAGCGCCAGTCATCGACCGCTGGGCTGGCGACGATCGCGATCGCGAGCGTGCGCTGGATGCCAATGAGGGTGTTGAAGGTGTGGGCGGGGATGGTGAAGGCGTCGGTCGCCATGTTGGGGTCGCAATCCACGCTGGTGTGGAAGAGGGTCGCCATCGGCGTGCCGTTGATGAAAACGGCGAGCGTCTCGCTCGGGCTGTTGACGTCGGCGGCTGCGAAGACGGTGAGGGTGACGTCGGTTTCGGTTCGCTCGATATCGGTGATGGTGAAGTTGACGGGGTTGAAGGCGTCGATGGGCCCGGCGGTGTCGGTGGCTCGGTGGATGGGCGTGGGCAGGAGGTCGCATGAGTCGGGGATGCCGTTGTTGTTGCAGTCTTCGACGAGGCCCCAGGCGATGGCGCAGGCGTCGTTGATGCCGTCGTCGTCGCAGTCGCGCCCGTCGCAGGCGTCGGGGAAGCCGTCGCCGTTGCAGTCGAGGTGAGCAAGGTTTTCGCAGGCATCGAGGATGCCGTTTCCGTTGCAGTCGGTGCCGAGGCCGGCGGCGATCTGGTCGAAGTCGTTCATTCCGTCGCCGTCGCAATCGCGGTCGCGGTTGACGCCTCGCGGGTCGGCGATGGCGGCTCGGAGCGTGGGTGTCCAGACGGCGGTGCCTGTGTTGCCGGTGGGGTTGTGGGCGCCGGAGTGGGCGTCGCACCCGGCCGAGCCGTGGATCGCGAGGACGTCGCCGGTCGCGGTGTCGATGACGGGTGAGCCGCTGGAGCCGCCGGTGGTGTCGGCCTGGTAGACGAGCCGCGTGGCGTCGACCTCGACGAGCGGCCCTTGCCCGACGGTGAGCGTGCGGCTGAGTTCCGGGGGGAGCTGCCCGGTCGCGAGCCCGTAGCCCGGGACGCGGACGGTGCGGTGGTCGGCGGCGACGGGCTGCGGGGCGAGGGTGAACCCGGGGCCTTGCGCTTCGCGGACGCCGAGCCCGGTGGTGGCGTTGGGGAACAGCCCGAAATAGGCCCAGTCGTTGCCCGGGGCGAAGGGCTGGGGCGACTGGACGGAGTCCGGATCGACGGGGTACTGATCGGCGGGGTCGGGGTGTCGGAGCTCGCCCCCGGGCCCGGAGGGCGGGACGTTGAACTGGACGACGGCGTCGTCGCGGACGCAGTGGGCCGCCGAGAGGAGGCCGTTGGGCTCGATGAGGAAGGCGGTACACCCGGCCGGGAGGAACCGCCCGATGCGTGGGTCGCTGGTGGGGTCGCGGTCGTCGGTGGGGCCGCAGATGCTGAACTGGATATCTCCAGGGTGGGCCTCGGGCGACTCGACGTTGGCGATGACGACCCGGGCCTCGTGATGGAGGGAGGGTGCCGCGGGCTCGAGCGGGGGGAGGAGCTCGAGGCGGACGCCGGGGCCGTTGAAGTAGGCGGAGGTGTAGCGCCACCTGGCGAGCTCGTCGGCGTCGATGAGCTGGGTGGCGCCGTCGGCCTCGCTGATGAGGATGAGGGCGTAGCCCTCGGGCAGGTGGGTCGAGGGGTCGAACCGGAGGCGGACCCAATCGGCCCCGGGCTGGTGGACGGTTTCGGCGTAGAGCGCGACGCCCGGTGAGCGGTCGATCGAAGCCGCCTGGTCCGGGGTGGTGGCGTCCGCGGGCAGCGGGCGAGAGCCCCCGGCGTGGGCGTGCTGGAGCGCGGGGGCGAGCGCAAATCCGGCGATGAGTGCGAGCGAGAGCGGTGGGCGTGCGAGGCGCATCGGTGGTCGTCCCCTTCCGCGGCCTTGAGGCGGCGGGGGCTCGGGTACACGCCCGAGAAGCCCACGCCCGGTAAGCCGATCCGGGGTCTGGGATCGGTCGGTCGGGGTCACGGGTTGAGGGCGATAATCAAAAACCGCCGCCCGAGCCCGGGGATGGGCTTGTCAGCGGCGGGTGGTGGTTTGTTGTTGTTGGGAATGCGGGCGAGAGGACTCGAACCTCCACGGCCTTAACGGCCACGGGGACCTAAACCCCGCGCGTCTACCAATTCCGCCACGCCCGCGGCGAGAGACGTGGGCATCGTAGAGGCGAGTGCACTGTTGCGGACGGGTGGGGGTGGCTGGTCTTGGTCCGGCGTCGCGGCGGGCCGCTACCATGCCCCGCCATGCCATCCGTCCAGATCAACGGCGTCGATTGCGAGTTCACCCCGGGCGAGACGATCCTTCAGGTCGCTGTCCGGCACGGGGTGGAGATCCCGTATTACTGCTATCACGATGGGTTGAGCGTGCCGGCGCAGTGCCGCATCTGTCTCGCCGAGTGCTGGGCCCCCAACCCGCGGAATGAGAATAAGCTCGAACCCATGATGGGCGGCAAGCTCGTGCCCACCTGCGCGACCCCGGCCGCCGACGGCATGGTTGTTCACGCCGACAGCCCGAAGTCGGTCGCGAACCAGAAGGCGGTGATGGAGTACCTGCTGATCAACCACCCGCTGGATTGCCCGGTCTGCGACCAGGCCGGCGAGTGCCACCTGCAGGATTACAGCTACAAGTTCGGGCGCGGGTCGAGCCGCTTCGAGGAGACCAAGCTCAAGCAGGCGAAGAAGGACCTCGGCCCGCACGTCTACCTCTACGCCGACCGCTGCATCATGTGCACCCGCTGCGTCCGCTTCACCCGCGAGGTGGCGGGGACGGGCGAGATCGACATCGTCGGGCGGGGGAACAAGAGCGAGATCGACGTCTTCCCGGGTGTCCCGCTCGAGAACGAGCTCTCGGCGAACGTGATCGACCTGTGCCCGGTCGGCGCGTTGCTGGATAAGGACTTTCTGTTCGCGCAGCGCGTCTGGTTCCTGAAGAGCACGCCGGGGATCGACGGGCTGACCGCGAGCGGCGACAACATCCTGATCGAGCACAACCAGGGCAAGGTCTACCGCTTCAAGCCCCGGTCGAACATGGGGCTCAACAAGCACTGGATCACCGACGAGGTGCGGTACAGCTGGAAGTGGGTCTCGGGCCCGGACCGCCTGACCCGCCCGCTGCGTCGCCAGTACGGGGCGCTGGTCGAGAGCGACTGGAACCGGGCGATCGAGGACGCGGTGGACGGCGTCCGGGGGGCGACCGAGGGCGGGAAGCGCCTGGCGGTGCTGCTGAGCCCGATGCTGACCTGCGAGGACGCGTACGCGTTGCTTGTGGCGGCGCGTCGCCTGGACGACGACTGCGTGGTGGGGATCGGGCCGGTGCCGATCAAGGGCGAGGACAAGGCGTTCCCGGTGGGGATCGACTGGGACGATGAGCAGGCGTTCCGGATGTACGCGGAGAAGGCGCCGAACGCTCGCGGCGTGCGCCGTGTGGCCGAGGGCGTGCTGGGGCGCGAGGCGCTGGCGTGGGAGGCGTGGCTCGACGCGGTGGAGACGCCGGAGACCGGTGCGCTGCTGCTCAGCGGCAACTACCCGAGCGACTGGGCGACGGGCGAGCTGATGGCGGCGATGGACGGTCGGTTCTGCGTGCTGGTGGACGTGCTGGGCACGTCGCTGGTGGGCGCGGCCGACGTGGTGCTGCCGGGGGCGGCCTGGGTGGAGAAGGCGGGCACGTTCGAGAACGCGCGGGGGATGCTGCAGGCGTTCGAGGCGGCGGTGCCGACGCCGGGCGAGGCGAAGAGCGAGGGCCAGATCGGTCTGGACCTGCTGTCGGCGAGCGAGGGCGAGGCGCCGGAGCGTCCGAGCGGTGCGAAGCTCTACGTGCTCGACGAGCAGCCCGGGACGGTGCCGGAGGCGATCGAGCGTCGGATGGTGCCGACGCGTCCGTTCAACGCGGCGGACGTCCGTCGCGAGATGGCCGGGGCGCACCCGGCGCTGTCGGTGTTCGTGGACGACCTTTCGACGCCGCCGGCGCCGGTCAAGCAGCAGGCGGACATGGCGATGATCGACCTGTAACGCCGGGGCCCGATCGGCTTGGCGCCGCCCTTCGGGGAGCGATATGCCAGCTGGACTGACAAGTGTGTGGTGGCTCGCGCCGGCGATCGTGCGCGACGCAGACGCGCGCCCGGGCGCGATCGATTCGTCCACGTACGTGCTCATCGGGCTGCTGGGCGTGGGCGTGGTGATGACGGCTGTGGTGCTGGTGGTGATCGCGTTCGTGCTGGCGCGGTCGGCGAAGGAGCGTCGCGGGCCGCGCGTGCGCACGCCCGAGCCGATGCTGGATCCCGGGTCGGGCGAGGGCGACGCGGGCCGGGGGCGGGCGCGGGTGATCCGCCTGCAGCGTCGCGAGGCGGGCGAGGGCGAGCAGGCGGGCGGCGGCACATGAACGCGCTGATCGTGGGCGCGCTGATCGTGGTGGTGGCTCTGACGATCCCGTTTCTGTTGATGTGGTGGCGGGTCGCGGACAAGTGGGCCGAGAGCGAGCAGCAGCGCCGGTTCAAGCCGCGGGCCAAGGCGAAGAAGACGCGCCCGGACGCGACGGTCGTCCGTCGCCCGGATTCGGCGGATCGGGACTAGGCTCGATCTGGCGGATCCCGGCGACGGGCGGAGGCCCGTCTCGCTGCGCTTCAGGCGGCACGTTCATGCCACGCGCTGGTGGGCGGCGAGGGCCGAGCGTTCACGCGGTCGTGCTGGGCTGCTCGGGGGCGGCGAGGATCTCGACGCGGGTGTGCTGGTCGATGTTGCAGTGGACGAGCTCGCCGTCGTCTTTCTGGAGCTCGACACGATCGATCCAGACCTTGTGGTCCCGCGTGTGGGCGAACCAGGAGCCGGATTTTTGTTGCCCCGCGCGGAGGACGAGGCCCTCGACCGCGGTGGTCATCGCGCCGCTCTGTCGCGGGACGCTCTGGGTGATGCGGAGGCGGGTGCCGGGTTGGAGGGTGTGCTGCGCGTCGGGCATGGGCGGAGTGTAGGGGTCGGCCTGGTGGCGGGTGCGGGGTGCGGGGGTGCGGAGGGGTGTCACACGATGACCCGGGCGGCCTCGTCGAGGATGGCCCGGGCCTGCTCGGGCGTGCGGGCCTCGGCGATCAGGCGCATGATGGGCTCGGTGTTGCTGGCGCGGACGTGGAGCCAGGCGGTGCCGCCCCCGTGCGGCGCGTCGCCCCAGTCGATGCGGACGCCGTCCTGCGTGTCGATCCGGACGCCGGCCTGTGCCGGGGCGCGCTCACCCCATGTTCGGATGGCGTCGGCCGCGGGCTCCGCGTCGCTCTTGGCGCGGATCTCCACTTTCCGCTTCTCGATCGCGTAGCCCGAGCGGTTGCCCCCGCCGCCGCCGGCCATCTCGTTGATCATCTCGACCAGCCCGCTCACGGGCTTGCCCGTCCGCGCCATGAGCGCCAGCACCAGCGCCATGGAGCCCAGCGAATCCCGGACGAAGCAGACGTCGGGCCAGATGACGCCCCCGTTGCCCTCGCCGCCGAGGACGACGCGCTGCCCGTCCTCGATGAGGGTTCGCATCCGCTCGACGACGTTCGCCTCGCCGACGGGCGTGCGCTCGACCCGGGCCCCGTAGCGGGCGGCGACGTCGTCGATCATGCGGCTCGTGGAGAGATTGGCGACGAGGACGGCGCCCTCGGCGTCCTTGCCGTAGCTCTCAAGCAGGCTGCACGCCGCCAGGGCGAGGGTGTACTCCTCGCCGATGTAGCGCCCGCGCTCGTCGATGATCGCGAGGCGGTCGGCGTCCGGGTCTTGGGCGAAGCCGATGTCGGCGCGGAGCCCGGGGACGGCCTCGGTGAGCCCGCCCGGGGCCGAGAGGTTCTCCAGCGTGGGCTCGGGCGTGTGCGGGAAGACGCCGGTCATCAGGCAGTGGAGCGGGACGACACGCCCCAGCGTCGCCAGGAAGGGCAGGCTGATCACCGAGCCCGAGCTGTCCACGGCATCGACCACCGCGAGATAGCCGAGCTCCCCGGTCGCGGCGAACGCCGCTTGGCGATCGGCGGGGAGCAGGTCGTCGAGCAGGTCCATCACCAGGGCGACGTGGGCCCCGGGGGCGTCGTCGTCGTCGGTGAGACGCCCCGTCTCGGGAGCGGTTTCGAAGGTGGGGCCGTCGTGGTAGAGGCGGATGATCTCGTCGGCCTCGTGCTGGAAGGGGGCCCTGGCGAAGGGCTGGACGGCGTCGCCGCGGTCGAGCGTGTCGGTGACGAGGCACTTGAGCCCGTTCCATTCCCCGGGGTTGTGGCTGGCGGTGATGACCATGCCGGCGTCGAGGCTGTCGGCGGCGAGGCCGACCGTCGGCGTGGGGGCGATCCCGAGACGGACGACGTCGCACCCCGCGCCGAGCAGGCCGGCAATGGCGGCCAGCTCGATCGCCTCGCCCCCGTCACGCCCGTCGCGACCGAGGGCCACACGCGGGGCGACCTCGCCGGTGCGCTCGCGGAGCCAGTTGCCGAAGGCCCCGGCGTAGCGGGCGGCGTTCTCGGGCGTCAGGCTGCGCCCGACAATCCCGCGGAGACCGCTGACCCCGAGCATGAGCGGCGCGTCGGACCGGGTGTCGGGCATGGCGTGGGCTCCCTTCTCAGCCGGAGCGTAGCGGGCAAGGGCCGCCGGGGGCCGCCTCCCCGGCCCTCCCCCGCCCCGGCGGGGGAGGTGTCGGCGCAGCCGACGGAGGGGGTCCGGGGGGAAATCGCCAGTAATGCAAAGGGCCAAAGAGCCAGATCCGGGTGTGCCACGGACCTCTTCCTGAGAAGTCCATGCTCCGGGCCGCCCTTTGTGTCTCTTCAGACCCGCGAAGATCAGGGTCCACGACGAAGGAGCGGTGAAGACGGAGAAGAGTCGGAGCACTGACCTTGCAGACAAGGTCAGTGGCACAGGGGGATGGGGCGTGGAGTGTCGCGGAGTTCCGTATACTCCGGTGATGTTTACACTGACGGTTCAGGCCGAGTTTGCGGCGGCTCACGCGATCATGATCGCGGGTCTTCGCGAGCCGGTTCACGGGCACAACTGGCACGTGTCGGCCGAGATCGAGGGCCCGACGCTCGACGAGGACGGGCTGCTGTGTGACTTTCACACGGTGGAGGCGACGCTGCGCGATCTTTTGGAGCCGTTCAGGAACGCGGACCTGAACGCGACGGCGCCGTTTGATCAGGTGAACCCGACGGCCGAGCGTGTCGCGGAGTACATCGCGGCGGAGCTGGGCGGTCGCCTGGACGCGGCGCTGGCGCCGCACGCGCGGGTGGCGTCGGTGCGCGTGACCGAGGCGCCCGGGTGTGCCGCGACCTACCGCCCGGCGGTGCCGAAGTGGTTCGATCCGGAGGCGGGCTGGCGCGGCAAGGGTGCGGACGTGGGCGGGGGTTCGTCGTCAGAGGCGGAGGGCGGTTCGTGAGCGACGGGGTCGTTGGGGCGCGTGCGGAGGCGGCGGGGGCGCTCTCGGGCGGCGTGGCGTCATCGGAGTCGTCCGACGGGGGCGGGCGGTTCTTCAACCGCGATACGTCGTGGCTGGAGTTCAACCGCCGCGTGCTGGCGCAGGCGACCGATGCGCGGACGCCGCTGCTGGAGCGTGTGAAGTTCCTGGCGATCTTTGCGAACAATCTCGACGAGTTCTTCATGAAGCGGATCGGGCTCATGAAGCGCCGGATGGCGGCCGGCGTGGACATGCGCGGCCCCGACGGCATGACCCCGCGCGAGGCGTTCGACGCCTGCCGGGCGTTGGTCGTGGAGATGCAGGGCGAGCAGGCGCGGTGCTGGGAGGAGGAGGTCCGCCCGGCGCTCGCAGAGGCCGGAGTCCGGATCGCGGAGTACCGGGAGCTGGACGAGGCGTCGCGTGCGCGTTTGGACGGGTGGTTCGCGTCAACGGTCTTCCCGGTGCTGACGCCGCTCGCGGTGGACCCGGGGCACCGGTTCCCGTTCATCAGCAACCTGAGCGAGAACCTGGGCGTGGTGGTGACCTCGCCCGGGGGCGGCGAGCGTCGCTTTGCGCGGATCAAGATCCCGGACGTGTTCCCGCGTCTGGTGCCGCTGCTGGGCGAGGGGGAGCGTCAGCCCAGGGGCGAGCTGTCGGTGCCGATCACGCTGGTCCCGCTGGAGCAGATCATCACGTCCAACCTGGACGACCTGTTCCCGGGGATGTCGATCTCGGAGGTCTCGCCGTTCCGCGTGACGCGGTCGGCGGCGGTGGAGGTCGAGGACGAAGACGTGGACGACGTGCTCGAGCACGTGGAGGCGGAGCTGCACCTGCGCCGCTTCGCGAGCGCCGTGCGCTTGGAGATGGGCCCGGAGCCGAGCCGCGGCGTGCTGGAGCTGGTGCGGAACGAGCTGGGCCTGACCGACGAGGACGTCTTCTGCCGCGCCGGCCCGCTCGAATACGGCGACCTGTTCCCGCTGGCGGATTTGCCGTTGCCGGAGCTGCGCGAGCCGGTGTGGGCGGCCGTCACGCCCCCCGCTCTGCGCGGGGAGGAGACCGACATCTTCCGCGTGATCCGCGAGCGCGACGTGCTCGTGCATCACCCCTACGAGAGCTTCCGCCTGAGCGTGGAGCGCTTCATTCACGCGGCCGCCCGCGACCCGGACGTGCTGGCGATCAAGCAGACGATCTACCGCACGAGCCGCGACTCGCCGTTCGTGACCAGCCTGATCCGTGCGGCCGAGGAGGGCAAGGCCGTCGCGTGCCTCGTGGAGCTGCGCGCGCGTTTTGATGAACAGCGCAACGTGCGCTTCGCGCGACAGCTCGAGCAGCACGGCGTCCACGTCGCCTACGGCGTCGTCGGGCTCAAGACCCACTGCAAGTGCTCGCTCGTCGTGCGCCGCGAGGACGAGGGCATCCGCGCCTACGCCCACCTCGGCACCGGCAACTACAACCCCGCGACCGCGCAGCTCTACACCGACCTCGGCGTCTTCACCGCCAACCCCGCGATCACCGACGACGTCGTCACGCTGTTCAACGAGCTCACCGGGCGCGCGCACGAGCCGCCCTACAAGCACCTGCTCGTCGCCCCGCACTCCATGCGCGGCCGGTTCGAGGCGCTCATCGACGCCGAGATCGAGCACGCCAAGGCGGGCCGACCCGCGCGGATCTGGGCGAAGGTGAACTCGATGGAGGACCGGCGCATCGCCGAGAAGCTCTACGAGGCCTCGGCGGCCGGGGTCGAGGTGCTGCTGGTCGTCCGCGGGTTCTGCTGCCTGCGCCCGGGCGTGCCGGGGCTGAGCGAGCACATCCGCGTGATCTCGGTCGTCGGGCGGTTCCTTGAGCACTCGCGGATCTTCCACTTCGCGCAGGGGCGGGAGGACCCGGTCGAGGGCGCGTGGTTCATGGGCTCGGCCGACTGGATGTACCGCAACCTGAACAACCGCGTCGAAGCGATCGTGCCGATCCTCGACACCGACGCGCGCGCCCGCCTGCTCCGCCTGATGGACGTCCACGAGCGCGACGGGCGCAACGCGTGGGAAGCGCAGCCCGACGGGCGGTACCTCCGGCGCACGCCGGACCCGCAGCCCGAGTCCACCAGCACGGATCCCGATATCGAGGCCGACGGGCCCGAGCACCTCGGCACGTTCGTCACGATGATGCGCGACGCGAACGCGGGCTGAGCGCCCGGGAGGGGTGACGCGCCGCGTGCCGCCCACGCAGGCGCTTCAGCTCTCTTCCATCGCCCCGTACGTGACGTCCGCTTTCTCAACCGCGCGCCCGGTGATGTGGGCGACGACGCGTTCAACGTGGACGTGGCTGTTCTCGATGAAGACGCGGGCGCGCCGCTGGCTCCCGCCGCAGGCGGTGCCGAGGACGTAGACGCCGGGCGCGTCGGTCTCCATCGTGTCGGCGTCGTAGACCGGTCGTTGTTCCTCCCCGCGCGCGCCGACGCCGAGCTGGTCGTACAGGGTGCGGTCCTGGACGTAGCCGGTCATCAGCAGCACGTCGTCGGCGTCCACGACCCGGGCCCCGCCGCCGCCGCCCGCCGGCGCGAGATGGACGCCCTCGGGCGCGATCCGTGTCACGCACGTCTCGGGCAGGAAGCCGATCTTCGATTTCTCGATCAGCCACTTCAGCTCCGGCAAGAGCCAGTACTTGATCCGCTCGGCGTCGAACTCGGCGCCCCGGTAGCTCATCGTCACCTCGGCCCCGATGCGGTGCAGGCGCACCGCCGCCTCGGCGGCCGAGTTCTTCCCGCCCACGATCAGCACCCGACGCCCCGCGTACACGTGCGGCTCGCGCAGATAATGGCTCACCCACGGCGCGTCCTCGCCCGGCACGCCCAGGCGACGCGGGCGATCCATGTTGCCGGTTGCCAGGGCGACGCGATCGGCGAGCACCGTGCGACGGACGCCGCGCGTCTCCAGCACGAGGCGGTACCCGCCATCGGGCGACGATTTGGGGGCCGGGCTTGCCTCGACGACGCGCGTGCCGGTCTCGATCCGCAGCCCCTCGCGCCCGACGACCTGGCGGAGATAGGTCAGGTAGTCCTCGCGGGTCGCCTTGTCCTGGATCGGCGTCTCCAGCGGAAGCCCGGCGATCTCGATCCGCTCCGGGCTCGAGAAGAACCGCGTTCCCGGCGCCCACCATGCGATCGTGGCGCCCAGGCACCCCGCCTCGACCTGCAGCGCGGGGATCTCAGCCCGCCGGCACGCGACCGCCAGCTCGATCCCGATCGGGCCCGCGCCGACGATCACCAGCCCGTGCCGCTCGTTCGTCAGACTGTCCATGTTCAACCGTAGGTGCCGTCCCGCCCTCCCCCGCCCCAGCGGGGGAGGTGTCGGCGCAGCCGACGGAGGGGGTCCGGGGGGGAAAGAGCCAGAAGCACAAAGGGCCGAAGGGCCAGATCCGGACACCCACCCTCCGGATGTGCCACTGACCTCTTCCGAGAGGTCAGTGCTCCGGGCCGCCCTCTCTCCTTCTTCCGACCCGCGCAGATCAGCGACCACGACGAAGGAGCGGTGAAGGGGGAGAAGAAGTCAGAGCACTGACCTTGCGGACAGGGTCAGTGGCACAGGGGGAAGGGGCCGCCTCTCTTGCCCTCCCCCGCCCCGGCGGGGGAGGTGTCGGCGCAGCCGACGGAGGGGGATCTCCGGCGTAGACTCCCCCGCAAACCCGTTCCAACCTCCAATTCACGCGCACGAGGGAGCAGCGCCATGCCCGACCTGACCATCAACGTCCGCGACGTCCTCGGCTCCGACGCCAACGAGCTCCTCGCCTACGAGAGCAAGACCGTCGGCAAGAACCACCTCTACCTCCCCGGGCCCAGCTTCGTCGACGACGTCTTCAGCCAGACCGACCGCAAGCCGGCCGTGCTGCGCAACATGCAGCACATGCTCAACTCCGGGCGCCTCGCCGGCACCGGGTACGTCTCCATCCTCCCCGTCGATCAGGGCGTCGAGCACTCCGGCGGCGCCAGCTTCGCCCCGAACGCCGACTACTTCGACCCCGAGAAGATCGTCCAGCTCGCGATCGAGGGCGGGTGCAACGCCGTCGCGAGCACCTTCGGCGTCCTCGGGGCCGTCGCGCGCAAGTACGCCCACAAGATCCCCTTCATGGTCAAGTTCAATCACAACGAGCTGATGACCTACCCCAACCAGTTCAAGCAGATCCCCTTCGGCACCGTCCGCCAATGCTTCGAGATGGGCGCGGTCGCCGTCGGCGCGACGATCTACTTCGGCTCCGACGATTCGACGCACCAGATCCAGTACGTCAGCGACATGTTCGCCGAGGCCCACGACTACGGCATGGCGACCGTTCTCTGGTGCTACATCCGCAACGACGCCTTCAAGACCGGCGGGAAGGACTACCATACTTCGGCCGACCTGACCGGGCAGGCGAACCACCTCGGCGCGACCATCCAGGCCGACATCATCAAGCAGAAGCTCCCCACCCTCAACGGCGGGTTCAAAGCCCTCAACTCGGGCGATTCCTCTTACGGCAAGTTCCGCAAGGAGGTCTACACCACCCTCGCGGGATCGGACGAGAACGGCGGGGGCGGGCACCCGATCGACCTCTGCCGCTACCAGATCATCAACAACTACATGGGGCGCATCCCCCTGATTAACTCTGGCGGCGAGAGCAAAGGGGAGAGCGACCTGAAGGACGCCGTCACAACGGCCGTCGTGAACAAGAGGGCCGGCGGGATGGGCCTGATCTCCGGGCGTAAGGCCTTCCAGCGCCCGATGAAGGAGGGCGTGGGCCTGCTCCACGCGATCCAGGACGTGTATCTCGACCAGTCGGTGACCATCGCCTGACGGCGAAGGGCCACGCCGAATCGCTGGCAACGGAACAACGCCCGCGTCGTAGGACGGCGGGCGTTTCTTTTTACAGCATCACAATCATTGTTATTACAGATATTTCAGGGGATGAGCCTAGGGCAATCCCCTTGAATTGGCGGATGCGCTTGTGCCGGTGGGATCCATCGGCCGACGATGGTCGCAGCGGAGGGGGTGAGAAGCCTTCCGGTGCTTCCGGGAGTCGTTTTCCTCGCCTCGGTGTGGGTGAGGCCTTGCATCCGGATTCCGGATGAAGGGGGGGACATCCGCCTGTTGTGTGTGGGCGGATCGCCGCTGTGCGCCTGGGGCCCTAGCGTAGTTCGCGGGTTTCCGGGGCTCTCGATCGCAAGGGTGCGCGTGATGGCGCGAAAGGGTTAGGACCCTGTCATGGAACATGATTTGGGTGGGATGGAGCGGTCGGTGGGCGGGTCGGCGGCGGCCTCCGGCCGTCCGCTGGCGCGTGCCGCCCGCGCGAGCGAGGGTGCCGGTTCGGGCGCGCCCGCGAGCGCCCAGCACCCTTTGGGCTTGTCGGGGATCGACCCTCGCCCGGCGCTCGACGCGTTGATCGCGGACACCGGGTGTTTTGTGATCCTGCTGGACGCGGAGCTGCGGGTCGTCGACGCGAACGCGGCGGCGTTGTCGCGTGTCGGGATGGCGCACGCGCAGGCGGCCGGGCAGCACGCGTCGGTCATGATGGATGACGGGCTGATCGAGGAGCGCCTGGGCTTCTGCCGGCGTGTGCTGGACACGGGCGAGCCGGTGCGCATCGAGGGCATGTTCAAGGGGGCGTGGTCGCGAACGACGTTCCGACGGGTGAAGGATCAGCAGACCGGGGCCTCGGGGCTCCTCGTGGTCGCGGCTTCGGCGGACCACGCGCTCCCGGCCCCCGACGCGGACAGCGTGGCCCACGTCCGCGCGAGCCGCGACGACCTGGGGCGTCTGAGCCGCCTCACCGAGCGGGAGCTCGAGGTGCTGCGCCTGATCGGGCTCGGGTACACGACGGCCGAGATCGCCAAGCAACTCTTCCGCAGCGCCAAGACGATCGAGGGGCACCGCCTCAGCCTGGGCTACAAGCTCGGCGCCTCGGGGCGCGTGGAGCTGGCCCGGATCGCGATTGAGAGCGGGCTGGTCCACCTCTCGCCGGAGGACGTCCTCCGGATCGCGCGCCAGGGTCAGGCGGGCAAGACCCGTCGCGTCGGGGTCCAGCGAGACCACGCCGACGAAAACTGACCTCGCTGGGCCGGTCGCGGGCGTCGCGACCTCCACCGATCGCAGGGCTTCGCGAGGGGCACGCCAAAATCGCGTTTTTCGGACCTCTGGAGAGCTTTTTCGGGCCTCGGGGCGGGCTCGGGGCGGGCTCGGCGTGGCCTGTTCCGCGGATCCTTTGGGATCGGGCGTCAACCGGCCCCGCCTCCCGCGGTAGCATGTAGCTGGAGGCTTGTGCGCATGCGAACGTTCTGGAAGGCGTGGTTGGCGGCGGGGTTGTGCTGGTCGGTCACCGGCCCGTCGGGCTGGTCGGCGTCGGCTGGCGAGCCGGGGGCGATCCCTCGCGCCGAGTCGCGACCGATCGCCGAGATGATCGACGGGGAGTACATCCAGCGTCAGGCGGACGGCTCGCTGCTGGTCGCCGAGCGATGGACGATCAAGGGCGAGGGGACGCCCGAGAAGCCGTTCGAGATCGATTGGCGGATGCTGACGGCGGCGGCCGACGAGTTCAGCCCGCAACTCGGCAAGACGCGGCTCCCCCGCTGGACACGCCTGATCCACGGGCGGCACGTGAAGCTCGCGGGGTACATCGCCTTCCCGTTCATGGCCAACGAGAGCGACGAGGTCCTGCTCATGCTGAACGAGTGGGACGGGTGCTGCCTCGGGGTCCCGCCGTCGGCGTATGACGCGATCGAGGTGGAGCTGAAGGAAGTGGTGCGGGTGACGGGCGGGCACAGCCAGTTCAACCGCGGGACGATCACGGGGATCTTCAAGGCCGAGCCCTACGTCATGGATCAGTGGCTGCTCGGGCTCTGGGTGATCGATCGGGCCGAGGTCGAGACGGACATCGCGCGTCGGCGCTGAGCACGTGCGAAGGAGCGATCGCGTTGGGACGCCTGCTTGCCGTGCTGATGGTCGCGATGCTCGCCTCGGTGAGCGTGCTGCCGACGGTGCGCGGGGCGGCGTCGGGCGATGCTGGTGCGCTGGGCGCGGCGTGCTGCTCGGTTGCTGTCGCGGCTCCCGCGCCCGCGGGCGCGGCGGGCTGCCCGCTCTGCGTGGGTGTTCGGGCGGAGGACGTGTCGAGGGGCGAGGTTTCGTCAGACGGCGTGGGGTGCGGGTGTGTGTGCCCGGGTTGCCGGTGCGCTGCGCGGGATCGCCCGGCGCTCCCGTCGCGTGAGCCGACCGCGCCCGCGACGGGCCAAGACCTTCGCGCTCACCTGCCGGCGGCGGGCGTGCGTACGGGATGGGTGATGGAGACGGCGACTGCGCGGGAGCACGCGGTTGCGGGGTGGGTGAAGCCGACGCGGGCGAACTGCGCCACGCGGGCTCAGCTCGGCGCCTGGCTGGTGTAGAAGCAAGCTCGCCCCGTGCGGCGCGTGGCGCACGGGGCGTGATGTCGCGTGCGCCCTGTTTCGGTGCGCCGGTCTTGATTTTGTGTTGTTCGAGTTGGATCTCTGGAAGTCGGGCGCCCTGGTGCGCACGGGCGACACGCCCGCGCGACGGGCGCCGGAGTTTGCGGCGTGCGCACGAACGCGCGTCAAGGAAAGGTGTCTCATGCAGGCGATGAAGCATTCGGGTCGGCGCCGCTCGGCGTCGGTGGTTGTGGCGGCGTCCGTGGTGATGAGCGGGGCGATGCTGCTCGGCGCGTGCGCGTCGGCCCCCGTTGGGGCGGAGGGCACGGGCGGCGTCACCCAGCGCGAGCTGATCGAGGACACGACGCCCGTCGAGGGCGTGTCGGCGGTGCTGCTGGTGGACGGGCTGGGCTGCCCGATGTGCGCGACCAATGTCGACCGGCAGTTCCGGAACATGGCGGGCGTGCTGTCCAGCTCGGTCGATCTGGAGGCGGGCGAGGTGACCGTCATGCTGACGGGGCAGCCGCGGGTGACCCGCGGGCAGCTCGCGAGCGCCGTCTACGACGCGGGGTTCACGGTTCGCGGCGTGCGCACGCCCTGACGCGCCGCACGGGGCTTGTGCTGGAGACTGGATCACGATCCGCGCCGCGGCCCGTCCTCGGTGCGCGGTCTGTTGGATAAAGGAGCTTTCGATGTCTCGTGGCTTTTCGGCGGTGGTGGTGTGGTCGCTGGCGGGCCTTGCCGGCGCGCAGGAATCGTACTGGACTCCCGCGGCGACGCAGCCCGGGCGCGGGCAGTGGACCGGCGCGGTGCGGGCCGAGTACACGCGGTATCAGAACGACCCGACCGGGCTCGGGCGACGGGTGGACGAATCGGTCCTCCGCGCGCGGCTGAACTATGGGTTGACGCGGGACGTCTCGTTCACGGCCGAGATCCCCTTCGTCCACCGGGAGACCGAGACGAACGACGCGGGGCGCGCGCTCGGGCTCGGCGGGACGGACGCGGGCGCGGGAGATTTTGTCCTGACCGCAAAGTGGCGGTTCTGGCAGCACGACACGAGCGGGATCGACACCCAGCGTCTGGCGGCGTTTGCGAATCTGGAGACGCCAACGGGCACGGGCGATCTCTCGAGCCACTCGTGGAACCCGGGCTTCGGCGCGGTGTACACCGGCGTGCGCGGGCGGCACGGGTTGAACCAAGCCGCGAGCTACACCTTCGCGACCGGCACCGACGCGAACCCGCTCGCGCCCGGGCAGGGGACTGACGACGCGCTCCGCTTCGACACCAGCTATCTCTTCCGCCTTTATCCGGAGCGATACACCGGCGAAGAAGCGGGCGCGGCGTACATCGTGCTCGAGCACAACGGCGTCTACGAAACCAACGGCGACGTCGAGAGCCTCATCAGCCCCGGGCTGCTCTGGGAAGCGAGCAACTGGGCGGGCGAGATCAGCGTGCGCCTCCCGCTCATCCAAGAGGTCGATCACCGACCCGAGCGGGCCTGGGGCGTGGGCTTCGGCGTGCGCATCCTGTTCTGAGTGCCGGCGGCGATCCGGTTACGACGCGGCGGCGGCCGCGAGGCGCGACTCGATGCTGTCGAGCACGTTCATGAGGTTGATATACGCGTCGTAGGGGGAGTCGTACGGGCTGAAGTAGGCGTGCACGCCGTCGTCGTCCGGGCGCTTGGTCGCCATGTAATAGACGTGGTCGCTGGTGCAGAGGCGTCGCCAGTCGTGCCGGAGCTCGAGGAGATCAGCGGGCGGCGTTTCGTGGGCTTGGAGGGCGCGGCGCAGCTCGGTCCCGAGCGATTCGAGGCGGGCGGCGGCGTGGGCCTGCATCGCGTTGCCGCGCCAGGCGGAGAGGTCGCGCTCGGTGTCGGCCCAGCTCGTGAGCTCCGGGCAGTCGTAGACGCCGACCGGGGCGGCGCGAGCGACCGCCTCCGACGGCGTGCGGAACTTGTGCCGCCCGGAGCGGAGCACCGCGCCGGGCAGCTCGCGCAGGAAGTCGAAGATGCCGGTCTCGCGCCACTGGTGCTCGCCGAAGGTCTCGTAGTCCATGAAGAGGTTGCAGACCGTCCCGCCCGCGTCGTGGAGCCGGTCGATCCATGCGGCGAACTTGTCCGGGGTGAGCGGCCACGCGTCCCAGGCGCGGTTCGCGAAGCGGAAGGCGATGTCGTCGCTCAGGCGGTGGTTGCGCAGCAGCAGGGCGAGGCGGGCCTCGCGCGGGCGGGCGGCGTAGACGGCGTTGGGCGTGCGCCCCGCGAGCACGCGGTCCACGCCCTCGGCGAGGCAGGCGATGAATCGGGGGGAGGCGTCCGGCTCGCGCCATGCGCTGAGCTCGCGCGCGAGCGCGTTGCTGTAGATCAGCTCGGTGTTTCGGAAGACGCGCGGGCGATGATGGAAGCACGCCTCGACGCGGGCCGTGTGACGCTCGACCTGCTCGCGAAACTCGTCGGGGTCGTCCGGAAAGCTGAGCGTGTGGTCGTGGGTCTCGGCGAGAAGCTCGCAGCACCCGCTCGCGGCGAGGCGCTGGAAGCGCTCCAGCGCGTCGGGGGCGAAGCGTTCGAGCTGATCGATCACGCACCCGCTCAGGCTCATCGCGACGCGGAACGCGCCCGCGTGGCGCTCGACGAGCTCGAGCAGCAGGTCCGTCGCGGGGCGGTAGCACTTGTCGGCGACCTTGCGGCAGATCTCGGCGTTCTGCGCGTCGTCGAAATAGTCGTGCCCGCGGTCGAACGCGGAGAACCGGCGCAGGCGGTGGGGCTGGTGCACCTGGAAGTAGCAGACCACCGCCGTCATGGGGTTCTCGATCCTTCCGGGGGTTAGGTCTTGACGCTGCTCGCGGTGGCGATCGCGACGGGGACGAGGATCATGACCGGGACGAAGACGCCGAGCACGGGCGGGAGGCCCGGGACCGCGGCGGCCGAGCCCAGCACGCCGCCCATGAGCGCGACCCCCGCGACCGGCGCGACGCGCAGGCCCTGGATCGCCATGTTCCCGGGTACGCGCATGATGAAAAAGGGCAGGCAGATGATCAGCGCGAGCACGTTGCTCGCGAGCACCGCGAACCGCCCCCAGCGGATGCGCTCGAGGCGGGCGATGTTGGCGTCGGCCTCCGCGGTGGAGCCGTCGAGGCGACGGCTCAGGCGGATGAGCTGGCTGACTTCCGCGAAGCTGAGGTTCTGCGCGTACCCCGCGAACCGGCGCGCCCGGATCGTCGTGGGGTCCAGGTCCGTCTCGATGCGGTCCAGCAAGACCGCGGGGGCGCGGCGGTCCTTCAGGCTGACCGAGACGGCCTGCGGCTCGCACGCCCACGCCCCGTCGCGCCACGCAGCGCGACGCGCCGAGATCCGGCGCTCCGCGACACCCGACGCGTCGAACTCGTACACGATCAGCCCCTCGATCGTGCCCGCGTCGGCGTCGAACGTCTCCGCATAAAACCGGCGTCCGAGGCTGTCGGCCAGCAGGGGCACACGCGTTTCGCCCAGCGCCCGCTGCCCGGCCTGCCCGTGGTCACGCGTCAGCAGCGGCGCGATCCGCGGGAGCACCAGCTCCTGGTTGAGCACCTGCAGCACGCTCAGCCCGACCGCGACGATCAGGAACGGACGCCAGACCCGGTGCAGGCTCTGCCCGCTCGCGAGGACCGCGACCAGCTCCCGCTTGTGCACCATCTGCGCGCACGTGAAGCCCATCCCCGCGACCAGCAGCATCCCCAGCAGGAACCCGGAAAGCTGGAACAGGCGGGGCCACCACAGGTCTGCGATCAAGAGCACCACCATCAGCGTCCGGCGCAAACCGCCGGGCTGCACGGTCTCCCCCGCCTCGTTGATCACCGAGCCCATCTGGTCGGCCAGACGTGCGAAGCGGTTCATGTTGATCGCGGCGTCGATCGTGATGACGAACGAGAAGAGGATGACCGCGAGGATCACGATGTTGAGCAGGAACTGTCGCGCGATGTAGCGGTCGAGCAGGTTCATCCGAGTCGGCTCCGTCGGACCACGCCGCCGGAGGGCGGGCGCCCGCCCAGCAGCGGGTGCACAAGCGACGCGGTGGCGAAGCCGAGCACGCCCCCAAGGTACACGTCGCTGAGCCAGTGCGCCCCGACGACCATCCGCGACAGGGCGCACCCGATCGCCAGGGTGTACACCAGGGCGCGGAGCGGGGCGTGGAGGCGGGCGAGCGCGGCGGCGGCGCCGAAGGCGACGGCCGTGTGGCTGCTCGGGATGCCGAGGTTCCCCCCGTTGCCCGCCAGCGCCGAAAGGAACGGCTTAAAGACGTAGCCCTGGTAGACCGCGCCGTCGATGGGGCGCTCGCGCCCGATGATCAGCTTCAGCAGCTCCGCGATCAGGCCCGCCGCGACGGCGCTGGCGAGCAGGATCGCCCCGCGCCGGTACGCCTCGAACGGGTGACGCACGCCGAACCGCGTCGGCGGGCGCGCCCGGTCCACCAGCACGAACGCCAACGCCACCACCACCCACGCCCACAAGGAGCCCGAGACGCGGAGCACGCGGTACCAGTCGTTGCGCACGAACCGGTCGGTATGGACGACGTACGGCACGCGCTCGCCGGCTTCGGACGCCTGCAGACGCATCGCCTCGCTCACCGGCACGCGCTCGGTCAACGCGAAGAAGGCCGGCACGTCCAGCACGCTCGCGATCAGCAGCCCCAGCAACGCGACGCCCGTCAGGCGGAGCACACGCCGTCGGTGGAGCTTCCGCTCGGTCGGGCTCCGATAGCTCATGACCCGCCCCTGTCGCGGCGCGTGCCCCCGGCGTGCGGCGGCTCGTGCGCGCCGGTGGGGAACCCGCGGTAGTTGAACAGAAGGAACGCCTCCCGCTGCTTGTGGTCGCCCGGGAGCGGATCGATCGCCTCGACGCGCTCGAACGCGGTCGCCCACTGCTCGCCGGTCCCGCCCAGGGCGACGGCGTCGCGCCCGCGGAGGCGCTCGAAGACCGACGCGCGACGCAGGTCCGTGTGGGGGAAGACGTCGTATTGCGTGTCGCGCCCGGCCATGTGGCTGGACGCACAGTACACCACCGGGCGACCCGGGAGGTAGAACGCGAGCTGGCTCGCCCGCCCGTAGTGCTGGGCGATCGCGAACGGTGCCTCCGAGCCCCGCTCGCGGAGCTCGTCGAGGCGCTGGGCGACGTCGGCCGAGAGGCGCTCGCCGGATTCGAGACGCCCGACGGGGATGAGCCGGTCGAGCACGGGCAGTCGCGCGAGCAGGTCGACGCGGAGCATGAGCAGCCCGACGACGAGCCCGATCCAGAGCGTGGCGTGCCAGGCGACTTGGCGGTGGGCCTCGGGTGTGCGCCGGAAGATCCCCGCCCGCGGGCGGGGATCGGGCAGGGCGCGCCAGTCGCGCACGCGCCGTCGCCGGACGTCCATGCCGTCCACGGCGGCCCACCCGGCGAGGGCCGCGAGCGAGACGTACCCCGCGAGCGTCCAGTTGCCCTCGACGCGCACCCACGGGCTGATCGCGAGGTAGAACAGGATGACCGGGGCGCCGATGCAGAGGCAGAAGACGGCCGCCGCCCGCTCACCCCGGGCGGCGGGCTGGTGCGGGCTGCCCCGCCAGGTGCGCCGGTAGCCGTAGATCATGAGGACGAGCGCCGGCCCGACGATCGCGAGCTGGAGCGCGAGAAACTCCAGGGTGAACAGGGGGTTGGGCGCGTAGCTCCGCTGGGCGATCTCGGCCGACGGGCGGTCGCCCCCGGGGAGCCCGAGGTGCCCCATGAGGTGGCGGACCGTGACCCACTCGTTCTGCGCGTTCCAGACGAGTACGGGCACCAGCCCGAGGAGCATGAGGGCGCTCCCGGCGAGCATGGGAGCGGGGCGGACGCGTCCGGGCTCGACCAGCCCCGCACGCGAGAGCCGGGCGCGCAGCAGGGCGAACGCGATCACCCCCGGGACGATGAGCAGCGCGGTGTATTTGAAGAGGAACGAGCCGGCGACCGCGAGCCCGAACACCGCCCACCAGCCTTCGCCCCCGCGCACGATCGCTTTCCAGGCCGCCAGCGCCGCCAGCGCCCAGAACGCCGCGAACGGCCCGTCGATCGTCATCAGAAACGCGAGCACCTGGAACACCGGGACGAGGCAGGTGACGGCGGCCGCGGCAAAGGCGACCCGCCCGTCATCGAACGCGTCCCTCGCCAGGGCGGCGACGCAGAGGCTCAGCATCGCGGCGAAGACCGGGGCGAGCACGCGGACGCCGAACTCGGGCTCGAGCCCGACGAACCGGGCCTCGCCCGTGAGGGCCCACCCGGCGGCGATCGTCCACGCGACGCCGGGGCCCTTGGAGTAGTACGACCAGTCGAGGTTGCGCGCCCATTCCCAGTAGTGGGCCTCGTCCTCCACGAGGGCGTAGGGGCTGAAGCAGGCGAGGAAGATCAGACGGGCCGCGAGCACCGCGCCGATCAGCGCCAGCGTCGGCCCCCAGGGCCTGGCCCAGAGCGCAAAGCTCGGCGGCGGCTTGGTCAGCGCGGGCGGATCCCCCGCGATCGGCTCGTTCGCACGGGCGGAAGCCCGGTCCGTGGGCATGGCTCAAGGGTAGGGGCGGGATCGGCGGGCGAGGGAACCCTCGGGGAACAACCGCGCAACAGCACGGGTTGAGCCGTTCGGACGCCGCCGGCGGTCGCGATGGCCGAGGCGACGCCCGGTGATGATGATTGGTCGCCCGTGTTCCGCGGGCGCGATGAGACCATGCACGGATCGGAGGCTTTTGTGATGACGCAGCGTGTGGCGGTGGTGGTTGGCTCGTTGGTTGTGCTCGGGTTTGGGCTGGCGCTCGGCGGTTGCGCGTCGGCGCAGGGGGGCACACCCGAGGAGCGGCGCACCTACGCGATGGACATGCGCGAGACGACGCTGGAGGAGCTTCATAATGCCCGCCCGGCGACGCGCGAGGAGATCCGCAACGCCGCGGGCTACGGCGTCTTCAGCGCGATCGGCACCAACGTCATCTTCGTCACCACCGGCGGGGGCTACGGCGTGGTCACCAACAACCGCACGGGCGAAGAAACCTACATGCGCATGGGGGAGGTCGGCGTCGGGATCGGGCTGGGCGTCAAAGACTTCCGGGCCGTGTTCGTTTTCCACGACGAGGACACGCTGAACCGGTTTGTGGAAACCGGGTGGGAGTTCGGGGCCGACGCGGACGCCGCCGCCAAGGCGGGCGACCAGGGCGGGGCGGCCTCGGCCGGCGCGACCTCCTCTCGCGGGATCAGCGTCTACCAGTTCACCGAAAACGGGATCGTGCTCGGCGCCAGCGTGAGCGGCACCCGCTATTGGCGCGACCGACGCCTGAACTGAGCCGAATCTGCAGAAACGCTCCGATGCAATCGAGCACCCCAAACACCCGCCCCCGATGAGCGAAACTCGCAGCCGAAGCGGTCCCGTGAATACGACCGTCCCCCCGGCCCCCGATCCCTTGTATAGGAGAAACACACGTGCTGAAGAGACTCTTGATTGTGACATCCCTGCTCGCCCTCACGGGCGTGTTCCTGACCGGGTGCGCCGGCCCGAAGGGCTCGACGCCTGAAGCCAAGCGCACCTTCACGCAGGAGATGCGCGACACGACCCTCGCGACCCTCTACGAGCGCAGGCCCTGGACGGAGGAAGAGATCGAGGGCGCCGCCGGGCACGGGGTGTTCAGCGCGCTCGGGACCAAGATCATCCCGATCTCCACCGTCGGCGGGTACGGCATCGTTCACGACCGCGCCACGGGCGAGGACACCTACATGCGTGCTGGTGGCCTGGGCCTCGGGTTCGGGCTGGGGGTCAAGGATTATCAGGCCGTCATGGTGTTTCACGACGCCGAAACGCTTGAAGATTTCCTGAGCAACCGGTGGGAGGCGAACTTCGAGGCGGATCTGGCCGCGAGGCTCGGCGACGCGGGCGGCGCGCTCGCGGGCGGCGCGAACGGGCGACGGAGCGTCACCGTCTATCACATCACCCGGAACGGGCTGGCGATCACCGCTACGCTAAACGCCACGCGCTACTGGCGCGACACGCGGCTGAACGACGAGTACACCGACACGGAGAGGGCTTATGGCGATGCGACCGACCCGGCACGATCTGCCCGCTGAGGCGCGGGCCACGCTGGTCTCGATCCTCAACGAGCGCCTCGCCGACGCGGTCGTCCTCGCGACGCACGCCAAGCAGGCGCACTGGAACGTTCGCGGCCCGTCGTTCATTGCGCTCCACGAGCTGTTCGACGACGTCGCCGCCAAGGCGCATGGGCACGCGGACCTGATCGCCGAGCGGGCCGCGGCGCTCGGCGGCGTCGCCCTCGGCGACGCGAGATCCGCCGCCGCCCGCACCGTGCTGGCGGACTACCCCGCAGACATCGTGTCCGGCAACGGCCACGTCGAGGCGCTGGCCGGGGCGCTCGGCGCGTTCGCGAAGGGCGTCCGCGGCTCGATCGCCAAAGCGGGCGAACTGGGCGACGAGGCGTCGGCCGACGTGCTCACCGAGATCGTGCGCGAGACCGATCAGTTGCTCTGGTTCGTCGAGGCCCACCTGCACGCCGACCGCTGATCGCACCGCCCGAAGCCGCGTGTTCCGCAAGGCGGGCAACGCGTTTGGCTTAAGCCGACGCGGCCTTCTCCGGCTCGCTTGGCGGCATCGCGCACCGACCGCTCGCGCACGGGTCCGCGCGGAAGGTCAGGCGGTGCCGGTTCTTCGCGAACCAGACGTACGCGCGATCGACGACCGGGCGAACGCCCGGCCACGCGGTCCAGCGTGCGACCCACCCCCACCCGACAGCGTCGTACGCGCGACGGAAAACGTCGACGCCTTCGACAAGCTCGCCCTCGGGCGTGACGCCGTGGATGCGCCCCATGAGCGTTGCCCAGTCCGTGCCGTAGCGGGCGGCGTCGAAGGCGGGGTCGGCGATGTCCTCCACGTCGAGCCGCCCCCGCCCGGCGTCCATCCACCGCAGCATCGCCGCTTCCTTCGCGCAGAGCGGGCAGTCGCCGTCGATCAGAATGCGGAAACGCCAGTCACCCATGCGTGCGAACCTCCGTTGAAGTGTTTCGCCCGAACGCCCGTGCGGGATGCGGCGGGCGAGCGAGTCAGGCTTGGCGTCGGCTTGGCGTCTCGCGGCCCGGATGGGCTCCGTGCGGGTCAAAGGCGTGGGCGGCGTGGGCCGATTCCACGCCGAACTTGATCCGCTCGACCTGGGCCCAGTCGGCGCGCCGCATCGCGGCGACGGTCCACGGCGTGAACAGGCGTCGGATGAGGCCGCGGAGGTGGACGCTCGCCTCGTGCGTGAGGCGGGTGGCGTCGCCGCCTTCGAGGGGCTCGAGCGTGTAGCGGTAGACCACGCGCCCGCGCCGCGGGTCCTCGTGCCGGATCTCGAGCGATCGCCCGGGCGTCGCGCCCGTGACGCGGAGCTCGGCCTCGGGCGGTGCCGGGTCGATGTGCCCAAAGGGCGTGAAGACGCGGAGGCGGGTGCCAACGGGGGATGCGTCGGCGTCCGGGGTGTCGCTCGGCGCGCGCGATTCGCACGTGCCGACGTCGCCGGCGTAGATCGGCCCGCACCGCTCGAAGTCGGTGAGGAACGCGTACACCTCCGCCGCGGGGCGTCGGATCACCATCGTGCGCAGAAACCCGCCCATCCACCCGATCCCATCCGGGGCTTGCCGTGCGGCCTGCCGCATCCATCCCAAACGTACGATCCCCGCACTGCGTATCGACCGGGCGGGCGATGAGCGACAGAATGCGGGAAAAATCTAGAGGAAAACACTGGTAAATACCGCGGATTCCCGGTATGTCAATTGTTTAAACTAAAGTTGTCGAGCCATAAAGATCACCCGTCCGACGGCATCGGGCCCACCGCCATGATCGAGCACGCCTGCACCACGCGCAGCCCGACTTGCTCGGCGGCCTCGACCACACGCGGGTCGTCCGCGCCCGGATTGAGCCAGAGCTCCGCGACGTCCCCGCGCTCGGCGAGTGCCCGCACCGCCTCCAGCCCAGGCTCGGCGGGCAGATACAGGCTCGCGAGATCGAACGGGCCCTCGGCCTCGCCGATCGAGCCCACCACGGGCACGCCCTCGATCCGCCCGCCCTTCGGGTTGATCGGGACGACCTCGTGCCCCAGAGCCGCGTAGGCGCGGACGGCCTTGTTCCCGAACTTGGCGCGGTCCGACGACGCCCCGATGACCATCACACGCACAACAGGCCTCCAAACCGGGCGGCTTCCGCCCATCGGTCGCAACCGTCCACGCGGTGCAGCTATTCGCTGCCACCGTGGAGATCGCAGGGTCACCCGATCCGCAGGCGGACGGTGCCGCCGCGGGTGACACGGGTCGAATCCCCGCCGGACGCTGGCGCGCCGAAGACCTTTGAGGGCGAGGGCTTGGGTTCCGGTGACAGCGCCGGGTCGCGGGGCGGCGTTTTTGGGCTCGCTTCCGGCGTCGTGGCGGGTGGCTTGGGCGGGGTGGGCTTGGGTTGGATCTTGGGTTCCGGGAGGGTCTCTCGAGCCGGGCCGGCGAGGGCGGCGCTGACGGTTTCGCGTCGGGCGGCTTCGGCGGGGGGTGTGCCGATGGTCATGTCGGCGTCGCGGACGTCGCCCCCGGGTTCGATCAGGATCGAAGCCGCCCGGACGCGCCCGCGCAGCACACCCTTCGGTCCCACGATGAGCGAGCCGGGCGTTTCGACAGTCGCGTCGAGCGTGCCGAAGACCTCGACCCCCGCGCCGGCAACAACTTTGCCCGGCGTCGCGAGCCCGCGTTTTTCGACGACAAAGCGCCCGCAGGTCGCGATGGAGCCGACGGTGTGCTTGGTGCGCACGATCACGTCCGCGACGAGGGCGCGTTTGTAGCACCCTGGGCAGACGACGCTCTCGGCCTTCCGGGGCACGCGGAAGTCGTGCCCGCACCAGCAGCAGGCGACCTCACGCTCGGGCGTCGGGGGTGTGGCGAACCGGGGACGCATGGGTTGGATCAGGCGCGGGCCGTGGTGGCTGCGGGCTCGGCGTCGGACGCGTCGCCCCGGGTGAGGGGCTCGTCCTTGGTCGGCTCGCTCGCGCCGGGGCGCTTCAGCCAGCTCGGCTCGGCGGGGGCGCCGGCGCGGGCGCCACTGAGCCACGCCGGGCGGGCACCCGCCTTGGGCTCGCTTGGGGCGTCGCCCGAAGCCTCGGCGGGGCGGGGTGTCGGGCGGGCGTGGGGGCGCTGCTTGGCGCTCGCCTCGGCGTCGCTGGTGACGTTGCAACGCCCGATCCAGTGAGCGCCCTCGCTGACGGCCAGCGTCCGCGCGGTGACGTCGCCGGTCACTTTCGCGTTGGGCCCAAGGCGGACGCGGTCGCGCGCGATCACGTCGCCCTCGACCTGCCCGTCGATCACAACGGTCGCGGCCTCGATCGTCGCCCGGCAACGGGCCCCCTGCCCGATCTCGACCTCGCCCTTGGCCGCGATCCGCCCCTCGAAGCGCCCGAGGACGCGGGCGTTGCCGCCGAAGGTCATCTCGCCGGCGATCTCGGCGTCCGGGCCGATCACGGTCGTCTGCTGCGCGTCCTGCGTCATCGAGCGGATCCTCCGCCGCGGGGCGCGAGAGCCCCGAGTCTGTGCGTGTCCAAAGCCACATCGCCCGGCGTCCAGCCAAGCGTCCGAGAACACATCGGCAACAACCGCGCCGAGCGGCCAGAATTGCCGACCCCGCCACCGGTCCCGCACCGGCATCCACGCATCGCTCCGAGTCGAATCCTTTCCGCCCTCGTGCCTGGTCCCCAATGCCTGGTGCCTTCCTCCCCCCCCGGAGCCCCCATGCCCCGCACGTACGAAACCGAGTGCTGGCTGCCCACGCCGATCGACGAGGTCTTCCCCTTCTTCGCCGACGCGTGGAACCTCGAGCGGATCACGCCGCCGTTTCTGAAGTTCGAGGTGCTGACGCCGAAGCCGCTGGAGATGCGGGAGGGAGCGATCATTGACTACCGGCTGCGGCTCAAGGGTTTTCCGATCCGCTGGCGGACACGGATCGCGGCGTGGGAGCCGCCGTTCCGGTTCATCGACACGCAGATCAAGGGTCCCTACCGCCTGTGGCACCACGAGCACACGTTCGAGGCGCGGGACGGCGGGACGCTGTGCCGCGACGTGGTGACGTACAGCTATATGGCGCAGCCGCTCGTGGAGAGTTGGTGGGTGCGGAAGGACATCGAGGCGATCTTCGCGCACCGGCAGAAGGTGATGCAGGAGCTGTTTGGCGGGGCGTCCTCGGGCGGGGATCACCAGATCCGGCGCGAGGCCCAGGGTGCGGCGAGCTTGCCGATGTAGACCGCGGCGACTGTTTTGACGATGGCGCCCGGGATGAAGGGGTAGAGCCCGCCCTCGAGCGCGCGCATCAGGCCGAAGCCGTTAACGATCGCGAGCCAAGGGACGCCGATCGCGAAGATGACGGCGTGCCCGGCGAGCATGGCGAGCGTCATTGCGCCCCACCCGCGGATGGAGCCGTCGGGACGCTTGATGATCGCGACGATGACGGGCTGGCAGAGGACGAAGCCGACGAGATAGCCCCCGGTCTGCCCGACGATCGCGCCGAGGCCCTTCTCGCCCCCGGCAAAGATCGCGGCCCCCGCGGTGCCGACCACGACGTAAAGCAGCATCGAGACCGTCCCGAGCCTCGGCCCCAGGCAGAGGGCGGCGAGGACGACCGCGAGCGTTTGCAGCGTCATCGGCACGCCGTCGGGCGGGAGGGGGACGGCGAGCTGCGCCCCGAGCCCGACCAGAAAAGGAAAGGTCAGCACGCCGAGCAGGCGGAGCATCAGCGTGTGCAGGGCGCGGGCGTGGTCGTCGGTGGCGCCGGCCGTGCGCGCGGGCGTGCGGGCCTCGGTGGTGGCGTGGCTCGCAAGGTGGGCGGGCGCGGGCGAGAGGCGTGAGCGCGGCGCGTCCCCGGGTGGGTGGTGCGTTGTGCCGAGTTTGCCGGGGTTCGGTCGCAACGCCGCCTCCTGCTACCGCCGGTGGTGTGGGCCCCGCGAGGGATCGCCGCTGGTGTTCGTGTGGATGCCGGTGTGAGATTATGCGGGGTGCGGCGGCGTCGGCGGCATCGGGGGGGCGTGCGGATCGCCCCCGGCGAGGGGCGGCCTGTTCCGTGCGGGGTGTTGCCGGTAGCATGAGGGACGGGCTCAACAAAACGTCTGGAGGGCGACATGGGACGGCACGGCACGGAATCCTGGCGGCGGCGCGGCGCGTATGGGGCGGCGGCGATCATCGCCGCCTCGCTGATCGTCAGCCTGCCCGCCTGCGGGCGAGACGCGGACGACGAGGGGGCCCCCGCCCCGACGGCGCCCACCGACTCGGCCCCGGAAGCGGTCACCCCCGAACCTGTGACGCCGCAGCCTGCTGCGCCGGAGCCGGGCGCGCCCCAGCCCTCGGCGACGCCGCCTGGGGACGAGGCGCCCGAGCCGTCGGCCCGGCCGGTGCCCGAGGCGGCCCAGGACACGATGTCGCAGTATCTGGAGACGTTCGAGGGGCTGCTGGACGAGGTCGGCGGGATCCGCTCGCGGATGGACGCCGCGACGCGCGGCGCGGGGGTGTCGTCGAGCGTCTCGCACGTGCGTGCGCTTTGGGACGAGCTGCAGGGGCTGTCGCCGGAGGTGCGGGGGCGGCTCGCGTCGATGTTTGAGGGCCGGATCGATGAGCTGCGGACGCGGTTCGACGGGGAGCTGTCGCGATTGCGGGCGAACGATTCGCTCTCGTCGATCGCGAGCTTGCTCGAAGGGCTCCCGCTCCCGACGTCGTGGTGAGCGCCGGATCGCCCACGCCCGCTCGCCCGGAGAACCACCGATGCACGAGAAACCCAGGAACAGCGACGGGGCCGCCCCCGGCGAGGCGAAGCCCGGCGCGGGCGCCCCGCGCCCGCGCGGGCTGGCGGCCCTCCGCCTCTGGCAGTGGGGCGTGGTCGCGTTGTCGGTGCTGATCATGGGGCTCGGGATCGCGCTGCCGTTGCTGGCCGACACGCGCCAGACCGTGGCGGTCGATGACCGCGGGCGGGTCGTGGCGGCGGTCGAGACCGAGGCGGACGGGACGGCGCGCACGCGCGCCGGCACGCCGATCGTCGGCGGGTTTCTCCCGAGCGGTGGGGGTGCGACGCCCGGTGCGGACGGCACGCCCGGGGACGAGCCGGGGGGAACGCGGGTCGAGCTCGAGCAGCGGGACTACGTGAGCCCCGCGGTCTTCCGCGCGGGGTTCAGCTTCTTTGTGGGCTTCGCGATCGCGTTCGCGCTGCGCCAGTTTGTGAAGATCAGCGTGGTGGCGCTGGGGTTGTTTTTCCTCGCGATGTTTGGGCTGCAGTACGCGGGGCTGATCGAGGTGAAGTGGGGCGTGCTGGAGGCGCGGTACGACGCGGCCGGGGGCTGGCTCGCGAGCGAGTTCGACAGCTTCAGGGCCTTCATGACCGGCTACCTGCCGTCGGCGGCGCTGGCGACGACGGGGCTCGCGGCCGGGTTCGCCAAACGCTGAGCGCCGGTGCGGGCCGCGGGCGTGGGGCACGCGTCGGCGTCAGTCCGCCGCGGCGAGCCCGGCGCACACGCCGCACCACGTGACGGGGTTGTCCCAGTCGATCTGGTCGTGTTGGGCTTCGTGCTGGGGGGCGTCGTGCGCGTGCGCGAACCGGGCGACGCCGCGGTGACGCGCCGGCGGGAGCTCGGCCATGCGGTTCAGGAACTGGCTCTGGTAGCGTTCGCGGTGGAGCGAGAACTGCGGGTTGTTCTGGGTGTGGGCGAACTCGTTGCGGAGCATCTCGTCGATGCGCCGGACGCGTGTCTCCGAGAGCGGGTGGGTGCTGAGGATCTCGAGTTGGGCGGCACCCCCGCTGGCGGCGCCGAGGATCTCCTGGATCTGTCGCGCGCCGAGCGGGTCGTAGCCGACGTTGACCATGTAGCGGACGCCGAGGGCGTCGGCCTCGAGCTCCTGCTCGCGCCCGAAGCGCAGGAGGTAGCCCTGCCCACCCACGCCGATCAGCAGGGGCACGCCCGCGCGGACGAGATCGCTATCGCTCAGCCCGGCGGCGGCGGCGGTCCCGGCGATCAGGCCCTGCGCGACCATCCCGCGGGTGATGCGCTCCGGGACGTGCTCGGCCGTCACGTGCCCGATCTCGTGCCCGATCACCGACGCGAGCTGCGCCTCGTTGGTCATCCGCTGCGCGAGCCCGCGCGAGATGAAGACCTTGCCACCCGGCAGCGCGAAGGCGTTGAGCACGTCCGAATCGAGCAGGGTGAACGTCCAGGGCAAGCTGGGATAGTTCGCTTCGGTGGTCGCGGCCATGCGCTCCCCGATGTCGCGGACGTACGCCCGCAACTGCTCGTCGCGGACCTCGCCCCCGTACTCGGCGGTCAGCTCCGGGGCGGCCTCGGTGCCGAGGGCGATCTGCTGGTCCATCGACATCAACGCCAGCTGCGAACGCCCCGTCGCGGGGTTGGTCGTGCATCCGCTCATCACCGGTCCGGCGAAGCCCGCGAGCAACCCGCCCGCCACCGCGCCCAGCCATCTTGTTTTCCGCGTTCGGCCCACCGCTGGCTCCTTTCCATACGGGCGACGGGCGACGCCCCCGCTTAGGATCGCCCGTGCCCACCACACCCCCGACCGAACACGATATCGCCCAGACGCCCGCCAAGCCCGCGCCCGCCGCCCCCGCCTGGCGCGACGAGGAGCTCGCGGGGGATCCCCACGCCCACGCCGACAAGGCCCCCAAGGTCCGGGCGATGTTCGCCGCGATCGCGCGGAGCTACGACCTGAACAACCGCGTCCATTCGCTCTGGCAGGACCAGCGTTGGCGCGCCTCGGCCGTGCGGGCGGGGGGCGTCCGCCCGGGCGACCGCGTGCTCGACGTCGCCTGCGGGACCGGCGACCTGACCCAGGCGTTCGCCCGCACCCCGGCGAGCGAGGTCGTGGGGCTGGATTTCACCCGCCCGATGCTGGATATCGCCGAGCACAAAAAGGCACGCCTCCCGGAGCGGGCCGGCTCGAAGATCGCCTATCTGGAAGGCGACGCGATGGCGTTGCCGTTCGAGGACGCCTCGTTCGACGTGGTGTCGATCGCGTTCGGGATCCGGAACGTGCAGGAGCCTCGGCGGGCGTTGGCGGAGTTCGCGCGGGTGCTCAAGCCGGGCGGGCGTCTGGTGATTCTGGAGTTCGACACGCCGCGGCTCGCGCCGGTGCGGTGGTTCAACAGCTTTTACGCCGGGTGGGTGATGCCGCGGACGGCGACGCTGATCAGCCGCGACCGCTCGGGGGCGTACCGCTACCTCCCGCGGAGCGTCGGGGCGTTCATGACGCGGGACGAGCTGGTGGGCGCGATCGGTGCGGCGGGATTCGAGGGGGCCTCGGCGAAGGGGCTGAGCCTCGGGATCTGCGTCCGATATCTCGCCAGACGCCGATAACTCGCGGGCGTATTCGCGTTGTCCGACATGTTGTTTGATTTTTTCGCGCGCCCGCGCCGGGCCCGGGGTGGCGTGGGCGTGGGGTGTTTACGGCGGTGGTCGCCCGGGTCGGCTGGCGATCGCCCCGGGAATCTGCCTGCTATGGGGGAGCGGATCGCGGTTTCGGACGTCTTTCGCGCTGTTATTGGACGTGGGTGGCGCAGGTCCGGCGCGATGATGTCGGCTTCACTCGCTCGAGTGTTTGGGCCCGATCCTGGGGTGCCGCGTCGGAGGACGAGGCCGGGCGCCAAGGACGGAAACACGCCCGCGACACCACCCACACACACACGGACGACGGGAGGTCGCGGTGGAACCGCGCCGCTCACTTACAAGACGCGGAGCAGTGCCATCATGACCACCGATCAACACGTGGAACGTTTCTTTGAGGTCCTCATCAACGGGGATCGGCCCGGCGCTCGACGCCTGGTTCGGGAAGCCGAGCAGGCGGGGGCCTCCTCGGACCAGCTCATCGCGGACCTGTACTGGCCGACGTACGAGCTGGTCGAGCGCCTGTTCCGCAACGATCAGTTGAGCCAGCTCAGTTACCGGCTCGCGACGCGTCTGCTCCGCGTGATGGTGGATCAGACGGCTCTGGGGCTCGAGCGCGGGCACGCTCGGCGTCGGTCGGTGTTCGCGGTTTGCGGGCCCAACGACGCCGACGAACTCGGCGCGCAGATGGCGGTGGACCTGCTGGAAGCGGGCGGGTTCGACGTGACGTACGCGGGCGGCTCGATCCCGGCCGACGAGATCATGGGCTACGTCCATGAGGAGAAGCCGGACGTGCTGCTGCTGTTCGCCTCGGCCCCGAGCGACCTGCCCGAGATCCGCGGCATGATCGATCAGATCCACGAGATCAACGCCTGCCCGGACCTGCAGATCGTGGTCGGCGGCGGCGTCTTCAACCGCGCCGAAGGCCTGGCCGAAGAGATCGGCGCGGACCTCTGGGCGAGCGACCCGATCGAGCTGGTCGAGTCCATGACCCACGAGCCCCTGCGCCGGGCCGAGCCCACGCAGCGGACCGTCGGACGCACCCGCCAGCAGAAGCAGCGTCGGGCGGCCTGATTCCTCGACGCCGCCACCGGCTCTTGATCACACAGACCACGACCGCGGCCCGGCGCTCAGCGCCGGGCCGCGGTTGTGGTCTAGAGCGGGCAAACACGATGCGGACGCCCAAGAACAACGCCCCGTCGCCGTGGGGCGTCCGGGGCGTCCCTCCCTCCAGAGGTTCGAGCAGGTGGGGTTCTGCGGCTTTGAATGTACCCCGGCGCGGAGGGTTGTCCAAGAGAATCAACAGATGTTTTCAGCAGGGGTGCGCACCCCCGCGAACGCCTCCCGTGCCGGGAGCAATCCGCCCCCTTACCCGATGGGGACGCGCTCGGCGATCTCCAGCCCGAAGGCCTCGAGCTGGGGATAGGGCGTCTCGGAGTTGGTCAGCAGACGCAGGCGGCGGAGCCCCAGGGCGCGGAGGATCTGGCTCCCCGTGCCGTACTCCAGCACCTGCGACGGCACGCTCTGCGAGGGGCGATCCGCGTCGTCGTCCCCGAACGGGCGTGTCAGGCGCTGGGTCAGCGCCTCGCCCCCGCCCTGCGGACGCAGGTAGACCACCGCCCCGCGCCCGGCTTCCTGCACCGCCCGCATCGAGGCCCGCAGCACGCGCCCGCTCGAGGGCGAGCCGCTCGCGGCGTCGTCGAAAATGTCTCCCAGCAGGTCGCGCCGGTGGACGCGGACGAGCGTGGGCTCGTTCGTCTCGATCGTGTCGCCCGCGGGGGTCAGGGCCCCGACGCCGCCGACGGTGAGCGCCAGGTGCGGGAGCGGATCGACGATCGAGCGGAAGGCGATGAGCGTGAACACGCCCTCGTTCGTCTCGATCGGGACGCCGCTCTTGGGCTCGACGCGCTCGACGACGCTCGATCGGCTCAGGCGGTGCTCGATGATCTGGCGCACCGAGCACATCTTCATGCCGTGCTGGGCGCACAGTTTCTGGAGGTCCGGGAGTCGGGCCATTTCGCCGTCGTCGCGCATGACCTCGATGATGATCGCCGCCGGCTTGAGCCCCGCGAGGCGGCAGAGGTCGATCGAGCCCTCGGTCTGCCCGATCCGCACCAGCACCCCCCCGTCGCGGGAGCGCAGGGGGTTGATGTGCCCGGGGCGGACGAAATCGCTCGGCGTGCTCGCGGGGTCGAGGGCGAGGCGGATCGTCCGCGCCCGCTCGCCGGCGCTGACCCCGGTGGTGAAGCCGTGCCTCGGGTGCCCGTCGATGGAGACGGTCATGGGCGTGCCGCGGACGCTGGTGTTGACCGCGGCCTGGGGGTGCAGGTCGAGCCGGTCGCAGTCGCCCTCGGTCAGGCTGAGGCAGAGATAGCCCCGCGCGACGCTGAGCATGAAGGTGATCGCCTCGGGCGTGACAAACTCGGCGGGGAGGACGAGGTCGCCCTCGTTCTCCCGGTCCTCGTCGTCGGTCAGCACGACCATCCGCCCGGCACGCAACTCGTCGAGAATCTCAGGGATGGGGGCGAAGGGCATGGGCGATGGTAAGCCCGCGCCGATCTCCACTCCCCTTGGTGGCACAGCTCTCCGAGCTGTGTCCCCCAGCATGCCCATTCCGCCCCCGATCCACCCCGATCGTGCCGATACAGTTGCCCATGGGTCACGCCCCGAACCCCGCTGAAGCCCGGCAAGCCGCGACGGACACGGTCCGCACGCTCCGCGAGGCCGGGCACGAGGCGTATTTCGCCGGCGGGTGCGTGCGGGACGAGCTGCTCGACCGGCACCCGACCGATTACGACGTCGCGACCAGCGCCCGCCCGGAGGCGATCCGGGCGCTCTTCCGGCGCACCGCTGAGGTCGGGGCGGCGTTCGGCGTGGTGCTGGTCCACGCCGGGGATGTCACGCTGGAGGTCGCGACCTTCCGGGCCGACGGGCCATACACGGATCGTCGCCGCCCGGACCACGTTGAGTTCGCCGAGGCGAAGGCGGACGCGAAGCGCCGGGATTTCACGATCAACGCGCTGTTCCTGGACCCGCTGGTGACCGAGCGGACGCTGGTGCGGGGTCGGGTGATCCGCGGGCAGGTGGTGGACCACGTCGGCGGGCTGGACGACCTGGAGGCCGGGCTGATCCGGGCGGTGGGGGATCCGAACGACCGCCTGGCGGAGGACCACCTGCGGGCGTTGCGCGCGGTGCGATTTGCGAGCCGCCTGGGGTTCACGATCGACGAGCCGACGGCTCAGGCGATCCGGGCGCACGCGTCGGAGCTGGCGGGGGTGAGCCGCGAGCGGATCGGGGACGAGCTGCGCCGGATGATGGGCGACGAGAGCCGGGCGCTCGCGGCGTGGACGCTGCAATATCTCGGGCTGGACGCGCCCCTGCTCGGCGAGCACCACCAGGACGCGGCTCCGAAGACGCTGGGACGCTTGGCGGGCTCGGACGGGGCGCCGCCGCCGTTCGCGACGTGCCTGGCGGCGTGGGCCGTCGACCGGGGCTTGATCGAGCTGACCCAGGTCGCGGGCCTCGTCGAGCACTGGCGGCGGGCCCTCTGCCTGAGCAACGAGGAACGCGACGCGCTCAAGGGGACGCTGATCACCCTGGGCACCCTCCAGCGGGCCTGGAACGGGCTGACGGTCGCCCAGCAGAAGCGGACGGCCTCCGGGGCGTACTTCACCGAAGCCCTCCGCCTCGTGAACGCCCAAGACCCCGAAACGATGGTCCGTCTCCGCCTGCACGTGGATCAGCTCGCCGCGACGCCCAGCGGGCTCCAGCCGACGCCGCTGCTGACGGGTGACCACCTAATCAGGGCTGGTTATGCACCATCTTCCGATTTTGCGACGGTGCTGGCGTTGGTGTACGACGCGCAGCTCGAGGACCGCCTCTCGACGCCGGAGCTGGCGCTCGAGATGGGCGGGGCGTTGCTCCGGGCCCGGTCGGCGGCTCGGGCGGCGGGGATCGACCCGGACGACCCGGAACGCGAGCCCGATCCGGATCCGGGGGCGGATCCGGATTCGGATTTGGGCTCGGGCGAGGATCCGGACCGCTGAGCCAACGGGTGGTGCTGGCGTGCGGGATTTCATGCGAATCCCGGCGTGCGTGGGCCCGGTTCGGGTGCGGGCGCTGTAAGATGGAATGCCCGATCCGGTCGCAGCCGGGGGGCGTACAGGTAGGTACGAAGAAGTAGAGTTTGGATGTGGCGACGGGTGTTCTGCGGGGTGTTCTGCAGGCTGGGGCTGTGAAGCGGCGCGTGCCGCGGGACAGGTTGGGTGCACCTCTCGCGGCGTGGGCCCGGGATTCGGGCGTCGGATTTTTGGGGTTGTGGGGCTGGACAGCACACGATGCACGCGTGTTCGGCGGCGGCTTCGGTCGCGTGTCGGCACGGGCCCGGGAGCGGGCCGACGGGAGTCTGGACGATGATTCGGAAGCTTTTCTCAGGCAAGACGCCCGTTCGCGGGCGGGTGGTTCGGAACGCGGCGCTGGTCGCGGTTGCGTGGGCGTCGCTCTTGGCGTCGCAGGCGCCGCTGGGCCCGTCGCCCGCGCGGGCGCTCGCGTCGGCGGGTGCGGCGGTTGAGGTCGAGACCAAGGACGTGCTGGTCTTCCGCAACGGGAACACGCTCGAGGGCAAGATTCTCTCGGAGACCGCGACGCAGGTGACCTTCCGCGGGACCTCGCACGGGATCAGCTTCGAGGCGACGTACGAGCTCGCGGACATCCTGACCATCCAGCGCGACGTGGAGGCGGAGGGGTCGGGCACGCCCGAACGCGGCGAGGTGCGCCGACCGTCGCCGACGGAGACGGCGTCTCGCGATCGACGGGTGTCCGGGGAGGGCGGGCCGGTGGTCTACCACGCGCCGCTGCGCGGCGTGTTCTCTCGGGACATCGCGTTGCAGTCGATGGAGCGTTTGGTTCGCGACGCGGCGAAGCACGCGCCGGACTATCTGATTTTCACTCTTGAGAACGACTGGAACGCGTCGATGGCGGGTCGTCTGGCGGAAGAGGAGTTGTTAGAGGTCGATCTCGGGCCGCAGTATGACAACCTGTTCCTGGTGGAGCGGATGGCGCCGCTGCTGACCGAGCTGATGGACACGGAGTGGGAGCGCCGGCCGAAGGTGATTTTCTTCGTGCGTCGCGCGATGGGCGGGGCGGCGTTCCTGCCGTTCCTGGGCGAGAGCATCTATTTCCATCCCGAGGCGCGGATGGGTGGGATCGGGTACCTGGACTGGTTCGAGATGGGCGGGGACTCGATGGTGGACGAGAAGCAGATCTCGCTCCGGATGGGTCACGCCGAGGGGCTGGCGATCAAGGCGGGGTACGACCCGAGGATCATGCGCGCGATGATGGTGGCGGGGTACGCGTTGAGCTACTCGTACGAGGACGGGCGCGTGGTGCTCAAGGACGGGACGAGCGGGCAGGTGCAGCTCACGCGTGCGATCGCCAAGGGCGAGCGTCAGGACACGGTGGACGACTTTATCCGCGGGACCTCGCGCGACATCCTGACGCTGAACGCGGAGATCGCGAAGGTGCTGGGGATCAGCAAGGGGACCGTGACGGACCTCGACGGGTTGCTGTTCGAGCTGGGGATCCACCGGAACCACACGCTGATCGACGGCGACGGCGACCGGATTTTGGACCGCTGGTCGCGGAGCGTGCGCGAGGCGGAGCGGAACTACGTGCGTCTGGCGCGGGACCTCAACGAGGTGCGTGTCGAGGGCGCGACGCGTCGCGAGCGGAACCGTGGGCGCGGCCAGCAGATCCGGATCCTGGAGAGCATGCGTTCGATCCTGATGCAGTACGACGGCGCGCTGCCGTGGTGGCGCCTGCCGGGCGGGTCGTCGATCGAGGCGATCAACGCGCGGATCCAGGAGATCCGTTTCCAGATGCAGACGGACCAGTAACCCCGAGCCGCGGGCCTCGGCCCGGGGCGAGCATGAACCCGACGGAGAACCCGACTGATGAACCTGTTCCGAGATAGCTGGGCGCGTCTGCTGGTGCTGTGCGCGGTGGTGTTGGTGTCGTTGGCGTCGGCGGGCGCGTTCGCGGCCGACCGGATCCATCTCGCCGACGGGCGCGTGCTCGAGGGCGAGGTCCTGCGCGAGCTGGACGGGCACATCTGGTTCCGCCACAACGTGGGCGGGATCCACGTGGAATCGATCTTCGCGCCGCAGGACTACACGCGGGTCGAGCGGGAGACGGTGGAGGAGCGCCCGGTCGAGCGTGCGCGTCCGTCGCGCGAGGCGGCGCCGGAGCAACGTCGCGTGTCGGGCGCGCCGCGTGCCGCCGTCATCAGCTTGGGCGACGGGCAGAACGACATGGTCGGGCTGTACATCACGGCCTCGAGCATCCGCGACATCGTCCCCCTGCTCCGCGAAGAAGAGGTGGACATCGTTGTCTTCCGTATCAACTCCGGCGGCGGTTTGCTGCTCGAGATCCGGCGTCTGACCGACTTCATCCACGAGCAGCTCAAGCCGGAGTTCCGGGTGGTGTCGTGGGTCGAGTCGGCGATCAGCGCGGCGGCGATGACGAGCCACGTGATCGAAGAGATCTACTTCATGCCGCAGGGCAACTACGGGGCGGCGACGGGCTGGTACGGGCGTGGGCAGGCGGTCTCCGGGCGCGGGCTCTCGGAGGTTCTCTACATGATGGAGCAGATCTCGGAGAAGGGCGGGTACCCGATCCAGATCATGCGTTCGATGCAGATCGACGAGCCGCTGAGCGTGTCGTTCGACGACCGCGGCGAGGCGGTGTGGCGTCAGGACGAATCGGGGGATCACGTGGTGAACCCGCGCGGGCGGATCCTGACGCTGAACGCGCTCGACGCGGAGCGGTTCGGGTTCAGCCGCGGGACGGCGTCGAACCTGGAGCAGCTCGCGCAGGCGATGGGGCTGCAGGAGGTGGAGTGGGTGGGCGAGCAGGTCCGCGGCGTGCCGTACCCCGTGTCGCGGGCCGAGGCGGCGATGCGGTCGTTCCGCGATCGGACGGCGCGGAGCGAGGTCCGCCTGGCCGGGCTTGCGAACCAGTACGGGCAGGCGCTCAACGCGGCCCAGGGGGCGGGCGACCGCCAGGCGCGGGCCCGGATGGTCGGGATCGCACGTCGGGCGCTGCGCGAGCTGACCCAAGCGGTCGGCGACAGCACCGGGCACATGCTCTTCACACTCAACCAGCCGACCGAAGAGGACTACCGCGAGTGGATCCGCCAGCAGGAGGAGTTCCTGCGCGACCTGATGCGTTGAGCGGCGTGTGCTGACGACGAGACTCCCTCACCGCGGCCCGGGCCTGTCCCGGGTCGCGGTTTTTCGTGGTCGGCGGCGGGGCGACCCCTACGATCGGGCGCGAGAATCCGACACGTGAATCACGCGTCACCGATCGAAGGAGCCCCGACGTGCCGATGCCCGCCAGCAGCCCGACGATGATGAACACGGGTTTTGTGCCCGCCGACCTGGACGGGGCCTCGTGGTCCGCCGTGGAGCCGCTGGTGCGGGCGCTGCTGGCGCGCGAGGTCGCCTCGCCCGAGGCGTTCGAGTCGTGGCTGCACGACCGGAGCGAGCTGGAGGCGGCGTGCAGCGAGAGCGCCGCGATCCTTTACATCGCGATGACCTGCCACACCCACGACGAGGCGAAGCAGGGGGCGTACACGGCCTACATCAGCGAGGTCGCGCCCGAGCTCAAGCGGGCGGGGTTCCGCCTCGATGAGCGTCAGGTCGAGCTCGCGGACCGCTTCCCGCTGCCCGCGGCGCGCTTCGGCGTGCTGGATCGAGACACGCGGGCGGAGGTCGAGCTGTTCCGGGAAGAGAACGTCCCGCTTCAGACCGAGCTGGACAAGCTGAGCCAGAAGTACGACCAGATCGCCGGCGCGATGACCGTCGAGTTCGACGGGCAGGAGCGGACGCTCCCGCAGATGGGGCGGTACCAGGAATCGACCGACCGCGAGCTGCGCGAGCGCGCGTGGCGCGCGGTCACGGACCGGCGCTTGCAGGAGCGCGAGGCGATCGACGCGGTGTTCGACGAGATGATTGGGCTGCGTCACAAGGTCGCGCAGAACGCGGGCTTTGCGGATTACGTGGGCTACGCGTTCCGGGCGCGGCGCCGGTTCGACTACACGCCGGCGGACTGCGTGGCGTTCCACGACGCGGTCGCGGAGCTGGTGGTGCCGGTGGTGCGCGATCTGGACGCGTCGCGCGTGTCTTCGCTGGGGGTGGATCGTCTGCGTCCGTGGGATCTGTCGGTGGACGTGAAGGGTCGGTCGGCGTTGGAGCCGTTTGAGGACGGGAAGGACCTGGTGACGCGGACGACGCGTGCGCTCGAGCGTCTGGACCCGCGTCTGGCGGCGATGTTCCGGACGCTCGGGGACGGGTCGGGGTCGCAGGGGGCCGAGGGCGGGGCGTGCCTGGACCTGGATTCGCGTCGCGGGAAGGCGCCGGGGGGGTATCAGTACAACCGGGACCGGAGCCGCGTGCCGTTCATCTTTATGAACGCGGCGGGGTTGCACCGCGACGTGGAGACGATGGTGCACGAGGCGGGGCACGCGTTCCACTCGATGCTGGCGAAGGAGGAGCCGCTGCTGCACTATCGCCACAGCCCGATCGAGTTCGCGGAGGTCGCGAGCATGACGATGGAGCTGCTGACGATGCCGTACTGGGACGAGTATTACAACGACCCGGAGTCGCTGGCGCGGGCGCAGCGGAAGCAGCTCGAGGGCGCGGTGGGGCTGCTGCCTTGGATCGCGACGATCGACGCGTACCAGCACTGGTTGTACGCGAACCCGGGGCACACCCGGGCGGAGCGGACGGCCCACTGGCTGGGGCTCGACGGGCGGTTCGGGCACACGGTGGACTGGAGCACGATCGAGCCCGCCCGGGAGACGCAGTGGCAGCGTCAGGGCCACCTGTTCGGCTCGCCGTTTTACTACATCGAGTACGGGATCGCGCAGCTCGGCGCGCTCGGGCTCTGGCTGCACAGCCTCGAGCACGGGGAGGCGTCGGCGATCGACCGGTACATGGCGGCTCTGCGTCTGGGCGGGAGCAAGCCGCTCCCGGAGCTGTTCGAGGCCGCCGGGCTGCCGTTCGATTTCGGGAAGGCGACGATCGCGCGTCTGGCCGAGCGTGTGGCGGACGAGCTCGCGAAGCTCCCGGCGTGAAGCCGCGGCCCCGGGCTTGCGGCTATTCTGCACCGATGCGATGCTCGCGTGTTCTGCTGGTGCTGGTGTGGCTCGCGGGCGCGTGGTCGCTGGGCGGTTGCGCGGGGGGCGCGGGCTCGACCGGCCCGAGCGTGACGCTCCCGGGCGATCGCTACGCGGAGGCGTTCCGCGAGACGCGCAACCTGCTGCTCGGGCAGGGGTTTGTCCTTGAGCGTGTGGACGCGCGGGAGGGCGTGATCACGACCCGCGCCAAGGGGACGGCCGGGCTCGCGACGCCCTGGGATCGCGAGCAGGCCTCGCTGCGTCACGAGATGCGCGACACGCTGAACCGTCACCAGCGGGCGGTGCGGGTGGAGTTCACCGCGGCCGAGCCGCCCCCGCCCGAGTCGGGCCCGCGGAGCCCGGCGTCGGTCGAAGGGCTGGAGGAGCCGGCGGGTGCGTCGCGAGATGACGGATCGGGCGAGGCGTTCGAGCCCCCGGTTCGGACGACGATGCGGCGCGACCTGCGGTCGTACCAAGGCCCGGTGGTCGCGACGTTCCGCGTGACGATCGAGCGGGTGCAGCGTCCCGGGTTCCGTCCGGAGCCGGCCTCGATCCGCCTGAGCCCGATGCACATCGACCCGGACCTGCGGGACCGCGGGATGTGGCCGCAGCACGCCGTGCCGATCGGGCGGGATCACGAGCTGGAGCGACGCCTGGCGCGCCGGCTCCACCAGCGCCTTGGCGTCCCCGCGCCGGAGGCGAGCGAGCGCTGACCCCCGGGCTCGCCGGGCACTACCCTTGCCCATGCCCAACTCGTCCAGCCCCTCCCCGCACGACACGTACACCAGCCCGCTCGCCAGCCGCAACGCCAGCCCGGCGATGCTCAAGCTCTGGTCGGCTCGGCACAAGTTCAACACGTGGCGACGGATCTGGCTCGCGGTCGCCGAGGCGCAGTACGAGGTGACGAAGGACTGGGGGCAGGAGAAGGGCGGGGCTGGCGGCGGGGGCGAGTCGGGCGGACCGCTGGCTGGCGGTCGCGGCTCGTCCGGGCCGTTGGTCACCAAAGCCCAGGTTGAGGCGCTGCGGAAGGTGGTCGAGCGCGAGAGCGGGATCACCGATGCTGAGTTGGAGCGGGCGGCGGAACTGGAACGCGAGCTCCGCCACGACGTGATGGCCCACGTCCACTGCCTCGGCGAGTCCTGCCCGGAGGCGAAGGGGATCATTCATCTGGGGTGTACGAGTCAGGATGTGGTGTGCAATGCGGACCTGTTCATCATGCACGAAGCGACAGACCAGATTGTTGCAAAGGTCGTCCGCGTCATATCCGCGCTTGGTGAGCAGGCGTCGGGCTGGTTACGCGTGCCGACGCTCGGATTCACGCACTATCAGCCGGCGCAACCGGTCACCGTAGGGCGCCGACTCGCGTACTGGGCGTGCGAGCTTACGACTGTGCATACATCGATTGATAACTCGACGGGGTGGGACCGTAGGTGGCGTGGGCTCCGCGGCGCGACGGGCACCCAGGCGTCGTTTCTTGAACTTTTAAATGGCAACGATACGGATGTTGATCGACTTGAAAACTACTTCTTTCAATCATTTATCTATGGCGAGGATCTTTCCGCACTTGACGAAGATGGGATTTCGTACGGCACATCGGACGTTGATATTGATATGCAGGAACTGGACGACGAAACAGAGCTGCCCGAGTCGTTTTCGATCACGCTTCGCGCAGGAACGGAAATCTGGGAGTTGACGGGCCAGACATATCCGCGCATACACGATGCGATGGTGCTTGCCGATCTCGCCAGTGTCGCCGCCGTGCTCCACAAGATCGCCACCGACATCCGCCTGCTTTCCAATCGCAAAGAGCTCGACGAGCCCTTCGGCGACAAGCAGATCGGTTCGTCGGCGATGCCCTACAAGCGGAACCCGATGAAGTGCGAGCGGATCTGCGGGCTGTCGCGGTTTGTGATGAACCTCGTCGGCAACGCGTACGACACGGCCGCGACGCAGTGGCTCGAGCGCACGCTCGATGATTCGTCCAACCGTCGCCTGAGCCTGCCGGAGGCGTTTCTGGCGCTCGATGGGGCACTGGACCTGATGCACGAGGTGGCGAGTGGGCTGGTGGTGCACGAGGCGATGGTTCGGAAGAACCTGATGGCCGAGCTGCCGTTTCTGGCGACGGAGAACATCCTGATGGCCGCCGTCCGCGCGGGGGGGGACCGTCAGGAGCTGCACGAGAAGATCCGCGTGCACGCGCAGGCTGCGGGGATGCGGGTGAAGCAGGAAGGGCTCGAGAACGACCTGATCGAGCGCCTCCGCGCCGACGCGGCCTTCGCCAGCGTCCACCACCTGCTGACCGAGGACGCCCTGCTCGACCCGATGCGGTACGTCGGGCGGAGCGTGGAGCAGACCGAGCGGTTCGTAGAAGAAGTGGTCGAGCCGCTCCGGGAGCGGTATGAGGAGGAGCTGCGCGAGCTGGGCTCGAGCGATCGGGGGGTGTGAACCGACGCGGCGTTACCCGGCGGGCTCGGCGGTCGGGGCTTCACCCTGCGTGCGCCCGCGCCAGGTGCGCCTGCCGGTCTTGGCGAGGTAGAGGCTGCGCCACTGGATGAGGGTCATGAGCGCGACGCCGACGGGGTGGAGCGCGACGCTGGCGGGGGACTGCTTGAAGCGCCTCGCGAGCATGACCCGCTGAATCAGCGCGCCCGCGACGCAGCCCGCGCTGAGCACGAGCGCGAGCATGGGGAGTTGCGGCACAACGCCCGCAAGCCCGAGCAGCGCGGCCGGCAGCACGATCCACGGCAGCACGTGCCCGCACAGGTGCATGACGGTGATGAAGACGAGCAGGGGGACGGAGCCGAGCCCTTCGTAGGCGTTCTTGGCGAAGCCGCGCCAGGTGGCGGCGAAGCCGTGGTACATGCGGCAGGCGCACAGCTCGGTCGCGTCGAACAGATCGGTGCGGTAGCCGAGTCGTCGGAGGTTGCGGGGGAGCTTGATGCCGTCGTGCATGGAGTCGCGGAAGGCCGCGTGCCCGCCGGCCTCGAGCCAGGCGGGCTTCCAGACGCAGAGGAACTGCCCGCACCCGGCGCTCGCGCCGGGGTCGGTGGTCGAGCGCATGCGCCCGAGCGGGAGGTAGCTGAGCAGGATGAAGAAGATCATGGGGACGACGAGCGCCTCGCCGAGCGTGCCGGTGATCTGGCGCGGGAAGGTGCTGACGAGGGCGACGGGCTTGGAGCCCGGCACATCCGTCGCGCGTGGGCGCTGGGTTTCGGCGATCGCGCGTTCGAGGCAGGCGGGCTCGAAGCGGACGTCGGCGTCTGTGAACAGCAGCCACTCGCCGGTCGCCTGTCGCCCCATGCGGTCGCAGGCGTGTTGCTTGCCGTTCCAACCGTCGGGGAGCGGGACGGTGTCGGCCGTGCGCACGCGCGCGTCCTCGGCGCAGAGCCTCGCGAGGATCTCCGGCGTGCGGTCGGTCGAGGCGTCGTCGTAGACGAGGATCTCGAGCCTTGGATAGTTCGAGGCGAGCAGCGAGCGCACGCAGGCTTCGAGGTTGGCTTCCTCGTTGCGCGCGGGAACGCAGACGGTGAGACTGGGGGCCGCGGCCGGATCGAGCGGCTCCGCGGTCGCCCTGGCGTAGAAGCGCAGGTTGGCGATGGTCATCGCGAGCGCGACCGTGCAGGCGAAGAGCCCGGTCCAGAGCGCGACCAGCAGCAGCGTCGTCATCCGCGGCTCCTTTCCGACGGGGCGCGGGAAGCCAGATCCCGCGGGGTCACCTTGCCGCTCTGGCCGCGGAGGCGCAGCCAGAGGTCGTAGATCGGGTTGACCTGCGCGCGTTCGCGATCGACGCGCCCGCCGACGAGATCGGGGCGGAGCTCGAAGCCCGCGGGATCGCGCGCGGCGACGCGTTCGGCGAGGGCGCTCTGCGAGCTGCGCAGCGAGCACGTGAGCGCGCGGTGCCAGGCGGTGGTGCTGTCGGCGCGGTCGGGCGTGGGCACGGGCTCGGCGTGGAGGAAGACCTCGGGTTTCTGATCGGTCCAGAACCCGTACTCGATCGCGAGCGTGACGACGCGGACGTGCTGGAAGCGGGTGCAGGCGGCGGCCGCGACGGCGGCGGCCCCGGGGCGGAGTTTCGCGGGCGTGCGCACGTCGGCGAACGAGCCCTGCGGCGTCAGCCAGAGCGAGGCGGGCGAACGCCTTTCCGAACGAGCCGCGACCGTGAGGGAGCGGTCCTCGCCTGAGATCGGGGAAACCGCTCCCTCACGGTCGCGGCTCGTTGGGGAGCCGAACTGTTCGAGGATGTACGCGGTCATCGCCTCCACCGCCCGCGGGTGCTCCGGGTCCAGCCCGAAGACGCCCAGCATCCGAAAGAACGCGAACTGCTCGAGCTGCGCGAGCTCCATCGGCGCGAACGTGCGCCGATCCGGCGTCGCGCCCGACGCAAGCAGCACGCCGACCATCGGGTCCCACCAGCTGCAGTGGTTCATCGCGACGATCACGGGCTCCGACGCGTCGTTCAGCGCACGGAGCAGGTCGCCCGAGCCCGGCGTGAAACGCACGGCGTGGAACTTTTTCGAGAACAGGCGGCGCGTGTACCGGTGAAAGAAGCGCGCGACGTGCGCGTTGGGCTTCGCTACCCAGAGCGGGCCGCGTCCCGGCGCGGTCTCGGCACCCTCGCTGGCGGATGGCCCGTCCACCACGGCGTTCAGGCCCCCGCACCGATCGCGCTGGCCGCGTTGGCCGCGTCCTGGCGCAGGACCGCGTCGCGCTGGTAGACCGTCGGCTCGCCGCTCGTGCCGGCGGTGTCGATCTCGATGCCCAGGTCCTCGCACAGCGTCTTCGCCGCGGTGACGCCGCTCATGATGACCATCGGCACGCCCGGCCCGGGGTTCACGCTCCCGCCGGCGAGGTAGAGGTTCTCCACCACGCGGCTCCGGTTTTTGGGCTTGAAGCCCCCGTGCAGCTTGCCGTGGCTCGCGAGCCCGTAGATCGCACCCCCCTCGGCGTTGTACATCCGCTTGATCCCCGTCGGCGTGAGCGCACGATCCACGACGATGCGCGACTCGATGTCCTCCATGCCAAAGCGTTTGAGCTTGTCCATGACGACGGGCTTGTACTGTTCCAGCATCCCGCCGGGGCCTTCCCATTGGTGATCGGCGCGCGTGTACGGCGTGTGGATGAGCACGTAGAGCGCCTCGCCGCCGTCGGGCGCCTGCGCGGGGTCGGTGCGGCTCGGGACGCAGAGGTAGAGCGTCGGGTCGCGCGCCGGGATGCCGAGCTCGTAGATGTCGCTGAACTCGGCCTTGCTGTTCTTGCTGAACAGGAAGTTGTGGTGCGCCAGGTGGTCGTACCGCTTGTTCAGGCCGAGGTAGAGCACGACGCCGCTGCACGCGGGCGTGTACCGGCTCGCGATGCGCTCCCCGTCGCGTTTCGCCTCCGGCGTCGCGAGCAGGTCGCGGTCGGTGCGCTGGACGTCGCAGTTGCTCACGACGGCGTCGGCCTCGAAGCGTCGCCCGTCTTCCAGCTCGACGGCCTGCGCCAGATCGCCGTCGCAGACGATGCGGGCGACCTTGACGCCGGTGTGGATCTCGACGCCGCTGTCGCGCGCGATGCGTTCGAGCGCGCGGGCGACCTGTCGCGTGCCCCCCATCGCGTACCAGCACCCCTGATCGACCTGTGCCGAGGCAATGAGGGTAAGGATCGCGGGGGCGAGGAAGGGGCTGGAGCCGACGTACTGGAGGAAGTGCTCGGCGAGCTGGCGGGCGTGGGGCTCGCGGAGGTGCTTCTCGACGGTCGCGCCGACGGTCGAGTGCAGGCGCATCGCCATGACGTCCTTGAGGAGGTCGAAATCGCCCATGGGCGTGCCGCGCATGACGTCGGTGACGCCGCCGACGTCGCGGTAGTAGAAGACGCGTCGGCTGAGACGGTTCATGCGACGCGCGTAGTTGATGAGCGTCTTCCAGCCCTCGCCGGCGTTCTGGCCCGGGAACTGTCGGTCGAGCTGGGCGGCCATCTGCTCGGGGTTCTCGAGCAGGTCGAGCGTGACGCCGTCCTCGTACATGCAGCGCCACTGGGGGTCGAGCCGGACGAGGTCGAGCTCGTCCTCGGGCTTGCGTCCGGCGCGCCGGATGACGCCGCTGACGACCTCGGGGAGGGTGAGGATGGTGGGGCCCATGTCGAAGGTGAAGCCGTCCTGCTCGAGGACGTTCATCTTGCCGCCGAGGTGGAGGTTCTGCTCGAGGAGGGTGACGCGGAGCCCGGCCGAGGCGCAGTCGCACGCGGCGGCCAGCCCCGCGAGCCCGCCCCCGACGACGACCACGTGCGCATCCCGCCCGGCGTTGTTCCGCTTCATGAGACCCGCTCCTGTGTCGCGTGCGCCCGGTGACCCGTCGCCCGCGGTGCTGCTGTCGCTGTCCGACGCGCCGGCGCGTCGCCCTGCTGTTCATCGGTCTTCGGGGCGGGCCTCGCCCCGTGCTTGAGGCCGCCCCCCAGACCGTACCACCATCGGACGAACCGTTCGAACGAGGCTTGCTGCTTCGCCGGCGGCTCGCCCAGCGGCGTGCGCACGCGGGGCGAGGTCGTGCTCACGTGGACCGCGCGGGTCATCGCCAGGAGCCCCGCCGCCCCACGGCTCGCGCCCCACCCGCTCGCCCCGTGCCCGGCGATGCTCGCCCCGGGCTGGGCGGTGGGCAGGACGGTGTCCATGATCGTGACGCTCCCGCCGAGCCGCCCGCGCTCGCCCAGCTTCGACACCAGCGCCTCGGCGGATGCCCGCCCGCCCCGCCCGCGCGGGGGGTAGATGCTGGTCGCGAGGTGCTGGTCGCAGAGGGCGTGGGCCGCGACGGCCTCGTCGAGCGTGGCGCACCGGACCACCGCCAGCAGCGGCCCGAAATGGGCCCCGCCCGCGACTTCCCCCGCCGGGTCGGCCTCCAGCACCGCGGTCGGCGTCACCAGGCGCGGGTCGTCCGCCGACGCTTCGCGACCGCGAATCACCGGCTGTGTCGCCCCCGCCACCAGCCCCCGCACCCGCTCGGCGGCCGCCTCGTCGATCAGTGACACCGGCGACGATCCCTCGATGAGGGGCTTCAGGGCCCCAACGAACGGCTCCCACGCCTCGCCGACGACGATGGCGCGTCGCGGGGCCATGCACGTCTGCCCGGCGTTCATGAGGACCATCGCCCAGATGGAGCGGGCGGCGAGGGCGGCGTCGGCCCCGGGGAGGACGAAGGCCGAGTCGCGACCGCTGAGCTCCAGCGTCGAGGGCGTGAGCGGGCCCGCGAGGGCCGACGCGACGCGGCGCCCGACCTCGGTCGAGCCGGTGAAGACGACGTGGTCGAACCGCCCCCAGAGGGCGGGCTGGGAGCCGCCGGGGTGGGGCGCGTCGAGCAGCTCGGCTCCCGCCTCGCGCGTCGCCGGGGCACGCTCGATCACGCCCGGGGGCATCCCCGCGAGACGCCCGGCCTCCTCGGCGAGGTCCAGCAAGAGCGCCTGCGTCCGCGGGCACCGCTCGCTCGGCTTGACCACCACGCGGTTCCCGGCCCGCTCGCTCCCCGCGAGCACCGCCTGCACGAGCTGGATGCCGAGCAACTGCACCGGGTAGTTCCACGTCGCGATGATCGCGACCCGCCCGATTGGCTCGCGCCGGAGCCGCACCCGCTGCCCAACCTGCCAGATCGCCCGCCCGCGGACGGGCTTCGGGCGGAGGAGGCGGGGGGCCCGTCGCTCGTGCCAGCGGCAGCTCGCGAGCAGGGGGAGCAGATCGCTGGTCATCGCCTCCCAGCGGGTCTTGGCGACTTCGCCCTCCATGGCCGCGCAGAGGGCGTCGAGCTCGCGGACGATGAGAGCTCGGAAGGCCCGCACCCAGCGCACGCGGGCCGCCAGCGGCCACTGGGCCGAACGCGGGGGTGCGGATTGGGGGGGCTTGGGCATCGGCGGAAGTCTAGAGGCGTCGCTACAGTCCGCCCGAAGGACGCCCCGGAATCGCCCCCGGGCATCCATCCCCGGGGCGCGTGTCGAACACGCTTCCCGCCCGCTCGCACCCCATCCTCTTGACGGACCACCGATGCCCACACCAGCGCCCACGAGCCCCGGACACGCCAAGCCGCCCCGCGTCGCGATCGTTGGGGCGGGTCCGGGCGGCTTGGCGGCGGGCGTCCTGCTCGCGGCCCGTGGGGTGGACGTGACGGTCTTCGAGCGTCAGCCCACGCTCGGCGGGCGGACGAGCCGGATCGACCTGGAAGGCGACGACGGCGAGACGTACCGCTTCGATCGCGGGCCGACGTTTTTTCTGATGCCGCACGTGCTGGACGAGATCTGCCGGGCCGCCGGCACGCGCCTGGCGGACATGGCCGACCTGCGCCGCTTGGATCCGATGTACCGCTTGGTGATCGGGCAGGCGGGCGGCAAGCCGGTGGTGCTGAACGCGACGCAGGATCTGGACCGGATGGTCGAGCGGATCTCGGCGATCGACGCGCACGACGGGAAGGCGTTCCGGCGCTTCATCGACGACAACCGCAAGAAGCTGGACGCGGCCGAGCCGATCTTGCGTCGCCCGATCCGCTCGGCGCTGGACCTGGCGCGCCCGGACGCGTTGGCGGCGGCCGCCCACATCAAGCCGCACCTGTCGGTGCATCAACTGCTGAAGAAGTATTTCCGTCACCCCGCGGTGCAGCTCGGCGTCAGCTTCCAGAGCAAGTACCTCGGGATGAGCCCGTTCGACTGCCCGAGCCTGTTCACGATCCTGCCGTTCATCGAGTACGAGTACGGCATCTGGCACCCGATCGGCGGGTGCAACGCGCTCATGCACGGGCTGGCGCGCACGCTCGAATCCCTCGGCGGGCGCGTCCGACTCGCCACGCCCGTCGAGAGCCTGGACTTTTCCGGGCGGCGCGTCACGGGCGTGATCGCCGGCGGCGAGCACCACGCGTTCGACCACGTCGTGCTCAACGCCGACGCCGCGTGGGCGCTGACGCACCTGGTGCCGGAGCCGTTGCGCGAGGCGGGGTACACCGACGCGGACTTCGATCAGAAGAAGTACTCGTGCAGCACGTTCATGCTGTACCTGGGGCTCGACCGCGAGGTCGATCTCCCGCACCACACGATCTACACGAGCGCGGGGTACAAGCAGAACCTCGAAGACATCGGTCGCGACGCGGGCTTCGGCGGCTCGCTCTCGGACGATCCGTCGTTCTACGTCTGCAACCCGAGCCGCACGGACCCGACGCTGGCGCCCGCGGGCCGGAGCGCGCTGTACGTGCTGGTGCCGACGCCGAACACGCGGGCGAAGATCGATTGGAGCGTCGAGGGCCCGCGGTTGCGCGAGCGTGCGCTGGATCAGATCCGCGAGCGGCTGGGGCTGGACGTGCGCCCGCACATCCGGGCGGAGCTGGCGCTGACGCCGGACGACTGGCGGGCGCAGGGGATCCAGTTCGGCGCGACATTCAACCTCGCGCACGGGCTGGACCAGATGCTGCACAAGCGCCCGCAGCACAAGGTGCCGGGGCTGGAGGGGCTGTGGCTCGTCGGCGGCGGGACGCACCCGGGGAGCGGGCTGCCGGTGATCTTCCTGTCGAGCCAGATCACGAGCCGCCTGATCGGGGAGGAACTGGGCCTGCCCGACCCGGCGGCCCAGCGGATCTCGCTGAAAACGCGAACGAAGAGCGACTCAGCGCCGATCCAGCGTGCGTCCCCCGAGGCCGAGCCAGCGCCGGAGCCGGCGGGGGTGTAACCTGGGCACCGTGACGCCGCAACCCAACGGCACGCACTCCAGATCGCAAGCTTCCACTCCTCGCCCCTCCCCCCTATGCCTATTGCCCGATGCCGAATGCCTTCCCCACTCCCATGCTCACGCTCGATCCAACACGTCCGATCGTCGAGCAGCTGAGCGCGGTCGGCCCCCCGGGCTCGCGTGCGTCGGGGGGCGATGTGGATTCCGCGATCGCGTATTGCCGCGGGCTCGCGCGGGCGCACGAAGAGAACTTCCCGGTGCTGACGGCGTTGGTGCCGCGGGGTTGGCGGGATGACTTCGCGGCGGTGTACGCCTTCTGCCGATGGGCCGACGACCTGGCGGACGAAACCGGGCACGGCCCCCGCGCGCGCGAGCACAGCATGGAACTGCTCGCGTGGTGGCGCGAGGAGCTGGAGGCGTGTTACGCCGGCGAGCCGAGGCACCCGGTCTTCGTGGCCCTTCGGCCCAGTGTCGAGCGGCGCGAGCTGCCGAAGCAGGCGTTTTTGGATCTCATCGATGCGTTCGAGCAGGACCAGCGCGTGACGCGGTATGCCTCGTGGGCGGACGTGCTGGGCTATTGCACGCGGAGCGCCGATCCGGTCGGTCGCCTCGTGCTCTCGATCGGCATCCCGCCCTCGCGGCGCACGCCCGGGCACGGGTGGGACGAGATCGTACGTACGAGCGACGCGGTCTGCTCGGCCCTCCAGCTCACGAACTTCTGGCAGGACGCCCGCCGCGACCTGGTGGAGCGCGACCGTGTGTATCTGCCGTCGGAGATCACCGGCTTGGACGACGCCACGCTGCGCGCGTGGCTGGATCGCGGGGATGATGCGGGCGTGCGCGCCCGGTACGGCGAGGCGATCGGGCCGCTGCTGGCGCGGACGCGGGCGATGTTCGAGGAGGGGCGTTCGATCCTGAGCCTGCTTCGTGCGCACGGGCACGGGGCGCTCGTGCCGATCGTGCGGCTGTTCATCGAGGGTGGCGAGCGGACGCTGGCGCTGGTGGAGCGCGAGCCCGGGACGCTGTGGGCTCGCCCGAAACTCGGCAAGGGCGCGCGGGGCGCGATGGTGGCTCGGGCGTGGGCGGGTGCGCGGATCGGGGCGCTCGGTGCTGGGCGGCGCGGGGGTGCGTCGTGAGCGCGCTGGTCGAGGCGCGGGCGCACTGCGAGTCGGTGACGCGTGAGCGGGCGCGGCATTTCTATCTCGGCTTGCGCTTGACGCCACGACCGCGCCGGGACGCGTTGTTCGCGTTGTACGCGTGGATGCGCGAGGCCGACGATATCGCGGACGATCCGCACGAGACGATCGGCGCCCGTCGCGCGGCGCTGGACGCATTCGCGGAGCGCACAGCTTCGGTGCTCGACGATCGTGACGCGACAGCGCTCGGCGCGATGGGCGTTTCGCTCGCCGACGCGTGCGCGCGATACCCGATCGAGCGGGACGTGTTCACGATGACGCTCGAGGGGCTTCGCGCGGACCTGTCGCAGCCGACGGGGGAGGCGGTGTACGCCGACGACGCGGCGCTCGACGCATACTGCCGTCGTGTGGGCTCGACGGTGGGGCGGGCGTGCGTCGCGATCTGGGGGCTTCGGGCGCACGCGGACGCCGGGCGTGCGAGCGAACTGGCGGTCGATCGCGGGATCGCGTTCCAGCGGACGAACATTCTGCGGGATATCCGCGAGGATTTCGAGACCGGGCGGGTGTACGTGCCGGCGAGCGTGCTGGCGGCTCACGGGCTGACGCCGAGCGAGCTGGCGGCGTGGTCGCCCGCGGGCCGCTGCGCCGCGCTCGTGCGCGCGCAGGCGGCGTACGCGCGGGAGCGGTACGAGCGATCGCGGGCGCTGGAGCTCATGATCGCGCCGGACTGTGTGCGTGTGCTGCGGACGATGACGGGGCTGTACGAGACGATCCTGTCGCGGATCGAGCGTGACCCGTCGCGCGTGGGTCGCGGTCGGGTGCGCTTGTCGAAGCCGCGGAAGCTGGCGATCGTGGCGTCGTCGCTGGTGCAGCCGGTGCCGCGGGCGGGGATGCGCGAGAGGGCGCGGGCGTGAGGGGCGTGCGCGTGCTGGTCGTGGGCGGCGGCGTGGCGGGGATCGCGGCGGCGGTGCGCTGCGCCGAGGCCGGGGCGCGGGTGACGCTCTTCGAAGCCTCGAACCGGCTCGGCGGGCGCGCGAGCAGTTTTGACGACGTGCGCACGGGCGAGGTGATCGACAACTGTCAGCACGTCGCGATGGGGTGCTGCACGAACTATCTCGACCTGCTCGACCGCCTCGGCACGCTGGACGCGATGGCGTGGAGCGAGACGCTGACGTTTGTCGAGCCCGCGGGCGAGGGGCGCGGCGCGCGCACGAGCGCGGTCCGGCCGTCGTGGTGGCTGCCCGCGCCACTGCACGCGGGGGCGTCGTTCGCGCGGGCGCGGTTCCTCGATCGGCACGAGAAACGCGCGGTGGCGCGTGGCGTGCTCGCCGCGATCCGTGCCGACAGGCGCGAGCACGCGGGGCGCACGTTCGGCGACTGGCTCGCGGCCCACGGGCAGCCGGCGCGCGCGGTCGCGCGGTTCTGGCGACCCGTGATCGTCAGCGCGTGCAACGCGGAGGCGGAGGCGCTCGACGCGTCGGTCGCGCTGCACGTGTTTCAGGGCGGCGTGTTCGCGTCGCGCGCGGCGGGGGCGGTCGGTGTGCCGGGGGTCGCGCTGCGCGAGCTGTACCAAGGTGTGCACGCGAAGCTCGCGATGGTGGACCCGGAGGACGCGTCGCTCGGCGTGCGCAAGGGAGCGCGCGTCGAGTCGCTCGATGCCAAGCGGGTGCGTCTCACCACGGGCGAGGCGATCGAGGGCGACCGCGTGATCTGTGCGCTCCCCGCGACGGCGGCGTCGAAGCTGTTGCCCGATCATCACGGCGACACGCGGGGGCGACGGGCGGGGCAACTCGCGCACAGCCCGATTTTGGGCGTGCACATGGTGTTCGATCGCCCGGTGGTGGCGGTGGCGCACGCCGTGCTGCTGGATGTGGGGACGCAGTGGGTCTTTCGGAAGGACGAGGAGGGGCGGGTCGTGCACGCGGTGGTGAGCGCGGCCGACGGGTGGATGGAGCTGAGCGAGGGTGAGATCGCGGACCGTGTGTTGGGCGATCTCCGGGCGTGCTTCGCGTCGGCGGGCGAGGTGGAGCTGGTGTCTGTTCGCGCGGTCAAGGAGAAGCGGGCGACGTTCCTGGCCTCGCCCGAGGGCGAGCGGCTGCGCCCGGAGACGGCCGGCCCGAGCGGCGTGCTGCTCGCGGGGGATTACACGCGGACGGGCTGGCCCGCGACGATGGAGGGCGCGACGCGGAGCGGCTACGCGGCCGCCGAGGTGGCGCTCGGGGTCGGTGCGGGGTCGCTGATGGTGCCGGACTTGGCGCCGCCGCGGCTGGCGCGTGCGCTGCGGGGGCGGAAGGCGAGATAGGATCGCGTGCCGCGACGGTGTGCGGGGTGAGGGGAGCGTGCGATGCCCGAGGATCCGCGAAGTGTGCCATCGCCGGAGGGCGAGCCGGTGGTGGGCGTGGTGATGGGCTCGCGGAGCGACTGGGCGGACACGATGCGCCACGCGAGCGACACGCTCGCGGCGCTCGGGATCGCGCACGAGACGCGGGTGGTGAGCGCGCACCGGACGCCGGACTGGTTGTTCCGCTATGCGGCAACGGCGCGGGAGCGCGGCCTGCGCGCGATCATCGCGGGCGCGGGCGGCGCGGCGCACCTGCCGGGGATGCTCGCGAGCAAAACGGCGGTGCCGGTGCTGGGCGTGCCGGTGCGGTCGAGCCACTTGCAAGGGATGGACTCGCTGCTGTCGATCGTGCAGATGCCGGCGGGCGTGCCGGTCGCGACGTTCGCGATCGGGCGGGCGGGGGCGGTGAACGCGGCGCTCTTCGCGGCTTCGCTGCTCGCGCACGGGGACGAACGCGTCGCGTCGGCGCTCGAGCGCTACCGCAGTGAGCAGAGCGATCGCGTGCTGGCGGACCCGGACCCGAGCCTCGACGCGCCGGGATCGGCATGAGCGGGCCCGTCGCACCAGCGGGAGGCACGCACGGCACGGGGACGATCGCGTCACCCAACGACCCGCCGATCCTCGGCGTGCTCGGTGGGGGGCAGCTCGGGCGCATGCTGGCGCTCGCGGCGGCGCGCCTCGGCGTGCGCACGCGGTGCCTGGATCGCAGCGCCGACGCGGTCGCGGGGCACGTCGCGCAGCTCGTGGTGGCGGACCCGGACGACGGGGGCGCGGCGCTCGATCACGCGCTGGAGCACTTTGCGCACGGGCTGACGGCGGCGACGTACGAGTTCGAGAACGTCCCGGCGGCGCTGGCGGCGCGCCTGGCGGAGCTTGTCCCGTGCGAGCCGCACGCGCGGGCGCTCGCGGCGGCGCAGGACCGGCTCGTGGAGAAGCGCCTGTTTGAGTCGCTCGGGATCCCGACGCACCCGTTCGCGCCGGTCGATTCGGCGGCCGACGCGCGGGCGTTCGGCGAGGCGCACGGGTGGCCGATCGTGCTCAAGACGCGGCGCATGGGCTACGACGGCAAAGGGCAGGCGGTCGTCCGCGCCGCGGGCGAGCTGGACGCGGCCCTGCGCTCGATCCGCGGCGAGGGCTTCGTTGGCGAACTCGGCCTCATCGCGGAGACGTTCATCCCGTTCAGGCGGGAGCTGAGCGTGCTGATCGTGCGTGCGCACACGGGCGAAGCGCGGGTCTATCCCTTGTGCGAGAACGTGCACGAGGGGGGCATCCTTCGCGTGACGCACGCGCCGGCGATGACTGATGACGCGACGCGCGAGCTCGCGGAGCGCTCGGCCCGAGCGCTGGCGGAGCACCTGGGCTACGTCGGCGTGCTCGCGCTGGAGCTGTTCGAGACGGGCGACGCGGCGAGGCCGCTGCTGGCGAACGAGTTTGCGCCGCGCGTGCACAATAGCGGGCATTGGACGATGGACGCGAGCGAGACGTGCCAGTTCGAGAACCACGTGCGCGCGGTGCTGGGGTCGAAGCTGGAGATGGCGCTCGGGGCAACGCGGGCGATCATGCCGTGCGCGATGGTGAACCTGATCGGGGGCGTGCCGCCGATGGGAGAGATGCTGGCGGTGCCGGGGGCGCGGGTGCACCTGTACGGCAAGTCGGCGCGCCCGGGTCGGAAGCTGGGGCACGTGACGGTGCGGGATGCGGACGCTGCGGCGGTCCGCGAGCGGGCGGCGCGCCTGCGCGAGCTGGCGGACGCGAGCGAACGGGCGCAGGGGTGAACGCGACGGGCGGCGAGCGGGCGGGGCGTCGGGCGCTTGCGGCAAGCGCGTGGGACGTCTGGTCGCTCCCGGCGGCGTTCTGGTTGCTCGGCACCGCGCTGCTGACGTTTCATCTCGGGCTGTGGACCGATGATTACGACCTCGCGGGGATCGACCCGGTCACCGGGCGGATCGAACGCCTGACGTGGCTCGCCGATTCGCCCTACTGGCGGCCGCTGCACCTGATCTTCACGATGGCGCTCGAGACACTGAGCTTTCACCGCCCGTGGCTCGGGCACGCGATGGTGAACCTCCTGCACGGCGTGTGCGCGTGGCTCGTGTTCGCGCTCGCGCGAGCGCTCGGGCTCGGGCGTCGGGGGGCGGCGGCCGCCGCGGTGCTGTTTCTGACTTATCCGCTCCACGCGCAGGCGATCCACTGGATCGCGGCGTTCGGCACGCTCGCCTCGACCGCGACGGCGCTCGGCGCGTGCGTGCTCGCGGTCCGGCTCGTGCGCGACGCCCTGCGCCCGCTGACGCTCGTGGGGTTCGTGGTGCTGAGCTGGGCGACGCCGTGCTGGAACGAGCAGGCGACCGGGGCGTTTCTCGCGCTCCCATTGCTGGCGATCGTCTTCGGTGCGCAGCGCCGTGGGGCGGTGCGGGGGGTGCTGATCCGGGCGGGCGTGGTGAGCGCGGCCGCGTGGATTGGGGCGGCGCTGTACCTGGCGATGTATGTGACGCACGCGCCGCCCGAGTGGCGCGGCTCGCGCGCGCAGGCGGTGGGCGTGTCGGAGGTCTTTGAGGGGGTCGTCCGTCTCGCGCAGGGCGTCGCGGCGCTGCACCGGTGGGAGGTGGAGCTGGCGGGCGCGTGGGCGATGAGCGTGCGCACGGCTTCGGCGTTCGCGATCCTTGTGGTGCCCACGCTGGCGCTGGTTGTCGTCGGCGGGGCGGCGTGGGTGCGCGGGTATGTCGCGTGGTCGGCGGGTGAGCGGGCGGGGGCGCGCCGCGCGTCGGGGGTGACGGTGTTTGCGCTGGTTGCGGGCGTAGGGTGCTTTGCGCCGATCCTGCTGGCGAGCGGCTGGACGCTCGAGCTGCGCTACCTGCACGCGCCGTCGGCGTTCCTGGCGATGGCGATGGTCGCGCCGCTCGCGGGGGTGCTGGAGTGGGCTTCGGAGCGCGTGCGGGGCGCGGGCGCCGTGCGCGCCGGTCGCGTCGTGGTGGCGATGCTGGTGATGGCGGCGGGGCTGGGCGGCTCGTTGCTGCAACTGGGCTACGCCGGGGCGTTCCGCGAGCGGTGGGTGCGGGATCAGGCGGAGGTGTCGGCGTTGGTGCGCGCGGCGCCGTCACCTTCGCCCGACGCGTTCTTCCTGCCGGTGTTCGTCGCGACCGAGGGGGTGGGGCGCGAGGGCGGGCGGTGGTCGCGGTTTGAAGCGTCGTTCATGAGCGTGTGGGCGGTGAACTGGGGCGCGCCGAACATCGTGCAGCAGGCGTACCGGCGTCGCGACGTGAGCGCGGGCTGGGTGTGGTCGCCCGGCGCCGAGAGCCCGGTGCTCTCGGCGGAGGCGTCGCGCGTGCGCGTGCCGACGTCGTTCCGGACGGAGCTGCAACCGGCGGACCCGTCGCGCAAGGGCGCGGGATACTGGGCGCCGATGTCGCGCGTCGTGCCGTTCTCGATCGAGTCGGACGGGTCGGTGCGGGTGTGGCCGGCGTTCGCGGTGACGTACGCGGACGGCTCGCGCGTGGTGTCGCCTTGCCCGGCTTCGGGCGCAGGGTCGCGCCTGGAGGGGCGTGCGTACGCCGTCCCGAGCGGGGACTGGTGGCGGTCGGCGACGCTGCGTGCAGCGCAGTGGTCAGACGGCTCGCCCGCGACGCTGAGCCGCCGGTTCGAGGACGGCGTCCCGCTCGACAGCCTCTGGCTCCACTCGGCGTACGCGGCGCTGCCGGATCGGGACGAGGCGACGTTCGAACTCCCGCCCGGTACGCGTCGCGTCGCGATCCGCGCCAAGCTCGCCGATGCGCACCGCAGCACCGACGGCGTCGTGCTCGACGTCTTCGCCGAGGGCGACGCCGCCGGTGCGGCTTGGATCCTGCGCGGGCGCGAGGTGCGCCCGGATGATGCGCACGGCGGCGGGTGGCGGGTCGAGGTCGTGGACGTGCCGAGCGGCTCGGCCCGCGTGCGCGTGCGCATTGGCGCGGGGGCGGCGGGGGACGTGACATTCGACGGCGTCTGGGTCCACACGCTCGCGCTCAGCGCGGGCGATGATGCTGGCGAAGCGGGCCCGGCGAGCGGGGACGGGCGATAGGGCGATCGCTTTTGTTCCGCTCCGGCTACGCCTGCCGCATCGCGTCGCGGATCGCCTCGCGGAGGTCGGCGATCGTGAACGGGCGTCGGAGGACGGTGACGTTCGTCTCGGTGTCCGGGGGTGCGCCGTGCTTCTGTTGTGCGTCGCCGGTCGGCTGGGGGAGGAGGGTGAGGATCGGGGCGTTGCACCCGAGCGTGCGCGTCGCGGCTCGGAGCTGGCGCGCGGTCGTGTCCGGCAGGCTGTCGATGACGATCAGGCGAGCGCGGAGCGCGGCGTGCCCGCAGGGCTCGCCCGCGGCCTCGGCGGGGTCGACCGCCTCGGCGTTGAGCCCGAAGTCCGCCAGCACGCCGACGAGCACGCCGCGCATCGCAGAGGGCGGCGCGATGACGACCGCTTCGCCGGCGGCGCCGGGTTCGAGGGCGGGCGAGCGCTCGTCGCGCGGGGTGTGGCGTGCGGGGCGTTGGTCGTCGCTGCGGATCGGGAGGCGCACGATCGCGGTGGTCCCGCGTTCGGGCGCGGTTTCAAAGCGGAGCGAGCCGTGGTGCTCGCGGAGGATGCCGAGGGTGATCGAGAGCCCGAGCCCGGTGCCGCCGCGATCGCCCCGGGTGGTGAAGTAGGGGTCGGTCGCGCGTTCCAGGGTCGCGTGATCCATGCCGGAGCCCTGATCGCGGACGCGGAGCTCGGCGGATCGTTCGCTGGGCAGCACGCGGAGCTGCACATGCACCTCCCCGCCGAGGGTCATCGCCTGGGCGCCGTTGAGCACGAGGTTCATGACGACCTGCGCGAGCTGGGCGGCGTCGCCGACGATGGGGACGGGCTCGTCGGGCGTCGTGGTCAGCACGCGGATGTTGGGCGCGATCGCGAGCTGAGCGAGGCGCACGGTGCCGCGGACGACGTCGCGGAGGTCGAGGTCGTCCTCGGCGGGCGCGCTGACGCCGCGCCCGTGCGCGGGGGATCCGCCGGCGAAGGCGGAAAGATCGCGGGTGAGCCCGATCGCGTGCTCGCTCGCCTCGCGGATCGCCTCGATCGCCTCGCCGCAGTCGCCCCCGGAGTCGAGCTCGCCCCGGGCGCGCTGGGCCGCGGCGCGGATGGCGGCGGCGACGTTGCGGAAATCGTGCGCCAGCCCGCGGCTCAAGCGTGCGATCGCCTCCAGCTTGCCCGCCCGGCGCAGCTCTTCCCGCACCGCGTTGCCGAGACGCTCCGCCTCGGCCCGGTCGGTCAGATCGAGCACCAGCGTCAGCCAGAACCCGCCCTCGGCGGGCCAGGTCTCCAGACGCAGCACCAGCGCATCACCCGCCTCCGCCCGGGTGCCCGCCTCGCGGGTATGCGTCGTGTCGGGATGATCCGCGTCGCGATCGCCCGGCAAGACGCGGACGATGTCGAGCGTCTGGTGCTCGCCCTGCTCGGTGTCTCGCTCGGCGCCCCGCTTGGTGCCTCGGTAGGGGCCCCGCTCGTCTCGCCACAAAGGCAGGGCGGACGGCTCGCACGCTTCGCCCGACTCACGACGCCAACGCCCGCGGGCCAGCATCGCGCGGACCGGTGCGCCGAAATCGGTCGGCTCGATCCCGAGCATCGAGCGGGCCGCGGCGTTGGCCCCCAACAACTCGCCCTCTTCAGAAGCAACGACAAACCCGGCCTCGGCGTGCTCGAAGGCGATGAGCCAGATGCGCACCGCGTCGTGGTCGAGCTCCGGTCCCGCCGGCGATGGCGACGCACCACGCGGGGCGCCGTACGCGTCTGAACGTTGATCCGGGTTCGGGAGATCCGTGGGCACAGGGCCTCCGGTCGCGTCACGACGGACGTGCGGGCTCCCGGGTGGGAGCCGGCCGGTATTGCCCCGGAATGCGACGCGAACCGCTCAGACCACAAGCCACAAACGCTGTCCGTGTCGCCGAGCCGTGGGTTGAACGCCCCCGGCTCCACCAACACCCTACGCTCCCCGCGATGCGGGTTCTCCTCACCAACGACGACGGTATCCACGCCCCGGGCATCCGGGCCCTCTATGACGCGATCACCGGGGCCGATCACCCCGCACGCGCGACACCGGGCCCAGAATCGGATGATTCCACTCAAAATGCGGGTCAAAAACCGCCTATCTTGCCGTCCGATCCCGTTGGAGGCCCGGGGAGCGAGGTCTGGACGGTCGCGCCGGAGACGGTGCAGTCGGCGACAAGCCACGGCGTGACGTTCGGCGAGCCGCTGATGGCGCGACCCGCCCGCCTCGGGATTCTGGGCGATCGGACCGCGCGCGTGGCGGGCGTCGCGGTGAGCGGGCGTCCGGCCGACTGCGTCAAGGTCGCCGTCAGCGCGCTCTGGGCGGAGAAGTTCGGGCGCGGCACGAAGCCGGACCTGGTCATCAGCGGCATGAACGCCGGCGCGAACGTCGGGATCAACGTCATCTACTCCGGGACCGTGGCCGCGGCGCTCGAAGCGGCCTTCCTCGGGATCCCATCCATCGCCGTCAGCCTCCACCTCGGCCCGGGTCGCCCGCTCTGGGACGTCGCGGCGGCCCACGCGAGACGCGCGATCGACCGCGTGCTGGACACGGGCCTGATCGAGCCCGGGCACTGCATCAACATCAACATCCCCAGGTGCGAGGCCGGCGAACCCGGCGACGCGCCGGCCTATGAGCACGAGCCGCAGGCCGCCGGTCGCAAGCCCGTTGAGCCCGGTGACCACGATCCCTACGCCGAGATGCCGATCGTCGTCTGCCCCATGAACACGCACGGCTTGATCGACGCCTACGAGCGGCGGACGAGCCCCGCGGGCGAGGCCTATTACTGGCCGGCCGGCGGCGGGCTGGATTTCCACGCGACCGATCCGGGGACCGACGTCCACGAGCTGTTCGCGCGGAAGATCACCGTGACGCCGCTGCACCACGACCTCACCGCGGCCCCCGAGGTCGTCGCCCGCTACCGCGACGCGCTGCACTGAAACGACCCGGCACGCGCCGCTCCCGCCCGGCGACGCACGAGGATGGAGCGCCGACGGCTCAGTCCTCGGCCGAGATGCTCCTCGGGCCTTCCTTGCCCGCGACGCGCTCCATGTAGCCCTGCCCCTTGCGCTCGTACTTGGTGAAGCCGAGGCGCTCGAGGTTGTCGTTGCTCAGGGCGCTCTTGCCCTTGAGGTCCGACCACTTGCCGGCGATGTTGGGGCGGACGATCGCGCGCCGGACGGGTCGCCCGTCGTCGGGGTGCTTGGTCAGGGCCTTCGCCTTGATGGACTGGAAGTGTTCGAAGCGTTCGCCCGTGGGCTCGCCCTTCGCGTCGAGGATGTCGTATTCGTACAACGGCATAAGGGATTGTTGGCGCGGGGCGGGGGCAGTGGGCGTTGGATCGTTCAGCCGAAGCTGCGCCCGGTGTCGGGGTCGATCATTTTCCAGTCGTTGGCTTTGCACATGCGGCTCAGGACGGGCCAGGCCGACTCTTCGTCGACGACGGTGACCATCGCCTGATTAACCTGCGGGGCGCTGGTGGGGAGCTCGACGGTGATGCCGGGGCCGTAGAGGATGAGCGTGCCGAGGCTCTTGGTCCCGCCGTCGGGCGCGGTGTTGTAGGGGGCCATCGCCTCGGCGACATCCGCGGGCTTGCCGAGGCTCAGCAGCGCCGGCGGGTTGTCGGGGTCCGGGCGCTGGAGGACGAGGCGGCGACGCTTCTTAGCCATACCGGGCGGCTCCTTTGCACCGGAACGACCCGCGCCCGGAGAACCGGAGATTAGCCCGTTTCACTCGCTCGCGGTTTGCTCGGCGGCCTCGTCCTCCGCGTCCGCCTTGTCGATCAGCTCCACCGCCAGGTTCAGCAACTGCCCCAGCGGCACCGGCTTCTGCATGTACCCGTCCACGCCCAGGCTCTCCGCGTACGCCTGGTGACGCTTGCCCTCGTTGGCCGTCACCATGATCACCAGCGGCGAATCGTCCCGACCCTTGATCTTCTCCAGCGCCAGAAACCCGCTGCGACCGGGGAGCATCATGTCCAGGATCACCAGATCCGGCGGCTCGCCGGCGCAGGCGCGCACGGCGGCGTTGCCGTTGTCCACCGTCTGCACGTCGGCGCCCTCGGCGAGGAAGGCCGCCTCCAGCGACTCGCGCACGTCGCGCTCATCGTCCACGATCAGGACACGCACTTCTTCAAGGCGGGGTTCGGGCATTGGGCATCTCCTGGGGGTCAGGCATTGGGCACTAGGCACTAGGGGGAGGGGCGGGGGGAGGGGGCTTGGCGTTGCATCGGGCTCGTGCCGCTCTTCTACGCCCCTCGCGCGGCGCGTGTGCGGACCAAACGGCCTCTCCCCCTAGTGCCCAATGCCCAATGCCTAGTGCCTTCCCCAGTGCCCTCCGTCTACCCCAGCCGATCGGTTCCGTTCGCCTTCAGCCAGGCCCGGTCCTGGTCGCTCTGGGCGACGATCTGTTCAACGCCGGCGTCGTCCATCCACGGCAGGGCGGCGAGCTTCTCGCGGAGCGGCGCCGGGAAGGGGCGGTTCAGGCGCTCGTGCCTGGGGCGGCTCTTCCACATCCGGTGCATCCAGAGGTACTGCTCCGGCGCTCGGCGCACCATCTGCTCGATCGCCCGCCGGTAGCGGGCGGTCAGATAGAACAGCGGGTCGGGCTGCGGCTCGTAGTCCTCGGCCCGGATCACGTCGTGGATCTCGAGGCGGTAGCGGAAGTTGCCCGCGCGCTCGATCGACCACCCGGCATAGTCCACCTCGCCCGGGGCGAGGGGTGGGGCGGCTTCGACCATGTTCCGGTCGCTTAGGCGCCGGGCGCAGGCGCAGATCACGTCGGCGCGGAAACGCCGCGCGAGCAGGCCGATGGTTTTGTACGTGCTCGCCAGGCGGCCCATGAACGGGACGAACAGCCCGCGGTCGCCGGCGTTCTGGTCGGCGACGAAGCCGATGGGCTTGTGCTGCTCGATGAGTTTGGGGAGCACCCGGGCGGCCCCGAACTTATCGACCAGCACGAGCCCGCGCCGCTGGCGGGTGCGCCGCAGCCAGGCGTCGAGCGGCTTCATGTCGAGGGGTCGGTAGAGCGCGTGGGTGGGGAAGCCGATCAGGGCCATGGTGTAGCCGAGGAGCTCCCAGTTCCCGCAGTGCCCGGTGAGCATGAGGACGGGGCGTTCGTTCTGCGCGATCGCGCCCATCGCGGGGCCGACGTTGGCGAGCTCGCACCGCTCGACCCAGCCCTCGTCGCTCATCAGGCGCGGGGTGTAGGCGACCTCGATCCCGAGGCGGAACAGGTGCTCGTAGCTGCGGATCGCGGTCTCGCGCGCCCAGGCCTGGTCGCGATCGGGGAAGGCGTGGGCGACCGAGGCGATCGCGCGGTCGAGGCGCTTGCGGTTGAACCGCGCGGCGCCGAAGCGTCGCCCGAGGCTCCCGGCGATCTCGACCGAGGCGTTGGGCCCGGCGATGAGCGGGGCGGAGAGCAGGGCGCGGATCGCGAGATAGGCCGCCCCGTGGAGGGCGGGGGGCGTGCGTTTCTTCGGCGGTCGATCAGGGCCCGTGGAGACGCGCCCGACCATCTCATCGTCGGGCTCGGTCGCGGCCCGGGGGGTCGCGTCGGGCCCGCGGGGCGGGTCGGCGGGGGCGCGGCTCACCGCCTCATCGCCCGTCGAGCAGGGTGGCGAGGCGGTTCTGGTTCAGGATGGGCAGGCTGGTCCGCTGGGCGCGCTCGAGCAGGTCGTCGTAACGACGGACGAGCTGGCTGAGGCGGATGTATTCCTGCTGGACGGCGAGGGGCGCGGTCGCGGGCGGGGCTGGGGGGAGCGTGGGGCGACGCCCGAGGACGAGGAAGTCCACGTCGCCGGTGAGCTCGTCGGTGATGCGACCGCCCCAGCGCTCGATCTGGGCCTGGAGCTCGTCGCGTCCCATCGCGGTCGCGCGCCCGTCGTTGTTGATGTCAAAGAGCCCGTAGACGAGGAAGGTGTAGATCTTGTTGGGATCGTAGAGCGGGTTGGCGATGACGTCGCCGCGGGCGACGGGGTTACCGGTGCTCTGGCGGATGATCCGGGCGGCGCTGGAGGTCTCGCCCATGCTGACAACCTCGATGGTCGCCTTGCCGGGGGGGTAATCGCCGTCGGCGTTGGGGCGGATGATGCTGGGATCGGCGTAGACCTGGAACCGCATGCCCAGGCGGAGGCGGTCGCGCCGCCCGAGGCTGATGAAGACCTGGTTCTCGACGGGGTTGAGCCCGGTGACCTCGCCATCGACAAGAGCGAACTCGTCGGTGGGCATGAGCCGGTCCCCGGCGCGCCCTTCCTGCAGGCGGGCCATCGCGTCCTGCAGGCGGAGGTTCTCGCTCTCGAGGCGTCGGATGTTGTCCTGGAGCTGGGCCTCGGTGTCGCGGGCGGCGGTGCGGATCCGCTCGACGCGCTGGTCCATGTCGATCTCTGCCGCGTTGATCCCGGTGCGGTAGCTCTCGATCTCGCCGGTGGTGCGCTGGACCTGTTCCTCCATCGAGGCGAGCTGGCGGCTGAAGTCCTGGCTGATCCGCTCGACCTTCTGTCGCTCGGCGAGCAGGGCCTGCTGGGCGGTCTCGAGGCTGGCCTCGATCTCCCGGATCCGGGTGTTGAGCTGGGCAGCCTGGGAATCGCGCTGCCGCACCGCGCCGACGAGCCCTCGGCTCGAGCCGGCGACCAGCGGCTCCGAGGCCTGGCGGAGCTCGGTGATCGACCCGCGCCCGCCCAGCCCGAGGCGGATCGACTCGTTGAGGCTCTCGGCGAGATAGGCGATGGCGCTCTTGTTCTCGCGGTCGGCGAGGTCCGCGAAGACGCGGATCTGGTCGTTCTGCTGGTCGGCGGGGGTGACCCACTCGCTCATGCGGGCCTCATAGTCGGCCAGGTCGTTCCGGGCCGAGTTCATCTGCCCGAAGAAGATGATCGTGGTGACGAAGAAGGCGAAGGTCAGGATCCCGAGGATCGTGATGGTGACGCCCATGCCCACGCTGGTGCTCGTCCGAGCCATTTGATCTGCTCCAAAACCGCGGCGGGCGACGCCCGACCTCGTCCGTGGGCCGCCGAAAACCGCGCGACGCCCACCCGAAACACTGATCTCGATCACCCGCACCGCCCCGGTCATTGCCCGTCGGGGGTCGGTGGCTGGGCCAGCATACTAGCAGGCGACGCCCCACGCCCGCGCGGGTCGCCCGTCGGACCCGATACGGGCTCCCGCACACCCAGGATCCCACGCGACGGACGGACCGTCCGCAGAACGATATATTCATCACAAAGAAGTCCAAAATATATCACCAACAAGCGGGCCGGGGTCGGAGGGAGGAGGGTAACGCGCGATAGTCGCGGTTCCCGGATCCCCGACATAAGGGGAGAACGACGGCGTGTCCCGTGATTCGGTGTCTTTGGTGCGGGGAGCGTCAAGCGAGGCCGCTCTCGCGACGAAAAGAATTACATGAATGCCCCGGGTCGTCCGACACGCGTCCACGCGGACGCGACCCCTGTCACGCCCTTGTCTTCGCCTTCAAGCGGGGGCGTGGACGTGGGTGTGTGCGGGTCTTCGGAGGCGGCTGGGGCGTCGTTGCCGGTGGCGGGGGGGTCTTGGGGCGGGTTATCCCTCCGGGACTTCGACGTGTTCAGCAACTTCGGCAACTACATGCCGCGGACGCACTGCATGTCGACCGCGGAGGGTTCGACGGACTGGCTCTGGGTGATCCTGCTGGGGCTGGGCACGCTGGGTGTGATCGGGGCGTACGCGAGGATCATGCTGTTCTGGCGGAAGGCGTATCTCGCCGAGGCGCCTCAGGACCGCAACACGAAGATGTACGACCTGGCGCAGATCTTTTTGTGGTGCGCGATCTGCGGGTACGCGATGTCGATCGTGATGTTCTTCTGGCCGGCCTATCGCTTGCTGGCGGTGCTGCTGGTGATGCTGAACCTGTGGTCGTGGAAGTTCGCGGCGAACCTGGAGGGGTTCGGCGTGAGCCTGCAGGCCAAGCGGCTCGAGCGCGAGCTGGCCGAGAGCCTGACGCGGGAGAAGGCGGAGCTGGAGCGTCTGGTCGCGCAGCGGACGTCGGAGCTGGAGCGGATGACGGACGAGGCGGAGGCGGCGAACCGGGCCAAGAGCGATTTCATCGCGGGGATGAGCCACGAGATCCGGACGCCGATGACGGCGATCCTGGGCTTCGCGGAGCTGATCCGCTCGGGTGATCTGACGCCGGAGGAGCAGGCCGAGCACGCGGAGACGATCTGCCGGAACGGTGAGCACCTGATCGAGGTGATCAACGACGTGCTGGACCTGTCGAAGATCGAGGCCGGCCGCATGGAAGTGGACCACCAGGCCTCGAGCCCGCGCCGCCTGCTCGAGGACGTGGACAGCATGCTGCGCCACCGCGCCGAGAGCAAGGGCCTGAAGCTGGAAGTCGTGGGCGGGGCGGACCTGCCCGAGGCGATCGTGACCGATCCGACGCGTGTGCGTCAGATCCTGACCAACCTTCTGGGCAACGCGATCAAGTTCACCGAGTCGGGGTCGGTCACGATCCGGGCTTGGATGGACGGCGGCGCAGACGGGTCGCCCTGGCTGGTGGTGGAGGTCGGCGACAGTGGGATCGGGATCCCCGCGGAGTGTCTGGAGGCGATCTTCCAGCCGTTCCGTCAGGCGGACGCGACGACGACGCGCCGGTTCGGCGGCACGGGGCTCGGGCTGTCGATCAGCCGCAACCTGGCGGAGCTGCTGGGCGGGACGCTGTCGGTCCAGAGCGAGCTGGGATGCGGAAGCGTCTTTACGCTGCGGATCCCGGCCCCGTCGGCCTCGGCGGGGGATTACGAAGCGGGGGCGGGGACGGCGCACGCGGACGACGCCTCGGCCGTCGAGTGCCGCGGCTCGCGGGTCCTGCTGGCCGACGACGGCGCGGACAACCGGCGGCTGATCGGGCATCACCTGCGCAAAGCGGGGTTCCGTGTCGACGAAGCGGGCGACGGGGCGGAGGCCGTGCGCCGGGTGCTTGAGGGCGAGGGGTCGTTCGACCTGATCGTGCTGGACATGCAGATGCCGGTGATGGACGGGTACACCGCGGCTCGGACGCTGCGCGAGAGCGGGTGGGTCGGCCCGATCCTGGCGCTGACCGCGAACGCGATGCACGAAGACCGCGAGCGCTGCCTGACGGCGGGGTGCGACGAGTACGGCGCCAAGCCGATCGACGCGCCCACGCTCATCGCGACCTGCCGCACGCTCATCGAGCAGCACCGACGCCCCGCACGCGCGGCGTGAGGCGCATCAACATCGCTTGCTTGACTCGGGACATCCACTGCGGGGTCTAGAACGGCCTGCGTGTTGCGATGACGTGTGACACGGGACGCCCGTGCCACGGGGTTAGAGGCGTTCGAATCTTGGGAGTTCGCCGATGAGGGGGCGGGCGTAGTTGAGGAAGGCCTGGCTGACGTTGTTGTGCCCTTCGATGAATTCTTTGGGCATGTGGCGGGTCTTGGCGGCGACCTGGGCGAGGTCGATGCGTTTGAAGCCGGATTCGTAGTGCTCGAGCGGGCCGGGCTCGGAGTCGCGTCGGATGGCGACCGAGCCGTCCTGCTCGCCTTTGCAGGCGAGGTGTGCGGCGAAGCGTCCGGCGCCGCGGGCCTCGATCGCGTCGACGGGGCTGGCGTCGGGCCAGCAGCGCTGGATGTAGCCGAAGGTGTCGGCCCGGACGCGGAGCGGCTTGCCGCCGGCGGGGGTGAGGGCGTCCTTGAGGTGGGTGGCGAGGGCGTCGCCGAGGGCGCCGGAGCCGGAGAGCTGGACGTTGCCGTGGTCGTCGGTCTGGGCGTTCTTGATGAGTGTGGCGCCGATGGGGTTGCCGTCCTTGTCGCTGATGCCCTCGCTGACGGCGATGTGGCATCGCCCTTTGGCTTCGTAGATTTTCGCGACGTCCTGTGTGAAGCGGTCGGTGTCGAAGGGGACTTCGGGGAGGTAGATGAGCTGGGGGCCGTCGGTGGAGGGGCCCTCGTGCTCGGGGCGGTCGCTGCGCCGTGCGAGGGCGCTGGCGGCGGTGAGGAAGCCGGCGTGGCGTCCCATGATGACGTTGATCTTGATGCCGGGGAGGGAGATGTTGTCGAGGAAGTCGGCCATGCAGGCGGTGGCGACGAAGCGGGCGGCGGAGGGGAAGCCGGGGGTGTGGTCGTTCTCCATCAGGTCGTTGTCGACGGTCTTGGGGACGTGGAAGCAGCGGAGCTCGTAGCCCTTCTGGGTGGAGAGCTCGTTGACGATGCGGCAGGCGTCGCTGGAGTCGTTGCCGCCGATGTAGAAGAAGTAGCGGATGTTGTGCTTCTCGCAGGCTTCGAAGATGCGTTGGCAATAGTCGGCGTCGGGCTTGTCGCGTGTGGAGCCGAGCCCGGCGGATGGGCTGGTGGCGAGGCGGTCGAGGAAGTCCTGGGGGGTGTTGGTGAGGTCGTGGAAGTCGCCTTGGGTGAGCCCTCGGACGCCGTGGCGCATGCCGAGGATCTTGGCGATGGGGCCGCCGGTGCCTGCTTTGGCGTGGTGTCGGAGGCCTTCGATGACGCCGACGACGGACTGGTTGATGACGGCGGTGGGGCCGCCGGACTGCCCGATGACGGCGTTGCCGGGGATGAGATCGGTGGTCATGGGGGGAGGATAGGGGGGAAGGGGTCGGGGGCCAGGGACCGGGCATCAGGCACCAGGCATCGGGCACCAGACATGAGGGACTGGTGCCTGGTGCCCGATGCCTGGTGCCTTCCGCTATGCTGCCGCCCATGCGTGGAATGAACTGGATCGTCGCCCGGGCGTGGCTCGGGCTTGGGGCGTTGTTGCTGGCGGGGTTCGCGTCGTCAACGGCGGCGGGGAGCGGGCGTCCGACGAGCGACGGGCTGCTGGATGCGCCGCTGAACAGCGTGCGCCGGGTCGCGACGGACACGCTGCTGCTCGTGAACGCGACGGTGCACCCGGAGCCGGGCGTGGTCTGGGCGGGGGGCTCGGTGCTGATCCGCGAGGGGCGGATCGCGGCGGCCTCGGAGCGTCGCCTCGATACCCCGGCTGGGGCGCGCGTGGTCGATCTCACCGGGCGGCATGTCTACGCGGGGTTTGTGGATGCGTACGTGGAGGTGGACGCGCCGGGTGTCGGCGCGAACGGACCGGGGGCGCACTGGAACCCGTTTGTAACGCCGCAGCGGGACGTGCTCGCGGGCGAGGGGCTGAGCGGGCGTGACCGGGCGGCTTTGCGTAGGCAGGGTTTCGCGGCGGCCGGTCTTTCGCCGCGGGGCGGGGTGTTTCGCGGGATGGGCGCGGTGGTGAGCCTGGCGGAGCCAGCGAGCGACGCGAGCACGGGCCGCCCGGCGGTGTACAAGGCCCGCGCGTTCCACAGCCTGGGCTTCGATCGCGCGGGGTGGCGCACGGGGGGGTATCCGTCCTCGCACATGGGCGCGATCGCGTTGCAGCGCCAGGTGCTCAGTGACGCGACGTGGCGACGGGATGCGCTCGCGCAGGGGTGGGCGCTCCCTCGGGGTGAGGCGGCGGCGGACGCCGCGAGCGCGCTGGACGAGCTGGCGCGGGACGTGGCGCTGGTCTTTGATGCGGATCACGAGCTGAAGGTGCTGCACGCGGTGGACGTGGCGCGGGAGGCGGGGCGGGCGGCGGTGGTGATGGCGAGCGGGACGGAGTTCCGGGCGATCGGCGCGGTGGCGGAGGACGTGAGGGAGGCCGGGGCGCGGCTGATCGTGCCGGTGGCGTTCCCGAAAGCGCCGGACGTCTCGAGCCCCGGGGCCGCGGAGAGCGTGGAGCTGCGGGAGCTGCAGACCTGGGAGCAGGCGCCGACGAACGCCCAGCGGCTCGTCGAGGCGGGGGTGCCGGTCGCGCTGACGACGCACCGCCTGCGGAACAAGGGCGATTTCACGAGCCGCCTGCGGCGGGCGATGGCGCACGGGCTCCCGGGGGAGGCCGCGCACGCGGCGGTCACGACCGAGGCCGCGGCGGCGCTCGGCGTGAGCGATCGGCTGGGGCGGATCGCGGCCGGGATGGCGGGGAACCTGGTCGTGAGCGACGCCGAGCTGTTCGAGCCCGGGACGTCGGCGAAGGTGCTCGACGTCTACATCGACGGCGTGCGCCACGAGATCACACGCTCGGACGACGCGTTCGTCGGGACGTGGGACGCCGTGCTGCGGGACCGGTTCCGGCTGGTTTTTGAGATCGACGAGCGTCTGCGCGTGACCGTGCGCGACGGGGACGGGGGCGAGCCCGCGCCGGCGGCGGAAGGTGAAGACGCGCCGGAGGCGGCGAGCGTCGACGCGGTGAACGTGCGTGTCGAGGGGACACGCCTGCGGTTCGCGTTCGACCACGGGAAGCTGGGGTTTGAGGAGGGGCCGGGCGCGGGGATCTGGAGCGTGAGCGGGGAGCTGGTGCCGGGCGAGGACGGCGAGCGGCGGCTCGTCGGCACGGGCGTTCGCGGCGACGGGGCGGGGTTCCCGTGGCGGGCGAGCAAGCGTGCGCCGGAGGACGAGGGGGAGGCGAACGGCGAGGAGGATGAGGACGAGGCGTTCGAGTTGAAGACGGTGCCGGCGTTGGCGGGCGCGCCGTTTGGGCCGTACTCGCGGGAGGCGTGGCCCGAGCAGCGCGCGGTGGCTCTGGTCAATGCGACGGTGTGGACGAGCGACGCGGACGCCGAGCGTCGGCACGGTGCGGGCGGCGTGATCGAGCACGGCGTCGTCGTCATCGAGAACGGCAAGATCGCTTTTCTGGGCACGGGCGAGATGTTCGAGCGTTCGCGCCCGAGCCCCGATTGGCCGGGCGAGGTGATCGACCTGGAAGGGCGGCACATCACGCCGGGGCTGGTCGATGCGCACTCGCACACGGGGCTGTTCGGGCTGGGGGTGAACGAGGGCGGGCAGGCCGTGACCAGCGAGGTTCGGATCAGCGATGCGCTCGACCCGAGCGCGATCAACTGGTACCGACAGCTCGCCGGCGGCGTGACCACGGTGCTCAGCCTGCACGGCTCGGCCAACCCGATCGGCGGGCAGAGCGCGATCCACAAAGTCCGCTGGGGCGCGCAGCACCCGCGCGAGATGCGCTTCGACAACGAAAAGCCCGGCATCAAGTTCGCCCTCGGCGAGAACGTCAAGCAGAGCAACTGGGGCGACCGCTTCACCAACCGCTACCCGCAGACGCGGATGGGCGTCGAGACGATCATCCGCGACCGCTTCCACGCGGCCCAGGACTACGCGAAGAAGTGGGATGCGTACAACGAGCGGGTCGAGCGCATCCGCATGCTGCGGATCACGGTGGAGGAGCAGGACCGGCGCATCGCGGCCTTGGAGCGCCCGCGCCTGGACTTGGAATTGGAGCCGCTGGCGGAAATCCTCCGCGGCGAGCGCCTGATCCACTGCCACAGCTACCGGCAGGACGAGATCCTGATGCTCTGCCGCGTGGCGGAGGATTTCGGGATCACGATCGGCACGTTCCAGCACGGGCTGGAGGTGTACAAGGTGGCGGAGGTGGTGCGGGAGCACGCGATCGGGGCGAGCATCTTCAGCGACTGGTGGGCGTTCAAGATGGAGGTGTACGACGGCGTGCCGGGCGCGGGCCCGTTGCAGAGCGAGGTCGGCGTGCTGACGAGTTATAACAGCGACTCGGACGACGTGGCGCGTCGGATGCACATGGAGGCGGCGAAGGCCGTGCGTTATGCGCACCCGGACGCGCCGGTGTCCGAGGCGGAGGCGTTGAAATACGTCACGATCAACGCGGCGATCCAGATGGGCGTGGGGGACCGCGTGGGCTCGATCGCGGTGGGCAAGGACGCGGACCTGGTCGTGTGGAACACGCGCCCGCTGTCGAGCTTCGCCCGCCCGGAGCGGGTGTTCGTGGACGGGCGGGAGCTGTTCAGCCTGGAACGCGACGCCGAGGACCGGCGCGCGATCCAGCGCGAGCGGGCACGACTTATCCAGAAGATCATGGGCGGCGACGAGAGCGACCGCGCGGGCGAATCGCCCGAAGCGGATGCGGAGGAGGACGACGGGCGCCTGCCGCTGGCGCAGCGGATGATGGCGCGGGCGTACCGGATGCACGCGCTGGAGCAGCTCCGTCGCGGGATGGACGCCGACACGATGCTCTGCGGCGACTGCGGGTGCAACGTGCTCAACGCGGCGGGGGTGCGGTGATGGATGTTTTTGATGCTTCTCTGTCTCTGGTGCCCCGGAAACGCGAAGCCCGCTTCGGGCGTAGCTTTTCCGGGTGGGCACGAGCGGTGACGTCCGCATGGAAAAGCTTCGGGCGAGGATGCCCTGCGCGTTTCCATGGCACCGGGCATGTGGTGCGAGCGAAGGATCGGGGTGTGCGGATGACCGGTTGGATTCGGAACGTGGCGGGCATCATCGCGCTGAGCGTCTCGGGGGCGATCGCGACGGCGCAGGACCTGCTGCCCTCGGCCGGGGCGCAGCGGATGCCGGTCGCGATCGTCAACGCGACGGTCCACACCGTCTCCGACGGCGTGCTCGAAAACGCGTACATCTTCTTCGACAACGGGCGCATCGTCGAGGTCGGCGTCGGGGACCGGATGTTCATCGGGACGACGCGGGTGATCGACGCCGAGGGTGGGGACGTGTACCCGGGGCTGATCCTGCCGCACACGCAGCTCGGGTTGCAGGAGGTGAGCGCGGTGCGGGCGACGCGGGACGACGCGGAGGTCGGGCCGGTGACGCCGGAGGTGCGGGCGATCACCGCGATCAACCCGGACACGACGCTGATCCCGGTGGCGCGGACGAACGGGATCCTGCTCTCGTGCGTCTTCCCGCGTGCGGCGCTGCGCGACACGGTGGAGGCGCCGACGGGGCTGATCCCCGGTCAGGCGAGCGTGATCCGGATGGACGGTTGGACGAACGAGGACCTGATGGTCTCGGGCTCGGCGGGGCTGGTGGTGAATTGGCCGCGGACCAGGCCCGTGCGCGCGTGGTGGATGGAGACGCCCGAGGCCGAGCAGATCGAGCGGATGGCGCGGGCGCGTGCGGTGATCGAAGAGACGTTCGACGCCGCCGAGGCGTACCGCGCGATCCGCGCGGGCGACGCATCGTCGCCGATCGATCTCGCGCTCGAAGCCGTCGTGCCCTGCCTGCCCGGGGGCGAGGGCGGCGCGGGAGAAGGGACGCAGCGACCGGTGTTCATCCACGCGAACGATCAGGACGATATCACCAGCGCCGTGGCGTGGGCGGCGGGGCGCGGGCTGAAGGCCGTGATCGTGGGCGGGCGGGATGCGCCGGAGGTCGCGCAGATGCTGGTGGAGCACGGCGTCGCGGTGATCGTCGACGGGCTGCACCGGTTCCCGAAGCGTGCGGACTCGGCGTACGACGAAGCGTTCACGGTGCCGGCGCGGCTGGAGGCGGCGGGCGTACGCTGGTGCTTCGCGGGGGGTGAGGAGCCGGCGCACGAGCGGAGCTTGCCGTTCAACGCCGGGCGTGCCGTCGCGTTCGGGCTCTCGCAAGAGGCGGCCCTTCGCTCCATCACGCTCTCGGCGGCCGAGGTGCTTGGCATCGACGAAACCTACGGCTCTATCGAGCCCGGCAAGAGCGCGACGATCATCCTCACCACCGGCAACGTGCTCGAAGCGACCACGACCGTCACCCGCGCGTTCATCGACGGGCGTGAGATCGACCTGCGCAACAAGCAGACCGAGCTCATCGAGAAGTACCGCGAGAAGTACCGCCAGCTCGGGATCATCGATGGGGACGACCAGTGATCAGCGCGATCGCGTCGGCTTCGGTCGCGGTGTGGCTGATGGGGGCGGGCGAACTGGCCCAGCAACCCGCCCGCGCCGACCGTCACCCGATTATCAGCGAGGTGCTGTTCAACGTGCCGAGCGATCCGCGCGACCCGCTCGTAGGCGACGCGAACCTGGATGGGAACCGCGACGCGATCGGCGACGAGTTTGTCGAGCTGTTCAACCCGCACGACGTCCCGATCCAGCTCGCCGGCTACACGATCGTGGACGGGCACCCGCCGGAGCGGAACCGGTGGCGGTTCACGTTCCCGCCCTTCGAGCTCGCGCCGGGCGACGTGGTCGTGGTGTTCAACGGGTTGCAGCAGTCGTGGCGGGTGCCACCGGGGGACGAGCGGCGCGGGCCGCGGGGCAGGGACGACCGCCTCGACACCTGGGTCTTCACAACGCGGAACACCAACCGGGCGGTCGGGCTGGCGAACGCGGGGGACTGGGTCCTGCTGTCGGCCCCCAACGGGGCGATGCTCGAGTGCGTCGTTTGGGGCGAGCCGGGGGCACCCACGCCGACCGGTGTCGCGAGCCTCTTTGAGGTTCCCAGCCCACGCGGCGGCAGCGTGCAGCGCACGCCCGACCTATCGACGTTCGAGGTCCACCCCACCGTCGATGAGCCCCCGCGGGGGCAAGGGCGGGCCTCGGCTCGGGGCGTACCATACTCCCCCGGGCGACACCCGGGATAACTCGGCGGGCGGCCGCTGAAGCGACGGTGCATCACGATGTGAAAGCCTCGGCCCTCTCAATACGGGTCCGAGGCCAGAGCGACAGGAGCGCGACGAGCATGGCCTGGATCACCAAAAACTCCGCCGGGGCGACCGTCCATGACCGCGGCGAGCCCTATCTCACCGAGGCGATGCGCCAGGAGCTCCAGGACAAGCACATCCCGCGCTACGAGACGACCCTCGCCTGCACCATGCCGGCCCTGCACATGATCCAGCACGAGTACGGCTGGGTCCCCTACCAGGCGATGCGCGAGATCGCCGAGTTCCTCAGCATCCGCCCGGCCGACGTCGCCGACTGCGCCAGCTTCTACGAGGAATACTGGCTCGAGCCCAAGGGCAAGCAGGTCATCGCCGTCTGCCGCTCCATCGCCTGCGAGTTCTGCGGGCACGCGGCCCTCACCGAACGCGCTTGCCAAAAACTCGGCATCGAAGTCGGCGAAACCACCGAAGACGGCGAATACACCATCATCGAACTCGAATGCCTTGGCTCCTGCGGCACCGCCCCGGTGGCGCTGATCGGTGAGAAACTGCACGAGAACCTGACGCCGGAGGGGTTGGAGAAGCTGATCGAGGACGGACGCGGGCGGAGCGAGCACTGACGTTCAATAGTTTTCAAGTGCTATAATATAGAACGCGACTCCGCCCAACGAATCACCGGGCAGAGTCGCGCTGTTCTTGATCACTCTTAGTTTATTGGATTAAGGTTGCATAGAGCTGGGCACCGTGGTCAGCCACGGCTGTCCGCCGTAGTGCTTCGTCGGATCGATCACCGTAAGTTCGTGCGGCGGAAGGATAATCAGGGGGATCATGCCGTCTTGAACAATCGCTTCCGCAACTTTACCTGTCTCGGTAGGGTTGATCGATCCTGAGAACCCGGGGCGTTGGATGCCACCAAACGACTCGTGTCCAGGGTTCAGGAAATCAGCAAGTACGACATTTTGTGGAAGTGGCGTATTGTCTGAGTAGGCACTCGCAAGGTCGTAATAAAAGAATGCAGAAGCCTTGGTGTGGATAAAGTCCGCGGTGCCGAGCTCGGTCATGAAGCGAACGCTGGGGTGCCCTTCGCCGAAGGTGTCCCATGCCTCGGTCATCTCGTCGATCCACCAGTAGAGATCGGATGCACGCATGTGCGTGAAGCAAGCGTCCAGCCCGATGAACGTCGCGTTCACGTCGTAGGCGCCCTCGAGTTCAAGGAAAGCCGAGCCGGTGTGTATGGGGTTGTTGCGGTCGATATTGGACTGGCCGCCAGCCGGGGGCCACTCAAACGCGGTGCCAGCGTAGCCGTTGGGCACGTAACGCGTCGCTCGTCCCCACCAGAGCCCGAGTTCGCGAGGATCTTCTGGATCATCGCTATAGATCTTGGCGAGTTCGGGGAGGCTGTTCTCGATATCGGTGGTGCTGAAGCACGGGGCGTTGCGGTACTGACTCGGATCGGAACTGGCGACCTGATTCGCCGCCTTCCAGTTGGTGGTGATCTGCCACGCCATTCCCCCGGCGTTGTACTCGCCCGAGCCCTTCCAGAGCATCATCCGGGGCCATCCTTTGTCGTAGTAGCCTCCCGATGCAAGCCAACTCTGATTCACAATGTCCGTGAAGCCGTCTTGATTCGGCCTGTTATGAATCGCGGCGAGGCCGCCCGCAAACCCGTAGGGGTTCCGATTCCCCGTGACCGGACATCGCTCCGTGCTTGTAGCAAATGCCATGGTGGCTCCCGCCATGGGGCGAGGATCCTGCGTGTACCGCACGTCGCTGTAAAGGTGCCGGAAATGTCGGCGATAGGGCAGCAGTGTGGACATCCAGTCGTTGCCGTTTAGGGAGACTGCTGCGCGTGGATCTAAGCGGAGCGTGACGATAAGCGATTTCGTTTCACCATAGCTTAAAAATTCGTCTGGATTGGGACGCCCGTTTTTACTTGGACTCTGCCCGGTCACCGGATGACGATTGTCAAAATTCGGTTCGATCCGAAGCCGCTCTGTCGTGCTATTTACGCTCTTGCCACGCTGAAACAAGATGGGGTACGGATTGGCAAGAATATCGTACTTGACGGCAATGCCCAGATCAAAATTTTCTGTTTGATACACATGTGCCGGGGAATACATGTTCTGTGGATAAGCGACGACAAAGGAGCTGCCGGCATCGGAAAGCGGTCGGTAGTCATGCTTGCGAATCTGATCACGGAAGTCTCTGTATCCTGCATTGCCTTCGACTGGCAGGCTGTCCACAAGACGAATCGAGTTAATCAGCAGTGCGCCTTGGCCCATCGCGTCTGAGTTGGGCTCGTCGTGTTCCCACTCGACAAGCAGGTCCATACCATCGGGACGTGCTTCCAGCAGTGAGATCGTTGGCGTGATCAGTTTGACATAGGTGCTATTCAGCGGATCCGGCTCGGCCAAGGGAAAGTCCGCGTGGAGCGGGCGTCTGTTATTGAGAGATTCTGTGGTGACCGTGAGCCAGTGAGTGCCCCCGTCCCACTCCACGCGTCCTGTCGCAGGGTCAAAGGTGGTGTTCGTCCATGTGCCGGTGCCCGCGATCAGCGGGATGTCATCGATGCACGCATTCACATAAAATGCAGCCAATGCAAGATCAAAGTCATCCATATCGACCTTGCCGTCGCGGTTGAGGTCGCCTTGGAGCCACGTCGCCTCGGTGTGCCCGAGGGCCATGTTGTCGTAGATGATCGCGAGATCGAGGATGTCCACCACGCCGTAGAGGTTGACGTCGCCGATGAGGATGCTGTTCCAGTGCTGGCACTGGGCGTTCGCGTCGTGGGCTATGCCGAGGGCGCCCGCGAGCGCGAGGGCGCTCGCGATCGAAAGAGTGGGTGCTTGCGTGTTCGTTTCACGGCTCATTTCCTTCGGATCTGAGCTCCGTGCGCGTGCCGATCGCGCACGCCCGCGGAGCAGGGTTGGGTCTCCGGCGAATGTGTCCACATAGACACCGCGCCGGGATTGACCGACGTTGTCGTGCTGGTTATGCGCTGCGGGCAGACCGATCATTTTGCCTTGGCAAACAGCCAAAGCCTGCACGCGGACGCAGCATGTGTATCTGGAAAGTGCCTCGCCTTATGCTTGAACGACGCCGACCGCGACGCCGCTCAGTCCATCCGTGCTGAATTGTCCAGATTGACAGAACCGGTGCAACCGCCGAGTGACGGATTCTGCTCATCTTTTTTATTTTTGAGCCTAAGCGTCCTGTTTCAGGCGACTTAAGTTTGGCTAAGAAATGCTTCATATTTGTCGCGTCGGCGGCATTCCTGCTTCGACGCTCTGTGCACGCCCTGCTCGTGGGGGCGGCGTGGCGGCTAGGGTTAGAGATGACTCCGAGCGTGCCTGGTGACAATCCGCCGCCGCGTCCCACGCTGATGCGTTCGCTCGGCGAGGCGGTGGGGCACGTGTGGCGGGCGATCCGTACGGATCCGGGGGTGTCCGACAGCGGCGAGGGTTCTGCCGCCGCTGGGGCGGGCGCCCGGCGCGAGGTTCGGCGTGAGGTCGAGGCGGTCGAGCGGACGACCGAAGCGGGACACCGCGTCACGCTCCGCCGGACGACGATCGAGGAGGTTGAGGTTCACCCGCCCCGCGCGAGCCCGGGCGCCCCGCCCAGTGTCGCCTCGGCGGATGCGGCCAGCGATCCCCGCCCGGGCCCCTGATCGCTCGCGTCCCGCGTTCTAACGAGCATCGACCCCTGCATCGTTGCGAGCGAGGGCGCAAGGGCTTGCGACGGCGACGGGATTCGGCGTGCCCTTCTGCCGCGTAAACTCTGCCGATGGCCAAACGCCCCGCCAACCCGTCGAGGATGCCCGACGCTTCGTGCCGGATCGTGGTGCTGCACGGGCCGGACGCGTTTCTGCGGGCGGAGCACTCGGCCGCGCTGGTGCGCGTGCTTGAGCAGTCGCACGGCGCGGTGGACGTGCTGCACTTCGCGGGCGGCTCGAGCGAGGCGGCCGACGTGCTCGACGAGTGTCGCAGCTTCGGGCTGATGGCGACGCACAAAGTGGTGATGGTCGACGACGCAGACCAGCTCATTAAAGAGGAATCGCGCGAGCGGTTCGAGCGGTACGCCGCGAAACCGAGCGAGGGCGCGACGCTGGTGCTGCGATCCTCGCGTTGGCACAAGGGCAAGCTGGACGGGCTGATCGAGGCGGTGGGGGTGCTGGTCAAGTGCGAGGCGCCTGGGGAGGCGCAGGCCGTCGCGTGGGCGATCAAGCGGTGCGCGAAGCGTCACGGCGGGGTGCTGACGCGCGAGGCGGCGGAACTGCTCGTCGAGCGGGTCGGGGTGGACCTGGGGCGTCTGCATTCGGAACTCGGCAAGCTCGCGGCCGCTGCGGGGCTCAGCCCGTGCGGGGATGCGGTGCCGATCGATCGCGCACTGGTCGCGGAGTTCGTGGGCGTGAGCCGCGAGGAGAGCGCGTTCGCGATCCAGGACGCGGTGGCACGCCGGAGCGCGCCGGAGGCGCTGACCAATCTCCGCGACGCGGTCGAGCGGTCGCGCGAGAGCCCGGTGCTGGTCTCTTGGGCGTGCATGGACGTGGCGCGGAAGCTGCACGCCCTCGCGTGCGCGGGGCGGGGGGCGACGGAGCTCGCCCAGGCGATGCGCATCTGGCCGGCCGATCGCCAGCGGGCGCTGGTGCAGCAGGCCGGACGGTTGGGCCCGGCGAAGACGCTCGCGATGCTCGAGGCGGCCGTCGCCGGCGACCACGCCCAGAAGTCCGGCCTCGGTCGGGACCCGATGCGCACGCTCGAGCGCCTCGCGGTGACGCTGACCTCCTAAGCCGCGGCCCACTGCGCGTCCGTGCCGGGCGCTGGACGACCACCGACCGATGCACGATGAGACGCGATGAAGCTTCGCCGACGCATGACAAGCCCGGGCTGGATCGCGGCGGCGTTGGTCGCGGGCTCCGCGTTCGCGGCGTTCGTCGGCGGGTGGCTCGGGCTGCCGAACGCCGTGCGCCTGCTCCTGCCCGCGGGCGCCGCGATCGCGCTGGCGTGGTGGGCGCTGCGCGGGCGTGCCGAGGCGCACGAGCGCGAGCTGTCGCGCCTCGCCGAGCGTCTGGAGGCGCTGACCGAGCGTCTGGCGGGCGGCGCGATCGGCCCGCCGGAGTCGGCGGACGACGTGTTCAGCGCCGCCGCCGCCGCGGTCCGCCGCACCGAGCAGGCCGCACGCGTGCGCACGGCGGCCATGGAGTCGGACCTCGTCGAGCTCCAGGCGATCTTCGACGGGATCGCCGAGCCGGTGCTCGCGCTCGGCGCCGATGGCACGGTCCTGCTCTGCAACGAGCGGGCCGAGCGAATGCTCGGGCGCACGCCCGACCGCCTCGTCGGCAGCCTGCCCGAGGACCTGTTCACCAACCGCGAGCTGGTCGCGCTCTGCGAGCGAGCCGTCGCGGGCGAGCGGGCGACGCGCCGCCTGCGCCTGACGATGCCGGGGGGCAACGGCGTCTTCGAGGTGACGGCCGAGCCCACCAGCGCGGGCGACGCGGTGCTGACGCTGCGCGACGTGACCGAGCTCGCGACGGCCGTGCAGCTCCGGACGGATTTCGTCGCCAACGCGAGCCACGAGCTGCGCACGCCGCTGGCGTCCATCCGCGCCGCGCTCGAGACGCTGCGCACCTGGGGCGACGACACGCCCGCGATGCGGGAAAAGCTGCTGGACATGATCGCGCTGAACAACACACGACTCGAGGCGATGGTCAGCGACATGCTCGACCTCTCCCGCCTCGAGTCCCCGGACGTGCAGCCCACGCTGAGCAACGTGGACCTCGCGCAGCTCGCCCAGACGATGCGCGAGCACTTCCAGCAGGTGTGCGAGGACCGCGAGCTGGCGCTGGTCTTCGAGATCGAGCCGGAGGCCGAGACGCTGCGCACCGACCGGCACCTGCTCGAACTGATCCTGCGCAACCTGATCGAGAACGCAACGAAGTTCGCCTACGAGCGCACGAGCGTGACGGTGCGGGCGAAGGTCTCGGGCTCGCGACGCGGCAGCGCCGATGCCGTGCTAGAAGTCGCCGACCGCGGCATCGGCATCCCCATTGAGCAGCAGGGGCGCGTCTTTGAGCGGTACTTCCAGGTCAACACCTCGCGCACGGGCCCGCCCGAGCGACGCGGCACCGGGCTCGGGCTCGCGATCGTCAAGCACGCCGCCCGCACCCTCGGGGGCTCGGTCACCATCGAGAGCGTCTGGAAAGAAGGCACCACGATGCGCGTCCGACTCCCGGGTGCGGCGACCAAGGCGTAACGCCCCCGCCGACGCCGCACGGCCGCGCAACCCGACGCGCGATCAGTCGTGCTCGTCTTTCCAGTCGTCCGCGTCGAGCTCGTCCTCGCTCGGCGCGTCGTCGCGCAGCTCGGCCAGCAACTCCTCGTCGGTCAACGCCGAGAGGTCGAACTCCACCGCGCCGCCCGTCTCCGGCGTCCGGCCGCGACGCTTGCTCGGGTCGCGGCTGCGCCCCTTGATCACCAGCTCAATCGGCACCTCGTCGAACGGCAGCGTCTCCCGGAACCGGTTCAGCAGATACCGGCGGTACTCGTTCGTGAACAGGTCCGGGTTGTTCACGATCATGATGATCGTCGGCGGGTTCGCGCGTACTTGGCTCGCGTAATAGACCCGCGCCTGCGTGCCCAGCTTGTTGCTCGGCCCGCGACGCTCCAGGATCCCCTCGATCAGCCGGTTCAGCTCGCCCGTGCCCACCCGCGTCGACGACTGCTCGAACATCTCGAACGCGAGCTCGACCATCCCGTGGATGTTCAGCCCCGTGTGCGCACTGATGCACGCGATTGGCGCGAACGACAAGCCCTTCAACGCCTGGCGGATGTAGGTCTCAAAATCCGTCGGCGTCACGGGGCGGCCCTGCTTGTTCTTCCGACGGCTCGCCTCGTCCCACTTGTTCACCACGATCACCACAGGCTTGTGGCTCTTCTGCACGAGCATCGCGAGCTGCTCGTCGACCTGGCTGATCTCCGTCATCGCGTCGACCACCAGCAGCACGCAATCGGCCCGCTCGATGCTCCGCTTGGCGCGGTCGAAGGCGTACCACTCGATCTGGTCCTGGAAGCTCTTCTTGCGCCGCGTGCCGGCGGTGTCGATCACCAGCAACGACTTCCCGTCGTACTCGACGTGCACGTCCACCGCGTCGCGCGTCGTGCCGGCGATCTCGCTGACGATCATCCGGTCCTCGCCCGCGAGCGCGTTCACCAGGCTGCTCTTGCCGACGTTCCGCTTGCCAACCACCGCGAGCTTCATGTCGACCTTCGGCCCGCGCTCGTCGTCCTCTTTCTCCGGCAGCAGGTCGTAGAGCTGCTCGGTCATCGTCCGCCGGAGGTAGTTGTTCTTGGCGCTGCAGAGCATCGGCTCGCCGAAGCCGAGCGCGCTGAGCTCGTAGGCGTGCGCCTCCCACTTCGGGCCGTCGACTTTGGTCGCGATGATCCGCACCGGCGGGTCGCGCCGCGCGTCGGGCTTGGCCTCGCCCTTGGCATGGCGCGCCCGCTGCGGCCCGAGGCGACGCTCGCGGAGCAGGCGCGCGATCTCCTCGTCCTGCGGCGTGATGCCGGCCTGGCTGTCGATGCAGAACAGGATTACGTCGGCCGTCTCCACCGCGTGCGCGATCTGCTGCTCGATGTCCTTGGTCAGCGTCGCCAGGTCCGCCCCGACGTCGTCGTACCGCTTGCCCTCGGCCACATACACGCCAAAGCCACCGGTGTCGGTCAACTCCACCGTCCGCGGCTCGCCCGCCCCGCCCGGCCCCTCCAGATCGACCAGCACCGAGACACGGTCACGCGTCACCCCGGGCGTGGGATCGACGATCGCCACCTTCCGACCGGCGAGCATGTTGAGCAGGCTGCTCTTGCCGACGTTGGGTCGGCCGACGATAGCGAGGCGGGGGACAGGCATGGGAAGGGATGGTAGGGAACTCAGAACGAGAAACCCGGAACACCGAATCGGAGAGACCGAATGTGCCACTGACCTTGTCCGCAAGGTCAGTGCTCCCTGCCTTCTCTCCTCTTCCCCCCTCCTCCTCGATGAGCACAAGAAGAGGGGCTGAGAAAGGGGAGCACTGACCTCTCAGAAGAGGTCAGTGGCACATGGCGGGGGGTGCCCGCGCCTTCCCGGTGCCATGGAAACGCGGAGGGCGTCCTCGCCCGGAGCTTTTCCATGTCGAAGGCGGACCGTTTTGATCCGCACGGGAGATCCAGAAGCCCGGAAAAGCTCCGCCCGCGGCGGGCTCCGCGTTTCCGGGGCACCAGACATGTCCCACGATGGGGCAGGGGATCGGCTCGCCCCATAGCATCGCGCGTGCCCACCACCCCGCCACACCGCTTCCCGATCATCGCCGGGCCCACGGCCGGCGGGAAATCCGCCCTCGGGGTCGCGGTCGCCCTCGAACTCGAACGGCGCGGGCTCCCGCGGGGGGAGGTCGTGAGTGCCGACGCCTTCCAGGTCTATAGAGGGCTGGATATCGCCAGCGCTAAGCCGACCGAAGCCGAACGCCGCGGCGTGCGCCACCACCTGATCGATGCCGTGGAGCCGACCGAGGCGTTCGCCCTCGCCGACTGGCTGCGGCTGGCCGAGGGCGCGATCGCCGAGATCCGCGCCCGGGGCGTCACGCCGATCGTCGTCGGCGGGACGCACCTCTACGTCAAATCCCTCCTCGACGGCTTCATGGGAGGGCCCGGGGCCGACGAGGCGATCCGAGACGAGCTCCGCGCCATGGATCCCGCCCTGCGCCGGGCGGAGCTGGAACGCGTGGACCCGGCGGCCGCCGCCCGGATCCACCCCAACGACGAGCGACGCACCGTCCGCGCCCTGGAGGTCTATCGCCTCACCGGGCAACCCATCACCGCCCAGCAAGGGCAGTGGGACGCCGAGGCGACCCGCCCGCGGGACCGGTTCCTCGTCGGGCTGGAGTGGGGCGTCGAGGCGATCAACCGGCGGATCAACGCCCGTGTCCGCGCCATGGTCGAGGGCGGCCTGGTCGACGAAACCCGACGACTGCTCGAGCGCGACGCCCTCGGCCCGCAGGCCCGCCAGGCCCTCGGCACCAAGCAGCTCCTCCCTGTGCTGGAAGGCCTCGACCCCGGGCAACCGCCCAGCCCGGCCCGCCTTGAGGACGCGATCGAGCGGATCAAGATCGAGACCCGACGATTCGCAAAAAGTCAGCGAACCTGGCTCCGACGCCTCCGCCAGACCCCCGGCGCGGTCTGGATCCAGGCCGAAATCGGAGACGCGGAGCAATGGGCGCAACACGTTGTCAATACGTGCTTTAAGCCGATCGACAAGCCCGCGTCCGCTGGGGTGCCTGCCCATGGGGACGGGGCGAAGCCGGGGGCGTCGGTTGAGGGAAACACCGGGGATGAAGATCAGCCGGGTGGATCGGGTTCGGCTTGACAGCGGGCGGCGATCTCCCTTCCCTGTCAAGCGTCCCGACGCGGGCGACCGATGTCGCTCGGCTCGGTCGGGGCGTTCCATCGGGGCGGGCCTCGCGACGCCCCGAGACGGTTGGACCCACGGACGATCCTTTCTATATGGCCAAGCGCACGACGAAAAAAACCACAAAGAAGGCCGGCAAGAAGACGACCCGCAAGACGACCGCCAAGGCATCGCCCGCCGGTGCCGACGCGGTGCCGGGTGCGGGCGCCACGCGCACCCGCGGTCGCGGGCTCGGCTACAAGGCCGGGCAGGCGAAGGGACGCCACCTGGTCATCGTCGAAAGCCCGAGCAAGGCGAAGACGATCAACAAGTACCTCGGGGCAGACTACGTCGTGCTCGCCAGCGTCGGGCACGTGCGGGATCTACCCAGCAAGGCCCCCAAGGGGGACAAGAGCCCCGTGCCGGGCGTGGACCTCGGCAAGCGGTTCACCCCGACCTATGAGATCCTCGACGGCAAGGAGGGCGTGATCCGCGACCTGAAGCGGGCCGCCAAGGACGCGCTCGGCTCCGGCGGCGACGTCTGGTTCGCGACCGACCTTGACCGCGAAGGCGAGGCGATCGCCTGGCACCTGGCGCAGGAGTTGGAGATCCCGTCCAAGGACGCGAAGCGGGTGATCTTCGCCGCGATCACCAAGGCCGAGATCGGGCGCGCGTTCCAGAACCCGCACCCGATCGACGAGGACCGCGTGAACGCGCAGCAGGCGCGCCGAATCCTGGACCGGATCGTGGGCTACCAGGTCTCGCCGCTGCTCTGGAAGAAGGTGGCGCGGGGGCTGAGCGCGGGGCGCGTGCAGAGCGTGGCCGTGCGGTTGGTGGTGGATCGCGAGCGGGAGATCCGGGCGTTCGTGCCGGACGAGTCGTGGAACGTGCAGGCGAGCTTCGCGCTGAGCGAGGCGGACGCCGTGAAGCTCGCGCCGGAATGGGCCAAGCTGCTCGCGAGCCGCGACGAGAAGGGGAACCCCCCCACGATCAAGAGCCGCAACCAGTGGATGAGCGAGCGCGGGACGATCCGGGCCGAGCTTGTCGAGGTCGGCGGGGCGAAGTTCGACGTCTCGCAGGTTGCCGGCACGGACGGGGCGCGGTTCGAGAAGGCCGCGGACTGTGATATCACGCCGGGCGTGGCGGAGGTTGCGCGCCTCGCGGGGATGACCGACGTCAAAGTGCGCACGAGCGAGAACCGCGCGGGCCGCGGGCCGGCGCGGTGGGAGCGGACGATCGAGGGCGGCGTGGCGACGTCGACGCCGTACGCGGTGAAGTCGATCGAGACCAAGCGGACGACGAGCCGCCCGCCGGCGCCGTTCATCACGAGCACGCTGCAGCAGGCCGCGAGCAGCCGCCTGGGCTTCGGCGCGCAGCGCACGATGCGTGCGGCCCAGGGCCTCTACGAGGGCGTCGAGATCCCGGGCGAGGGCCCGGTCGGGCTCATCACCTACATGCGGACCGACTCGACCCACCTCAGCCCCGAGGCGATCACGAGCGCGCGGAACTACATCGAGAACAAGTTCGGCAAGGGCTACCTGCCCGACAAGGCGAACGTCTACACCAGCAGCAACAAAGCCGCCCAGGAGGCGCACGAGGCGATCCGCCCGACGAACCCCGGGCTCACGCCGAGCGCGGTCGCCAAGGCCCTCAAGCCGGACCAACTCAAGCTCTACACGATCATCTGGGAGCGGTTCGTCGCCTGCCAGATGGTGCCGGCGCAGTGGGACGCCACGACGGTCTGGATCGAGGGCGGGACGGACAAGTCGCGCCCGTGCCTGTTCAAGGCGACCGGGCGCGTGCTCGCGTTCGACGGGTTCTACAAAGTCGCCGGCGTGCCCACGGGCGGGGAGGACCTAGTCCTCCCGCGCGTCGAAGAAGGACGCGACCTGCGCCCCTTTGGCATCGAAGCCCAGCAACGTTTCAGCAGCCCCCCGGCCCGCTACACCGAAGCCAGCCTCATCAAGACGCTCGAGAGCGAGGGCATCGGCCGCCCCAGCACCTACGCCTCGATCATCCAGGTGATCCAGGACCGCAAGTACGCCGAGCAGCTCGAGAGGCGCTTCTACTCGACCGACCTCGGCGAGGTCGTGACCGACAAGCTCGTCGAGGCGTTCCCCGAGATCATGGACGTCGGGTACACCCGCGACATGGAGGCCCAGCTCGACAAGGTCGAGGACGAGCACCTGGACTGGATCGAGATGCTCCAACGCTTCTACGGCCCGTTCACCGAGCGCCTCGAGCGCGCGCACGAAGAGCTCCAGCACGCCAAGGCGGAGGTCGTCCCCGCGCCCGCCGAATACAAGTGCCAGACCTGCGGCGCCGGGCTCGTCTACCGCTTCGGCAAAAACGGACGGTTCCTGAGCTGCGAGCGCTACCCGGACTGCACCTACGCCTGCCCGTGCGACCGCGAGGGGCGACCGCGCCCGGCCGAGTTCGTCAACGTGCGCTGCCCGAAGACCGGTCGCCCGATGGTGCGCAAGACCGGACGCTTCGGCCCGTTCCTCACGACGCTCCCGGAAGACGGCGAGTCGGCGAGCGACGGGATGATCCTGAACATCGACAAGCAGGGGCGCGTGACCGCCCCGAGCGTGCCGCCGCTGGAAACGGACGAAGTGTGCGCACGGTGCGGGTCGAAGCTGAACCTGCGCTCCGGCGTGCGCGGGCCGTGGCTGGGGTGCAGCGCGTTCCCGAAGTGCCGAGGACGCGGCAAGTGGACGGAGCTCAGCGACGCGAAGCGGAAAGAGCTCGAAGCGACACTCGAGAAACACGAGGCGGCCAACCCCGTGCCGATCATCGAGACGCTGGACAGCGAGCCGCTGACCGACGCGAAGGGCAAGCCGCTGGCGAACGCGCCGACGGTGGACCAGTTGCTCCTGCAAGACGACCCACGCGAAGCCGCGGGCGCGAAGCGCTGATCGAGGATGATCTTCCCCCGGTGGCGCGGGCACCCGCCCGTGCGAACACCGTGCCATGGTGCCACTGACCTCTTCCGAGAGGTCAGTGCTCCGGGCCGCCCTTCCCGTCTCTTCGCCTCTCGGCGCATCCCTTTCAGGCCGAACGGAAACTCCAGGAGAGAGCACGGCAGCATCGGAGCACTGACCTTGCACACAAGGTCAGCGGCACACGCGGCATCCACCGTCAGGCCTCTGCGATCACGCCGACTCGCGCGACGCCCGGTCCGGCTCGTTCGCCGTCTCGCGGGCGGCCTCGGTGCGCGTCGCCGCCGAATCGCCGCTGTCGACCGGCTCAATCCGCACCTTCGTCACCCGCGTCGCCTCGGCCTCCAGCACGGTGACCAGCACGCCCTCGTGGCGCAGCACCTCGCCGGCCGCCGGGATGCGCCCCAGCGTCACGGTCACAAACCCGCCGACCGTGTCGTAGTCCTCGTGCTCGGGCAGCTCGAGCCCGATCGTGTCGAGCCGGTCGTTCGCGTCGTCGATCTCGGTCCGCGCTTCCATCACCGCGACGCGCCGCTCCGAATCGATGTCCACCGAGTCCGTGTCCTCGTCCTCAAGCTCGTACTCGTCGCGGATCTCCCCGAAGATCTCCTCCACGATGTCCTCGATCGTGACCAGCCCGCTGGTCCCGCCGTACTCGTCGGCCACCATCGCGATGTGCACCCGGTTCGCCATCAGCTCCGCCAGCAGCTCGCGGATCGTCTTCGTCTCCGGCACAAACGTCACCGGGCGCAGGATCGCGCTCAGACGGAAGCTCGACTGCGCGTCCCCCTTCGCCTCGTCGCTCGCGAGCCAATGCAACAGGTCCTTCGCGTAGAGAATCCCTTCGACGTGGTCGAGGTTGTCGCGGTGAATCGGCACGCGGCTGTGCCCGGCGGTCGACAGGAACGCCATCACCGCGTCCAGATCGTCGGTGTGCTCCAGGCTCGTCACTTCCGTCCGCGGCGTCATGATCTGCTCGACCGTCGTCGTCGCAAAATCCACCACCGCCTCGATCATCTCCCGCGCGTTGTCGTCGATCCGACCCTCGCCCTCCTCCACCACGCTCCGAAGCCCCGCCTCGAGCGCCTCGTCCTCGTCGATGTCGCTCTCCCCCGCCAAGCGGCGCACGATCTCGTCCAGCAGGTCCACCGCGCCGCGCACCGGCGCGACCGCGACGTACACCGCACGGATCAGCCCGCTCCACCGGCAGATCGTCCGCTCCGCCGCGTGGCTCGAGACCGACTGCGGCACCACCACCGCGAGCAACCAGAGCAACACGCCCGCGCCAAGCGTCCCCACCACCACGCTCACCACGCCCGGGTGATCGGCCTGCTTCATCGCCGCGACCAGGAACACCGCCGAGACGGCGACCAGCAGCGTCGCGATCGTCCGCGGCAGCGCGACGGCCGCCGCGTGCCCGTTGAGGTCGCCGACAATCGCGTCGATGCGCGCACGCAGCTTCGGGCTGCCCTTGCGGTCGGCCAGCGCCTCGAGCGCCCCGCGACCGCTCCATCGCAGCGACATCTGCAAAGCCGCGAGAAACGCGCTGGCCGCCAGCCCGATGCAGAAAATCAGCAGCGAGGCCGTCAGCGTCACGACACGCCCCCTTCGCGCCCAGGGTTCGCCTCGCGCGCGCGGGCCGCTTCGTCGGACGCGAAGAGCGGTCCGACCCCGATCGCGCTCAGCACGCGGTCCTCGGCCTCGTGCATCGCGGCGAACGACGCCTCATCATGATCGTCGTACCCCAGGCAGTGCAGCACGCCGTGGAGCGCGTAGAGCAGCAACTCCTTCGCCGCCTCATGCCCACGCTCGCGCGCCTGCCGCTCGGCCTCGTCCAGGCAGAGCAGCATGTCCACGTCGATCGGGGCCGGCGGGGCGAGTGCCTGTGACGTGTCGGGCAAGCCGTCCGCATCGAGCGGGCGCCGTGCTTCGCTCGCCTCACCGACCACGCCCGACATCCCCCCGGCGAGGTCGAAGGTGATTACGTCGGTCGTGCCGGGCGTGTCGAGATACTCAACATGGGCGGCTTCCATCGCCGCGTCGTCGATGATCCGCGCCCGCACCTCGCCCCCCGGCACGCCGTGCTCGCGGCAGAGTTGCACACTCGCCGCGTGCACACGATCACGCACCCACCCGAGCGCGTCCGGCGCAAGACGCCCGGTCGCGTCGTCGACGTGGCAGTCGATCGCATGAGGATCCATCGCGGGATCGGCGGAAACAGGAGCGCCGTCGGCGTCGGCCACACCCAGCGGGCGGGCCGGACTTCGCCCGGGCTCCTCAGCAGACGGCGGCTCGTCCCGCTCCCCGGCGGCTACACCATGCTCGGGCGACGATGGTCGGTCAGGGTCCATCAGCAATGCGATCCAGTGCGGCGGTGCGAGAAGTGCCGCGGAAGCCGAGACGCTCGGCAAGGGTGCGATCAAAACCCGTTCAGGCCTTCATCACACCCAGTGGAGTGTAGTGCCAAGCAGCCGCATGCGGAGACGAGTCTTAGCCCTTGCTCCCCACCGTCACGTTCACCGGCACGTACGTCCGCCGCACACGCGCCTCGAACTCGTCCCGGTACTTGTTCATGATCGTCCGCAGGGCCCAGTTGTTCCCGTCGGCCAGGCCGCAGATCGTCGTGCCGGGCATCGAGCCCATGCTCGTCCCGATCTCCAGCGCCAGGTCCAGGTCCTTCGTTCGTGCGTCCCCCGCCTCGATCCGGAGCATGAGCTGGTAGAGCCACCCGCTACCCTCCCGGCACGGCGTGCACTGCCCGCACGACTCGTGCTTGAAGAACCGCGCGATGTTCCGGGCGACCGCCACCATGTCCGTGTCCTCGTCGAAGACCGTCGGGCACGCCGTCCCGAGCCCCAGCACGTTGTACTTCCGCCCGATATCGAAATCGAGCTCGGCCTCGTACTGATCCGCGCTCAGCACACCCATGCTGACCCCGCCCGCGATCGCGCCCTTGAACTTCTTGCCCCCGCGCATCCCGCCGCAGTATTGCTCCACCAGCGTCCGCAGCGGGATGCCCAGCTCGCACTCGAACACGCCCGGGCGCTCGACGTGCCCCGAAACCCCCATCAGCTTGGTCCCGAAGCTCGGCGGCCCGCCGACCGTGCTCTCCACGCCCTGGTCGCAGAACCACGCGCTCCCGTGCTCCACGATCGTCGGCAGGTGCGCCAGCGTCTCGACGTTGTTGATGATCGTCGGGCGGTCGAACAGGCCCTTGATCGCCGGGAACGGCGGCTTGATCCGCGGCCAGCCCCGCTTGCCCTCCAGCGCCTCCAGCAGCCCCGTCTCCTCGCCGCAGATGTACGCACCCGCACCGCGATGCAGGTAGCAATCCACGGCGAACGGCTTCCCGCCCGCGTTGCTCGCGCCACCCATCAGCCCCTTCGGGCCGAAGATCCCCTGCTCGTACGCCTCGGCGATCGCCTGCTCCACCACGTGCGCCTGGTGGTGATACTCGCCGCGGATGAAGATGTACGCCTTCTCCAGCTTGCACGCGTAGCAGCAGATCGCGATGCCCTCGAGCATCAGGTGCGGGTCAAAGTCCATCAGCAGCCGGTCCTTGAACGTCCCCGGCTCCGACTCGTCGGCGTTGATCGCCAGGTACCGAGGCTCGCCCTCGACCTCGTTGCCGTCCTCGTCCAGTTCAAGCTTCGGCAGGAACGTCCACTTCAGCCCCGTCGGGAACCCGGCCCCGCCGCGACCGCGCAGCGTCGAGGCCTTCACCAGCTCCACGACGTCCGCCCGCGGCATCGTCAGGGCCTTCTCCAGACCCTTGTACCCGCCGGTGCGGACGTACTCGTCGTAACCGACGACGTGCCGGTCCTTCGGATCCGCCCAGGGGAAGGTCGGGATCCGCTTGGTCAGCGGCCCATCCGCCAGCTTCTGGCGGAGGGCGTCCGGGGCGAATCGGGCGGCGGCGTTCTCAGAAATCATGCGGGCAACTCCCCGGCGACGGGCCGCGAACAGGCCAAGGCCATCGACGCTCCCCAAGCTTCGGGAAACGCCCAAAGCCAGATTCTAGCGGCGGCCCGGGGCGGGGCTGAGATCGGCCAGCCCTCATCGGGGAGTGTTCCCGCGGGGTTGCGGATGCAGCCTGCGACGCACGTGCTCGACCCACCCGAGCCCCGAATCGTCCAACGCACGCGTGAAGGCCTCGGCGTGACGCCGATGGTGCTCGTGCGGGCTTGTCTGAGCGAGATTGATCGCGTTGATGAGCGGCGCAAAATAGATCCGCATCCCCTCGCCCAGCAGCGCGGACCAGGCGTTGGGGTCACTCATGTCCTCGCACGCCAGCAGAACAATCAGCGCCTGCGTGTCATCCTCGTACTCCAGCGGCACAAGCGGCTCCCGTTGCCGCCCGCTGCCCCGGCCAGGTGCCGGCGGACGCCCGAGACGGCTCTCCGCAGCTTGCTTCCAGTGCTCGCCGAGCGGGGGCAACGAGTCGAGGTCACGCGCCGCGCCCGCCATAAGCGTGAGCGCCATGTTTCGGGTCTCCACGTCGTCGGAACCAATCAGCCGCTCGGCCTGTTCGAGAAGCAGATCCGGATCCGCAAGCTCATACACAAGGCGCGCCATCGACGATTCCAGCCAGATCCGCCGCGTCGCGGTGGGCGGCGCCCCCGCGAGCGCCTCGGGCGATGGGCGAGTGCGCTGCAGCCGCTCCAACGCACGAAGGTGTCGTCGCTGTTCTTCAAGCGAATTGAACGCCGGGGGTCTCGCCTGCGCCAATCGGCTCCGCAACACCGCGCTCGCTTCGCCAGACCCCGGACGGCCGACGGCCTCCAGCAACACCGCTGTCGGGACCAGCGACCACCACCCCTGCGCCTGCTGACGCGTGTAGCCGTGGATCGCGATACCGGCACCGATCAACAACATCGCCAGGCCCGCGACAACATGCCGCCGACGCGATCGAGCCCGGAACATCGCCCGCTCGCTCCGCGCCTCCCCCCCGCACTCCGGGCAACGTCGCCCGCCTGTCGCCCGCATGTCATAGAGGCACCGCGGGCAGTGGCGCCAGCGCGGGCGGCGTCGGCACACCCACGTCCGCACAAGCCCGACCAGCCCCCCGGCGACGACCACCCCGCCGGCGCCGTACCACAGCCATTCCGAAAGCGTGAGCCCAAACATGCGCCCAGCGTACCCAACCGAGCGCTCCGCCCCCAGCCCGAAGAGCACCGTCCGAGCCGCCCATCGTGGCACGCACTACGCTTCATCGATGACCGAACCCCGACCCCTCGCGATCGCCGCCCTCGTTCTTGCCGCCGCGTCCGCACTCCCGGCCTGCTCGCCGAGCTACTCGGTTGAGATCCGCAACAACACCCAAGCCCCGCTCGACGTTCAGCTCGTCCGCGATCGCCTCGTCGATGACCCGCTCGTCCTCGAGCAAGGCGCCGTCGAGCCCGGCGGCAGCGCCCTCTTCGGGCCCGTCCGCAGCCCGTGGGCCGACCGCGTCCGACTCGAAGTCCTCGAACGCCACGAACGCGGCCTCCCGCCCACGAGGCGATGGCTCAACCGCGGACAGAACATCCTCGAAGTCTCCAGGTCGCAAGACGGCTGGGGACCCATCCGCTTCACCGAGCTCCGCGGCCGCTGATCCCCCACGCCCCCCATCTTGCCCGCCCGCCGCACCGATAACGGTGCGCCACGCGCAAAAAACCGTCCGCGAAGCTGGAAGCCTCGCGGACGGTGAGGGAGGGGGAAATCTGCTCCCGATCATACGCGAAATTTGAGAGCCAGGTTCACTGGTTCAACAGGGAAACCCTGCGGTCATTGACCCAATCTTGCGCATATTCACACAAAAGAAGGGAAATGTCCAGGGCGATGCCCGCGTTTCCCATGGCATTCTCAGCACCCTCGCGGGACGGATTCAACCCCGTCGGCGTCGGCACATCCCCAACCCGAGGACGCTGAACGCCGCCAGCCCCGCCGGCGAGGGCACGATTCGGACCAAGTCCAGGTCGAACCGCACCGTGATGTCCTGCCCGACCAGCGCCTCCGGCACGTTCGCCCCGATCTGGATGTTCCCCACGTTCCCGAACGTCGCCTCGAACGGCTGGTTGCTGAAGCTCACCCAACGCGGGTCGTTCTCGTCGATCGTGATCCCCACCGTCGTCCACACGCCCGGCTCCACCAGAAAATCGGTCTCGAAGCTCGCGCCCGGAAAATTGCCCGGCGTCGCGATCCGACCCGTGATCTCCAGCGCCACCGGCGCGTCGTGGCGGATCTCGAACAGAAACTCGGTCACCCCGGCCGCCAGCCAGTCGCCGACGAACGCCCCCCCCGAGGCCCCGCTCGACGCCTGCCCACGCAGGACGATCGGCGGGAACCCCCCGCTCGAGGTGTTCGCGTAGTTGAACACGCCCGAGGCGTACGCCCCCCCGTCGGCCCCGCCGCCCGCGACGAAGTCGAGATCCGCCGAGTTGTTCGCGTTCCGCCAGTTCGCAACGCCACCCTCGAACGTCTCCACAAACGGCACCACCACGCCCGAGGCCGCCCCGGTCAAGCCGCCCGCAACCACCGCCAACACCACAGCTTGCATCACACGCATCTCAAACTCCTCAACCGTTCGCGCCGCCGACGCGGAAAGCCGCCCCGGGGCGAGGGATTCGGGATGACCCGCACGCCGCCAACCGCTGGCAGCCGGGCCGACTTGAATTGCGACTGAGTCTCAGTCACAACAGCAGCGACTGTAGACATTCCGGCCCAACCGGATCAAGTACGGCCCCACAAGAATCCAAGCCGACGCCACACCCCCTTGCCCCCCCCGCCCCGGCGGGGGAGGTGCCGAGCGCAGCGAGGCGGAGGGGGCCCCGAAGCAAACGCCCAAATCCGGACAACCCACCCTCCGGATGTGCCACTGACCTCTTCCGAGAGGTCAGTGCTCCCGGCCGCCTTCTCGCTCTCCCCCCGCTCCCCCTCCAGCCCGACCAACAAAAGAGCACATAAAGAAAAAGAGCAGGAAGCACTGACCTTGCAGACAAGGTCAGTGGCACATCATCCCCGCACCCCTGCCCTCCCCCGCCCTAGCGAGGCGTAGGGGGCCGTCGAGAAGCAGACTTACCCCGGCTCTCGCCCGTCGAGCACGCTCGCGACCATCGCCGGCAGGCGCACCATCCCCTCGCCCACATCCAGCTTCTCGAACTTGCGTTTGCGGTCGAGGTCCTGGATGGTCGCGGAGCCGTCGGGTTCCAGCACCACGAACGTGCGCGCGTGCTGGGCAAGGGCATCCTTAAACAGTTTGCCGACGTTCCGTGTCGCTTTGTCCGATCGCCGGGCGTGGAAGGGGCGGACGCCGCCGGTGGCGGGCTCGTACCGCGCCCCCCAGTCCCACGCCTTAGCGCCCTCTTCCTCGGAGCGCTCGCTCTCGACGCCGCGCCGGAGGCGGGCGACGGCCCGGATCACGTCGTCATCCCGCGACTCGTCCGGCGTCACCACGAACGCCTCCGGACGCACGCTCGCGGGCGCCCGGCTCACGGCCTCCATCAACGCCGGCCCCTCGGGCATCAAACCTTTATCTTCCAGCAACAACCCGAGCACGACGTCGCCCATCCCGAACCCGCACGCGGGCGTGGGCGCGCCGCCGAAGAGCTCGATGAGCTTGTCGTACCGCCCACCGCCGGCGACGGCCCGCTCCCCGTCGGCGATGAGCTCGAACACGGTGCCGGTGTAGTAGGCGAGCCCGCGGACGACCCGTGAATCGAACTCGTACCACTCGTCCAGCCCGAAGACGTGGACGCGGTTCTCGATCGTGCCCGGCACGCCCACGCGGCTCTGCGACCGCTCGAGCGCCTCGTCGAGCTTCCCGCGCTCACCCGCCAGGCTCGGGTAACGCCCGATCACGCTCTCGGCCGTGTCGCGGAGGCGGATGACCAGGTTCCCCTCCGACGAGCCGTACTGCGCGATGAACGCGTCGGGCAGCGCCAGCTCGCGGGCGCGGGCCGCGAACTGCTCGCGGCTCAGCTTCGACGACGCGTCGATCAGCCCGAGCGCCCCCTCGTGCCGATCCGGCCCGATCCCGAGGCGCAACATGTGGTCCCCCAGCGCCCGGCGCGAGTTGCACTTCAGGCGCACCGACTCCGGATCCAGACCGGCCGCGCTCAGCATCGACACCGTGACGTCGAAAATCTCCGTGTCGTAGGTCAGCTCGAACGCCTCGCCCTCCGGCGTCCCGATGACGTCGCAGTTCCACTGCAAAAACTCGCGCAGACGCCCCCGCTGCGGGCGCTCGGCACGGAAGTAGGGGCCCGCCGTGAACCACCGCGTCACCGGCGTGTCCGCCTTCTTCCCGTACTTCGCGACGTACATCCGAGCCAGGCTCGGCGTGAACTCCGGGCGCAGCGCGTACGGCGCCCGCCCGCTCGCCTGAACGCTCGCCACCTCGCCCGGATCTTTCCCGCTGTACGCCTGGAACAGCTCGCCCAGGATCCCCTCGCCGCTCTTCACGGCGTACAGGTCCGCGTGCTCGAAGGTCGGGCCCTCGATCTCCTCGAACCCGTGACGGATCGCCGTGTCCCGCCACGACTGCGTGATGTAGCGCCGACGGAGCACGTCCTCCGGATAGGCGTCCCGCGTCCCCTTGGGCGCGCGGACCTGCACCGTCGGCGGGCGCGCCTTCGGGTCCCCGGGCCCCCCGGCTTCGCCGGAACGATTCAGATCGGTCGCGTCGGGCATGTCACAGATTAGGAGCCGCCCCCCGACCCCGCCCCAGACCGACCCCGTTCCCGCACGGCACACTCAGAACGACGCATCATCCGCATCGTCGTCGCGAAGGTCCCCGTCCCGGTCCGTTCGCCCCGGCCAGAGCGATTCGCCCGAACGCGCGTGGTGCCACGCGTTGGTGATGCGCCGCAGCTCGGCCGCGAAGCCGACGGCCGTCGCTTCCTCGGCGTGCAGCGTCAGTTCGATCCCCGCGTCCTCTGCACGAACGTCCAGGATCTCGAGCCCCGTCCGCTCCGCCAGCGCACGCGCCGCCGCGATCACCGTCGCGCGGACCCGTGGCTCCCGCAACGGCTCCCCCGGCGCACTCAATCGAACCGTCGCAGCGTGCATCGGCTCAGTGTACCCGACCGCCCGAAATGGCACGGGCCCCGGCCAAAGCCGAGGCCCGCGCGTGCGAGGGAGCTCAGAAAATCGTGAAAAACCGCCGCTCAGTCGCCGTCCGGCGGGAGCGGCTCGTCGTGGTTCCGCGGGTCGAACTCGCACAGCCCGGCGCGGATCGCGATCCGCGCCAGCTCCACCCGGTTCGAGACGCTCAGCTTGCTGCCCAGGCTCACGCGGTGCCCTTCGACCGTCTTCACGCTCCGGTTCAGACGCTTGGCGATCGCGGCCGTCGAGAGCCCGAGCCCGATCATCCCCAGCACCTCCAGCTCGCGCCGGGTGAGCTGGCGGAGCGGGCCCATGTCGTTGGGGCTGAGCTCGCGCGGGACGCCGGCCCGCTCGGCGGGGTGCAGCGCGGCGGGCGCGGTCGTGACAAGCACAAGGGTCCGGTCACGCTCGGGCGTGGTCGCGGGGCGGACGGTGGCGCGGTAGCGGACGCCGCGGGTGACCGATTCGTACGTCGCCGGGCGGTTGCTACGCGCGACGTTGCGGAACAACTCCAGTCGTTCGTTAGAGAGCGGGCTGGGCAGGATGTCATGGAGCGAGGTGTGCCCGAGGTCCTCAGGAAGGATGTCGTGCGCATCCAGGGCCGACCCGCTCGCGTGGAGCAGACGCCCGTCCAGGTCGAACACGTAGACGCAGAGCCCGGAGTCCTCCGCCAGCGCGAGCCAGCACGAGGCGACATCCACCCCGGGCGCGTTGTAGGGGCCGTACCCCGCCGCATGGTTCGCCTGCGGGTGGGCGACGTGGTTGTTCACGGGTGGTGGAACTTCCACGGGACGGTCGTCCCGCTGTGACGGGGACATAGCCCCCGCATTGGGTGACATTCGATTCGGCAGGCTGGTGTGGTGCACGTCCGTGTTTCCCCGGTTCGAGTGGTTTGTCTGGCCCCCCGCCCGGGTTATCCCGGACGCCGTCGGTAAACCCTGCCCGGGGGAGCGGCTATTCACCCCTTGCGGGGTTGTTGGTTCGGATTGGGTTCCGAACGGTGTCGGATGGTCCGGGTGGGCAGGACTCGCGGGGCGGGAGGGCGACGGGATCGGCGAGGCTTTCAGCGGCGTCGCGAGCACACGCCGCCCCTCCAACCGCGGGGGGTTCTCGGAACTTGAATGGTGCGTTCGACCCTGATCATGGGGCCGAACTTGGGCCCGATCATGGGGAAGTTCACCTGACGGCCGCGAGGTCTCAGGCACGACGATCTCTCCTGTCCTGCCCCGATCCGCGACGACCAAGCCATTGCCCGGCAAGCCCGCCCGTGGCGCCCCCGGAGACAGGCCCCGGCATCGCGACGCACAGCGAACGGGAACCCCGGGCGGGTCCGCCGCTGGTTGCAAACGGATTCGCAGATAGCGGGCGGCGGTTGCGTTCAGATCTTGTGAACTCACCGGGTTTATCCGCCGGCGCCCGGGTGATCCGTCCCTGCCGTGCAGGCTTACCGCGTGCTGCGCATGAACTCCGGCGACGGGATGCGCCAGATCGCCCACTCGCGACCACGGTTGCTGAAGAAGTAGATGTTGCGCCCGTCCGGGCTGACCAGGGGGTAGCGGTCGGCCGAGGGGTTGGTCGTGAGCTGCTCGCGCATCCCCCCGTCGGCGTCCATGACCCAGACGTCCTCCTGGCGACGCCCGGTCGGGTCCTGCCCTTGCATGCTGGTATAGACGATGAACCGCCCGTCGGGGCTCCACGACGGGTGGCTGTAGGGGAAATAGGTTCGGAAGAGCTCTTCGCGTTGGAAGCGTTCGCGCGCCTCGCCTTCGGGCAGGCTCGCGAGGTGCTCGCTGATGATGCGGCTCGCGTCGGTGGTGAGCTGGGCCTCACTCGTCCCGTCGGCGTTGCAGACCCAGACGTTCCCGTCGCGGATGAACGCGATCTTGTCCCCGCTCGGGCTGATCGCCGGCTGCAAACCAAGCGTCACTTGCGTCGGGAACCGCCCGGGCCCGCCGATCGTCCAGATCTCCGGCGGGCGGGTGTAATCGCGTTCCCCGTCCCGGGCCGCCGGGATCATGTTGAACGCGATCGTCCCGTCGGCCCCCTGCGTCGGGCGCACGAGCCAGTTGCCCTGCGGGTCGGTGTAGATGTTCTGGATCCCCCCGGCCCGCGCGGTCGAGCGGATCCGCAGGATGTCGCTTCCCCCCAGATTCCGACGGTTGCTCGCGAAGATCAGGTGCTCCCCGTCGCTGGTAAACGTCGGGTCGAAGTCGAAGTAGTCATCGACGGTGATCTGCTCGATCCCCCCGCCCGCCAGGCGGATCCCGCGGAGGTTGCTCCGCGTGACGGCCGAGACGTTCGGATCGCTCGCGACGCGCGCGTGCGCGGGCTCACGCCCGGGGGTTCGGAAGGTCACACCCGCGGCCGCGGCGCCGGCGTCGCCCGGCTCGGTCTCGGAGATGGAGTAGACCATGCGGTCGCCGGCGGGGCTCATGCTCATGCCGCGGAGCCCGGTGGAGGCCGGCACGCGGGCGATGCGCTGCGGGGCCGTTCCCCCGCGTTCGGTCACGTCGTCGTACGCCCGCCGCCGGGTGATGACGGTGGTCCAGCCCCCGCGCGGGTCGAGGACGATCTCCGCGAACGCCAGGTCCTCGTAGTCTTTCCGCGGCAGGTCGAGGTCCAGGCGGAAGGTGTCGGGCTTGTCGGGCACCGGGCGGATCTGGCGGGCCGCCAGCAGGCTCGTCCGCGTGACGGGGAACTCGGTGGTCAGGTACCGGTCGGCGTCGGGCCCGTCGGGCGTCGCGATGATCGTGTACGCCTCGGGACGCTCGCCCGCGGGCGCCGTCTCCCCCTCGCGGAACCGGATCCGGAACGTCGGCGGCTCGCCCCGACCGCGGACGACCTGCCCGCTCGGCGTCCGCGCCACCACGTCGGTCATCGACGGGTCCGTGTAGACCTGCAGACGCGTCCCCCCGCACCCGGTCGCCAGCAGCAACGACGCCGAGGCGAGCGCGGCCATCCCGAGCGTTCGACCGGACCCGCGCGGGAGGCGTGAGCGGGCGCTGCGTGTCATCGGCTGCATGGATCGAACCTCCGTCGGCCCCCCGTGGCCGAGCTCTGTCTCGCCGAGAACCCTACGGCACCCCCGACGGCGTGGCAATCCGGGCAACATGCCACCCCCCGCATCCCGCCCCCGATCAACGACCCCGCGCCCGCGTGCTGAACTGCATCCGCAGCAGGCGGCGGAACGCGCCCCCGTCCGGGCGAACCCCCCGCGGCATCATCGGCGGACGCACCAGGCAACCCGTCAGACCCCCCCGGAACACCGTCGCGTGCCCGCGCCAGTCCAGGCGTGCCAAGCGGTGGGCCCACACCCACCCCGCGAGCGCCCCGGCCCACCGACGCCACCCCCGACCGTGACGACGCGCCAGCCAAACCCAGTTCCGCGTCGCATGAAAAAACCACAGCGGCGTCTTCGTCACCGCCTGCGGCGAATCGTGACGCACCACCAGACCCGGCTCGAACCGGACACCGCGGCCCAGCGCCAGCAGCTTCATCGCCAGGTCCGTGTCGTTGCGGTACAGAAAAAAACCCCCCGCGTACCCACCGGCCCGACGCCAGTCGTCCCGGCGCACCAGGTTCCCGCATCCCATCACCGGCCACGCGTCCGTCGCCTCGCCCGCGAACGGCCACTCGCTCGCGTCCGTCGTCGGGTGGCGCGGGTGCAACGTGACGGCCGCCAGCTCCGGACGCGACGCCAGCAGCCCCGCCGCTCGGTCGAGCGACTCGCCCTCGGGCCACGCGTCGTCGTCCAGGATCAGCAGCAGGTCCCCCGTCGCGCGATCGGCCCCGGCGTTGAAGCCCTCGACCCCCGCGTTGTCGGACAGGCGCACGAGCTCCGCCTCCGGGAAGCGCGACTCGACCAGCTCGACGCTCCCGTCCGTCGAGGCGTTGTCCACCACGATGACCTGCGCGCCCGCGAGGCGCGCCGTGCGCGAGAGGTTCGTCAGCGTCCGCTCGAGCGCCTCGCGACGGTTGTAGCTCAGCACCACGACCGAGATCGTCGCAGGCCCCGCGTCCGTGCGCACGGGAAGGGGTGTTGGGGGCGGGGCGACCGGCGGTCGCCACGCGAGGCGCACCGATCGCGCCAGCCCGGCCCAGGCGTACCGGGACGCCGAACGCACCGCTCCCCGGCGCGTCACGCGTCGGAGCACGAACCCGCCGGGATCGCACTGGACGGTGACGCGGCCGCGGAACCAGCAGGCCGTCCCCCCGACGCTCGGGACACACGCCGCCGCCTCGCGCCGCGGCGCGCACAACCGCCCGATCGCGCCCAGCCACCCGGCCGGCGCGTGGTCGCGGCTCATCGCTGCGCACCGCTCGGCTTCCCGCAACAACGCGGGCGTCGGCGTCACCCCCGCGCCCCGCAACGCCTCGGGCAGCGCCGAATATGGGCGCCAAGGCTCGAACGCGAGCCGTCCTTCGGGCGCGGCACCGCGTGTCCGCCCCGCGAGGGCGTCGTCCAGCCCCAGCAGGTGCAGGCGCGCCAGGTCCTCCCGCCCGAGGACCGCCTGGCTGACCATGCGGCGCGTCTCCAGAAGCCCGCGACGGAACCGCACCCACGCCCCCAGCCCCAGCGCCGACAGCGGCGCGCACGCGTTCCGCGCCTGGTAATAGCGGGCCCACGTCGGGTATCGGTCGAACCGCGGGTGGGCCGCCCGGGCGCGGGGGTCCGCCAGGATGCGCCCGCCCGTCTCACGCGCGAGACGGACGAACCACGCGACGTCATCGGCGTTGAGGAACAGGTCGGGGAGCAGGCCCGTCTCGCGGGCCGCGTTGCTCCGGACGAGCGCGCAGCAGGCGGCGAGGTAGTCGCAGGCGATCGGGTCGCTCGCGCGGGCCGCCGCATCGCCCGCGAGCGCGGGGACGAGCTGCCCGTTCCCGCGCCGGACGCGTCCGCCGAGCTCGTGGACGCGCCGCGCGCGAGCCGCGGGCGTGGGCTCGTGGATGGTGCTCGGGTCCTCGATCGCGGGCCCGACCGCGACCGCGTCCGGGGATTTCTCCAGCGCCCGCAGCAGCGCGCCGAGCGTGTCCGGGCGGACCCGGGCGTCGGAATCCAGCAGCCACAGGTGTGTCGGGGGGTCGTCGCGGTCGCGGAGCGCGCGCATCAGCCCGGCGTTGAAGCCCCCAGAGCCCCCGCGGTTGCTCTCGAGGCGGAGCGTTTCGAGCCAGCTCGGAAAGTCGAATCGTTCGGGGTCGATGGGCGTCTCGGAGGCGTTGTCCACCACGACCCCGCGGAGACGGGCCGGGGCGTCGAGCCGGCGCAGGTCGTTCAGCAGATCGCGCAGGTCCGACGGGCGGTCGCGGACGGGGATCACCACCCAGACGACCGGGCGGGCGTGGGCGGCCTCGAGCGAGCCCTCGGCATCGCCCTGGCGTCGGGCGCGATCGGCGGCGGGTGTCGGCGCGTCGTCGATCGCCGAGAGGACGGCGGTGTCGCCGCAATCGTCGGCGTGGTCGTGTGGACGCGACACGGGCGAGTCTAGACGCGGACGCGATCCCCGAATGCCCTGAACCACGATAAACATTGACGTTATCGATGAAAAATAGCAACAAGATCGATTCGATTTATCGATTCATCCGGGCGATGATTGAAGCACACAACCAATCCATCTGAAGGAGCTTGCGATGCCCACCCGTCCCGACCCGTTTCACGCCCGCGCCACGTTCGATCTCGACGGGCGGACGTACACGTATTACAACGTGCTCGCGTTGAAGGCGGGCGGGTACGAGGTGGACCGGTTGCCGTACTCGGTCCGCGTGCTGTTGGAGGCGCAGCTGCGGAACCTGGACGGGTTCATCGTCACCAACGACGACATCAGCGGGCTGGCGAGCTACGACGCCGCGAACGTGCAGGCGGTGGAGATGCCGTTCATGCCGGGGCGTGTGGTGCTGCAGGACTTTACGGGCGTGCCGTGCGTGGTGGACCTGGCGGCGATGCGCAACGCGATGGCGAGCCTGGGCGGGGACCCGGCGCAGATCAACCCGGCGGTGCAGTGCGACCTGGTGATCGACCACTCGGTGCAGGTGGACGACTTCGCGACGCGCGTGGCGCTCACGATCAACGCCGAGTACGAGTTCGAGCGGAACAACGAGCGGTACTCGTTCCTGAAGTGGGGTCAGGAGAGTCTGGACAACTTCCGCGCGGTGCCGCCGGCGACGGGGATCGTGCACCAGGTGAACCTGGAGTACCTGGCGCGCGGGTGCCTGACGCGGGAGCTCGACGGGGAGCTGCAGGTGTACCCGGACTCACTGGTGGGGACCGACAGCCACACGACGATGATCAACGCGCTGGGGGTGCTGGGCTGGGGCGTGGGCGGGATCGAGGCCGAGGCGGTGATGCTGGGTCAGCCGGTGTACATGCTGACGCCGGAGGTGGTGGGCTTCAAGCTGTCGGGCAAGCTGCGCGAGGGCGTGACGGCGACGGACCTGGTGCTGACGGTGACGCAGATGCTGCGTGCGCACGGCGTGGTCGAGAAGTTCGTGGAGTTCTTCGGACCGGGCATGGCGGAGCTGTCGATCCCGGACCGGGCGACGATCGCGAACATGGCGCCGGAGTACGGCGCGACGTGCGGGTTCTTCCCGATCGACGCGAAGACGATCGACTATCTGCGTTTCACGGCCAAGAGCGAGTCGGAAGTGCGCCTGACGGAGACGTGGGCGCGGGCGAGCGGGTTCTTCTGGACGCCGGAGAGCCCGGAGCCGCGGTTCGGGACGGTGCTGGAGCTGGACCTCGCGGAGGTGGAGCCGTCGCTGGCCGGCCCGGCGCGCCCGCAGGACCGCGTGTCGCTGAGCAGCATGAAGGCGGCGTGGCACAAGGAGCTTGTGGACACGTTCGGGAAGAAGGCGATCAGCGAGGGCGTGAACCTGAGCACGTGGACCGACGAGGGCGGCGAGCCGGCGGGCGAGGCGGTGAACCAGGACGAGGCGGACGCCGCCCATGGCGACAGCCGCGACCGCGTGGTCGTCGCGCTCGGCGAGGCGTCGCACCCGGCTCGCGTTGGGCAGACGGTGGAGCTGACGCACGGGGCGGTGGTGATCGCGGCGATCACGAGCTGCACGAACACGAGCAACCCCGACGTGATGGTCGCGGCCGGGCTGGTGGCGCGGAAGGCGCACGCGCTGGGATTGACCCGCAAGCCGTGGGTGAAGACGAGCCTCGCGCCGGGGAGCAAGGTCGTCACGGAGTACTTCGACAAGGCGGGGCTGACGCCGGACCTGGAGGCGCTGGGGTTCCACACGGTGGGGTACGGGTGCACGACGTGCATCGGGAACTCGGGGCCGTTGCCGCCGGAGATCGAGCGCGGGATCAAGGCCGGCGACCTGGTCGCGGCGAGCGTGCTGAGCGGGAACCGGAACTTCGAGGGTCGTGTGCACCCGGCGGTGAAGGCGAACTACCTCGCGAGCCCGCCCTTGGTGGTGGCGTACGCGATCGCGGGGACGGTGGACATCGACCTGCAGCACGAGCCGATCGCGAAGACGCCGGGCGGGAAGGACGTGTTCCTGAAGGACATCTGGCCGAGCAACGCCGAGGTGCGGGAGCTGGTCGCGCACTGCGTGACGGCCGAGCAGTTCGAGCGGAAGTACGCGAAGGTGTACGAGGAGAACGAGACGTGGAACAACGTGCCGGTGAGCTCGAGCGAGCTCTACCCGTGGGACGACGCGAGCACGTACATCCACAACCCGCCGTTCTTTGAGGGGATGACCGAGCGCCCCGCGCCGATCGCGCCGATCCGCGGGGCCCGCGCGCTCGCGCTGCTCGGGCACAGCGTGACGACGGACCACATCTCGCCGGCCGGGCGCATCGAGCCCGAGACGCCGGCCGGGCAGTACCTGATCGGCCGCGGCGTCGAGCCCCGCGACTTCAACAGCTTCGGCTCGCGACGCGGGAACGACCAGGTGATGACGCGCGGGACGTTCGCGAACGTGCGGATCAAGAACCGCATCGCGGCCGACCCGTCGACGGGCACGCAGCCCGAGGGCGGGTGGACGCGGAACTTCACCAAGGGCGAGACGATCGAGACCGCGCCGGTGGAGTACATCTACGACGTCGCGATGGACTACAAGCAGGCCGGCGTGCCGCTGGTGGTGCTCGCGGGCAAGGACTACGGCATGGGCTCGAGCCGCGACTGGGCGGCGAAGGGCGCGATGCTGCTGGGCGTGAAGGCGGTGATCGCCGAGAGCTTCGAGCGGATCCACCGGAGCAACCTGGTGTTCATGGGCGTGCTGCCGCTGGTGTTCGAGGAAGGGCAGACGGCCCAGACGCTGGGGCTGCGAGGCGACGAGTCGTTCGACATCCTGCTGCCGGAGACGGTGGAGCCGCGGATGACCGTGACCGTGCGCGCGACCTCGCCGGCGGGGAAAACAACCGAGTTCCGCGCGGTGCTACGCCTGGATACGCCGATCGAGATCGAGTACTGGAAGAACGGCGGGATCCTGCAGACGGTGATCCGGAAGAAGCTGAACGAGGCGAAGCAGATGGCGTAAACGCACGCACGCCGAGCGAGATCAGCGAGTGTGAAGCGGGCCGCCCTCGGCCCGCTTACGCTTTGCCCTGTGACGACCGCCCCGGATAACTCGTTGATTCTCGACGCCGTGCGCCGGGTGTGGGGGTTTGATGACCTTCGCCCGTTGCAGGCGCGGGCGATCGAGCTTGCCGTCGCGGGGCGGGACGGGCTGGTGGTGCTGCCGACGGGGGGCGGGAAGAGCCTGTGTTACCAGGCGCCGCCGCTGGTGACGGGCAGGCTCACGGTGGTGCTCAGCCCGCTGATCGCGCTGATGCGGGACCAGGTGCGGGGGTTGGAGCTCAACGGCTACCCGGCCGCGGCGTTGCACTCCGGGCTCGACGCCGAGGAGGCGCGGGCGACGGTCGCGCGTCTGCGCGCGGGAGAGCTAAAGCTGATTTTGTGCGCGCCGGAGCGCGCGGTGAACCCCGGGTTCAAGTCGCTGCTCGCGGAGCTGGCGGACAGCGGGCGGCTCGGGGCGATCGCGATCGACGAGGCGCACTGCATCAGCCAGTGGGGGCACGATTTCCGCCCGGAGTATCGGCGTCTGCGGGAGCTGCGCGAGGTCGCGCCGGGCGTGGGGATGCAGGCGTTCACGGCGACCGCGACGCCGCGGGTGCGCGAGGACATCGTGCGCCAGCTCGGGCTGCGGGACGAGCACGGCGCGCTGGTCGTGCCGATGGTGGGCGATTTCGATCGCCCGAACCTGACCTACCGCGTGCGGGCGCGGCGCGGCGACGGGGCGGAGCAGGCGAGCGAGGCGATCGGGGCGATGCACGAGCGGGGCGAGGGCGGGGCGATCGTCTATTGCATGAGCCGTGCGAAGACGGAGGAGCTGGCGGGCAAGCTGCGCGCCGCCGGGCACGACGCGGAGGCGTACCACGCGGGCCTGAACCCCGACAAGCGGCACGGCGTCGAGCGTCGGTTCACCAACGAGCAGCTCGACGTGGTGTGCGCGACGGTCGCGTTCGGGATGGGGATCGACCGGAGCAACGTGCGCCTGGTGGCGCACGCGAACCTGCCCAAGAGCGTCGAGGCGTACCAGCAGGAGGCGGGGCGCGCGGGGCGCGACGGGCTGGAGGCGGAGTGTCTGCTGCTGACCGCGCCGGGGGACTCGGTCCGCTGGCGCCAGCTCATCGAGCGTTCGGCGGGCGAGACGGGCGCGAGCGACGATTCGACGGCGGCGCAGATCGAACTGCTCAACGAGATGCAGCGGTTCGCGGGGACGCTGGTCTGCCGCCACAAGGCGCTGTGCGAGCACTTCGGGCAGGCGTTTACGAAAGAGAGCTGCGGGGCGTGCGACGTGTGCCTGGGGGAGACCGAGTCGGAGCCGGACGGGCAGCGGATCGCGCAGATGATTCTGTCGGGCGTCGCCCGGACGGGGCAGAGCTACGGCGCCGGGCACGTGGTTGACGTGCTGCGCGGGAGCGGGAGCGAGAAGATCGGGCGAGCCGGGCACGACCGGCTGAGCGTGTTCGGGCTGATGAAGGACCGTCGGAAGGCGGAGGTGATGGCGTTCGTCGATCAGCTCGTGGCGGCCGGGGCGCTGGAGGTCGGCGAGTTCCGCACGCTGCGGTTCGGGGCGCGGGGGGCGGCGGTGATGCGCGGGGAGGAGACCGTGCGCCTGGGGCTGCCGATGGGGACGCGGTCGGCCGGTTCGGAACGCCCGGAGCGCCGCTCGCGGGCGTCTTCGGAGTTGGAGGCGCGCCCACTGAGCGTGGAGGAGAAGCGGCTGTTCGAGTCGCTGCGGGCGCTGCGGAAGTCGATCGCGGAGGAGCTGGGCGCGCCGCCGTACGTGGTGTTCAGCGACGCGACGCTGCGGGAGCTGGCGCGGTCGCGCCCGGCGGACACGCGGGCGATGCTGCGTGTGAAGGGCGTGGGGCCGGCGAAGCTCGAGCAGTTCGGCGAGGCGTTCCTGGCGGCGATCGCGTCGGGCTGAGGCCCGAGTGGCGGGACAGCACTCGGGCCGGGGCGCACAGAGGGTGTTGCGCTCCTGTGGCATGGAAACGCGGAGCCGCTGGGGCGGAGCTTTTCCATGGTCGGGGGCGGATGGGGGTGGTTGGCGAGAGGAGCGTTGGAGGAGGGGGAGTCCCGGAGAAGCTGCGCCCGGGGCGGGCTTCGCGTCTCCGGGGCACCGAGTTTTGGCATCCGATGGGGCAAGTCGGTAGGGTGCTTGCCATGCGTCGGTATGAGCATGCGAACTCGGTTCGATTTCTTACATTTAGCTGCCTGCATCGGCTGCCGCTCTTTCGGAGTCGTGCGGCGAAGGACGTGTTTGTCGCTCAGTTGCAGCGAACACGCGAGCGGCACACGTTTCTCTTGCACGCGTGGGTGCTGATGCCGGAGCATGTGCATCTGGTGCTGCGGGCCAACAGCGAGTCGGATGTGCCGACGACCCTGCGGACGCTCAAGGGCGGCGTCGCGCGACGGCTCATCGCGGACTGGCGTTCACGAGGGGCGGGTGGACTTGAACGGCTTGAGCGCGCCGATGGCTCGATGGCGTTCTGGCAATCCGGAGGCGGGTACGACCGGAATTGCCGGGATCTCGACGAGATCCGCGAGAAGATAGACTACTGCCATATCAACCCGGTTCGGCGGGGGCTGGTGGAGCGGCCGGGTGATTGGGTGTGGTCGAGCGCCCGGTTTTGGCAGGGTCAACGCGAAGGCGAGATCGCGTGCGACCACCTGCGATGAGGCCGCGCTCTGGTGGCATGGAAACGCGGAGCCGCCGCGGCGGAGCTTTTCCATGATCGGGGTCGGACGGGGGTGGCTGATGGGAGGAGGGTTGAAGGAGGGGGAGTCCCGGAGAAGCTGCGCCCGCGGCGGGCTCCGCGTCTCCGGGGCACCGAGCTACCCTATCCGTCTCGCTAATGGCCTCCCAGTCCATTTCTCGTAATTACTCGCAAATCGACCCACATTGTTGCCAACTTTATTTATGATTATTTCGCCCTCAGGTCCAGAATTTTCATATCGCATTTTGATGTCGTCAAAGATTAATGCGCCCCAGATAATGGCACGAGCAACAGAACGATGCCAAGTGCGACGATTCGATCGCCACCAAACAATCACAAGCAGTGGCAAGATCAGCCCAGCCCAAGCGACCTGAAGTCCCCCAATTGCGTAACCGATCCCAACGCCAATCACCGTCGATACAGCGGCTCGTACTACCAACTCTGTTATAAGAGTATTTCCTGCAGCACGCGAAAGCGCATCGGCCCGATCTGCCCATGTTGCATAGACAAATCCAGCGGTCTCGTCATCAATACTCGACAAAACTTGTGCAGCATCTACCGGATGCTGATTAAGAAGCGATCTCGCAAAAATCACGCCGGAATCTGCGCGATTTTTATCTGGAGGCTGCACGGGTAGCATGGCACTGATTTTCCATTCTCTATGGCCGGAGTGCGTTAGATGGCCACGGTGACTTTTCTCGCCCCATCACTCAGATCCGTCGCGGCCTGCAGTGTCGGCAGGCTGGCGCTCGCCTGCTTCAGGATTTCTCGTCCGGCTTCGACGTTGGTGCCTTCGAGTCTGACGACGAGGGGGACTTGGAAGCCGGTGGAGCCGTCGTTGTTTTTGTAGGTTTTGGCGGCGTTGACGATGCCTTGTGCGATGACGGCGCAGTCCATGATGCCGCCGAAGATGTTGACGAGGATGCCTTGGACGCGTTCGTCGCTGAGGATGATGTTGAAGGCTTCGGTGACGGCTTGTTCGGAGGCGGAGCCGCCGACGTCGAGGAAGTTGGCGGGTTCGCCGCCGTGGTGCTTGATGGTGTCCATGGTGGCCATGGCGAGTCCGGCGCCGTTGACGAGGCATCCGATGTTGCCGTCGAGTGCGATGTAGGTGAGGCCGTGGGAGGCGGCGCGGAGTTCGGCGGGGTTTTCCTCGGCGGGGTCGAAGAGTGCCTGGAGGTCGGGGTGTCGGAAGAGGGCGTTGTCGTCGAAGTTGAACTTGGCGTCGATGGCGAGGATCTGGCCGTCGGGGTGGGCGTCGGTCGGGGGGGTGAGGACGAGGGGGTTGATCTCGGCGATGGAGCAGTCTTTGGCGAGGAAGCACTTGGCGAGGGCGGTCATGGTTTTGACGGCCTGGTTGACCTGCTTGCCTTTGAGGCCGAGGCGGAAGGCGGTTTCGCGGGCCTGGTGGGGCTGGAGGCCGAGGAGGGGGTGGAGGGGTGTTTTGAGGATGGCCTTTGGGTTGTGCTCGGCGACTTCTTCGATGTCGACGCCGCCTTCGGCGGAGGCGATGAGGACGTTTTGGCGTGTGGCTCGGTCGGTGGTGATGGCGAGGTAGTACTCGTGGGCGATGTCGACGCCGGCGGCCATGAGGAGTTTGGAGACGGGGAGGCCTTCGGGGCCGGTCTGGTTGGAGACCATGCGGTTGGTGAGCATGAAGGTGGCGGCTTCGGTGGCTTCGTCGGCGGAGCGGACGAGCTTGACGAAGCCGGCTTTGCCGCGGCCGCCGGCGTGGACCTGGGCCTTGACGACGACGAGGTCGGTGCCGGCCTGGTCGGTGATTTCTTTGTAGAGGCGTGCGGCGTCCTGGGCGTTGGTGCAGAGGTGGGCCGGGGGGACGGGGACGCCGAAGGAGGCGAGGAGGTCTCGGGCCTGGTGCTCGTGGATCTTCATGGTCTGGGTCCTTCGCCTGGGGTTTGGTGTTGAGGGGCCATGGTATCGGGGGCGGATGGCGTGGGGATCGATTCGGCGTGACGCGGGGCGTCTCGCGCGGGGGCGAGCGGCTGGGGCGTCGGGCGTCGGGGTGCGAGGCGTCGGATAAGGGCGGCGAGGGCGGACATCCCGCCCCGGAGGATGCGCCGGAGGGGAGCGGGGCACCGGGCGACGATCGCGTGGGCGGTGCGGTGGAGGCGCACGGCGGCCGTCGCTTCGAGTGCGTCGCGCTCGCGCTCCGCGTCGAGGGCGCGGGCCGTCGCTTGGTCGCGGGCCTCGGCGAGCGCGCCTCGGGCGTGCTCGAGCTCCGCCAGCCGCGGGCGGGCTTCGTGCCAACGCTCGGTGGACTGTTGGAGGTATCGCAGCGGGATCGGGAGGTGATCCTCGTCGAGCCAGTTGCAGTCGAAGGCGCGGAGGAGCGTGTTCGTGCGCACGGCGAGCGCGATCGCGCGGGATTCGTAGAGCTCACGGTGGCGGTCGATGATCGATTGGTAGAGCGCCGCGTGGCGGGCGACCGCGCTGTCGATCATCGTCTCGCGGCTGTGGCGGCGCCAGAAGAAGAGCGGCTCCGGGCATCGGACGCCTCGGCAGCCGTTCGCGGCCAAGCGGATCCAGAGCTCCCAGTCCTCGTAGCCGCCGGTCATGGTCTCGTCGAACCCGCCGACGCGCTCGAAGGCCTCGCGGCGCACGAGGCAGGTGACCGGGTGCAGGTTGGTGATCAGCAGGAGTTCCGGGTCCCAGTCGGGGACGCGCCAGAGGGTGTTCTGCCCCAGCTCGGTGAGGGTTTCCTGGCAATAGGCGTGGCTGATGTCGGCGGGCGCGCTCGCGAGGTTTTCGAGCAGGCGGGCGGCGAACGTCGGCGCGACGGTGTCGTCGGCATCGAGAAAGACCAGATGGTCGGTCTCGGGGAAGTCGCGTGCGGCGCGTGCGGCCCCGGCGTTTCGAGCCGCGGGCAGGCCCTGGTTGGGCTGGTGCAGCACGCGGACGCGATCCGGGTCGAGCTGGGCGGCTTGGTCGCAGTCGTCCGGGGTGGTCCCGTCGTCGGAGCCGTCGTTGACGATGACGACGCGGGTGTTGGGGTGGGTTTGTTCGAGGGCCGAGCGGGTCGCGTCGTCGATGAAGCGTCCGTGGTTGAAGCAGGGGATGACGAACGCGACACGGTCGCGGCCGCCGGGAGTGGTGGGGGGCGTCGCGGGGCGGGTGTGGGCTGGGTCGGGCTCGGTGGGCACGGGTGATTGTTCGGCGTGCGCGGTGGTCGGGCCGGGGCTGGGCCCGGATACTTGCAGACTGGGCCCGAGCCGCCCACCGGAGATCGCATGGACGCCTTCTGGCACTACGCACGCGGGATGCTGCGCTACAAGCGGACGCTGGTGCTGGCGTTGATGTTCGCGTTCATCTCGGCGAGCGGGCTCGGGGCGGGGCTGATCGCGATCCAGCCCGTGCTGGAGCTGATCCTCAACGACGATCAGGACCTCCCCGGCCTGCTCGCCCAGGCGAACACCCGCGGGTGGACCGAGGGGCGCGTGCCCGACTGGCTGATCGAGGGCGCGCCGCCCGGGCAGTTCACGGCCGTCGCGATCCTGGTCGGCGCGCTCGGCGTGCTGACGATCGTCGGGGGGGCGGCGAACTTTCTGCACCAGTACCTCGCGCTGACGGCCGTTTTCCGCACCGCGACCAACCTGCGCCGCAAGGCGTTCTACCGCGTGCTGCGGATGCCGCTCAGCCGCGTGGTGACCGACGGGCCGAGCAACTCGATCGCGCGGATCGTGATGGACACGGCCGCGATCAGCGCCGGGTTCAACGCGCTGGTGAGCAAGGGCGTCGCGCAGGCGACCAAGGGGCTGGCGGCGTTCATCGCGGCGTTGATCCTCAACCCCGTGCTGAGCATGGTCTCGATCGTGGTGGCGCTGGTGCTCTACACGGTGATCCGTCGCCTGGGCAAGACGATCCGCCGCGCGAGCAAGGGCGCGCTCGGGCACCAGCAGGCGCTCTACGCCGCCGCGACCGAGGCGCTGCAGGGCCTGCGCGTGGTGAAGGTGCACACGACCGAGCGGTACGAGGCCGGGCGGTTTCATAAGAGCAACAAGGCGTCGATGAAGGAGATGATGCGACTGCGCACGGCCCGTGCGCTCGCGAGCCCGCTGGTCGAGGCGATCACGCTGCTGGCGATCGGGTTTCTGGTGCTCGTCGCGGTCAAGGCGATCCTCGACGGGCACATGGAGAAGGAAAGCTTCCTCGCAACGCTGATCGCGCTCGGGGCGGCCGGGGCGAGTCTGAAGCCGCTGACCGGGCTGGTGAACGACATCCAGCAGTCGGCCGGCGCGGCCGAGCGCATCCGCGAGATGCTCGACCACCCCGACGAGCCCGGGCACGGGCACCGCCTGCCCAAGCTCCCGCGCCACCGTGATTCGATCGTCTTCGACAACGTGACGTTCAGCTACCCCGGCTCGACCGAGCCCGCGGTGCGCGGCGTCAGCCTCCACCTGCGCTGCGGGGAGACCGTCGCCGTCGTCGGCCCGAACGGGAGCGGGAAGACGACGCTGCTCGCGCTGGTCCCGAGGCTGTTCGAGGCCAGCGAGGGGCGCATCCTCGTGGACGGCGTCGATATCCGCGACGTGTCGGTGCGGAGTTTGCGATCCCAGATCGGCGTCGTCACGCAGGAGACGGTGCTCTTCCGCGGGACAGTGCGGTCCAACATCGCGTACGGCGCGGGCGGAGCGACCGACGAGATGGTGCACGCGGCCGCCGATCGGGCGCGGGCGACCGAGTTCATCAGCAAGCTGCCGAACGGGTATGAGACGGAAGTCGGTGAGCAGGGCCTGACGCTCAGCGGCGGGCAGCGCCAGCGGATCGCGATCGCGCGGGCGATGCTCCGCGACCCGGCGATCCTGATCCTCGACGAGGCGACGAGCATGGTCGACGCCGACAGCGAGCAGAAGATCGCCGACGCGATCACCGAGTTCGCCAGCGGGCGGACGTGCCTGATCGTCGCCCACCGCCTGAGCACGGTCGTGAACGCCGACCGGATCGTGGTGATGGAGGCGGGGCGCGTCGTGGACATCGGCACCCACACGGACCTGCTCGAACGGTGCGACGTATACAAGACGATCGCGCAGCACCAGCTCGTCGGCGGCGACGCGGGCGCACTGGCGGGGAAGTGAACGATGCAGCGCGAAGGGGTCGATCCCGAGTCGATGTCGCCGGACGATTTTCTGTGCGATTTTTGCGCGCGCCCGTGGGCCGAGGATCGCCCGATGGTCGAAGGGCACCGCGGGTCGATTGTCTGCGGGCGATGCCTGACGGTCGCGTACGCGGAGCTCGTGCTGAGCAAGCTCGACGCGTCGCGCCCCGACGGCACGACCTGCGTGCTCTGCCTGGAAGAGCGGACCGAGGCGATGTGGGAGAGCCCGGTGCGCGAGGGCGTGTTCGCGTGCCGCCGGTGCGTGAAGCAGTCGGCGGGGGTGCTGGTGAAGGACGCCGAGAGCGGCTGGAAGAAGCCGACGGCCTGAGGTAACGGCATGGGCGAGCGAGGGCGAGATCGGGTGATCGGGGCGCGGGTGATCCGGTTGCTGCGCGCGCACGCTGAGCGAGCCGACGAATCGCCTCGTGCGTCGCTTGCGCACTATCCCCGGCTCGATGATCGCGATCACCCTGCGCGGTGGGAAGTGCCGTTGTGGATGCGTGCCGCGGCTTCGGCTTCGCCCTGGCTCGCCTCGCTCTGCGAGCTCTACGACCACCCCGTCGCTTTCCCCGCAAGCCTCAGCCCGGACGCCGGGTGGCTGCTGCACGGGATCGTGCGCAACCACCGCCCGCGCGTCGCGCTCGAGGTCGGCACGTTCGTCAGCGTCAGCACGCACTGGATCGCCGGGGCGCTCGCGGAGCAAGCGCCCCGCGGCGCGCGCACGGGCGACGCGAAGCCTGTGCTGCACTGCTTCGACGATTTCGGGCCCGTGCATAAGGGGGCGTGGCGGGATGCGGAGATGCTGGAAGGACGGGTGGAGTTTGTACGCGCGCAGCTCGAGCGTGCGGAGCTCTCCGAGTTTACAGAGTTGCACCCGGGGCTGAGCGGGCCGACGATCGAGGCGGCGCGGGATGAGCTTGCGTGTGCCGGCGGCGTGGACCTGGCCTTTATCGATGGCGACCACTCGACGCCGGGCGTGCTGGCCGACTTTCGCGCGGTCGAGCCCGTGCTCAACACCGGCGGGCTCGTGATCCTGCACGACACCTTCCCCGAGCAGTGCGGCGGGCACGAGGGCGGGCGGGCGCTGCTCGACCGCGTCCACGAGTTCGCGGCGGGGCGGTACGAGAAGATCGACCTGTATCTGCAGCCGCTGAATTACGGGCTGGGCCTGCTGCGCCGGATCGAGTGAACCTGTGTTCCGAACGCTGTGCCACTGACCTTGTCCGCAAGGTCAGTGCTTCATGGTCTTTTTTTTTCTTCGACGCTCCTTTGGGGATGGTGTTGGGGGAGGAGGGGAGCACGGGTTGGCTCGGAAGCCAAGCCGTGGCACCGGAGGGAGGGAAGAGGGAGAGAGGGCGGCCGGGAGCACTGACCTCTCGGAAGAGGTCAGTGGCACATCCGGATTTGGCCTTTGGCCTTTTGTGGTTTTGGCGATTTCCCGCCGGAGCCCCCTCCGTCGGCTTCGCCGATACCTCCCCCGCTGGGGCGGGCAAGGGGAGGCTCAGGCGGTGTAGCGGCGGACGACGACGGTGTTGTTCTGCCCGCCGAAGCCGAAGCCGTTGCTCATCGCGACGTCCACGCCGCCGGCGCCGGGGCCCCAGAAGTCGGTCATGTCCCGCGCCTCGTTGGGCACGTAGTCCAGGTCGCACTTCGGGTCCGGGTCGTGCAGGTTGATCGTCGGCGGGACCCAGCCGGTGCGGATCGCCTGCACGCAGGTGATCAACTCCACCGCCCCCGCGGCCTGAATCAGGTGCCCCAGCATACTCTTCACGCTGCTGAACGGGATCCGCGGGGCCTGCTCGCCGAAGACGCCCTTGACGGCCCGCGTCTCGATCGCGTCGTTCTCCTGCGTGCCGGTGCCGTGGGCGGAGATGTAGTGCACCGCCGGTCGCCCGAGCGCGTCGGTCTCGCGTGGGTCGATGCCGGCGTGTCGCAGCGCCATGCGCATCGCGGCCTGCGCGCCCTTGCCGTCGGGCTGGATGTCGGTGATGCGGAAGGCGTCCGCGCTCGCGCCGTAACCGACGACCTCCGCCAGCGGCGTCGCGCCCCGCGCCAGCGCGTGGTCGAGGTCTTCCAGGATCAGCATCCCCGCGCCCTCGCCCATGACGAAGCCGTCGCGCGTGCGGCTGAACGGGCGGCTGGCGCCCTTCGGGTCGTCGCGGCGCGTGCTCATCGCCGTCAGACGGATGAAGCCGGTCATCCCGAGCGGGTGGATCATCGTGTGGCTGCCGCCGGCGATCATCACGTCGGCGTCGCCGCGCCGGATCAGGTGCGTCGCCTCGCCGACGGCCTGCGTGCCCGCGGCGCACGCCGTCATGCAGTTGAACCCCGGCCCGCGGCAGTCGAACGCCTCGGCGAGGTGCGTCAGGACCGCGTGCGGCTCCTGCTCCAGCTCGCGCACGACGTCCATCCGCTTGAGCCCGACCTCCGCCCAGCGTCGGGTGTCGACCTTGCGCGCCTCGGCGTCGTAGGCGGCGATGTTCGTCGCCGCCATGTTCGCGGTGTCCACCTGCCCCTCGCCCGAGCCGAGGTAGAGCCCGACGCGATCGGGCTCGACGCCCGGGGCGCGTTCCGCGCCGTCGTGCGAGCCGAGCCCCGCCTGCACCCACGCCTGGGCCGCCGCCGCGAGGGCGAAACGCGTCCCCAGCCCCGCGCCGGGGTGGAGCGCCGCGGCGCGGTCGAGAAAATCAAAGAGGTCGAGCGTGGGGCACTCGGCGGCGAAGTTGGTCGCGAAGGTGGACGCGTCCCAGCGACGCACGGGCCCGATCGCGCACGCCGAGGCGATGAGCTTGGACCAGACCGAGCCCACGTCGAACCCGAGGGGGGTGACCCAGCCCTGCCCGGTGATGACGACCCTGCCGGAAGCCATGCGGCGTGCTCCGTTCCGTCTGGCGCGCCCCGGCGGGCCCGCGAGCGTCCGTTCTGAAAGCGCCGCCCCGCGCTCTCGCGCGGGGCGGCGTCTGCGAGCCGTGCCGCAGCCCGGGCGTCCCGCCCGCGCCGCGACGTCGGGGTTCAGTCCTCGTCGTCTTCGTATTCCTCGTCGTCGTCGTCTTCGAGGTCCTCGTCGTCCTCTTCCTCGTCGCGCCGGTTGAGGTTGAGCTTGTCGGGGTTGAGCACGCGGACGAGCCCGTCGGTGAGGCGTCGCTCGGCGAAGTTCATGATGAGCCCGAGCTCGAGGTCGGCCGAGCGGAGCTGGGCGCGGAGGACCGAGCGCTCCCACCCGCCGATCTCGCCCGGTCGGGCGATGACCATGAGCAGGAATCGCTCGCCGAGGTAGAGGTCCGGCGTAACCGAGCCGATCTTCTTGCCGTCGTAGACCACGTCGAACTTCGCCTTGGTGTCGTAGGCGACGTCCTGCTTCTTGAGCTCGTGCTGCATGGCGGTCATATAGGTGTCACGGTCGTAGCCCGGGCCCATCGCCTTGTGGACCTCGATCGCGCACCCGATGACCTTGCGGCTGATCTCGGTCAGGGCGGGGTCGAGCTCGCTGAGGGGGAGCCCGCGCCGCCCGCCGTGGTGGCCGCCCCCGTGGTGCCCGTGCCGCCCGCCCTCGCGTCGATGATCCCGTTGTCCGCCGTACGCCATCACATTCTCCTTCGTGTGCATGTCGTTGCGATGTGGAAGCTGAATAAACCTGTGGTGTGATCTTTGGGCGCGTCCCCGCGCCGGGTCGCCTGGCACCGCCCGATTCGGCGCGGGTTTACGCCCGTCGCAGGACGATCGCCGCGTTCTGCCCGCCCAGGGCCGGGCTGCAGCAGAGGACGTACTCCAGTTTCGCCGCCCGGGCCGGCGCGGGGGCGACGTCCAGCCAAGACGGGTGGTTCCCGGCGTGCAGGCGTGCGGGCAGCGTCTGCTCCTTCAGGCACAACGCCCCGACCGCCGCCAGCACGCCCCCGGTCCCGGCCGACAGGTCGCCCACCATCGGCGTCACCGTGACGATCGGGATGCCCGCCAACCGATCCGCGAACACCTCGCGCAGGGCCAGGGCCTCGCGGGCGTCCGGCCCGGCGACGCCCAGCCCCCGGGGCACGATCGCGTCGATCGATTCGGGCCCGATCCCCGCGTCGTCCAGCGCCCGACGGATCGCCGACACCAGGCCCGTCTCCGCCCCCGCCTCGCCCAGCTCCAACGAGCCCGGCACCGAGCCGTCGGCGTGCCGAGCGCCGATCGCCATCGCCTCATAAGGTGCTCGGCTCTGCGCCGCGCCGAAGCCGACGACCTCCGCGTACGCCTCCCGCCCGCGCGCACGGGCCGTCTCGAGGCTCTCCACGATCAGAATCCCGCCCCCCTCGCCGACGATGGTGCCCGGGGATTCGGGGTCGAAGGGGCGGACCACGCGCCCGCCGTCGTCGATCGGCTCGCCCGAGGCGTCCCGCGTGCTCGCGAGCCGCCCGGCGAGCTGCGTCCGCAGAAAGCCCATCGGGGTCACCTTGCACTCCGCGCCACCCGCGAACGCGCAGTCCACGTCCCCACGCTCGATGATCCGGCTCGACTCCCCGATCGACAGCAGCCCGCTCGCCTCGCCCACCGTCAGCGTGTTGCTCGGGCCCTCCGCCCCGTGGATGATGGTCACGTGGCACGCGAGCATGTTCGGCAAATATTTCAGCAGCCACAACGGCTGGAGGCGGTTGATCCCCGCTTCGCCCCACTTCCGAAGGCTGAACTCACCCGGGGCGTCGTCATCGACGCTCGCGGCGAACGCCGGCGCCAGCTCGTCGACGTCGGTCGCGATCAGCCCCGCCCCGATCGAGGCCCCCACGCGGTCGGGGGGGTAGGTCGTCTCGCCGTCCGCCGCCCCGGAGGCCCGCGTGACCAGCCCCGCGCCCGCGACGGCGTCCATCGCCGCACCCACCGCAAGCTCGATGTCCCGGGCCATCACCTTGACCGCCTTGCGGTAGTGCTTCGGGACCACGTCCTTCGCGTGGAACCCGGCTGCGTACCCCGCCAGGTGGCTCGAATACCCCGTCGCGTCGAACGTCTCCACCGGGCGGAGCCCGCTCCGACCCTCCAGCAGGCCCGACCACAGCGACCGCGCGTCCGGGCCGAGCCCCGAAACCACCCCGATCCCCGTGATGACAACCCGACGACGCATCCGTGCGCATCGTATCGGCCCGCCGACACCCGGGACGCCCCCGCCGACCAGATCACCGACCGAACCCGCAGCGTTGCCGACCCATCGCCCCCGCACCGCGTGTAAACCGGGCGGCAACCTCCCAAAGATGCACGCGAGGACGCGTCTACACGATCACGCCGGCCCGATCGCCGAGGAACCCCGCGCCCTGGGCCACCGCTCCGTTCCGAAACCAGTTTGAGAGGGGCAGCACGGATGGACAGAACCGATCTTGCGGGCCCGGCGTTGAGGCGGGGCGTGCTGATGTGCCTTGCGGGCGCGATCGCGGCGTTCGCCTGCTTCGGCGGCGTCGCGCCGGCGCTGGGCCTGACGTTCGATCCGGACGCGGGCGACCTCGGGCCTCCGATCCCGGACACCATCCCCGCCGAGGGCACGCCCACAGGCGACGCGTTCCGCTTCGTGTTCGCGCTGCTGACCGGCGCGAGCGAGCCCGACAACCAGACGCTCGCCGAGCGATTCGCGCCCGTCTTCCTGGATCAACTCCCCCCGCCCGCGATCCGCGCCACGGCCCGCCAGCTCCGAGCCGCGCTGCTCGGCGATCGCACGCCGACCGAGTTCACGGTCGTCTCCGCGACCGACCGGCGACTCGTCGTCGATCTCGACGGCCCCGGCGTCCGCGTCCGCACGCGCCTGACAGTCCACGTCGATGAAGACGGGCGGATCGACGGGCTCTTCGCGCAGCAGGCGCCATCGAAAGTGCCGCTCGAAGGCGACTCGTGGGACGCGATCGACGACGCCCTCGCCGAGCTCCCGGGCGAGGCGAACCTGGGCGTGTACGAGCTCGTCGAACACGACGGGCGCCTCGGTGTGCGCACGATCCGCGAGGTGAACCCGGAAGCCAACCTCGCGCTCGGCTCCACGTTCAAGCTCTGGGTCCTGCTCGCGACCGGCGAAGCCGTGCGGGACGGCGAGCTGGCGTGGGACCAGAAGCTCCCGATCCGCGAGGACCGCAAGAGCCTGCCGAGCGGGCCGATGTGGACCGACGAGCCGGGGACGGAGTACGCCGTCGCCCACTACGCCCGGCGCATGATCGAGGTCAGCGACAACACCGCGACCGACCACCTGCTGCTGGAGGTCGGGCGCGAGCGCGTCGAAGCGGTCATGGCCCGCTTCTGCGACGAGCCCGACCGCAACCGCCCCTTCCTCACCACCAAGGAGATGTTCCGCATCAAGCTCGGCGGCGACGTCGAGCTCCGCGAGCGGTTCGCAGCCGCCGATCCGGACCGGCGACGCGAGATCCTCGCGGGCGATCTGCCCGAGCCGAACCTCATGCTCGCGAATGTCTGGCTCCGCCCCGTCGCGATCGACACCATCGAGTGGTTCGCCCGCCCGCGCGAGCTCGCCGAGACCATCGCCGCTCTCGAACAGCTCGCCCTCGAGGACGGCATGCGTCCCGTCGCCGACGCGATGCGACAGAACCCCGGCATCGCGATCGATCGCGACGCCTTCCCCGTCGTCGGGTTCAAGGGCGGCTCCGAGCCCGGCGTGCTCAACCTCACATGGAGCGCCGAGCGACGCGACGGGAGACGCTTCGTCCTCACGCTCGGCTGGAACAACACCGAAGCCATCCTCGACATGATGCCGCTGATCGCTCTCGCCGAACGCGCCTTCGCCCGCCTCGCCGCCGAAGCGGACGAGTAGCCCCGAGAGCCCGGGCCCGGGCCCGGGCCCTAGCCAGCACCAGCACCAGCACCAGCCCGGTTCAGGCCCGCACAGGCGGGTTCAGCCTGGTTCGCCCGCGCTCACGCTGTTCGGGTTGGCGCGTCGGGGCTGGTGGATCGCGGTGGTGCCGCCGCGGATGTCGGCTTCGGTGCGCACGGGGCCGAGCCTGACGCGTTCGATCGCGCGCTTCGCGTTGTGGCGCGACCACTCCGTCCCGACGTACCGCCGCCCGAAGGCGGTCGCCATGACGGCCGTCGTGCCGGTCCCGGTGAACGGGTCGAGCACCACATCGCCCGGGTTGCTGCACGCGAGCACGACGCGCCCGAGATAGACCTCCGGGAGCTGGTTGTCGTGCTTGTGCCGGCGCTCCTTGTTGTTGCCCTGGACGCGCCCCCAGTGCTTGCCGTACCAGACGTCCATGGGCACGCGGTGCCCGGCGGGCAGGCCGTCTTTTTTGGATTCGGTCCGCGGGTCGTAGTAGACGGCCCGCCGGTCGCTCTGCTCGAGGATGGGCTCGGGGTTCCACGTGCGCTCGCCGCCGGGCTTGACAAAGTAGAACGCGTGGACCTTGCTGTTGATGAACCGCGCCTTGGTGTTCTGCCCGAAGCGGTAGTGCCAGACGCACCAGTTGACCAGCTCCATGCGCACGCTCGGCTCGCGCTTCAGGTCCCCCTGCAGGAAGCACGCGATCTGGGCGGCCCAGTCGTCCGGGATGTTGATCCACATCGCCCCGCCGGGGCGCAGCGATTGCGCGCACAAATCGATCCAGTCGAACGTGAACGCGAGATACTCCTCGCGCGACATGCGCGCGTCGTCCCACGCCTCGCCCGTCCGGTCGCGGTCATAGTCCCGGCTCCAGTTGAACGGCGGGTCCGCGAAGACCAGGTCCACCGTGCCGCCCGCGACCTCCGGGATCCCCCCCAGAGCCGTGCGGCAGTCGCCCACCCACACCCGCGCCTCGCCCCCGCCCCGGGCGGTCACGGTGAACGTCGGCTTGCGCGGGCGCGCACGCGCGGCGCGGGCGTCGGGTTGGGCGGCTTGTGCGGTCATGTGCGCGCAGCATAGCGCTGGCGCGCGGTTCGCGCCAGCGCTCTTTCGGCGTTGGTGGAGAACGGCCACGCTGTGCGCCTCTGCAAGCGCCGGCCGTCGCCCGTTCGAGCGTCGATCACGCCGCCGGGCGCAGGTGGGCCGCGACGCTGGTGCGGTAGGCCATGAGCGCCGGGATCAGCCCCGCGACCGCCGCCAGCACGATCGCCGCGACCGCGACGCCGAGCGTCCAGAGCAGCGGCAGCCCGGGCTCGACGCGCACGCCCAGGCGGGCCTCGAGGATCCCCGCGACGAGCTGCGCCCCCGCCAGCCCCGCGAGCACCCCCGCGCACGCCCCGATCACCCCGAGCAGTACCGATTCGTTCAGGACCAGCGCCAGGATCCGCCCGCGGCTCGCCCCCAGCACGCGCATCACCGCCACCTGGCGACGACGCTGCTCCATGCTGTTGTACAGCGCCAGCAGGATCGACACCCCGCTCGACAGCAGCACCACACCCGCCATCGCGAGCAGCACCTGGTCGATGTTCCCCACGATCTCGAACAAACGGTTGATCTGGTTGACCGGCGAGGCGACCGTCACCGTGCCCCCGCGTCGCAGGCGCTCGAACGTCGCCTGCACCTGCGGCCCCGTGTCGCGGTCCGGGCGCGTCAGCACGCGCGCATAGACGCCGGTGATCAGCTTCTCGTGCGCCTCCAGCCCGAAGCCCGGCTCCTCGAGCGCCTCGCGCGGGAAGCCGCCTTGGCGCGCGTCGTGCGCGTGGACGATCCAGCTCGTTTCGAGGGCCGTGAAGAGCGCCCGGTCGTGCGGCGTCCCGCTCCGCTGCAGGATCCCGACCACGCGGCACATGAACTCGTCGTGGACGTGCGAGCCGTCCGCCTCCGCCACGCCGCGCCCGACGGCCTGATCCCCCGACCCGTACCCGTGCGTGAACGCGAGCTCGTCCCCCACGCGCAGCCCCGTCGCCCGCGCCGCCTCCGAGCCCAGCACCACCTCGAACGGCCCGTCGAACGCCCGCCCCTCGCCGAACACCCACGCCTCGCCCACCACGGGCTCGAAGCGCTCGAAGAACTGCCCCGTCGTCGCGACCACGGGCAACCCGCGGTAGCTGTCGCCGAGGGCGGTGGGGATCGCGAACGCAAGCGGGTTGGTCCGCACGATCTGCTCGTACGTCGCCCAGTCGATCGCGTTGCGCGGCGCGTTGACGTAGAAGATCGAGTTCAGCACCGCGACCATCGGGTCACGATCGCCCGAGAGGAGCAGGTGCATGTTCCCGCTCCCGCGGTTGAACGCCTGGCGCGAGGCGTCGCGCAGGCTCAGCAGCGTGACGAGCAGGGCCACCGCGACCGCGACGCTGAGCACCGTGATGACGGTGGAGAACAGCCGCGCCCGAAGGCTACGGAAAACGATCGTCGCGTCGGTCAACGCCATGAGCCGAGTCCCTTTCGCATCGCACACCTGCCCTGCCTCTGTGCCACTGACCTTGCCGCAAGGTCAGTGCTCCCGCCTCTCCCCCTTCTCCGACGCTCCTTCGTCGTTCGCCCCCGCACAGAAAGAGCGTGAAGAGCGAGAGAGGGCGGCCCGGAGCACTGACCTCTCAGAAGAGGTCAGTGGCACATCCGGAAAGTGCCCTGTGCCACTGACCTTGTCTGCAAGGTCAGTGCCCCTCTTTCGCTCCCCCGCCCCTGCGGGGGAGCTGTCGGCGAAGCCGACTGAGGGGGTCTCCTCACTCTCCCTCGCTCCTTCCTCGGGTTCGACTCCCCTCCACATCGCCGTCCCCGCCGTCATGGAAAAGCTCCGCCCGCGGCGGGCTCCGCGTTTCCATGGCACCGGAAACCGGGCGTTGTTTACACCGCCGCCCCCGCCAGCTCGTCCAGCCCCACGCGTCGCTCAAACCGGTCCGCCATCCGCGGGTCGTGGCTCGTGCACACCAGCGCCGCCCCGGCCTCGGCGCACGCGCGACGGATCAGGTCCATCGCCTCGTCCGCGCGGGGCGGGTCGAGGCTGGCCGTCGGCTCGTCGGCCAGCACCAGCGCCGGGCGGTTCACCACCGCGCGAGCCACCGCCACCCGCTGCTGCTGACCCACGCTCAGTTCCTCCACCGGCGCGTCCACGCGGTCGAGCCCCAGCTTCGACAGCGTGTCCACCGCGCGGCCTCGCTGCTCCCCCGCGGGCGTGCCGCCGGCGAAGTGCATCGCGGCCATCACGTTCTCGCTCGCGCTGAAGCCCGTCAGCAGGTTGAACGTCTGAAAGATCATCCCGATCTGACGACCGCGGAACGTGTCCCGCTTCGCCCCGCGCAGCTCGTGGATGTCCTGCCCGCGCACACGCACCACCCCCTCGCTCGGCTCCAGCAGCCCCGCGACGAGCTGCAGCAGCGTCGATTTCCCACGCCCGCTCGCCCCCGTCAGCAGCACCGCCTCGCCCGCCCCAACCACCAGCGAGCCGACTCGCACCACCTCCGCCTCGCCCGGGCGGTAGCGGAAGGCGAGGTTCTCGATCTGGAGCGCCGCCACCTGATCATCCGGCATCCCGCAGTTTCCTTCCTGGTGGCACAGCTCTCCGAGCTGTGTGGGCTGCCCCTGTGCCACTGACCTTGTCCGCAAGGTCAGTGCTCCGGAGCGCTGACCTCTCAAAAGAAGTCAGTGGCATATCGAGCGTCTTCCCTCCGCCATTCGCCCCTCACGGTACCGCCCAACCCCTCCCCCGTCCCCCGACGGGGCGTTTTTGGCCCCGGGCTTGATCCTATTTGCGAACGCATTATCATTTACACGAAACCCGCGCCGATCTCGGGGCGAAGAACCCGGGGTGAAGAATCGGGGCGGATGGTCCGGGGTGCGGGCGTGAGAGCCGGAGTGCGATGAGCCGAGTGACCCGTCAGCGAGAGGCGATCCAGGCGGCCTTCCGGGCCACGGGGCGTCCCCTCGCCCCGGCGGAGGTCCTCGAACTCGCCCAGCCCGACGCCCCCTCCCTCTCCCTCGCCACCGTCTACCGCACCATCCGACGCATGGAAGAGGACGGCGAGCTCGCCCAGGTCGATCTCCCCGGCGGCTCGCCCCGCTACGAGCTCCAGTCCGCGGCCGACCATCACCACCACCACTTCCACTGCGACGACTGCGACAAAGTCTTCGATATCGAAGGCTGCCCCGGCGGCCTCAAGTCCCTGCTGCCCAAAGGGTTCAGGCTCCAGCGTCACGAGATCACGCTCTACGGGCGGTGCGACACCTGCGCGGGCTCGCCCCGCGGGTTCACGCTCATCGAGCTGCTGGTGGTCATCGCGATCATCGCGTTGCTGATCGGCATCCTGCTCCCGAGCCTGGGGGCCGCCCGCGACGCGGCCCGCGCCACCGTCTGCCTCAGCAACCTCCGCCAGCTCGGGCTCGCCCACACCCTCTACCTCAATGACCACCGCGAGCACTTCGTCGACGCCGGGCTCGACCACGGCGGCGCGGGCACCCCCGCGCGGAGCTGGGTCACCACCCTCGCACCCTACAACGGCGGCGCCCTGGTCACCCGATCCCCCGTCGACCGCAGCCCCGCCTGGCCGATCGAAGAAGGCGGGCAGTCCGAAGGCCTCACCCTCGCCCGAGCCCTGGACCGCCTGACCGACGGCGACCCCGCGACCGACCCCGCCCCGACCGACATCGCCCGCTGGACCAGCTACGGCCTCAACGATTACACGACCAACAAGATGTCCCTGATCCGCGACCCGCGGTTCGGGCAGCTCCGCCCCTACAACCGACTCCCGCTCGTCCCGCGCCCGCACGCGACCGTCCACTTCCTGATGATGACCCAGACGGTCGACAGCGCCCGCTTCGCCTACGCCGACCACGTGCACGTGAATCAGTGGGCGCCCAACCCGCTGTTCGCGCAGCCCGGCGACGCGGCACGACTCGCGGCCCAGCAGGCCGACATCGCCGCCCACGGCGGGCAAAACAAGACCCCCGCCGCCCGCAGCAACTACCTGTATCTGGACGGGCACGCCCGGACGCAGGCTTTCGAAGACGTCTATCAGGACTACTACAACAACCGTTTCTTCCCACCCGTCGCCAACTGAACGCCCCGTCGTCTCGCAACCCCCCGCACCACCCGGTGCCGATCGGAGAGTGACCCATGCGCGATCGCTGCGCCCACGCCGCACCCCGTGCCCTCGCCGCCCGCCTGAGCGCCGCCCTGCTGCTGCTCGCCGTCGGCGCAAGCGCGTCCGCCAACCCCGGCCTGCACGACGGCGACGTCTACGTCGCGGTCGTCGAAGACCGCATCACCCTCGGCAGCTTCGACCCGAGCTCCGGCGAGCTCACCCTCCCGTGGTACGTCTTCGACGCCTATCTCCAGCCCCTCGGCCAGTTCGCCGCGACCAACGACCCCGGGTTCGACAGCCTCGACAACACGTTCCCCCCCGGCACGCCGATCGGGCTCAACCTCCGCGCCCCGCTCGCCTTCTGGGACGGCGAAGCCTTCACCACCGGCGGCCCCGAGCGCATCGCCATCAGCCAGGGCCCCATCACCGACGGGCCCGAAGGCCCCGTTTGGTCGCCCACCAGCGAGGGTGTCACCGTCCCCGGCTTCACGATCGCCGCCAACACCTTCGGCGAGTACCACGAGCACTTCCAGTTCACGCTGTTCAACATCGCCGACAGCACCGGCCTGCGCCACGGCGCGTACCGCCTCGAAATGGAAATGTTCGCCACGCCGCCGAGCCTGCTCACCAGTGAGCCCTTCTGGTTCGTCTTCAGTTGGAACGCGACGACCGAAGAGATGCAGGACGCGATCGCCGCCGCCCTCGCCGAGGCGCCCGGCGGCGGCGGGGGCCCCGAGCCCACGCCCTGCCCCGCCGACCTGACCGGCCCGGCCTTCGACGGCGTGCCTGATGGGGTCGTCAACATCGCCGATCTCAACTACTACCTCGGGCTCTGGATCGAGAGCAGCCCCGACGCCGACCTGACCGGCCCGGCCTTCGACGGCGTGCCGGACGGGGTCGTCAACACCGCCGACCTCAACTACTACCTCGGCCTCTGGATCGACACCCAAGGCGCGTGCGACTGACCGACACGCCGAAAGCACTGGATGTGCCGACGCCGCCCCGGGGGGTTCTCTCTCCGGGGCGGTTGTTTTTTTGTTGCGGCCTGGCGACCGAGCGTGTGCGCACGCCCGCGATCGTGGCGCCGGCGTGTTCGCGGCTTCGTGCAGAAATCTTGAACAGGCTGCGGGCGGTGGCCTTGCGCGCTGCGCGGGCGGCCCACATGGCGCGGTTCGTGCGCGCGTTCGCGGGCGCGGGGCGGTCTGGCGGAGGCCCGGGCGGGTGTCGCCGGGGCCGGTTTTGCCGACAGGGGAGCCGCCATGTTCGAGACGACCACCGCACCCACGCCCACGCCACCCGCCGCGAGCGGAGGAGGCGGCGGGGCGCACACCTCCTCGGGCTGGCTCGATGACACGGCCCTCGACGACGCGCTCGCCGGGGCGATCGAGTCGCACGAGCGCACCCGACGCCCGCAGCTCGAGCGGTACTGGCGCTACTACCGCAACGCCGAGCTCGGGGCACGCCCCGGCGCGCACCCCAACGCCGGATCGCCCGACCTCACCGGGCAAGGCACCCGCCCGCGCCTCGCGCAGGAGCAGGGCCTGCCCGACCGCATCACCGGCGGCAGCGCCGAACGCGCCGCCCGGCGCGAGGTCGTGGTTGAGAACGACATCGCCTGGCGCGTCCACGCCCAGGTCGATTTCATGTTCGGCAAGCCCGTCGCGATCCGCGCCACCGGCGCTGATCTCGACGACGCCGAGCGCCGACGCATCGAGCGCGTGCTCGACATGGTCTGGGAAGCTTCCGGCGGCGTCGCCCTGCTCCAGGACGTCGCGCTGCTCGGGCACGTCTACGGCTACGTCGATCTCGCCGTCCGCGCCGACGCGCCGGGCCTGCGGGCGCTCGCCCTGTCGGTGGGCTCCGCGACGCCGGATGATGCCGTCCTCCGCGCGGCGGCCGAACTCGTCCGCATCGAGCCGATCGAGCCCACCCGCGGCGTCCCGCTGCTCGATCCGGGCGACTACCGGCGATTGCTCGCATATGCCGTGACCTACGAGCGCGAGCGCGCCACCCCGCCCGCTCGCGCCGCCGCCCCCGCCCGCCACGGGCGGCTGTTCGGGCGCGTCCGCGAGGCGATCGGCGCCGAGCCCGCCCGCGGGCGACGCGAGCGATCGCGCTACACCGAGGTCATCGGCCCGCACGACCGACGCGTCTTCGAAGACGGGCGCGAGGTGATGCGCGAGGCGCACGACTGGGCCGCCGGACGCCCGCCGGTCGTGCACGTGCAGAACGTCAGCCAGCCCTTCCGCTACGAGGGCCTCGGCGAGGTGGAGCCCCTGATCCCGCTGCAGGACGAGCTGAACACGCGATTGAGCGACCGCGCGAGCCGCGTGACGATGCAGAGCTTCAAGATGTACCTGGCGCGGGGGATCGAGGGCTTCGACCGCGTGCCCGTGGCGCCCGGCACGGTCTGGACGACCGACAACCCCGACGCGAGCGTCGAGGCGTTCGGCGGCGACGCCGACAGCCCGAGCGAGGAGAGCCACCTGCAGCAGATCCGCGAGGCCCTCGACAAGGTCAGCGGCGTGCCGCCGCTCGCCTCGGGCGTCGTGCGCGCCCGCATCGGCAACCTGACCAGCGCCAACGCGCTGCGGATCACGCTCATGGGCCTGCTCAGCAAGACGGCGCGGAAGCGCGTGACCTACGGCGCGGGCATGGCGCGCGTCAGCGCGCTCGTGCTCGCCGCGCTCGACGCGACCGGCGTCCTGCCGACCGCGCCCGAGGGCCGCGGCGTCCGCCTCGACTGGCCCGACCCGCTCCCGGTCGACCTCCGCGAACGCGCGGCCGACGCGCGCACCAAGCTCGAGCTCGGCGTCCCCCGCGAGCGCGTGCTGCGCGAGCTCGGCTTCACGAGCGACGACCCGGGCGTGCAGTGAGCGCGGCGGGGCATCCGCGATCAGCCATCAGGGATCAGTCATTTGTGGAATCGGGATCGGTGTGCTTGGGCCGTGCGTGGTGCGGCTTGAAGGAGGTGCGTGATGTCGGAAGACAGCTCGATCGGATCTGGCCCGCAGTCGCCCGGTGCGGGCGATGACGGGAGCGGTGGTGGCGGTGCTGGTGGTGGTGGCGGCGGTGGCGACGGCGGCTCGACCGCTCCGCGCCGCGAGCCGGCGGACGGTGTGGCGTGTCGCCGTCGGGCCGAGGCGGCCGAGGCAAAGGCCGCGGAACTGGAAGCGCGCGTCGAAGAGCTGACGAGTGCGCTCGCGTCGGCGGAGCGTGCGTTGTCGGAGGCGCAGGCGGAGGCCGAGGCGGTCGAGCAACGGCGCGAGAGCGAGCGACTGCTCGGCGAAGCGCACGCGGTGGACCTGGAGACGGGGTTGATGCTGGTCGAGACGCTGCTCGACGGCGGCGGGTGCGACTGCCCGCGCGAGGCGGTGGAGCGGCTGCGTCAGGAGAAGCCGTTCCTGTTCACGCCGCCGACCGAGCCGGTCCCGGAGCCGTCGCCCGGGGTGTCGCGCGGCCTGTCACGCGGGTCGCCGAGCGGCATGAGCGCGATGGGTTCGCCGGCGTCGTCGGTCGATCGGTTCCTGGAAGAACTGGAAGAGGTCGCCTCGCACGCACGAGAGAGCGGGGACCGGCGCGAGCTGCTGCGCTACCTGCGTCTGCGCCGCGGCGGGGGATGAGGCTGGTCTTGACGGGTTTTTGTGCATCGGGGATCGAAACCGCGCCGCGGGGCGGCGCCTTGAAGGAGTTTGCGCATGGCATTCACGGGGAAAGCGACGTACGGGGCGGGCGCGGGCCTGCCGGAGCTGGCCGAGGACGTGAGCGACGTGATCGGGATCGTCAGCCCGCACGAGACGCCGCTGCTGGATCACCTGGGCGATCCGAAGCGGGCGGCGACGAGCACGGTGCACGAGTGGATCGAGGACGCGCTGCTGCCCAACACCGACACGCTCAATCAGACGAACTTCACGCCGAACCCGACCGGCGCGACCTCGCTGACGGTCAGCAACGGCCCGCGGTTCCGCGTCGGCGACCTGGTGCGCCCGGGCGAGCACGGCGAGGTGATGCTCATCACCGCGGCCGTCGCGAACACCATCGTTGTCGTCCGCGGCTACGGCGGCACCACGCCCGCGGCCCTCGCGAACGGCATGACCCTGACCATCCTCGGCAACGCCGCCCTGGAGGGCGCCGATGCCGACGCGGCCCGGTTCACCAGCCGAAGCCGCCAGCAGAACTACACGCAGATCTTCACCAAGACCATCGAGGTCTCCGGCTCCATGCTCGCGGCCCGCCAGATCGGCATCGACGACGAGCTCGACTACCAGAAGCAGGAACGCATGCGCGAGCTGCTCCGCGACCTGGAGAACACCGTCATCAACGGCGTCGCGCCCGAGAGCGACGCCCAGGGCTCCGGCACCGTCCGACGCTCCATGCGCGGCCTGGTGCGCACGATCCAGAGCAACGTCTTCGCGCCCGGCGCGGGCGGCATGCCCGACGGCGACGGGGACAACGACGACGCGCTCAACGAGGCCGTGCTGAACGCGGCGATGCGCCGCATCTGGGATCAGTCCTCCGGCGTGGTCGACACAATCGTCGTCGGCGGCGCGCAGAAGCGCCGCATCAACGCCTTCGCCTCCACCGCTCGCGCCTACCTGCCCGAGGACACGGCCTTTCGGGACCTCGTGAGCGTCTACGAATCGGACTACGGCGTCGCGAAGGTTGTGCTGAGCCGCTGGGCGCCGCCCGACACCGTGCTGCTGCTCGACAGCACGCGCCTCGACGTCATGCCGCTGCAGGGGCGCAGCTTCCACTACAAGCCGCTCGCGGCCTCGGGCGACGCGGTGCGCGGGCAGGTTGTCGGCGAGTACACGCTGGAGATCCGCAACGAGAACGCGCACGGCGTGATCGGCGGGCTGGCGGTCTGAGTGGGCATGGCGGCACAGCTCTCCGAGCTGTGTGTTCCTCTGCACGTTTGGGCACAGCTCGGAGAGCTGTGCCACCGGGACGGGGAAGCGGGCCGTGCGGCCCGCGTGCGTGCCGGGCGGTGGGGGAACCCGTTGCCCGGCGCTTGACGCAAGAACGTTGTCGGTAATCGGCGGCACACACGCCCGCGGCGCGCTCGCCGCCCTCCTCAGGCGGGCGCGCCCGGGCTTTGGATGAAAGGACGGCGCGATGTTCGCAAAGGATCGGGACCTGCTGGCGCTGGAGCCGGAGCTGTTCCGCGACGTGGTGTGGGTGGGGCAGCGCCCGGTGCGCGGGAGCGCGACGATCAGCGGGACGACGCTGACGATGGCGCTGCCGGACGTCGCGTTCGACGCGGCCGGCGTCGCGCCGGGGCAGGTGGTGCGCATCGGCGGGACCTCGCTGGAGATCATCGAGCGTCTGGGGACGAACACGATGACGGTGAGCCGCCTGCGTGCGAGCGCGTCGGACGCGTTGATCACGCCGACGCCGGTGTCGAGCGGGCAGGTGGCGGAGGTGGTGACGTTTGGGCCGCAGCTGGCGATCGCGCACGGGCAGGTGCTGGCGTTGCTGGGCCTGGATTCGTCGATGCCGGGCGAGCCGACGGCGGGCGCGGTGACCAACGCCGAATCGCTGAAGCTGCTGGAGTCGCTGGCGGCGGTGTATCTGGTGCTGATGGCGGCGAGCGCGCCGACGGGGCCGGAGAGCCCGGTGGGGCAGCGGGCGGAGGTGTACCGCCAGCGGTTCGAGGCCGAGCGCCGGCGCGTGGTGGCGGAGGTGGACCTGGACGGCGACGGCGTGGCGGACGTGGCGCGTCGCCCGAGCGTGCAGCGGTTGCTGCGCGGGTGAGCGTGGGGGCAGAGGTGAAGAGGTGGTAGGGACGGGCGGGACGCCCGTTCCACCGAGGATTTGGAGGGGAGAGGAGGGTTGCGATGCTGGTGTTGAACCCGAGGCGGGTGACGTTCGCGGGCGAGGCGTGGGGCGAGGTGGTGTCGGTCGTGGTGGATCGGCAGGCGGTGAAGCTGGTGGAGAGTTTTGGGGATGCGGGGCCGCACTGCGTGTTGGTCGATGCGGTGGAGCAGCGCGTGGCGGTGACGGTGGTGCAGCAGCTGGCGCGGGGGGAAGTGCCGGATGTGCCGCGGCCGGGCGATGCGGGGGAGCTGGTGTTTGCGTACGCGGCGGCGGGCGGGAGCGGGCGGAAGGTGCGCGTCGCGGTGAGCGCGGTGGTGATCGGCGTGTCGCACGGCGTCGGGCTCAAGCAGGGCGCGACGCGGACGGTGACGTTTCGGGGTGTGTCGAGCGATGGGGGGGCGGGGGATCCGGTGTCGGTGAGCGAGGACGCGACGGGGGATTGAGGGGGGAGTCATCGCTTGGTGGCATGGAAACGCGGAGCCGGGCTTCTGAGCCCGGCGGAGCTTTTCCATGATCGGGCGCGGACGGTGCGGGGAGGTGTGGAGGTGGGGAGCCCGGAAAAGCTGCGCCGCGGCGGCTCCGCGTTTCCGGGGCACCCGGGGGGGAGATCCGGTGTGCCACTGACCTCTTCTAAGAGGTCAGTGCTTCTGAGTCTCATTCTTCTTCTGATCTCTGGTTTGTTGTTGGGGTTGAGAAGTTCGGAGCGGGGGAGAGGGTGGAGAGGTCGGGGAGCACTGACCTTGCGGACAAGGTCAGTGGCACAGGGCGCGGGGAGGTGTTGGATGAGTTCGTTTAAGTCGATCGACTTGTTTGGATCAGGGCCGCACCGTTCGCGGGTGGGGCGTCGGGGGAACCTGGTGCTCGGGGAGTTGTTTTTCGGGAGCCCGAGCCCGGTGTCGTTTGATTACGGGTTGTTCGAGCTGGAGGTGTTCATTGCGGGTCGTCTGGTGGCGTCGAGCGAGAGCGGCCTGTGGGCGTTGCGCGACGCGGTGACGGCGCAGCTGCTCGATCCGCCCTCGCCGGGGACGCTGGTGGACACGACCGGTCGGAGCTGGGCGGACATGAGCTTCATCGGGTACGTCGAAGAGGGCCCGGCCGAGCGTGGTCGGCTGTGGTCGGTGGCGTACGAGGCGCAGTTCCGCCGGTTCACGTTCCCGCCGCCGTCGGCGCTCAATGTTCGCGGGGTGAGCTTTGAGACGTCGGAGAGCCAGGTGTGAGCGCGCCGGGGTTGGAGCTGGCGGCGCAGTTCGGGGCGGCGGGGATCATCGGGCTGATGTGGCTGAGCGAGCGTCGCGCGTCGCTGTCGCGCGAGAAGCAGCTGCTGGAGTTGCACGAGCGGGTGCGCGAGGACCGTGTGAAGCTGCGCGCGGTGCTGGACGCGTTGCAGGCGAACACGCGGGCGCTGGCGAGTCTGGAATCGAGCCAGCGCCAGGCGGTGCGCCAGCTCTCGCTGCTGGCGGCTCGGGTGGGGCGCGGCCAGGGCCAGAGCCAGGGCCAGAATCAGGGCTCAAGCTCCGGCTCGGGCTCCGGCTCGGGCCCCGGCCCGGGGGCGTGCGGCGGCGCGGGGCGTGGCGGCTGAGGGCGGGTCAGTCGGGGATGGGCGCGGTGGTGACGCGCCGCTGCAGGCGCTGCTCGAGTCGGTCGCGGAGCAGCGGGGGGGCGGCCGGGTCGAGCAGGTCGCGGTGCATGGGGTGGGCGCGGTCGGCGTCGATCGCGGCCCGGACGATGGCGCGTCGGATGCCGCCGGAGGCGTCGAGGGCGATCGCGGCGCGGGCGGCGCGGAGGGCGTCGTCGGGTCGGTCGGCCTTGAGCATCGCGAGGTGCGCGATGAGCGTGCGTTCGGCGAAGACGGGGCGGATGGTGCGCGACTGTCGCTCGTGGCGGCTGAGGCGGGCGTGCTCGTCGCGGAGCTCCTGCTCGATGCGGTGGGCGTGGATGACCATGCCGACGGGGTCGGGCTCGATCTGTCCCCAGGCGGCGGTGCGTCCGGCGCGGGTGAGCGGGCCGCCGAGGGCGCGGGCGTAGAAGCGGAGGTCCGCGAGGGCGTCGCCCTCGGGCAGGCCGAGGTCGGGCCAGACGGTGTCGAACCATTCGACGATGCGGTGGTCCTCGTTGAGCGACTGGCAGAGGTGGATCCAGTCCTTGCGGATCGCTCGGGTCTCGCGCTCGTCGAGCTTGGCTTCGATCTGGGCGATGCGCTCGAGGAAGCGGGGGCGCTGGGTGGGGTCGAGCTCGACGACGACGCGGACGGCGTCGGCCCACTCCCGCGCGCGGGCGGGGAAGCTGTAGACGTCCTCGGTGGCGTGGTTGTCGTACATCTGGAGCAGGCGGGTGGCGGCTTCGCCGGTCCGCCCTTCCTCGGCCATCTTTCTGAAGTGGATGAGCTCGAGGATCTGGGGGCGGAAGGTGAGCGTGTCGCGCCCGGGGCGGGAGTTAGCGACGGGCCGCCCGTCGCGGACGGCGGTGAGCCAGGCGCGCATCCAGGCGGCGTCGCGCGAGCCGCTGACGCGGGCGGCCTCGCCCAACTCGTCGAACACGATCACCGTCGGCACACGCGTGACGCCCAGCCCGCGGGCGAGGGAGAGCTCGAGCCCGACCTCGGCGCGGACGGCGATCGCGTGCTGACGCAGCCACGCGACGATCTGCGGGTGCTGCCAGCAGGCCCGGTCCATCTCGCGGCTGGACTCGCTCCGGTCGCTGGCGATGACCAGGACCATGAGCTTGTTTTCCTGAACCGCCCGGACGCGGGCGAGCTCGTAGGGCTCGTTCGTGAAGGCGGGGCTGAAGAAGGGGGCGAGGCGCTCGGCGCCGCGGTCCACGACGCGTGTCTCCGGCTTCGTGGCGGGGGCGGCGTTGGGGTTGGCCGCGACGGCTGGGGCGGCGGTGAGCACGATCGCGGCGCCGAGGGCCGCGCACCGGCGCAAGGCGCGCGTTGCGGCGCTGGATCGGTGTGCGGGTTGGCGGGTGGTCCCCGTGCTGTGGGTGCGCATGCGTGATGCCCCTTTGCGTTCCGTTGGGCCGTGGTCTGGATCGGCGACCCGGGGCGTGGGCTCCGGTCGCCGGGTCGGTTTCACGGGTTCAACATGGGAAACACGGGGGCGTCGTGCCGGGCGTGGCGGGGGGTAGCCCGCGCGGGCGTCGGCGCAGGCGTCAGGGCTTGACAGCGGGGGCGCGGTTATCGCGCCCGAGGCCACTCTGACCCCGGCGGCGGGGATTGGCGGCATTGGTGGGGTCGGCGGGGGTTATTGGAGGTTGACGGGCATGACGACGTACATGAACTCGGTGCCGCTGCGGACGAGGCCGGGCTTGTTGCTGGCTTTGAGTTCGAGGACGACTTTGGGGTCGCCGATGACCTTGAGGGCGTCGGTGAGGTAGGCGGGGTTGAAGCCGATCTTGATGTCGGCGCCCTCGTAATCCATGAGCTCGACGCGGACTTGGGCCTCGCCCATCTCGGGCGCTCGGCTGGTGAGCTCGAGGCGTTTGTCCTCGGCGGTGAAGGACATCTGGACGCCGCGGGACTCTTCGTTGGTGAGCAGGGCGGCCCGCCGGACGGCGCTGGCGAGCACGTCGCGGTCGAAGCTGACGCGGATGTCCTGATCCTTGGGGATGACGTCCTCGTAGGGGGGGAAGGCGCCCTCGACGAGGTTGCTGGTGAGCGTGGCGGCGGCCTGGTCGCCCTCGCCGCCGAGGTGGAAGACGACCTGGTTGTCGGCGATCGCGATCGCGACGTCGGCCTCGGGGTCGTCGATCAGCTTGAGCAGCAGGTTGAGCGCCTTGCTCGGGATGATGCAGCTCACCGGCTCGGCGTTCTTGTCGCCCTGGGCGAGCGTGGTGCGGCAGAGGGCGAGGCGACGCCCGTCGGTCGCGACGAGCTCGAGCTTCTTGCCCTCGCGACGGAGGAGGACGCCGTTGATCGCGTAGCGGGAGTTTTCGCGTGCGGTGGCGAAGATGGTTCGCTGGACGGCCTCGGCGAGCTGGCGGGCGTTGTGCTCGAAGACGGACTTGGCGGGGGATCGCCCGCCCGCGCCCTGAACGAACTCGTCGAACTCGGGGACCGGGGGGAAGTCCTTGGGCTCGTACCCGTGGAGCTGGAAGTGGGCGTCCTCGCCTCGGATGTGGACGAGGTCGGGGCCGTCGGTTTCGATGGTGAGCGTGGGCTCGTTGTCCTCGGCGGAGACGATCTGGCGGAGCTTGTCGGCGGGGATGA
>RECY01000030.1 GCA_007693785.1 Phycisphaerales bacterium | reverse complement strand
TCCCCCCGACCTCCCCCGCCCCGGCGGGGGAGGTGCCGAGCGCAGCGAGGCGGAGGGGGCCAGATCCAATGCCCTCCCCCGCCCCGGCGGGGGAGGTGCCGAGCAAAGCGAGGCGGAGGGGGCCATCCCTCCCCCTCTCCCCCCGGGAGAGGGCCGGGGTGAGGGCTCCCAATCTCCTCTCCCTCCAACTCCCGCACCGCTCTCCGCCCCCTCCCCCCCCGCCGCCGACGGCACGGTCGCCCACCACACCCCCTACAACCCACCCCAGGGCCCCATCGAGGTCGTCTTCGCCAACGACGACTTCGTCGTGCTCAACAAGCCCAGCGGCCTGCTCAGCGTCCCGGGCCGCGGCGAAGAAAAAGCCGACTGCCTCGCCAGCCGAGCCCAGGCGATGTTCCCCCACGCCACCGGCCCACTCACCGTCCACCGCCTCGACATGGAGACCAGCGGGCTCACCGTCCTCGCCCTCCACCCCGAGGCCCACGTCAAGCTGAGCCGCCAGTTCAACCACCGCAAGGTCAAGAAGAACTACGTCGCCCTCCTCGCCGGCACGCTCGACGCCTCGCTGAGCGACGAGGGCTGCGTCGAGCTCCCCCTCGTCGTCGATTGGCCCAACCGCCCGCGCCACATGGTCGACTTCGAACGAGGCAAGCCCGCCAAGACCTACTACACCGTCCTCGAACGCCTCGATCGGCACCCCGACTACCCGAACGCCGGCCCGCTCACCCGCGTCCGCTTCCGCCCCATCACCGGGCGCACGCACCAACTCCGCCTCCACGCCGCCCACCCGCCGGACCTGGCCCCCGACGGCACCAACCGCGGCGGGCTCGGCCTGCCGATCCTCGCTGACCCGCTCTACAGCGACACACGTGCGCACGCCCCGAGACTCATGCTCCACGCCACGCTGCTCTGCTTCTGGGACCCCGCCGGCGGCTCCGACTGGCTCCGCTTCGAAAGCCAGGAGCCCTTCTGATCCGCGCCCAAGCCCCGCCGGATGTGCCACTGACCTTGTCCGCAAGGTCAGTGCTCCCGCCCCTTTTCCCGTCTCCCCCGCTCGTCCGTCCAAAACCAAACAACAAAACAGCACCCGAAGAAGACAAAGGGAAAAAACACCGACCTCTCAGAAGAGGTCAGTGGCACACCCGTGCTTTGATCTTTTGCCTTGCTCGATGACGTGCGTTCAGGCGCTCACGCCGGGCTCGGCAGTGCGCCCGGCGGGGTGTCGGGCGATTCATCATGCCCGTCCCGCGGCGTCTTCCGCTCGCTCCGGACCTTGTCCGCCTCGCTCTTGAGCAGGTCCGCCACCGTCGGCTTGTCGAGCTGCTGACCGGCCATCACCCGCTCGACCTCCGCAGCCGTCAGCGTCTCGTACCGGAGCAGCGCCTCGGCCACCCCCGCCACCTGCGTCCAGTGCTCCTCCAGCATCCGGCGCGCGTCCGCGTACGCCTCGTCCACGATCCGGCGGATCTCCTCGTCGATGATCCGGGCCGTCCCGTCGGAGAAGTCCCGCTCGTGGACGAACGCCTCTTTCGTGTCGCTCCCGGAGTAGCGCACAAAGCCGAGCTTCTCGCTCATGCCCCACTCGAGGATCATCGCCCGCGCGATCTGCGTCACCTGCGAGATGTCCTGGCTCGCCCCGCTCGAGACGTCCCCCATCGCCTTTTCTTCGGCGATCCGCCCGCCGCAGCAGACGCGCATCGTCGCGAGCAACCATTTCAGCCCGTACCCCATCCGGTCCTTCTCGGGCAGGCTGAACGTCGCCCCGCCCGCGGCCCCGCGCGGGATGATCGTCACCTTGTGCAACGGGTCCGAGTCCGGCAGCAGCACCTGCAGCACCGCGTGCCCGGCCTCGTGATACGCAACCAGCTTGTTCTCGTCCTTCTCCCGCACGCGGCTTCGCTTCGCCCGACCAAACTTCACCTTGTCCCGGGCCTCTTCGAGGTCCTCCTGCTCGATGAACTCCTTGTTCCCGAGCGTCGCGCTGATCGCCGCCTCGTTGATGATCGCCGCCAGGTCCGCCCCGCTGAACATCGGCGTCCCGCGGGCCGTCCGCTCCATGTCCACGTTCGGCCCCAGGCGCACCTTCTTCGCGTGCACCTTCAGGATCTCCAGACGCCCCTTCACATCCGGCAGCGGCACCGCGATCTGACGGTCAAAACGACCCGGGCGGATCAACGCCGGGTCCAGCACGTCCGGGCGGTTGGTCGCCGCGATCACGATCACCCCGTCCGCCGAGCCGAACCCGTCCATCTCGACCAGGATCGCGTTCAGCGTCTGCTCCCGCTCGTCATGCCCGCCCGAGCTGAAGCCCCCGCCGCGACGGCGACCCACCGCGTCGATCTCATCCAGGAAGATGATGCACGGCGCCGACTCCTTCGCCTGCTTGAATAGGTCGCGCACGCGGCTCGCGCCCACGCCCACAAACATCTCCACAAAGTCCGAGCCCGAGATCGAGAAGAACGGCACGTCCGCCTCGCCCGCGATCGCCTTCGCCAGCAGTGTCTTCCCGCACCCCGGATCGCCCGTCAGCAGCACGCCGCGGGGGATCCGCCCCCCGATCCGCGTGAACTTCTTCGGGTTCTTCAGGAACTCGATGATCTCCGAGACCTCGTCCTTCGCCTCCTCGATGCCCGCGACGTCCTTGAACGTCACGCCGGTCATCTCCTTGCTCAGCGTCCGGTGCCGGCTCTTGCCGAAGCTCCCCAGCATCCCCGCACCGCCGCCCGCCGAGCGCAGGCTCCGGCTGATGAAGTACCAGATCAGCAGCACGATCAGCAGGAACGGCCCGAACGTCAGCAGCACGGGCATCCACTGGCTCGTCGGGCGGCTCGAAACCTTCCCGCCCGTGAGTTCCACGATCCGGGCCGCGAACTCCTCGCGCGTCGCCGCGTTAATCGGCACGCTCACCTGACGGTCCCGCTCACCCTCGCCCTGCGCCCGCTGGATCCCCATGATCGCGTTCTCGCGGATCTCCACCGAGTTCTCGCGGATGTCCCCGTTCCGGTACAGCGTCTCGAACTCCGCCAACTGCACACGCTGACCCTGACCGCCGGAGCTCAGCAGCGCGAACGCCACAAGCACCAGCAGCAGCACCGTCAGCAGCCCGAAGAGCCCGCGGCTCGGCTGCATGTTCGGCTGCTTGCCCGGCTCGCCCGGCTTCTTCGGATCGCCGCCCGAGCCGCCACCGCCGGAACCCTTGCCAGACTCATCACCACCACCCGAACGACCGCGACGCCGAGAGCCCGGTTCCGGGTCTTGGCTGGCGAAACGCCGGGACAGGCTGCGAACGACGAGATTCGGATGGTCGGCAGGGCTCGGCATCAGCTTTGGTTCACTCCGGGCGTGCTCGCGGGCGATCTGGAGGCGGCGGCGTATCCGTGCCGCCGACACACAACGCCCGGGCCCGCACATTTGTTCGGCTCACTCCGGTCGCGGATGCAGCCCGAAACGCCGAGGGACGCGTTAACGCTATGCCGACGCACTCCCCGGGGGGACGCCCCACGCTCACCACGACGTCCGCAGCTGACGCACGATCTCCCGAGCCAGTCGCTCGGTCGCATCGATCAGCCCCCGCTCCACGCTCTCCCCGCTCGGACGCGCCGGCACAAAGGTTGTGCTCGCCGTGAACGAACGCCTCGAAACCAGCGATCGCCCCGTTGCCGGGTCGTCCCAATCAAAATCCACCGTCACGCTCAACCCGACCTCTTCCACCAACCCCGTGATCCGACCGTAGCTCAGCGGGCGCTGGTCCACGCTCCGCACCACGCCAGTCAGGATCGTCTCGGCCCGACGCTCGTCCACCACCGCCCAGTCCGTCGTCCGCTGGATCTCCGCGACGATCGCCGCCGTCAGACGCGTCTCCACACCCGGATAGAACGTCGCGTTATCAAAAATCGGCACCGCGACCGACGCGACCGAGTCGTCACGAGTTGGGGCGAACGCGTACCCCACCGTCGGGTCGGCCGCGCACCCGACGAGCCCCATGCCCGCTCCCAACCCCACGATCGCCGCCCCCGCGAGCAGACGCCGACGAACCCCGACGCCCGGCTGCCGCCCGTTCCACGCGATCATGGCGCCCCCTCCACGCCCTCGCCCAGCCCGGGGTCCGGCTCCTCCGCCGCCGAGACCGAGCCGTCCGAGGTCCGAAGCCACACCGGGTCGCGCAGGTCCCGGGCATCGAGCAACTGGTCGGCCCGCGCCGCCGCCACCGTCCGCGGGTGCCGATTGATCAATCGCATCAGCATGAACCGTGCGCTCACCTCGTCCCCGGTGCGCAGGTACCACCGACCGGTCTCGAGCATCCCCGCAGCCGCCGACTCGTCCAGGCGCGCCAGCAGCGCGTCCCCCAGCCCGCTCTGCTCGGCGTCCGCCGGGTACAGACGCATGTACTCCTCGATCAGGAACCGCGCCTCGATCAGCCCGCTCGCGTCGTGCTGCGGGCCCTTGAACCGCGCGATGTTCGCGAAAATCCGGCGACGCATCGCTTGCTGGCGGTGCTCCGAACGCGGGTAGCTGACCAGAAAAACGTCGTACATCTCCGCAGCCGCCCGCATGTCGCGGACGCGGTAGTAATAATCTCCGAGCTCCAGCGCCGCCCGCTCAGCCAGCCGCGAGCCCGGCAGACGCTCCTGCACCAGCACCAGAAACTCCTCGCCCACGTCCCGCGCGTTCGCGATCCGGAGCCCGAACGCCTTCCGACGGAAGCCGTTCACGTACAACGTCGCGATCTCGAGCTCCCGCTCCAACGCGCGCACGAACATCTCCGAACCCGGGTACTCCCGGATGATCTCCTCGTACTCGCGCAGCGCCCGGTACTCGTCCCCGCGAAGCACGAGCGCATCGCCCTTGAGCAGGTGCGCCTCGGGCAGCCAGGGGCTCTGCGAGAAACGACGCGACTCGATGAACTGCTTCGCCATCAGGCGGGCCGCGTTCGGGCGACGCTCCGCGATCAGGCGACGGATCTCCGCGATCTCCGCCTCGTCCGAGCCCGCCTCCGGCTCGCGAGCCACCGTCCACCCCTCGTCGCCCAGCCGATACTCCCGCTGCTGCCCCCACGCCCCCGCGGGGCACGCCCACAGCGACAACGACACCACCAGCGACACCAGCACCGCACGACCCGCAACGACCTGTCCGCCACGCGACATGCCGCAAGGATACGGCCCGAGCCACCCCCAAGCCCGCCCGCCGCCTCCCCCAAGCCCCCGACATCCAAAATCCTGCCGAATCCAGCATCGCGGAGCTCCCACAAGCACACGCTCCAACACGAAACCCGACCTCACCGCGGCAAGATTTCTCCCCATCGTGCGTTCCCACCAACGGATGAGCACGGCCACATCAGCACCACCGGAGGCGCCACACATGCGGATCCTGAGCCCAATCCTCCTCGCCGCTCTTGCACCCTCGGCAATGCTCGCGTTCGCCGCCACCACACTGCCCGCGACCATCCCGCCGAGCCCTGCGCCAAAACCCGACGTCCAGCCAGCCGCAGAGCCCGCGCCCGCTGGCGTCGAGGTCAAGGCTTGGCAGGCCCGCGGTCCGCACGACGTGATCACAACGGATCGTTTCCAGGTGCCGGACCGGACCGGGCGCGGGGCGGACGTGCCTTTGCTCGCTCGCGGGCCGATGCCGACCCCCGATCACGTGGGCCCGTTTCCCGTGCTGGTGTTCAGCCACGGGGCGGGCGGGTCGGACGAGGCGTTTGAGCGGTTGAGCCGGCACATGGCGAGCCACGGCTGGGTCGTCATCCACCCGACGCACACCGACTCGATCCGGCGCCGACGCGAAGCCGGTAACGACCCGGGGGAAGGCGTGCACGACCGGCAGAGCCTGGAGGCCGCCCTTGAGCAGATGGTGAGCCGCGTCAACCTGCCCGATCGCGTCCGCGAAGTCCGCGCGGTGCTCGAGGGGCTGGGCGTGATCGAACGCGAACTGCAAAAAGCCGCCGAGCAGACAGGGCATGGCTTCGATACCAGGATCAGCCTCGACCGATCGCAAATCGCGATGAGCGGGCACTCCGCCGGGGCAATGACCGCCCAGTCCCTCGCCGGCATGCGCTTCTTCCCCCCACGCGGCCCCGCCCGACGAGACGGCATCGCCGACCCCGAACCCGCCTTCAAAGCCTTTGTGATCATCAGCGGGCAGGGCACCACGCGCCCTTCCATCAACGAGCGATCCTGGCTCGACCTGACGAGGCCCATGCTCGTCTTCGCCGGCAGCGAGGACCGCGCCCCAGTCGGCAACGAAACCCCGGCATCCCGCCGACACCCCTTCGAGTTCGCACCCGCGAGCGGGCACCATTATCTGGCGTTCATCGATGGCGCCACGCACGCCAGCTATTCGGGCCCGGGACGCGACCTGGTCTTCGACGCCCCGCCGCCGCCCAACATCGACCACATCGCCGACATCGTCAACGCCACAACGCTCGCCTTCTTGGAGGCTCATGTCCGCCTGAACCTGGAGGCCCGGAACTGGCTGCACGAGGACGGCCCCGCGAACGCCGACGCCGTCAAACTCGAGTGGCGACGAAAGTAGACGCAACACACCCAAGCTCGCACCGAGCGATCTCGTCCCGCCAGCCCCCGCGCCGCCCCGGCAACGCCCGACGCCGGTATCGTCTCCGTTCGTGGAGCTCACCGCACTCCGACAATTCATCGCCATCGCCCGGGAAGGGCACATGACCCGGGCCGCCGAAACCCTCGGCGTCGGGCAGCCCACCCTCAGCGCCATGCTCAAGAAGCTCGAAGCCGAGCTCGGCACGCCCCTGCTCGACCGCACAGGTCGCGGCGTCGCCCTCACCGCCGCCGGGCGCGCCTTCCTCGAACACGCCGAGACCGCCGTCCGAGCCGCCGACCGCGCCACCGAAGCCGTCCGCGAGCTGCTCGGGCTCGAGTCCGGCATCGTCCGCGTCGGGAGCGGCGCCACCGTCACCACCGCCCTGCTCCCCCGCTGCTGCTCGGCCTTCCTCGCCGACCACCCGGGCGTCCGCGTCTCCCTCCGCGAGGCCGGCTCCAGCGAGGTCGCACGCGACGTCCTCGCCGGACAACTCGACCTGGGGGTCGTCACCCTCCCCGTCGAGGCCGTCGGAGCCGCCGACCTCATGACCGTCGCGACGATCGAGGACGAACTCCGACTCGTCACGCCCGAGAGCCACCCCCTGAACAGGCAGGACGATTTCGCCTGGCACGATCTCGCCACGGAGCGCATCGTCGCGTTCGAAGCCGGCTCGGCCGTCCGTCGTCAGATCGACAAGGCCGCCGCCGAGCACGGGCACACCCTGAGCGTGGTCATGGAGCTCCGCTCCATCGAATCGATCCGACGGATGGTCAGCGCCGGCGTCGGGGTCGGGTTCGTCTCCCGACTCGTGCTCCCCCCGGGAGCGGGGCTTACCTGCCGCGACGGAGCCATCCGACGCACGCTCGGGGTCATCCGACGGCGCGACCACACCCCCAGCCCCGCAGCCGCCGCTTTCGAAACCCGATTGCTCGCAGATCTCCCAACTTCACACACGGAAACCAGTCAATAACCCCTGTTTTTTCGGCCGTTCGCTCTAGGGGGGTTTTGCCTTATTTTTGGGCTTGAAAGGGTGTATACTGCTTCGAAGCGGAACGCGTGCCGAGGCACGCTCGGCTTTGTGCCGACCCCGCCTAACGAGTTGAGAGAGTTCGAGGGAGAAACGACCCATGATTCGCGTGATGACGATGGCGGCCGTGATGGCCGCGGCAGGAGCGGCCCACGCCGCGACGTACAGCTTTGAACGCATCTCCAGCAATGCTGGGCAGGACGTCTCCGAGCAGTTCAGCGTCGAGATGATCGATGTCGGCGGCGGCGCGGTCGATCTCATCTTCCGCAACTCCGCGGAAATCAAGAGCTCCATCAGCCTCGTCTACATCGACAACGGGCCCGGAGGCGACACCTTCGACACCGGCACGCTCCAGAGCCAGGTCGGCGCCAGCTTCGTCTTCGGCACCGGCAGCCCCGCCAACCTTCCGGGCGGCTTCGGTCTCTCCGAAACCTTCAGCACCACCCCCGGCTTCCTCGCTGACGCTAAGGGCAACCCCAGCAACGGCCTCAGCACCGCCTCGGATCACCTCGTCCTCCGCTTTGTCCTGAACGGCGGGCTCGGGTTCGCCGACGCCCTCGCCGCGGTCGAGGACGGCACCCTCCGCTTCGGGCTTCACGTCCGCAGCATCGGCGACGGGGGCAATAGCGACAGCTTCGTCAACGTTCCCCGCAACGTCCCCATCATCCCCCTGCCCTCGGCCGCCGGCCTCGGCCTCCTCGGGCTCGCCCTCACCGCCACCCGACGCCGACGCTAAACCCAAGACATCCCACCACAACCAACCGCGCCGCCCCGGACACCAAGCCGGGGCGGCGTTCTTTATTGCCTGCACTCCACCAATGCCGACCGCGCTTTTACCGCTCCACGCCCAGAGCCGCCGACGCCGACCCGCGTTCCAGCAGCACGCGCAGCCCGCCCGCTCGGCAACGCTCGGCGTGCAGCTCCGCCAGCTCCCGGTGCGCCCGCAGCACCACCGCGCGCCCCGTTGCTTCCGCCTCCATGATCGCGTCCGTTGCCGCCCCGACGCTCAGGCCCGTCGCCCGCACTAGCCCGTGCACCACCGCCAGCACGTCCGTCGTCGGCGTCGGGAGCAGCACCAGCCCCACCACGTCACCGCCGCGACCCGGAGCCACCGAGCCGCCCGCGGGCACGCTCGCCACGCCCCGCGCCGAGGCGCGACCCCCGTGACGGATCCTGCGTGCCGACGTGTTCCTGCGCAATGTATTCCCGTGCGCCATGCCTCGGCCTCCATGCCCCGGCCCGCTCACCGCCCCGCGATCCACCCACACCGACCGCGCCGCCTGCCCGTACCATCGGCCCGTGGACCCCGATCGCGCCGAAATTCACGATCCCGTCGACCTGCTCGAAGCCCTCCCCGAGCGAGCCGCCCGACTGACGGCCCAGCTCCGGCGCGTCGTCGTCGGGCAGGACCGAGCGGTCGAGCTCCTGCTCGTCGCCGTGCTCTGCCAGCGCCACGCGCTGCTCGTGGGCGTGCCCGGGCTCGCCAAGACCACGCTCGTGCGCTCGATCGCGCGCCTGCTGGAGCTCCGCTTCACGCGCATCCAGTTCACGCCCGACCTGATGCCGGGCGACGTCACAGGCTCGGAGATCCTCCAGCCCGGGGGCGCCGCCAGCCCCGGCGCGGGGTACCGCCTTACCTTCCAGCCCGGGCCGATTTTCGGGAACCTGGTGCTGGCCGACGAGGTCAACCGCGCCCCGCCGCGCACGCAGGCGGCGCTTCTGGAAGCGATGGGCGAGCGCCAGGTCACCGCGGGCGGGCAGACGCACCCGCTCCCGGACCCGTTCGTGGTCATCGCGACGCAGAACCCGATCGAGCAGGACGGGACCTACCCGCTCCCCGAGGCGCAGCTCGACCGGTTCGACGTGCAGATCGAGATGCGGTATCCCTCGCCGCCGGAGGAACGTCGCATCGTCGCCGAGGCGCACACGTTCCCGGATGCCGCCGCCTCGCTGACGCCGGTCTTCAGGGCCGACGAACTGCGGTCGGCGCGTTGGGCGATCGCGCGGATGCCGATCGCGCCGAGCGTGGTCGACGAAGCCGTCGCCCTCGCCCGCGCGACGCGCCCAGACGACCCGACGTGCCCGAGCGACGTGCGCCCGTACGTCGCGTGGGGCGCGGGCCCGCGGGCGGCCCAGGCGCTCGCGCTGGTCGCTCGCGCCCTGGCCGCCCTCGCCGGCGAGCCGACCCCACGCCCGGAGCACGTCCGCGCCGCGGCGCAGGCCGTGCTCGCGCACCGGCTCGTGCTCAGCGACACCGGTGCCGCCGAGGGCGTGCGCGCGCCGGACGTCGTGGAACGCGTGCTCGCGTCGGTCGAGTGATCGCTATTCAATAACCAAGACCGGTGCCCCGGAGCGTCGGGTCACGTGCCCAAGTTTGCCAGCTCCAGCACGCGCCGCCATCCTTCCACGCGCCCGCGACGCTCGGCGAGCCGGATCGCGCGCCGCGTTGGCCGCCAGTCGAACAGCACGGCCTTGAGCGCACGACGCTGTGCTTGTTCCAGTTCACGCCGCGCCTCGTCCATGCTTGTCGTCCCCGCGATCCACCGCAGCACCGGCTCGCTCGCGGCGATGCTCCCGCGGAGCTTCGCGAGGTGCGCCCGCGTCTGCTTGCTCGCGTCGATGACCGTCGCCGTGTCGGCCGCGGGCTCGTACCAGAGTTCCCAACCCGCCCGCGCGACGCGGATGCACAGCTCCGCGTCCTCGCCCGACTCGTGCACCGCGCCGCGTCGGCAATCCAAGACACGATCGTGCGCCCAGTGGCTATCTTCGTACGCCGCGCGCCGCAGCGCCAGCGACGCGCCGCCGAAGAACGCGCCCGCGCCTTCGAGGCGATGTCGCGTCTCGCCGAGCAGCTGATCCCCGAGCGAACGCCGATAGATCTCGGCCAGCCGCGTCGGGCCGCTCGCCCACTCGATGCGGATCGGCGTCCCCACCGCCCCGGCCCGCGCCTCGTCATCAAACACACCCAGGATCGCCCGCGCCCACCCGGCCGACGGCACCATGTCATCGTCCAGCATCGCCACGAGCGGCTCGCTCGTTGCCTCGAATAGACGCACCATCGCGTTCGTCTTCCCGGGCGATGACTCGTGCACCAGCTCGATCCCGGCCTCCGGGTGCTCGCCCGCGAACGTACGCACAACCTCGGCGGTGTCATCCGTTGACGCGTTCTCCACGATCACGATGCACGACACGCGCCCCTCCGCACGGTCGAGCCCCGCGAGCGCACGAAGCAGCGGCAGGATGCGCACTGACGCGTTGTGCGTGCAGACACCGACCGCCATCGCGCCCGCCTGCCCTGCGCCGCTCACGACTCGCCCCCGCCGGAGCCCCCGCGCGAACGCCACCGTCGCCACCGCGTCTTCATCGGCACGCGCCACCCGTGCACGCGTGCCGCCGCGACCAGGTCGCTCCACACGCGATCCTCCACGCCCGCGCGTGCACACGCGTGCAGCAGCCACCGCGTCGCGTCCTCGAAATGCCGCTCGCTCTCGACGCCGAACCACCGCTCGAGAAGCACGAGGTGATCGCGGACGCGTCGCTCGAGGTGGGCCGCGCTGCTGAGGTTGCCCGCTGTTGCCCTGTGCAGGCGCACGCGCACCGCCGGCTCCGGGTTCACCGCGATCGCCCCCCGCGCCCCGACGCGGCGCAGAAAATCGCGGTCTTCGCCGATCCAGAGATCCTCGTCGTAACGCACGCCGTCGAGGAGCACGTCCTGTCGCACGAGCAGCCCGCTCGCGCCGAACAACGCGATCGGCTCGAAGACGTCGTCGGCCCGCGCCAGCGCCTTCCCACCAAAACCCACTGGCACCTGGCGAAAACGATCCGACGTCGTTCCATCGTCCCCGACGACCTCTTCCGTGCGCGCGCTCACGACCGCGACAGCCTGCAGCTCACGCGCCAACCGCAGCCCCGCCTCCACGCCCGACGGCTCCGCCGCGTCGTCGTGATCCAGCAGCAACACCCACGGCGCCGACGCCAGATCCAGCCCGACGTTGCGAGCCGCCGAGGGGCCGCGTTGCTCGGTGCGCACCAGTTCCACACGCCCGTCGCCCGGGAGCGACGCACGCGTGATCGCTGCCGGGGACGCCCCATCCACCACGATCACGCGCTCGGTCGTCGCGCAGGCCAGCGCGCTCTCCACGGCCCGCGTCAGCAGCGACGCCTCCGGCGCGTGCGCCGGGATCACCGCTTCGATCGGAGGGAGGCCCGCCCGCGTCATCGCCCGAACCGGAACGCCACGTTCGGCCACGCGAGCGACGCGCACGACGCCCGCACACGCTCGATCAGCCCCGTTTCGTCCGTGCGCACAAAGACGCGGTTCACGCCGACCCAGCCGCACTCGGTGTACCCGCCCGCGCGCACGATCGACGCGACGCGGTCGTCCTCGCCCATCGTGTTGTCCTCGATCACGATCACCCGCGGGCGCCACTTCTTCAGGTCAAACCCCGCGAGCAGCGACGCCTCCGCGCCCTCGACGTCGATCACCACCGCGTCGATCCGCGAGGGCGGAGCCTTCGCGAGCAACGCGTCCATCGTCGTCATCGGCACCGTGACGCTCTTGGTGCGCGCGCCCTCGCGCTCGATCGTTTCCTTGTGCTCGGTCGTCGCGTCCGGCGCGTCGATGTGGCTCAGCATGTCCATGCCCGGCGTCGCGTGCTCGACGGCGCTGAAGGTCACCGTCGCGGGCCCGCCCGGCTTGCCGAGGGCCGCGTGCTCGACGCGGCTGTTCGGGCGGTTCCGGGCGCACTGGGCCGCACGCTCCGGCAACGCCTCGATCAGGAGCCCCGTCCACCCCGCGGCCTCGAGCGCCCGCGTCACGCTCAGCGCGACACCGTCGTACGCCCCCACCTCGATGAAGAACCCCTCCAGCGAGGGCCCGAAGACGTCCCATAGCAGCACGTCCTCGCCGTACTGACTCCGGAACTCGATCGGGAGCGTTGCCTCGCGTCCGTTCGCCCGCAGCGCTTCGCGCACCTGCGAGGCCGCGAGGGTTTGGCGCGTGCGCAGCAGCTCCCCCTCGGCCCGGTCGAAGCGCACACGGAGGCGTTCGAGGCGGGTGCGCAGGCTCCGAACGCGTTTGTCGGCGTTGAACGCGATCCCCGCGCCGGCCGCGGCGATGACGAACGCCGCGATGGTCAGCAAGACCTCAGGCATCACCCGATCCCCCGCCGACCGCGAGCACTTCGCGTCGGATCCATTCGGTCATCCGCAGCTCGCCGAACATTCGGCGTCGCGCCTCGCCGATCGCCGGCAGACGTGCAAGATACGCCGACTCGTCGCCCACCGCCGCCCGGACCGCCTCCACGCCCGCCTCGCCCAGGTCCGGCAGGCGGATAAACGACTCGGGCGGGATCATCGCGTCGGGCGCGCGCGAGCCGTAGTAGAGCGGCAGGCTCCAGCACGCCAGCGCGTCCCAGAGTTTCTCGGTCACGTACTCGTCCCCCTCGGCGTGGTTCTCGATCGCCAGCGTGCACCGCGCGGGCCACATCGCGTGCGCTTTGCTCGCAACCGAGCCCCGACCGCCCAGCGACGCCTCCACCCCGCGCCCGAACAGTTCCATCCCCACGCCCGCCTCGCGCAGGCACTTCAGAAACCCGAGCCGCTCGGCGTGCCCGGGGATCATCCGCTTCCCGCTGGTCACGCACGCCAGCGCCACGGGCTTCGACTCGTGCAGGCGCTCGCCCTCCGGCGCGGGCGCGTCGCGCAGCACGCCCAGCGGTGCGCCGATCGTCCAGAGGCTCGGGAGGCGCAGGCGGTGGGTCGCGCGCGGGTCCGGCCCGAAGACGCGCCGCGCGTGCCGGCGCGCCAACTCGTACGCCGCGTCCGCCACGACCGGCGGCGGCTCATAAAAGATCACGTCCACGCCCGTGGGGTCCCGCCCCAGCCCGCGCCAGGCGGCCTCCAGCGTGAGATCCGACCGCGATCGGCCCCGCACCCTCGCCCGCAGGCGGCTGCCCGGAGCGAGCGTCACACCCCCCGCGGGGATCGGCGTGCCGAAGCAGAGCACCCGGTCGGCCGAGGTGTCCTGCCCGACCAGGCGGAAGCCCGCGTGCGCGCCGAACCCCCCGTCGCACTGGTTCCACAGCGCGTCGGCCTCCTCCTGACGCTCGATCAACACCCCCACCGTCGTTGGCATGGGCGGAGTTTAGGGGCCCCTTGCCCGCCGGCGGTCGCCCGCGCGCCCCCGCCCTCGGCCCTATCCTCCGCCATGCCATCAAGCGAGGAGCCCGACACCCACACCGACCCCCACTCGACCGATGCCGGGCCCAGCGACGGGACCGACCACGCCCGGTTCCCGAGCCGGAGCCAGGGTGACGACACCAAGAACCGGGCGTTCGCCGTCGAAGCCGCACGCCTGCTCCTCGACGATAAGTGCCACGAGCTGGTCGTTCTCGACGTCCGCGGGCTCAGTCAGGTGACCGACTACATCGTCATCGGGAGCGGCACCAGCGACCGGCAGATGCGGTCCGCCCTCGACGACGTCGCCAAGCTCGGCGCCGAGCAGGGCTTCCGCAGCTTCCGCACCAACGCCGACGAACGCGCGACCTGGCTCCTGGCGGACTTCGTGGACGTCGTCGTCCACCTCTTCGAGCCCAACACCCGCGCGCTCTATGACCTGGAGATGCTCTGGGGCGACGCCGACCGGGTGGAGTGGATGCGCGCCGGCGACCGCGGGCGCAACCGACCGGACCCGTACACCGATGACGGAGACCAGACCGCATGACCAGCACCACCAGCGGGAGCGGCGATCACCGCGTCCGCGTCCCTCTCGGCGATCGGGCGTACGACGTGCTCGTGGGCGACGGGCTGCTGGACCGCCTGGGCGAGCTGACCGCCTCGTCGCTCGGGCACGCCCCCGCAAGGGCGTGCGTCGTCGCGGACCTGGGCGTCCCGGAAGCGACGGTGATTCGCGCCACCGCCTCGCTCCACGGCTCCGGCGCTGGGGTGACGGTCTTCCGTCTTGAACCGAGCGAGCGCGTGAAGAACCTCGCGACGCTGGAGCACCTGCTCCGCGAGCTGGCGCACAGCCGTCACGAGCGCACGGACCCGGTCATCGCGCTCGGCGGGGGCGTGGTGGGCGATCTTGCCGGGTTTGCCGCGGGCGTCTATCGGCGCGGGTGCCCGGTCATCCAGTGCCCGACGACGCTGCTCTCGATGGTGGACGCGAGCGTGGGCGGCAAGACCGGGGTCAACCTCGCCGCGGCCGCCCTCCCCGGGCAGGAGCACGAGCACCATCACCGACACACCCGACGATACGAGCACGACCCGGCGCACGAGGCGGACACGCTGGGGCTGCTCAAGAACTTTATCGGCGTCTTCCACCAGCCGAGCCTGGTGCTCGCGGACGTTGGCGTGCTCGCCTCGCTCCCGGAGCGCGACCTCCGCGCCGGGCTCGCCGAGTGCGTCAAGCACACCCTGATCGCCGCCTCGGCCGCCCCCCCTGAGCACGACTCCGGCGATCCGCCCGAAGCGCTCGCAGCCCGGATCGAGCGCGGCCTGGCGGGCGTGCTGGCCCGCGACCCCTCGGCGTGCGCGTCGATGGTCGCGGACAACGTCCGTCTGAAGGCCCGGGTCGTGGCGGGCGACGAGCGGGAGCTGGCTTCGAGCGCCGCCGGCGGGCGCGCGCTGCTGAACCTCGGGCACACCTTCGCCCACGCGATCGAGCCCCGGTCCGCGCTCAGCCCGACCGACAACCCCGCCGACGCGCCCCTGCGTCACGGGGAGGCGGTCGCGATCGGGTGCGTGGCGGCCGCGGCGACCAGCGCCGCGATGGGCTTCGCCGACGCCGGGTTCGTTGAGCGTGTCCGCGAGCTGTTCGAGACCGCGGGGCTGGCAACCCGGATCGGGGGATTGCCGTCGAACGAGGTCCTGATCCGCGCGATGGGGCACGATAAGAAGGTGTCGGGCGGTCGCTTGCGCCTGGTGTTGCCCGAGCCCGGGGCGCAGGCGCGCGTGGTGGAAGCGCCGCCGAGCGAGGCGATCGACGCGGGCTGGTCGGCCGTGCGCCTGGGCTGACGCGTCGAGGCGTGCCTCTCCACAATTTCGAGTTTGTGTCGCTCGAAGGATACGTGCGCAACGTTTTCAAGGGTCGTTCCTTGCGCACCCGATAACGCCATCGGAGCACGAGGAAGAGCAGGGGAAGGTCCGGCCTGATCCGGGGGGTTATTCGTCATCCCCTCGGCTCAGGATCGCTACACCGGGTCAATCGGGGACCGAACCTGTGCGCACGATCGCGATAGTCAATCAAAAGGGCGGATGCGGGAAGACCACCTCGGCGATCAATCTCGCCGGGACGTTCGCCGCCCGCGGCCTCCGCACGCTCCTGGTCGATACCGACCCGCAGGCGCACTGCTGCGCAGGGTTGGCGATCCCGGAGAACCGGATCGACCTGGACATCGCCGACGCGATGCTCGCCCCCGATCCGGGGGCGCTCGATCCGGAGCGACTGCTCTGGCGGGTGCGTCGGAATCTGGACCTCGCGCCGAGCCGGATGAAGGTGGCGGGGATCGAGGCCGCCCGTTCCGGCATCGCCGAGCGTGCCGACCGCGACCGTCGCCTCAAGGGCGTGCTGGCGCAGTTCAAGGACCGGTACGACGTCTGCCTGATCGACTGCTCCCCCTCGATCGGGCTGTTGACCTACAACGCGATCGCGGCGGCCGACGCGGTGCTCGTGCCGGTTGAAACCTCGTTTTTCAGCCTGCAGGGCGCCGAGCGCCAGATGCAGACGGTCCGGAGCCTGGGCAAGCGTCTGGGCGTGACGCCCGGGGCGTGGCTGGTCGGGACGATCCACGATCCGACAGCCCCGCTCGCCCGCGACCTGCTGGAGGAACTGCGACGTCGTCACGAGCACCGCGTGGTGCCGATCGTGGTGCGCCAGGACGACCGCCTGCGCGAGGCGGCGAGCTTCGGGCAACCCGTAATCGAGTACGCGCCCGAGGCGGTGGGCGCTCGGGACTATCTGGCGTTGGCGGCTTGGCTGGTGCTGGAGAGCGGGCTGAACATCGCCGGGAGCGGGGACGAGGGCTGGCAGGCCGCCCTTGATGCGTACGACCCGGGCGAAGCGGCCCGCCGATCCACGCCCGCGATCAGCGCCAGCGCATCGACCGCGTCGGCTTCGCCCGGCGCCGAGCAGACCAGCGAGCCAAAGGACGCGGGCGAATCGGGCGAAGCGGCGGCTCAAGGCGTGCGAGCATTGCTCGCGGCCCGGATGCGCCAGCACCCCGCGGCCGGGGTCATCGAAGCCGCCCAGGCCCGGGCGACCGGCGAGCCACCCCAAGCCCGCGAGCCCGACGCCGACGGTGGGGAGACCGGCCCGGCGGACCCCGAATCCCCCTCACGCTCGCGGGCTGAGGAGCTGGCGGCTCGTGCCGCGACGCTCGCCGATCGGCTCCAGAGCCTCGGCGAACGGACCGCGGCCCACGCCCACGCGCCGGGTGTCGAGCCCAAGGCGGGCCCGCGCGGGATGGCCTCCCTGCTCCGCCCTGAGGGCGTGCACCGGGCGTCGGCGGTCGCGCGGCTGTTCGGCGCGCGGGCGACCAGCCGCGGCGTCGTCTTTATCCAGCCCCTCGGGCTCGGCGCGGTCGTCTCGATCGCCGGCGATTTCAACGGCTGGGACGCCCAGACGCACACGCTGACCCGCAACGACGAGCTCGGCGTGCACGAGCTGGCGATCGACCTGGAGCCGGGGCGGTACCGATACCGCCTCGTCGTCGACGGGCGCTGGATCGCCGACCCGTACAACCCGACCACCGTCAGCAACCCCTTCGGCGAGCGGGACAGCCTGCTGACGCTCGCCCCGCGCGGCGCGCAAGCCGCGAGCGCCTGAGCCCGACGCCCCGAACCGCAGACACGCACGACAAAGAGCCAGTTCCAAGCCCACAGACCCAGGACGAGGCGGAGCCCTCGCCCGCGCCCGGAACGCAGGAGCGCCCCCACCATGACCGGTCGCACCAACGGACAGACCCCGCCCGCGCACGCCTTCCCGGGGCTCAACGAGCCCCCGCACGAGCACGAGTTCGACGCGCTCGCCGAGCTTTTCCTCGGCGACGAGAGCCCCCTGGGCCTCGCCGAGCCCGACGCGGTGATCGTCGCCCCCCCGCTGAGCGCCGAACCCAAGCCCCGGCGCACGGTGCGCGCCTCGGCACACCCGCGCCTGCACGTCGAGGGCGTGCTGCTCGGGCACCTGCCCGTCCGTGCCGGGCTGTGGGTGAACCAGTACGCGCGCCAGCTCGCGGCACGCCTCGGCGGGCCCGTCGCCGTGCTCCGCCTCCGCGAGGGCGCGCTCACCGTCTCGATCGTCGGCGACCGCGCCGAACACGACGCGCACGAGGACCGCGGCGCGCTGGAGACGCAGAACGCCCGTCGCGCGGTCTACGCGGTGGCCTCGCGAGCGGCGGCCGCGATCCTCGAGGTCGGCGAGCTCGACGAGCCCGGGCTGATCGATCTGGCGCTCTCCGGCGCCCGCCTGCTGGATGCGGTCACCGTGCTGAGCGGTGCGGACGACGCGGCGGCGGTCGCGGCGTACCGGGCCGCCAAGCGTCTCGGCGAGTCGATCGAGGCGCGTCGCGAGGCGAGGGGCGGGGACGTGCTGCACACGCCGACGATCCGGGCCGCGGTCTTCGGGGCCGACCCCGCCCGCGCTCAGGCGGCTGCGGACAAACTGATGAAGGCGTCGGCCTCGTTTCTCGGAGGCCCGATCGAGGCCGAGGCGTGCGCGAGCCGCATCGGCGGCCCTCGCGTCACCGAACTCGCCCACCTCGCAAGCCAAACGCAGGACGAGGCCGGCTCATCGACGCCGCTGGACCCTGCCGAGTTGCTCCGCTGGCTCCGCCACGCCGAGCCGACGCGTGCGCCCGTCGCAGCGGGCGTCGCAGGCGCCCCGACGCCGACGCCGGGCCCGAGGCTCCGCCTCGCGACCGACGACGCCCGGGCGACGCGCGCCGAGGCGGACGAGAGCCTCGCCGAACCGATCGACGCCGCTTTCACCGCGCAGGCGATCGACCCGAACGAGGACCGCCGCACGCCCGGATCGCGCGAGGCGAGCCCTGAGAGCCCGGACACCCTGCGACCCGAGGCGACCGCCGCACGCGCGGGCCGCCCCGAAGCCTCGCCCGACCTCGGCGTCAACGCGACGCCTCGGGCGAGCGCGGGCCCGGCGGTCGCGGGCCTGCGCCTGCTGGAGCTCGCCTGCCCCGTCGCGCCGGGCGTGCATCTCGCGGGGGACGCCCGCGGCTCGCTCCACCTGATCGCGATCGAACGCGCCGGCGACGCCGACACATCGCCTGAGGCCTCGTCGTCGGTGCCCGGGGTCGATCGCGGAACGGCGGCCCAGCACCTGGCGGCGGCCGAGGCCTGGGCCCGGACCAACGCCGCCCTGCTCCGAGCCGCCGCCCAGGTCGACGCGTCGCAGCCGACCATGCACCTGCTGACCGACGAGCCCAAGCGCGTCCGCGGGCTGCTGGATTCGCCGATCCGCGTCCATCTCGCGGTCGAAGTCGCCGTTGAAGGCGAGTCGTCCCGGCGCGTCTGGGTCTGCCGCTCGCTCAACTGAGCCCGCGAAGCCGCGGCACGGACGCGCCCGGTCGCCCCTAGGCTTCGGGCATGGCCCGGGTGCTGCTCGCCATGTCGGGCGGGGTCGATTCGTCGGTCGCCGCCAAGCTGTTGCTCGACGACGGGCACGAGGTCGTCGGCGTTTTCATGCGCCTCGGGAGCCCGGGCGAATCACTCGACGAGCTGACACCCGCCGAGGCCGCCCTCGCCTGCGACACGAGCAAGATCCGGATCGGGAAGCAGGGGTGCTGCTCGGTGGGCGACTCGGCCGACGCGCGGGCCGTCGCGGCCGAGCTGGGCATCCCGCTTTACGTCGCGAACTTCAAGAAGGATTTTTCCCGCATCATCGACTATTTCGTCGCGGAGTATGCGCGCGGGCGCACGCCGAACCCGTGCGTGCGGTGCAACGACTGGCTGAAGTTCGGGCGTCTGCACGAGCAGGCGCAGCAGCTCGGGTGCGACTTCGTCGCCAGCGGGCACTACGCGCGCGTCGTGCGCACAGAGACGGGCGGGCACGAGCTGCGCCGCGGCGTCGATGCGCACAAGGACCAGACGTACGTCCTCTTCGGCGTGCCGCGGGCGAAGCTCGCGCACATGCTGCTCCCGGTCGGCGGGTACACCAAGCCCGAGATCCGCGAGCTCGCGGAGCGCGCCGGGCTGCCGGTGTTCGATAAGCCGGACAGCCAAGAGATCTGCTTCGTGCCGGACCAGGACTATGCGGGGCTGGTCGAGCGGCGCGTGCCAGGGAGCGCGCGCACGGGCGACGTGCTCGACAGCAAGGGCAATAAGGTCGGCGAGCACGGCGGGCAGCACCGGTTCACGGTCGGGCAACGGCGCGGCGTCGGCGTCGCGCTCGGGTACCCGATCTACGTCGTCGAGAAGAACCCCGAGTCGAACACGATCACCGTCGGTCCGCGCGAGGCGCTGATGTCGCGGACGCTCGTTGCGGCCGAGGCGAACTGGCTCGATGCGACGGATCATGACGCCATCGAAGAGCCGGGCGAATGGCGCCCCTGCCTCGCGGCCCACCGCTACAACCACCCCCCGCAGCCCGCGCGCGTGCGCACGCTCCCGCCGGGCGAAGTCCCGCCCGAACTCGCGCCGAGCGGGCGCACGGGGCGGTTCGAGGTCGAGTTCGACGAGGATCAGGACGCCGTGACGCCGGGGCAGGCGGTTTGTCTGTACGACGGCAGCGACCCGGACCGCGTCCTCGGCGGCGGGTGGATCGCGGAAGCGAGATAGGTCAGGCACTAGGCACTAGGCATTAGGGCCTGAGCACGACTTCTGCGGGCGAAGACCCGGCGTCGCAGCAAAGACTCTTGAAAGCCGCACGAGTTCCGTTACGCATCCGACCTATTGCCTATTGCCCAGTGCCCAGTGCCTACGCCTTTTTCATGATGAACAGGTAATTGAACCCGCGCAAGAAAAAGTTCCCTTCCTCGGCCGCCTTGTGCCAGTTGCCGCGGGCGAGCTTCTTGTTGTGGCGCACCACCGTGATGATGTCCACCGGCACGAACCGCTCGCGCAGCATCCCGAACAGCTCGAAGCCGATCGGCATGAACACGCCCGGCGTCGCGGCTTCGCTCCTGCCCTTGTGCTTCTTCCACGAGTCGCTGACGTAGAGCGCCATGTAGCGTCGGTCCTTGAGCACGCGGTGGATCTCGTCGAGCACGCCCGCCATCGCGTTGTAGTAGGCTGCCCCGCCGTCCTCGCCCGCGGCGTCCAGCTTGCCGATGCACCGCGGGTCGTCGGAATAGTCCACGTGCGTGGAGTAGGGCGGATCGACGAACACAAAGTCAGCCTTGCCGTTCTCAAGCGGCAGCTTGCGCGCGTCCGCGCGGAGGACGTCGTCGCGCGTCGGGTTGAGGTCGTAGCCGAGCCCGCGCCGACCGATGTCGCGCGCCACGTCGAGCGTGGTGCCACTCCCGACCATCGGGTCGACGACCAGGTCCCGCTCGCGCGTGTAGCGGGTGAGCAACTGCCAGATGACCCAGCTCGGCGTCGCGCCGGTGTACCCCGCGTCGCCCTGGGTGGCTTTGTCGAGCGTGCCGCCGCTCGCGCCCGGGGCGTAGTGCTGGCTCGGATATTCCCAGAGCGTGGTGGTCTGGAGACGGAGCGGGGGTTTGGAGGTGCGGGCCCGCTGCGCGCCGGCGGCCATGCGGTCCTGCTTGGCTCGCGGGACGAACTTGGGCCCGTGCGGCGATCGCCCGCCGCCCGCCGAGCCGGCGTCTTCTTTGCTCACGACTCGACCCCGTTTTCGTTCAGGTCTTCGCCAGCGCCGGCCTCTTCCACGGCCGGCGTCAGCGCCGCGACCACGCGAGCGATCACCTCGTCCATCGCGCCTTCGAGCCGCGCTCCGGCGGCCTGCGCGTGCCCGCCGCCGCCGAAGGTCTGGGCGACCGCGTTCACGTCAACCGCTGGTCGCCCGCTCTTGCTGCGGAAGCTGAGCTTGACGCGCGCCGGCTCGCCGCCCTGCGCCGGGTCGCCCTTCGCCTCGACCTCGGTCAGCACGACCGCGACGAGCACGCCCGCGACGTTGAGCACCTGGTCCGCGAAGCCGCCCGTCTCGCCCGGGCCCGCCCTGGCGGCGTGGTAATCCGCGATGCTCAGGGGGAGCACCGCGACACGCCCGTCGCAGTGCAGCGTCATCTTCTCGAACGCACGCCCCAGCAGGCGCAGGCGGCTCACGCGGTCCCGCTGCTCCACGACGCGATACAGCCACGCGTGGTCGGCCCCGGCCTCAAGCAGGTCCGCCGCGAGGCGCAGCGTCCGCGGGCGCACGTTCGAGTGCTTGAACCAGCCGGTGTCCGTCGCGAGCCCGAGGTAGAGCGGCGTCGCGACGTCCTTCGGCAGCTCGCGCACGCCGGCAAGGCCCATGATGTGCGCGCACAGCTCGGCGACCGGCTCGCACGCGGCCGCTGCGGAGCTGTCCACGTGCCGACGCTCGGCCAGTTCCGCGTCGCCCTGCAGGTGGTGGTCCACGATCGCGGCGCGCTGCGCGAAGCCTTCGGTTTTCAGGAGATCCGCGTAGCCCTCGAGCTGCGCGCGGCTGCCGGTGTCGCAGATCAGCACCGCCTCGGCCTCGTGCTTCTGCGGGAGCCCGTTGTCCTCGACCACGCGGTACGCCGTCCCGTTGGCAATGGATTTCACCCACCCGGGTACCGGGCCGACGTACCACGCGCGGGCCGCGTGCCCGGGGGCGTGGCTCGCGTGGTTGATCGCGCGCACGACGGCAGCGGTCGAGCCGATCGCGTCCCCGTCGGGCTTGCCGTGGGTCAGGACCGCGACGCGGGGCTTGCCCCGAAGCCAGTCGCCGATCTCGGCGATGCTCACGTTGGTCGACCACGCCTCGCTCATGCCGTCGCCTCCGCCGTTTCGTTGCGGCGCTCGATCAGGCGTCGGACGCGCGCACAATCGCGGTCCATCTGCGCGAGCAACCGGTCGACCGTTGGGAATTTCGCCTGCTCGCGGACCCAGGCGTGCAGTTCGAGGCGCATCGCCCAGCCGTACTCGCCCAGCCCGTCGATCGGCGTCCAGCCCGCCTCGTTCTGCCCCGCGCCGCCGACGTCGAGCAGGAAGGCCTCGACCGTGCGCCGCCTGCCTTCGAAGGTCGGGTTCGTCCCGACGCTGACGGCCGCGACAAGGCGTCGCCCGTGCCCCCACCCGTCCGCTGGCGGCATCGCGGGCAGGACCTCGGCGACGCCGGCGTAGACGCCGTCGCCCGGGGGCAGGTCGTCGGTGCGGAGGTTGGCGGTCGGGTAGCCGATGGTGCGCCCGCGCCGGTGCCCGGGCTCGATCGTGCCGACGAGCTCGTGCGGGCGGGTGAGGACGCGGGCCGCGTCCGGCATGCGCCCCTGAGCAATCAGCCAGCGGGCGAAGCTGCTGGAGGCGGTCACGATCGTGTCGTCGCTCAGGATGGCCTCGACGGGGTCGACGATGTGGGTCTCGAACCGCTCGTGTTCGGGGCGGGCCTGCCCGAGCGCTGCGAGCGTGCGCACGTCGCCTGCCCGGGCCTTGCCAAAGCGGAAGTCGGGGCCCTCGACCCAGGCGATGGGGGCGAACCGCTCGACGATCCAGTTGACGAAGGCTTCGGGGGTTCGGGCGAGCAGTTCGGGCGTCGGCTCGAGTCGTTCGACGTCGTCGGCCCCCGCCGCGCGGAGCAGGGCCGCCCGGCGGGCGAAGCCGCCGATCGGCTCCGGGGCGGCCTCCGGGCGGAGGCGGGTCAATGGGTGCGGGTCGAAGCTCAGGACGACGACGCGGGCGTGGTGGGCGTCCGCGAGCGCACGGGCGCGGGCGACCAGCGCCCGGTGCCCGGCGTGGACGCCATCGAAATTCCCAACCGTGACGACGGAACGCGGGTGCATCGGTATGGGACGCTAGGCGGGATGGGGCGCGGGCGGGCGCGATCGGTGCCCCGGAAACGCGGAGCCCGCCGCGGGCGCAGCTTTTCCGGGTCTCGGCACACATCCCGCATCTGAACGGAGCAAGACCGTCCGCACCCGGCATGGAAAAGCTCCACCGACCTCGGAAGGTCGGCTCCGCGTTTCCATGGCACCGACCGGTAGGACACAACTCCGAGAGCTGTACCACCGGGGAGCCGGATCTACACTTCCGCAGCTCCAACCGGCGCCGGGGGCGTCCGGCATCCCCCGACCCGCGAACACGGAACGACCATGGCCATTTTTTCCCGCAAAGCCGCCCGCGCCGCCCCCGTCGCCCCGCACCCCACGCCGACCACGGCTCAGGACGCCGTCGCGGGCATGCCCCGCGACGCGGACGCCCCGACGATCGCCCCCGGCACGCCCGACCCGCGCACGACCGAGCTCGGCGCGCAGATGCTCGATAAGGCCCGTGCGCACAAGTCCGGGCTGCTCAGCGCCCGGTTCTACCAGGACAAGCTGATGGACTGGTCCATGCAGGACCACAACTTCAAGGTCCAGCTCTTCCGCTTCGTCGATGCCTTCCCGATGCTGCGCACGAGCGACGCGGTGCACGAGCACCTGGTGGACTACCTGACGCAGCCGGGCGTGCGCACGCCGCCGGGCTTGGATCTTGGTCTGAAGGCCGGCGGGATCGCCAAGGGGCTGATGACCAAGACGATCAGCGGGCAGATCAAGGGGATGGCGGGCAACTTCATCGCGGGGACGGACGCCGCGAGCGCGCTGGGGAACCTGAAGAAGCTCTGGGGCGACGGGATCGCGTTCAGCGTGGACCTGCTCGGCGAGGCGTGCGTGTCGGACGCCGAGGCGGACATGTACCAGGCGAAGTACCTCGACCTGGTGCAGAATCTGCCGGAGACGGTCGCGGGGTGGTCGCGTCAGGAGCGGCTCGAGCGGGATCACCTGGGGCCGATCGCGCGCACGAACGTGAGCATCAAGATCAGTGCGCTCTCGTGCAAGGACGACCCGATCGACACCGAGGGCGCGATCGCGGACCTGATGGCCCGGATCGTGCCGATCCTGGAAGCGGCTCGGGAGCGGAACGTCTTTGTCAACTTCGACATGGAGCAGTTCGAGACCAAGGACCTGACGCTGGAGCTCTTCTTCCGGTGCTGCGAGCTGGTGGAGACGGAGATGGGCCTGGCGATGCAGGCGTATCTCAAGTCGGGCGTGTCGGACGCGCAGCGCGTCTGCGAGTGGGCGAAGCGCACCGGCCGGATCGTCACCGTGCGCCTGGTGAAGGGCGCGTACTGGGATTACGAGACGATCCATGCCGAGGAGATGGGGTGGCCCTGCCCGGTGTGGAACGAGAAGTGGCAGACGGACGCGTGTTTTGAGCGCATGACGGACGTGTTCCTGGATGCGTGCCCGAGGGCGGAGGGCGCTTCGCCAGCGGACGCCGCGCGGGCGCCGTCGCGTCGTGAGCCCGGGCACGGCGGCGTGAAGCTGGCGCTCGGGTCGCACAACGTACGCTCGATCGCGCACGCCTTGGCGGGGCTGGAGAAGCGGGGGCTGCCGCGGGAGGCGATCGAGCTGCAGATGCTGCACGGGATGGCCGATCAGCTCAAGCACGCGGCGGCCGACATGGGGCTGCGCGTCCGCGAGTACGTGCCCGTGGGCGAGATGATCCCGGGCATGGCGTACCTCGTGCGCCGTTTGCTGGAGAACACGAGCAACGAGAGCTGGCTGAAGGCGGGGTTCCTCGACAACGCCGACCGGAACGTGCTGCTGGCGCCGCCCGCGCCGAAGGCGGGGTCGGCGCCGAAGCAGGACCTGTACCTGGTCGCGCCGGAGCGGCACCAGCTTTCGGATGCGGCCCCGGGCGTCGGCGACGGCAAGGCGTTCTTCACCGAGCCGATGCGGGATTTCTCGAAAAAATCAGTGCGGGAGGCGTTTGCGTCGGCGATCGCGAAGTCGGTGGTGCCGCGGGTGATGAACGACCGGACGCCGGAGGACGCGTCGCGGATGCTCGACGCGGCGAGCCGCGCCTTCCCGGCGTGGCGCGACGCGGACCCGGCGCGCCGATCGGCGGTGCTCGTGCGCGCGGCCGAGGCGATGCGCCGGCGGCGCGATGAGCTCAGCGGCATCATCATCAAGGAGAACGGCAAGGACTGGCGCAACGCCGACGCGGACGTCACCGAGACGATCGACTTCTGCGACTACTACGCGCGGAACGCGATCCGCCTGTTCGAGCGCCAGCGTCTCGGGCGGTTCATCGGCGAGCTCGACGAGACGTGGCACCAGCCGCGCGGCGTGTGCGCCGTCATCAGCCCGTGGAACTTCCCGCTGGCGATCTGCTGCGGGATGACGGCGGCCGCCCTGGTGACGGGCAACACCGTGATCGTCAAGCCGGCCGAGCAGACGCCGGGCATCGCCAAAGTCATGTTCGACATCCTCCAGCGGGCGATCGCGGACGAGTTTGGCGAGGGCGCACACGCGGACGTCCTGCACTTCTGCCCGGCCCCTGGCGAGACGACGGGCGCCGCGATCGTGCGCGACCCGCGCGTCGCGGTGCTGGCGTTCACGGGGTCCAAGGCGGTGGGGCTGGACATCATCAAGGCGGCGGGCGTGACGCCGGAGGAGCAGTTGCACGTCAAGAAGGTCGTGTGCGAGATGGGCGGGAAGAACGCGGTCATCATCGACACGAGCGCGGATCTGGACGAGGCGGTGCTCGGCTGCCGGGCGAGCGCGTTCGGGTTCCAGGGACAGAAATGCTCGGCCGCGAGCCGCATCATCGTCGTCGACCCCGAGGGCCCCGACGGGCCTGGGATTCGTCTGTTCACCGAGCGGTTCGTCGAGTCGACCCGCGGGCTGGTGATCGGCGACCCGATGGAACCGGGGACGGACGTCGGGCCGGTGATCGACGAGGAAGCCGCGGAGAAGATGCGCCGCTTCATCGAGGTCGCGAAGCAGGAAGGCTGCACGCTGGCGCTGGGGATGGAAGCGCCGGCGGGGCTGGCGGAGCGCGTGGGCAAGCCGTACGTCGGCCCGCACGTCTTCACGGGCGTTCGCCCGGAGCACACGATCGCGAAAGAAGAGATCTTCGGCCCGGTCGTCGCGATCCTGCACGCGTCGAGCTTTGAGGAGGCGCTCGCGATCGCGAACAGCAGCCCCTACAAGCTGACCGGCGGCGTCTTCACGCGGAAGCCCTCGCACATCGAGCAGGCCAAGCGCGAGTTCCGTGTCGGGAACCTCTACATCAACCGGGGGATCACCGGGGCGCTGGTGGGTCGCCAGCCGTTCGGCGGGTTCGGGATGAGCGGCGTCGGGAGCAAGGCCGGCGGGGCGGACTACCTGCTGCAGTTTGTGGAGCCGCGGGCGTGCTGCGAGAACACGATGCGGCGCGGGTTTGCGCCGGAGCTGTAGCGCGGGACCCGTCGGAGCCCCTGCTCCGGGGGCTGTCGTTTGCGTTCGGAAGGGCCTAAGCTGAAGGTGCTCCCGTCGCCTCGCGGTTGGCCGTGAATTCTGGTCATGAACCGCGTTTTGTGTCTCAGGCGGCGGGTGTGTGTGTCCGATCATATGTTCGTTGGGGCGTCGGCTTTTTAGGGCTGGCGGGCGCGATCGCGGGCCGAGACCTGCCTGCGGGCTGGTGTGGGTTTGGGTTGTGCATCCGCGCGAACGGGTGTGATTCGGCGGGAAGAAAACGGCGGTTTGGGGTGTTGATACGACGCGTGTGGTGATTGCCGAAGAGGGGACGAGCCATGGGCCGCGGAATAACTGAGCAACATGAAACTGTGAGTGGTGGGCTCGCGGAGTCTCGTGCCGCGGCTATGCCGCGTGGTGCGAAAGTGAGCCCGGCCCCGAAACGCACGCGGAAGCCCTCGGCGGAGGCGCGGTCACCCGCGCCGCAGGCGGCCGCGACGTTAAAGACGACAGAGAAGCCGGCGCGTCGGGGCGGCAGCCGCAAGGTCGAGGCCCACGCGCCCGAGGCCGAAGCCTTGGACCGTGCGGTGCCCTTCGGCTCGGTCGAGTTGAAGGTGCCGACCCACGAACAGATCGCGGCCCGCGCGTACGAGCTCTACCTCGAACGCGGGTGCGAGGACGGGCACGCCCAGGAAGACTGGGTCCGGGCGGAGCGCGAGCTGCTGAGCCGCTGAGGCGAGCCCGCGGCGTCGTTGCCGCCCGTGCATCGATTGACGAATGCTGAAGCCGACCCCATTTTGGGGGTCGGTTTTTTGCAGGTGCGTTCGGCGTGCCATTCGCCTCTTCTGAGAGGTCAGAGTTCCATGTGTTCTTTCTTCCCGCCATCGCTCGTATAGGGTCTGAGCGAAAGAACTCGGGGCAGGGGAGAGAAGGAAGGGCGGCCCGGAGCACTGACCTTGCGGACAAGGTCAGTGGCACCGGAGAGATGGAGGGGCGGGACGCCCGTGCCACGGGGGAGCGCGGGGGACGCGCGTTCACTCACTCACTGGCTCGCTCGCTTGGCTCGCTTCGACGATCGCCGGCTCGGGGCGGACTTCCTTGTAGACGCTCCCGTCGACAAAGCCCTGGAGCTTGCGCGCTCGGACCGGGTGCTGGAGCTTGCGGATCGCCTTCGCTTCGACCTGTCGCACGCGTTCGCGGGTGACCTTGAAGATGCGTCCGACCTCTTCCAGCGTGTAGGTGTACCCGTCGCCGATGCCGTAGCGGAGCTTGATGATCTCGCGCTCGCGGTAGGTCAGGGTCTTGAGCACCTGCTCGATGCGCTGCTTGAGCATCTCCTGGGCGGCGGTGTCGGCCGGGGCCTGCTGGCGGTCGTCCTCGATGAAGTCGCCGAAGTAGCTGTCCTCGCTCTCGCCCACGGGGCGGTCGAGGCTGACGGGATGACGCGAGATCTTCATGACACGCCGCGTCTCGGCGACGCTCAGCCCGCCCTTCTCGGCCAGCTCCTCGATCGTCGGCTCCTGCCCCGTCGCCTGCAGGATCGACTTCTGGATGTTCCGCAGTTTGGTCATCGTCTCGATCATGTGGACCGGGACGCGGATCGTGCGCGCGTGGTCGGCGATGGCGCGGGTGATCGCCTGGCGGATCCACCACGTCGCGTAGGTGCTGAACTTGTAGCCGCGCTTGTACTCGTACTTGTCGACCGCGCGCATGAGCCCGGTGTTGCCCTCCTGGATGATGTCGAGGAAGCTGAGCCCGCGGTTGCGGTACTTCTTGGCGATGGAGACGACCAGGCGGAGGTTGCCGCCGGAGAGGTCGCGCTTCGCCTGCTCGTACTCCCAGAAGACGGTGTTGACGTCCTTGACACGGTCGGCGAGCTCGTCGGGCTCCTCGAGCACGAGCGAGCGGAGGCCCTCGAGTTCCTCCTTCATCACCGCCAGGTCGTCCGGGTCGCCGTCCTTCGGGAAGCGTGAGATCAGCTCGCGCAGCTCGGTCATCTTCTTGCTGATCGATCGCAGCTTGCGCATCAGCGGGACGACGCGACCGGTGCGCAGGTTGCACTCCTCGGTCAGGGCGGCCAGGCGCCGGCGACGCGCGACGATCCGGTCGCGGATCTCCTGAGCCCGGGCGTGCTTCCGCGTGCGCACGGCCTCGCACAGGCTCTCCCAGTCGTCCGCGTTCATCTCCAGCAGGCGCTCCATCGTCGGCAGGTTCGCCGGGATGCGCTTCGCCACCTTTTCCTTCGCGTTCGGCTCGGCCGTCGAGACGCGCATCGTCCGGTCGAACGGCAGCTCGCCCGCGTGGACCTTCCGCAGCGTGTCGGCCGCCTGCTGCACGACGTAATCGCTCTCCAAACAGCGGCGACGGAAGATCATCCGCGTCGTCTCGATCTTCTTCGCGAGGCGGATCTCCTCCTCGCGCGTCAGCAACGGGATCGAGCCCATCTGCGTCAGGTACATCCGCACCGGGTCGTCGATCCGCTTCGCTTCCGGAACGACCGCCTCGAGCTCCTTCTGCAACGCCTCGGTGTCCAGGGCCTCGGCCTCGGCGACGTCCCGCTCCGCCTCGGTCATCTCCTGGCGGATCTCGGCGCGGAGCTCCGCCTCCTCGCACGCACGCTCACCGCCCGCGACCGACATCGCACGCAGCGGCTTCGACGGCGTGTGCGCCGCCTTGCCCAGCGGCGTCTGCGCCAGCGCGTTGTGCCCCGCCTCCTCGCCGCGCTTCAGTCGCTCCCGGTGCAAACGCGCCCGATACTCCATCTCGTCGATCAGCTCCACGCCCAGCTTGTCCAGCAGCACCAGCAGCGTGTCCACGCGGATCGGGTCCACCATCTCGTCCGGGAGCGTGTTGTTCAGCTCCTCGTAGCTCAGCCACGAACGCTCACGGGCGATCTCGATCAGGCGGCGGACGGCTGGATGAAGGTCGTTGATCACGCGCGACTCCTGCATTGGTGCGTTCCTTGCGCCTCTGCGCCCCTGGAAGAAAACCGTCCCAAACCCCGACGCCTCTCGCCCTGCCCTATCGCGACCCGTCGTCCGCTACGCGAGGGTACGCCGCCCGGCGGACGACGCCCGCTCCCCCGTTCGCCCCCGCGCCACCACCACCGCTGACCCCCCCCGCGCGGAGCTCCGCAAGTCGCTCCAGCGGATCCGCCGGCTCGCCCTCGGCCCGGGCGCGGGCCGCCGCGTCGGCGTGCAAGCGGCGGAGGCAATCCGCAAAGAACGCCCGGGCGCGCGACGCGTCGCCCTCGGCCGCACGCTCCACCGCCCGCGCCGCCGACGTCGCCGACGACTGCGCCGACGTCGCCTCCAGCCCCGGCAGCACGCGCCCCAGCTCCGGAGGCGTGCCGGCATCGATCAGCCCCAGCACCACCTCGCGGACCTGCGCCAGCGTCGCCCCGGCCTCGGCTTCGCCCAGCACGCGAACATCCGCCGGCGTCAGCGAGCCCGACAGCGACGGGAACGCCATCAACGCGCCCACCACGCCCCCCGCCGGCGTCTGACGCCGCGAGGTCGGCTTCGGTTCCGTCGATGAGCCTGCGGCGAGCGCCCGCTCCTCCGCCAGGCGAGCCTCGGCCCGCTGCTTCGGCTTCCGACCCGCCGGCGACAGACGCGTCAGGTCCGTCCAGCTCAGCCCCGTGATCGTCGCGAGCTGCTCCAGCACGAACTTCCGGCGGATCGGGTCCAGCGTCCCCAGACCCAGCTCGCTCAGACGCTGCAGATACCGCTCCACCAGCACCGCCCGCCCATTCACCCCGCGGCTCGAAAGCTCCTCCCGGAACTGCGCGAATCGCCACGCCAGCACTTCCTCGGCGTTCTCCAAAACCGCCTCGAACCGCGCCCGCCCGTCCGCCTGCGCGAGCAGCTCGTCCGGGTCCTTCGCGCCGCCCGCGACCGTCATGGTCGCGACGCGGACGTCGATCGGCTCGGCGAAGAAGACCTCGACCGCGCGGTCGGCCGCCCGGCGCCCCGCCTCGTCACCGTCGAACAGCAGGATCACGCTCACGTCCGGGTACCGGCGCAGCACGCGGGCGTGCTGGGCGGTCAGCGCGGTGCCGAGCGTCGCGACGGCCGTGTCAAAACCGCCCCGGTGGCACGCGATCGCGTCGGTGTAGCCCTCGACCACGATCAGGCGTTTGCGGTCTTTCTGCTTGGTGAAGTTGCGGGCCGCCAGGTCGAGCCCGTAGAGCGTCGCCGACTTGTTGAACAGCGCGCTCTCGGGGCTGTTGAGATACTTCGGCTCTTCCTCGTCGTTGATGCGCCGCCCGCCGAAGGCGATCGCACGCCCGAGCTGGTCGCGGATCGGGAAGATCAGTCGGTTGCGGAGCGCGTCGTAGCAGCCGTCGCCGCCCTCGCGCTGCTTGAGCAGGCCGGCCGCGATGAACGGACGGCGCGGCAACCCCTTCTTCTCGATCGCCATCAGCAGCCCGTCCCACCGGTCCGGAGCGGCGCCGATGCCGAAACGCTCCGCGATCTCACCGGTCAGCCCGCGACGCTCGGCCACCGCACGCGCCGGCGCCCCGTGCTCCGGGTGACGCAGGATCGCGCGGAAGAAACCGTCCGCGAACGCGCACGCCTCGGCCAGTTCCCCGCGCGAGACCTCCCCCTCGCCCCCCGGCTCACCGCCCGCGCCCTCGCCCCCCGGCGCGCGCTTCCGCGGGGTCAGTTCGATCCCCGCCCGCTCGGCGAGGAACTTCAACGCCTCCACGAAGTCCATCGAGTGGTACTTCTGGATGAACGTGAACACGTCCCCGCCCGCGCCGCAACTGAAGCAATGGAAAATCTGCTTGTCCGGCACGACGTACATCGACGGCTTGTGGTCGTCGTGGAACGGGCAGACGCCGAGGTATTCCCGACCCTTCTGGCGCAGCGACAGGTGCTCGCCGACGACGTCGACGATGTCCGACGCGTCGCGCACGCGGTCGCGATCATCGCCCGGGGCGTGCGTGTTGTCGCGTCGTGCGGTCACCCGATCGGCTCTCCGTCGCGTCACCCCGGTCCATCGGCGGGTGACTGGAACACAGCTCGTTTGCAAGCACGTCAAAGCAAGCCCCGGCGAGCGCCGGGCGCATCGTTGGCGTGTCGGCCCATGAACACGGGCCGATCACCCCTCGGCGTGCCCCGCGCGGATCGGGTTCGTCTCGTCCGGCATCGGGCCGCTCCGAAGAGGGCGGGGCCGGGGACGCGGCTGCGCGGGCGACGCACACCTAAAACGGTACACCACCCCCCGAAGCGATCCACCCAAGCACGGGATTTGCCGCCCCACCACGCCCTTTTCGGACCCCACCACCCCCGAACGACACCCCAGATTCTCACCCCCTGCCCGATCCCGCGCCACCCGTCGCCTTATGTCCGATATCCTGTTTGCGTTCTACGCGGGCCATAGGCACGGAAGCCCGGCGGCGGCCAAGCGGTTCGTCGCCGGGGTTCGGAGGCGTCCGGGCGGGTGTGCCCGCCCCCTTGCGGGGCAACGGGGGTTTCGGGAGACTTGAACCATGATCCGACGTCGAATTCTGTTCTCGGGGCACGTGCAGGGCGTGGGCTTCCGGGCGGCCGCCCGCGAGGTCGCCCGCGAGCACGACATCACCGGGTGGGTGACCAACGAGCCCGGGAGCACAGTCTGTCTGGAGTGCCAGGGCGACCCGGCGGTCATCGAGTTGTACCTCATCGACCTCCGCGAACGCATGAGCGGGTTCATCCGCGGCGAGTGTGCCGACGATGCGCCGGTGATCGAAGGGGAGACGGGGTTTGAGGTGCGGGACTGAAAGGCAGCAGGCACTAGGCATTGGGCACTAGGGGGGAGGGGCGAGGGGGCTTTGGGTTGGGAGTCTCTCTCGGCAACGGGCCCTTGCTGGTGCAATGGTGCCACGGTGAAATACCCGCGCCCACGCACCTAATGCCTAATGCCTAGTCCCTAGTGCCTTCCTCCTTCAGGAGCATCCCATGAGCCGAGCGGTGACCGGTGCGGGGCCCATGACGGCGGCCCCAGTGCTCGCGGGCGAACGCGAGAGCTCGATCGACGTCCTTCGCGGCTTCGCGCTGCTGGGGATCCTCGTCGTCAACATCCAGATGTTCGCGTTCCCGATGCTCTTCCCTGAGAACCCCGGGGCTCTGATCGACTACACCGACGCCTGGAACCGCGCCGGCGTCTGGATCACCAACCTCTTCGCCTTCGGCAAGATGATGTTCCTGTTCAGCCTGCTCTTCGGGGCCGGCGTCATCTTCTACGCGCGGAAGTTCGAGTCTGGCGGGCTCGGGGCCGGGGCGGGGCTGTGGTACCGGCGGATGGCGTGGCTGCTGCTGATCGGGCTGATCCACGCGGTCTTCATCTGGTACGGGGACATCCTCGTTTGGTACGCCGTGGTCGGGATGACCTTTATCTGGTGGGTCCGCAAGTGGCCCGCGCGGGCGCTGATCCCGCTCGGCGTCGGGCTGATGGTGCTCGGCGCGTCGGCGACCGTGCTGATCATGTCCGGGCTCCAGGCGCTCGAGACGATGAATCAGAACACGGCCGAGCCGATGGCTCAGCCTATGTACGACCCGACCGATCCCGCTCACGAGATCGGCGTGTTCCAAGGCGGGTATCTCGGGATCGTCTTCCACCGCCTGATCATGCTGTCGTTCATGTACCTGATCGCGGTGCCGTTTATGTATGGGCCGTTCATCGGGGGGGTGATGTGCCTGGGGATGGGGCTGGTGAAGAACGGGTTCCTGACGGGCAAGTGGCGCACGGGGACGTACTTCGCGTTCGGTGTGGGGGGGCTCGGGCTCGGGGCGGGGATCGCGGGGCTGGTGCTCGCGCGGGCCGAGGCGGATGAGTTCGCGAGCGGGGGGCTCGTCTCGGTGCTGACGCCGCTGGTCACCGGGCCCCTCGGCGGGCTCGGCTGGGCGGGGCTGCTGCTGGGGCTGTGGAAGCTGGGGGCGCTCGGGCCGGTGGGCGTCGCGCTGGGCGCGGTCGGGCGGATGGCCCTTTCCAACTACCTGCTCACCTCGATCATCTGCACCACCATCTTCTACGGGTACGGCTTCGGGTATTACGCCGAGCTCGAATACCCCGCGCTCTTCGTTGTCGTGCTCGGCGTCTGGGCGGTCTGCGTCGTGTTCAGCCTGGTCTGGCTCCGAGTCCTGAAGCTCCCGTTCGGCCCGGCGGAGTGGGCGTGGCGCACCCTTACCTACGGGCGGATCGTCCGGGCCGGCGGCGCGACGCTCCCGGCGCGCGAAACCCCTCCCGCGGGGTAGACTCCACCCGTGCGCCGCTCGGGCGCACGGCGTAAGGAGCGATGCGTGCGATGACCGACAGCTACCGGGCCCTGTGCTCGGACTTCTACATCAACCAGAAGCTGAGCGTGAAGCTCGACCTGCCCAAGAGCCGCGAGACCGTGCTGGAGATGTTCGAGCGCCTCCGACGCCAGTTCGTGAGCATGACCCAGTTCCGACGCTACAAGGACGAGCTGGCGCTCGAGTCCGCCCCCGGCTCCACACCTCACCAGTGGCTCGCCGTCCGGAGCAGCAACATCCGCTCCGGCTCGGTCAACCCCCAGTCCGCCCCGTCGGCCTACGGGCTCCACCGCGCCGTGGTCGAGACCGCCCCCTTCTTCCTCTCCATCAGCCCGCTCGATATCGATTTCGTCGAGCTCCTCTTCGGCTTCGACCTGCTCACCAGCCGCCCGCACGACCCGATCGTCCACCGCGCCCTCTACGACGGGACGCCCCTGGGGGACCTGATCGCTCTCCCCGGCGCGCGGGCCGTCGATTGCCAGCCCCTGCTCGGACTCGCCCTCAGCGACACGGGCGATCTCGAAGCCCACTTCGAGGTCAAGACCCGCACCCACGAGCACGCCGACGGCGACGGGCCCGAGCCGATCAGCGTCTACCTCACCGTCCGCAAGTACGGGCCCGTGGGCGACTTGAAAGAGCTCCCCGACGTCATCGACGACCTCGCCCGACGCGGCGAACGCCTCGTCGAGGACCGGCTTGTCCCCTCCCTGCTCGGCCCGATCCGCGAGGCGATCGCTGCGGAAGGGTTCTGACGCGTGCCGCCCTTTGGAGCCATCGACTGGAGCCACGCGCCGGGCCTGGTCCTCGGCGCGAGCGGCGCGACGGGCGGGCAGGCCTCGGGGGGCGCGGTCGTCTCGACCCTTGTCTGGGCCGGCGTGCTCATCGGGGTCGCGGTCATCGCGGGGCTGGGGCTGCTGGCCTATCGGCGACGGGTCTTCCGCGAGGAGACCGGGCGCGACGTGACGGGCGGGCTGTTGGAGGACCTGCGCCAGGCGGTGCGGGAGGGGCGAATGACGACGGAGGAGTTCGAGGCCGCCAAGCGGGCGATGGCGATGCGCCTCCGCGGCGAGGGCCCCTCGCGGGAAATCCCGAAGCCTCCCATGCCGAGACCGAGGCCTCCCGAGGGGTTGCCCCCGTCATCAGATGAGAACCCGGGCGGGACGCGCGAAGGCCCGGGCCCGAAAAAGGGCGGGTCCCGTCCCGGTTCATAGACCCTGTTCGTGGGGGTCAAAATATAACAGTTGGGTGGACGTGGGAAGGCGGTCGCGGTTCGCAGCCGCGGGCGGTGTTGTGGCGTAGCGTGTAGGCCAAGGCCGATGTTCTGTGATCCGATCTTGCCGCGTGACGGGCGGATCGGGGCACCGGACCGGCCCTTGGGATGGGCGACAGGTTGTCGGGGGGTTGTGCGTCGTGTTCGCCTTGAGGCGTGCCCGGCGCGGGTCGATAGAGAGCGGGCGCAGTCACCTGGCACGCCGATGTGGCTCGCCGCTCGCGAACACCAAGTCCGGACGTATGGGGCTCTGATGGCACGAGATTCAGGCAGCGGGAGCGGCGGTTCCACCGAAGGCGGCAGCGGCAGCGGCACCAGCAGCGGCGAGGGCGGGGGCTTCCGCGGGCGGAAGGTCACGACGTGCTCGTTCTGCGGCAAGACCAGCCGCGAGGTCGGGCCGATGGTCGAGGGCCCCAACGAGGTCTACGTCTGCAGCAACTGCGTGGACCTGTGCCAGAACATTTTCCGCCAGGAGCGCCGGCGCGTCTCGGGCGTCTCGACGACGCTGACCGAGATCCCGACCCCGAGCGAGATCAAGACGTTCCTCGATCAGTACGTGATCGGGCAACAGGGCGCCAAGCGGGCGCTCTCGGTCGCGGTGCATAATCACTACAAGCGTCTGCTGCACCTCGAGAGCGAGAAGGCCGACGAGATCGAGCTGGACAAGAGCAACATCCTGATGATCGGCTCGACGGGCTCGGGCAAGACGCTGCTGGCGAAGACGCTGGCGCGGATGCTCAAGGTGCCGTTCGCGATCGGCGACGCGACGACGCTGACCGAGGCCGGGTATGTGGGCGAGGACGTGGAGAACCTGGTCCTGCGTCTGCTCCAGGCGGCGGACTACGACGTCGAGGCGGCCCAGCGGGGGATCATCTATATCGATGAGATCGACAAGGTCGGGAAGACGAGCAACAACGTCTCGATCACGCGCGACGTCTCGGGCGAGGGCGTGCAGCAGTCGCTGCTGAAGCTGCTCGAGGGGACGACCGCGAACGTCCCGCCGCAGGGCGGGCGCAAGCACCCGGAGCAGCAGTACATCCAGATCGACACGACGAACATCCTTTTCATCGTGGGCGGGACGTTCGTCGGGCTGGAGGACGTGATCCGTCGTCGCGTGGGCAAGAGCCGCATCGGCTTCCACGGCGGCGACGGCAAGGGCACGCACGCGCGGGAGCTGGAGCGTGAGCAGCTGCTCGAGCAGGTGACGGCCGAGGACATCGTCCACTTCGGGATGATCCCTGAGCTGGTGGGTCGTCTGCCGGTGGTGACCCCGCTGATGCCGCTGACGGTCGAGGCGCTGATCGAGATCATGACCAAGCCGAAGAACGCGCTGGTGAAGCAGTACCAGCACTTCTTCGCGCTCGAGGGGGCGAAGCTGACGTTCACCGAGGGCGCGATGCGCGAGATCGCCAAGCGTGCGCTCAAGCGGAAGACGGGCGCCCGCGCTCTGCGCGCCGTGACCGAGGAGGTCATGCTGGACCTGCTCTTCGACCTGCCCGAGCAGGCCGAGGAGGGCGCCGAGTATGTCATGGACGAGGGCGCGCTCAGCGGCAAGCCCAAGCTGGCGGACCTGCGCGTGAAGCGCAGCCGCTCGGCCTAAGCCCCCGCGCGATCCGACACCCAAACCGCAACCGCGCCCCCGCCTCGGCGGGGGCGTTTTTTGTTCGCCGCCGCGCGGGGATATTAGCGGTCTTCGTCGGGTTCGAGGTCGTACGCGTCGGCCCCGCCATCCGGGCGATCCAGCCGCATCGTCCGGTCGCCCGGGCGAGGCTTGCGAGCGCCGGGAGCGGACGCGTCGTCGCCGTCCAGCGGGATCGGGTCGTCGCCGAAGGGGCTCGGCCGCCCGCCCGTCGCTCCGGGAGCGGGCGTGGGACCGGGCGCGAGACGGTCGAGTTCGGTCGCCCGACGCTGCGCCTCCGCGTCGCGACGCGCCAGGTCGCGCTCCTCCTTCGCTTTCGCCGCCTTGTGATTCCGGATCGCCCAGCTCGTGTTGCTCGCGAGCTGCAACACCCCGAAGAGGAAGACCACGAGCGCCCCGAACAACGCGAAATTGACGAAGAACTGCCCGATCGCCAGCACCCCGGCCAGGATGTTCCCCAGCGGGCTGAGCGCAAAGACCAGGAGCTGGTACACCATCGCGAAGGTGATGAACCACGCGCACCCGCGCAGCCGCCCGCTGAGGTTGGTGTCGCGCGCCCAATCGGCCAGGTCGGCCAGGCAGATCGAGGTCGGGACAAAGCCCGCGACGCCCACGAGCGCAAGCAGCCACGCGACGACGCTCATCGGCGTGACCAGAGCCGCCGGCAGCAGGTAGCTCAAGAGCACGGCGACGCTGAACACGGGCCACGCGCCCTGCGTCACCCGCGTCGCGAGGCGCAGCTTGTCCACGCGCGTCGGGACGTGGGCCGCCCGCTCCTGCAGCACGGGTCGCGGCTGCGTCAGCACGTAGATCGACGCGGCCCAGAGCGCCGAAGACCCCCCCGCGACCAACGCCGCGAACGGGCTGCTCCACCCCACCGCGTAGAACACGCTCACCGGCGCCAGCAACGCCCCGAGCGCCGCCCCCAGCGCGGCGCCGTTGAGCACGCGCAGGTACGGCAGCGGCGCCGCGGTCATCGGCTCGTCATCGACGCGGTTTCGCCGGCGGATCGGCGTGCCGCACTCCGGGCAGCGGTCCCCATAGTTCAGCCCCGTCAGGTTGTACCCGCAGGACACGCACGGGAGGTCCCCCGCGACCGGCACGGGCTTCAGATTCGCCGACGGGCTGGGCTGGTAGGGGCTCATGCGCCGTGCAGCCTACCGAGATCCGCCCTGGCGATCCCGAGCCGAAAACAGGCCTCAACCGCCGCGCTTCGACGCCGCGTCACGCTCAGACCGCCGCGCCGGCGCGGACGGCCTCCACGGCCGCGCGGAACATCGCCAGCCCGGGCGTGTCGCCCGAACGCTCGCGCTCGCCCAATCGCGTGAAGCACGGGTGACGCGTGTGGTCGGTGTACCGCTCGGGGTGGGGCATCAGCCCGAAGATGCGTCCGCTCGCGTCGCAGATGCCCGCGATGTCGCGGGCCGAGCCGTTGACGGGCTCGGCGTAGCGCAACGCCACCCGGCCAGACGCCTCCAGACCGTCCAGCACCTCGCGCGGGGCCACGAAGCGACCCTCGGCGTGCGCGATCGGGAGCAGGCAACGCTCCGGCGGGAGATCCACCAGCGGACGCGTCCAGAGGCACGAGCTCCCCGGCTCGACACGCAGGCGCACCCAGCGATCGACAAAACGGGCCGAGGCGTTGTCGGCGAGCGCGACTGTCGGCTCCGGCGCGTCCTCGGGCCAGGCGCGACCGGCTTCGGGCCCGGGGAGCAGGCCCGCCTGGGTCATCACCTGGAACCCGTTGCAGACGCCGATCATGGGCGTCCCCCGGGCCGCGGCCTCGCGCAACGCGGGCCACAACCGCTCCCGGCAACGCAACGCCAACAGACGCCCGCTCGCCACGTCATCCCCGTAGCTGAACCCGCCCGGAAACGCGATCAGGTCGGCGTCGCGGATCGGGGACGGATCGGTCGCGAGGGCGTCGACGTGGCGACGGTCGGCCTGCGCACCGGCAAGCTCAAACGCCCGGGCGAGTTCTTCATCGCAGTTGGTCCCCGCCGTGCGGAGGATGAGCGCGGTCGGCATGGGAGAGGATAGCCGTCAGCGATCCGGGATCAGCCATCAGAGCTCGGGCAGGCACGCGATCCCCAATCCTGATCCCTGATGGCTGATGGCTAATCGCTGATCCCTTCCCCCTATAGTCTCGACCATCGCCCGGCCGATCCGGGCGTTCGCTTCTCATTTCCGCAGGAGGTTCCGCGATGCCGGCTGTGTATCCCTTTCGGGCGGTGCAGTACCAAGGTGGTTCGGGCGACGTGAGCGCCGTTGTCGCCCCGCCCTACGACGTGCTCGACGCCAAGAGCCGCGCCGCCCTGCTCGCCAAAAACGACGCCAACGTCGTCGGCATCGACCTCCCCCACGTCCCCGCCAAAGAACTCGGCCCGCCTGAGGCCTACGCCAAGGCCGCCGACAGCTACCGAGCCATGCTCCTCAGCGGCACGCTCGAACGCTGCGAAAAACCCGCCATCTTCGCCTACCGCCAGAACTTCAGCTTCCGAGGCGAAAAATACCAGCGCTGCGGCATGGCCTGCTGCGTCGAGACCCAGCCCCTCGGCCCGCGCGAGGGCGGCGGCGTTCTCCCCCACGAACAGACCTTCAGCGGGCCCAAGGAAGACCGGCTCGCCCTCATGAAGGCCGCCCAAGCCCAGTTCAGCCCCATCTTCGGGATGCACCCCGATGAGGACGGCGCCGCGACCGCCCTCGTCCGCGAGATCATGGACAGCCGCAAGGCGGACATGACCGCCGACATGGGCGACGGCGTCACCCACGAGGTCTGGACCGTCGACGACGAGGCGACCATCGCCAAGTACGCCGAGGCCCTCGCGGGCGAGGACATCTTCATCGCCGACGGGCACCACCGCTACAACACGGCCGTCAACTATCTGCAGCACCTGGAATCCGAGGGCCAAGTCCCCACCGACCACCCGGCCCGTCGCTGCATGTTCGTCATGGTCAGCATGAGCGACCCCGGCCTGGCGATCGGCCCGACGCACCGCGTGCTGGGCGGGATGCAGGACTACACCATCGAGCGCTTCGAAGAGGCCGCCGGGGCCCATCTGAACATCGAGGCCTGCGACAACGACCCCCTGAAGATCGAGGACGCGATGGACAAGCGGGCCGACCGCTCCGACACGCCCAACGTCTTCGGGATCTACGACTTCGCGACCGGGCTCTGCTTCACCGCGACCCCCGCGGGCAACGACCCGCTCAGCGACCGCTTCCCGGAGAAGCCCGAGGCTTGGCGCACGCTCGACGTCGCGCTCGCGCAGCACCTGATCGTCGAGGAGATCTGCGAGCCGGAGATGAACCGGGGCGAGCCGGTCAAGTGGGCCTTCCCGCACTCGATGCCCGAGGTGCTCGCGATCGGCAAGGGTGAGGAAACCGGGGCCGCGATCTCCGGCGGCGGGCGCGCGCAGGTCGCGATCATCGTCCGCCCGACGCCGCTGGACGCCGTACGGGATATCTGCAAGGCGAACGAGCTGATGCCGCAGAAGTCGACGTTCTTCTACCCGAAGCTCGCGACCGGCCTGTTCATCAACCCGCTGGCGTAGGGCAACATCCAAACGCGCAAAGGGCCGGAGGGCCAGATCCGAAGCCAGCCCCAAGGCGGTCTCCGGTGTGGCCTTCTGGCATTTTTGCCGTCTGGCCCTGTGCAGCGGAGTGGGTGGGATCAGGGCTCGTTGTTGTTGATCGCGGTCTGGGCCCAGTGCAGAAGGGCTTCGGCGCTGGCGCTGCCGACGGTTTGGGCGAGGGGTTCGCCGTCGGGCCCGATGAGGTAGAGCGCCGGGATGCCGCGGACGCCGAGCGTGTTCGCGTCGCTCCCGTTGACATCGACGTCGATGTACACCGGCACGGTGTGCTCGGTGAGGAAGGCGACAAGCCGCTCGTCCTGCAGGGCCCCGGCCTTGAGTTGCTGGCATGGGCCGCACCAGTCGGCGGTCGCCATCGCAAAAACAGGCTTGCCGGCCTGCGCGCCGTCAGCCATCGCCTGCTGCAGGCTCGTCCGCCCGCCGAAGAGCTCAGGCGTCGGCACCGGGCTCGCGCGGAATAGAAAAAACTGCCCGACCAAGAGCAACGCGATCACCACCGTAAACACGAGCGTGTTCGCGAGCGCTCTGGATCGCGGCTTGGGCGTGGGGTTGTTCATCGGCTTCATGAAAGTCGTCACTCCGCGGCTGGACAAGGGCGCACATGAAAACCACCGCGTCCCCCCGCGTATTCCTCTGTGCGGGCCTTCCCGCTCGCGTTGCGGAGGGATGGGAGGAAAACTCGGCGCGAACGCCACACGCTATGTTCGTGTTTACCAGGCCGGAAGTTCACCGGTCAGCGGCTCAACAAGATCTTTCGGCGTCGCGAAGCCCAGGGGCACCCGCCCCCGTTCGATGATCGCGCACCGTGCGGGGCTCGCGACCGTCTGCAACAGCGCGACCCGCAGCGGCTCGCTCCCGTTAAGTCGCGCCGGCTCGCGGATCAACGCCTCGATCGGCTCGTCCGGGAAGAGCCAGAGGTCCGCGTGGCGCAGCACGCCCACCACGCGCCCGCGACGGTCCAGCACGGGCGCCCGCGCATAGGGCATCGACGCCAAGCGATCGAGCAGACGCTCGCGATCCAGCCCCGCCGGCACCGTCCGCACACGACGCCACGCGACCATCTCTTCCTCCACCGTCAGCCGCCCCATCCGCAGCGCGCGGTCGGCGAGCGTGGACTGGGCGGCCGTGATCGAGCCGTCCCCCGCCGATTCTTGGAGCAGAGCCGCAACCCGCTCGCGCGGGCTGTCACTCACCGTCGCCGAGGGGTCCGCCCCCACGACCCGCGACGCCCAACGCCCGAAGCCGACCACCAGCGGGAGCGCCCCCACACCCGTGTACAGGCGACGGCTCCACACCAGGAACGGCGTCAGACGCGGCGTCAGGCGGTCGCTCGAAAGGCGGAACACCTCCTTCGGCAGGCTCTCGGCAAAGATCAGCAGCAGCGGCGTGATGACCAGCGCCGACAGCACGATCACCGCGATCTCGCCGAACCCGAACACCCCGAGCAGGGCCGTCACCCCCACGGTGCCGAAGTAGTTGAACAGGTTGTTGCCGATCAGCAGGCTTGCCAGCAGGCGGTCCGGGCGCTCCAGCTCGCGCTGCAGGGATCGGGCGCGAACGTCGGGCGGCTCGCCGGCCGCCCGGACCGCCAGTCGCACCCGGTTGATCCGGTAGAGCCCGGTCTCGAGCCCCGAGCAGAGCGCCGAGCCGGCGAAACCGACCAGCGCGAGCAGCAGCCACATCACGGTCTCGGTCGTGCTCATGGGCGGCCTCCGGACGGGGGCGCTACCGGACGGTCGTCCTCCGGCGGCTCATCCGGCGAAGACCACGGCGACGACGGGTCCGAGCCCTCGCCCGCCTGCGGCTCCGCGTCGCGCAGCAAGAGGCGATCCACCGTCCGGCCCGAAACGTGCTCGACCTCGATCTCCACATGCCCGAGCCGGACGAGATCGCCCGCCTCCGGCAGTCGCCCCAGGCGGAGCTGCACGAGCCCCGCAACCGTCGAGACGCGACGATCCAACAACGCCGGATCGAGCCCGAAGTCGTCGATCAGGTCGTGCAGCGGCAGACGCCCCGGGACCGACCACGTGCCGAGGCCCACCAGGTGCGCGGTCTCCCGATCGTCCTCCGGCTCATCCCCCACCGCCTCCACGAGCGTCCGCACGACGTCCTCGACCTGCACGAGCCCGCTGACCCCGCCGAGTTCGTCCACGCCGAGCGCGGTGTGCGAACCGGTCGCCCGGAAGTGCTCCAGGAGCTGATCGAGCCGCACGTTCTCCGGCACAAACCGTGCGGGCGTGAGATAAGGCGTGAGCGTGCGCACGGGGGCGGCTCTCGAAGCCGCCAGGTACCGACGCGCGTCCAGCAACCCGAGGATCGTCGGGCCCTCGAGCTCCCCACGCGCGATCGGCACCGTGTTGTGACGGATCTTGCGCAACGTCTCCAGCACCAGCCCGGGCGACAGCTTGCGCTCGTCGATCCACTCGATATCCACCCGCGGCGTCATCACGTCGCGCACGCGCTTGCGCCCGAGCTCCACCACCTCCGCGAGCAGACGCTGCTCGTGGCTGTCGATCGCGCCCAGGCGGCTCGCCTCGGCGAGCAACGCCGTCAGCTCGTCCGCGCCCGGCGCACGGCTGCGATGCCTGTGCGGGGCGAGCACCCGCGCCAGCGGCGCGACCAGCGCCCGCTCCATCGCGCCCAGCAGCGGCGCCACCGTCGTTTGTGCCGCCGCGATCGGGCGGGCCACCAGCCCGGCCGCACGCACACGGTCGGCGTTCGCCAGCAGCTTCGCGAGGATCTCGCCGAACAGGATGATCACCGCCAGCGTGCCCACGCTGATCCCCACCGCGATCAGCGGCGTGCTCGCGCGCAGCGCCAGCGCGCTCGAGAGCACGAAGTAGCTCACGTTCACGCTCATGTTCAGGAGCAGCACCGTCAGCAGCAGCTTCCGGGGCTCGCTGAGCAGGCGCGCCACCACGCGCGACGCCGCGGGGCGCTCGGCCCGCAGGCGGATGCGGTCCGCGTGCGTCAGGCCGAACAACGCCGTCTCCGAACCGGAGCACAGCCCGCTCAGCAGCACGAGCACCGGGAGCAACAGCAAAAACACGACGTCGGGCGACATAGGCGGCAGATCGAAGGCGCACTCCGGCGCGTACAACGCGCCGCGCACAACATATTCCGACACCACCGCACCCGTTGCCCCGTCCATGCTCGGGACACGCTGCTTGGAGGCGCCTCTGGGCGGTCAGCCCTTGAAATCAGCCCGCACGGGGTCGTACCCCGGATCGAGTTGCTCGATCAGGCGCTCGGTGTACCGCCACGCGTTGAGCTCGGTCCGGATCGCCGCCAGGTCCGAAGGAGCGGGCGGGTCGCCGAGAGCCCGGAACAGGGCCTCGATGCGGGCGATGTGGGCCGCCCGTCGCTCGTCGGCCTCCTCCTGGCACAACGCCCGATCCGCCGGAGAGCCCCCCGCGAGCGTCGCCTCGATCCGCTCGCGGAGATCGAGAATCTCCATCAGGAAGCCCGGGGGCAGGGCTTTGTCTTCGGCGCTCGCCGCCCCGCCGAGGCGGATCAGCAGGGCGTTGGCCCTCGATTCCGGGTCTTCCAGCACGCGACGGGCCCGGTTGAGAGCGGCGGCCTGAGGGTCGGGCTCGTCGTTCCGCTCGCCTTGGAGATCCGGATGAAGCTGGGCGACCCGGGCGAGATAGGCCTTTCGGAGAGCCGCGGGCTCGAGGTCGAAGGTCGGGCGGAGGGCGAGTTGGGCGAAGGGGTCGGGCTCGGTGCTCATATGGAGAGGGTAGAAGCCCCAGGATCGGGATTGGAACCCCTTGTCGCGGGGAGCGAAGCGATGGAGCGGGCTCGACACGGGGCGTGCGGTTGGGTTATTCTGTGTCGGTCCGGAGCGGTGTCGTCTCGGCGTGTGCCGGGGGGACGTTGGTTCCGGGCGAGGAGGGCTCGCGGGCCTGTGCCGCCGTGCAACGCGGGGGCGGGGTCGGTCGGCGGGCTCGGGAGCGGTCCGGGGGGTCGGGCGGGCGTGTGCCGCGTCGGCCCGTTGACGGACGCCCGGGGCGCGAGGCGCGCTCTCAGTAGCACGAGCAGTGCGGGTTCGTGGGGCGATGGACCGGTCGGGGTTGACCGGTCAGGGTGGCCGGGAGCCCGGGCGCCGAGGCGAAGCGTGGAGAGCACGGCCCGTCACGGACGGGGCGAGGTGGGAAAGATTCGGCCCGGACCGCGGGTCAGGCGGTTCGAGCGAGCGAAAGACCGGGCGAGGACGGGACCCGACCCCGCCCAATGAGAGTGGAGCCGGCGATGAAGAACGTGGAGCTGGGCGCGTGGATCTCTGGTCTGGCCGGTCGTGCGTCGGGCCTGCGTGCCCGGGGCACGAGCGCCCCCGAGCGGGAGCGGGCGGCTTTCGAGCAGCTCGAAAACCGCGTCCTCCTCAGCGCGCTCGACAATTTCCCCGCCTCCACCGGCGTGCCGATCGCGGGCGGGCTCGGCTCGGTCGCGAGCGAGCTCGGCGTGGGCGAGGACGAGCTGTTCAACTTCGTCCTCACCAACCGGACCTGGATCGCGATCCAGGCCGAGGCCACCAGCGGCGATCTCGACACGCGCATCGAGCTCTACCGAGACAGCACCCTCATGCCCGGCACCCCGATGCCGGTCACCAACGCGAACAACCAGCCGCTCGCGTCGAGCAACGACGGCATCCTCACCGGGCCCGGGGTCATCACCGACGCCTGGCTCGGGGCCGTGCTCAACCCCGGGACCTACTTCGTCCTGGTCATCAGCGAGAACGAGACCAACGGCGAGTTCAGCCTCAATCTCGACACCAACACCGTCGCCGGCGGCACCCCTGACGATACAAGCGGCGTGCTCAACATCTTCGGCGAGATCACCACGCCCGGGCAGGACACCATCTACCGCGTCGATATCCCCGACAACGACGACTTCAACGGCATCGCCACCTTCAACGCCATCGGGCTCGACACCCTCGACACCAAGCTCGACGTCTTCGACCGCAACGGCATCCGGCTGTTCACCAACAGTCAGGCCGGCTTCTTCAACGACGCCTTCGGCGTCAGCGCCTCCCGCGCCGGCGAAACCTTCTACATCCGCATCCGGAGCGACGAGCTCGCCGGGCCCAACGCCGTCGGCGAGTACGACATCGCGATCGACGCGATCAGCACCATCATCAACCTCGACCCGGTCACACGCATCGGCAACGCCGGCGGTGGCGCGGGCGGGACCGCGACCGATCAGTTCGAGTTCACCGCCCAGGCGTCCGGCGTCGCGATCATCAACATCGCCCCCGCCGGGTTCATCCCCCTCATCGACGGCACCATCTCTCTCTACAACGAGAACGGCACCCTGCTCGCCTTCAACGACACCTTCTTCGGCGACATCCCCAAGCTCAGCACCGTCCTCACCGGCGGCGAACGCTACTTCGTCGTGATCGCCGGCTTCGACCAGGCATTCAGCGGCTCGTTCAGCATCCAGGTCGAATCCGCTATCACCGGCAACACCAACCCCTTCGCCCCGGGCCTGCCCGACGACCACGCCAACTACGATCCGAGCGACCCCTCCAGCCTCCAGCGCGCCACGCCGATCGTCTGGAGCGACCCCGTCCTGCTCAACGACGTCTCCGGGCTGCAGGCCGGGCCCGAGTTGGTCGACCACCGCCTCGTCCAGGTCGGGCAGGGCTGGGGACGCATCGAAAGCACCAACGACAGCGACCTGTTCGTCTTCGTGCCCCCAATAAGCATGCTCGGCGGGTTCGACGGCATCACGGACACCGACGAAGATAACGACGACAGGATCATCTGGGCCGAGGGCAACCGCCCCTCCACGCGCGTCGAGCTGCTGGTCAACCTGCCCGACTTCCTGTCCAACAGCGGGGACATCGCGACCCCGGCGATCAGCTTCCTGAGCACCGAGATCCGCGTGCTCGACTCCCGCGGCAACACCGTCTACGTCGACAACACCAACGTCTTCACCGGCCTCTTCCCCCCCGGCGTGCCCGTGGGCAACGACCCCGCGGGCTCGCTCAACCCTGCCCGCTGGCCCCCGGAGGTCGACGCGCAGGAAGCAGGGTGGACCTTCAGCGACGACGGCGTGTTCAGCTTCGAGGTCTGGGGCGGCGAGGCGTACTTCATCGAGGTGCGCAGCCAGCAGGCGACCGGGCGTTACAACCTCGAGGTCATCGTCGATGCCGTGTCCGACCCGACCAACCCCGCCAACCTCGACCCGGACGGCGGCGAGCTCGTCGATCAGATCAGCCTGATCCAGGATCAGCCGCGAGCCGGCAACTTCACCGCCGCCCGCGAGATCACGCTGCCCGGGCCGTTCTTCGACCGACGCCTCAGCGACACCCTGACCACCAACGGCTTCTTCGACCGCTCCTCGGGCATCGCACGCTCGTTCATCTTTACCGACGGACGCGAGGACTACGAGGACGACCCCGATCCCCCGAACCCGCAGCACCCGCGCCCCAGCGTCATCGCGCCGGATCCGCTCAACACGATCGACGGCGCGATCGCCGCGGCCGACGGCGGCATCGTCATCCTCGAGGAGCACCTGCTCCCCCGGATCATGCACCCGCTCGACACCGACGTCTATTTCTTCCGCGCCCCCAAGACCGGCGCGGTCGAGATCCGCATCCAGACCAACGACCTCGACGACACCTACTCCGAAATCATCGTGGACGACACCGCGTTCTCGACCTTCGAGCCCGACCCGGACGACCCCGACGCGCCGCCGCCGGACCCGACGATCACCGTCAACAACCGGAACCGCAACTTCGACAGCCCGCTGGACTCGGCGCTGCGCATCTTCAACAACGACTTCCAGCAGATCGCGTACAACAACAACAACACCGCGATGGTGGGCGCCACCGAGACGCGCAACGTCGGCACGCTCGCCGAGGTCGATTTCAACGACCGCGACGCCCGCGTCACGTTCAACGTCGTCCAGGGCGAGGTCTACTTCATCCAGGTCGAGAGCGGGCAGCGCGAGGCCTATCTCGCCAACCGGGCCGACCCGACCGTCCCCGTCGACTGGATGCGCCTCATCGGCGCTTACGACGTGCTCATCACCACCGTCACCGAGCCCTCGCTCAGCGCCATCATCGACGGCGACGACTTCCCCGACGCCGACATCAACGGCGTCATCCCGGGCGTGATCGGCGAGTTCACACGCAACATCGCCGCCCACATCGGCATCAACCCGAACGGCAACGGCACGATCGCCGGCACCATCCAGCCCAACGCCATCCGCCCCAACCCCGTCGATACCGACCTGTTCCGGTTCCGCGCGATCGCCTCCGGCGAGGTCACCATCACCGTCACCCCCGGCCCGGGCCTCGCGCCCGTGGTCTCCCTGGCCGACAACGACGGCGCGGTCTTCCGAAGCGAAGCCGCCGCCCAGGGCCAGGCGTTCACCTTCACCTTCAACGTGATCCAGGGCGACGACGTCTTCCTCATCATGGCCGGCGCCGACGGGACCACCGGCGCGTACAACATCGCCGTCGACGCCCCCGCGTTCACCGACGACCACGCACGCTTCGGCGACTGGGGCAACGCCACGCCCATCCCGCTCAACGACTTCCTCGGCGCCGCCTCGGTCACCGGGCAGTTCGAGAGCTTCGGCGACTCCGACGTCTTCAGCATCCAGCCCGTCGGTTTCGGCGGCGTCACCGTCACCGTCACCGACCTCGTGGACACGCCCCAGGCGATCTTCGAGATCTACGAGTCCACCGTCGATCCCGTCGGCAACGTCGTCCTCCGACGCATCGGCTTCGTGGACACCGCGACCGGCACCAGCCGTTCGTTCACCTTCAACCCCACGCCCGCCGACCAGCGCGTCACCGGGGATCTCGAACTCCCGAACTACTACATCGTTGTCCGTGGCGAGACCGACCTCGCGACCGGCACCTACCGCCTCGACGTCACCTTCGACCCCACCGACGACCACGCCGACGAGGGCGAGTTCGACCTCGCCACGAGGATCCCGATCGATGCCGAGACCGGCGCGGGCGCCGAGAGCGGCGTCATCGAGAAGTTGACCGATAGCGACATCTTTGTCTTCACCCCCAAGGCCCAGGGCGACGGCACCATCACCGTCACCGGCGCCGAGGGCTTCAACCCGCGCGTGCGGATCTTCTTCGAGGGCGAGACCGACCCCGTCGCCACCTTCGACCCCGGCTCGAGCGTCGTCGTCATCGACTCGATCTTCGCCCAGGGCACCGACTACTACATCGTTGTCGACGCCGGCGCCGGCTCGACCGAGACGGGCGCCTACGACATCGACGTCCTGACCGTCGCGCCCGACGACCACGCCAACGCCGGCGCGTTCGACTTCGCCACGACGCTGACGTTCAGCACCATCACCGGCAACGCCTTTATCGGCGCGACCACGCCGGGCAACCCCGGCAACCCGCAGATCGACTACGAGGGCGACACCGACCTGTTCACCTTCGTCGCGATCGAAGAAGGCGGCTACATCATCTCCGTGACCCCCGTCGGGGCGCCCGGGTACGCGCCCACGCTCACCATCTTCAACCAGAGCCGCAGCGTCATCGGCACCGCCTCCGCGGCCGCCGGCGGCGTCGTCACCTTCACCACCGAAGATTTCGCGATCGGCGACCGCCTCTACGTCCTCGTCGGCGGCACCGGCACCGGCGAGTACCGCCTGTTCATCGACGGGCCCGTTCCCGGCTCGCCTGGCGGGCCCGGCGGCGACCCCGGCGAGGTCGATTTCGAGAACCCCGCCGTCCCCCCCATCAACCAGAATACCGGCAACGCCCGCGCCGACGGCTCCATCAACGAGCCCGGCGACCGCGCCCTCTACACGTTTGTCGTCCCCGATGCCGAGGGACGCACACGCCTCACCGACGTCTACATCAAGGTCTTCCGCACCGACGGCTCCGCCCTCGACGCGACCATCAGCGTCTTCGGCGCGCCCAACGAGCTCCCGCAGAACCTCATCGCGGAGAGCGCCGGCCCCGTGCCCGGCTCCGCCGCCACGCTCGAGTTCCAGGCCGCCGCCGGGCAGCAGCTCTGGGTCATCATCGCCGGCATCGATGAGTCCGTCGGCGACTTCGAGATCTTCTTCAACGCCGAGCCCGAGGTCTTCACCCTCTACTACCCCGAGGGCTTCGCCAGCAGCGACATCCGCGAGTTCATCAGCCTCGCCAACCCCAACGACTACGAGGTCACCTACACCCTCCGCGTCCAGTACGAGGGCGACGCCGCCGGCGCCACCATCGTCAGCAACGTTACCCTCGGCGCGGGCGCTCGCGGCGGGATCACGCTCAGCGACGGCGCGGGCTTCATCATCGACGGGCTCACCCCCGACGTCCCCTACGCCATCATCCTCGAGAGCGACGGGCCGCTCGCCGGCACGCTCTCCCGCTACGACTTTGACTCGGCCGTCGGCGACGCGCTCACCGACGTCACCGGCGACACCTGGACCTTCGCACGCGTCGAACGCCAGCCCGGCTCGGTCTTCGACTTCCTCGTCTACTACAACCCCAGCCCCTTCGAGGTCGACGTCACCCTGACCGTCGCCCTGCCCGACGGCGGGTTCTTCACCGAGACCCGCACCGTCGGCGCCGAGCGCCGCGGCGGGTGGAACATCGACCAGACCGCCGGCCTCCCCGTCGGCATCTTCGGCGCGACGATCGCCGCCCAGGCGACCGACGCCGCCAACGACGCGGCGTTCCAGGGCATCGTCGCCTCGCTCACGCACTACAACCAGGCCGAGGCCGCCGGCTTCGCCATCCTCGGCGATCACACCGGCGGCGCCACCACCGGCGCCATCACACGCCTGATCAACGGCGGCGGCGTCACCGCCGAGATCACCATCCACAACCCCGGCGACACCGACGCCGTCGTCACCCTCAACGGCGACTACATCCGCGTCAACCTCCCCGACTACTTCCGAGTGGTCAACGTCCCCGCCGGGCAGACCGTCGTCCTCCGCGGCGCGGGCATCGGCTTCGCCAACAACCAGCCCGTCGGGCTCACCTACACCAGCGACATCCCCGTCGCCGTCGCCGCCGCCGAGTTCCAGCTCGGCGAAGCCAACGCCAACGCCGGCGTCAGCATCGCCAACGAGCGCTGGTTCTTCGGCGACGCCTTCATTAACAGCCTCCTCGCCGGCGAGAACTACTTCGAGACCCTCGCCTTCTACAACCCCACCGACACGGACACCACCGTCACCGTCGAGCTGCTCTTCCTCAACAGCGATGTCGAGACCATCACCATCGACCTCGCCGCCGGCGGTTTCGCCGAGCTCCTCCTTCACCAGGCCCCCGAGATCCTCAACCGGGCCGACCCGCTGAGCTACTTCTCGATTGTCGTCTCCGCCCCGCTCCCCATCGTCGCCACGCTCACCCACTACGACCTGTTCCTCTCCGGCGGCTGGAGCATCGCCGGCAGCAACATCGGCATCCCCACACCCTTCACCCTCCTCTAAACCTCAACCCAACCCCACACACGACGGGCGTCCCCAGCCGGGGACGCCCGTTTTTCGTTGACCTCCGCCACCTGGTGGCACAGGTCTCCGACCTGTGTCCTCCCCTTCAGGCCTTCAGAGACACAGGTCGGGGACCTATGCCACCTCAGAGACCTGTGCCACCATGCCACCTCGTATACTCCGCCCATGGCCTTAGAAGGATCGAACGCCAAACCCGTCCATCCCCCCCAGCCCCCGCGCCGGACCCGCGCCACCGCCCTGATGAACCAAAAAGGCGGCGTCGGCAAGACCACCACCACCGTCAACCTCGCCGCCGCCCTCGCCGAGGCCGGGCACAGCGTCCTCGTCGTCGACCTCGACCCGCAGGCCCACGCCACGCTCCACCTCGGCGTCGACCCCTCGTCCCTCGACGCCTCCGTCTACGACTGCTTCGAAGACCCCGCCGCCACGCCGGACGCGATCGTGCGCATCCACGAGCACCTCGGCCTGCTCCCCGCCGAGACCGACCTCGCCGCCGCCGAGAGCGACCTCGCCGGGCAGCCCGACCGCAACCAGCGCCTCCGAACCGCCCTCAACAAGATCGACGGCTGGTTCGACCACGTCTTCTTCGACTGCCCCCCATCGCTCGGCCTGCTCACGCTGAACGCACTCGCCGCCGCCGACCGCGTGCTGATCCCGATGCAGAGCCACTTCCTCGCGCTCCAGGGCGTCGGCAAGCTGCTCGAGACCGTCCAGCTCGTGCGCACAAACCTGAACCCGCGCCTCACCGTCGCCGGCGTCGTCCTCTGCGCCCACGACACGCAGGCGACCCACGCCCAGGAAGTCCTCGCCGACCTGACCGAGTTCCTCGAATCCCAACGCGGCTCCGACGCCCCCTGGGCCGACGCCCGCGTGCTCGACCCGCACATCCGGCGCAACGTCAAGCTCGCCGAGTGCCCGAGCTTCGGGCAGACGATCTTCCAGTACGCCCCGTGGGCCCCGGGCGCGAACGACTACCGCAAGCTCGCCGAGTCCTTCGCCGCACTCGACGCCGACAACGCGACCGACAACGCCCCCGAGCCGCCGACGGTCCACGTCGTCGCGACTTCACGCACGCCCCAGGACGAGCCTTCGGCGTGAGCCCAGAGCCCGGGCCGAGCTCGCGCACGACCCGTGTGTCGCGCATCACCCGCATCGCGCGCACGCTGACCGCGCCCAAGCTCCGCCTCGCGGCCTTCATCCTCTACACCGTCGCCCTCTGCCTCGGCACGCACTGGCCCCGCCTGACCATCGACATCGGCGACTTCCACCGCCCCGACCTCGCGCTCCACCTCACCGCCTTCGGCGGGTTCACCATCCTGCTCATCGCGAGCAACCTGCTCGGCGACTGGCTGCGACCGAGGACGGTCGTCCGCGCGTTCTTTGTCGCCGCCGTCTTCGCCGCGATCAACGAGAGCACGCAGGGCATCCCCGCCCTCGGGCGCACCGTCGCGCTCGACGACTACCTCGCCAACCTCCTCGGCATCGCCCTCGCCACAGCCGCCGTCCTCGCGATCACCATCCCCTTCGGCAAACAACTCACCGCCGCCCTCTCCCCCGAGCCCGCGAGCGCCACGCCTCCGCCCTCCCCCGCCCCGGCGGGGGAGGTGCCCGCGCAGCGGGCGGAGGGGGCTCTCCTCGATCCAGCCACAACGCCCACCCCCTCCCTCGCCGCCAGCGTGCGCACGTTCGGCCTCATCACCCTCGTCAGCCGCGTCCTCGGGCTCGCACGCGACCTGGTCACCGTGCGCATCTTCGGCGACACCGCCGTCGGCTCCGCGTTCGCCGCGGCGTTCGCGATCCCCAACCTCTTCCGACGCCTCTTCGGCGAGGGCGCACTCGCCGCCGCCTTCATCCCCGAGTACGCCGCCCTCGACAAGAACGACCCGAGACGCGCCCAGGCCTTCGCCAGCCTCACCGTCGCCGCCCTCGCCCTCTTCACCGGCGCGCTCACGGTGGTCATCGAGCTCGCCTTGCTCGCCGTTCTCCTCATCGCTGGCGACGACCCGGATCGTGCGCTCAGCCTGCGCCTCATCATGCTCCTCATCCCGTTTATGCCGATGGTCTGCGTCGCGGCGCTGCTCGGCGGGATCCTCCAGACGCACCACCGCTTCGCGCCCTCAGCCGCGATGCCCGTGCTGCTCAACCTCTGCATCATCGCCGCAGCTATCCCCTTCCTCGTGCGCACAGACCCCGCGCCCGTCACCGCCGCCTACGCGATCGGGATCGCGGCCCTCGTCTCCGGGCTCCTCCAGATCGCCCTCGCGCTGCTCGCCCTCCGTCGCCACGTCCGCTGGCAGCGCCCCGACGCGCCCGCGCTCGCCGAGCTGCGCGACCCCGTCCGGCGCACGCTCCGACGCTTCGGCCCCGTCGTCCTCGGCATGGGCACCGTCCAGCTCTCCGCCCTGCTCGACACCCTCGTCGCGATGTACCCCGTCTGGGTCGGGCCGACCGTCTTCGGCACCGACTACCCGCTCGACCCGGAGAGCAACGCGATCCTCTTCTACGCGCAACGCCTCTACCAGTTCCCGCTCGGCGTCTTCGGCATCGCCGTCGCGACCGTCGTCTTCCCCATGCTCGCGCGCAGCGCCGCCGACGTGCGCACGGGCACGGGCGCGTTCGCCGACACACTCCGACGCGGCGTCCGCCTTAGCCTCTTCATCGGCGTCCCCGCGACCGTCGGTCTCCTGCTCGTCGCGCCGGACCTCGTCCGCGTCCTCTTCCGCGCGCCCGAGGGCTCAGACCTAGGCTTCAGCGCCGCGGGCGCGCGTCGCGCGACGCTCGTGCTCGTCTGCTACGGGCTGGCGGTCTGGGTCTACAGCCTGAACCAGCTCTGGACCCGCGCCTTCTACGCGCAGGGCGATACGCGGACGCCGCTGCGTGTGGCGCTCTGGACGCTGGTCGCGAACCTCCTGCTGAACCTGATCCTGATCTGGCCGCTCGCCGAGGCCGGGCTCGCGCTCGCGACGGCCCTCGTCGCGATGGGGCAGACGGTGGCGCTCAGCGTCCTCCTGCAGCGCAAAGCCGGGTGGAGCCCGTGGTCCGGCGGCGTCTTCGCTTCCGGCGCGCGCACGCTCGCGTGCAGCGCGCTGCTCGCGGTCGCGGTGCTGGGCGTGCAGCGTCTGGTGCCATGGGGCGAGGACACGTGGGCGACGTGGGCGCTGCGCCTGACGGGCGGCGTGGTCGTTGGGCTGATGACCTACGCCCTCGCCTCGGCCGCCTTCCGCCAGCCGGAGCTGCGCCAACTCGTCCGCAAGTAGCGCCAGACCAATCGCTCGGCTCGATCCGGATGTGCCACTGACCTTGTCCGCAAGGTCAGTGCTCCGGCCCGCCTTTCCCTCTCTCCCCACCCCGAGTTCTGACAACTCAAACCCAGGCGAGCGTTGAAGAAGAGAGAAGGACACGGAGCACTGACCTCTCGGAAGAGGTCCGTGGCACAGGGAGCTCGCATCCATCGAAGCCATGACCTGCGAAGAATGGTCATGCCCAGAATCGACCTGACGAACAAGCCGATCGCGATCGCCGGCGCTTCGAGCGGGATCGGGGCCGCGACGGCCCGCGCGTGCGCGCGAGCGGGGATGCCCGTCGCCCTCGGCGCCCGACGCACCGACCGCCTGCAAGCCCTCGCCGCCGAGATCCAAGCTAGCGGCGGGCGCGCGATCGCCATCGAGTGCGACGTGACCGACCCCGACGCGTGCCGACGCCTGATCGACAAGACCGAACGCGCCTTCGGCCCGCTCTTCGCCGCCTTCGCCAACGCCGGGTACGGCTACGAGGGCTCCGTGCTCACCGACGACGAAGATCAAGCCCTCCGCGACATCTTCGAGACCAATGTCTGGGGATCGCTCCACATCGTTCGCCCCGCGATCGAGCGACTGCGCGCGCACAACAGCGGCGGGCACGTGCTGATGTGTTCGAGCTGCCTCAGCAAGCTCGGCGTGCCGTACTACGGGCCATACTGCGCCACCAAAGCGGCCCAAGACCACCTCGGGCGCGCCCTCCGCGCCGAACTCGCCAGCGAGAAGATCGCCGTGAGCACCGTCCACCCGATCGGGACGAAGACTGAGTTTTTCGACACGGCCGCCACGCGCTCGAGCAGCGGCAAGCTCGCGTTCCCGACGCCCGACGCCGTGCGACAGCCGCCGGAGAAGGTCGCCCGAGCGATCGTCCGCCGCCTCCGCCACCCCCGCGGCGGCGAGGTCTGGACAAGCCTCGGCGCGCGCACGATGTTCGCGATGGCGAACGCGATGCCCGGCATGACCGACCGCGTGCTGCGGACGGCCGTGCGAAAGGGACTGAAAAAGGCCGAACGCTGAGCGAAGAAGCCCACCATGTCCGGTGCCATGGAAACGCGGAGCCGACCGCCGCGGCGGCGCAGCGTTTCCATGCCGGCATACGGACCGCGATCACTGACACATCGAGCGAATGAAGAAGGTAAGACCCGGAAAAGCTCCGCCGCGGCGGCTCCGCGTTTCCGGGGCACCAAAGGTGCGCACGCCAATCGCCCTCCGCCTTCACTCCCGCTGCAGCACCACCACCGCGTGCACCTCGACCGCTCGCCCCTCTCCTACCGCGTCAACACGCTCGTGCGTCTTGCCCTTGACGTTGACGCGCGAGATGTCCACCCCCAGCAACTCGGCGAGGTTCACCCGCATCGCCGCTTTGTGCGCGCCGAGCTTCGGGCGTTCCAGGATCACCGTCGCGTCGAGGTTCCCCACCGCGTACCCGGCCGCCCGCACGCGTCGCAGCGCCTCCGCCACGAACACCCGGGACTCCGCCCCGTCGTGGCGCGGGTCCGTGTCCGGAAAGAGCTGCCCGATGTCCGGCTCGGCGATCGCCCCGAGCAGCGCGTCCGTCACGGCGTGGTAGAGCGCGTCCCCGTCGGAATGCCCGATCGGCCCGCGGTCGTGCTCGAGCCGCACACCCCCCAGGATCAGCGGGCGCACGGGTTGCGCGTCCGACGAGGGCTTCCCCGCGGCGGACGGCGCGGGCGGGGCGTCCAGGGGTTCGAGGCGGTGCAGGTCGTAGCCGTGCCCGATGCGGATCGGCGGGGCGTCGGTCATGGGGCGGGTCCTCGCGGGGTGCCGAGTCTTCCGGGGCGGCGGCTCGGCGCGATCCGGGGCGTGTTCTCGGGCGTACCACCCCGGCACGCCCGCGACTCTGGCCCGTTGGCTGGCCGGGTGCGAGCATACGGCCCGAAATCCACGCCCGCGAACCGGCGGGCCCGCCTCACGCGCCCCGCCCCGCCGGGCCGATACACTCTGCCTGAACCCCCGGGCGATGCCCCGGCGACGAGATGACCGGAGACCACGCATGACGACCCGCCGACCCCTTCGTGCCCGCACCGCCCCGATCGCCGCCGCCCTTATCGCGGCCGCGTTGGCGTCGACGCTCGCGGGCTGCTTCGCCGGCCCCTACCGCACGGGCGGCTCGCTGCACTCGCTCGATCAGTACACCTACCTCTCCCAGCCGCACACGCCGAAGACCGTCGAGCTCGTCGACACGCGGACGGGCGAGATCGTCTGGGCCGTGGACATCCCGGTCGGGCAGCAGCTGACGTTCCGGTTCTACGAGAACCGGGAGCGGGAGAACCCGGAGACGCCCGCGATGATGCGGTGGGACATGTACGAGGCAAAGACGTTCTTCGGTCGGAAGAACAACACGCTGCTGGTCCCCCCGGCCGAGGCGCGCCGGATCGACGTCCACCTCCGCCCCGGGCCGGAGTACCGCCCGATGGAGCCGACGGCCGCCAGCGCGGGCTGAGGTCGGTGTTCTTCCAATCCTCCCGCGATCGGTGCCATGGAAACGCGCAGGCCGTCCGCGGCCGAAGCTTTTCCATGCCGGGCGCGGACGGTGCTGAACTCCACCAAGAACAGGCAAAGAACGGGAAGCCCGGAAAAGCTGCGCCGCAGCGGCTCCGCGTTTCCGGGGCACCGGACAGGGAAGATCACGCCCTCCGCATGTGCCACTGACCTTGTCCGCAAGGTCAGTGCTCCGGCGTCCTCATCCGTATTCCCGCTACGCTTGGGCGATGCCTGAGCCTGTGCCGCACATGTCGCCGGAGGAGTTTCGCCGCGTCGGTCGCGAGCTGATCGATTGGGCGGCGTCGTACATGGCGAGCGTCGGGCGTCGCCCGGTGACGCCGAGCGTTTCGCCGGGCGAGACGGCCGCCAAGCTCCCGCTCTCCCCGCCCGCGGCCCCTGAGGGCGACTGGGACGCGATCGTGCGCGACCTCGACGCGATCGTGCTCCCGGGGCTCACGCACTGGCAGCACCCGCGTTTTTTCGGGTATTTCCCGTGCAACGCGAGCGGTCCGGCGATCCTCGCCGAGCTCGTCTCCGCGGGGCTCGGGGCGCAGGGCATGCTCTGGTCGACCGGGCCGGCCGTCACGGAGATCGAGACGCGGATGCTGGACTGGCTGGCCGAGGCCTTTGGGCTGCCGCCCTGCTTCCGCTCAGACGCGGACAACGACGGGCGCCTCGGCGGGGGCGTGATCCAGGGGACCGCGAGCGAGGGGGCGCTCGCGGCGATGGTCGCGGGGCGCGCGCGCTGCCGTCGCGCGATGGGCGTGGAGCACGACGACGGGCCTGACCCGGTCTTCACGTGCTATACGTCCGAGCAGAGCCACAGCTCGATCGTGAAGGCCGCGATGGTCGCGGGGATCGCGCGGTCGGCAAGCGATCGGGCGCGGGTGCGCCTCGTGCCGACCGACGACGGGCTGCGCCTGGACGCGTCGGCCCTCGCTTCGATGCTCGCCGAAGACGTCGCGCGCGGGCGCGTGCCCGTCTTTGTCGCGGCGACGCTGGGGACGACGGGGACGGGCGCGTTCGACCCGGTGCCGGCGATCGCCGAGGCCGTGCGCACGCACGCGCACCCGGCGGCCGGCCCGGCCTGGCTGCACGCGGACGCCGCGTGGGGCGGGGCGGCCCTGGTCTGCCCCGAGCACCGCGGGATGCTCGACGGCATCGAGCACGCCGACAGCCTCTGCGTCAACCCGCACAAGTGGCTGCTGACCAACTTCGACTGCGACCTGTTCTGGACGCGCGACCGGCGCTCGCTGACCGAGGCGATGTCGATCACGCCCGAGTACCTGCGCAACGCCGCGAGCGAAAGCGGGCAGGTCATCGACTACCGAGACTGGCACGTGCCGCTGGGGCGACGGTTCCGGGCGCTCAAGCTCTGGTTCGTGCTGCGCCACTACGGGCTGAGCGGGCTGCGGGCGTACATCGCGAACCACGTTGAACTCGCACGCGGGCTGGAGGCGAGGCTGCGCGCGGATGCGCGGTTCGAGCTGCCGCTGGCGCGGTCGCTGAGCCTGGTGACGTTCCGATGCCGCGCGGGGGATGACGCGACGCGGGCGCTGGTCGAGCGGATCAATGCGGGCGGCGAGGCGTTCCTGACCCACACCGTTGCGCCGGTCGCGGGCGCGGGGGGCGTGCGCACGCCGTCGTACCTGGCGCGGGTCGCGATCGGGGCGACGACGACCGAGGCGGCGGACGTGGATCACTTGTGGGCGCTGATCGATGACGCGGCGGGGTAAGGGGCGAGATGTCGGCATGCGGGGAGAGCCCCCTCCGCCTCGCTGCGCTCGGCACCTCCCCCGCTGGGGCGGGGGAGGGCAGGATGGATGGCGCCTTGAATGCTCGGACGGGAGTGCTCAGGCGGGGAGGGGGGTTCGGCCGTTCTCGGGCCTCGGGTCGGGCTTGGGGGTTCGCTTCGCGTCCTGGGTCGGCGGGTGCGACCAGTCGTCCTCCGGTCGGCTGACGGCGTCGGTCGACATGCCGAGCGCCTGGCGGAGGCCGCTGATCATGTCCAGCATCAGGCTGAACATCAGCGGGACCAGCACGAGCGTGAAGACGGCCGCGCACAGCAGGCCGCCGATCACCACCGACCCGAGCCCGCGGTACATCTCGCTCCCCGCGCCCGGGAACAGCACCAGCGGCGACATCCCGCCGACCGAGGTCATCGTGCCCATGAGAATCGGGCGCGCCCGGGTGCGCACGGCGTAGGCGATCGCGTCGTACCGCCCCACGACCTCGCCGTCGTGCCCTCGCATCTGTTGCAACGCCCGGTCCACGAGCAGGATCGAGTTGTTCACCACGACGCCGATCAGGATGACGAAGCCGAGCATCGTGAGCACGTCGAGCTGCTGCGGGGCGATGGTCGGATCGCGCATACTCAGCTCGTGCACGATCTTGAGCCCGACAAACCCGCCCACGACCGCGAGCGGCACGCTGAACATAATCACGAACGGGTAGGCGAAGCTCTCGAACAGTGCGCACATCAGCAGGTACGTCACGGCCAGCGCCCAGATGAAGCGGGCGGTGATGAACTGCGGGTTGTCGCCGAAGGTGATGGTGAGCGTCGCGAGAACGCCCCCGAGCAGGATCGCGCCGGCGGCGCCGTACGCGAGCGAAACCTTCTTCTGGCGCACGGCCTTGACGCCGGCGTAGACCGCAACGCCGATGCCCAGGGCGATGAGCCCAAAGCCCGCGACGCGTCCGAAGAGCCCGGCGGCCCCTCGCCCGCCCGCGGTCCCGTTGCTCCCGTCGGGCGGGTTCGGGTTGGCGCCGAAGAGGGCGGAGTTCACCTCGTCGAGCTTGGCGGCCGTGCCTTCGAGGCGGACGCGCATCGTGCGGTCGATCAGCCCGGCCTGGCGCGCGGGCTCGATGATCTCGCGCCGGATCTCACGCATGACGTCCTCGAGCGCGCGCCCCTGCGGCGGGGTGACCTTCAGGATCACGCTGGGGAGCTCTTCGACGCGCTGGATCTGCTGCGGCGCGAGCCCGGGGATCACGTCCACGACCGAGTCCATCGGGACGATGCGCCCGCCGGGGGTCCAGATGGGGATTGAAGCGAGTTGCTCCTTGTATTCGAGCCGGCCGCCGGTGGGGACGAGGACGAGATCGACGCTGTCGTCGGGGAGTCGGAACTCGCCGGCGAACGCGCCGTCGAAGAGCGCGCGGACGCCCGTGCCGACGGCGCTGGTGGAGAGCCCGAGTCTTCTGCCGGCGTCGTTGACGCGGACGCGGTATTCGGGCTGCTGGAGGTTGAAGTTGGAAGGCTCGGCGGCGACGCCGACGCCGAAGCCGTACTTCTGCCCGGCGATGCCGTACATCATCTCGGTCGCGGCGATGACGTTGGCGAGGTTGGGCCCGGAGATCTCGATATCGATGGTGTTGCCGCCGCCGGCGCCCATGCCGAAGAGGGAGGTCTGTCGTGCGCCGCCGAAGACGTCGGGGCTGGTGCCGCTCATCGCGTTGCTGAGGATGGTGCCAACGGGGATGACGACCTCGTCGATGGCGCTGGTGGCGCCGGCGAACATGCCGCCCTGGAAGCCGGCGATGAAGAAGTTGTCGATGGGAACGGGGTCGAAGGTGGGCGCGGTGGGGTCGAAGATGTTGCTGATCGGCGGGGCGTCTCGGAGGACCTCCTCCATCGTGCGCCCGCCGTGGAGCTGGTAGGGCGCGATGACCGCCTCAACCCGCTCGGCGAGCAGCTCCTGCTGCTCGATGCTGAGCCCCGGGGGGATGAGCATGCCGCCGAAGACGAGGTTGCGGTTGCCGGCGGGCAGATAGTCAAGAGGCGGTGCGAGGACGATCGCGGCGGTGATGCTGGCGGTCATCATGGTGACGATGACGGCCGGGCGGATCGTCCAGCCTCGCCAGCCGGTGATCATCCACTTGATGCCCGAGCCGAGCCCATGGACGAGCCTGGCGCAGAGCGGGCCGAGGCCGAACAGATCCTCCCAGAGCGTGCGGATCCGCCCGTGGCGTTCTTTGCGGACAGGCTTGAACCAGCGCGAGCAGGCGGCGGGGATGACGGTGATCGAGACAAACAGGCTCAGCGAGACGCTCGCGACGATCGCGAGGGTGATGTCGCGAAAGAGCTGCCCGGCTTCTTCCTGGATCGTGATGACCGGGACGAAGACCGCGACGGTCGTGAGCGTGGAGGCGAGGATCGCGCCCCAGACCTCCTTGCCCCCGCGGTAGGCCGCGACCATCGGCGGCTCGCCGCTCTGGAGCCTGCGGTAGATGTTCTCGAGCACGACGATCGCGTTGTCCACGACCATGCCGACGGCGAAGGCGAGCCCGGCGAGGCTGATGACGTTCAGCGTTCGCCCGAAGGCGAGCAGGACGAGGAACGTGCCGATGACCGAGACGGGGATCGCGATCGCGACGATGCCCGTGCTGACGAAGGATCGCAAAAAGATGAGCAGCACGATCGCGGCAATCGTGCCGCCGACCCAGAGGTTCTGCGTCACGAGCCTGATCGAGGAATCGATGTAGATCGTTTCGTCGTAGACCTGGGTGAGGCGGAGATCGGGCCCGACGCCGGGGGCGATGTTGGGCAGGATGTCGGCGCGGACCTCGTCGAGACGCTCGCGGAGCTCCTCCATGACCTGCACAACGTTGGCGTTCTGCTGGCGGATGGCGTTGATCGCGATCGCGGGGACGCCCTGGGTGCGTACAAAGCCGCGTCGTTTCTGGTGCCCGAGCTCGACGGTCGCGACGTCACGGACGAACACGGGGCGCCCGTCGCGATAGGCGATGATGGTGTCGAGGATCTCCCGCGGCTCCTCGTACTGCCCGGTCACGCGGACGCGGTAGTCGCGTTTGCCCTCGGCGATCGTGCCGCCGGTGATGTTGCGGTTCTCGTTGCGGAGCGCCTCGATCATGTCGAGGTGGTTGAGGCCGCGGTTGGCGAGCTTGGTCGGATCGACGTAGACGCGGACCTCGCGTTCGCGCCCGCCGTAGATGTTGATCTCCGCGACGCCGTCCACACGCTCGAGGAAGGGCTTGACCTCGCGGTCGAGGGCGTCGAAGAGGGTGGTGAGGTCGAAGCCGGCGTGCTTCTCGCGTGCCTCGGGCGCGATGTCGAGGATGATCCACGCGATCGCGTTCTCGCTGGCGCCGTCGGCGGCCTTGATCCTCGGCTCGGTCACCTCTTCGGGATAGTCGGGCACCTGGCGGAGCGCGTCGCCGACTTCCTGCAGCGCGCGGTTGATATTGGTCCCGAGCGTGAACTCGAGCGTGATCGTGACACCGCCGTCGCGGCTGGTGGAGACCATCCGCTTCAGGTTGCTGACGTTTTTGATCTGCTTTTCCTGCTCCTTGGTGATCTCGTCGACGACCTCTTCGGGCGTGCGCCCGGGCCAGTCGGTCTCGACGGTGATGATCGGGCGATCGACCGTCGGGGTGAGCTGGATCGGGATCGCGGTGAGCCCGATCAGCCCGAACATCACCAGCAGCAGCACGCCGACCGTCACGCCCACGGGCTTGGAGATCGACAGCTTCACAACGTCCATACGCGTCAACCTTTCACGTCGCGGCACGCCCCCGTGCCCGCCCAACCCTCACGCGAAACCCCGCCCCTCATGCACAGACCCTCACGAGCGGTCCGTCATCCGTCCCGGCGTTCAGCCCGGCTGGTCGACCCGCCCGCCCGCGCCGCCGGCGGGCGGGTTCTGGATGATCAGCGGGCGCCCCGGGAAACCCATCCGCTCGTTGCCCTCGACCACGACCCGCACCCCGTGCTCGAGTTGCGGGGCGCGGACGGCGACGTACTCTGCACCGACCGCGAAGAGCACCTCGACCCGCGCGACCGCCGCGACCTCTTCACCGGGCATCCCCGCGGCGAAGTACACGTACGCGCCGACGTCGTCGCGCATGATTGCGTCCTTGTGCAAGAGCATGCTCTCGCCACGCTCGCCCGTCGGGACCATCCCCGTCACGCTCATCCCGGGCTTCAGACGCCCGTCCTCGTTTGCCATTGCGACACGCACCGGGAACAGGCGGCTCAGCGCGTCCACCTCCGGCACCACACCCGTCACCGGCGCCTCCACCTCGACACCGAGAGCGGTCACACGCACACGCACCTGAACCGACTCGTCCCGCAAGCGATCGATGTACCGTTCCGGCACGTCGATCCACGCCTCGATGTCGGTCAGCGAGACCAGCTCGACCACCGCGTCGCCCCGGCTGATCCACTGCCCGAGCTCGGTCCGACGCGAGACCACCACCCCGTCGAACGGCGCACGCAGGCGCATGTCGCTCAGGCGACGCTCGGCCTGGGCGAGCTCGGCCTGATCGGCCTCCAAACCCGCCTGCGCCTGCACCAGCATCGCCTCGGCCGACTTCACAAGGGTCGAGGCACGGTCCAGCTCCGTCTGAGCCGCCGAACCGCGCTCCAGCAATTCCTTCAGGCGTTCCAGGTCGAGGCGGAACTCGGCGAGCTCGGCCTCGCGCTGCACGATCAGCCCTGAAGCCGCGGCCGCACGCGCTCGCGTCCGCAAGACCTCGATCCGCGCCTGATCGTCGCGCAGGCTCGCGATGATCGAACCGGCCGCCACCGTCTCCCCCTCGCGGACGCCGAGCTCGACGATCAGCCCCTCCTCCTCGGCGGCGAGCAACGCGCGACGGGCCGGGCGCAGCTCGCCCGTCACCGGGCGCCACTGCTCCACAGGCTCGACACGCACAAGATCCACGCGCACGGTCTGCGGCGGGGGCCCGTTCTGCGCCCGGACCTGAGCGACGGGGATCAGCACGAGCGCGCACGCCGCCAGTGCGCGGGCCCACAGGTGTTCTTTGGCGTTCATCGCGGGTCTCCCTTGTGCGCCGCGGCGCTGGTGGTGTCGGCGGGCGTGCCGCCGGATGGATCCGATTCGGAAACCGGGCGGCTCGTTTCCGCCCGGGTCGCATCAAACTGGTTCGCATCAAAACGGTTCGGTTCCGGCTGCGTGGATTCCAGGTGGAGGCGGAGCTTGCCGAGCAGTTCGGCCAGCGACGCCTGCTCGGAAGCGGAGAGCCCGCTCATCACCTCCGCCACACGACAAAAATGCCCGGGCAGGAGCTCGTCCAGGCGGGTGACGCCCTCGGGTGTCATCCAGACGCGGGTGCTGCGCCGGTCCTCGGGGTTGGGCTCGCTCGCGATCCAGCCGTCGCTCTGGAGGGCGTCGATGATGCCGGTCATCGCCGCCCGGCTCAGCCCGGCCCGCTCGGCGAGGGCGCTCGGCAAGGCGCCGTCCTCCCCGTCGCAGCTCAGCAGCATCAGGACAGTGAACCGACCCTGACTCAACCCGTACCCACGGACCATATCGTCATAGACCGCGAGCAGGTCGCTGCCGGTGCGGAGCAGTTCGAGCCACGCTTGGGCCGCACGCGGGCGCAGCTCCGGGCACTGGGCAGCGTGGGCCTCAATCGATTCGTATTTCGGGAGGTCACGGAGAAGGAATCGCTCGCCCATGCAAAATAGTAAACCACTGAACAACTCTTGTCGAGTGAGGCAATCACCTCAGGTATGAATCCGTGCGGTGCAGCCTTGAGATTTTGGGTAGGCGATTCACCCTACCCCCCTACCCTGGTTTGGGCAAGGATCACCGATTCAGGCCGTCCATAACCACTCTTCCTGGGGGACGTAAACGACCCAAACTTTGGATGATTCGAGAGTTAGACGCTGAAACGACGCCCCACGCTGAACTCGAACAGCGTTGGAGCCGATTTTCTCTGACGGGGGCATGGATGCCCTTGGTTTCCCTGGGCTTTGAGGGGATCACGATGCCGCGGGCGCCCCTGCCACATGACGAGCCGGATCGCTTGGCGGCCTTGGACGCCAGCGGGTTGCTCGACCTCGCGGCAGACTCGCAGCTCGACGACCTCGCCCGCCTGACCTCGTCCGTGATCGGCACCCCGATCGTGCTGGTGAGCTTGGTCGGGTGTCTTGAGCAGACCTTCATCGCGAGCGTCGGGTTCGAGGCGCGCGGGACGAGCCGGGACTCGGCGTTCTGCTCCTACACGATCCTGAGCCCCGAGCCGCTGATCGTCGAAGACGCGACCCAGGACCCCCGCTTCGCGGACAACCCGCTCGTGACGGGCGAGCCGGGGATCCGGTTCTACGCGGGGATCCCGCTCATGGGGCTGAGCGGGCACGCCTTCGGGACGCTGTGCGTGATCGATACCAAGGCGCGTCAGATCTCCGAGTCCGCGATGTCGGCGTTGAAGATCATCGCGCGCCAGGTCGAGTTCCGCCTCCAGCTGCTGCAAAAGGCCCGCGACGCGGACCGTCGGGCGGAGGAGTTCCGGGCGCTGGCGGCGGAGATGGCGTCGATGCGGGCCGAGGCCGAGCGTCTGGCAATGATCGCTCGGCACACGGTCAATGCGGTCGTCATCACCGACGCGAAGGGTCGGATCGAATGGGTGAACGATGCGTTCACGCGGATGACCGAGTACACCCTGACGGATGTCATGGGGCGCCGCCCCGGTGACTTTCTCCAGGGCACGGAGACGGACCCGGCGGCGGTGGAGTCGATGCGTCGCGGGATCCAGAACCGCGAGGCGGTGGACGTGGAGATCCTGAACTACAGCAAGAGCGGGAAGCCGTACTGGTTGCAGGTGCAGATCCAGCCGCTGTTCAACGAGGGCGGCGAGCTGACGAACTTCATGGCGATCGAGCTGGACATCACCGAGCGGAAGCGTTCGCGTGAGGAGCTCGAGCAGGCGAAGCTGGCGGCCGAGGCGGCGAGCCGGGCCAAGTCGGCCTTCCTCGCGAACATGAGCCACGAAGTCCGGACGCCGCTGACGGCGATCCTGGGCTACACCGACGTCGTGCTTGAGGACCCCGCCTCGCCGGAGGCGCCGGAGCTGCTGCGCGCGGCCCGCCGGAACGGGGAGCACCTGCTGACGATCCTGAGCGACGTGCTGGACCTGTCGAAGATGGAGGTCGGGCGTTTGCACCTGGACCCGATGCCGTGCGACCCGCTCGGCGCGGTGCGCGAGGCGGCGTCGTTGCTCGAGGCGCAGGCGACGGGCGCGGGGCTGGACTTCCGCATCTCGATCCCGGAACGGCCGTCGCCGGTGCACGCGACGACCGACGCGGGGCGTCTGCGTCAGATCGTGGTGAACCTGGTGTCGAACGCGATCAAGTTCACGACGTCGGGCTCGGTGGAGGTCCGGGCCGAGGCGATCCCGACCGATCTCGGGCGTGTGCGTCTGCGATGCTCGGTAACGGACACGGGGATGGGCGTGGAGCCGAAGTTCCTCGACAAGATTTTCGAGCCGTTCGAGCAGGGGGACGCCTCGATGAGCCGCCGGGCGGGCGGCACCGGGCTGGGGCTGGCGATCAGCCAGCGTTTGGCTCGCCAGCTCGGGGGGTCGATCCGCGTCGCGAGTGAGCCGGGGCGCGGCTCGACGTTCACGCTGGAGCTGGACCTCGCGCCCGCGTCGGCGAGCGAGGCCCGGACGACAAGCCGCGCGAGCGCCGCCCCGAACCGCCCGAAGAACCCGTCGATGGTCGGGCGGATCCTGCTGGTCGAGGACAGCCCGGACAGCCGACGCCTGATCGCGACGCTGCTGCAGAAAGCGGGCGTCGAGGTCGAGCTCGCGGAAAACGGTCGGGAAGCGATCGAGGCGATCGATCACGCCAAGCGGGCTGAACGCCCGTTCGACTTGGTGCTCATGGACATGCAGATGCCCATCATGGACGGGTACGACGCGACGCGTCGCCTCCGGGCCGAGGGGTACGACCGCCCGATCCTCGCGATCACGGCTCACGCCCTCGCGGGCGATCGCGAGGCCTGCCTCGACGCCGGGTGCAGCGATTACGCCACCAAGCCCATCCGGAAGGACCCCTTCCTCAACCTCGTCCGGGACTGGCTCCACCGCCCGAAACCCGCCGAGGGGCCATCGGGGCACCCGCACCCCACCCCGCGCGGGGACACCAGGCGACAGGCCGCGTGAACGCCCGGGAGCCGGGGGGCTCTCTAATGGGAACAACGGACAGGGAATCCACCCGCACGGCGTCGCGAATACCCCCGAAGTGTGGTATACATTTCGACAATCAGCGTGATCACTGGAACGTTCGGGGCCGCTGGGGGGTTGTCTCTGACCGGGTGTAGCAACAACGTCCGCGGCGTCTTGGTTCGCGAACTCCTTGTCAAAGTATCTGGCAAACCCCTGAAACGTGGGACATGAATGTTCTATCGATCGCGGGCACAAGCGTTCGGTTTTTGTATATTCGATGACATGCACCCCGCCCCAACTCGGAACCGCAACGCCGACACGCATCATGCTTGCCGATGACCACACGCTGTTGCGTGTCAGCCTTGGCTCGATCTTGGGCGAAACCGAAGGCTTCGAATTGATCGGCTCGCTCCCGACCGGGCACGACGCGGTGGCGGCGGCTCGCGAGCTCCGCCCGGACGTGCTCGTCATCGACATCGACATGCCCGGGCAGGACGCGTTTCAGTCGGCGCGGGCTGTGCTGGAGGTCTCGCCGGGCACGCGGGTCCTGTTCCTCACCGCCTTCACCAGCGATCACGACGTGCAGAACGCGCTCCGGGCGGGGGCGAGGGGGTACGTCGTCAAGAGCGAGCCGCCGAGCACCGTGGTGGACGCGATCCGGACCGTCGCGAGCGGGCGGCTCTGGTTCAGCCCGGACCTGGAGGCGCGGATCGAGTTCCGCGACGACGGCCCGCACCTGCGCGGGCACGACGATGGCCTGTTCGCCGACTTGACCCCGCGAGAATTCGAGACGCTCCGCTACCTCGCGCGCGGGATGGCTAAACGCGAGATCGCATCGATCATGGGCGTCTCGGTCAAGACCATCGAGAAACACACGACCAATCTCATGGCCAAGCTGGACGTCCACGACCGCGTCCAGCTCGCACGCCTGGCGATCAGCGAGGGCCTGGCCCGCGCGTAAAAACGCCGCCGGCTTTGCGAGCAAAGCCGGCGGCGTTTCCCGGATCAGCCGAGGGATCGACTCAGAACCGCGGCGTGGTCGTTGGCTCGTGCAGCACGCGCCACGCCTCCGCACGCTCGGCCCAGTGCGACCAGCCCAGCTCCTGCAACAGCTCCACACACTGCGTGCGCAGCGCCTTGCGGTCGCTCGGGCGCTCGGCGAGACGCGTGTGGATCATGCCGAGCGCCACGGCGTGCCGCCCGTCCAGCAGTGTCTTGCCCAGGCGCAGGTCAAAGTAATCCTTTCCGTTCAGCTCGGCCCACCGGGCGAGCTCGCGCTGCGCGGCCTCGAACGCTTCGCGGTCCGACGCCTCCCCACTCTCGCGGGCCTGCGCAAGCTTCGCCTTGGCCTTCTGATGCAACGCCTCGATGAGCGCGTCGCGTTTTTTGGTCATCTCGGCGCGTTCGCGCTTCTGCTCGGGGTCGTTGTCATCGATCGAGAGGCCGAAGTGGGCCGCCAGGTCGCCGCGGTCGATCGCGTTGATCACCTCGTCGGCCGCCGCGACGATCGCGGCTCGCCCTTCCGGCGTGTCGGCGTCGCGCGCCTTCACGCGACGGTCGAGCACGGCCGAGAGCACCGGCAGATGCGCCGGCCAATCTCGCAGGATTTCACGCTTGAGGCTCTCGAACGCTTCCTGATCGTCCCGGCCCATCGCGCGAAGTCGCTCGACCTTGAGATCGCGCACCGCTTCGGCCACCTTGTCCAGCACGCCGCGCTCGTCCTTCGCCTCCGCGTCCGACGCGCTCGGCGGGCGCTTCTCGTTCACCTTCGGCGGGACCGTCACGATCACCGGCCAGCCGCCGGGACGCGACGTTGCACCGACAAGATCGCCGCCCGAGCCGCCGAAGGTCATCGAGCCCATCAGCACGTCGCCCGGCTCGGCGTCGCGCGGGATGGTGCCGCCGTCGGGCGCCTTGATCCAGACGCGGGCCGTATCGCCCGCGCCGACGACCGTGGATCGCATCGCGCGCCCGCCCTGAGCCGCCTCGGGCGAATCCGAGCCCGAAAGCCGGATCGCGCTGGGCAGGCGCCGATCAACGAACAGCGGCATCGTGCGCATCGGCTCGAGGGCGGAGGCGTCCTCGTGCCGGAACTGGAGCTTGACGGTGTAGTCGCCCTTTTTCAGTTCGAGGTCGCGCCCGTAGTAGCCGCCGAAGTGCTCCTGGCGTCCGTCCTCGTCCACGATCATCCAGAGGAAGCCCTCGTAGCTCGCCCAGGCGAAGGGCTGCATCGCGGCGGCGGGGTTGATCGCGTAGGTGCCGTCATCGCTGATTTTGAGGGGGAACTCGACGACGATCTCGTGCGGGATGCGTCCTTCGGGAAGGATCTCGCGCGGGCTGTCGAGCGGTCGTTCGCGCCAGTCGCTGGGGCGGATGACGCGCCGGTGGTGCGTGAGCGAGCCGCGGGGCTCCATGTGCTCGCGCCGGAAGGGTGCGGTGACATCGATCGGGACGACGCCCGCGCCGCCCATCATGGCGATCGTGGAGCTCGACGGGCGGAGCCCGCGGAAGCGGATCTCGTACTCAAATTCGACGTCTTCCAGGCCGGACCAGTTGCGGGCGATCGCGACCTCCAGCGTGCGCCCGCCCTCGACGGCGATCGACCGCAGCGTCTCGTCGCCGTCCTCGAAGCCGATCCACCCGCGGGACTCGCGCGTGTCGAAGCTCTCGCCCGCGAGGAGCTGGACAGTCTGGAGAACCAGCGTCTGCCCGGTCTCGCTGTCGAGACGCCGGAGCGTGACGTCGGCCCACGTCGCGCCGGTCGGCACGGCGTAGAACCGACGCACGATCTCGCCCTCGGTCATCTCGAGCGTCTCGCGGTGTCGCCAGCGGTCGTCGCGTGTGAGGTGCATCGGGCGGATGACGGTGACGGGCAGGCGGAAGATGGGGCCGCGCTCGGGGCGGTCGGCGTCGAAGCCGTCCACGGTCGCGACGTGCACGCCCGGCTCGAGCCCACGCGGATCGACGCGGAGCCCGAAGCCCCCGCCGCCGGCCGTCAGCAGGGCGCTGGCGGCGGTCTCGATCCAGTCGGCGTCGGTGCGGAGCGTGACGCGCCGGTCATAGCCCACGAGCGCATCGCGGTCGTGCTTCTCCGGGAAGCGCGGGGTGATGCTGACGCGCAGCTCGTGGGCACGGTCGGTCTCGTGCGGCTCACGGAGGTAGACCCCGCGGTTGCTCCCGACGCGCAGGTCATAGTGGGCCGCGTCGTCATCGAGTCCGGCGTGATCCTTGAGGTGCGCCCACGCGCCGGGGACGTCGATCATGCCCGCACCGACGTCGAAGGCGGTCATGCGCTCGATGGGGTTGGCGGTCGCCTGGAGAGCGCGCTTGATCGCTTCGGGGGAGGGGTTGATCTCGTGCTGCTTCGCGGCAGATTGCAGCAGCGCGACCGCGCCCGCGACGTGCGGGCTGGACATGCTGGTGCCGTTCATCTGCGTGACGCCCTGGAGCGACCAGTTGGGGACCGGGGCGTAGGCGCCGCCGGGCGCGGTGACGTCGACGCCGAAGTCGCCGTCGATCGTGGGGCCTCGGCTGGACCATGTGAACTGCGTGGTCGCGCCCGCGCGTCGGAGGCCGTATTGGGCGCGGGCCATGTCCTCGTCGACGGTGGCGCCGACGCCGATGATGGCGCTGGTGGTGCCGCCGGGGGAGCCGGCGGTGGTCATCGCGGGCCCGCTGTTGCCGGCGCTGGCGACGTACACGACGCCGTGGTCGCGGATGACGCGTTCTTGGAGTTCGACGATGCGTCCGACGTTGGGGAACGGGCTGGAGCCGCCGTAGCTCTTGTTGATGACGGTCGCGTTGTTCTCGAGCGTGGCGACGAGGGCCCGGATCTCGCTGGTGTTGTGGCTGCTGGAGCCGAGCCGCGTGTCGCCAATCTTGACGCCGACGATCTGGGCCCCGGGCGCGACGCCGTTGATTTCGGGGCGGTCGGGGTGGTGGGCGGCGACGATCCCGGCGACGTGGGTGCCGTGGCTCCCGCAATCGACCACGATGCTGAGCGTGTCGCCGTCGTCGTAGATGTTCACCGCGAAGTTGACCAGCGTGTCGCCGGCGAAGGTGGCGTAGCCGAGACCGTCGCGGAAGTTGGTCAGGGCTTGTTCGTTGGTGAAGTCGCCGTCCTGATCGGTATCGACGGCGGCCATCCACCGCTCGCCGTCGTGCCACACGAGGCAGTCGTAGACCGGGCCGGGGTCGGGCAGCTCGCTCGCGAGCTTGGACTCGAGCAGTTCGACGCGGGCGGCGAGCTCCTCGCGCTCGTCGAGTTGGGCGCGCGTCGGGCGGGCATGGTCGCGGTCAAAATCCGCCAAGGCCTGGCGGGCGCTCGCGAGGACCGGGCGTTGCGTCTCGGCGAAATCGTCCCCGCGCTCCCGCCGAACGCGGTTGACCGCGGGGCGAGGGAACAGCTCGTACGCGGGCTTGAGCCCGAGGCGGAACTTTCCGGTCGGGTTGGTCCACGAAGGGTCGGGCGTGAGCGTGCGCCCGCTGAGCCCGGTGATCGTGCCGTCGTCGCTCGGCGTGGCCTCGGTCGTGGTGTCCACGTCGCCGGAACCGGAGGCGTCGACGAGATCCACGATCTTGGGCTTGCCGTCGGTCGTCACCTGGAGCCCGGGCGCGCCGGGATCGACGCCGGTGTCGAAGATCGCGACAACGATCCCGCGTCCGTCGGCCTCCGGGTTCGCCTCCAGGAACTCGGGCACGCCCGTCTGCGCCTTCGGCAGCAGGTGGGTCGGGTCGAACGCGGGCACGTCGCTCGCCGAGACGCGCACCGGATGCTCGGCGTGACGGAGCGCCTCGCCCCCGCCGCTGGCCGCCAGGAGCGTCCCCGCCACCATCGCAAGCGCCAGCGTCCCCGCAACCCACGCCCCGCGGCGAGCACGCGGACGGCCACGCCCCAACCCCGACAACACCCGATCCGACAAACCCCGATTGCGCATGCGGTGCACCTCCTGCGCCGAACACCGGCGCGTGGTGCAGCCTACCGGCTGAACGCCCGCCGGGTTGCCGACGGGGCAGACACCCCGGGCCGATTCGCACGCCCGGAGGGCGCCCCCCGCCTCAAAGCGATGTCGGCACGGGCGGGGCCCGCGAGCCCGGGATCGGCGGGTTGGCGGGTTGGCGGGTTGGCGATCAATACACCGGGAAGATCATCAGCAGGATGGAGATCGCGATCAGGATGATGATGACCCACTCCAGCGTTTCGAGCCGGCGCACGCTGGTGGTGTCGGACATCTTGTCGTAGAGGTTGTCGGCCGCCTCCAGCTTGCGCTGCACGCTGGTCTGCCACGCCTGCAGGTCGAGGCGTTGGGCCGCGAGGCGGTAGAGGCGGGCGAGGTACTGGTTGCCCACGAGCTTGATCGCGTTGTTGACGCCCTCGAACATGACGGCCGCGTCGGTCTGCACGCCCGCGAACCGCGCCAGCAGCCGACCGCTGCCGAGCGCCGGCCAGATGCGCCGCCCGATGATCGCGTTGAGCGTCTCGTCGGCGTGGTCCAGGATCGCGTCGAGCTCGTCGTCCAGCACGCGCAGCTCAAGCAGCTCCACGTTCGCGTGCTGGAGCACCGCGACGACGTCCTCCGGCTCCCGATCAAAAAGCACCGCCGCGTTCCAGTCGATCACCGCGACGTCCGTCGGGGCGTAGGCGATGCGGCTCTGCATCAGGCGGTCCTGCTGCTCCGGCGCGAGCTCGATCGTCTCGCCCTCGATCGCGCTGGTGAGCGTCGAGGCGTGCGCGACCGCGAGCGATTCGGGCGTCTGGCCCTCGGGCCAGTCGGTCACCGCGAAGATGACGTAGTCCTCGACCGCCTCGTGCAGGCGTGGGCGCTCGATCGCCGGGCCGATCGCCGCCATGATGCGCTCGACCCGTGTTCGCGCGTCGGCGACGAGCCCGCGGTCGGCCGAGAGGCGCGCGCTCAGCGCCGGCAACTCGCCGATCGTTGCCGGCAGCGGCAGGCGATAGGTCAGCAGCACCGCCCCGAAATCGTAGAGCAAGACATCGACCGCCTCCTCCGCCCGCGACTCGCCCACACTCACCGACGGACCCTGAGACTGGAACCGCAGCGGCGCGGGGCTGTAGTCGAACCAGACCGGCGCGGGGCGACGCGCCCGGACGACCTCGAGCCGTCGCGACTCCTGCACCGCCCGCCCCGCGGCGTCCAGGTCCACCTGAAACCCGACGTCGAACGCGAACAGCACGAGAACGTGCCCGCCAACCGCGCCGCCGGGGCCTGAGGGGGTGGTCATCGGGTCTCGCTGCCTTTCTTGGGTCGGTCTGGTCTTGGGTCGGCATAGCTCGGTCGCCTCGACGGCGAGGCTGCGGGTCGCGCGGGTGGTCTGCCGATGAACACATCGGCTCGCGGGCGCATGGGCGCTCGCGTTCGGTAATAGAATCATGCCACGGGTCGGTCGTTCCGGCCGCGCCTCATGATGACGGCAAGGACGCCAGACCCCGCATGCCCAGGCCCGTCCCCCCCAAGCCGAAGACGAATCCCGACGGGCCCGCCGGCGGCAAGCGATCGCCCGACACGCACGCGCAGCAGTACCCCGCGCACGCCCGTCGCCCGTCCCGCCCGCCGGGCCCGCTCGCGGAGATCCTGCCGGTCGAGATCCTCGCCCAGCCGGACGACGAGACGTGCGGGCCGACCTGCCTCCACGCCGTCTACCGCTACTGGGGGGACGACGCCTCGCTCGCGGAGATCATCCAGTCCGCGACCAGCCTGAACACCGCCGGCGTCGGGCGGGGAACGATCGCCTCCATGCTCGGGGCCCACGCCCTCGCCCGCGGCTACCGCGCCACGCTCTACACCTTCAACCTGCACATGTTCGACCCGACCTGGTTCACCCGCGGCGGGCGCTCGGACCCGACCGAGCTGGCCGCCAAGCTCCAGGCGCAGGCCCTGGCGCGCCCCATCACCGGCGAACGGCGCGAGACGGACCAGCGCTTCCTCACCACCACCGCCGCCTACCTCGAGTTCCTGCGCCTCGGCGGGCAGGTCCGCCTGCGGGACCTGACCAGCCGCCTCATCTCCGGCTTCATCCGCGCCGGGCGGCCCGTGCTGACCGGGGTGAGCGCGACCTATCTCTACCGCTGCGCCCGCGAGTTCGGGCCCAACGACGACTACGACGACGTCCGCGGCGCCCCGGCCGGGCACTTCGTCGTGCTGCACGGGTACGAAAAAAAGGGGCGGCGCGTGACCATCGCCGACCCGCTCTCGGACAACCCCGGCTTCGAAACCCAGCGCTACACGGTCAAGATGTCTCGCCTGGTCCCCGCGATCATGCTCGGCGTCCTCTCCCACGACGCCAACCTGCTCGTGATCGAGCCCCCGGGCGAGCCGGGCTCCGCCGCCGGCGAGGGCGACGGGACCGACGGCGTACGGCGCACGCAAGAGGACGGACAAACGTGATGAAGCCGCTGCTGGTCGTCGATTCGCCGAAGCGTTGGGAGCTGCACGTTCAGGGTGCGGAGCTGGTCAGCGCGTACCGATACCTCTCGGACGATGCGCTGGCGCAGGGCCCGGGGCGCAAGGTATTCAACCTCTGCCGCAGCTTCCGCTATCAGGCGTCGGGGTATTACGTCTCGCTGCTGGCCGAGGCGCGCGGGCACCGCCCGCTCCCCTCGGTCGCCTCGATTCAGGACCTGAAGCTCGCGCCGGTGCTCAAGCTCGCCTCGCAGGATCTCGACGAGCTGATGCAGACCAGCCTCCGGCGCATCCGCTCGGACACCTTCGAGCTCAGCGTCTACTTCGGGCGCAACCTCGCCTCGGCCCACGACCGCCTCGCCCTGGCGGTCTTCAACGCCTTCCCCGCGCCGCTGCTCCGCGTCCGATTCGAGCGGGAAACACGCTGGCGCCTCGCGGGCATCCGGTTCCTGGGCCTCGCCGACGTGCCCGACTCGCACCGCGACTTCGTCGCCCAGCAGGCCGAGCGATACCTGAAGCGCGCCCCGCGGCGCAACAAGGCCGTGCCCCCGGCCAAGTACGACTTGGCGATTCTGCACAGCCCGTCGGACCCGATGCCGCCGTCGAGCCCAAAAGCGTTGAAGAAGTTCATCAAGGCCGGTGCGGAGCTGGGCATCCGCTGCGAGCTGATCGAGAAGGACGCCTACGGGCGCGTCGCGGAGTACGACGCGCTCTTTATCCGTGACACGACGTACGTCAACCACTACACCTACCGGTTTTCTCGTCGCGCGGCCGCCGAGGGCATGGTCGTGATTGACGACCCCAAGTCCATCGTCCGTTGCACGAACAAGGTCTTCCTCGCCGAGACGCTCGCGCGCCACCGCGTGGCAACGCCCAAAACGCTAATCCTCGCCAAGGAGAACGCCGCCGAGGGCATCCGCTCGCTCGGCTTGCCCTGCGTCGTCAAGCAGCCCGACAGCGCCTTCTCCGCCGGGGTGCTCCGCCTCGACGAAGAATCCGAGCTCACGCCCACGCTCAACAAGCTCTTCGAAGGCTCGGACCTGCTCATCGCGCAGGAATACGTCCCGACCGATTTTGACTGGCGCATCGGCGTGCTCGGGGGCAAGCCGCTCTACGCCTGCCGCTACGGCATGGCCGAGGGGCACTGGCAGATCGTCAAGCGCGACCACGAGGGCACGCACGAGGGCGGGTTCGAGACTCTCCCGCTCGACCAGGTCGAGCCGCGCGTGCTCAAGCTGGCGGTGCGAGCGGCGAACCTGATGGGCGACGGGCTCTACGGCGTCGATCTCAAGGTCGTCCGCGGCAAGCCCGTCGTCATCGAGGTCAACGACAACCCCAACATCGACGCGGGCGTCGAAGACGCGGCCCTCGGGGACGCGCTCTACCTACGCGTCATGCAACACTTCTTCTGGAAGCTCGAAGCGCGATGAGCAACACCCCAGAGCACGCCGACTACCGCTATCCGATCGGGCTCTTCGAGGCCTTCGGCGTCGAGATCGAGTACATGATCGCCGACGCCGAGACGCTCGACGTCCGCCCACTCGCCGATGCGCTCTTCCGAGCCGCGGGCGGCGGGGACGCGACCGACGTCGAGCCCGACGGCCCGGGCGGCGTCATCAGCTGGTCCAACGAGCTGGCGCTGCACGTCGCGGAACTGAAGACCCATCGCCCCGCGCCGCAGCTCGCCGGGCTCGCGCACCACTTCCAGGACCACGTGCGCCGCATCAACGCCCACCTCGCGCCGATGGGCGCGCGCCTGCTCCCCACCGGTATGCACCCGTGGATGAACCCGGACCGCGAAACAAAGCTCTGGCCGCACGAGAACAACGAGATCTACGCGACCTACGACCGCATCTTCGGCTGCCGGGGGCACGGGTGGGGCAACCTGCAGAGCACGCACGTGAACCTGCCGTTCGCGAGCGACGCGGAGTTCGGGCGTCTGCACGCGGCCTGCCGCCTTGTGCTCCCGCTGATCCCCGCGCTCACCGCGAGCAGCCCGTACGCCGACGGGAAGCGTGCCCCGAATCTGGACCAGCGGCTGAAGGTGTACCGCCACAACGCGGACCGCGTGCCGAGCATGGTCGGGCACGTCGTGCCGGAGCGCGTGTTCACGCGTGAGGCGTTCGAGCGCGACGTGCTCGGTCGCCTGTACGCCGACCTGTCGCCGCACGACCCGGAGGGCGTGCTGCGCCACGAGTTCGCCAACGCTCGAGGGGCGATGGCGCGGTTCGACCGCGGCGCGATCGAGCTCCGCCTGATCGACACGCAGGAATGCCCGGCTGCCGACCTCGCCGCCGTCGCGCTCGTCACCGAAGCCGTGCGCGCGCTGACCGAAGAGCGCTGGCTCGCCCTGACGGCGCAGCAGGCGATCGAGCCCGAGCCGCTGCTGGCGGCGCTGATGGAGTGCGTCCGCGACGCCGAGGGCGCGATGGTGCGCGAGCCGTCCCTGCTCGCGGCTTTCGGGCAACGACGCCCGCTCCCCGCGGGCGAGCTCTGGTCGTGGCTGCTCGACGAGCTCATGCCGAGCGATCGCGAGTTCACGCCGACGCTGCGCCGGATGCTCCGCGCCGGCTCGCTCGCGTCGCGTCTCGTGCGTGCGCTGGGCGATTCACCCGCGCCCGAGGCGTTCCGCGTCGTCTACGCCGAGCTCGCGGGCTGCTTGCACGAGGGCGAGCTCTTCCGGGCCGAGTGAACGCATGATGACGTCCAACCCATGGCGACCCGACGCGATCGTGCTCTCGTGCGAGCACGCGGGGCGTGACGTGCCGCCCGAGTATCGGCCGCGCTTCCGCGGCGCAGGAGAGACGCTCCGCTCCCACCGCGGGTGGGACCCCGGCTCGCTCGGCATCGCTCTGCAACTCGCCGCGAACCTCGGCGCACCGCTGCACGTGACCACCGCGACGCGCCTGCTCGTCGATCCGAACCGATCCGAGGACCAGCCCGACCTGTTCAGCGAGTTCACACGCGGGCTGGGGGAGTGCGATCGTGCCGAGATTCTCGCGCGATACCACACGCCCCACCGCGCGGGCGTCGAGCGCACGATCCGTGCGCACACCGACGCCGGGCGGCGCGTGCTCCACGTCGGGGTCCACACCTGCGTGGACGAGCTCCACAACCAGCGGCGCGAGCTGGACTGCGCGTTCCTCTTTGACCCCGCCCGTGCGCACGAACACGAGCTCTGCGCCCGATGGCGCGACGCGCTCCTCGCGGCCCACCCCGCGATCCGCGCCCCGTTCAACCGCCCGTACCTCGGCACCGACGACGGGCTCACCACCGCCCTCCGCGCCCGATTGCCCGCGCCGCTCTACGCCGGCATCGAGCTGGAAGCCCGCCAGGGCTATGTCCGCTCGCGAGCCGCCCAGCGCGGACTGGCCGACCGGCTCACCGCGGCTCTGCTCGACGCCACCCGATTCGAGCTCAGTTCCCCCGAGCCGGGCCCGTAACCCGACCTGCGGCCCGGCGGAGCGCGAGCCGGTACACTCGGGCATCATGCAGCATTACACCAGCACCACCACACCGGGCGGGCCTCGCGCCCGCGTCGCCCGTCCCCGCCTCGCCGCCGCCGTCCTCGCGCTTGCCGCCTTCGGCGCGGGCGCCGGCGCACAGGTGACGCCCGAACGCCTTTACTACGGCATCGACCGCCCGATCCCCGTCACGATCGACGTCCCCGGAGGGGTCGAGGGCGACGCCGAGGTCCGCCTGCTCGAGCCCAACAGCGCCCGCGTCGCCGCCCGGGCCGCGGTAAGCGAGGGCCGTGCCGACCTCGCGGCCCTCTTCCCCCAGCTCTGGGCCGCCGGCGCGGGCGCGTCGCCCAGTCTGCGCTACGCGCAGCTGTTCGTCGGCGACGAGCCGGTCGGGCCCGCCCTTGTTCTCCAGCCCATGGTCTCGCCCCAAGTCGCGCAGTCCACCGGGCAGGGCATCAGCTGGCAAGCGATGGGCAACACCTACAGCGGCATCCGAGCCTACGTCGATCAGCACGTCGTGCTCGAAACCTCCGCCGGCGACATCGTCATCCGACTCCGACCGGACGAAGCCCCCAACATGGCGTGGAACTTCCGCCACCTCGCCGAAGGCGGCTTCTACACCGACGTCATCTTCCACCGCATCATCAACGACCGACCCGGGCGCCCACCCTTCGTCATCCAGGTCGGCGACCCGACCGGCACCGGCACCGGCGGCCCCGGCTACATGATTGATCTCGAACAAAGCAGCCTCCGCCACGACTTCGGCGTCCTGAGCATGGCCCGGAGTCAGATGCCCGACTCCAACGGCTCCCAGGTCTTCCTCTGCCTCAGCCGAGAGGGCACCAGCTTCCTCGACGGCAACTACACCGCCTTCGGCGAAGCCGTCGACGGCGCACAGGTGATCCTCGACATCGCCGCCGTCCCCGTCGGCGCGGGCGACCGCCCCACCGGCGAGCCCCCGCGGATCATCCGCGCGTACCTCGCCGACGCCCCGCCCTACCCGAACCGACCCGCCAAGCTTGAACGCCCCACTCCCGCCCCGCAGCGCCGCGACTGAGCCCGCGCCGTCACCTGTGCAAACACGGCGGCGGCACAGCGCTGGAACACCCGACACAAGCCGCGAAAAAACAAGCCGCGAGCGACCGCAGAACGGTTGCTCGCGGCTTTTCGATCCATCATCCCGCGCCGTCTCCGCGCGGGCAACTCGCGAGGATCAGAAGTTGTACCCGACCTCGAGGCGGAAGACCGGGGTGATCTTCGTATCGCTCTTTTCCGCAAAGTTCCCGTTGCGGTCGAAGAAGCGGTATTCCTGATACGCCATGATCCCCGCCAACGCGCGCACCTCGAACTTGCGGTTCTCGCTCGTCCAGTCCACCCCGAGCCCCGCGGGGATCGACGTGTCACGAACAACCCCGCGAGGCAGGGCCTCGTTATCGTCGAGGCGGAACTCGCGCCGCTCGAACCCGATCGCGCCCAGCAGCTTGAGCTGCGCGTCAACGTCGTAGCTCAGCGTGAAGCCGAAGCCCGTGTCGTTGCGGAGGCGCCAGCGGTCATCGATCTGCCAGTCCACGGTCACGATCGGGACGATCCAGCCGGTGTTTTCCAGACGCGTGGTGCCCGCGAAGCCGAACCCGACGCGGAAGTCGTCGTTCACGCGATAGCTCGCCCCCAGGAGCCCGCCGTAGGCGAGCGTGTCGCCGAACCGGGCGCCGTCCTGGAACGCGCTGCGGACGCGGGCGCCGCCGAAGACCGTCCAGTCCGCGTCCAGCGGCTTGGCGTACGTCGCGCTGAGGTTGTAGATGTGGACGCGGTCAAACGCCGGGCTGCTCGTGCCGAAGAAGGCGCTGTTATCCGTCCAGTCGTAGAACGAGATCTCGGTGTTGAACCCGACCGTCAGCGAGCTGCGATCCTCGAACGGCTTGATGACGTCCACGCCCGCACGAGCGCGGACGAAGGTGATCGAGCCGTTGTTCCCACGATCGGAGAACCCCGCGTGCATCGCGTAGTCGGTCCCCGCGCGAACGCGGTAAAACAAGCTCGGCGGGCCCATCGACGGCTCAGAAATCTCGTCCAGCGAACGCGCGAGCGGGTCCGCCCGACGGGCCCGCTCCGGCTCCGAACCCTCCGCCCCGTTTTCCGGCGTCCACAACGCCTCACCAAAACCGATCCCCGCCCCGAAGCCGCCCTGCTGCCCGAACGCCGCCCCGGGGAAAACCATGCAAGACGCAGCCGCCAGCCCGAACAACCCCGCGCCGAGGCGGCCCAGCCCAGCACATCCACCGCTCGCGGGATGTCCAACCTTGCACGTGATGCGTGCACGCCCCGATCGACCGGGTTCGCACACATCCGCCATCCGCCGATCCGTTCCGCCTTGAGTCATCGCACGCCTCCTCCGAGTCAGGCCCACAGCGTAGCGTCCACCCGCCCGCATCGCCCCATCCCCCTACCCACGTCACAACCGGGGCGATCTCCCGCCCAAGCCCACCCGTAACAACACACACCATCGGCCACGCCGCCCCCCGACCGCCAC
>RECY01000020.1 GCA_007693785.1 Phycisphaerales bacterium | reverse complement strand
GCCATCGGCAATCAGACCGTCAACCGCATCGCGATGTGGGACGGCGACGCGTGGCGCCCGCTCACCGGCCCGAACGGTACGGGCGTCAGCGGCGACGCCACGACGCGCGTCCGCGCGATCCTCGCCCACGACGACGGCAGCGGGCCGGCGGTCTATGTCGCCGGACGCTTCGGCGGCGCGGGAGGCGTGCAGGCGTTCGGCATCGCGCGGTGGGACGGCGTCGCGTGGTCCGGGCTCACCGGGCCGAGCGGCAACGGGTTCAACGACGAGGTGTACGCCCTCGCGGTCTTCGACGATGGCGACGGGCCGAAGCTCTACGCGGGCGGCGCGTTCACCACGGCTGGCGGACAGCCCGCGAACCGGGTCGCCAAGTGGGACGGCTCGGCGTGGTCGCCGGTCGGGTCTGGCATGAACAGCAGGGTGGAGGCCTTGGCGGTCTTCGACGACGGCGACGGGGCATCGCTCTACGCCGGAGGCGCCTTTATCGTTGCTGGTGGACAGTCCGCCAACCGCATCGCGAAGTGGAACGGCTCGGCGTGGACCGCGCTCGGGAGCGGGCTGACAACCCCGAACGGGAACCCGCTGGTCACATCGCTGACGGTCGCCGACGACGGCAACGGGCCGGCGCTCTACGTTGGAGGCACCTTCGCCTTCGCGGGCGGCATCGGTGTGAACAAGATCGCGCGATGGAACGGCATTGCGTGGTCCAGCGTCCGCGGGGACAGTGACTCTGGCGGCGGCATCAGCGGGGTATCCGTGCAGACGCTCACGCCGTTCAACGATGGCACGGGCCCGGCGCTCGCGGTCGGCGGGAGTTTCTCAAGCACGGTCTCCGGCGTGCCCGCCAGCCGCGTGGCGCTCTACAACGCCGCGACGGGGTGGCGAGCGCTCGAGCCCGGCGACGCCGCGCCGCTCAACAACACCGTCTTCGCGCTCGCCGCAACCCAAGGCGCGACGAACGCGCCCTCCACGCTGATCATCGGCGGGGACTTCACCGCCTCGCCTGTCGGCAACGCGAGGCTGGTGACCTGGCGCGGATGCTTCGTCCCAAGCGACCCCTGCCCGGCGGACCTGACCGGCCCGGCGCTGGACGGGATCCCCAACGGCACGGTGGACGCGTTCGACCTGAACTACTACATCGCCCTCTGGCTCTCCGATGACCCTGCGGCAGACCTCACTGGCCCGGCACTCGACGGCGTGCCGGACGGCACGGTCAACGCGTTCGATCTGAACTACTACATCGACCTCTGGCTCAACAACCAGGGCGCCTGCCCGTAAGCCAGCACCGCAGCCTGCCCACACCCAAACCCAAACCCTCCCCTCGCGGGAGGGTTTTCTTTACGCTATGCAGCCACCGGATCCCTCCTCGGAAAGATGGGCGACCTGCCAGCCCGTTCACCACACACACCGCGAATCCTGTGGTGTACTTGACGAATCTTCTCCTTTGAAACGGTTCCAATCGGGGAGCTTGGCAGGCCCGCGTCCAAAGGACGCGGGCCTGTTTGTTTACAGGGAGCCGCACGGATCGGGCCGCGTGGGGGCGTCCGGGGCGGGGTGCGGCGCTCTCGTGTTTGGGATCGGCGTGTGGGTGGCGAGCGGAACCCCCTGCGGGACGAGCCGGCGGGGGCGGGGCTCTCGCGCTCTCTGACTCTCACTTAACGAGGGTGCGAGTAAGGGGTGCTCTTGCGTAGCAGTTTCGATACCGGGGTCAGCTCTGCTATCTTTATTCAGCTTCTTGCGACGTCCGGCTTTCATCTTCAGGATAGACATCTTTGACGGGCTTGTACTCCAGATCGGTTCTGGAGAGATATACCGCTTATTGCGCAACAGCGTTTTCCAGATCGCGAATAAGCTTCTGGTATAGTTCGGGGTATCTTGCCTGCTCATCGGCAGTCGCCCAGCCGCGTGCCGAGCGTTGTTCCCACATTGCCCATCCTTCGCGCGCCCACTCCAGCGCCTCGTTGAGCAACGGCGCATCACGGAGCCCGTCTGACTCCAGCGTTGCGCGAGCCAGGTTGATTCGAATGATTTCCGCGTGACGGTTCGGCAGCTTCTGATCCGGGTTCTGTGCAGCGGTCTGGTCCGCGATCTGAATCGCAGGACGGGCTTCGTGCAGAAATCCCGCACGATCAACCTGTTTCGCAAACACTCTGCAACGCATGAGCATCGCACGGCTCGTGTGCCAACCTGCCGAGGCATGCCCGAGTTGTTCGAGTGTCCGGGCAGCGGCGATCGCGTCCTCAATCGCATCCAGATACCTTGGATCATCTACGTGAAAATACACACTGGATCGCCAGAACCTGGCGTACGACCAGGTCAACTGCACAAACGAATCATCGGGCGCGATTTTCAAAGCGATCTCCGCGTCGGCAACCGACCGGTCCATCGCCTCAACAGCTTTTTCAGCCGGCCCGTCGTTCAGCCTGTAGTACGTTGCGAGGCTCCAGTACAATCTTGCGCGATATCGGTACAGCCGGTGGTCGTTCGGCCGCGCCTGCTGGATCCGATCCATGGATCGGATCGCCTTTTCGAGCTTTTCTTTGGGGAGCGTTCTGTAGCCCGGGGCGTCGTGGGCTCGCATGATCAGGAAATCCAGCCACACTTGCATCAGCATGACCTCGGGCGACGCTCGCAATGTCGGGCGTTGAAGCAGCAGTCGACCAGCTTCGTACCGGGCGGTTGCGCCCGCCTTGTCGCCCAGCTCCTCGTCGAGGATTTCCCCGAGTCGTGCATACCCTTCGATCAATTCCAGCAGAAGCTCCTGATCGGTGAACGGGTCGTGTGCGAGCCGTTCGAGCATCTCGGTCGCCTGCTCGATCAGGTTGTGGCGCACGACGGTGGTATTCGCGATGCTGCTGAGCTGATCGGTCAGTTCAAAAATCGCCCAATGGGCGAACGCGCGCGTGTCACTGAACCGGGCCTCGGCCCGTGCACGGGCCGCGTCGATGCGATGCTGTGCGACGACGAAGGTAGCTCCCCATGCTGTGAGAGCGGCGACCGCCAGCGTCACAGCGATCGCGGCGACAGGGCGCCGACGGGCGATCAGCAACAGGCGTCGCGCGCGTCCCATGGGTCGCACCGAGAGCGGTCGTCCCGAGGCCGCTCTATCCAGATCGTCCGCGAAGCGGTCGGCCGCCGGGTAGCGGTCCTCGGCATGGGGCGAGGCCGCCACCAGCGCCGCTTGCACCGCTAGGGCGCGCACGCTCAGCCCCCGCAACGCTGGCGGGCGAGCTCCCATTTTCAACCGGTACATCTCGGCTTCGGACTGTCCGGACAGCGTCACGAGCGCCCGCCCAACCAGCAGTTCGTACAGCATGGCGCCTAATGCGTACTGGTCAGCCCGATAGTCCACGCGGGCCGAGGTCGGCGTGAGCTGCTCGGGAGCCATATACGCCGGCGTTCCCGCGACGGACCGACCAATCGTGGCGTATGGGTTTGGCCCTTTGGGGTCCAGAAACTTCGCGATGCCCAGGTCGAGCAGCACGGGGCGTCCATCCGGCATCACGATGATGTTCGAGGGCTTGAGATCCCGGTGCAGGATCTGACGCAGATGCACGTGATGCACCGCTCGCGCCACCGTCGCGACGACCGAGACGATCTCGCCCGCGTCGCGCCCTGACGCCCATTCGTCCAGCGCCTGCCCATCGACAAACCGTGTCAGGATCCCCATGCATCCCGGGGCGTCGCCGGACTCGATCGGACCGGCGCTCAGCAGCCGCGCAACGTGCGGGTGGTCCAGCGATCGCAGGGCCTCGGTTTCGGCCAAGAACCGACGCCGGGCCTCGTGCCCTGTGCCCGCTTCTGGGAGCAGCTTCAGCGCGATCCGCCCCGCATCCGTATGGTGCGCCTCATAGACCTGCGACACCGACAATCGGGCCGGATCCGAGAGCAGCCCCATGATCCTGACCGGGCCGATCGGCGTGCTCACCACGCACCCGTCGCTCAGCAGGCGATCGGCCCCCTCGGGCTCGTCAAACACGAAGACGGGCGGCAACTCCGGCCCGCTCTCCAGCGCGATCAGCAGGCGTGTCACGCGTGCGGCGACCGCGGCATCGGTGTGTTCCGCCCGCGCCAACGCCTCGGCCCGTTCTTCCGCCGACAGATCCACCAGCGACTCGAACAGGGCTCGGATGCCGGGATGATCGACTTCAGGAGCCATATCGAAGTATGCGACGGATTCCGCAGAAACTGCCGCGACGCGCCCTCACGCGTCGTCCCCCCGGATCCGGTCGGCAAGCCACGCCCGGGCGTACTGCCAGTGGCGGTGGACCTGGCGGGTGGAAATGCCCTCAACTTCGGCGATCACCGCGATCGGCAGCGCGCCGAACAAGCGAAAGCCCGCGATCCGTGCCGCCACGGGTTCAACCGCCTCCAACTCACCGAGCAGCCCGTCCAGCGTTGCCGGCATGGCGGGGTGAAACCCCGGCTGCGTGTCTGCCTCGATCGAAACCGTCCGCACCCGGCGTGACCGCTTGCGCGCCTCGTCGACCAGCACCTGCCGGGTCGCGCGGGACGCAGCCGCAAGGAAGTGTCCCCGGCTTGCCCACCGCTGGCTCCGCTCGAGCTTCAGCCAGACCTCCTGCACAAGCTGGGTCAGGTCCGGGCGATCCGCTCGCCCGCGGAGCCCGCCGAGCTCGCGCGACAGGTGCGGCCTCGCCACCTCGCGGATCAAGCCGACGCGGATCCGCTCCGCATGATCGGAGGCCGCCTCAGGCACATCGCGGTTGAGATACCGGGTCAGATCCTCGTGCATGCATCCATCCCGAATCCTGACACACTTCCACCCGCCCCTCGCGAGAGCCGGAGGGGGCATCCGCCCGGGAATCCACGGCTTCACGGGGACAGCCTACCCAGAACGGGGTCCGCACGAAAGGGGGTTCTTGTCCGTACGCCCACGACGGGAGGGGGCGACATGCGGACGCGGCGATGATGCCCGGGCCCAGCCCGTGATCGCGGCTGCACAAAAAATCGACCTTCCGACGTCACTTCGGATGCCATCAGACGCACAAGCCGGCAAGAAACGGAGGCGGACCATGAGCGAGCCGGTGATCGGTGGGGTGGCGGCAGAGCTGGAGTCCCGCTTGGCGGGGCTGATCCGGCGTGTTGAGGCGTCGGAGATCTACCGCGTGCTGACCAACCCGGAAACCGATCCGGCGCTCGTGACGGGGATTCTCAAGCACGTCTATCTCTCGATCGCGTTCTACCAGCCCCACGTCACCGAGGCAACGTTCACAGCCGTGGGGCGGATGCCCAAAAGCAGCGAGCAACTCATCAAGGACATGATCCTCCAGCAGGTCGAGGAGGTCGAGCACGCCGACATGGCCCTGCGTGATTACGCGCGGCTCGGGGGTGACCCCCGCGATGTGCAGACACCGATGCCCCCGGCCTGCATGGCGGTCGCGGCAATGTGCCGCATGCTCGGCGAGCACGCCGACCCGGCCTGCTACCTCGGGTTCATGTACATCTTTGAAGCGCTCACCCCGGTCATGGCCGCACGCGTGCAAGCGGTCATGGACCGCAAGGGCTATCGCCCCGAAGCCCGGGAATTCATCGATCTCCACGCGACCGAGGACATCCGTCACACGGACATGATCGTCAAAGCAATCGAGGATCTGATCGCCATCCGCCCCGGCGCGGGCGACCACGTGCTCCACGGCTTCGAATGCTTCGCACAGGTCTACCCGGTGCCGGTCTGGAACGAGGCGCTGACCCGCGCACGAGTGGAACAGGATCACCACGCCCCGGCCGAGGCGGTCTGAGCATGGCTCGCCTGGTGCGGCTTGAAGCGACAGAACCCATCGAACTTAAGCCACAGACACGCAGTGTGTGGATCTGCGCGTGCGGATTGAGCCGCAACTTTCCGTTCTGCGACGGCAGCCACCGGAGGATACGCAATGAATCCCCCGACCAACTCGCGTGCTACGACAGCAAAGGGCGACGCATTGAGCCCAACATCGAACATCCCGGTGAATGACCGCACTCCCAAAAAAGGCCAGGCGCCAAAGATCCACCCCGCGGCACGCCCTCCGAGCGCGGGTGTTCGTGCTGGTGCCTCGGATGTGGTCGAAGTTGTCAAATGTGAGCAGCACCGGTCGGTTGGTCGCCTGCGTTACCGAGTCTATGTCGAGGAGATGGGACGCCAGGAGCCGCATGCGGATCACACGGCCAGAGTGGTCGTCGATCCAGTTGACGAGTGCGCCGTAGTTCTTGCTGCATTCGATCGAGACGGCGAGGCTACAGGCACAGTTCGCTTGCAGCCCTCCGCGACGTTGAGCCCGGAGGACCAAGCCTTCCACGCCTTCGACACGTTGCCCGAGCCGCTGCTCCATCGGGCCGGGCTAACCAGCAAGTTGATCACCGATCCCATCCATCGTCGAGGCCCGCTCACCGCGCGTCTCATGCTCGGGATCTTCCGCTCGGGGTACGAGCATGGCCACCGCCTGAATCTCATCAACTGCAACCCGCCGCTCGACCGTTTCTTCGCGCGTTTTGGGTTCGTGCCCGTGGGGGAGCCGAAGGACCATCCGGTCTACGGCCGTGTGCAAATCATGCTGTTGCCAATGGCCGATCTGCCCCATTTTCGTGCGATCCGTTCGCCGTTCGCCGCCCTGCTCGAACAATTCGAGCCCGATCCCGAAGCCGCCCAGGCCGTGCGCGACTGGTGCCGGTCGATCGGCGTGCAGTATTGGGACTGATCACCAGCGCGTCCGCCTCAAGCGGCAGAACCGCGAGTGGTGAGCGCTGAACCGAAAATAACCGGGCTGTCATGGTTGCCCCGCTGCGCCTCGTTGAAGCCCCATAGCTTCAGTGCCCTGCGACACTTCCCCCCACCGCTGCAGATATAGAGGATGCACGCCCCGCTGGTGAACAGCCCGCGGGGCCCGGAGGCATCCCCCATGGACGGACGGACCGCACGGAAGGCGGGGCGGC
>RECY01000007.1 GCA_007693785.1 Phycisphaerales bacterium | reverse complement strand
TCGGGGATGCCGTCCAGGGCCGGGCCGGTCAGGTCCGCGGGGCAGGGTGTTTCGGCGATCGGGCAGCCCTGCCACTTGCCGAGGAAGTTCCCGCCGCCGGGTGCGCCGACGCTGTCTCCGCCGACGAACAAGGCCGCGCCGCTGCCGGCTCCATCGTCGTAGACGCCGATGGTGCGCACGTAGGGGGCGAAATCGATGTTCTGCATGCCCGCGCCGAGGGGCGACCAGCCGGTGGGGTCCCATCGCGCGACGAGGCTGGTCGAGACGCCGCCGGCGGCAAAGAAGTCCCCGCCGGCGTAGAGACCGGGCCCGGACCCGTCGTCATACACCGAGAGCGTGTAGACGCCCTGGTTGAACCCGGTGCCGGTGATCCCGCCGCCGACCGAGGACCACGCGCTGCCGTCCCATCGCGCGATGCGGCTCGTGGCGGGGGTGGCGGATGCGCTCGCGAACAGCCCGGCGGCGTAGAGCGCAGGCCCGGTGCCGTCGTCATAGACCGCGAAGTCGCGGACCTGCGGCGTCGAGGCCCCGCCGCCGACACCGCTTGCGAGGGTGCTCCAAGCCGAGCCGTCCCACTTGGCGATGCCACTGACGGGTTCGCCGCCGGCGAAGGTGAAGCTACCCCCCACGTAGAGTGCATCACCGGAGCCGTCATTGAAAGCCTGCAGCGCGAGCACGCTCCCCTCGACGCCGCCGCCGAGAGGGCTCCACGTGGTGCCGTTCCATTTGGCGATGCGGTTGGCGGATGCCCCGCCGGCAACGGTGAAGCTGCCGCCCGCGTAGAGCGCGGGCCCGGTGCCGTCGTCGTGGACGCCGAGCGCGAAGACGTTCCCGTTGAGCCCTGTGCCGACCGCGCTCCACGAGGCGCCGTCCCACCTGGCGATGCCGGTGATCGGCTGCCCGCTGACGGTGGTGAAGGTGCCGCCGATGTAGAGGGCTTCGGTGTTGCCATCGTTGAAGACCGCGGTTGCGATGACCGAGTTGTTGACGTCGGAGCCCAGCGGTGACCATGCGGAGCCGTTCCAGCGGGCGATGCGGTTGACGGCTTGTCCGCCCGCGGTGATGAAGCCGCCGCCGACATAGAGGGCCTCGCCGTTGCCGTCGTCGAAGACGGCCTGCGTGAAGACGCTCGAGCTGATGCTGTTGCCGCCGACGAATGTCGGGACCCAAGCGGGCTGGCAATCCTCGCGCGGCGTCTGCGCAGGGGCGGCGAACGCGGCGAGGACGGGCACGAGCAAGGCGGCGCACAGGCTCGGGCTGCGGCGATGGGTTCGGACGCGCATAAACGGGGCTCCCGTGGTGATGCGTCCCGCCGCTGGATGATCGTGTGCGGGGCGCGCGGCTGGTTTCGACCGCCCCTCTGTGCGGCCGACAGGTGTGCAGTCGTGCAAACACCCTGGGCGCAACGCACGTCAAAGAAAAATTCTGGATTGTGCTGAGCGCCCGTTGCGAGGCCCGTCGGGATCGCGTGCGGGCCGGTGTTTGGTCTTGTTCTGCAGAAAAAAATCCGCCGCCCGTCGCGGAGATTGTTCTCTCAGCGACGAGGCGAGCGGATCCGGGAGTGTGTAGGAATGTCGGGCCAGCTTCGGCCCGGCGGGTCGTGTCAGCGTGTCCTGCGCCGGTAGGCGAGGGAGCCGACGAGCATCGAGCCGAAGAGCGCGAACGCGCCCGGTGCGGGGATGCACGGGCCGCCGTCGACGATGTTGGTGTCCATCGTGACGGCGCCGTTCAGGGCGATCGCCCGTCCGAAGTTGATGGAGGCGTCGGTGGTCAGCGTGATGCTGGTGAGGGCGAGGATGGTGCCGGCAAAGTCGGTGCCGGTGCCGAGTGTGGCGGAGCTGCCGACCTGCCAGAAGATGTTGTCGCAGGTGTCGGCGCCGTTGATGCCGATGACGGCGGAGTCGCTGGCGGTGACGAGCGTGCTGCCCATCTGGAAGATGAACTGGGCGTTCGGGTCGCCCTGCGCGTCAAGAACGAGCGTCGTGGTCAGGAAGGCCGAGGACGCGAAGAAGTAGACGCCCGGCGTGAGGGTCATCCCGCCGAGGTCCATCCCGGTCAGGTTCTGCGTGGGGACCATCGTCGCGAGATTGTTGTAGGCGATCGCGGCGTCGTTCTGCGCCTGCTGGGCGAGCGGGGTGCCGAGCTCGGTCAGCCCGTTCACGACGCCGGGCGGGAAGCCGGTCGCCGCGTTGTTCGGCCACACGCCGAGGTCGCCGGTGACGACCGAAAATCCCGTGTTCGTGACCGTCGTGGCCGCGAGCACCGCGAAATTCTGGGCCGCCCCCAGCTCGACACTGCCCGTCGCCTGGGACGACACGCCCAGGCTGACCAAAGCCGTACCGAAAACCGCCGAAATCCGTGCTGTCTTGAACCTTGCGTTCATATCTCTCTCCTCTTTCTCGAATGCCAAACCTCTTCCCATCCCGGTGTACACCCGAACGGGCACCATCGATCCGTGATCTACCCGCTGAATGAGGGCGGGTATTTCTGCTGATATTTCTTTGTGCTCACATCGTTCTGACATGACGTGTCGGTATTTATTATCAAATATTGCATAGGCATTGTCGCAAGATATTTTGCAAACACCATCGGGTGAAATACTCAGGAACGCGGTCTGATATCCCCGAAGGTGTTATGCCGGGGCTTTGTCGCGTGCTGACGGGCTGAAATCGCTTGGGCGGGGTCAAAATGGCGTGTGCCGCCGCGATGTGCGCGCGAGGATCAGGCGCTATGCCCTGAACGGGTGCTGCTGGTGCGTCGGGGATAAACGGGCGTCTTAGATCGTGCGCGCAAGGCAGCCTCGCGCTTTTAACGTGACGAAGCCGGCATGATGAGGTGCCGAGCCCCAGATGAGGTTGCAAGATGTGCGGTGGTTCGCTCGCCCGTGCTCGCTCAGCCCGCGAGCAAGGCCTCGAGCCACGCCAGTAGTTCCTCGGGCGTGCGCTGCCCGCGGAGCGTGGCGACGCGTTGCCCATCGCGGAGGGCGTAGCTCATCGGGATCGCGAGGCTCCCGAGGTGCTCCTGGGCAAGCTCGGGGCGGCGGTCGACCTCGACGTGGGTCGCGAGCAGGCGGGGATCGGCGAGGCGCGCGAGCACGCGAGGATCGTTCAGGGCGTCTTTCTTGTACTGCTGGCAGGGTGCGCAGCGGTCGGCCGTCGCGAAGGCGATGACCAGTCGCCCGTCCCGCTCCGCCTCGGCGAGGGCCTCGTCCAGGGGCGGGGCGTCGGCGAGGAGCGGGGGCAGCTCGATCGTCTCGCGCGCGGCGATGAAGCCGGTCTCGGGGTCGTAGGCGTGCGGGACGGTGAGCCGTTCCATCCAAGCCCGGATCGCGGGGGGCGGCCCGGCGGGCTCGGTCGGCTCGCTGGTCATGCCGGGTTCCTGGGCTGCGGCAGGCTCGGCGGGCGTTGGGGCGCCCGAGCAGCCCGCGAGGGCGATCGTGATCGCGAGGACGAGACCGGTGAGGGTGTGTTGGGTCCGCATTCCGAAGTATAAAGCCGGCGGGCGTTGCCTCCCGGATATGCCCGGGGAAGGCAGGCCGACGGAGCGGGGCGGGCGGAGGTGCAATGGGGCGGTTTGTGGAAATTCTTGTTCAGCGTGTTACGCGGCAGGGCTCGGCACGACTCCGGATGTGGTGAGGAGCCGGCGGCCGCAGAGGGGGCCGCTCGGCTCCCCATTATTTCCGGAGGGCTCGTGCGAGGGGGAGGGTTCTCGCTTGGCATGTCATCAAAAATCCCTACAATCGGGCCGTGGATTCTCCGGATTTTGCCAACGAGCGGGTGGATGCGTTGGTGCGTTCGGCATCGGGGGGCGATCGGTCGGCTCTGGAGCGTCTGATCGCCGAGGCCGAGCCGATGGCGTTCCGGATGTCGATCGCTCGTCTGAGCCCGCGTCCGAACCAGTGGCACGCGGTGGAAGAGATCGTGCAGGAGGCCCTCGCCGCGGCCTCCAGCGGGCTGCTCTCGCTGGAGCGTGCGGACGGGGCCGGCTTCCGGGCGTATCTGGCGCGGATCGTGGAGCACAAGGTCGCGGATCGGCTGCGTCGCCAGGCGCGCCCGGGGCGGTGGACGGGCTCGCTGCGGTCACTGCAGAGCTCGGGCGGGTGGGCCACCTCGGCCGGGCCGCTGGCGGCGATGCTCTCGGCGAGCGGGGTGACGCCGCGGACGGCCGTCGGGCAGGCCGAGCAGATCGAGACGATGCTGCTGCACCTCGGGCGGTTGAAAGACGACTACCGGCGCGTGCTGACCTACGCGTTCTTCGACCAACTCAAGACCGGCGAGATCGCGGCCCGGATGGGGCTGACGCGACCGGCCGCCTCGATGCTGCTGCTGCGAGCCGTCCGCGCCCTCCGCGCGAGCATGGAGGCGGGCGACGAGCCGCACGCAGAGCCGCAGACCGATCTCCATACCGAACCGGGAGCGACGCGTGATCCATCGCCCGGCGGCACAAGCTGACGACCTTGCCGGGGAGCCCGACCCCGCGCTCCCGGACCGGCTCGACACCGCCCTCGAAGCGCTCTGGCGCGGGAGCGGCGACGCGCTCGCCGACGTGCTGGCCTCGAGCGGCGACGCGGGGCCCGGGCACGTGGGGCTCGTGCGCGCGGTCTCCCGTCTCAGCGGGCTGATGCCGGGCGTCGGCTCGCCCCCGTCGGTCGACGGGTACGAGATCCTCGGCGAGGTTGGGCGCGGGGGGATGGGCGTGGTCTACCGCGCTCGCCAGCGCAGCCCGTCGCGCGACGTCGCGATCAAGGTCATGCGCCGCGGGCGCTCGGGTGCGGCGCACCTGCGCCGGTTCCGCTACGAGGCCGACAGCCTCGCCTCGCTCGATCACCCCTGCATCGCGAAGATCTTCCACGCGGGCGTCGTCGAGGACGCGGACGACCTGACGCCGTACCTGGTGATGGAGTTCATCGAGGGCCGCCCGCTGACGGCCCACCTGCGCGAGCGTTCATCCTCGCACCGAGCGCGTGTCGCCCTTCTGGCGCGCATCGCGGACGCGGTGCACCATGCGCACCAGCGGGGCGTGATCCATCGGGACCTGAAGCCGGACAACATCCTGGTGGACGCCGAGGGCACGCCGCGGGTGCTGGACTTCGGCGTCGCGCGCTCGCTGGAGCACGCGGCCGAGCCGATCACGCAAGACAACGGCGAGGCGTCGCTGGTCGGCACGCTGGCGTACATGTCCCCCGAGCAGGTCGACGCCGAGGTCGGCGCGCTAGACGTGCGGAGCGACGTGTACGCGCTCGGCGTCCTGCTCTATGAGTCGCTCGCGGGCACGCTGCCGTACAAGATAGATCGCGCGTCGCCCGCGGAGGTGATCCGCCAGATCGCCCGCGGCGGGCCGTTCGACTGGCCCGCGACGGACCCGCCCGTCGACGCGGAGCTGCGCGACATCGTCGCGATGGCGACGGCACGCCGCCCGGCAGATCGGTACCCCTCGGCCGAGGCGTTTGGCGCGGACCTGCGCCGCTATCTCGCCCGCGAGCCCGTGCGTGCCCGCCCGCGCGGGGCGTGGTACGTCGCGCAGAAGTTTGCGCAGCGTCAGGCGGGGCTGGTCATCGGCTCGGGCGTGGCGCTCGCGGTGCTCGTCGGGCTGCTGCTCACGCTGGCGGTGCTCTACACAAGAAGCGTGGAGGCCCGGGAGGCGGAGGCCGAGCAACGGGCGGTCGCCGAGGACGAGCTCGAGCAGCGCACGCGCCTGCTGTCGTTTGTTGAGAACATGCTCGCGGGGATCGACCCCGCGGCCGCGCGCACGATGGACCGCGAGCTGCTCCGCATGATCCTCGATCAGGCGGGCGAGCGCGTCGAGCGAGAACCCGACATGCGCCCGAGCGCGGCCGGGGCGCTGCACGCGATCATCGGGCGGTCGTACTTCACGATCGGCGAGCTGCACGAGGCCCGCCGCCACCTCCGCCTCGCGATGGAACTCTTCCGAGCCCACGCCGACGCGGACGACCCGCGCGCGATCAACGCGGCCGGCGTTCTCGCGGCAACCCACCAGAACCTTGCGGAGTTCGACGAGGCGCACGAGCTGCTCGACTGGGCGATCGACGCGAGCGTGCGCACCCACGGCCCCACCCACGCGAGCACGCTCTGGCTGCTCGACAACAGGACGAACCTACTCCGCCTGAGCGGGCGGCTCGACGAGGCCGAGGCGAACGCCCGCGAGGTGCTCGTCCTGCGCACCGAGCACACCGGTCCGCACGAGCCGGACACGTTCCACGCGATGGTGAATCTCAGCGGCGTGCTGATGGAACAGGGGCGGTACGACGAGGCGGAGCCGTACTACATCGGGGCACTCGAGGGCTTCCGCGCGGCGTACGGGGAGGACCACCCGCAGACGATCAACGCGCTCGGGAATCTTGGCGGGTTCTACCGCGTGACGGGGCGGCTCGACGAGGCCGAGCCCTTGTACCTGGAGAGCCTGGACGCCCACCACCGCGTGCTCGGCCCCAACCACCCGGGCACGCTGCGCTGGGCGCACAACACGGGGTTCCTGCTCAACCAACTCGGGCGTACGGTTGACGCGATCCCGCACACGACGAGCGCGTTCGAAGGGCGGCTGCGCGTGCTGGGCGCGTCGCACCCGGACACGTTCGCGTCCGCCTACAACACGATGTTCTTCCATGAGCGCACAGGGCGTGCGGCGAAAGCGTCAGCGCACGCCGAGGCGGCGGCCGAGGTCGCGCGTGCCGCGTCCGGGCAGCCAGACACGAGCCGGTCGGCCCTGCTGGCGTTCTGCGCGCTAGCGGTCCTGGAGACAGATGGCAACCTCCCGGAAGCCAGCGCGTGGGTGGACGAGGCCCGCACACTGCTTCGCGCCTCGAGCGAGATCGCGAGCCCCGGCGCGCTCCGCGCCGCCCGCGCGATCGCGGACAGTGCCGTTCGCCTCGGGCGTGCGCACGAGGGCGAAGCCGACCTGGCGGCGTTCGCCGCACGCCTCGAGGCCGAACTCGGAGCGGAGGCTCCCGCGACCCGCGAAGCGGGCGAGGCCCTGCGGGAATTCCGGGCCGAGCACGGCATGGGCTGAGTCCAACAAGGTTCTCGGGCGTGATCCCGGCATCGATCCCGTGATTTCTGCGCCGCGCCGCGTTGCGCCGCACACTCGCGAGCGACTGCGGAGGGACGGAGGCGCCACGCGGTGGCGCCCGTGCCTGAACGCCGCGAGTGCCCTGCCATGCCCACAACACAAGACATCTTGGATTCAATCGAACGCTGCAAGGATCGCCACCCGATGGAGCTGCCGCGTTCACGCGGGGTGCTCATGCTCGTGGCGTGCGTGCTCATGCTGCTCGCGGGTGCCGAGACGCGTGGGCACACGGGCTGCGAGCCGGGGTGGGCAAGCCTGACCGGCCAAGAGATCGGCGTGAGCGGCGCGATCCGTGCCATGGCGGTCTTCAACGACGAGTCGGGCCCGGCGTTGTACGCGGGGGGCAGCTTCACCACTGCCGGAGGGGTGGAGGTGAACAGGGTCGCGCGTTGGAATGGGTCCGCGTGGTCGGCGCTGGAAGGGCCTTCGGGCATTGGCGTCAACGGCACAGTCCGCGCGCTCGCCGTGTTTGATGACGGGTCGGGACCGGCTTTATACGCCGGGGGATATTTCAGCACAGCCGGG
>RECY01000027.1 GCA_007693785.1 Phycisphaerales bacterium | reverse complement strand
CTCAATCGCGCAACCGGCCGTGCGCCGAACAAATGATCCCTCAGACACAGCCTAGGGAAAACTGCGCATGTGGTGGGTTCCCCTGCGAGCCGATAGTCTGCGACCTCGGTCGTCGGCGCACCCGTGGATGGGCGTGCGGCGGCCGGGGAGAAACGTCATGAGGACCCAGACGCTCGCGTTGATCAATCTGCTCGTTTTTAGTCTGTTCATGTGCATCGCCGGGCTCGGCTCGCTCGTGCCGGCGATGGTCAAGGACCGCGTGCCCGATCAGTTCACCCCGCTCTGGCGCACGATCCTGGGCTCCAACCACGAGGACCAATGGCAGCGACTCCCCGACATTCTCGCCGTGATCTCGCAGTGGGTCATTGGGCTCGCCGAGCTGGCGATCGGTGTCGTCGCGGCGATCGCGGTTGTTCGCCCGAAGCACCGTCTGCGGCTCGCGTCGCTCAGCCTGAGCGGGGCGGCCGCCCTCTTCGGCACGTTCATGGTCGTGCTCTTCTTCCTGCACGCCAAGGAACTGCCGCAATGGAATCAGTACCCGGCGATCCTCGTCTGGATCGCCGCCATGTGGCTTCTACTCGCACACGCCGACCCCGAGTCGGCAAGAATTCGGGGATAACACCGTGCCGAACGCATTGAACACCGCCGTCGCGATCGCCGTTGCCGGGCTCGCGTCCTCCGCCTCGCTCGCGCAGCTCGACGCGCAGCAGGCCCGCTTCCTCGACCTTGCAAACGCGCAGGTCCGCCAGACGGCTCAGCCCGTCTCGACCGCCGAGCCCGCGCCGCACCGCGGCTTCATCATCTCCACCCAGGACGGGCGCAACACCATGCGCATCGACGGGCTCATGCAGTTCCGCTACATCGCCACCTTCGACGCCCAGCAGGAAGGCGAGTCCGACGACTTCGCCTCCGGATTCCAGCACCAACGCACCCGCTTCGGTGTGGGCGGCAAGCTCGGCGACGCCGGCTTCGGTTACCGCGCCTTCGTGCAGATCAACAGCGACGGCTCGTTCAGCCTTGTCGACGCCTTCCTCACCCGCGAGCTCGCCGAGGGCTGGACGCTCCGCTTCGGGCAGTTCATGCTGCCGTTCGACCGTGAACGCTTCGGCACCAGCCCGGTCAACGTTCTCGCGGTCGATCGCTCCGTCGTCGATTCGGTCTTCGCGCTCGATCGCTCGCAGGGTGTGATGCTCACCTACGTCGCCGAGCGTTTCCGCGTCTCCGGTGCGCTCTCCGACGGGCGCCGCGCGACCAACTCCCGCTACAACAGCGCCAACTCCGCCGATTACGCGCTCAGCGCACGGGCCGAGGGGCGATTCGGTGATGCCCCGTGGTCCCAGTTCAACACCATGACCGGCTACCGCGGGGATCAGTTCGGCATGCTCCTCGGCGCCGGCTTCCACTTCCAGGAAGACGGCAACATCCCCGTCCCCGTCGGCGATGACAGCGCCGGACGCTTCTACGGATACACCGCCGACATCGGCTTTGAAGGTGACGGGTGGAGCGCCCTCGCCGCCTTCCAGGGACGCACCATCGACGCCAGCGGCGGCAGCGTCACCGACCTGGGCTTCGTCGTTCAGGGCGGCGTCGCCATCTCCGACCATGCCGACGTCTTCGCCCGATACGCGATGCTCTTCCCCGACAACGACCGCGCCGGCGGCAGCGACGATTTCTCCGCGATCACCGTCGGTATGAACTACTACTTCGTCCCGCGGAGCCAGGCCGTCCGTCTCACCGGCGAGGTCGTCTACTACCCCGAAACCCGCGACGATTCGGCCTCGATCGTCAACACCAGCGACGGGCTCGCCTTGCTCCGCGACGACAGCGGCGGGCAGGTCTCCGTCGTGCTCCAGATGCAGTTCCAGTTCTGAGCCCTTGCCGGCGAGTTCGCGCGAGGTGCGCCGGGGTCGGGTTTACCCCGCCGCCTCGACGAACTGCGCGTGCACGGTCCAGCCCGGGTCGTCCTCGGCGAAGATCTCGACCACGCGGTCGCTGAAGATCACGCCGAGGGCGTCGCGGTGGGTCGTCACCCACCCCTCGTTCCGGCAGTAGAGCACCATGTGGCGCTTGCCGCCGCCCGAGACCAGCAGCACGAGACGCGCCTCGCCGCTCTCGTCGGCGAGCTGGCTCAGTTGGTCCTCAAGCCCGTCGAGCACGTTCTGCTCGCTCATGCTGGGCAGCCCGTTGATCTGGTCGTCGAGCTCAACCTCGAAGGTGACCCGCGTGAGCAGCCCGGCCTCGATGCCCGGGGCCGCGGCTTCCGTGCGTACACGCGCGATCATCGGCGAGCCGTCGAGCTTGCCATCGACCAGATCCCAGTCGTCCCCCGGGCGGAGCCGACGCCGAAGTTCATCACTCGCCATGGGCAGAACACCTCCGCACAGACTGTAGCCGATCCGGAAAGCCCGACCGAGAGACCCCGATCAACGCTGAAAATTGAGCTCAAAGTATTGCTAAAAATAGACTTACGTACTTGGGCAATTGGTTGAAAATCCCATCGTGCAGCCTCCCCAGGGGAACACCAGGCGGGGTGCGGCGTTCAGTCCCGGGAGCGTGTTGAAACATCGATCTATCTTCTCGGTATCACTCTTTGGATGACGCGCACACACGCCGCGACCCAATAAACGAGTTCCTCAGTGCAACCGCCGGCCCGTTCACCTCCTCTCGGGTCGGCGGTTGTTTTGGGGCGGCTCGGCCTGCGGGCGCCGACTTCACGCTCGCGCTCAACCCGAGTGGTTTCCGGACCGATCTTGCCGGTGCTCGTTGGATCCGTGCTGATCAGCGCGGCGTCTAGCCGGGCGACACCTCAAGACCCGCAGGAGACCGGACCATGACCGACGCCCGCGTAGCCGCGATTCAGGCCAGCTTCGAACGCATGACCGACGACCCGCGCCGCCTGGCGCAGAGCCTGCTCGCCCGCCTCAGCGATCAGCACCTGCTGGACGCGCGGTGGGACAGCGCGCTCGTGCAGCGCAAGGCGAAAAACCTCGCCGGCGCCCTCGCCCTGGTCGTGCGGAACGCGGACCTGGTCGACACGATCACCGGCGTCATGAGCCGATCGGCCGTCAGCCCGTTCCTCTCCGGCGACAGCCCCGCCTATCACGAGGCCGTCCGCGCCGAACTCCACGCCGGGCTCCGCGACGCGGACCCCGAAGCATGGAACGACCAACTCGACACCGACTGGCTCGGGATCGTCAACGTCGTCGCGGATTCGACCTTCGGCCCCAGCCCCGCGAACGTCGAGGCCCCGCGCAACGCCGCCGCCGCGAGCTGACACACCGCCCGCGCCACGGAGTCGCGTTCAGCCGAGCTTGGAGAGCTCCGCCACGCGCCGCTCCGTCGGCGGGTGCGTCGCGAACATCCGCAGGAGCGGGTTCCCGCCACGTGCGGCCGACGCCAGCGGCTCCACGATGAACAGGTTGTTCTGCGCCGGGTTCGGCTGCTGCAGCGGGATCCGCCCGCTGTACATCTCCAGCTTCTTCAACGCGCTGATCAGCCCGAACGGCGAGCCCGCGATCTTCGCGCCGTCCGCGTCGGCCACAAATTCGCGGCTTCGGCTGATCATCGCCTTGATCATCGCCGCGCCCACCGCCGCGATGATGATCACGATGATCATCACAAACGGGTTCGCCTGACGGTTGCCGATCCCGAGCCAGAAACCCCATTGGGCGAGGAACGCGAGCACGCCCGCGATCGTCGCCGCGATGCACGAGATCAGCGTGTCCCGGTTTTTGATGTGCGCCAGCTCGTGCGCGATCACGCCCTCCATCTCGAACGGGTCGAGCAGGTCGATCGCGCCCTGCGTCACCGCGACCGCCGCCTTCCGCGGGTTGCGACCCGTCGCGAAGGCGTTGGGCGCCTGGTGCGGGCAGAGGTAGAGCTTGGGCATCGGTAGATTGGCGTTCTGCGCGAGCCGTTCGGTCATGGTGTAGAGATCGCCCCCCGTTTCACGCGACAGCTCGCGACCGCGCATCGCGGCGATCGCGATCTTGTCGCTGAAAAACCACGCGATGACGTTGACCAGGCCGCCAAAGAGGAAGGCCAGGATCAGGCCGCTCTGCCCCCACATGCTCCCGGCCGCGAGGAACAGGCCCATCAGCCCGCCGAGCAGCAGCACCGTCTTGAAGTTGTTGACAACCCGTGTGGACATCGTCTGAATCCTTCCGATCCGGGCCCGTCACGTTTCGTGCGCACGGGCGGGGGTGATGCACATGAGCCATGCGTGCATACGCCGTGCCAACCCTGGGGTTCGTCGTCAGGCTTCCCGGGCGGGTCCCGTCTCCGGAGTCTTACAGGATCCCTGCCATCCTGGCAGCCGCCGCCAGCAGGATGACACTGAGGACGATCCGGAACACGCGGGTGGGGAGCGCGTGCGTGAGGGCGGATCCGATCATCGAGCCGGCGATCGCGCCCGGCGCCATCGCCCCTGCGAGCAGGAGCCCGTCCCGCCAGTCCAGCCCGTGCTCGCCGAGCGTGCCGAGCTTGAGCGACGCGCCAAGGATCGCCGTGACCGCCATGACCGCCGAACTCGCCGCGATCGCCGGCTTGATCGGCACGCGGCAGGCGAGCTGAAGCACCGGCACGAGCACGATCCCGCCGCCGATCCCGAGCACCCCGGCCGCAAGCCCGGTGAACCCCCCGGTCGCGGCCAGCGCCGGCGCGGGCGGGCGCTGGGCAGGGGCCGGCGCGTTGGGCGGGTTCTTCGGTCGGAAGGCGCGGAAGAGGTTGAAGATCGAGTACGCCGCGATGAACGCCGCGAGCAGGAGCTTCAGGCGATCCCCCTGGACCTGGTTGCTGACCAGCACACCGACGACGATCCCGACGAGCGCCGCGGGGAGGAGCCATCGCACCATCGAGAGCACGGGGCCATCCACCTTTTTCAGGTGGGTGCGGGCCGCGGGAAGGGCGACGACGAAGTTCACAGCCATCGCCGCGGCGGCATACAGGTGCTGCTCGGTCTTCTCCGCGGTGCTGAACCCCACGAACAGGGCGAGCGCCGGGAGCATGATGATCGAGCCGCCGACCCCGGCGAGCCCGCCGACGAGCCCGGCCCCGACGCCGATGAAGGCCGCGATCGCCAGGTCCGACGCCTCAAACATGATGTCCCCGGCTCGGGATGACGTCGAGGTTCCCGGACGTTGTCACGGCGGGGCGGGCGGTCTGGTCCGTCCGGCAACTCTGCACAACCGCTTCAGGCGGCACAAATTTCGGCCGAATGTGCCCAAGTCCTTGCCTGAGAGTGTCCTGCATGGCTTCCCGGGCTACTGTTTTCTACCTCGGCACGGACGCCGTCTCGTCAGGAGCTGACCGATCGGTCACTTTTGGCACCCGTCCTGAGTCCGTCGCCCGCCGCACGCGGGCGTGCGGACACCCGCGACCGAGGAGCATAGACATGCGATCAGATCAGCACGCCACCCGAGGGCTCGGGCGCCGACACTCGGCGATGGACGCGCGCGAAGCGGCCGTCTTCGGCTGCGTCGCGATACTCGTCGCCGCCAGCGCGATCCTTGTCAAGCAGGCGGGCCCCGCCGCCCCGCTCGCGCGCGTCGATCAGGTCGCGTACAACGTTCAAGCAGCCCCCTCGATCGGTCTTGCGAAGCGGCTCGCCCCGCGAGCCGCGCCCCCCGCGCCCCACACCATTCAGCACGCCCTGCCCGACGAGGACGAGATCCCCGAAAACGCCCGCTGGTTCAACGGGCGGATGATCGTCCCCGTGCGCACGGTTTGGATGACCGTCACCGCCTACAGCCCCGACGCCCGTTCCTGTGCCCCATTCGCCGACGGGCAGACCGCGACGCTGCACTCGGTCTGGACCAACGGCATGCGCCTCGTCGCGGCCGACACCCGCGTCCTGCCCTTCGGCTCGATGATCTCCATCCCCGGCTACCACGACGGCGAGGTCGTCCCCGTGCTCGACCGCGGCGGCAAGATCAAGGGCCAACGCCTCGACGTGCTCTACCCGACCCACCAGCGCGCCCGCCAGTGGGGCGTCCAGCGCCTGCCGATCACAGTCTGGGCCTACGCCGACGGCAGCCCGATTGACAACCCACGCCGCCTCCGCTGAGCCGCAGATCCGGTCGCAAGAAACCAAAACCGGGGCTTCGCATCACGTGAATGCCGAGCATCGACACACAGTGGTAAACGGCATCCACCGGGCTATTTCAGCTCGACCGACCAGTACGCGTTGTCTAGGAACGCCTTCCAACTCGCGTACTTTTCGCTCCCGAGGCGCAGGCTGACCAGCGGGTTCCGCTTAGGACGCACCGGCTGGCGCGTGAGCGCCATCCGCGCCTGGCTCGGCGTGCGCCCGCCCTTTTTCGCGTTGCACTTCACGCACGCGCATACCAGATTTTCCCAGCTGTCCCCGCCGCCTTGGGTGCGGGGAAGGACGTGGTCGATCGAGAGTTCGCTGGTCGGGAAGTGGTGCCCGCAATACTGGCACTGGTTGCGGTCGCGGGCGAACAGGTTCCGCCGGTTGAGCTTGACGAGCTGGCTCGGCAGGCGGTCGTACCCAAACAGACGCACGATCCGCGGCACCGCGATATCCAGGCGCACCGTCCGCACCCAGTCGTGCCGCTCCCGCTCGAACTCGTGCTGGAGGGCGCTGAGCTCGGTCCAGGTCTCGAAGTCGTAGTTCTGAAAGGTGCCGCCGTCGACGTGGATGACCTCGGCCGCCTCCCGCGCGAGCAGCACGAACGCCCGGCGCGCACTGATCACCCGCACCGCGACGAACGCCCGGTTCAGCACCAGCACCTTGGAATCGAGCCCGACCGCCTGATCGATGGCGGCCACCGACCCGGGCCTTTGCCCGGGGTGCGACCCGTCCGGATTGCCGCCCGCGTTCACACTCATAAAACCACCCTTTCAGCGTTCTATTCGCCGAAGGATGGACAACAGATACCGGATTTTGTGCCCCGTGTCAACGGCAAACGCAGGCGATTGGGGGGGATTGACGAAGACTTCATGGTGCAAGGCAACAGGCACTCGGGATTAGGCAATAGGAGGAGGGGATGCAGAAGCGGCAACCCCTTGTACGATCCGCCTGCCTAGTGCCTAGTGCCTAGTGCCTAGTGCCTAGTGCCTAGTGCCTGAAATGCCGAACCCCCGTCGTCAGGCAGGTGACGCCGTGCTTGTCGCAGAGGTCGAAGGTGTCCTGGTCGCGTTTGGAGCCGCCGGGGTGGGCGATAAGGCGGACGCCGGCGTCGATGAGGATCTGCGGCCCGTCCGGGAAGGGGAAGAAGGCGTCGCTCGCCGCGATCGCGCCCCGGGCCCGCTCGCCGGCTTTCTCGACCGCGAGGCGGCAGGACGCGACGCGGTCCATCTGCCCGGCCCCGCCGCCGAACAGGGCGAAGGCGTCGGCCCCATCTTCGTCCTTCGTTGCCCCACCCGCCGCCCCACCGATCGCGACGGCGTTGGAACTGAGCGCACGGACCACGATCATCAGCCGTGCCGCGAGCTGGCGGTCCCCGTCGCTCGGCTCCGGCCCGGCGGCGTGGGTCCAGAGCCCAGGCTCCGGCAGTCGCACGTCGCGGTCCTGCGCGAGCAGCCCGCCCGGGATCGTCCGATACTCCAGCTTCCGCCCGCGGAAGGGCGTCCGGTCGCCGATCTCCAGAATGCGGAGGTTGGCCCAGCGCTGCTTGAGCGTTTCGAGCGCGTCGGGCTCGACGCCGGTCGCGCAGACGACTTCGAGAAAGACGCCTTCAGCGCAGAGCCTTTTGGCGACCGATTGATCGAGCGTGCCGGCCAGGGCGAGGATCCCGCCATAGGCCGCCATCGGGTCGCCGGCGAGCGCCGCATCCACGGCTTCGAGCGCGGTGGTCGCCGTGGCGGCCCCGCAGGGGTTGGTGTGTTTGACGACGCAGGCCGCGGGGAGCGGCGGGGCGCTCGCCCCGCGTTCGATCCGCGCAAAGCGGGTCAGGCCCTTGACAACCTCCAGCGCAGCCGCGGCGTCGAGCACGTTGTTGTAGCCCAGGGGCTTGCCGTGCAACTGGCGGCTCCCGGGGATCGTCGGCCCGGTCGAGACCGGGTCGCGGTAGAGCGCGCCCGACTGGTGCGGGTTCTCGCCGTACCGCAGGTCGTCGAGCTTCACGTAGCTCAGGTCGAGCACGGGCGGGAAGGCCTCGGGCTGGCGACGGCTCAGGAAGGCGGCGATCGCGGCGTCGTAGGCGCTGGTCTTGGCGAAGGCCGTCGCGGCCAGTTCCGCCCGCAGGCGTGCGGTCGTCTGCCCGCTGTGGGTGTTGAGCTCGGTGACGACGCGGTCGTACTGGCTCGGCTTGGTGACCACCGCGACGGAGCGGAAGTTTTTCGCCGCCGAGCGGATCATCGACGGCCCGCCGATGTCGATCTGCTCGATCGCCTCCGCGTCGGTCACGCCGGGCCTGCCGGCGGTCTCCTCGAAGGGGTAGAGGTTGATGCAGACGAGATCGATCGGCTCGATCCCGTGCTCGGTGGCTTGTGCCTGGTGCTCGGGGTCGTCACGCAACGCCAGCAGCCCGCCGTGGACCTTGGGGTGCAAGGTCTTGACGCGCCCGCCCATGATCTCCGGAAAGCCGGTGAGTTGTTCGATGGGCGTCACGGGGACGCCGGCTTCCTCGAGCGCGCGGGCCGTGCCCCCGGTGGAGATGAGCTGCACCCCGTGGCCGGCGAGGGCCTTGGCGAAGGGGATAAGGTCGGTCTTGTCGCTGACCGAAACAAGGGCTCGGCGGACGGGTGCGAGGCCTTCGGACATGGTCGCCCTCGTGGGGGTGTGGTGCGCCCGGAGCGCGTGCGCCGGCGCGGTTTATCGCGTGGGGAGGAACTTGGCGACGACGGCGGTCTCGCTGACGGCGTAGAGGTCGCCGTCGACCGCTCGGCTCAGGCGGAGCATGTGGACACCGGGCAGGTGGACGCGCGTTTCGACGCCGCCGTCGGCGGGATCGACAAGCGTCACGCTGCGTGCGGCGTGGTCCCAGACGATCAGGCGCCCGCGTCGGACGCCGATGACGTCGCCGACGATGTCGCTCGCGGCCCAGAGAACGTCGCCCCGGGCGCCGTCGAGCGCGGTCAGGCCTTGCTCAGTGGTGACGTAGAGCACGCCGTCCAGAAGCATGGGCTGGTTGCGGAGGGGCGTGCTGGTTCGGTGACGCCAGACCTGCCCGCCCGAGGTGTCGAAGGCGTACACGGATTGATCGAGGCTGGCGACGTAGAAGACGTTATCGCTGGCGACGGGATGAACGCCCGGCTCGGTGCCGCCGAAGATGCGGGTGCGTCCGAGGAGGTCGCCGTCGCCGGCGCGGACGAAGACGATCTCGCCGGCTCGTGAGATCGCGCCGATCGCGTCGCCGATGCGCACGGGGTTCGCCTCGAACGAACCGCGGCTGCCGAAAGCCCACAGCGGGAGCCCGCGGGTCATGAGGTGCGTCGCGATCCGCCCGGTGCTGGTGCCGTAGATCGCGACCGGGCCTTCCAGAACGGGCATCGTGTTCGCGAGGGTGCTCAGGCTCTGCCGGTCCACGAGCTCGCCGGTGCTCTGATCGAGGAAGAAGAAGTCGGCCTCGCTGATGGCGACGACGCGTCCGTTGGGCCCGTGGGTGACGCCGTGAAGACGGGTGAGGTCGGTCGCGATGCGGTTTTGCCAGCGGAGTCGCCCGGTGTCGCCTTCCAGGAGGCTGACGGTGGAGCTGTTCTCGATAACGGCGACGGTCCCGTCCTCGCGGACGTCGAGCCCGAGGACACGCATCGAGGCGCCGGTGCCCGGGAAGCCGCGCCAATCGAGGCGGTAGCCGAGTTCGGCGTACCGCTCGTGGGGGACTTCGAACTGCTGGGCCCGCTGGTCCACTGAGATCGCCCGCCCGCGTTCGCGCTGAAGGAATGGGTCGCTGCACCCCGCGCCGAGGGTCGCCAGGGCGAGCAGCGCCGCCGTGGCGGTCGTGGTGCGGGACCGCGGGGCGAGCCGCGAGATCAGGGGCTTGGGCATTCGGGGCTCCTCGGAACGTGTCGCCCGGGCGGGCGTTGGGGGGCTGGCCGCGGGCGCGGGTCGGGTCTGGGATGGAGGACGGGCCGCATGGGCGGCGTTCCTCCGGGGCGAACCAGTATCGAGGCCCGCGCCGAAGGGGTCAAGCCCGAGCCTGTTCGCGAGCCGCGACCGTGCCGTTCCTCGGGCGTCATTCCGTCGCCCGGCTCGGGACGCTCGGGTCGGGTTCGCGGTGTCACAAACAGAGCCCGCGGAGGCCCCGGACTGGCTTTGGAGCCCCCGGCGTGCGACACTCCGGCATGTTCACAGGGCTGATCCATCATCTGGGACGTGTCGATGCCGTCGAACCTACTCCGACGGGCGTCCGCCTCCGAGTCCGTCCGGACGCCTGGGAAGGCCCCGCGGCCCCGGGAGATTCGATCGCGATCGACGGCGTCTGCCTGACCCTCGCCGAGCCGCCCGTGGGCGGCGTGTTCGCCTTTGACGCGATCCCGGAGACGATGCGGATGACCGCCCTGGGCGACCTGACCCCCGGCGACCGGGTGCATATGGAGGCGAGCGCGACGCCGACGACCCTGCTGGGTGGGCACATCGTCCAGGGGCACGTGGACGGCGTGGCGGAGGTGATCTCGGTGGTGAGCGAGGGGGAGTGGCGGGTGCGCCTGCGGACGCCGAGCGGGCTGGAGGCGCTGATGGTGCCCAAAGGCAGCGTGACCCTCGCGGGGGTGAGCTTGACGATCGCGGCAGTGGACGCGGGCCGCGGGTCGTGGTTTGAGGTGGCGCTGATCCCCACAACGCTGGAAAAGACGAAGCTGGGGGACTGGAAACCCGGCACGCGGGTGAACGTCGAGAGCGACGTGATCGCGCGCACGGTTGCGCACCAGCTCCGGTTCCTCGCGGGCCCGGGCGGCGTGCGCCCCGGGGCCCGAGCGGGGGGGATGTGAGCGCGTGCGCGTGCTGGGGATCGATCCCGGGCTCCGCCTGACGGGCTACGGGTGCGTCGATTGGTCCCCCTCGGCCCGCCGCCCGACGCTGGTTGAGGCGGGGGTGGTCCGCCTGGTGACGGGACGGGCGGAGCTGCCGAGCATCGCCGACCGGCTGGGCACGCTGGACGCCGAGTTCGGGTCGCTCCTCGCGGAGTTGAAGCCGGAGGCGGTCGCGATCGAGGGGCTGTTCAGCCACTACAAGCACCCGACGACGGCCGTCGTGATGGCCCACGCCCGGGGCGTGCTGATGCTCGGGGCCCGCCGGGCGGGGCTGCGGATCGTGGAGCTGAAGCCGGCCGAGGTCAAAAAGGCAGTAGTGGGGCACGGCAACGCGTCGAAGCAGCAGATGCAGGCGGCGATCCAGGAGCTCTTCGGATTGGCCGAGCCCCCGAAGCCGCCGGACGTCGCCGACGCGTTGGCGATCGCGGTGTGCGCGGCGCACCGGCGCGTGATCGAGGGTTGAGCGGGCGCGGAATAGGATGTTCGGATGACTGATGTTTCGCAATCCCAACAGGTCCGCGCCCAGGTGCTGATCGTCGAGGACGAGCCGGACCACGCCGACGTGATGGCCGACGCCCTCCGCCGACCGGGGCATGTCTGCACGATCGTCCACGGCGTCTCCGAAGCTCTGGATGAGCTCCGCGGCGGGTCGTTCGACGTGATCGTGACGGATCTTCGGATGCCGACGAGCGCGGGGGTGGCGTTTAGCGCGCGCACGGTTGCGGGCGATGGGGCGGACGCGGGGCTGGTGGTCCTGCACGCGGCCCGGGAGCTGCAGCCCGAGGCCGAGACGGTGATGGTGACCGCACACGGCGACGTGCCGACCGCGCGGAGCGCCTTCAAAGAGGGGGCGTACGACTTCATCGAGAAGCCGCTGGACCTGGAGGTCTTCCGGAACCTGATCAAGCGAGCGGGCGAGACGGTTCTGCTCCGTGGGCAGAACACGGGGCTGAAGCTGGAGCTGGAGGCCGCGGGCTTCCCGGGCGTGGTCGCGGTGTCGGAGCCGATGCGCCGCGTGCTCGCGCAGGTGCGGACGGTCGCGGGGAGCAGCATCCCGGTGCTGGTGACGGGCGAGAGCGGGACGGGCAAGGAGTTGATCGCGCAGGCGGTGCACACCAACAGCCGTCGCTCGTCGGGGCGGTACGTCGCGTTCAACTGCGCCGGGCAGAGCGAGAGTTTGCTGGAGGACCAGCTCTTCGGTCACGTGCGCGGGGCGTTCACGGGGGCGGAGAAGGACCGTGAGGGCGTGTTCGAGTACGCCGACGGGGGCACGCTGTTCCTGGATGAGATCGGGGACATGCCGCTGACGATGCAGGCGAAGCTGCTGCGTGTGCTGGAGTCGGGCGAGGTGGTGCGACTGGGTTCCAACGCGGCCAAGCGTGCGGACGTGCGGTTCGTGAGCGCGACCAACCGGGATTTGAAGAAGATGGTCGGCGAGGGGGCGTTCCGGGAGGACCTGTATTTCCGGATTAACGGGGCGCAGGTCCACCTGCCGGCGCTGCGGGATCGCCGGGAGGACATCCCGCCGATCGCACGCAAGGCGGCGGCAAGGTTCGCGAACGAGCTTGGCGGGACGGGCGAGACGATGCCGACGGTCGAGCTGACCGACGGCTGCCTGCTGCGCCTGACCGGCTTCGATTGGCCGGGGAACGTGCGCCAACTCCTGAACGTGGTGCAGCACGCGGTGGTGACGGCGGTCGGCGAGGCGGCGGGGGCGGGCGCCCCCATGGGCACGATCGAGGTCGACGCACGCCACCTGCCCGAGGAGATCCGGGTCGGGGAAGGGGCGAGCGGCGTGGGCGGAGGCGGGAGCCTCGCCGGCACGAGCCTGGACCAGATCGAGAAGCGCGCGATCCGCGAGACGCTCCGCCTGACCGGCGGCAACCGCGAGCAGGCGGCGAAGCTGCTGGGCATCGGCGAGCGCACGCTGTATCGGAAGCTGAAAGAGTTCGGGCTCCGCTAAGCGACGCTGGCGAGATTCTCGGCCCCCGCGCCGTGATCGGACGCGGTCTTCTCCCTGAGTTCGTTTGTGTGGTGGGTATTTCACCCTCATCTGAGCGGTGCGGGCCCGTGCACGCTTCATTTCGTGTGGTGCATGCTCGATGGGTTGGGCCGAAGGGCGATGTGCCCGCGTGTCCGTTGTGGTCGAGGGGCTCGAAAGGGCAGGTGGACGATGTCAGGGAACGGCGATCCGTTGTCGCGTCCGGTGTTGGTGGTCGAAGACGATCCGCTCGCGGCGGCGTTGGTCTGTGGGTTGCTGAAACAGCGGTTCCAGATCGAGTGCGACATCGCGAGCGGGGATAAGGAAGCTCGCCGCTTGCTCCGCCAGGCCGCCGGCGGGCAGGGGGGGCAGCTCCCCGCGATGGTGATCGTTGATGCGCACCTGCGCGACGGCTCGGGTCTCGAACTGGCGACGTGGATCACGATGAGCGGCGCGATGCAGTCGATCCAGGTATTCGTGACCAGCGCCGACGACAAGGGGCGGGCGCGTCAGAACGCGATCGACGCCGGGGCGCACGACTTTACGGGCAAGGGCGACCTCCCGGGCAAGCTCGAGAGCTGGATCAAGCGGAGCTTTTCCAAGCGGGCGGCCTGACGGGGATTGTGACTACCAGTCCAGCGTGCCGAGCCAGGCGCTGGCCAGCTCGGGGACCGCGAGGTCGAGCCCGAGCGCGTCGCTGCGCAAGCGCCCTGTGGCGTCGAGCGTCGCGACCGGCGCGACGCGAAGGCCGGCGGTGTGCGCACGCGCGGTGAGCTCCCCGAGCTTGCCTGTCTCGATTTCCAACAGATACCGGCTTGGGGCCTCGGTGAACAGCTCCGCGTGGGTAAGGTCCGTCGTGAGCTCGGCCCCGATCGGCGCGTCGCCCGTTGAGCCGGCGATCAGCATCTCGGCGAGCGCGCACAGGAGCCCGCCGTCGGAGACGTCGTGCGCGCTGCGGACGAGCCCGCGCTCGATGAGCGACGCGACGCAGGCGGCGGCCGCGGGGCCGAGCTGGAGATCGACGGCGGGGATGGCGGCGTGCGCGCGCGCAAGGCCGAACAGCTCGGCGTAGCGGCTCGCACCGAGCCCGAGCCCGTGCTCGGTCGGCGGGGCGACGAGCACGAGCGTGTTGCCGGGGCGCTTGGCGTCCATCGTGACCACGCGGCTCAGGTCCGGCACGATCCCGAGCCCGGTGATCAGCAGCGTCGGGGGGATCTCGATCGTCCGACCGTCGTTGGTCGTGAACTGGTTGTTCAGCGAGTCCTTGCCCGAAACGAACGGCGTGCGGTAGGCCTTCGCCCCGTCGTAGCACCCCTCGGCGGCGCGGACGAGCGAGGCGAGGTTCTGCGGCTTCTTGCAGCTCGGCCAGCAGAAATTATCGAGGATCGCGGTCCGCGCGGGGTCCGCGCCGACGCAGACGAGGTTGCGCACGCACTCATCGATCGCGGCGAGGGCCATGTGGTACGGGTCCCCCGCGCGGGCCGGGTCGCCGACGGGGGTCGCGAGCCCGGAGGCGATCGCGATGCCGCGGCTCGAGCCCGGGACGGGTTCGAGGACGGCCGCGTCGCCCGGGCCTCGCGTCTCCGGGCCAACCAGGGGCTTGAGCACCGTCCGACCCTGCACCTCGTGGTCGTACTGGCGGATGATCCAGTGCTTGCTCGCGATGTCCGGGTGGGCGAGCAACGCGAGCAGCGCGTCGCCCGCGCTCGGCGTGCGCACGTCGTCGGCGGTGGTGTCGGGAGCTCCGGGCGCGGTCCACGCGGCTTCGCGCGTGGGCGTCGGGATGCCGTCGTGCAGGAAATGCATGGGGAGGCGCCCGACCTCGTGTCCCATGTAGTTCAGGATCAGGTCGGCCCCCGGCGTGCCGAAGGTGCCGAGGACGGCGAGCTCGACGTGCTCCTCGTCGCAGATGTGCTGGAGCGCGTCCAGGTTTCCCGGCGGCACCGCGAGCACCATCCGCTCCTGCGCCTCGGAGATCCAGATCTCGGTGTACGTCAGCCCGGCGTACTTCAAGGGCGCACGGTCGAGGTGGACGTCGGCCCCGATTTTTTCGCCCATCTCGCCCACCGCGGAGCTGAAGCCCCCGGCCCCGCAGTCGGTGATGGCGGTGTATAGGCACCGGGAGCCAGGCACCGGGCACCGGTTGTCGCGACCGGTATTGGGTTCGATGTTCTGCACTGGTGCCTGGTGCCCGGCTCCCGGTGCCTCGCCCGCGACGTAGTCGCGGGCGCGGAGGATCGCGTCCAGTGTGCGTTTTTCTTCGATCGCGTTGCCGATCTGGACGGCGTGGGCGAACTCGTCGGCGTGGGTGTCGGTGAGTTCGGCGCTGGAGAAGGTGGCGCCGTGGATGCCGTCGCGCCCGGTGCGCCCGCCGAGGGCGACGATCAGGTCGCCGGGCCTGGCGTGCCCCTCGATCATGCCCGCGGGCATGATCCCGACGCACCCGGCGAAGACCAGCGGGTTCCCGACGTACCGGTCATCGAACGCGACGGCCCCGTTGACGGTGGGGATGCCCATGCGGTTGCCGTAGTCGCGCACGCCCGCGACGACCTGCTCCAGCACGCGCCGCGGGGGGATGCAGCCGGCGGGAACGTCGGCGGTGTCCGGGTGCGCGACGCAGAAGACGTTGGTGTTCGCGATCGGCTTGGCAGCCAGCCCCGTGCCCATGATGTCGCGGATGCACCCGCCGATGCCGGTGGCGGCCCCGCCGTAGGGCTCGATCGCGGAGGGGTGGTTGTGGGTCTCCACCTTGATGCAGACGGCGTGGTCGTCGTCGAAGCGCACGATCCCCGCGTTGTCGACGAAGACCGAGAGCGTCCAGTCGCACCCCTCGGCGATCAGTTCGTGCGTCGCGGCGGCGACGGTGGATTTGAGCAGGTTGCGGATGACGACCGAGCCGTCGGGCTGCGGCTCGTGCCCGGGGCGCGGGCGCGAGGCGTCGTCGAGCCCGGGGACGTGGAAGCCCGCGCTCGCGCCGTCTGGCTGGTAGCGGATCGTCGCCTTGAGCGTCTTGTGGACGCAGTGCTCGCTCCAGGTCTGGGCGAGGGTTTCCAGCTCGATGTCCGTCGGCTCGCGCCCGAGGCGCTGGTACTCACCCTGGATCGCCCGCATCTCGTGGAGGTCGAGGAAGAGGTGGGCCTCGCGGGAGAGCTTCTCCAGCCCGGCGTCGTCGAGGTCGCGGATCGGGACGTGCGTGAGGCAGAACTCGGCCGCCCGCCCTTGGGGGAGCTCGTGCGGGGCGTAGGCCTCGGCGTAGATCGCGTGGACGACGGGGTTGGCGAGCAGGCGCTCGGCGACGCGGCGTGCGTCGCTCGGGGTGAGCCCGAGCAACTCGTACCGCCACCCGGTGGAGACCTGGCAGTCGAGGGCGGGGAAGAGGACGCGGGCGGCGTCGCGGACGCTCGCGGCCGCGGGGTCCATGACGCCGGGGAGGGGGTGGACCTCGATCGCGGCCCCATCGTCGGGCGGGGGGGAGGCCGAGCGGGTCGCGGTCTCGGTCACCGGGTTTGCGAGCAGTCGTTGGGCGAGTCGTTCCGCGTCGGCGTCGCGGAGGCCGGCGGCTTCGATCAGGTAGACGCGCACGACCCCGACGCCGCGGAGAGCCGGGGCGATCGCGCGGGCCTCAACGAGGAGGCGCTCCGCCCTCGGGTCCGCCTCGCCCGCCTTCGGGCGAACCTCGAAGCGGTGAACCGTGGCGGCATCGGAAGCGGGGGCAGCGGGCGTGGTGGGGGCGGTGCTCGGCATGGGCGATGCTATTCGCCGGGGCAGCTCTGCGCGCGGGTTGGCCGCTCCCGGTAGAGTGTGCGACGCATGGGCACAACCGACCGAGAAGCCGCGACACCACGACGCCGACACGAGCCGCAGGGCCCCCGCGCCCCGGGTGGGGTCATGTGCTTCGAGATCGCAACCGAGGTCTGCAATCAGGTCGGCGGGATTTACCAGGTTCTGCGGAGCAAGGCCCCCGCGATGGTGGAGCGCTGGCGGACGCGGTACTACCTCGTCGGCCCCTACGACCCCAAACGCAGCACGCTCGAGTTCGAGCCCAAGCGACCAACCGGGTGGATGAAACGCGTCGTCGATAATCTCGCCAAGCAGGGGCTGATCGCGCACCACGGCGTCTGGCTGGTCTCGGGTCGCCCGCGGGTTCTGCTGCTGGAGCGTCCGCTCAGCGAGGCGCAGCTGGCGACGCTGAAGGACGAGATCTGGCAGCATCACGGGATCGAGACGCCCGGGTCCGACCCGTTCGTTGACCTGTCGGTTGGTTTCGCGGGGGACGTGCGCCTGCTGATGCGCGAGGTGTGCAAGCAGTGGGTGGTGCCGGGGGGGTCGGGGCGGGTGCTGGCGCACTTCCACGAGTGGCTCGGCGGGCTCGCGTGCCCGCTGATCCGGCGGGAGAAGCTGCCGGTCGCGACCTCGTTCACGACGCACGCGACACTGCTGGGCCGGTACATCGCCGGGAACGAGCCGGATTTTTACGACAAGCTCCCGAAGATCGAGGCGTGGGGCGCGAGCGAGCGTTACGGCGTGCGCACGCAGCACCACATCGAGCGCACCTGTGCGCACGCCGCCCACGTGCTGACGACCGTGAGCGGGATCACCGGCGAGGAGTGCCAGCACCTGCTGGGGCGGGTGCCGGACGGGATCGTGCCGAACGGGCTGAACGTGGAGCGGTTCGACGTCGGGCACGAGTTCCAGACGCTGCACCAGGCGTACAAGGACAAGATCCACCGTTTCACGATGGGGCATTTTTTTCCGAGCTACAGCTTCGACCTGTCGCGCACGATCTATGCGTTCACGAGCGGGCGGTATGAGCCGGGGAACAAGGGTTTTGATCTGTGCCTGGAGGCGCTCTCGCGGCTGAACTATCTGCTCAAGGATTTTGATCTGGGCGTGACAGTGGTGTTCTTCATCGTGACGCAGCGGGACGGGGCGGGGCTGAGCCCGCGGGCGTTGCAGAGCCGCGGGGTGCTGAACGAGCTGCAGTCGGTGTGCGAGAGCATCCTGAAGCAGGTGGGCGAGCGGATGTTCTCGGAGGCGGCGGCCGGGCGAAAGGTCGAGCTGGACGCGTTGATCGACGACTATTGGGCGCTGCGGTATCGGCGGACGCAGCAGGCGCTGCGGACCGACGGGCTGCCGCCGGTCTGCACGCACGCGGTGCCGGAGCCGGACCCGGTGCTGGATCGGATCCGTCAGCTCGGGCTGTTCAACCGGCCGGAGGACCGGGTGAAGGTGGTGTACCACCCGGAGTTCATCAGGCCGGAGAACCCGCTCTGGGGCATCGAGTACGACCAGTTCGTGCGCGGTTGTCACCTTGGCGTGTTCCCGAGCGCGTACGAGCCGTGGGGGTACACCCCTCTGGAGTGCGTGGCGATGGGCGTGCCGTCGATCACAAGCGACCTGGCGGGCTTCGGGCGGTACGTGCAGGAGCGTTTCCCGGATCACAACCGGTGGGGGATGAACGTGCTGAAGCGACGCGGCCGCCCCATGCAGGACGCGGCGGCCGACCTGTCACGCTGGCTGCTCGCCTACTGCCGCCTGGACCGTCGCGGTCGGATCGACATGCGCAACGCGGTCGAGCGTCACGCGCACGATTTCGGGTGGGACCGCCTCGCGGGGGCGTACCACAAGGCGCACGACCTGGCGCTGGAGCGGGCGAGTTACGACTTCTGAGCGCGCGCGCGGTGCGGTTCGCACGGGCGGGACGCTCGTGCCACGGGGGCGATGTGGTGCCGCTACGCTCCGGGCGATGAACGATCCGAAAGACAGCGGCGTGGACGGCGGTCGCCCTGTGGTGGAGCTGTACACCGACGGGGCGTGCTCCGGGAACCCGGGGCCCGGGGGCTGGGCGTACATCCTCAAGCACCCCTCTTCCGGGAGCGTGCGGGAGTCGTCCGGCGGCGAGCCGGCGACCACGAACAACCGGATGGAGCTGATGGGCGTCATCGAGGGCCTGAGCGCGCTGAGCCGCCCGAGCACGGTGGACCTGTTCTCGGACTCCAAATACGTGCTGGACGGGCTGAAGAGCTGGATCAAGGGATGGAAGCGGAACGGGTGGAAGACCGCGAGCAAGCAGCCGGTGAAGAACCAGGAGCTGTGGCAGCGGCTGGATGCGCTGGCGACGCAGCACGAGGTGCGGTTCCACTGGGTGCGCGGGCACGCCGGGCACGCCGAGAACGAGCGAGCGGACGAGCTGGCGGTCGCGGCCCGTGACGCGGCGGCGGCGGCGCCACGCAGGTAGGCGTTGGCGCGGGTGATGGGGCGTGGGACGCGTGAGCCGATAACCCGCGGGGCTTGTCGGGGTGTCGTGTGCGGGTGAGGGATCTTGCGGGCTGTGCGGGTTGGCGTGGGTGCGCGGGGTGAAGCCGCGCAGGCGTGCGGGTTTGCCGTGTTTCGCCGGGTTGCCCGGTCAATCGGGTGGCTTGGGCGGTCGATGGAACGATCGGAGTGTGGGCCGTCCGACCGTCGGCGGCTGCGCTCGCGATCCTCCGAGCCCGCCCTGGAGCCCGCCCGTGGACGTGAACGAGATCCTGCAGGCCGCGTACGAAGCCGACGCCTCGGACATCCACCTGATCGCCGGGCACCCGCCGACGATCCGCGTGAACCAGGTGATCGAGCCGATGGACATGCCCGTGATCTCGCCCGCGGACGCGGAGGCGATGTTCAAGTCGATGGCGCCTGAGGGCAAGCAGAAGACCTTCGCCGAGCAGCAGGACGCGGACTTCAGCTACGAGGTGGCGGACCTGGCGCGCTACCGCGTGAACGCGCACCGCCAGTCGGGCGCGGTCGGCATGGCGCTCCGCATGATCAAGACGCAGGTGCCGCCGCTGAGCGCGCTGAGCCTGCCCGAGGTGATCGCGCGTCTGACGTACCTGCCCCGCGGGCTGGTGCTGGTGACCGGCGACACGGGCTCGGGCAAGTCGACGACGCTGGCGGCGATGATCCAGGCGATGAACGAGCGGTACCGCAAGCACATCATCACGCTGGAAGACCCGATCGAGTACGTCTTCGAGAGCGAGCAGTGCCTGATCGAGCAGCGTGAGCTGGGGCGCGACCTGCCCACGTTCGCCAGCGGCCTGAAGCACGCGCTGCGTCAGGACCCGGACATCGTGCTGGTGGGCGAGATGCGCGACCTGGAGACGACGGCCCTGGCGATCAGTGCGGCCGAGACGGGGCACCTCGTGCTCAGCACGCTGCACACGGTGAACGCGAGCCAGACGGTGGAGCGCATCATCGATATGTACCCGACGGGTCAGCAGAACCAGATCCGCTCGATGCTGGCGAGCACGCTGCAGGCGGTGGTGAGCCAGACGCTGTTCAGCCGAATCGACCGCCCGGGCATGGTGCCGGCGGTGGAGACGCTGCTGTGCACGCCGGCGGTCCGGAACCTGATCCGCGAGAACCGGACGTTCGAGATCCCGAACGTGATCGAGACGAACCGAGCGATCGGGATGTCGAGCCTGGACTCGTCGATCGCGGAGCTGTATTTCAACGGCTTGATCTCGAAGGAGGACGCGATCGCGCAGGCCGCGTTCCCGGACAAGCTCGAGCGTCAGCTGGTGGCCTGATCGGGACGGTTCGCGGGGGTTGGCGCGGAGCTGGACAGGTTGACGACACGCCGAGACGCCCGCCGGGGCTGGTGAGGATCGATGGGCAACTACCGCTATCAGGTCAAGTCGCGCGAGGGGCAGGTCCAGCAGGGCGTGATGAGCGCCGACAGCGTGGCGACGGCCGCGGCGATCCTGCGCAATCAGGGCCTGCACGTCATCGGCGTGACCCCGGCTCGCGGGCGCCACGCCGGCGAGGGCGGCGGGCAGAGCCTGGGCGCGAGCCTCGCGAAGCTGGGCGCGAGCAAGCCGAACCAGAAGCACGTGCTCGACTTCACGACGCAGCTCGCGGTGATGGTCCGCGCGGGCATCAACCTTCGCGCGGCTCTTGAGGGCATCGCCGAGCAGACGACCCACGCCGGGTTCAAGAAGGTCATCGAAGACCTCAAGACCGACGTCGAGAGCGGCAAGCAGTTCTCCGACGCGATCGCACGTCACCCCAAGCTGTTTAACGCGCTCTACATCAACATGGTGCGAGCCAGCGAGATGTCCGGGTCGTTCAGCGAGATGCTCGACCGGATCGCCGGCTACATCGCTCAGCAGCTCGAGACGCGGAAGATGGTCGTGGGGGCGGCGATCTATCCCGCGATCATCGGCATCATGGCCGTCGGCGTGACCGTCTTCCTCCTGACGTTCGTGCTGCCGAAGTTCTACGCGGTGTTCGACGGCAAGGAGGACGTGCTCCCCTGGGCGACGACGTTCCTGATGGCGCTCAGCAAGTTCATGACCGGGAACTGGCCGATCATCCTCGGCGGCGTCGGCGGGCTCGTGGTCGGGGCGTACTTCTTCCTGAAGACCGAACTCGGCTCGTTCTGGATGGACAAGGCAAAGCTCTCGGTCCCGATCGTGAAGGGGATGTTCCGCTCCCTGTGCATCAGCCGCTCGCTGCAGACGATGGGGCAGCTGATCAACGCGGGCGTGCCGATGCTCGACACACTGCTGATCACCGGCGACATCTCGGGCAACCAGCTCTTCAAGGGCATGTGGCGTCGCGTGCACGCGAGCGTGAAGCAAGGCAAGAAGATCGCGGCCCCGCTGCAGAAGGACAACCTGCTGCCGCGGGCGGTGGTGCAGATGATCTCGGCAGGTGAGGAGTCCGGTAAGCTCGGCGAGGTGCTCGACGAGATCAGCCGCTACTACGCGAAGCTGCTCCGCGACAACATCAAGGCGGTCACGAGCCTTATCGAGCCCATCATGATCCTCCTGATGGGCACAATCGTCGGTTTCATCGCGATGGCGATCATCATGCCCATCTTCAAGATGAGCCAGATCGTCCAGTGAATGCGAAACTGTCTCAGGCGGGTCTGGCTCGGCTGGGGGATGCGGGCCGCCCGGGGAGGTTGTGTGCCGTGGTGGCGAGTCGATCGAACAGTGGTGGCGGTGCGGTTCGGCGTGGGCGTCTGTCGCGCCGGGGCGGGCGCGGGTTCACGCTGATCGAGGCGGCGATGACGACGGTCATCATCGGGGTCGGCATTGTCGCGATGGTGGAGGCGCAGCAGTCGTTCATGCGGAGCAACGCGTGGTCGAGCCAAGCCGCGACCGGGGCGTACCTCGCCAACGAGATCCGCGAGCGGATGCGCAACCTGCCCAAGCACGACCCGCGGTTCACGGTGCTGCTCAACGATCCCGGCCAGCCGTCGGCGATCTTCAACTGGGGGCGCGAGGACGGCGAGGTCGTCGTGGACGACTTCAACGACATCGACGACTTCGACGGGATGAGCTTCAGCTTCGTTGGCACACCCGGCCCGGGCAACGGGGACCTGCCGGGGCCGATCAGCGGCTCGCGGGCGACGATCCGTCAGTCGGGCGGCCTGCTGACGATCGCGGACAACGTGATCCCGGAGATCAACGCGGCGGGCGAGGTCGTCGTGGATGAGGCCGGGGACCCGGTGCCGTTGCAGGGCTGGACGCAATCGGTGACCGTGGAGAAACTGGACCCGTTCGACACGTCGATCGTGGTGGCGAACGACTTCGAGACGCCGACGCACCGCGTGCACGAGTTCCCGTTGCGTGTGACGGTGATCGTGGACTTCCAGGGCCCGTTTGACGCGGTGCCGGAAGAGATCGCGCGCCTGGTGTGGATCGTGCCGTGAGCGGTGGTGGCGGGGGTGTGCAGTCTGGAGGCGGAGCCGTGCATCGGAGGACTCGAAACGCTGTGATCGTCTCGCGTCGCGCGGGCCGGCATGCTGTGCGTCATCGCGGCGCGGTCAGCGTGCTGGCGATGATTTTGCTGATCATGTTCGGCTCGCTGGTCGCGGCGATGGCGGTTTCCAGCCGGGGCAACATCCGGACGGCGGCGACGCACGTTCACGTGCTCCGCGCGATGAACGCCGCGGAAACGGGGATGGAGGTCGCGACGCGTCGCCTGCAGCAGAACACCGCGCGGTTCGTGCTCGCCCACAGCACGATCACCAGCGAGTTCGGGCGGGATCTCTGGGAGGGGAGGCTCGACGGGTACGGGAGCGTTTTTATTGCCCCGCCCGCGCCGGGCGTGACCGAACCGATGCCGCCGGGCGGGCTTGCCCAGGCGATGATCAACCACCACGCGATGGACGCGAACATCGATCCGACGCTGGGCGCCGGGGTGCCGACGTTCACGTCCGCGCCGCCCGGGGCCGACATCACGAACACCTTTAGCGAGGAGAACTGGGTCGTGACGCCCGCGGTGCGCCTGGGCGCCGGGCACGGGATGGACAGCGTCGCGTACCAGATCACCTACGCACCCCTGCTGGACGGCTCGCGGATCCGGGTTATCGTCACCGGGTTCGATCTCGGGTACGACTCGAACAACAAGCCCATCACGCGGACGATCATGCAGGATTTTCGGATCGCCAAGCGTGTGGATCACGCGGTGATCAGCCCGAGCCGCATCATGATCGGTAAGAACGTCCACGTGGACGGCGACCTGGGCGCCGGGTTCCTCGACGTGGCGCGGACCTACGGCGATCCGATCCTGATCAAGAGCGACTTTTTCAACCTCGACCCGGTGCTCGACGCGAAGCTGCGTGATTTTTACGAGGCCGTCGCTCAGTACGACGTGGACAACGACAACCGTCTCCGCGTCGACCACCCCATCGAATCGCTGGGCATCCCGGACAACAGCACCGACTACAGCGGCGACGGCGTCGCCGACAACGCGTTCCGCGACGTGACCGGGGACGGCTACATCGATGAGTTCGACATCTTTCTCGCCCACTTCGATAAAGACGGCGACGGGCGCGTCCACATCGAGACCGAGTTTGTGGATGCGAACGGCAACATCATCGACAAGGATCTCGCGATCCTGATCGACGGGTCCGACCCCGACCGCAACCGCAACGGCGTCTTCGGTTTCAACGATCTCAACGGCAACGGCATCTTCGAGCCGCACCTCGGCGAGACGCTCAAGGACTACGACCCTTTCACCGGACGCTACCCGGACCAGGAACTGGGCTACTTCGACGGCTACATCGACGCGAACGACCGTTACAGCAAGGTCCGTGGCACGATCAAGGTCAAGGCGGCGAGCAGCGTCTGGTCTGCCGCTCAGGGCGCCTGGCAGGAGCGGATCCGCGGGCGCATCGAGCCCGAGGAAGACAAGCCGGCGCTGATCTTCTCCGCCGACGACGAGCAGATGCCCGCGTTCGACGTGGCGACGTTCGACACCACGCGCCTTGCGCTCCGGGCCGCGGTGAACGGGCCGAGCTTTGACGAACAGGTCGCGTCCAACCTCGGGATCAGCGTCAACGACCTGGCGACGTACGTCGAGACCAACCCTCCCGGCGCGACCGGTAGCGGGGGCGTCCCCGTGCCTCGCTACATCCGGCTCGATCCCGACACCACCGGCGACGGTCTTCCCGATAACCACGCCGACGCGCACTTCGAACGCATGCCCTTTAACAGCCCACGATTCGCGGATTGGTACTACCGGCCCGTCTATGAGAACATGGTGTTCAAAGACGTCGAGATCCCGATGGGCAACAACGGCCTGTTCATCAACTGCACGTTCGTCGGCGTGACCTACATCCGAAGCTGGCAGGATAACACCCACCCGTTCTGGACCAACTACGGCTCGATGGAGCGCAACGCCGGGGACAGCTTCCCGCGACCCGTCCATCAGCGCCAGACATACGACACCGCGGCGCAGCCGTGGAACGACCTGTACGAGACGATCCGAGATAACGTGGACCAGTCGTTCCAGCCGATCCAGCAGCTCGCGGTCAACCCGCTGGACAAGGGTGATATCCTGAACAGCGAGGTCGGCGGCTTCGCGCCCGCGCAGTACAACCAGCTCCCCGATCCGCTTGTTCTGACCTATCGCGAGGGCCCGTTCGGGCAGGTCCGCCCGGCGAGCGAGTCCGGCATCCTCCGGACCGTCCGCGTCACCAACACCAAGCGGTTCAGCAACAACATCCGCTTCCACGATTCGCTGTTCGTCGGGAGCATGCTCAGCGACGCGCCGGCGTCCTACACGCACGTGCGGAACAAGCTGCAGCTCAGCGGTTCGACTCGCATCCATCAGCAGCACCCGAGCGAGCCGGAGAACCCCGCGCTCAACCCGGACCCGGCCGACATGGAAGAGATCCGCAAGAGCAGCATGATGCTCCCGCACTACTCGGTGGACGTCGGGCAGTTCAACTCTCCCCCGGACCAGTTCGTCCGTCTCCGCGGGGCCATCGTCGCCGGCGTGCTCGACATCCGCGGCAACGCCGATATCGAGGGTGCCCTGCTGATGACCTTCAGGCCCGTCCACGGCGTCGCGCCGCTGGTCGACGCGCTCGGCAACGCCGTGGGCAACCCCGCGAACTTCAACATCGCGATCGGTTACTTCGGGCCCGACGACGGCGACATGGAATCGCTCGATCCCGCGACGCTCCCGACGGTCGGCGGCGTGCGCATCGTTGGGTATGACACCGACGGCGACGGCCTCGCCGACGCCGACCCGTTCAACCCCCAGCCCGCGGGCTCGACGCCCGTGCCGTTCTACGGCTACGGGCGGATCAACCTCCGCTTCGACCCGAGCGTTGAACTGCCCGACGGCATCGTGCTCCCGCTGACGATCGATCCGTTGCCCGAGACGTACACGGAAGGCAAGCTTTGAACCGCACCCACCGACGCGCCCGTCGCGCATTCAGCCTGGTCGAACTGCTGATCGCGGTGACGATCAGTTCGACGCTGCTCGCCGCCTGCCTCGCGGCGCTGGACGCGTCGTTCAAGAGTTATCAGGCGACGACCGAGAGCGCGGCCGTCAACGTCACGACACGGCTCACGATGCACCGCCTGACCTCGCTGATCCGCAACGGGGACAACTTCGGCCCGTTCCCGGTCAACCCGCGCCTCACGCCGCAGATCTCGGTCAACGAGATCGAGTTCCTCTCCACGCTCGACGAGAACACCCAGCAGCTTTGGCAGATCCGGCGCGTCGCGCAGGGCGGCGATCTCGGCCCGTACCGCCTGGAGGCCCGGGTGGAGAGCTTCAGCCGCGACGTCGACACCGGGGCGTGGAACAGCACGGGCGTGTTCGATCAGAACCTGCTCTACCGCGTCCGTGACGCGGTGTTCACGCTGGAATACGACACCGCTCGCCGCCTCCGGCGCGCGACGGTGGACCTGACGGTGGGCGCACACGACGACGCGGGCGACCGGATCACCACCGATCTTGAAACGCCGCTGATCCGGATGGTCTCCAGCGTGCGCCCGCGCCGTCTCGCGTCGGCGCGCTGAGCGGCGAGCGCTTTCGCGGGATTTAGCCTTCCGCGATCGGCTCCGGCTCGCCGTCGAGCGGCTCATCGGGGCCCGGCTTGATGATCTCGCGCATCACGACCGTCGCGAAAGAGCCGCGGGGGAGATCGAACGCGCACCGCACATACGGCCCGTGCTCGTCGGTCCCGCCCTCGATCTCCGGGTCGATGATCGGGACGCGGAGCGGTCGGCGTGAGCCCTGGATCGGGAGGCGGCGGACCTCGTGCGCACGCTCCACATCGGCGGGTGAGACGCCGAAGCTTCGCAGCAGCCGTTCCTCCGTCTCGCCCACGCGGTCGAACGCGTGCAGCATCGACGGGCCCCACATCGGGCCCGTGGGCGAGATCTCGAAGCGTGCGCACCGCTCGGCCTCGTGCGGGTCGTCGCCCATCTCGCTGGTCACCTCGAACAACGCCCGGTTCTCGTGCTTCATCGCGACGTCACCCGGCAGGAGCGTGCCGATCACGCCCGCGGACACGCGGTCGTCGAGCACGGCGTTGAACACCGCCGACTGGAACGCGCTCATGAAGAACCCGACCGCTCGCTTGTCCGCGCTCGCCCACGCTCCGGCGGCGCTCTCACCCCGCGCCAGGCGGTCGAGCAGCCCGCGCTCGGTGCGCATCGCGAAGGGCAACCGGCCGGCGGCGGCCCGGTAGTCCCCGCTCGCGTACAACGCCCGGGCCTCCGGGTGGTTCTTCGGGTGGGCCTCGTCGGGGCCGAGGAGCACGTCGAGCGCTTCGCGATCGCGTCCGAGGATCAGCTCCCGACCGATAATGTGGTTCTGCGCGAGCATCCCGAACCGCTGCTCGCCGATCCGGTTGGGCACGCCCGTCTCGCGGAGGCGGTCGATGACACGCTTCGCGACGAGCGCGTCGGTCATGCGCACCCCGCGGATCTTGATGCTGAACCGGTTCCCGTGCAGGTGCCCGGGGCGGAGCTTGTTGGTGTGGATGTCGGCCCAGAGCACCCGGATCTGCTCGTGGCGGATCTCCGGGAAATCTTCCGGGCGCTGCCCGGGCGCGTGGACGCTGATCATCTGGCGCGTGACGGCGTGCTTGTCCTTCAGACCGGCGTACCCGACCGCGCGACGGTGGACGCGAAAGTGCTTGGCGACGATGCCCAGCATGTCGAGCGTGCTCATGCCCTGCTTCTCGACGAACAGGTAGAGGTGCTCCCCGTCGCCGACCGGGGTGTAGAGCGGGATCTCTTCAACCAAAAAATCCGTGTCGCGGGCCTTGATGCGTCCGCCGATGCCCGGCACGTCCGCGGTCATGTAGACCTTCGGGACCACGTGCGTCTCAAGGTCGGGCGTCGCGGCGTTGTCAGCTGGATCGGTGGTCACGTGGGCGGGCGGCTCCGTTACAGGTCCGGTTGATCGTAGGTTCCGTCGCGCCCCCGTTCAGAGTTCCGGGCCGTCTTCGCTGAGCGCCGAGTCCAGCACGTGCTCGGCGACGTAGATCGGCACGTCCCCGGCGATCCCCAGCGCGATCGCGTCGCTCGGGCGCGCGTCGATATGCAGGAGCTCCCCGCCCTTCCGCACGTCCAGCGTTGCGAAGAACGTGTGCTCATTCAGGTCCGTGATGCTGATCGACTCGAGCTCGCCATCGAGCTCGCGGATCACGTTCTGGAGCAGGTCGTGCGTCTGCGGACGCTTGATCGTGACGCCCTTTAGGCGGCGTTCGATCGCCTGGGCCTCGGGCAGCCCGATCACGATCGGGAAGCTCCGCGCCTCGCCGTTGCCCGGCGGAGCGCTGTCTTCGCTCATCTCGCGGAGCTCGATGATCTGGTAGTCGTTGAGCTCACGAATCAGGATACGGCTCAGCTCCATCCGGACCGGCATGGCAAACCCTCCCGAACGCAGACCCGAACAAGACGGGGTGACCGAGTCCCCCCGCCAGAACGGTGCATCGTCGGACATCCCGCCGCCCGGGTCAACTTCGCCCTGCGGGCTCCATGTTCGCCCCCTAGGCTCCGCTCGTGGCGGACCTGCTGCTCACGCTCGTGTTCGTGGGATTGTGCGTCGGGGCCTCGGCGTGCCTGGTGTACTGGGGCGCGACGCTCGGGCGCGTCGTGCGCACGTGCGCCTCGACGCCGACGGCCGACGAGGGGCTGGCGCTCGCGGGCGAGCACCCGCCGACCGGGTCGGTCTGCGTGCTGATCCCGGCGCATAATGAGGCCGACGAGATCGCGGCGCTGGTCGCTTCGCTCCGTGCTCAGGATCACGCCTCGGTGCGTTTTGTGCTGTGCTGCGATCGCTGCACGGACGGGACCGCGGACCGGGCCCGCCGGGCAGCGGGGGACGACCCGCGGTTCGAAGTGCTGGAGATTCACGACTGCCCCCCGGACTGGGCGGGCAAGGTCCACGCGCTGTGGACCGGCGTCGCTCGATCGAGCGCGGCCCAGGAGGCCGAGTTGCTGCTGTTTGCCGACGCGGACACGCGGTTCCACCCCGCGTGCGTCCGCGCGACCGCGGCTCTGCTGGAGCACTTGCAACTCGACGCGATGAGCATGGTCTCCACGATGACCACCGCGGCGTGGTTCGAGAAGCTGGTGCAGCCGGCCGCCGGACTGGAGCTGTTTTATCAGTACCCGCTGACGCGCACCAACCGCGGGCGAACGTCGCGCCCGTTCTTCAACGGGCAGTTCATGCTCTTCAAGCACGAAGCCTACGAGGCGATCGGGGGGCACGAAAGCGTCCGCGAAGAGCTGCTCGAAGACCTGGCGATCGCCAGGCATCTGGCGCGGGCGAAGCGACGGGTCGGGGTCGTGATGGGGGGGCGGATGCTGACCTGCCGCATGTACGACACGTGGGGGGGCTTCCGGGAAGGGTGGAAGCGGATCTATACCGAAGCCGCCAAGCGACGCGTCCGACGCCTGCGCCGGTCGGGGTGGCGCATCCGCCTCGCGTCCGTCGCCCTGCCCGTCCTTGCTGCGGGGAGTGTCGTCGGCGGGCTGAGCCCGCTCGGAGACGCTGCCGGCGGACGGGCGGCCCTGCTTGCGCTCGGGCTGGGGGGGCTCGCGGTCTGGCTCGCGGCTCTGGTCATGATCTATCGCATCGGGCGACATCCCGTCTGGATGGCCCCGACGCACCTGGTCGGGGCGTGGCTCGTCTCACGCCTGCTGACCGAAGCCGGACGCGATCTCCGAGCCGGCACACCCGTTCGCTGGGGCGGACGGACGTACGTCCGCCCGCAACGATGAGCGCCGATGTCGGCTTCAAGCGCTCTGGAAGCCCGAACGCCACGTCTCGCGGCGCACGCCTTCGCCGATAGGATGCACCTGTACGGCGTGGGTGCAGCTCTCCGCGATAGGACGCCATGCGATTCCGACGCAACATGCCCGAGGCCCGCCTGGAGATGACCCCGCTCATCGACGTGGTGTTCTTGCTGCTGACGTTTTTCCTGTTCGCGATCGTGCTCATGGTGCGGGCCGACACGCTGGGCGTGCGCCTGCCGACGGTCGGAACGGGCGACCCCGCGCGGGGGAGCGACGCGATCACGGTGGTGATCGGCGGCGACGGCCTCGTTCGGGTCGGTGGCGACGCGGTGGAGCTTGCGGAGGTGGCGGATCGGGTGCTGGAACGTCTGTCGGCCTCGCCAGGGGCGCCGGTTTTCGTGGCCGCCGAGGCGGACAGCCGGAGCGGTGATCTGGTCGCGGTGCTCGACGCGCTCCGCTCGGCCGGGGTTTCGGATTTTGCGTTGCTCGGGCGTCCGGCTGGCGGTGGGGGGGACGGGCGGGGCACAAGGGGCAGAAGCGGGCCCTGATCGCCGTCCGAATGAGCCTGTTCAAACCGCCAGAAGCGGCGGTAGCCTCCGTGCGCCCTGAGACGCCAGCCCGCACTCCGCTCGGATCCCGAGGCATGAATCTGCAGGTCGGGTTCAGCCCGGGCATCGGATCATAAGTGAGAAAAAAACAACCCCCGCGGTTGCCCGCGAGGGTTGCAGAGTTTGCAGTCGGGTTATCTTGGCGACGCGTTACCGCGACGCTATCCGCCGGTGCTTCGGCTTTTGACCGAGGCGAGTTGGCGGGCAAGAAATGCGCTCACAGAGCCGATTCGTGGATCGCTCCACGGGATCGGTCTAAGGAAATCCCTTAGAAAGGAGGTGATCCAGCCGCAGGTTCTCCTACGGC
>RECY01000023.1 GCA_007693785.1 Phycisphaerales bacterium | reverse complement strand
GGGGGGGGGGGGGGGAGCCCTCACCCCGGCCCTCTCCCGCGGACGGGAGAGGGGGGAGATGGGTGAGATTTGTTTACCAGCGGAGGGGGGCGTGGGGGACGTTGTGGAGTTGTTGGAGTCGGTGGGCGAGGTCTCGGAGGAGGCGTTGCTCGGCTTGGGGGTCGCCGAAGCGGCCGATGGTGGCGGTGAGGTGGATGAGCCCGTCGGGATCGCGGGTTGCTTCGAGGCGGGCGGGGCGGGCGTTGGCGGCGAGGAGGTCGTAGACGCGGCGGTCAGGGGCTTGGGCGTTGGTGCGGAGGACGGCGAGCTCGTTGCGGCTGGCGGCGGCGCTCAGGGCGGCGTCGAGATCGTCCCAATCGCCGGGGGTGGCGAGGGTTGCGGCGGGTGCGGCGGGGGGTGGGATGGGGGGTTGTTCGAGTCGGAGGGGGCGTTCGCAGGCGGCGAGGGTGAGGGTCGCGAGGAGGGCGGCGAGCGCCATGGCGGCTGGGGCGGGCCTGGAATAGGGTGAGGGAGGGGTGATTTGGCGTGTGTTGGTGGGGCTGGGGTGAACGCTGGAATGAGCCGAAATGGGTGTGGTGAGGGCGGTAGCATTGGGTTCGGCCGGGTCGGGCCTGGGCGAGTGATTGCGGAGTGTCGGGGGTGTCGCGGGTGTTGGGTTGATCAGTCCCGCGGATGAACGGAGCAGCGCTGGCGTGGAAGTCACGGTTCGAGTCCCTTCCGGTCCGGAGCGCGTGCTCGTGGTGGGCCCGGGCGAGCGCAACCTGAAGATGCTGCGCGAGACGCTCGGGGTGATGATCGCCGCGCGCGACGCGACCATCAAGCTGAGCTCGGAAGACGCGCGTTCGCTGGCGGCGGCTCGCGCGGTGCTGGAGCGTCTGGCGGAGCCGATGGGCCCGGGGCGTGGGCCTCGGGAACGGTCGCGGCAGCAGGTGCTGGACCTGATCGCGGAGGAGGGGGATCGCTCGTCGCGCGGGCCGGCGGGGGGGGAGCTTCGCCCGGCGCAGGTGCTGCTTCGGGAGGACGGCCCGCGCCCGGTGCGTCGGGATTGGGACGGGCGGCTGGACGTGTACGCGGCCGGTCGCCCGGTGAAACCGAAGACGGAGAACCAGCAGTATTACCTGGAGGCGATCCGGGACCACGACCTGGTGTTCGGCGTCGGCCCGGCGGGGACGGGCAAGACGTACCTCGCGGTCGCGGCGGCGGTGCATCTGCTGAAGACCGAGCGGATTTTGAAGATCATCCTGGTCCGTCCGGCGGTGGAGGCGGGGGAGAAGCTTGGGTTTCTGCCGGGGGGGATCGAGGCGAAGGTGAACCCGTACCTGCGCCCGCTGTTTGATGCGTTGCACGACATGATGGATTTCTCGACGATCCGTCGTTTTATGGAGAACGACATCGTGGAGGTGGTGCCGCTGGCGTTCATGCGCGGGCGGACGCTGAACAACGCGGTGATTATTCTGGACGAGGCGCAGAACTCGACGCGGGGGCAGATGCAGATGTTCCTGACCCGGATGGGTCACGGGAGCAAGATGATCGTGACGGGCGACACGACGCAGATCGACCTGCCGGACCCGACGCAGAGCGGTCTGGTGGACGCGGCGCGGCGGCTGCGCCGGACGCCGGGGGTGGCGTTTGTGCACCTGGACCGCGCGGACGTGGTGCGTCACCCGCTGGTGCAGCGTGTGATCGAGGCGTACGGGAACGACGGTGGCGAGCGGGAGGGGGAGCGTCTGCTGCGTGAGGCGCTCGGGCCGGGCGGCGTCGTGGGGCGTGACGAGGAGGCGGCCGGTGGGTGATCGCACGGGCACACGCGTGGGCACGCGCGGGGGCGGTGGTCGCTCGGCGAAGCGGAGCGGTCGTTCTCGTCGCGCGTCGATGCGTGTGCGCGAGCCGGATCTGCGCGAGCGTGTTCGTCGGGCGTTGCAGAGCGGGCCGTTCGGTTGGGCGCTGGTGACGTGCGTGGTGTTCGTGCTGGTGTCGAGCGCGGTGGTGATCTGGTCGCGCGAGCAGCCGCTGGTGGCGGTGGGCCGCGTGATGAGCGAGACGCGGGACGTGCGTGTGGCGTTCACGGTGGCGGACGAGTCGGAGACGTCGGCGCGTCGCGACCTGGCGCGTCAGCAGACGCCGCGGGTGTTTGTGGCCGACGAGTCGGCGATCGAGGCGATCCGTTCGAGCCTGGAGAACCTGCCGACGGCGCTGGCGGGTGTTTCGGTGTTGGAGGGGGTTGAGCCGCAGATCCGCGAGCGGTTCCGCCTGACGGAGGATGGCCTGTCGGCGTTGAAGGGCGAGGCGTCGTCGATCGCGTCGTGGCAGGAGAAGGTGCGTCGTTTGCACGAGCTGCTGCGTGAGCGTCCGCTGCTGGACGCGCAGACGTGGCAGCGTGCGTTGCAGGAGGGCTCGAGCGCGCGGATCGAGCTGCGTGTGGGGAGCGTGCGTCTGAGCGTGCCGCGGACGGCGGTGGTGAACATCTCGGACCCGGACTCGCTGGAGGAGGCGTCGCTGAGCCTGGCGCGCCGGGCGGGGTTCGAGGGGGCGTCGGCGTCGGTGGTGGCGAGCCGCTTGCTGAGCGGGGGGCGTCCGACGTACCGGTACGACGCGGCGGGGACGACGTCGGCTCAGAACCAGGCGGCTTCGGCGGTGGAGCCGGTGGCTCGGGAGGTGCCGGCGGGGACGCCGATCTTCAGCCGCGGGCAGCGTCTGAGTTCGTCGCAGTACGAGCTGCACAAGGCGGAGCTGTCGGCGTTCTCGGCGAATGCGGAGGGCTGGGCTCGCCCGTTGCAGCGTCTGGCGGTGGTGCTGGCGGTGGCGGCGGTGGCGTTGGCGGCGGCGGTGTACGGGTCGATGTTTGTGCCGCGTCTGAAGCGGAACCCGTCGCGGATGGCGGGGCTGGGTGTGCTGCTGGGGTCGTGCCTGCTGCTATCGGCGGTCGCGAGCGCGACGAACCCGCAGCTGCTCGCGCAGACGTCGAGCACGCCGGTGCTGTTCGCGGCCGTGATTTTGGCGATCGCGTACGACCGGCGCGTGGCGTTGGCGATGGGGACGCTGCTGGCGGTGCTGGTGGGCCTGGCGCTGCGCCTGCCGATCGGGATGCTGGGCGCGATCCTGGCGGGGGTGTGCGTGGCGGCGTGGCGCCTGGGTGAGGTCCGCGACCGTCGCGGGCTGGTCGCGATGGCGTTGTGGACGGGTCTGGCGATCGGCATCGCGGTGCTGCTGGCGGGGCTGATCGAGCGCCCGATGACGGGGGAGAGCCTTCGGGAGACGCTGTTTGACGCGGCGCTCGCGGCGCTCGGGGCGGTGCTGGTGGGCGCGGTGACGCTGTTCGTGCTGCCGCTGGTGGAGCGGGCGTTCGACATCACGACGGGGATGACGCTGATCGAGCTACGCGACCCGAAGCAGCCGCTGCTTCGCCGGTTGCAGCAGCGGGCGCCGGGGACGTACAACCACTCGCTGAACGTGGCGTCGATCGCGGAGGCGGCGGCGGACGCGATCGGTGCGGACCCGTTGCTGACCTACGTGGGCGCGTTGTATCACGACATCGGGAAGATGAACAAGCCCGAGTATTTCGTGGAGAACCAGTCGGGGGGGCCGAACCGTCACGACAAGCTGAGCCCGGCGATGAGCCTCTTGGTGATCGTGGGTCACGTGAAGGACGGGTCGGAGATTGCGCGGGAGTACGGGCTGCCTCGGCCGTTGCTGCACTTCATCGAGGCGCACCACGGGACGACGCTGGTGGAGTATTTCTATCAGCGGGCGCGTCAGAAGGCGGAGCAGGAGCTGGAGGACACTCGGGCGTTGCAGAGCGTTTCGGAGTCTTCGTCGGGTGGGCGGGGTTCGTCGGCGGAGCCGGAGCTGCCGGCGGAGGTGGAGTATCGGTACCCGGGGCCTCGCCCTCGGACGAAAGAGTGCGCGATGCTGATGCTGGCGGACGCGGTGGAGAGCGCGACGCGGACGCTGGCCGAGCCGACGCCGAGCCGGATCGATCAGCTGGTGCGGACGCTGGCGAACAAGCGTCTGCTGGACGGTCAGTTCGACGATTGCGACCTGACGCTGCGGGAGCTGCACATCGCGGCCGAGTCGATCAGCAAGACGGTGGCGGCGATCTACCATGGTCGGATCGCGTATCCGACGGACAAGCGCGACGAGTCGCGGACGGGGCAGACAACGGCGGCGAGCGGGGCTCGGTGAGCGATCGGGTTTTGGGTGCGTTGGTGTTGGGGCGGGGCGGGTTCTGCGGGTTGTTGTGGGGTTGACGCATGGAGAGCCGAGCGGGCGAGCGCCGGGGGCGAGGGGGCTCCGGGGCGGGCGTCCGGTGCGCGCGGGGCGTGCGCGGAAAGGCTCGGCGATGATGATCGGCACAAGGCGGGGTTGGGTGTGTGTGGGCGTGTGGGCGGTGCTGGTGGCGACGATCACGCTGGCGGGGTGCGGGAAGCACGGGTCGCCGGAGTCGGCGGCGAAGGCGTGGCTGGACGCGCTGAGCGCGAACCAGGCGGACCGGGCGGTCGCGCTGATCGTCCCCTCGGCCCTCGCGAAAGACGAGAGCATGCACCGGATGATGATGACCGAGCAGGCGAAGACGATCAGCACCGAGAAGGGTCGCTTCAAGGTGATCGATGCGCACCGCGATGGGGACTCGGCGACGGTGCTCGTGCGGGCGACCAACGGGAAGAAGGACGTGGACTGGATGCCGATCCGCGTGCAGCGGGAGCGGGGGAAGTGGTACGTGCAGCCGGCGATGTTCGGGGGGTGGTGAGCAGGGGAGAGGAGAGGAGGGAGGAGGGGAGCCCTCACCCCGGCCCTCTTATGGGGAGAGGGAGAGGGATGGGGAGCACGGCTTGGCTCGGAAGCCAAGCCGTGGCACCGGAGGGATCAGGTGTGCCTGACCTCTTCGGAGAGGTCCGTGCTTCTGAGTCTTGCTGTTGTTCTTTTCTGGTTTGTTGTGGGTTTTGGGATGTTGCAGCGGGGGAGTAGGGGGAGGGGAGCCGGGGAGCACTGACCTTGCAGACAAGGTCAGTGGCACAGGGGGATGCGTGGCAACGGGAGGGGGAGAAAGGGGGAGAGCCCCCTCAGTCGGCGTTGCCGACAGCTCCCCCGCCAGGAGCGGGGGAGCGAAGGGTGAAGCTTTCTTCCGTCGGCACATAGCAGTCTTCGAGGACTTGTCGCCAGTCTTCGAGGTTGGTCACGGCGATCATGCGTTGCTTGACGGCCTCTGGCTCGGGGTGGTGGGCGGCGAAGCGGATGCCGAACTTGCGCATGGTTTTGCCGGTGTGGAGCTCGCCGCGCCGGGCGCGGGCCTCGTCGTCGGTGGCGCCGATGAGGGTCTGGTTGACGCGGAGGGCGAGGGCGAAGTGCTGCTCGAGCACGTCGCGCTGCTCGGCGAGGGTCGGGGCGGTGGGGGCGTCACCGGCGAGGATCTGGCGGCACTGGCGGAAGAGCCACGGGTTGCCGATGCACCCGCGCGCGACGCTGACGCCGGTGACGCCGGTGTAGGCGATCATGCGGAAGACGTCGGCGGCGGTCCAGACGTCGCCGGAGCCGAAGATGAGCTGGTTGGGGTGGCGCTGGCGGATGTCGCGGAGCAGGTCCCAGCGGCTCGGGCCGATGTATTTCTGCTGGACCGTCCGGGCGTGGACGGTCACCCAGGCGCACCCGACGTCGTGGGCGGCGGTGAGGAGCGTCTCGAAGCTCTCGGCCATCTCGGGTGTGTCGTCGAAGGCGCGGCGCATCTTCACTGTGACCGGGATTGCCGGTGACACGGCCTCGCGCACGGCTTCCAGGATGCGGACCGCGCCGGCGGGGTCGGCGAGCCAGTGCCCGCCGCGTGCTTTGCTGGCGATCTTCTTGACGGGGCAGGCGAGGTTGACGTCAATCGCGGCGAAGGACGTGGGTGAAGGACTTGGCGAAGGGCTTGGCTCGGCCGATCCCGGATGGCTGATCTCGGATCCCTGGTACGCCATTTTGCGGTAGTCGCTGGGCTTGCGTTCGCCTTGCTCGATCATTTTGAGTGCGGCGGCGGCCATCTCGGCGGGGTCGCTGCCCATGATCTGCCCGACGAGGGGGGCGTCTTCCTCGCCGCCGGGGACGTTGTCGTGGAGCGGGCCGAGGTCGGCTTTGGCGAAGCCGCGACCGCCGGCGAGGAGGGTTCGGTCGAGGAGCGCCTCGGTGACGCAGATCGGGCAGCCGTGGCGTCGGGCGACGATGCGCATGGCGGCGTCGGAGTAGCCGGCGAGGCCGGCCTGGTAGAAGGGGGCGTCGAAGCCGGGGTGGTGGGAGGATGGTGGGATGAGTTTGAGGACGCGGGGGTCGATGGCGTGCCCGTCGTGCTGTCGGCGGATGGCTTCGGCGATGCGCCGGGGGTCGTGGTCGTGGGCCGAGGGGGATAGGGGGCCTGCGGGGGCGATCGCGGGGCTGGGGGCGGTGGCGTTGTTGCCGTGGCAGGACATGGGGGGGACGATACGCGGATGAAGCACAGCGTTTTTCGGAACTCGGGGTGGTTGGGCTCGGCGTGGTTGGGTTTCGGGTTGTCGTGCCTGGTGGGGTGCGGGCCGAGCCGGGATATGACCCATGCGCGGGCGTTCCCGCAGGCGACGGCTCGGGTGGGGTCGGTCGATGCGCAGGCGTTGATTTATGACCGGACGGTCGAGATCACGAACACGACGACTCGGGACTTCGGCCCGGCGACGGTGTGGCTGAACCGGTGGTACAGCCAGCCGATCGAGGGGTTGGGCGTGGGGGAGCGGGTGCGGCTGCCGTTGCGGGACTTCCGGGACCGGTACGGGGAGCGGATCCGGGAGGGTGGGTTCTTCGCGACCGAGGCGCCGGAGCGGGTGGTGGTGGCGGAGCTGGAGGTGGCCCGGGCGGACGGGCGGGGGGAGGAGATGGTGGGGCTGGTGGTGGTGAGCCGACGAACGAGCCGGGAGCGGTAGGGGGAGGGGCGCACTGACCTTGGGGACAAGGTCAGTGGCACAGGGGGTGGGAGCGAGGGGAGGAGGGGGAGCCCTCACCCCGGCCCTCTCCCAAGGGGAGAGGGGGTGGGAGCGGGCGACTCGGATTTGGCGCTTTGGGCCTTTGCTCTTTGGCGATTTCCGTCTCGGCCCCCTCCGCCTCGCTGCGCTCGGCACCTCCCCCGCCGGGAGCGGGGGAGGGCAAGGGGAGGGCGCACGGTTTGGATCGGAATCCAAACCGTGGCATCGGAGGGGGAGGGAAGAAGTGGGAGCCCTCACCCCGGCCCTCTCCCGGGGGGAGAGGGGGTAGGAGCGGAAGGAGGGTTTTGTGCATGGCTCGGGTTTGTGTGTTTGGGCCGCATCCGGATGATCAGGAGTTGGGGATGGGTGGGACGGTGGCTCGTTTGGCCGAGCAGGGTCATGACGTGCTGCTGGTGGATGTGACGGATGGCGAGCCGACGCCGCGGGGGGATCTGGCGACGCGGGCGAAGGAAGCGCAGTTGGCGCTGGAGATTCTGGCGCCGAGCGCGCAGGCGCGCGCGGGGTTCGGGTTTGCGGGGCGGCTGCGCCGGGTGCAGCTCGATCTGCCGAACCGGTTTGTGGAGCACACGATCGAGAGCCGCCACAAGATCGCGGGCGTGCTGCGGGCGCAGCAGGCGGAGGTGATTTTTGTGCCGTACTTTGAGGATGCGCACCCGGATCACCGCGCGGTGACGCGTCTGGTGGAGGACGCGCGGTTCGATGCGAAGCTGACGAAGATCGAGATGCCGGAGCCGCCGGCGGCGCGTGTGCCGGGCGGGGGGACGGAGGCGTTGCCCGTCGGCGGGGCGTGTTATGCGAAGTGGGTGTTTTATTACTACGCGACGCATCTGCGCTGGGTGGCGGACCCGAGCTTTGTGATGGACGTGACGGGGTATCTGGATCGGAAGCGTGCGTCGATCGAGGCGTACCGGACGCAGTTTGTGCTGCCGGAGAAGAACCGGGGCGTGGTGGAGTGGGTGGAGGCGTCGGGTCGGTATTTCGGGAGCCGCATCGGGACGGCGGCGGGCGAGCCGTTCTTTACGAAGGAGCCGCTGGGGTTGATGGGGTTGGATGGGGTGGTGATGTAGGAAGGTACTACGCACTACGCACTACGCACTACGCACTAGGCATTAGGGAGTCAGGGGGGAGAGGGGATGGGGAGGGGGGAGTAGGGCGCCGAGGAGGTAGCGCCACTCGGCGTAGTGGTAGGGGATGTGGTGTTCGTCGTGGAGCTGGCGGATCTCGGCCTGGGCGTGCTCGCTGAGCTCGTGCTGCCAGGCCTGGGCGGTGCGGTCGCAGAAGTAGACGCGGCAGCCGAGCGGTCGGGCGGGGTGGACGGCGCAGCGGTTGGCGACCTGGAAGGGGCAGGCACCCTCGGCCAGCGCACGGTCGAGGGCTTCGGGGGTGAGCTGTGGGGCGCCGGGGATGTGCGCGCGGTCGAGGACGGTCGCGGCGGCTTCGAGGCCGGTGGTGTAGAGGCGGTGCCCGGTTTTTTCGAAGTGGCAGCAGCGCCCGCTGGCCCAGCAGGCGGGGGCACGGGTGGTGACTTGTTCAGCGACGTCGGCGTAGATCTGGTGGAGGCGTGTGCGCACGTCGTCGCGGGCGGCGGCTTCGAGCCATTGGGCCGCGTTGGTGCGGTCGGCGTCGTCGTAGCGGAATTGGGCGAGGTTGAGGGGCATGGGGATTGGAGTATTGGAGGTGAGGAAGAGGAGGGTGGGGAGCCCTCACCCCGGCCCTCTCCCGGGGCGGGAGAGGGGGCGGGAGAGAGAGGGAAGGGAGAGGAACGCGGGTTGGCTCGGAAGCCAAGCCGTGGCACCGGAGAGGGGCGTGATCCGGACGTGCCACTGACCTCTTCTTTGAGGTCCGTGCTTCTGGGTCTCTTTCTTCTTTGATGCTGGTTCGTTGTTGGACTTGGGATTTGGGGGGCGGGGGAGAGGAGGAAGGGGGGCCGGGGAGCACTGACCTTGGGGACAAGGTCAGTGGCACGGGGAGAGTCAGGAAGAGGAGAGTCGGAAGGGAGGGAGCCCCCTCAGTCGGCTGCGCCGACAGCTCCCCCGCCAAGAGCGGGGGAGCGAATTGCGCGGTTAGCGGCGGGCCGCTGGCGGGGGAGCGAAGGGGGAAGCCGGGGGCCGCGCGGGGTCAGCGGGTTCTTGGGCGGGTGTTCTTTTCGTCTTCGATCGCTTGGGCCCGGGTGATGCGGATGTGCTCGGGGGGGTAGAGGGTGCCTTGGTTCATGCCGGGGCAGGTCTGCGTCGCGCGGCGCCAGTCTCTTGGAGCGTCGAGGTTGTCGGGCCAGAAGGGCCAGGTGCGGCACTGGGCGGGGCGGTGCTCGTAGACGCTACAGACGGCCTTGCCGGGGATGGTGTCGCGGTCGAGGAAGACGCAGTCGTTGCCGAAGGGGGTGGGGCGTTCGCGGAGGCTGGGGCCGGCGGGGGTGTGGTGGGTGTAGGCGGCCCGGAAGTCGGCTTCGGCGAGGCGGAGGTGGTCGGCGAGGGCTTGGGCTTCGTCGTCGGTGAAGAGGACGTAGCCGGGCGGGCCGGTGCAGCAGTTGCCGCACTGGGTGCATTGGAAGCGGAGGCCGGCTTCGCCCGGGTTGGCGGCGTGGGGGTGCCCGGGCTGCTCGAACCATTCGCGTGGGCGCGGCGGGTTCATGGCTTGTCCGCTTTGCAGGCTTGTTCGTTGTAGGGGTCGTATCGGAAGGCGACGATGGTCTGGTCGTCGTCTCGGTTTCGGGAGAGGTTGAAGTCGAAGAGTGCCTTGTGGATGTCGTCGATGACGCTGTCGGGGCAGGGTTTGGCGTGCCGGATGGCGTGGTCGAGTCGTTGGAGGCCGAACATGTCTCGGTTGAGGTCAAAGGCTTCGGTGATGCCGTCGGTGTAGAGGACGACGGTGTCGCCGGGCTCGAGCTTGAGGGCGGTGGATTTGGGCTCGATGGGTGCGAAGAGGCCGAGGGGGACGGTGCCGTCGGTGTCGAGGCTGGTGATGTCGCCGTTCTTCTTGCGGAGCCTGGGCGGGTTGTGCCCGCAGCGTGCGTAGGTGAGCGTGGCGAGGGCGGGGTTGTAGATCGCGAAGAAGGCGGTGACGAAGCTGCCTTCGAGGTTGGCGCGGAGGAGGCGGTCGTTGGCGTAGGTGAGGACGGCGTCGGGGGAGGGGGAGGGGTCTTCGAAGCAGTGGAGGATGGCCCGGAGCATGGCCATGACGGTGGCGGCGGCGGCGCCGTGCCCGCTGACGTCGGCGATGAGGATGCCCCATGTGCCGTCGGCGAAGGGGAAGAAGTCGTAGTAGTCGCCGCCGGCCTGGTCGCTGGTGAGGTAGCTGGTCGCGAGGCTGAGCCCGGGGATGGTGGGGCTCTTGGCGGGGAGGAGGCCGCGCTGGATCTGGGCGATCTGTTGGAACTGGTCTCGGAGTTTGAGGTTGGTTTCGTGGAGTCGCTGGGCGGTGACGAGGTTTTTGGTGGCGCCGCCGAAGAGGTTGGTGGTGAGGATGTCCTGCTCGAACTCCTCCATGGTGAAGCCGCGTGGGTCTTTGCGGAAGCGGAAGAGCCAGTTGAGTGGCTGCCCGGCGTCGTAGGCGGGGATGGCCTGGCAGGAGCCGACGCCGCCAATTTCTCGGATTTTCTCGCCGAGGACGGGGTCGTGTTCGAGGGTGAGTTCTTCGAAGAGCTGGGGAAGGCCGTCGGCGAGGACGGCGCCGATGAAGCCGCCGGTGTGGGTGGGGAGCTGGTCCCACTGTCGCCAGGGGTCGGGCGCCTCGGCGCGTTGCCCGGCGGTGGGGAGCTCGGCGGGCGTGAACAGGCGTGTGACTTTGTATTCGCCGTCGTGGAGCCCGCGTTTGGAGACCGAGGCGATGAGGTCGAAGGGTCGGAGCTTGCGGAGCCCGCGCCCGAAGGCGGCGAGGACGTCCCGCGGGTCGTCCATCATGGAGATGTCGCGGAGGACCTCGGTGAGGAGGGCAACGTTGGGGCGGGATTGGGTGTGGACGCGGCGCACGCGTGGAGAAGGCTAGCGGGGTTGGGGGTCGGGGGCGCGGGGCGGGGAGCACTGACCTTGGGGACAGGGTCAGTGGCACAGGGGAGTCGGAGGACGGGGGAGTCGGAACGGGGAGCACCCCCTCCGCCTCGGTTTGCTCGGCACCTCCCCCGCCGGGAGCGGGGGAGGGCGGGCGGGACTGGGGTGTCAGGCTCGCGGTTCTTGGCAAGCGGCTTCGGTTTGGGTGCCGAGGGTTTTGGCGGTGGCGAGGAGTTGGTCGGCTTGCTGGGTGAGTTCGGCGGCTTCGGGTCCGGGGAGGGCGGGGCAGTTGATGCGGACGTTCCAGTCGGCGGCTCGGGCGGCGGCCTCGGCGGCGATGGCGGCGACGGCGAGGTCCGAGCGGAGGTGGGGGTTGGTGATCCCCGGGAGGGCCGCGAGGTGGCGGAGGAGGTCGCACGCGGCGGCGAGGGCGGCGAGGGGGACGTTGGCGGCGGCTCGGGCGGCGGTCGGGAGCTCGGCTTTGGCGGGATCGGTGTCGGGGAGGCGCTGGAGGGTGTTGAGGCGTTCATAGGCCTCGGCGTCCTCGGCGGCGAGGGTGAGGCTGAGGTCGCGGAGGCGTCGGAGGGCCTGGTCGTGGGCTTCGAGGGCGGGTCGGTGTTGGGCGAGGGATTTTTTGTGGATGGAGTAGCTGAGGACCATGGCCGCGGTGGCGGCGGCGGTGGCGGCGAGGATGCCGACGGCCGCGCCGCCGCCGGGGGTGGGGGTCTTGGCGGCGAGGGCCTCGAGAAAGTCGGCGATGGGCCGCTGGGCGATCGCGTGCGGCTGCGGATGGGGGGCTGGCGTGGTCATCTGGGCAGCGTAGGTGGTGTGGGGGCGATTCTCGGTGGGGTGGTAGTGTGAGCGAAGCGGATTCCCGCTTGTTTGCGGGGCGTGTTCTCGGTAGTTTACGTGCTTGCCCGGCGCGAGTGAGCGACGTGCAGCCCCTTCGTGGGGGCTGGCGCCTTGGGCGGTTGAGCCGGGGGTTTGTTGGTCGGGACGACCGGGGTTGTGTGCCGAGCGGGCGATCGGGCCGATTGAGAGTCCGAGTCGCGGAGCTGCGGCGCTCGTTTTTTGAGGGTCTGGGTGTGTGGTGTGTTTCGGCGGTCGGCTTGGGGCCGACGGGCGTGATGGTGCGCGTGTGCCGGTGTGGATTGTGGACAGCCGGTCGGGCGTGCGAGGGTGTGCAGATTGATTCGGGCGATCGGGCGTCGGGATGCGGCGCGTGTCGGAAAACCCGTTTGGCCCGTTGCGGCGTGTGTGCGAGAGACGCGGACGCAAGAGACGCGAAGAAGGAGTGATCGTGATGACGAGGCGTGTGCGGAGCATGGAAAAAGTGGGTCGCTGCGCGGCCGCGGCGGCGCTGGTCGGCGTCGCGGGGTTCGCGATGGCGAACAAGCCGTTTGATGAGGCGACCGAGTACGAGAAGCAGCTTGTTGAGATCTTCCTGAAGGATCCGGAGAGCGAGGCGGGTCGGCGCGCGTACGCGGAGCTGATCTATCGCTCGGTGCGGAGCCCGGCCGAGCCGATCGGCGAGCGGGTTATTTATGGCGAGGACGACCGGAAGGAAGTGTGGGAGTATGACACGATCGACCCGGTGATCCGCTCGATGAGCGACGCGGGCGCGGTGGTGATCCCGCGCAGCTCGGTGGTGGACAACGGCGACGGGACGTACACGCTGCTGACGGGGACGTTCGGGACGAACTTCTGCGCGGACGAGCCGTTCCGTGGTCAGCCGACGATCGGCAACTGCAGCGCGTGGTTCGTGGGCGATGACATCATCGTGACGGCGGGTCACTGCATCAGCGCGAGCAGCGTTGGGAACTGGGGTTATCTGTTCGGCTTCGAGATCGACACCGAGGGCGGGAATGCGCCGACGGTGGTCTCGGCCGACGACGTGTACTGGATCACGGAGATCATCGACCGCGAGCTGGGCGGGGGCTACGACCACACGGTGAGCCGCGTGGACCGCCCGGTGGTGGGGCGCGCGCCGGTGCGGATCGCGCGGGACACGCCCCCGCCGGTGGGGACCGAGCTGGTGATGATCGGCCACCCGGCGGTGATGCCGAAGAAGATCGCGGGCGGCGCGGAGGTGAAGAGCCTCGCGGGGGCGGACACGTTCCTCCGCTCGAACCTGGACGCGTACGGCGGGAACTCGGGTTCGATGGTGATCCGGATGGACACGTACGAGGTGGTGGGGATTCTCGTGCGGGGTGCGCCGGACTACCGGACGCGTCCCGGCGCGGGGTGCACGGAGTCGAACCGTGTGCCGGACACGGGCAACACCGGGAGCGGGCTGACGTTTGAAGAGGTCAGCCTGACGATGCGGTTCCAGGATTTCATTCCGGAGGTCGGGCTGGCGGTGCTGCCGGGCGGGAACACGACGCACATCGGCACGGTGGGCGGGCCGTTCTCGAACGCTTCGACGGTGTACACGCTGAGCAACCCGACGCCGGACGCGATCGATTATGCGGTGTCGTTCTCGAACCCGGACGGGGCGTATTTGCTGGACGGGTCGTCCTCGGCGCCCGCGGGCGGGACACTGGCGGGCGGTGGTTCAGCGCAGTTCGAGCTGACGATCGCGCCGGGGGCGGCGACGCTGAGCCGCGGGATTTACGAGGGCGTGGTGACGTTCTTTGATCTGGACAACGGGGTGGCGAACGAGCGTCTGCACCGGCTGGAGATCGGGCAGACGCTGATCAGCGTGAGCCCGAGCGTGGCGCTGGTGTCGGGCGGGCCCGAGGGCGGGCCGTTCAACGCGACGCAGGTCTACACGGTGACCAACGAGCGTCCGACGCCGGTGGAGGTCGGGGTTTCGGGGAGCGCGAGCTGGATCTCGGCCTCCGAGAGCTCGTTCGTGCTGGCGGGCGTGGGCGAGCCGGGCTCGACGGCGGACGTCACGGTGGGCTTCTCGTCCGAGGCGGATTCGCTGCCCTCCGGGCTGTACCAGGGCTATGTCTCGTTCGTGAACATGGACACGGACGGGGAGACGCGTCGTGACGTGACGCTGGACGTCGGGCGGTTCCTGTACGCCTCGACGGACACGCCGCTGCCGATCAACGACAACAGTAGTTTTAACAGCACGATCGTGGTGCCGGACACGTACTGCGTGGGCGATCTCGAGGTCGATATCGACATCACGCACACGTTCATCGGCGACCTTCGCGTGATCTTGACCAATCCGACGGGCGTGAGCGTGACGCTGCACGACCGGACGGGGGGGGGCGCCGACGACATCGTGCGCCGGTACAGCGTGAGCGAGCCGGCGGACGGTCCGGGCTCGATGAGCGACTTCGAGGGCCTGCCCGTGGGCGGGACGTGGACGCTGAACGTCAGCGACAACGCCGGCGGCGATACGGGCACGCTGAACAGCTGGAGCCTGCGTCCGCAGACCTCCGGCGCGCAGTGCCCGCCGATCGCGCTCGACGGCTCGGCGAGCGGGGCGACCAACAGCCTGATCTCGTTCGACCTGAACGCGATCGCGGCCGGCTCGGGGAACATCAGTTACGTGGTCACGAGCCTGCCGGGCTCGGGGATCCTGTGGGATGGGAACGACTCGATCACGAGCGTGCCGCACGCGATGACCGAGGGGAGCTCGGCGCTGCTCTACCGCCCGGCGGTGGACGACTCGGGGAGCTACAGCTTCACGTTCTACGCGACCGAGGACGGGAACGACTCGGGCGAGGCGACGCAGACGATCTCGATCGGCTCGAGCGGCGTGGTCTTCGAAGAGAACATGGACAGCAACCCGGGCTGGACGACCGAGGGCGAATGGGCCTGGGGTCAGCCGACCGCCAGCGGCGGCAACCCGAGCTCCGGCGCGACGGGCCCGAACGTCTACGGGTACAACCTCAACGGCGCGTACCCCAACAACCTGCCCGTGCGTCACCTGACCACGACCGCGATCGATGCGTCGGGCTTCTTTGAAACGAGTCTCCGCTTCCAGCGCTGGTTGGGCGTGGAGCACTCGACGTTCGACCAGGCGACGATCGAGGTCTCGAGCAACGGCTCTGACTGGACCGAGATCTGGCGGAACCCGGCCGGCTTCGGGAACACGATCATCGATACCGCGTGGACCGAGGTCGAGTACGACATCTCGGCGGTCGCGGACGGGGCGTCGACGCTGTACATCCGCTGGGGCATGGGCCCGACGGACGGGAGCGTGACCTATTCGGGCTGGAACATCGATGACGTGCAGCTCGTGGCGCTGCTGCCGGTGGGTTGCGCGGCGGACCTGACGGGGCCCGCGCTCGACGGCGTGCCGGACGGGCTGGTGACGGTCGCGGACCTGAACTACTTCATCGGGGCGTGGCTCGCGAGCGAGCCGATCGCGGACATGACCGGCCCGGCGCTCGACGGCGTGCCGGACGGGCTCGTGACGACGGCCGACCTGAACTTCTACATCAACCTGTTCCTGGATGGGTGCGACTGATCGTCGCGACGGCGTGATGGCCGTGATGTGAAACCAAACGCGGGCGGCCCTTCGTGGGGGCCGCCCGCGTTGTTTTTATGAGGATCGGGCGGTCCGGCGGCGGACGGGAGACCCGTGCCGCGGGAGGATTACTTTTCGATCGGGACGCCGACCATGGAGCCGTACTCGGTCCAGGAGCCGTCGTAGTTCTTGACCTTTTCAATACCAAGCAGGTACTTGAGGACGAACCAGGTGTGGCTCGAGCGTTCGCCGATGCGGCAGTAGGCGACGGTCTCCTTGCTCGGGTCGACGCCTTGTTGTTCGAGGTAGATCTTGCGGAGCTCGTCGGCGGACTTGAAGGTGCCGTCCTGCTGCACGGCGGTCGCCCAGGGGACGCTCTTGGCGCCGGGGATGTGCCCGCCGCGCTGGGCGGTTTCGGTCATGCCGGGGGGGGCGATGACCTTGCCGCTGAACTCGTCGGGGCTGCGGACGTCGACGAGGTTGGCGCTCTTCTGCTCGACGATCTTCAGGACGTCCGTCACGCGGGCGCGGAGGGACCAGTCGGGGTCGCTCGCTTTGTAGGTTGTCGGCTTGATGCTGGTTTTCTCGACGGTGAGTTCTTTGTCGTCCTCGTTGAGCCACTTGTTGCGCCCGCCGTTCATGAGGCGGACGTCCTGGTGCCCGTAGAGCTTGAAGATCCAGAAGGCGTAGGCGGCGAACCAGTTGTTGTTGTCGCCGTAGAGGACGACGGTGTCGTCGCGGGTGATCCCGGCCTCGCCGGCGAGCTTCTCGAACTCGGCTTTGCTGATGACGTCGCGGGCGACCTGATCCTGGAGCTGGGTCTCCCAGTTGAAGCCGACCGCGCCCGGCACGTGCCCGGCGTCGTACGCCTTGGTGTCCACGTCGACCTCGACCAGCTTGACCTTCGGGTCGCTGAGGCGTTCCTTGACCCAGTCGGTCGTGACCAGGACGTCCTTGTTCGCGTACTCGCTCATGTGTCCGCTCCGTTGTCTGAGCCCGCGCGGTGCGGGGCGGTGATCCGTGGTGGCACAGCTCTTTGAGCTGTGGCTCTGCTTCTTCAGTCTCATTTCAATCAGACACAGCTCGGAGAGCTGTGCCACCATTCAGGCTTCGGTGCCCTCGGCCAGTTCGGGGACGTGCTTGAGGAAGCTGTTGACATACTTAAAGGCGTCGTCGCAGAAGATGGAGACGCCGACGCCGCCTTGCACGCTCGCCGCGTCGCGTTGCAGGATGCGCCGCGCGCCCTCGTGGATGAGCCCGCTGCTGGGCCCGGCGAGCAGGCCCTCCTGGCGGATGAGCTCGAGCGCGGTGCGGAAGGCGAGCTCGCCGTCGACTTCGACGATCTCGTCGACGACCGAGCGGTCGAAGAGGTTGGTCGTCGCCAGCTCGCTCGGCGTGCGCAGCCCGGGCACGTCGTGCCCCTCGTTGGGGACGACGACGTAGACCTTGATCTTCGGGTTCTGCTGCTTGAGGTAGCGCCCGCAGCCGGTGATGGTGCCGGCGGTGCCGAGGCTGGCGAAGAAGTGGGTGATGCGTCCTTCGGTCTGCTTCCAGATCTCGGGGCCGGTGGTCTCCATGTGCGCGCGCACGTTCTGCTCGTTCTCGTACTGGTTGGGCATGACGTACTTGTCGCGCTGGGCTTTGGCGTGAGACTTGGCGATGCCGATGGAGCCTTCGCCGAGCCCGGGGGCCGGGCAGAGGCTGTCGTTGATGACGTCGAGCTCGGCGCCGGCCATTTTCAGCAGGGCCTTTTTACTGAGGGGGACCTTGTCGGGCACGACGGCGCGCACGCCGTAGCCCATCGCCGAGGCCATCACGGCCAGGCTGAGCCCGGTATTGCCGCTGGTGGGCTCGACCATGGCGCGCCCGCCCGCGTCGTCGGCTTTCTTGCGGATCTCGCCGCGGGCCTCAAGATCGCGGATCATGAAGCTCGCGGCCCGGTCCTTGACCGAGCCGAACGGGTTCATCCATTCGAGCTTGGCGTAGAGGTCGAACCCCGGCACGCCGAGGGTTTTGTTGAGTCGCACGATCGGCGTCGGGTTCTCGACGCTCGGCAGGAGCTGGAAGACGTCGTCGTACACGCGCTTGTCGCGGTCCATCGCGGGTTCTCCGGTCGCGGCGTGCCAGAAGCGGCATCGCCGGCGTGGGTCGTGCATCGGTCGTGCACGGGTGGGGCGGAACGGTTTTCGGCTGGAGTGGATGATCGGGTTCGGGCGGTGTGGCACGCCGGGCGCGGTCGCGAGAAGGGCGACGGCACGTCAGCGGGTGCGGCACGCACAACAGCCGCCACAACAAGAGCACGCGACGGGGCAAAACCCGGCGTGACGTCGGCGGCATGGGTGTGCGGGGCGTTCGAACATCCGTGGTATTGAACGCGCGTGGAGTGGGCGGGTCCAGATGCGAATGGAATGCGAACATCTGGCTGTGCGCCGCATCCGCATCCCGCGCCGGGGCGAAGCCATGCGGTATCGGAGCGATTCAGCACCGCGAGCGGAGGGCGATCGGCATGAGCGGCACATTCCCGAAGACGGCGATGGTTCTCGGCGCGACCGGTGGGATCGGCAGCCGCCTTGCAAAACGCCTTGCGGGCGGGGGCACGCGCCTCGCCCTCGCGGCGACCGACGCCGACCGCGTGCGCGCGCTCGCGGGCGAGCTCGACGCGCCCGGCGAGGGCGAGCACGTCGCCGAGGCGATCGACGCGACGGACGCGGGGCAGGTGGAGGCGTGGATCGAGCGCACGAATAAGGCGTTCGGCTCGGTCGGAGCGGTGGCGAACTGCGTGGGGAGCATCGTGCTCAAGCCGGCGCACCTGACGACGGATGAGGAGTTTGAGCGCACGCTGCGCCTCAACCTCTGGAGCTCGATTGGCGTCGTGCGCGGGGCGGCGAAGGCGATGCGTCAGACGGGTGGGAGCGTGGTGCTGTTCTCGACGGCCGCCGCGAACGCGGGGATCCCGAACCACGAGGCGATCGCGGCGGCGAAGGGCGCGGTGCAGGCGCTGGCGCTCTCGGCGAGCGCAACGTACGCGCCGCAGGGGATCCGGTTTAACACGATCGCCCCGGGGCTGGTGAACACGCCGGGGGCGAAGGCGATCACGGGCAACGAGATGGCGAAGAAGGCTTCGGAGGCGATGCACGCGCTCGGGCGGATCGGCGAGCCGGACGAGGTCGCGAGCTTGGCGGCGTGGCTGATATCGGGCGACGCGGGCTGGGTGACGGGGCAGAACTTTGGGATGGACGGCGGGCTGAGCCGCATCAAGACGCGGGTGAAGATGTGAGCACGCTCGCGCCCGCGGACGAGCCGCGCCCGTGGATGCGCGTCGTGCTGCGCCTTGCGGGGATCTACAACGTGCTCTGGGGCGGGCTGGTGGTGCTCTTCCCGGTCGCGTTTTTTCGCGTGCTCGGGGTGGACGTTTCCGAGATGGACGCGCCGGGGAACTTCACGGTGCCGCTGTGGCAGTGCATCGGGATGATCGTCGGCGTCTACGGCGTAGGGTACTGGATCGCGGCGGGTGACCCGTACCGGCACTGGCCGATCGTGCTCGTGGGGCTGCTGGGCAAGATTTTCGGCCCCATCGGGTTTGTGGACGCGGTGTTGATCAAGCAGATCTTCCCGATCTCGTTCGGCTGGACGATTCTCACGAATGATCTGGTCTGGTGGATCCCGTTCGGGCTGATCCTGCTGGGGGCGTGGCGGCATCACCAGGGAGCTGTCGCGACGGGTTCTCATGTGGATTCTGCGGGTGTGTCGTCGAAGGGCGCGGGCGGATCGGTCGATACGATCGGGTGATGCCCGGTGCCGAGCACGATTCTGGGACGGTGCGGGAGCCGATCTCGCTGGAGACGCTGCCGCCGTGCGGGACGCCCGGTCACGCGCAGGTGTGCGCGGTGTGCGCGGGCGGCGGCGTTGCGGGCTCGCCGGTTGCGCGTCGCTCGCGCGGGTGGCGTGATCGCGGGTGGACTCGGATCGATCCGCGCCCGGTGCCGCGGGCGACGGAGCCGGTGACGCTGCTGGTGCCGCTGTCGGGGATCGCGAGGCGCGAGGACGCGCAGCGTGCGCAGGAACGTGTCGATGCGCTGCGGCTCGACGCGACTGCCCGCGTCTCGCCGGGCGGGGTAACGCTGCGGTTCTGGCCCGGGGCGTGCCCGATCGGGCAGATCGCCGAAACGCTCGCGCCGCTCGGCGTGACGGCGGACGTCGCGGGGGCGCGGCGCGTCTCGCCCGCGCCCGTCGAGCTGACGCTGAGCACCGAGTTGGAACGGGTCCGCGCGCGCGACCTGGTTCGTGATCGCGGTCGCGTGGCGCGCACGGTCGGGTTTCTGCGCGCGCAGCCGGATGTTGCGTTCGCGCTCGCCGGGGGTGTCGTGCTGGTGGTCGGGTGGCTCGTTGGGTGGTTCGCGCCGCTGGGGGCAACGGCCAATGAGGGGGCGCGTTGGTCGCTGCTCGCGGCGGCGGCGTTTCTGACGAGCCGGAAGACGTTCCCCGAGGCGCTCGCGAGCGTGCGCTCGTTCAAGGTCAACATCGATGTGCTGATGTTCGCCGCGGCGATCGGGGCGGCGTCGATCGGGCACCCGGAAGAAGGCGTGTTCCTGCTGTTTCTCTTCGGGCTCGGGGCGGCGGGCGAGCACGCGGCCCTCGGGCACGCGGAGCGCGCGGTCCATGCGCTCGGCGAGCTCGCGCCGGATACCGCGCAGCTCGTGCGCGCGGACGGCGCGGTCGAGACGGTAGCCGTTGAAGACGTTGTGGTGGGATCGGAGATCCTGGTGCGCCCGTACGACCGCCTGCCGCTGGACGGCGAGGTGATCGAGGGCGTGAGCGCGGTGGACGAGTCGACGGTGACGGGCGAGCCGATCCCGGTCGAGAAGCGCACGGGCGATGCGGTGTTCGCGGGGACGCTGAATGCGGGCGGGCTGCTGTGCGTGCGTGTGACGAAGCCGGCGGGGGAGTCGACGGTCGCGAAGATCATGCAGATGGTGGCCGAGGCTCGCGGGGCAAAGTCGGCGGCTCAGAGCTTTACCGAGCGCATCGAGGCGTGGTACGTGCCGCTGGTGTTCGTGCTGACGGCGGGGGTGTTTCTCGTGCAGCCGTTGGTGTTCGAGGTGTCGTGGGGCGTGGCGTTCTACCGGTCGATGGCGTTCATGACCGCGGCCAGCCCGTGCGCGCTGGCGATCGGGACGCCGGCGACGGTGCTGTGCGGCGTCGCGCGCGGGGCGCGGCTCGGCGTGCTGTTCAAGGGCGGGGCGCACCTGGAATCGCTCGGGCGCGTGCGCGCGATCGCGCTGGATAAGACGGGGACGCTGACCGCGGGCAAACCCAGCGTGCACGAGGTGTACGCGGAGCCCGGGTTTGAGGATGCGCTGCGCCTTGCGGGCGCGGTGGAGGCACGGGTGACGCACCCGCTGGCTGAGGCGATCGCGGAGGAGGCGCGCGCACGGTTCGGGTCGTTGCCCGAGGCGTCGGAGGTGGCGCAGACGCCGGGGCGCGGGGCGTCGGGCGTGGTGGAGGGCGTGCGTGTGGAGATCGCGCGGGCGGGGGCGGGGGAGGACGCGTCGGCGTGGCCCGTCGGCGTGCGCGAGGCGGTCGAACGTGCTGAGCGGGAGGGGCGCACGACGGCTGTGGTGCATGTCGGGGGCGAGCCGGTCGCGGTGATCGCGCTGGGTGACGAGGTGCGACCCTCGGCGGCGGAGGCCGTGGCGAGGCTGCGCGACGGCGGCGTGCGCACGCTGGTGATGCTGACGGGCGATCGCGAGGGCCCGGCGCGGCGCGTGGGCGAGGCGGTGGGGGTTGACAGTGTGCGTGCGGAGCTGCACCCCGGGGACAAGGTGCGGGAGGTGGAAGCGTTGCTGCGCGAGCACGGCTCGGTCGCGATGATCGGTGACGGTGTGAACGACGCGCCGGCGCTGGCCCGCGCCACGGTGGGCGTCGCGATGGGCGCGGCAGGCGCGGACGCGGCGGTGGAAACGGCCGACGTGGCGCTGATGGGCAACGACCTGCGCCGCTTGGCGGATGCGCACACGCTGAGCCGCCGGTCGAACGCGGTGGTGCGTCAGAATCTGGCGATCGCGCTGGTCGTGATCGCGCTGATCGCCCCGCTGGGCGCAGTGGGGATCGCGCCGCTGGGGGTTGCGGTGCTGCTGCACGAGGGGTCGACGATCGTGGTGGTGCTGAACGCGCTGCGGCTGCTGCGCGGGCGCTGAGCGTGGGGCGGCTGTGAGCAATGGTGGGACGGCCCCCTCAGGCGGCTACGCCGACAGCTCCCCCCCCGCAGGGGTGGGGGAGCGGGCTATTCCGGGCCGCGGTCGGGCTTGGGGGCTTCGGGGGCGACGTTGATGAAGCTGGTGGTGGCCTCGAGCAGTTCGGGTTGTTGGTCGTCGGGCTTGTCGCTCGGGGGTGCGTCTTTGGCGGCTTGAAAGTTTGCGGGTTCGTAGGTTTCCTCGTCAAAGCGGACGCCGGCGGCGCCGAGGAGCATGCCGGTGGCGACGGCGAGGTCGATCTTGGCGAGCTGGTAGTCGGTGATGGCGCGGATCTCGGCGACCTGCGCGTCGGCGAGGGCGGCGGCGGCTTCGAGGACGTCGTTGCTGGTGGCGCGCCCGACGCCGAACTGTCGTTGCTCGGCTTCGAAGGCGCGCGTGTTGAGCACGACGCTCTGGCGGGCGGCGAGGACGCGTTGCCAGGTGGAGCGCGTCTGATCGACGGCGTCGTAGACCTCTTGGCGGATGGCGACTTGGCGGGCCTGCTGCGTGCGGAGTCGTTGGAGGCGTGTGAGGATGGCGGCGCGGACGCGGCTCTTGGCGGCCTCGTTGCCGATGGGGATCTGGGCGCGCAGGCCGAGCTCCCAGTCGGTGAAGTCGCGGTCGCTCATGAGCTCGAAGCTGTCGCCGAGCGTGCCGCCGAGGCCGTTGATGCGGTAGGTGTAGTCGGCGGTGAGCAGCGGCAGGGCCTGGTTCTCGGTGAACTCGATGGTGCTGGCGTCCTGCGCGAGGCGGAGCTCGAGCTCGAGCAGCTCCATGCGGCGCTCGAGCGCGGCCGCGGCGAGGCCCTCGGCGTCGAAGAGGAGTTCGACGGGCTCCGGGTCGGTCGTGGTGACCAGGGCCGCTTGCCCGCCGATGTCGAGCTCCGGCGCGTTGATCAGGCGTTTGAGCTCGCGTTGCGTGCGGAGCACGTCGGCGTGGGCGATGAAGATGCCCTCGAGGCGTGAGGCGACGCCGGCCTGGGCGCGGATGACCTCGATCTCCGGCACCGCGCCCGCGTTCGCCTGGCGCTCGGCGCGTTCGAGCTGCGACTGCGCGAGTTCGAGCTGCTGCTGGGCGACGTCGAGCTCGGCACGGGCGCGGAAGAGTCGCCAATAGGCGCGGTCGGTGTTGGCGAGCTGACGGATCGCTTCGACCTTGGTCTGCGCGAGCGTGGCGCGCCGGTCGTAGGCGGCGACGCGGATCGCGTGCGTGTTGGCGCGACGCCCGGCCCCGCGGAGGAGTTGGTGGCTGATGGAGAACTCGAGGTCGGTGGTATAGGCGGGGTTGAGCGTGCGGAACTGGTTGTTGTCGCTGCTACGGCTCATGGGCAGGGCGACGCGGGCGGTGCCGCCGGTGCGGAGGGGGACGTCGATCGCGGGGACGAGGCGCTGGACGCGGGCCTGGGCGCTGGCGAGATCCGTCGCGGTGGCGGCGTCGGTCTCGGTCCAGCGGAAGTCGGTGGTGAAGGTGGCCTCGAACGCGGCTTCTTCTTCGGAGAGGCGGGCGCGGGCGATCGCGGGGGCGACGAGCGCGACGCGGAGGTCGAGGTTGTTGCTGAGGGCCGCGGCCCGGACGTCCTCGATCGCCAGCTCCACTCGGGCGCGGTCGTCGAAGAGCGGCGCGCGGGTGCGGAGCGCATCGGCCTCGGCGGCGGCCTCGTCGAGCGTGCGCGTGGGGCGGGTCAGGAAGTCCTCGGGTCGGAAGGCGTCGATCTCGCGCGTGCGCTCGGGGGCGGCGATGCGTCGACCGTAGTCGCGGTCGCTGGAGGCGAGCGGGTTGGCGGAGCAGGCGGGGAGCGCGCAGGCGGCGAGCAGCAACGCGCCGGCGGCGCGGGGTGATGATCTGTGGCGCGGCATGGTCGTGCGGTCCCCCTCGGTCATGGCGGTGTCTATTCGTGCCGGAGCGCGTCGATCGGGTTGAGTCGGGCGGCCTTGATCGCGGGGAACATGCCGAAGACCACGCCGACGCCGCCGCTGAAGGCGAACGCGAGCGCGATCGCCCACGGCGGGATGCTCGCGCCCTCCAGCGGCATCTGCGGGATGTGCTGCAGGGCGATCGTGATCCCCTGCCCGATCGCCAGCCCGATCAGCCCGCCGACCGAGCAGAGGACGACCGCCTCGACGAGGAACTGCGTGAGGATCACGCCCGGTCGCGCGCCGACGGCCTTGCGCAGCCCGATCTCGCGCGTCCGCTCGCTGACCGAGACGAGCATGATGTTCATGATCCCGATCCCGCCGACGAGCAGGCTGATGCTGACGACCGCGCCGGCGACGGCGGTGATGCCGGCGGCGAGGCTGTTGAACTGGTCGATGAAGCTCTGGAGGATCTCGATGCGGAAGGTGTCCGGTGCGTCGGGCGCGAGGTTCCGCTGCGTGCGGAGGACGTGGCGGATCTGCGCGCGCGCTTCCTCGGCGGCGTTGGTGTCGCGCATCTGCGCGACGATCGTCACCCAGTCGTACGGGTTCATGGTGTAGGCGGTCTGGAGCGGGATGAGGACCTCGGCGGTGCTCGTGTCGCCGCCGCCCTGGAAGATCGTGGCGTCCTTGGTCTCGACGACGCCGACGACGAGGAAGCGGCGCTGGTTGATGAGCAGGAACGCGCCGGTCGGGTCGGCGGGGAGCTCGAGCTCCTCGATCGCGGTCTCGTTGACGATGCAGACCTGGCGGGCGTCTTCGTCGTCGGCGCGGACGAACGGCCGCCCGAGCATGACCTGGCGATCCTCGATGTCGTGCCACTCGGGCCAGATGCCGATGACCTGCACGCCGCGGGCGAGGACGGAGCCGGCGCGGACGTCGTAGCGCCGGTTGGTCACGGGCGTGAGCATCTCGATCGCTTCGGCGTGCTCGAGGATGAACTCGGCCTCGGAGCGCGTCACGCGCGCTTCGGACCAGCTCATCGTCGCGCGGAGATCCTGCGGCACCCAGCCCCAGACGTAGACCTTCCGCGCGCCGATCGTCTCGAACTCCTGGAGCACGAACGAGCGGAGGCCGCCGAGCCCGGCGATGACGGCGATGACGCTGGCGACGCCGATGATGATGCCGAGGGCCGTGAGGAGCGCGCGGGTCTTGTTCGCCCAGATCTGCCCGAGCGCGAGGAAGACGGTCTGGAACAGCACGCGGATGACGATCACGGGGCGGCCTCCGCGCCGCGGTTCGCGGTCTCCCCGGCGGCTCGGGCGGCGAGGGCGGCCTTGTCCTCGCGCACGGCCTTGGCGGTCTCGTTCGTCCGCGCCACGCGCTCCAGCCAGTCCCGGTGGATCGGGTCGTCGGCGGTCCGCTCGTCGCTCAGGATCTCGCCGTCGCGCAGGCGCACGATCCGTTCGGCGTGCCCGGCGACGTCCTCCTCGTGCGTCACGATCACGATCGTCTGCCCCTCGGCGTGGAGCTGCTTGAACAGGGCGATGATCTCGTCGGTCGTCTTGCTGTCGAGGTTGCCCGTCGGCTCGTCGGCCAGCAGGATCGCGGGTTCGTTGACCAGCGCCCGGGCGATCGCGACGCGCTGGCGCTGCCCGCCCGAGAGCTGGTTGGGGCGGTGCCCGGCGCGGTCGGCGAGCCCGACGCGGTCGAGGGCGGCCTTGGCTCGGCGCCGGGCGCTGAACATGTGCGCCGGCGAGTAGAGCATCGGGAGCATCACGTTCCGCAGCGAGGACTGCCTCGGCAGCAGCTCGAAGGACTGGAAGATGAACCCGATCTCGCGGTTGCGGACTTTGGCGAGTCGGGCCGCGCCCATTTTGTGCGTGGGGTGGTCGTTGAGCTCGTAGCTGCCGGCGGTCGGCTTGTCGAGGCAGCCGAGGATGTTCATGAGGGTGGACTTGCCGGAGCCGGAGGCGCCCATGATCGCGACGAACTCGTTGCGCTCGACGTCGAGGTCGATGCCGCGGAGGGCGTGGACCTTTTCGACGCCGACCTTGTAGGTCTTTTCGAGTTGGCGGATGCGGATGGTCACGGCGTGCGGTTTATCCGGGCGTGTGGGACGCGTCGTCGCTGGTTGCGGTGGGCTTCGGCGCGTCGCGGTCTCTGAGTTTTTGCCCGTGCTTGAGGTTGACCAGCTCTCGGAAGGGCCCGACGACGACGCGTTCGCCCGCCTCCAGCCCTGCGAGGATCGCGGTCTCGGTCAGATCGCTCGGGCCGGTGCGGACCGGGCGGGCGTGGGCCTCGCCGGCGTCGGTCATCACGAAGACGACGCGGGCGAAGGTGCGGGCCGCGTCGGCGTGCGGGCTCGCGTCCACGACCTCGCGCGGGAGTTCGTCGATGCGCCGATCGAGCACGGCCTGGCTGGGGACCTTGACGACGTCGAACAGGCGTTCGACCTCGATCTCGGTGTTGGCGGTCAGCCCGGATCGGAGGATCGGCGCGTCGTCGTGGGGTTCGAGGAGGATCTCGGTGTCGAAGTAGCCGACGCCGTCCTGAGCGACCTGGCGCTTGAGCCCGATGCGTTGGACGTGGCCTTCGAAGGTGATGTCGGGGTAGGCGTTGATGTAGACGCGGGCGCGTTGCCCGGGCTCGACGGCGGCCATGTTGGTCTCGTCCACCTGGGCTTTGAGGAGCATGACGCCGAGGTCGGCGATCTCCATGATGATCGAGCCGGGGTTGTTGGTGGTGCCGACGATGACGGTCTCGCCGACCTCGGTGTTGAGGTTGGTGATGGTGCCGGCAATAGGGCTGGTGATGATGGCGTTGTCGAGGTCCTTCTCGCGTTGGGCGATGGCGGCTTTGGCGATCTCGATGCCCTGCTCGGCCATGCCGAGCTGGCTGCGGGCCGAGAGATACTCGGCTTCGGCCATGTCCAGGTCCGCCTTGGCGATGTCTTTGGAGTCGAAGAGTTCGCGGGCGCGCCCGAAGGCGGCCTGGGCGCGGATGAACCCGGCGCGGGCGCCGTCGAGGCGGGCCTCTTCGCTCTTGAGCTGGGCCTCGGCCGAGGCGAGGGCGGCGGCCAGGTCGCGCGCGTCCAGACGCACCATCACGTCGCCGGCTTCGACGGTGTCTCCCTCGCGGAAGGGGAGGGCGATGATCCGCGCCGAGACCTGGGCCGAGATCGCGACGTTGGTCCGCGGCTCGATCGAGCCCGGGGCGGCGACGGTCCGCGCCAGGTCGCCCGTGACGGCCTCGCGCAGCATGACCTCGGTGGTGCCGGGCTGGCGGCTTGTCAGGCGCGACCACCCGCCGGCGCCGGCTTCGGTGGCGTCGGACGCGCCCGCGCCCCGGAGCATCACCCCCCCGAGCACGAGGCCCCCGAGCACGAGCACCAGCAGCACGATCCCGATGAGCCACTTTCGCACGGTCGATCTCCGAGGGGCGCCCGAAGCCGGTTGGTAGGGCGCGGGGCATGGGGGCTGTCGCGCGGCAGGTGCGGCAGGGTGTGTGTTGGGGCGAGCGGGTCGTGGGTTTCACCCGGTCGCGGGAGAAGTGTGGGACGCCCGGGCGGGCGAGGGCCGCGACGGCGGGAAACGATACGCCCCGAGTGCGGCTCGGCCCCTGCGTGTTGGTATGATGTTTGCTGATTCTGCAGAAGCCGCGGGCGTCGGGCGATGGTGCCGCGAGAATGGTGCGTGGGTCGTCCGCGTTCGGGGCGGTCTGCAGTTGTGTTTAGAGGAGGTCCGCAGATGATTCGAACCGCGAACCCCGCGCTCCGGGGTTTTGAGAACCCGCAGCGTTGGGACGACCTGGCCTCGGGCGACGGGCGGACGCTCGACGCGCCGGCGAGGGTCATGACGATCAACGGGACGGTGACGGCGACGGCGATCCTCGTCGGGCTGTGCATCTCGACGGCCGTCGTGGCCTGGACGCCGCTCTCGGGCATGGCGAACAACGGCAACTTCGGCGGGCTGATCGGGATCAGCATCGGGGCGGCCCTGGTCGGGCTGCTGGTCTTCCTCGGCATGAGCTTTGTGCACAAGCTGAGCCCGTTCCTTGCGCCGGTTTACGCGATTTTGCAGGGCGTGTACGTCTCGGGGTTCAGCATCTTCATCGCGGCCCGCTGGCTGGGGCCGAGCGAGAGCGGGGCGGCGGTCAACCCCGAAGCGACGGGGATGATCTTCCAGGCCGTGCTGCTGACCTTCGGCGTGCTCGCGGGCTTGCTGATGGCGTACGCGACGGGGCTGGTCCGCATCGGCGGGATGATGGCGAAGATCATGATGTGCGCCCTCGGCGCGGTCTTGCTCTACATGCTGGCGTTGATTGTGGGGAACGGGTTCTTCAATCTGGGGCTCCCGAACCTGTACGCCGACAGCTCGCCGCTAGGCATCGGGTTCAGCCTGCTGCTGGTCGGGCTGGCGAGCCTGTTCCTGATCCTGGATTTCCAGTTCATCGAGGCCGGGGCGCAGCAGCGGCTGCCGAAGTACATGGAGTGGTACGCCGGGGCGGGACTGCTCGTGACGCTCGTCTGGCTGTACATCGAGATCTTGCGTCTGCTCGCCAAGCTCCGCGGCGGGGACTGATCCCGCCGGGGCAGGCGCCCGCCTGCCACGCGCGAACCTGCCCATCACGAACCCACCCCTCACGCGGGCGGCTCCGGTAGGCTGGGCGACATGCCCGAGCGACCGGCGAGCTGCCCGCGTTGTGGTTATGACCTGGCCGGGGAGGTCGCGTCGTGGGGTCGCCAGGCGCCGGCGCGGTGCCCGATGGAGTTGACGTGCTCGGAGTGCGGGCACGGGTTTCTCTGCCGGGACGCGCTGAACCCGAAGTATCAGCGTTTGAACGGCTTCTGGGAGCACGAGCCGCGTGGGCGGCGCGTCCGCGCATTCGTGCGCACGCTCCTCTGGCTCGCGATCCCGAACCTGTTCTGGCGGCGCGTCCGCCTGCACCACGAGATCCGCTGGCGACGACTCGGCGTGTGGGCGTTCGGCGTCCCGATGGTGCTCATCCTGGCTTCGATCTGCGTGCAAGCGATTTTTATAAAGTTCATGGCAATCGGCGTGGTGCACTGGGGCTTCACGCTGGCTCCAACCCCCGCGCGGTATGGGTACGCCGGGATGCATCCCGCGGCTTGGTACGCCCTGGATAAGTTGCTCACGGTCCTGGCCTTCTTCTGGCCCCTGCTAGCGTACCCGGTGATGCTCACGGTGCTGGATACGAGCCGTCGATGGGCGAAGCTGCGCATGGCGCACGTGATCCGAGCCACGGTGTACAGCACCACGGTGTTCAGCGTTTTCATGATGATCGAGATCGGCGTCGTGCTCTGGATCGCGGTGAGCGATCTGGTCGAGCCGACGTATCTCTTCAGCGGCGTGGGCGTCCCGCTTGCGATGACGCACCTGATCGCGTTGTACGGGCTGCTGAACCCGATCTGGTATGTGTACTACCCGCTCAGCCTCGTGTGGCTCGCGTGGTACTGGAACCGCGCGATGGTCGCGAATTACCGCCTGCACATGGGGTGGCCGGTGTGGGCGCTGCTGAGCGTGATCGCGTTCTTACCGGTGATGATGACCTCGTACGGGACTTGGATCGTGATCTGAGCCGGTGCGGGCGGCGTGCGAGCGTGGCGCACCGGCCGTGAGCGGGGGAGATCGGAAGCGTGGCGACTTGTTATTCGTACTGCCCGAACTGCTGGTACGACCTCTCCGGCGAGGCCGCGTCGTGGTCGCGTCTGGAGCCGGCGCGATGCCCGATGGAGATCATGTGCTCGGAGTGCGGGCAGACGTCCGCGTCGCGCGAGGTGGTGTGGCCAGACTCGCGCCTGCCGGGGTTCTGGGAGCACGAGCCGCGGGAGCGGCTGGTGGGCGCGTTCGTGCGCACGCTGGGGTGGCTCGCGATCCCGAACCGGTTCTGGGGGCGCCTGCGCTGGCACCACGAGGTGCGTCCGGCGCGTCTGGTGGGCTGGGTGCTCGGCGTGCCGATCGTCCTGCTCGTGCTCGCGATGGGGGTGCGGGCGCTGAGCTTTGTGTGGCTGCCGCTCCGTGGGATCGCGGACCGGCTCAATCCCAGCTACCACGCGAGCCTCAGCGATATCTACACGCTTCCCTTCGGGACGCACAGTCAGTTCGGGTACGACTGGTCCGATGCTTATTTCCTGCTCGTCTTCACGCTCCTGCCGTACATGGTGATGGCGCTCGTCTATCCGGCGGCCCTGTTGGCGTGGTTCGCGGTATGGCGTGACGCGATGCGGGCCGCGGTCGTGATGCGGGCCGCGCCGTACGGGCTCGTGATCTTTATTCTCGCGGCGTTGATCGAACTCGGGTACTCGGTCGTGGTGACCTCGCGCGTGATCGTGCAGCCGGTGACGATGGTGGGCTCTCGTGGGGTTGATGAAGTGTTCGTGAACTACGCCTTGTGGCGGGGGCAGCTCAGCGCATCACAGCCGATGAGCTATTTGAAGCATTACTTTTTCTACGTGTACATGATCTGGCTCGCGTGGTACTGGCATCAGGCGATGGTCGTCGGCTGCAAAATGCGCGGCGTCCTCTGGGCATGGGCACTGCTCGCGGCTGCGATGCTCGCGGTCGGCGTCGGGGCTCGCATCGCGGTAGTGTTCTTGCCCCCACTATTTTGAGCCGGGTGCGGGGCGCGATCAGAAGTTATGATTTCCGCGTGCCGGCATCGTCTCCATCCTGCCCCCGCTGCGGCTACGACCTTTCGGGGGAGGTCGCGTCGTGGGGCCGTCTGGAGCCGTCGCGGTGCCCGATGGAACTGACGTGTTCGGAGTGCGGGGAGGGGTTCCTGTGCCGCGACGTGCTGAACCCGGCCTACGGGCGGCTGGCGGGGTTTTGGGAGCACGAGCCGCGGGGGCGGCTGCCGGCGGCGTTCGTGCGCACAATCGGGTGGCTTGTGCTGCCGAACCGGTTCTGGCGGCGCGTGGAGTTGCACCATGAGATCCGGCCCGGGCGGCTCGTGGCGTGGGCGGTCGGGCTGCCGGTGATGTTCTTGCTGCTGGGGTTCATCGCCCGGGTCTCGTTCTTCGCGGCTTTGCTGCTGTCAGGGGCCGAGTCTTGGAGCGATCCGTACTTCCACCTTTTCGCACGGGCCGGGCTGCTCCTCCCGTACGGGTCCGTTGTGGGTGGTGGGATCGACTGGCACCTGGATGTGATCCTGATGATCCTGGTCGTGCTGACGCTCCCGGCGCTGGCGTACCCCGCGGTGCTGCTGGCGCTGGTCAAGAGCCGCCGGCTCGCGAAGCTGCGCGTGGCGCACGTCGCTCGAGCGGCGGCCTATGCGCTGATCGCGCCAACCGTGCTGGCGGCGGTCGAAACATGCTATTCGCTCGTCGGCATCGCCCGCGCCCTGATTGATCAGAGCCGTTGGGGGATCGCGAGCCCGCTCAGCGAGCGGTTCTATTGGGCTTATTTCGATATTTCGGAACACGTGGGCGAGGCATTGATGTACGGCCTCGTGCCCTACGCGGTCTGGCTGGCCTGGTACTGGAATCGCGCCTTCGTCGTTGGTTTCCGCATGCACAGGGCTTGGCTGGTCTGGGCGTTGCTCTCAGTGATCGCGGGCATCGTCGGCGTCTTTGCCGTCTTGTTCATGGCGGTGGCCCTGATCTGAACCCGATCTGAAAGGACCCCGCCGGGCGAGCCCTTGGCACGGGGCTAGGCCGCACTGGGGCGGCGGGCGACCCCTAGAATCGCCCATGAGCAGCGACCCCATCACCAGCGACGTCCTCGCCCTTCTCCGCGACGCCGATCCGGAGATCGCCAACCTCATTGAGAAAGAGGGCGAGCGTCAGGACACGACCATCGAGCTCATTGCCAGCGAGAACCACGCCTCGCCCGCGGTCATGCACGCGATGGGGACGTGCCTGACGAACAAGTACGCCGAGGGGTACCCGGGGGCCCGCTACTACGGCGGGTGCGTCTGGCACGATCAGATCGAGACGATCGCGATCGACCGGGCCCGGAGCCTCTTCGGCTGCGCATTCGCCAACGTGCAGCCGCACTCGGGCGCGCAGGCCAACGCGGCCCTGTTCCTCGCGCTGCTCCAGCCCGGCGACACGTTCGCGAGCCTTGAGCTCTCCGATGGCGGGCACCTCTCCCACGGGCTCAAGGTCAACATGAGCGGCAAGTGGTTCAACCCCGTCCACTACCCGCTGCACTACGACACGGCCCACCCGGATTTTGAGCGGATCGATTACGATGCCGTGGAGCGTGTGTGCATGGCACACAAGCCCAAGCTATTGATGTGCGGCTACAGCGCCTATCCGCGTGAGATCGACTTCAAGCGGTTCCGCGAGATCGCCGACAAGTGCGGGGCGATCCTGCACGCGGACATCGCGCACATCGCCGGGCTCGTTGCGGCCGGGGAGCACCCCTCGCCCTTCCCGCACTGCCACGTCGTCACGACCACGACCCACAAGACCCTCCGCGGCCCGCGCGGCGGGCTCTTCCTCACCAACGACGAAGACCTCGCCAAGAAGTTCAACCGCGCCCTCTTCCCCGGCACCCAGGGCGGTCCGCTCATGCACGTCATCGGGGCGAAAGCCGTCGCGTTCGGCGAGGCGTTGAAGCCCGAGTTCAAGCGGTATCAGCAGCAGGTGAAGGTCAACGCGAAGGCGCTGGCGTCGGCCCTGACCGAGCGCGGCTTCCGCATCTCCAGCGGCGGGACGGACAACCACCTCATGCTCGTGGATCTTCGCCCGAAGAGCGCCGAGCTGACCGGGGCCGACGCCGAGCGGTGGATGGAGAACGCGGGCATCATCTGCAACAAGAACGGCGTCCCGCAGGACCCGCGACCGCCCAAGCAGACCAGCGGCGTCCGCCTCGGGACGCCGGCCGCCACGACCCGCGGCTTCCGCGAGCCCGAGATGGCCCGCATCGCCGACTGGATCGAGCAGGTCCTCACTTCGGCGGGCGCTGCATCCGTCACCGGGCGCGTGCGCGAAGAAGTTCGCGAACTCTGCGGGCGATACCCGATCTGGTCAACAGGGGAGCCGGCCGCGGCCCGGGGCTGAGCCCCGCGAGCGGCACGCACGAGCGGGAGGATGCGTTGTGAAACCCGGCTCGGCACCGTCATCCCAACCCCGCCGCGCGCCGGACACCCCCGGTGGCGGCGCCCCCATGCCCATCACCCCGCAAGCCGCGGCTCTCGTCTACCGACGCCCCCCCGGCGGCGGCGCGGTCGAGTGCGTGATTGTGACGGCCAACTCCGGCGGGTGGACGATCCCCAAGGGGCTGATCGACCCGGGCAAGTCGCCGCGTCAGATGGCGGAGATCGAGGCGTTAGAGGAGGCTGGCGTGATCGGCAAGGCCGAGGTCGAGCCGATCGGGCGGTACAGCTACGAGAAGTGGGGCGGTCGGTGCGAGGTGGAGGTTTTCCTGGTGCCGCTGGATCGCGAGTTGGACCGCTGGGCCGAGCAGGCGACGCGGGAACGCCGCTGGGCGACGCTCGAGGAGGCGGCGGGATTGATGAAGTATGACACGCTCGCAAGCTTGCTGCGCGAGGTGGGGGCGCGGTTCGCGCGCGGCGAGCGGTTGTGAGGCGTCGCCTCAGTCGGTCGCGACGCGGATCGGCACGCCGAGCGCGTGGAACGCTTCGTGTGCGCGCAGCACGAGCTGGTATGGCGTGGCGGGTTCGGGGGTGAGGACGAACTCGGCGCCGTCGGTGGCGCTCGCGACCTCGCTCGCGGCTCGGGCCATCGCGCGCGGGTCGTCGGTTTCGATCCCGAGCCCCTGAAGGCTCGGTGCACCCCCGGCGTCGGTGGCGAGGCGGATCTCGAACGTCGCGCCGGGGAGCGCGGGCCCGCGCGGGGCGGCCTGCGCTTTGGCGGGCGTCGGGCGATCGCGCGGGGCGAGCTCGAGCACCCACTCCGGGCCGATGAAGGCGGTGCTCGCCATGAAAAAGATCAGGATCACGAGCGTGACGTCCACCATCGGCGTCATGTTCGGGCCCATGTGCAGGTCCCAGACGGCCCGGGCGTCGCGACGGCGCAAGGAGCGCGGGCGGGCCGAGTCCTGCTCGCGGTCGGCGGACGGCTCGGCGTGGAAGGGCGACCCGCTCACGGCGCGGGCTCCGTCGCGAGTCGCACCGATCGCCCCGCGTCCCGGCAGGCGTGGAGCACGGGCGCGACCGAGGACCACGACGCGTCACGCGGCGCGCGCACGAGGACGGCGCGCCCGGGCTCGGCGGTGCGCAGGAGCACGCCGAGCGCCTCGGGCCCGAGCTCGCGCTGCTCGACCTCGACGCGGAGATCGCGCGCCGGGGCGTCGCTCGCGGGTGTGCGCACGTTCACGATGATCGGGTCGGTGGGGGATCGCTCGACGCTCGCGGCGCTGGTCGGGAGCGCCATCGGCGGGCGTCGGTCGCCGGCGAGCTTGCCGACGAGCAGGTAGAAGATGATCAGCACCATCACGACGTCGATCATGGGCGTGACGTTGATCTTGCCCGTCGCGTGCGGGGCGTGGAAGATGCGCCGGCGCACGACTCAGCCCCGCACTTTCTCGCCGGGCGAGCCCGGTTCGTCTCTCGGCCCGTCGTCCGGGCCATTAATCGGCCCATTGCTTAAATTGTCGCTGAGTGGGAGACGCTCGACCAGTTCTGAGGCGAGGACCATCGCTTCGGTGCAGGCCCGGTCCACCACCGCGCGGAACAACCCGAACGCCAGGAGGCACGGGATCGCCAGCAGCAGCCCGAGCAGCGTGTGAAACAGGGCCTTGCTGATCCCGGCGCTCAGCTCCCCCGGGCCGGCCTCCCCGCCGGCGGCGCTGAGCGAGCTGAACGCGAGGATCATGCCCCACACGGTCCCCGCGAGCCCGACGAGCGGGGCGAGGTTACCGATGACGTTCAGGATCTCGATGCGACGGAACCACGACGCGGTCTCGGCGCTGGCGCGGAGTTCGGCCGCTTCTCGCACGGCTGCGCGCCCGCGCGGGGACGCCGCCAGCCCCGCGCGCACCACCAGCGCCAGGAATGTCCCCTCGCTCTCGGCGAACCTCCGCCACGCGCCCCGGTCGCCCGCGCCCGCGATGAGCGCGCGCGCGCTCGCGACCGAAGACGGCGGCAAAATCCGCGACCCGCGCACCTCGATCGCGCAGCGCACGATCCACGCGACCGCGAACAGCGACCCGGCGACGAGCACGAGCGTGAAGACGTCCAGCGACTGCACGAACAACGCCCAGAGCCCGAAGGGCTCGCCCATCGGCGAGGGCGCCGCGCCCGGTTGCACCGCTTGCACGCTCATGCCCGGAGCGTACCCGGCGTCCGGCGATCCGGCGGCATCGCTCTGTCGGGGGCTCAGTCGCCGAGTTCGAGATCGGTCTCGCGGATCTCGCGGCTCACGGTGTACTGCTCGGTGAACCAGCGGTCGAGGTCGGCGAGGCGAGCCTTCTCATCGGCGAAGGGCCACGTGGGGCTCTCGACGGGCACGGGCCGCCCGGTCACCGGGCAGACGGTGGCGGCTCGCGGGCGGAGGGCGTCGAAGGCGGCCCGGTCGCGCCACGAGTCGGGGATCTCGAGACGCACGTCGCGGGTGGTCGCGCCGGTCGGCTCGATGGTGAGGCGGGCGACGCCGCCGGGCTGGGCGTCGAGCGCGCCCGGGGCGCGTTCGGGCCACTCCGCGACGATGATCGTGCGCGCGTCCGGGGAAGTGAGGCGGTCCCACCCGAGCGCGTCGAGCTCGTCGGCTTCGCCCAGTCGATAGAAATCGGCGTGGACGAGTGTCGGCGGGGCGGGGCGGTCGTCGTCGTCCTCGTCCGGATCGCTCGGGCGCGGTTCGGCGTACTCGTGGACGATGACGTAGGTCGGGCTGCTGACGGCCTGGGTGTCGAGCCCGAGGCCCTCGGCGATAGCGCGGACGAGCGTGGTCTTGCCCGCGCCGAGGGGGCCGACGAGTTCGAGGGCGTCGCCCGGTCGAAGCACCGCGCCGAGGTCGAGGCCGAGGCGTCGGGTGGCGCGCTCGTCGGGGCAGTGTCGGTCGATGATCTCGGTCGGGGGCATCGGTGGATTGTTCGCGTCGGGGCGCGGTGTGGCGCGGGGGTGTCGGGGGCTGATCAGGCGTGCTCGAAGCCCATGTGGCGGACGGGGCGTTGCTCGCCTTTTTCATCGACAACACGGGCGTGCGGGGCCCGGGTGTCGCGTGGTTCGAGGACGCGTCCGATCCATCGGAGGCTGGGGCCGGGCGTGTCGGCGTCCGGGCCCGGGCAGCGGTCGGGGAGGGTCGCGTCCGGGTCGCAGGTGAACAGGAGCTCGTAGTCCTCGCCGTCGCTCATCGCGGCCCGCCAGCCGGGGCAGTCGGCGTGCTGCGGGATGACGGCGGCGTCGAGCTCCAGATCCGCGCCGGAGGCGCGGGCGAGGCGGTCGGCGTCGAGGCCGAGCCCGTCGGAGAGATCGATCATCGCGTGCAGGCGGTCGCCCAGGGTGTCGCAGAGCCATCGCGCTTCGTGCAGTCGCGGCTCAAACCGCAGGTGACGCCCGGAGGCGAGCGAGCCCCCGAGACGCCCCGTGACGTAGACGCGATCGCCGGGCTTCGCGCCGCTGCGCCGCACCACCCCGCGGGCGGGGTGCGGGCGGCCCAAAACGGTCACCGTCAGCGTCAGTGGGGACGACGGACCCGAGGCGATGTCGCCCCCGACGACGGGGCACCCGAACGCCTCGGCGTGCGCGTGAACGCGATCGAACAGCTCCTGCGCGTCCGCGTAGCCCTGGGGCAGCAGCGCGGTCGCGGTCGCGAGCCAGCAGGAGCCGCCCATCGCGGCGATGTCGCTGACCGATCGCGCGACGGCTTTGCGGGCGATCTGATCGGGCGAGGTGGTCGCGGGGTCGAAATGAACGCCCGCGACGAGCTGATCGACGGTGATGAGCAGGTCATCGCCGGCGGGCGTGCGGATGACGGCGCAGTCGTCGCCCGGGCCGACGGGGACGTCGGGTCGCGTCGCGAAGAGGGCGCGGGTGCGTTGTTCGATGTGCTCGAGGAGACGGTTTTCGCCCGGGGTGTCGCCCGGGGTGTCGCGCGGGGTGCCGGGCCGGGTGTCGGGGCTCGCGCTGGCGGGCGGGGTGGTCACCGCGGGTGGTCCTCGAGGTAGGTGTAGCCGTCGAGCCCGTCGTCGTAATGGCGGAGGAAGTCCTGCCCGTCGCGCGGGGTGAGGACGTTCTTGCGGATCGCGCGTTCGACCTCACGGCGCACGGCCTCGCGGAGGTCGGCGACGTCGTACTGAAGGTATTCGAGCACCTCGCGGACGGTGTCGCCGTTGACCACGTCCTCGATCGCCCAGCCGGATTCGTCGTCGAGCTGGACGTGGACGGCGTGGGTGTCGCCGAAGAGGTTGTGGAGGTCGCCGAGGACTTCCTGGTACGCGCCGACCATGAAGACGGCGAGTCGGTAGGGCTCGCCCTCGCGGACCTCGTGCATGGGGAGGGTGCGGCGCGTGGGCCCGCCGTCGGGGTTGGGAAAGTGGTCGAGCTTGCCGTCGGAGTCGCAGGTGAGGTCGGCGAAGGTGCCGAGGCGTGTGGGGCGCTCCTCGAGGCGGTGGATGGGGCAGACGGGGAAGAGCTGGTCGATCGCCCACGAGTCGGGGATGGATTGGAAGATGCTGAGGTTGGCGTAGTAGAGGTCGCTAAAGCGGTCGGGGAGGGCGTCGAACTCTTCGCGTTCGATCTCGAGTCGCTGCGCGGCGGCCATGACCCCGCGACCGATCGCGGCGTGCAGGCGCTCGACCGCCCCGCGGGCGGTGAGGCTGAGGTGCCCGTAGCCGAAGAGGTTCTCGGCGTCGTCGCGCGCGCCCTCGGCGTCGTGCCAGATCTCGACGAGGTACGCCGCCGGGTCGTCGGCGGTATCGGTGCTAGGCAGGCGCTCGAAGGCGTCGGCGAGGTCGGCGACGGGCTGGGGGGTGTTATCGCCCGGGTCCTCGATGAGGGCTCGGACGCTCGCCATATCCGGGTCGGCGGTGAAGCGTGTCCGCCCGAAGACGTCGAAGATCAGGATCGAGGAGTGCGCGACCATCGCGCGCCCGGACTCGGTGAGGATCTCCGGGTGGGGGACGTCGGCCTCGTCGCAGACGGTCTTGATGCGGTGGACGACGTCGCTGGCGTACTCGGCGACGGAGTAGTTCATGCTCCCGTCGCGGGCCGAGCCCGAGCCGATGTAATCGACGCCCATCCCCCCGCCGACGTCGATCCGCCCCATGGGCGCGCCGAGGCGCACGAGCTCGACGTAGACGCGGGCGAGCTCGCTGACGGCGTCCTTGAAGCGTCGGATGTCCGGGACTTGGCTGCCGATGTGGAAGTGGAGCAGGTTGAGGCAGTCGAGCATGTTGTGGCGCTTGAGGCGTTCGACGAGGCTGAGCATTTCGGTTGCGCTGAGCCCGAACTTGCTGCGCTCGCCGGTGGAGGCGCCCCAGCGTCCCTGCCCGCGGCTGGAAGGCTTGCACCGGACGCCGATGCGCGGGCGGACGCCGTGCTTCTCGGCCGCCGCGATCAGGTGCTCAAGCTCGCGGAACCGCTCGATGACGGGCACGACCTCGCGCCCGAGCTTGGTCGCGAGAACGGCCGTCTCGAGGTATTCCTCGTCCTTGTACCCGTTGCAGATGACGACGGTCTGCTCGTAGCCGGGCTGGGCGGTGAGCCCGAGGACGGCGAGCAGTTCGGGCTTGCTCCCGGCTTCGAGCCCGAAGCCGACTTCCTTGCCGAAGGTGCGCATCGCCTCGGCGAGGTGGGCGCTCTGGTTGACCTTGATCGGGTAGATGCCGCGGTAGGTATTCGTGTATTCGTTGTCGGCGATCGCGGTGTCGAAGGCGTCGCGGATGGTCTGGAGCCGGTGGCGGAGCAGGTCGGGGAAGCGGAGGAGGACGGGGGTCGTGAAGCCGCGCTCGGCGAGGCCCTCGATGACCTCGTCGAGGTCGATCGCGTCGCTGGGGTCCTGCGTGGGGCGGACTTCGATGGTGCCGCGGGGTGTGACGGCGACGTAGCCCGCGCCCCACGCGTCGACGCCGTAGAGGTCGGCGGCGTCCTGGAGGGTCCAGCGCTGCTGTTCCATCGAGCCGGTGTCCGAGGCGGCGGGGAGGACCGTTACGCGGTGATCTGGTGTCATGGTCGGTTGAACGATAGCGCCCGTGGCGGGTGGGCACGGGGTGGTGCGGGTGCGCGCGAGCCCGGCCCATCCGAGCGACGGATGGGCCGGGTCTGCTGGGATCTGGAGCGGTGTGGCGATCGGGATCAGCGTCGGCGTCGGGCGCCGAGGCAGCCCGCGAGGGCGAAGAGCGCCGCGGCGCCGGGGGAGGGGATGAAGGCGAGGCCCGCGAGGCCCCCGAGGTCGGCCGGCGGTTGCCCGGGCACGGTCTCGCCGATCACGCTGAGGTCGAAGGTGTTCAGGTCGATGGTGTAGAGCAGGTTGGTGCCGTTGAAGTCTCCGTCGGCGAGGTAGAGCTCACCGGTGACCGGGTGGAAGGCCATACCGGCGACGGTCCCGAAGGGCACGCCGAGCTCGACGACGTTGAGCGTGGCGCCGCTGGCGGGGTCGATCTCGTAGAAGAAGCTGGTGGTCGGGGGGAAGGCGAAGGTGGTGTCGAGCAGGAAGAGTCGCCCGCTGCCGGGCTGGAAGGCCATGCCGCTGGCGTTGGTCGCGTCCATCGCGCCGATCGTGCTCGCCAGCCCGGTGGTGGTATCGACGGTGTGGAGCGCGGTGGTGCCGCCGGAGCTGGTCGAGATGAACAGCTCGTTGGTGAGCGGGTTGAAGTCCAGGTCGCCTTCGCCGAAGGCATCGAGCCCGAGGTTGCCCGCGACGGGGGCGGCGGCGCCGGTCGCGACGTCGATCGTGTAGAGGGCGCCGTTGTTCGGCACGCCGTTGATGCTCCCGAAACTATCGGTGAAGCTGTAGAGGCGTCCGTCCGGCCCGAAGCTCAGCCCGAGCGACACGTCCGCGGTGATCTCACGCGGGTTGCTCGCGGCGCCGGTCGCCTGGTCGATGTCCCAGAGCGTCGTGTTGCCTGCGAAGGTGGGATTGCGGAATTCGGCGCCGACCAGTTGGAACTGGGCGTGGGCGCTGCTGGCGACCAGCCAGGTCAGGCCGGTGCTCACCAAAAGGGCTGCGGTGGGTGTGCGCATTTTGCTTGACTCCTGTCTCTCTGTGAGCCGCGGGTCGAGCGATTGGCTCGGGCCGCGCGGGGCGGATGAATGCCCGCTGGTCACGCCCGGGTTCCGAGCGCGGAGCGAGCAGCAATGCCGTGATCGTATCCACCTAAATAGGGCGGGTGTGTCGCTGAGGTGATTTTGCCTATCGGGAACGCTGCAGCGCTCGAGGATCCGCCCGAGCTCAACGGCTGAACAGGAAATGGCAGACGTCCGCGTCCTGCATCACGTATTCCTTGCCCTCGATCCGCAGGCGACCGGCTTCCTTGATCTTCTTCTCCGTGCCGAGCTCGTCCAGGTCGTTCACGCTGTAGCACTCGACGCGGATGAAGCCCTTTTCAAAGTCCGTGTGGATCACGCCGGCGGCCTGCGGGGCCTTGGTGCCCTTCGGGATCGTCCACGCGCGGATCTCTTTTTCGCCGGCGGTGTAGAAGCTCTGGAGCCCGAGGAGGCGGTAGGCCGCCCGGGCGAGGGCGTTAAGCGCGGGCTCGGGCATGCCGAGGTCGGCGAGCATCTCGCTCTTGCTTTCTTCGTCGAGCTCGCTCAGCTCGCTCTCGATGCGCGCACAGACGGGGACGACCTCGCCCCCGTTCGCCTCGGCGTGCGCGCGCACCCGCATCGCGAGCGGCCCCTGCCCGGTCGGGTCGTCCTCGCTGACGTTCGCGACGTAGAGCATCGGCTTGGTCGTGATCAGCCCGAGCATCTGCATCCCGCGGATCGCCTCCGGATCGGTCACGCTCGCGGAGCGCGCGGGCAGGCCCTCCTCCAGCGTCGCCTGCACGGCTTGGATCGCGGCGAGGCGCGCCAGGGCGTCGCGGTCCTTGCCACGCGCGGCGCGCTCGGCCTTGCCGCGCGCGTTCTCGACCGTCTGCAGGTCGGCGAGGATCAGCTCGGCCTCGATGGTCTGGATGTCGCGGACGGGATCGACCGAGCCGTCGACGTGGGTGATCTCTTCGCCGCCGGGGGCCTTGTCGAAGCAGCGGACGACCTGGACGATCGCGTCGACGTCTCGGATGTGGCTGAGGAAGGCGTTGCCCTTGCCCTCGCCCTTGCTGGCGCCGCGGACGAGCCCGGCGATATCGACCAGGCGGAGCATGGCGGGGACGAGCTTCTGGGTGGCCATGTGCCGGTTGATGGTGTGGAGCCTGGGGTCGGGGACGGGGACGACGCCGACGTTGGGCTCGATGGTGGCGAAGGGGTAATTGGCAGCTAACGCTCCCGCCGCCGTGAGGGCGTTGAAGAGGGTGCTCTTGCCGACGTTGGGGAGACCGACGATGCCTGCTTCCATGGGGCGGGATGGTAGGGAGGGGCGAGGGGCGGGCGAGGGGTGGGAATCCCTGCCGCGGAAACCCCTTGAAGTACCGCCGAAAGACGAGATCAACCCCCACAGCAGAATGGGTTCGAGAAGAATTAATCTACAAAATCGCAAAAATAGTGAGACAATCTCTTTACTCCAAAGCTCGATGCCATTACGTTCGGCGTGAGCAAAGTTCGTTGAGAATTTTGAGCAAATTGTGATCTTTACACTTAGGCACCCGTTGAAGGGGTGCCCGCATGAAAGGGGTGCCCGCATGAAATTGGGATGGTATGTCGCTGGGGCGGCGAGCTTGCTCGCTGCAAGCGTTGCGTTCGCGGAGCCGCAAGGCGGCGGCTGGGGCGAGCAGCGCGTGTCACCGATCGGATTCGAGATCGGTGATTGGACGTTCACGCCGATCTATTGGGTAGACGACAACGGGAACCACCATGTTGACCAGTTCTTGGCAACACTCCACGCCGATGTAGTCGTTGGTCACAATTTAACTGCTGTCTGGTACTTTCGGGACGGCGATGAATGGTCGAGAGCCTCGTGGGCGGAACAGAATCCGTGGCTTGCTGTAGAGTATGTTTCTCAGCACAATATCCTGGAAGACACCGCGGATTTGCCGTGGGGACTTGAAGATGATCCAGAGTGGCTCGACAACCCTCAAGCCGCCGTTCCGCAAGCATATGCGAACGGTGTTTTGGCTGATGATCCTCTTTCAGAGGTTCTAGCAAATACCCCGAATAGCGACGCACTGCTTGATATTCTTGTTCAAGGCGGCTATCCAGCCGCATTGATTTTACCGGAATCCACCATCACTGATGGCTGGGAGAACCGCATCGAAAACCTGGCGCTATTTGCCGGAGGATTGATTGAGAATAATGCAAACAACAATAGTGATGACATGATCATCATCGATGACGATGATGAAATCGATGATGTTTCTGAGAACTTTGTCATCGTACGTAGAACACCATGGACCGATGTCGGGCCTCGTCCGAACTGGACACCTGCCGGGTGCCGTGATAGCAACGGGATTGTCCCCGGGTTTGGATGGTATCTGTGTTATGACTGGACGCGGTGCTGGCAAGAGTTCAGGACTCGCACCAGATCGATTCGGATTAATGGGCGTTGGTTCCAGTGCATGGAGCGGCGAGAGCGAACTCGTTGCTCAACAACGAGTTGCTGTATTAATGGCAACACAAATCCCGGTATACCGCCGCAAACTTGTCCTCCTGCCTGGGCTCCTCCGCCCGGAGCGCAGCCCACGCCAGCCTGCCGCGAATCGAGACCCGGCACAGTCAGTGAGACTGGATGGGGCGACTGCATTCACATATATTAGCAATTATAAGATTGTAATTCATTATATGCGTATTAAAATTATTTTATCTGCTGTTTGTGCTTTTTTGGCGGTCGCCGGAACATTGTGTGCCGGGATGTATATTTACCGGTTTTCACACGATGTGCGATGGAATCAGATAGCATCTTCGCCGTATTACACAAAGTTTTCTTCAACGCAGAATCCAGATCGTCAATGGAGACTTGACGTACAATCAGGGCGTTTCTGGGAGCACATCGTGCTCACCGAGTGGGCACACGAGCCAGGTCTTGCGGCCCGGAAGCGTCTGTTTGTGCGCGAGGATCCATTTTTGCTAACTCCTTCTAAAGCAGATCGCATTGTGGCAGAAAATATTTTCAAGACTCATGCTAAGAGTAGCGAACATGTCAAGTCGTTTGAGCAGCTCCGGGTTGGCTTTCCGTTTCAGTCCAATATCGCCACTGTCGCACGGTTTGCAAGACCGAATCGCTTTGAGCAAGCGACCGCGGGATTTGACACCGAGATGCACGCACCAGATTTTGTGGTGGAGTTTTTCGCCGGTGAATCCAGATACAGTGGGGTCGGCTGGACCGTCCTGCCTACAAGCGTAATCTGGCATAAACTCGTATTGAACCTGCTGTTCTATTTCACGATCGTGTTCGGACTGCTCAGCCTGCCAGCGTGGTACAGAACTGGTCGTGGACAGCTCAGAGTCCGGCGTGGATGCTGCCCCTTCTGCAACTACAACCGGCAGGGGGTGCAGCCGAACGCCCCCTGCCCCGAGTGTGGGCACACCCCTCGCTCTCGGGCTCGTCCGCGTAGAATCGCGTCGTGCCCGGATAGCTCAGTTGGATAGAGCAGCGCTTTCCTAAAGCGCAGGTCGCAGGTTCGAGCCCTGCTCCGGGTGTTCCGTGCGGGCGTGGGGTGCGGGTGCGGGCTGGGCGCGGGGGTCGGGTTCTTGTTGTGGTCTTGAGGGCGGCGCGCGTGGGCGTGTTGCTGTCGGCGTTGCGCGGCCCGATCGGGGGCGGCGTCCGAGAAAAGGCGTGGTGGCGGGCGAGGGCACGGGGTTTCGGGGTGTTTTTCGCGGCCTGCCTGCGGATCGGCTGGTCTTCGGCGGGTTCTGGTGGCAGCTTCGGGTGTAGGTTCCGGGGGGGTAGGTTCGGAGGCGAGGTGCTCGGCCCGTGTGTGTGGGCGGGCGGTCGGGGACAAGTTCAGATCGGAGCGGTTGTGTTGGCTCATGGTCATCGGGCGCGTGTCTCTGGTGTTGCGGCTCTGCTGTTGTGCGCGGTTGGTTTGTCGGGGTGCATGTCCAAGCCGGTGCCGGTGCGGTATGCGGGCCCTGTCGTGGGGCACGGCGCGGGCCCCGCGGACGCGGGGGCCGCGGTGTTCGCGTCGCGCGGTGCGGCCGGGGAGGGCGCGGAGGGCTCGCGTTCGGACGGTCGTCTGGCGCACGCGGGCTCGGGCTCGCACGGGGTGCTGAACGCGTGGCCGAGCGAGCCGCGCCCGTCGCTGGCGAGCGCCCGTCGCCTGACGTTCTCGCGTTCGACGAACCAGTGGGTGTACGTGCCCGCGCCGGGGACGCCGCCACGGGCGGTGCGTCGTCCGGGGCCGATCTTCGCGCCCCCGCCTCGTCCGCCGGCGTACCGCCCCCCGGCGCGCCCGCCGATCTATGTGCCGTACCAGCCGAGCCATCCGGGTTACGGGCCGGGGCGCGTCTACTGAGCGGGTCGCGGCTGAAGCACAACGCCGAACGCGTGTGCGTTCGGCGTCGCGCTCTCTCTCGCCCAGCGGGCGGCAATCGGTGGCCCGGGCGTGCCCGGTTCGTTCGGGATCAGTCGTAGAGCGCGGCGGTCATCGGTAGTCGCGCGTTGCGCAGGTCCATGTTGGTTTCCATGCGGAAGTTGCTGTCGCTGGTGTGGCGTTCGGCGAAGAAGAACTTGAGGCTGTAGGACCGCCCGTCCTCGAGCCAGTTGAGGCGGTCGAGCTCGACGGTCTGCTCCATGCGGTTGTGGAGCCCGCCGAGGTCGATGACGAGCTTGCCGTCGATGAAGACCCAGACGTCGTCGTCGCCGTCGAAGGTGAAGGTCTGGTTCTGCCCGGCGTGGTAGGTGAAGGTGGTGTCGAGCTCGAAGGTGAAGTGGTAGTTGCGGTTGTTCTCGTAGTTCCCGTAGAGGTCGTCGTTGATGGGGAAGAACCCGCCGAGCTGGGCGTAGTGGGGGTCGGTGCGGTCGTCGAAGACGTAGGTGCCGGTCTCGGCGTTGCGGACGAGGGTGATGGGGATCTGCTTGCTCATGTTGACGCCGGGCACGTCGCGGTACCACTGGTGGAAGGTCTGCGCGCTCTCGACGGCGTCGCCGAGGGGCTCGGTCGCGCCCATCTGGTCGCTGGGTAGGACGTCGTAATAGGGCTTGTCCTGGGCGAAGGGGAGGATCGACTTCCCGGCGGCGTTGCGCCACTGGCTGGTGACGCGGTAGCCCTTGCTGCGGAAGACGGGCTTGCCGTCGGGCCCGAGTTCGTCCTGGACCATTCGCGCGTAGAGCCCGCCGGCGGTGCTGCCGGCGGCGTTGCGGCTCATGCGTTGGAAGTCGGGGTGGTCGGCCCGGAAATCCCGGACCACGCCGGTGAGGACGATCTGGGCGGGCGGTGCGGCGTCGCTGATGCCGGACTGGTCGGCGTGATCGGGCGTGCCGACGCCGGTGCTGCCCGAGGCCGAGGCCGCGAGCAGGGCGAGGGAAGCCGCGAGGCTCCGGCATGGGGTGGTTCGCCGGTGATTGATGTGATGCTGCATTGGTGATCGCCTCCCGAACCGGCCCGACGGGTGTGGTCCGTCGTGCCACCCAAGACCCGGTGGTTTTTCGAGGTTCCCCTGCAGAACCGCGCCAAACTCACACGGTGTGAAGCGTGGCAAACAGGGCGGGGTGCGTGCCAGGCGCTGGGGGGGAAATCGGCATGGAGCGGGCGGGGTGTGCGGGGTGGGCAAGCTGTATGAAATCGGTGATTAGCGGCTTCTGGTGTCGCGTCGGGAACGTTGTGGCGATCGGTGCGTCCAACGGGAAACCCTGCTGGGGCGGGCACGGACGGCTTTATCGTTTTGTCAATGTCTGGTTCAGAGCGTGTTGTTTGTCTGGATGCTGGTATAGTGTTTTTGCTCCGGGCGGGGATGGCCGCTCGACCGTCTTGCCGTTTCGGAGATGATCCCATGTCAACCGTGTTCTCTCGAGGGGCCTCGGCCCGCCGGGTCTGGTGTGCGCTCTTCCCCTGCATCTTGCTCGCGATGGCGTTCGGCGGCTTCACGCCTCCCGCTGCGGGCGATGAGCCGTGCCAGGCGGTGTGGGAAACCGGGGACTGCCCGCCGGGCGTCAACCCTTATGCTGGCGGAACTCCGGTTCGAGCTTCGTTGGTCTGGGATGATGGGAGCGGCGAGGCGCTCTACGTCGCCGGTCAGATCCGGGTCGGGATCAGTTGCGCCCCGGGCTCCGGCGTGTTCAAGTGGGACGGGTCGTCATGGTCGGCGGTCGGGTCTCTGCCCATGGGTGCTTCGGATCTGGACGTGCGGACGCTCGTGGTCTTCGACGCCGGAAACGGGCCTGAGCTCTACGCGGGCGGGCGGATCCGCACGGCGACGAATCAGCTCGTCAACGTGGTGCGGTTCGACGGCACGGACTGGGTGCCGGTCGGTGAGGGGCTCACGGGTCAGACATCCACCAGGCCGTCCGTGGTGCAGATGCTGGAAGTCTTTGACGACGGGAACGGCCCGATGCTGTATGCCGTCGGGGACTTCCGCCGCTCCGGATCAAACACCGGTTTCTATCACATCGCCCGCACCGACGGGCAGCAGTGGTCCCCCGCGGGCTTCATCGGGTCAGTAGCCAACCCACAAAGGGTTTACGCGATTCACGCGACGGAAGACGAGGACGGCCCGGTGCTCTACGCCATGGGCCAAGCCGGCTGGTTTACGCGATGGGACGGTGAGGGGTGGGTGCGATTCGCGAGCGGTTTCAGCGACGTGGTTTCGATGGCCACCTACGACCGCGGGCAGGGGCGCGAGCTCTACGCCGCGTCGTTCCAGCAAGGCGTGCGGCGCTTCAACCGGATCGACGGTTCGTGGGAGCCGGTCGAGGGAGCCGGCTTGCCCGGATATCGCTGGCTCCACGTCGCGGACCTTGGAGACGGTGAAAAGCTGTACTTGACGGGTATCAATGTCCAAGTTTATGACGGGCAGGGCACGACGGTTCTGGGCTCGCTCACCACCGCTTTTGACCTCTACACGCTGAACACTTACGACGACGGGCAAGGGCCCCGCCTGTTTCTCGGCGGCAACTTCCGCGATCAAGGCGGGCGCACGTTCAACTCCGTCGCGTGGTGGGACGGGCAGTCGTGGAGCCCGACCGGCGACGGCCCGTTCGGCTCGATCGACGCGTTCGAGTTTTTCGACACCGGCAGCGGGCCGGAGCTTTACGCGACGGGCGCCTTTCACAGGCTCGGCAGCGACACGCAGAACCGGTTTCTCGCCCGGCGCCAGGGGCACGCGTGGGCTCCGGTCGGCGCGGGCATCAACACCCCTGGGCTGTCCATGACGGCGTTTGATCTGGGCGACGGCCCAGCGCTCTACATCGGGGCGTCCGGGACGACCACATTCCTCAAGTGGGACGGGCAATCGATCACCCCCGTTACCACGGACCAACCTCTCGGCAACGTCACCGCGCTGCACGGCACGCACACCGCCGACGGACCGAGACTCTTTGTCGGGGGCGCTTTCGCGAGGGTCGGCACCCAACTCGCCAGCCGCGTCGCGGCCTGGGACGGCAACGCGTGGTCCACGCTGTCCGGCGGCGTCGGCGGCCTCGTCTACGCGATCACCGATTTCGACGACGGCACTGGCCCCGCGGTCTACTTCGCGGGCGCCTTCACCGCCGTCAGCGATGCCGGAGAAGCACGACGCATCGCCCGATGGGACGGGCAGTCGTGGTCCGGCGTCGGGACGGGGCTCGGCGTGGTCGCGCCGGGCAGTGCCGCGGCCCGCGCCCTCGCCGTCTTCGACGACGGCACCGGCCCCGCGCTCTACGCCGGCGGTAACTTCACCGCGACCCCCGAGCAGCCCGAGGCGTACCTCTCCCGCTGGGACGGTCAGTCGTGGTCAGGCGTCGGCGGCGGGGTCAACGGGCCGGTCACCGCGCTCCGGGTCATCGACACCGGCTCGGGCCCGGCGCTCTACGTCAGCGGCGACTTCACCGAAGCCGGGGGCATCCCCGTGCGGAACTTCGCGATCTACGACGACCACGGCTGGCGGGCCGCCCCCGGCGGGCCCAACGCCGGCGCGCGAGCCATGGTCTTCCTCGAGGACGACCTCGGCCCCGCGATCGCCCTCGGCGGGGGGTTCTTAAATGTCGCCGATGAACCCGGCGGCACGCCGATCCCGTCGGCCACCATCGCCACGCTCCGCCTCTGCCCAAGCACCACGAACCCCTGTCCGGCGGACCTCACCGGGTCGGGTGGCGATGGCGTGCCGGACGGGGTGGTCGATGTCGCCGATTTGAACTACTACCTCGGGCTGTGGGTCGCCGGCGACTTGGCGGCGGATGTTGCTTCCCCGGCCTCGTCCGAGCCGGACGGCGTGGTGAGCGTCAGCGATCTCCACGCCTACATCGCCCTCTGGCTGGAGACCCAGGGGGCGTGCCCGTAAGGATCGCCCCGGAGCGACGCCGACGAGGCCGGGCGGGGCCTCACGCTCCTGGGCATGGCGCTGCCGCGGCTCGTACAGTTCGTGCGTGAACCGCGATCCGCACCGTCCGCACGTGCCCCGGTATGCCCGCGACGGCGCGGGCGCATCGCTCGGCGTCGAGTGGCTCCTGACCAACGGGCTCGGCGGGTTCGCCGCCGGGACGGCGCTTGGGGTGAACACGCGCCGGTATCACGGGTTGCTCGTCGCCGCCACGCGCCCGCCGGTCGGGCGCGTGATGGCGTTGAACGCGATCGCGGACCGCGTGGTCCCCGCGAGCGTGGCGCTCGGCACCGGGGTCGATGGGCCGGGGGCGATGAGCTTGTTCCATTTTGAAGGCGCCGAGCGTGTGCGAGCGCACTCGGGGCTGGAGCGGTTCGAGCGAGAGGTTGGGTGCGCGTGGTTCTACAGGCTGACGGTGGGGCGCGAGCGGGTGCGTGTCGTCAAGCGGCTTGCGCTGGTTCGCGAACGCAACGCCGCGGTGCTGCGGTACGAGATCGAGCGGGGGGGTGACGCGCACGGCGACTTGCGTTTGGAGCTTCGTCCGCTCGTCTCGCTGCGAGATTTTCACGGGCTGGTGCGCCTCGGGGATGGTTTTACCGCGACGGCCGACCACGGCGAGCCCCTCCCCGGGCACGAGGGCACGCCCGCGGAGATCCGCGGGTTTAACGCGGAGGCGATCGAGAGCGGCGTGGTCGTGCGCGCGGGCGAGCACGCGGTCTGGGTTCGCGCGGGCGAGGGAGGCCGCGTGTCACGCGTCGCGTTCGACCCTTCACCGATCGCGTGGCGTGGCCTGCACTACGAGCGCGAGGCGGCCCGGGGGCTCGACGCGACGGAGGACCTGTTCAGCCCCGGCGTGCTCGCCTGCGCACTGCCCGCGGGCGTGCGCACGCTGGCGGTGGAGGTGACGCTCGCGACCGACGGTGATCACGTGCCGACGTATCACAAGGTGGAGGACGCGGAGCGTGCGCGCCTCGAAGCGCTGATGGCGACGGCGGCGCGTGCGCGCCCGCCGAGCGGTGCGCAGCGGGCCGATCGCCAGCGCACGGCGTCGCTCGATCGCCTCGTGTGCGCGAGCGACGCGTACGTCGTCCGGCGGCGGTCGATCGGGGGTGCAGGGGCGGATGATCGCGAGCCCGGCACGAGCGTGATCGCGGGCTACCCGTGGTTCAGCGACTGGGGGCGCGACACGATGATCGCGCTCCCGGGCCTGCTGCTCGCGACGGGGCGCCTCGGCGAGGCGGGGCGCGTGCTCGAAACGTTCGCCGCGTTCCGGCGCGACGGGATCATCCCCAACCACTTCGACGACCAGACCGACGAGCCGATGTACAATACGGTCGATGCGCCGCTCTGGTTCGTGGTCGCGTGCTGCGCCTACCGCGAATCGCACGGCGCGGGCGAGGCGGGCGATTCGCTCTTTGAGCGCACGCTCGCGCCCGCCTGCCTCGACGTGCTCCGCGCCTACGAGCGCGGCACCACGATCCCGGGCCGCCACTCTGCCGGTGCGCGTATCGCGATGGACCCCGAGGACGCGCTGATCGCCGCCGGCGACGAACGCACGCAGCTCACGTGGATGGACGCGCAGCGCGACGGCGTCACCTTCACCCCGCGCCACGGCAAGCCCGTCGAGATCCAGGCCCTCTGGCACCAGGCCCTGCGCGCGCTCGCCGGGGCGATCGAAGCGACCGACCCCGGCGAGGCGTCACGCTTGCGAACGCTCGCGGCTCGCGCGGGCGAGAGCCTCCGCGCGAAGTTTTGGAGCGATCGCCTCGGGTGCCTCGCGGATGCCCTCACGCCCGACGATCGCGGCGTGTGGCGCACCAGCGGGGACGTGCGCCCGAATCAGGTCTTCGCGGTGAGCCTTGAGCATTCGGCGCTCACGCCCGAGCAGCAGCTCGGCGTCGTGCGCACGGTGCGCGAGCGCCTGTGGACGCCCCGCGGCGTGCGCACGCTCGCGCCGGGGTCGCCGGGCTACCGCCCGCGTTTCCGGGGCCCGCTGTTCGAGCTCGACGGCGCGTACCACAACGGGACGGCGTGGCCCTGGCTCGCGGGCCCGCTGGCCGAGGCTTGGTGGCGCGCGCATGGGCGGGATGCGTCGGCGCGTGCGGAGGCCCGCGCGATGCTGGAGCCGCTGGTCGAGCAGCTCGACGCGGACTGCCCCGGCGCGATCGCGGAGGTGTTCGACGCGGAGGGGGACGCGCGCGAGCCGCAGCGGGCGGGCGGGTGCTTTGCGCAGGCTTGGAGTGTGGCGGAGGTGCTGCGGGTGTGGGGTGTGGTGGGAGGTTGAGGGAAGCCCCCTCCGCCTCGCTTCGCTCGGCACCTCCCCCGCTGGAGCGGGGGAGGGCGTTTGCTTCTGGATCCCCTCCGCCTGGCTTTGCTCGGCACCTCCCCCGCTGGAGCGGGGGCGGGCGGGCGGTCAGGCTCTTGTGGCGAGGGCGGCCATGAGTTCGACGCCGGTGGCGATCGCGTCGTCGTTGAAGTCGAAGGTGGGTTGGTGGAGCTGGGGGACGCGGGCGGGGTCGTCGCCCTTGGCGAGCAGGCCGAGGAGGTAGAAGCAGGCCGGGACGTGCTGCCCGTAGTAGCTGAAGTCCTCGCCGCCCATACCGGGCTCGGGGGTGAGCTCGACGCGGTGTTCCCCGAGCGTGGCGCGGGCGGTGTTGAAGAAGGCGTCGGTGAGGGCCGCGTCGTTGCTGGTGACGGGGTAGCCGTCGTTCCAGGCGATCTCGGCCTTGCACCCGTGCGCACTCGCGACGCCCTCGGCGATCTCAAAAAGACGCCCGCGGGCGGCGGCGCGGGTTTCGGCGCGGAGTGTGCGGACGGTGCCGACGAGCTCCACGGCTTCCGGGATGACGTTGTTGACGGTGCCGCCGGCGATCTTGCCGACGGTGCAGACGACCGAGTCGAGCGGGCTGGCGGTGCGGCTGGCGATGGTCTGGAGGGCGGTGACGATCGCGGCGGCCGCGACGACGGGGTCGCGCGCCAGGTGCGGGTAGGCGGCGTGCCCCCCGACGCCGACGACGCGGATGTCGAACTCATCGGTCGCGGCCAGCAGCGGGCCGGGGCGTGTGCTGACGTTGCCGAGGGGGATGGAGGGCCACCCGTGGAGCCCGAAGATCTCGCCGACGGGGAGGCCGAGCCCGCCGCCCGCCTCGCCGAGCAGGCACCCGTCGTCGCACATCTTCTCGCCGCCGGCGCCGCCTTCTTCGGCGGGTTGGAAGACGAAGGTGACCGGCCGGGGTCGGTGCTCGAGCTTGGCGAGGACGCGGGCGACGCCGAGGAGGATGGCGGTGTGCCCGTCGTGCCCGCAGGCGTGCATGCGCCCGGGGACGGTGCTGGCGTAGGGCTTGGCGGTGATCTCGGTGAGCGGGAGCGCGTCCATGTCGGCCCGGAGGGCGGTGGCGCGGGCGTCGGTCTCGGTCCCGCTCTCGGTGGTGGGGGGGAGATACCCGAGGACGCCGGTGCCGCCGGCGAGGGCGGTCTTGGTTTCGATGCCCAGGGCGCGGAGCTCGCGGGCGACGAGCTCGCTGGTGCGGTGCTCCTCGAACATGAGCTCGGGGTGGCGGTGGAGGTCGTGACGGATCGCGACGAGCTCGCCGAGCTCGGGCTGGATGCGTTCGCGGAGGGCGGCGGGGGAGGGGGCAGAGGTGGTGGGCATCGGGCATGGTAGAGGGGTGCGGGCGGGGTCAAAGGGGTGAGGGGGGGCGGTGCCCTGGAAACGCGGAGCCGTTCGTGGGGGAGCTTTTTTGGGGTTGCTGAGGTGGGAGCGGAGAAGGTCTGGGAGTGGGGCCGGGGAGCACTGACCTTGGGGACAAGGTCAGTGGCATAGGGGAGGGAGAGGGGAGGGGGAGAAGGGGGAGCCCTCACCCCGGCCCTCTCCCGCGGACGGGAGAGGGGGCGAGAAGGAGAGGGGGAGCACGGGTTGGCTCGGAAGCCAAGCCGTGGCACCGGAGGGGGCCGGATGTGCCAGTGACCTCTTCTGAGAGGTCAGTGCTTCTGGGTCTCTTGCTCTTCGATGCTGGTTTGTTGTTGGGCTTGGGACCTGGGGAGCGAGGGAGTGGAGGGAGTGGAGGGAGGGGGGCCGGGGAGCACTGACCTTGCGGACAAGGTCCGTGGCGCAGGGCGGGGGCGAATGCTTCCGTTCGGTTGACCCACCCCCGGGGGGTGGCGACACTATGTTATGGCGGCCCACACGATTTCCAACCCGGCGTCCACCCCCTCCGCGTCTCAGCCCTCGCCCGTCGACCCGTTCGACCGGATCGTCTTCGAAGGGGTGACCTTCGACGACGTGCTGCTGATCCCGCAGCGGAGCTCGATCGTGCCTGGCGAGGCCGACACGTCGACACGACTCACGCCGCGCGTCCGCCTCAAGATCCCGCTCATCAGCGCCCCGATGGACACCGTCACCGAGTCGGCCCTCGCGATCGCGCTCGCGCAAGAGGGCGGCATCGGGATCATTCATAAGAACCTGAGCCCGGAGAGCCAGGCGCGCGAGGTCGCGAAGGTCAAGCGGACTGCCAACGGCGTCATCACCGACCCGATCACGCTCGGCCCGGGCGACTCGGTCGGCAAGGCGAAGCAGCTGATGCGTCAGCACCACGTGAGCGGGTTCCCGGTGACCGAGGGCGGGGCCGACGACCTGCGGAGCAAGGGCAAGCTGCTCGGCATCCTCACGCGCCGGGATCTGAAGTTCGTGGGGCACGAGTCGACCCCGGTGCGCGAGGTGATGACGGACAAGGGGCTGATCACCGCGCCGCCGACGACCACGCTCGCCGAGGCCGAGGTGATCCTGAGCAAGAACAAGGTCGAGAAGCTGCTGCTGGTGGACGGCGACTTCCGTCTGGCCGGGCTGATCACGATGCGCGACATCGAGCGTCTGAGCGCCTATCCGAGCGCGAACACCGACGACCGCGGGCGATTGCGGTGCGGGGCGGCTGTGGGGGTCGGGCAGTTCGAGCGCGTGGAGGCGCTGCTGGCGGCCGAGGTGGACGTGGTGATCGTCGACACCGCGCACGGGCACAGCGAGAACGTGCTGCGCACGGTTCGGGAGATCAAGGCGAGGCACGATATCGACGTGATCGCGGGGAACATCGCGACCGCCGAGGCGGCGATGGACCTGATCGAGGCGGGGGCCGACGCGGTCAAGGTCGGCATCGGCCCGGGATCGATCTGCACGACGCGGATCGTGACGGGGGTGGGCGTGCCGCAGGTGACGGCGATCATGAACGCCGTCCGCGGCGTGCAGCGCTCGGGTCGCGACGTGCCGGTGATCGCCGACGGGGGCGTGCGTCAGTCGGGGGATATCGCGAAGGCGATCGCGGCGGGTGCGAGCAGCGTGATGATGGGCTCGCTCTTTGCGGGGCTGGACGAGAGCCCGGGGGAGCTGGTGATCAGCCACGGGCGCCGGTACAAGAGCTACCGTGGGATGGGGAGCGAGGGGGCGATGGCGGCCGGGAGCGCGGACCGGTACAGCCAGAGCGGCGCGGGGGACGACAAGCCGGGCTCGCCGAAGTTTGTGCCCGAGGGCGTGGAGGGGCTGGTGCCCTACCGCGGGCCGCTGGCGGAGTTTGTGTACCAGATGGTCGGCGGGCTGCGGGCCGCGATGGGTTATTGCGGGACGCCAACGGTGGAATCGCTGCGCACCACGGCCCGCTTCTGCCGCGTCAGCGGCGCGACGGTGGTGGAGAACCATCCGCACGACATCCGCATCACGAAGGAATCTTCGAATTACACCGTGGACGGGCGGGAGTAACCCGCTGGTGGGGCACTGAGTCGGCGGACGGTTCATTTCCGATGGAACCGTTTCGGGTTTGAAGCATTTCACACGGGCTATGGCTTTTGTACAATCATTTTCATTGGACGGATGTGACCAATCCTTGTTCTTGGAGACCCGTGATGCCCATGTTCGCCACGATCCTTTCGTCGGCTCTCCTCGGGGCGGCGGCTCCCGCGGACTTGTCCGCCGTCGAAGCGACGGAGTTCATGAGCGTGCTCTGGGACAGCAAGTCCGTCAGCACCCGGCAGCCGTTTGGGATGATGGAATGCTTCACATCGGAGCCAACGGTGTTGTTTGTGGTTGATCTTCGGTCGCTCCGGCCGACAGCCCGCTTTGTGCGCCATCCCGAGGCCAATCGCTTTTCAGGCGGCGCGTTCGCGGATCAGTACGCGGTGACGGTGAACTATGACAAGCAGATGCAGTTCTGGTCGCTCGCCGAGCTTGCATCGCCGGAAGATCCGGACGCTGTCGGCCTCGACGCTCTGCCGACGCTCGCGGCGTTGACCTCGTTGGATCTCTCGGCGTTCGGGCCTTCACTCCAGCCCATGCTCTGGCACGACGAGGAAGACGGGCGCTTGCTCGTCACCGTGACACAATGTCTCGCCCATAGGGATGAGCGGAGCGAGCACGTCATCCACGCGATCGTGGTGGACACCGATCGCTTCGAGGTTCAGGGTTCAGGCTCGATGCCCCTCGGGCGTCGCGTGACTATTTTCTATGACGAGGACGGGGCGACAATTCTGCACTCACCGACTTGGCAGGCGTGGCAAGTCCCGACATCGGACCTCTGGCAGATTGCGCTCGGTGACGAGCCCGTCGAGCCTGTGCGCATCGCGCTCGAAGACGAGCCTGATCAGCGCGTGTTCGGCGTCTCGGGTTTTGCCGACATCGTCCGCCAGAGCAAAGACGGACTCGTCCACGTCGCGGGGCACACCTTCGGCCATCTGCCCATTCTCGGATCCGAAATGCTTGGCTTCGACTCGTGGATGTCGGACAGCGATCCCTTTCGGATGAACCTTCTCACCCGTTTCGCCGTCACGACGAATCACACCGTGGCGGGCGAGAGCCCGCTGGGAAACAGGCGAGTCACGGTCTTCGACAACCGGACGGGTGAGCCGCTGCTGACCGCCGAGGGCTGGGTTGTCGGCCTGCGCGCGTACGAGGAAGCCGGGCGAACGCACGTGCTGTACATGCTGTTTGATTACACCATGCACTACCTGAGAATCGATGCGGACAACGAGATCTACCACGTGCAAGACTGGCACCCCGAGCGCGGGGAGAGCGGGCGTCCCTGAGCGCGGCCGAGCGATGAAGCCGTAGAATAAGCCCATGCCCACCAACACCCCCGCGTTCGCCGCCCAGTCCGCCACGTCGCCTCTTGCCGCCGCGTCGATCGAACGCCGGGACCCGGGGGCGACCGACGTCGAGATCGAGATCCTCCACTGCGGCGTCTGCCACTCGGACCTGCACACCGCGCGGGGCGAGTGGGCGGGCGTCACGTTTCCCGTGGTGCCCGGGCACGAGATCGTGGGGCGTGTGGTCAAGGTGGGGGCGCAGGTCACGGGCTACAAGCCCGGGGACACGGCGGCCGTCGGGTGCATGGTCGATTCCTGCCGCACGTGTGCGCACTGCGCCAAGGGCCTCGAACAGTTCTGCAAGAGCGGCGCGATCTTTACCTACAACAGCACCGACAAGCACCTGCCCGGCAAGATGACCTACGGCGGGTACGCCAAGTCAATCGTCGTCGATGAGGGCTTCGTGCTCCGCGTGCCGGAGGGGCTCGACCTGGCCGGCGCCGCCCCGCTGCTGTGCGCAGGGATCACGACGTACTCCCCGCTCAAGCACTGGCGCGTCGATGAGCCCCGAGAAGACGGCTCGCCCAAGAAGGTCGGCATTGTCGGGCTCGGCGGGCTCGGGCACATGGGCGTGAAGTTTGCGCGGGCCTTCGGCTGCCGCACGGTGCTGTTCACGACCTCGCCGAGCAAGATCGAGGACGGCAAGCGTCTCGGGGCTGACGAGGTGGTGATCTCCAAGGACGAGTCGCAGATGCAGGCGCACGCGGGGAGCTTCGACTTCATCCTGAACACGGTCGCCGCGAGCCACAACCTCGACGCGTTCATCAACCTGCTCGCGATCGACGGGACGATGTGCCTCGTCGGCGCGCCCGAGCACCCGCACCCCTCGCCGCAGGTCTTCGGGCTGATCTTTGGGCGTCGCAGCCTGGCCGGCTCGCTGATCGGGGGCATCGCCGAGACGCAAGAAATGCTCGATTTCTGCGCCGAGCGCGGCATCGTCAGCGAGATCGAGCCCATCGCGATCCAGGACATCAACACCGCCTACGAGCGCATGCTCAAGGGCGACGTGAAATACCGCTTCGTGATTGACATGGCGACCCTTTAGAACGCTTTTTTCGTCTGGTTCACAAACCAGTTGTCGCGCCCCGGGATGATCAGGTCGGCGATCTCGACGGCTTCCTCGAAGCTGGCGCGGGCCTGCTCCACGTCGACGGTCGGGTTGAACAGCTTGCCCTCGGCGAGGTGGTCGGCGGTGGGGATCGCGTCGCCGGTGATCAGCGTGGTGTGGCGGAGCCCGCTGATGATCAGCCCGGTGAGCCCGGGGGTGACGCCGGGGAGGGGGAAGAGGTCCACCCGGTCGGCGAGGTGGTCCGGTGCGGGCTGGCAGCGCTGCAGGATCGCCAGCTCCTGCTGGATCGCGCCCGCGGCTTCGCGGTCCTGGGCTTCCATCGCGCGCTTCGCGGCGGCGGCGAGGGGAACGCCGACGGCCTCGCGTTCGCGCTCCCCGATCCACCAAGTCGCGCGCTCAAACAGCGTGATCCCGCGGCGCAGCTCCGGGCGGAAGCTGGTCAGGAAGACGTGGGTGACTTGCTCCGGCGTGCAGTTGGCGCGCTCGGCGAGGCGGGCGGCAAGGGCGTCCGGGGGCAGGCCGGGGTCGACGAGGATCACGCGGGGCGGGTCGCCGGGGCGACCGCTCGGGGCGTCGGCGCGGATGAGCACGCTCGTGCTGTGCCCGGCGCGGACGGGGGCTTTCTCGTTCCAGATCGCGTTGGCGGCCAGCGCGCCGATGCTGATCACACGGACGTCGGGTTCCATGGGCGGAGGATAGGGGGAGGCCCGCCCCGAGCCCGCCCCCGGGCGATCAGCCGGCGAGGTCGGCCCGCAGGCGCTCGAGCAGCGGGTGCCCTTGGGCACGCTTGGCTTGGAGCTGCTGGACGACGAGCTGGGGGACCATGGTGTCGAGGACGGCGAGGTCGTCGGCGACGGCCGTGATCTGTTTGATGAGGCTGCTGGACGTATAGGCGAAGCTCTCACCCGCGACGACGAAGGCGGTCTCGAGCCCGGCGACCTGTCGGTTGGTGACGGCCTGCTGGACTTCGTACTGCAGGTCGCTGAGGTTGCGCACGCCGCGGAGCAGGGCGGCGGCCCCGACACGCCGGGCGAAATCGACGGTCAGCCCGGCGAAGGTCTCAACGCGGACGGGGGCGCCGTCGGGGTCGTCGCGGACCATCTCGTCGGCGAGCTGGCGGGCCATGTCGGCGCGTTCTTCGGGGCTGAAGAGCTGGTCCTTGCCGGGGTTGCGCCCGACGCCGACGACGAGCTCGTCGAAGAGCTTGCGCCCGCGGGCGATGACGTCGAGGTGCCCGAAGGTGATCGGGTCGAAGGAGCCTGGGAAGACGGCGAGGTGTTTCCGGGGCATGAGGGAGAGGGTAGCGGAGCGGCGGGGGTGGATGCGAGGGGGAAGGGATCCGGGTGTGCCACTGACCTCTTCTGAGAGGTCAGTGCCCCGGGTCTTCCTGTTTCTTCTTTTGCTGGTTTGTTATGGGGCTGAAGGATTTGGGAGCGGGGGGAGGGGGTGTAGGGAGGCCGGGGAGCACTGACCTTGGGGACAAGGTCAGTGGCACAGGGGGGGAGAGGGGGTGGGAGGGGCGTGAAGGTTGCCCAGGCGTCATGGTCGGTGCAGCTTCACCCCGAACCTGGGGTCGTGGGGGCGGGCGGTTCGTCGGAGGTGGGATTGGATGGCACTGTTGCCGGATCGACGGGGCGGCCCCGGCGACCTCATCTCGGCATCCCCTGCAAGCCCCCCGGGCTGGTCCGTTCCGCCAGCCCGGGGGGTCCTTTTTTGGATCCCGGGGGGTCTCAGATCGCGCCGGGGTCCGGGAAGTCGACCGGGGTCTCCGCGACGTGGTTGAAGTAGTTGGTGAAGATCGCGAGCGCGAAGACCGCGACGGCCTCGGCGATGTGGGCGTCGGCGTAGCCCGCGTCGCGGACCGCCTGCAGGTCGTCGTCGCTGACCCACCCGCGCTTCTCGTTGAGCGCCAGGGCGAACGTTACGAGCGCGTGGAGCTTGGCGTCGCTGGTGACCTTGCCGCGCCGGGCTTCTTTCGCCTGGTCCTCGGTGAGGCCGGCGCCGACGCCGATCTTCGTGTGGGCGGCGACGCAGTAGTCGCACCGGTTCGCCTCGCCGACGGCGAGCTGGATCGCCTCGCGTTCCTTCTCGGAGAGCTGCGCCTTGGCAAGGGCGCCGGCCATCCCGAGGTAGGTGTGCAGGGCGGCGGGGCTGTTGCCCATGGCTTTGAAGATGTTGAGGTGCTTGCCCTTGAGCGGGCCGTCGAAGAGTTGCTTGGTTTCGCCTTGTGCGGCTGCGGGATCGATGAGCGGGAGTCGTGCCATCGGGTTGGTCCTTTCTGGGGAGGGTGCGTCGTCGGTCTGCGTGGGATTGCAGGCGTTCGGCGCGGCGAGTCAAGGGCCCCGGGCGGGCGATCGGCTCTGTTTGGGACGTGTGAACCGGTGGCAAAGGTTGTGCGCGGCTTGTGCGGGGCGGGTTTGCGGACGCTAAGATCTGGTGTCCGTGTGGTTTGGTCCGCGATCGCCGGAGGCGCGGGGGCCATGCTCGGGCGTGTGTGGGGGGCCGAACGGATGAGCACGACGCGCACAGAGTTGCCCGGGGCCGCCCACGCTCGCAACGGCATGAGCTCGGCTGGGTCACGCCCTTCCGGTGCGACGCGACTGGACGCGCACGCGCACTCGTGGGCGAGCGACGGGCCGGCGCTGGCGGCGCTGGGGTTCATCGGCGCGCCGGAGTGTTACAGCCCGCCGGAGAAGGTGTACGACCTCGCGAAGGCGCGGGGGATGGACCTGGTCACGATCACGGACCACGACACGATCAAGGGCGCGATGGAGCTGGTGGAGCGCGGATTCCAGGATTTCATCGTGGGGCAGGAGGTGACGGTTTACTTTCCGGAGGACCGTTGCAAGCTGCACGTGCTGACGTGGATGCTGACGCCGGAGCGGGCCGAGGAGATCGACCGGCTGGAACTGCGGAAGGACGTGTACGTCTTCGCGGACTGGCTGAAGGAGCACAGCCTGCCGCACGCCTTGGCGCACCCGCTGTACATCCAGAACGGTCGCCTGACGCGGTGGCACATCGAGCGTGCGGCGTTGCTCTTCAAGGGCTTTGAGATGCTCAACGGGGCGCACTCGGCGACGCACCGGGCGACGCTGGAGCGGTTTCTGGATCAGCTCACCCCGGCCGCGGTGCAGCGCCTCAGCGAGTCGCACGGGCTGGAGGCGAAGTGGCCCCGCGCGTGGCAGAAGGCGCGCACGGGCGGGAGCGACGACCACGGTCTCCTGAACATCGGGCGCACGTGGACGGAGGTCCGCGGCGAGGGCGGGGCGAAGGTGACCGACCCGGCGGAGTTCTTCCGGTACGCGATGAGCGGGCGGAGCGAGGCGGGGGGCGTGGGGGGGCACAGCTCGACGCTGGCGCACCAGGTGACGACGGTCGGCGCGCACTATTATGCGGACAAGCTGCACCTGCGTGCGAAGCCGCTGGGTCAGACGATCGGGTCGAAGCTGCTGCGTTTTGCAGGGGTTGCGGCGCCGGCCCCGAGCCGGGCTCGGCTGGCGGCGCACACGGTTAAGCGGAAGATGATCAAGCGCAAGCGTCGGCGGAGCCGCCCGCTGCTGGATAGCTTGCGCGAGACGATCGTGCCGCTGCTGGAGCAGTACCCGGACATCCGCGAGCGTCTGAAGCCGGAGGCGTGGGCGAGCCAGGGGAGCGCGCTGAGCGACCACGAGCGGATGGCCGAGTTTGCCGACGACCTTGCGCGTGCGCTCAACGACGCGCTCTCGACGCGGACGGCCAAGCGCTGGAAGAAGCGCGACCGCCAGGGCGTGCTGGACTGCCTGAGTGGGTACCTGTTGGTGCAGGCGGCGCAGCTGCCGTATGTGTTCAGCCTGTTCCACCAAAATAAGGAACGCGCGTTCCTGGAGAGCCTCGAGCACCACATCTCGGAGCCCGGCGACGGGACGAGCGTCTTGGAGCGCCCCATGCGTGTGAGCCTGTTCACCGACACGCTCGGCGACGTCAACGGCGTCAGCCGGTTCATCCAGAACGTCGGCGAGCAGGCCGAGCGCACCGGGCGGGACCTGCAGGTCATCACGAGCACGCGCCTGGCGGTGCCGGACGCGCCGAACGTGTTCAACTTCAAGCCGGTCTTCGCGTGGCAGATGCCCAAGTACGAGCAGCTCGAGGCGGTGCTCCCGCCCCTGGTGCCGATCCTGCGTCACCTGGACAAGCACCAGCCGGACGTGATCCACATTTCGACGCCGGGCGCGGTGGGGATGATCGGGTTCATCGCGGCGCGGATGCTGCGGATCCCGGTTTTGGGGGTTTACCACACGGACTTCCCGGCCTACATCGACCAGCTCTTCGACGACCACGCGTTCACGTACCTCTGCCAGAAGTACATGCGGTTCTTCTACGACCCGTTCAGCGCGGTCTTCACGCGGAGCGAGGACTACGTGGAGAGCCTGGGGCGGCTCGGGCTGGACCGGGACAAGTGCACGCCGCTGCTGCCGGGGTTCGATGCCGAGGTGTTCCACGTGCGTCACAAGGACGAATCGGTGTGGAAGCGCGTGGCGCCGACGGTGCGTCCGAACAGCGTGAAGGTGCTGTACGTCGGTCGTGTGAGCGTGGAGAAGAACGTGCCGTTCTTGTGCGGCGCGTGGAAGCTGGCGCAGCAGCAGATGCGTCAGCGCGGGCTGGACGCGGAGCTGGTGATCGTGGGGGACGGGCCGTACCGGGCGAAGATGGAGTCGGAGCTGAAGAAGGCGGACTCGCATTTCTTGGGCTTCCGTCACGGTCAGGAGCTGAGCGCGTTGTACGCGACGAGCGACCTGTTCGTCTTCCCGAGCGTGACGGACACGCTGGGGCAGGTGGTGATGGAGAGCCAGGGGAGCGGGCTGCCGGTGATCGTGAGCGATCAGGGCGGGCCGAAGGAAGTGGTGCGGGACGGCGAGACGGGCTTCGTGCTGCCGGTGGACGACCCGGGGCTGTGGGCCGACCACATCGTGCGGCTGGTGGAGCAGACGGAGATGCGTCGGACGATGTCGGCGGCGGCCCACGAGAGCATGCAGGCGTACAGCCTGAAGCACAGCTTCGAGCACTTCTGGCAGGTCCACGTCGAGGCGTGGCACCGGCACCTGGCGCTCCGCGGGATCGAGGCGAAGGGCGCCGGCGAGGGCGAGAGCCCCCGCGAAGCGAAAGCATCGTTCGAGACAGCAGAGGGAGCGCGGGCGCAGGGGGTCTGAAGCGTGCGCCCTTGGGGGCGTCGCATCGTCCGCCCGGTCCGTGTTCCGCATCATCCAATAGACAACGCCCCCGCGCTCGTGCGGGGGCGTTGTTCGTATCGGTCGTGCGTTGCGCGTGGCGCGTCTCAGGCGGCGCGGCGGAGGGGGCGGCTCGCCCGGTTGGAGCGCCCGACGAGGCGGAAGCTGTTGCCGCCGGTGGGCTTGACGGAGCGACGGTTCGCGCCGGTCTTGCGGGCAACGGGCTTGTTGTTGATCTTGGTGTTGGTGCGCTTGGCCGCGGTGCGCTTGGCGACGGGCTGGCGCGCGGTGCTCTTGCGAGCGGTGGTGCGGGCGCCCGTGCGGCTGATGGTGTTGCGGGTCGTGGCGGCGGTGCGCTTGGCGGTCGGGCGACGCGTCGCGGTGGTGCGGGCCGTGGTGGCGCGCTTGGCGATGGGCTTCCGCGCGGTGCTCTTGCGGGGGGCCGCGGCGCGAGCCGTGGTGGTGGTGCGGGTGCGCTTCGCGGCGGGGCGCTTGGCGGTGGTGCGGCTGGTGGTGCGGGTCGCGGTCCGGGTCGCGGTGCGCTTGGTGGCGGTGCGCGAGGGCGACTTGCGGGCCGCGGGCTTGCGGGCGGCGGTCGTGGGGGTCGCCTTGCGGGTCGCCTTGGTGGCGGTGCGCTTGGCCGGGGTGCGCTTGGCGGCGGTCTTGGTGGCGGTGCGCTTGGCCGTGGTGCGCTTGGCGGCGGGGCGTTTGGTGGCGGCCCGCTTCGTGGTGGTGGTGCGTCGGGCGGTGGTCCGCTTGGTGTTGGTCCTGGTCGGCATCGGGGTCACTCCATCAATGGGTATCGTGTTCGCGGCTTCGGGGCGGACCGGCGAGACGGCCGGTCGTTGTGCGTCGGCCTCCGACGCGTGCCCGTCCGTGGGTCGCGTTCGTGCCGGGCGTCCCGCGTCCGTGCGGGCTTCGGGTCCCTTCCGCCATGTTCCTTGCCGCCCACCCCATGCGGGCCTGACACGGAACTCACGTGCACTTCCAATCGGACCCGCCCGTCCCCCGAATCAGCATTTCCTTGGAAAAAACACGCAAGTCATCGTCGGCGCAGCAAATGCCGACACCCCGCCTACCCTCCGTTTCGCATCGCCGCGCACCGTGCGCCGCTCACGAAAAGCCACGCGATCGCGCTCCTGCGCCGCCCCGGAATGAGCCCGACAACGATGACGCCCGAGCCCGCCAACCCGACGCACGCCCGCGATCGCGAGGGGGACGCCGCCTTCGCGCCAAGCGATCAAAACCGCGACCGCACGGGCGTTTTTTCGGGAACGCCGCGCGACGCGTGGTCGCCCGAAGCCTGGCGCGAGCGCCCCGGCGCGCACCAGTTCGACTACGACGACGCGGCCTCGCTCGAGCGTGCGGTCGCCAAGCTCCGCACCCTCCCGCCGCTGGTGACGAGCTGGGAGATCGAGCGCCTGAAGAGCGAGCTGAGCGAGGCGCAGCGGGGTGAAAGATTTTTATTGCAGGGCGGCGACTGCGCCGAGACGCTGGCCGAGTGCCGCCCCGAGACGATTACGAACAAACTGAAGATCCTGCTCCAGATGAGCCTCGTGCTGGTCCACGGCGGTCAGAAGCCGGTGGTGCGCGTGGGCCGGTTCGCGGGGCAGTACGCGAAGCCGCGGTCGAGCCCGACGGAGACGCGCGATCACGGGCAGGGCCCGATCACGCTGCCGAGCTATTTCGGGGATCTGGTCAACGCGGCCCCGTTCGACGCCGAGAGCCGCCGCCCGGAGCCGGGGATGCTCGTCCACGCGTATCAGCACGCGGCGCTGACGATCAACTTCATCCGGAGTCTCGCGCGGGGCGGGTTCGCCGACCTGCACCACCCGGAGCAGTGGGACCTGAGCTTCTTCCACCACGCGGATCTGCCGCCGAGCCGCAAGGCGGACTATCAGCGGATGATGGAACGCCTGCTCGACGGGCTTCGTTTCATGGAGGCGCTCGGGGATAAGCGGATCGACGAGCTGACGCAGGTGGAGTTCTTCACAAGCCACGAGGCGTTGAATCTTTATTATGAATCCGCCCAGACGCGGACGGTCCCGCGCCGTCACGGGCACTACCTGCTCACGACGCACCTGCCCTGGATCGGGGAGCGGACGCGGGCGCTCGACGGCCCGCACGTCGCGTTCTTCCGAGGCGTGCGGAACCCGGTGGGTGTGAAGGTCGGCCCGGGGATGACGGGCGAAGAGGCGGTCCGCCTGGCTGAGGCGCTGAACCCGGAGAACGAGCCGGGCAAGCTGGTCTTCATCACGCGGATGGGGGCGGGGAAGGTCGAGGAGCGGTTGCCGCCGCTCTTGGAGGCGGTCCGCGCGAGCGGGCGGCTGGTGCTCTGGGTGTCGGACCCGATGCACGGCAACGGGATGACGACGGCCTCCGGGATCAAGACGCGGAGCTTCGACGACATCGCGGCCGAGCTCGAGCGCACGTTTGCCGCGCACAAGGCGGCGGGCACCGTCATGGGCGGCGTTCACTTCGAGCTCACCGGCGAGGACGTCACCGAGTGCGTCGGCGGGGCGGCCGGCGTCACCGAGGACGGGCTGCACGTGAACTATGCCAGCCCGTGCGACCCTCGCCTGAACTATCAGCAGGCGCTGGAGCTCGCGTTCCGCACCGCGGGATGGTTGCGCGACGGGCGATCGGGCGGCGGGGGCTTCGGGCTCGGGTGAGCCCAGTTCGGGTGAGGCCCGGTTCGCGTGAGCGATGGGGTTCGCCGCTTCCCGTCCGGGCTTGGGTGCGAATCTCCTGTGCAGCCGGACGCTCTGGGTGAAGTCCCGGGCGGGTTGAGCCGAAGCGCTGTCTAAGCGTTCTGGAGGGGACGCGCCGCTCGGAGGCGTCCGCATGTCTGTTGCACCCCGTCAGCCTTGGCACGATCGTTCCGCGTCTGGCGAAGCGTCGCCCTGGACACCGGAACTGGTGGATGTGAAGTGGGCGCACGAGGTCGAGTCGCTGCGGTTCGATCGGCGCCGGGCGCACCGCGAGGCGGTGGAGGGGACCGCGGTCGCGGCGTTCCGGACGCGCTCCCGGACGAGCCTGCTCGCCGGTGTGACGGTGCGGGACGTGAGCGCGACAGGGCTGGGGATGGTTTCGCCGGTGGCGGTCGCGGTGGGGACGCGGGTGAGCCTGTTCCCGCACGAGAGCCGAGTGCCCAGCGCGATCGGCGTGGTGGTCCGGTGCGAGCGTGCGGGCTCGGAGTTCCGGCTGGGGATCGAGCGTCCGTCGGCACAGGCCGCGGCATAAGCCGGAAAGACCCAATCTTTGTGGACGGGCTGCGAGGCTCCCCGGCGTGTGTCGCGGGCGGGGTTTTGTGCTGCGCCCATCGTCGTGGTCGGCGGCCAGGACACCGGCGGCACCGGGCGACGGCCGCTTATGGCTGCTGCGGTCAAGCCCTGACCAGGTTCACGGGCCACCCGTGCACCGGGCCCGGCCGCCGACCTCGACGACGGGCACACGCGGAGGCCTGCCCCGCGCTGAACCCATCATAGCGCAGGCTCCGCACGGGGCGGCGGGCGTGGATCGAATAGACTCTCCCCGCATGAGCGCACGAATGGGACAACAGGGCGAGCCGACGCACACGCCCGACGGCGTCGGGGGGGGCGGGGGCTGGCTCGGGCACGAGCCGACGGACCTGACCCCCGCCGAGCTCGCCCGACGCCAGCGCCAGGCGCTGGTCCGCGTCCTGCGACTGGCGTTCATCGTGATCCTCGCGACGGTGACGCTGCTGACGATCTACCGCGGCGTGGACAGCGGGGTCTCCGACGTGCTGACCACGCGGTGGCCTTGGACGCTGGCGGTCGCGGCGGTCGCGGGGCTGCTGGCGATCCTGGTCGATATCTTCACGCCACAGAAGAAGATCTCGACCCTGTTCAGCATCCTCTTCGGGCTCCTGGGGGCGATGCTGGTGACGGCGGCGATCGGCGTCGTCGTAGACGTGCTGGCGCGGAGCTACGAGTTTGAGCGCACGGAAGTGGTCGCGGCGATCAAGCTGCTGATCGGCATCTGCCTCGCCTACCTGGGCATCTCGACGGTGCTCCAGACGCAGGACGACTTCCGCCTTGTGATCCCGTATGTGGAGTTTGCCAAGCAGATCCGCGGGACGCGCCCGCTGGTTCTGGATTCGTCGGCGCTGATCGACGCCCGCATCGTGGACCTCGCGCAGACGGGGCTCGTCCAGAGCCAGCTGGTGATCCCCGGGTTTGTGGTCCGCGAGCTGCAGACGCTGGCCGACTCGGGCGATCGGCTCAAGCGGCAGCGCGGGCGTCGCGGGCTGGACATGGTCGCCAAGCTCCAGCGGATGGCGGGCGTGGACGTGGCGCTCGACGAGCGCAGCGTCTCCGGCACGGGGGCGGATCAGCAGCTCATCGCGCTCGCGAAGCAGCTGCCGGGCGTGATCGTGACGACCGACGCGGGCCTGGTCCGCGTCGCGGGGATCCAGAGCGCCGAGGTGCTGAACGTGCACGACGTCGCGGGCGCGATGCGCAGCCCGGTGACCCCGGGCGAGGCGATGCGCCTCCGCCTGGTGCGTGTCGGGGAGCAGCCGGACCAGGGCGTGGGGTATCTGGAAGACGGGACGATGGTCGTCGCCGAGCGGTGCGCGGACCGCGTGGGGGAGACGGTGGAGCTGGTGGTGGTGAGCACGATCCAGACCTCGGCCGGGCGGATGGTGTTCGCGCGGACGCCCGAGGACGAGGCGGCCGACCGGCTGCGCCGCGTGACCGGCGAGCGTGACGGGCCGGACGACGCGCCCAACACGACGCCCGGTTCAGCGCCGGACGCGGACGGGACGGATCGCGAGCGGGCGGAGGGGTTCGGCGGCGGGGGGGGTATGGGAGAAGGCACCGATCGCTCGTCGGCGTCGCCCCCGCCTCGGCGCCCGAGGCCGACCGGGCGGAACCCGCGCCGGTAGCGGTTGCGGGGGGGTCAGGCCTTGGGCAGCTCGAAGCCGATCATGTGGACGCACCCGACGAGCGGGTAATCGACGTGCAGGCGAAAGCCGCGGAAGGCGTTGGGATCCCATCCGAGCTTGTGGCAGATGTGCTCGAGCATGGGGACGTAGTCGGGGATCGAGGAGACCCGGAACCGCTGGACGCCGCTGCCGAGCGGGGTGATCGAGGCATTGATGGGGACCAGGTCGGGGGCGTAGCGGGGGTCGAGGAAGACGGGGAGCCCGTTGAAGCCGGCGTGATAGATCGCGAGTTGCGGGTCGACGCCGGGGTGGACGTCTTTGTGCAGCAGCACGTCGAAGACGAGGCGTCGCATCGGTTCGTCGATCCATTCAAAGAGCACGGAGTACTGCTTGCTGGTGCTCTTGCCCATGGACCGCGGTCGGTATTCGGCGGCGGCGACGTCCACAGCCGTGCGCAGCCCGACGCGGTCGCCCCCGAGCACGTAGCGGATGACGTCGTTTTCCCGAACGATCTCGAGCGAGTCCGAGAGCGAATTGCTGGAGAAGTCGCGCAGGATGATGTCGTGCCCCTCGTCGACGGGGTCGCCGTCGATCGTGAGCACGGGGCCGCGGGCGCTGCTGCAGCTGACGGTGCTGAGCGCGGGGCGGACGCCCGCGCGGAGCTTGCGGAAGCCGAGGCGACCCATGACCGTGACGCGGTCGAACTTGCACGCCTGGCCTTCGACGACGGGGCCCTGGGCCGGATGGATGATCGCGCAGGTCAGGCCGGTCTCGGCGGCGTAGCCGCGGATGTGGCTCATGCCCTTGAAGACGGCCTGGCGGCTCGCGAGGTCGAGCTTCTCCCGCACGTCGGGGAGCCAGGCGCTGATCATGGTGTCGAGGGCGGCCCGGTCGCCAGCGTCGGCGTTGATGAGGCGTTCGAAGCGGTCGATCGCCTCGCTCGCGGCCCGGAGGGCGTCGGCGTCGACCTCGAGCCGCTCGGCGGCTTTGAGCACGCGACGGAGCGGCTCCGGGCCTGGGATCACGTGCGCGACAGCCATCGCGTCGGTGCTCTGCGTCGCCTTGAGCAGGCGGCTGGTCAGCACGACGTTGACCCCGAGCGTACGGGCGAGCTGCTGGGGGCGGTGCTGCGGGCCGCCGGGGATCGCGTCGAGGACCGCGCCCATGCGCCCGGCGAGGTCGCGCCCGATCTCGGCGACGGCCGCGTCCATGCGGGGCAGGGCGGGGCGGGTGGTCGCGTGTTTGGAGATGGGGCCGACCACGCGGTGCATCGCTCCGAGTGCCCCGTCGCGAGGGGGCGACGGGCGAGGCGTGTGAACCCGCCCGGGTGGGGCAGGGGGAAAGGGCAAGTCTACGGGCCCGTGCCGCGCAGGCGGTTTTGCGGGGCGGTGGGGCGTCCGTGGCAAGGGCGTCGCGGGCGTGTCGGCCCGCGACGCCGGCTCTCGTGAGAGAGGTTCAGTGACCGGAGGAGCCGACGAGCGTGGCGCAGAGGGATGGGAAGCCAGCGCTCGGTCGGCCGCCTCCGGCTGGATGGGTCAGAGGTGGTGCGGGGTGGTTCAGTTCCGGCGTCGGCGAGCGGCCGCGAGCCCGGCGAGCCCGAGGAGGAGCCCGGCGCCCGGCGCGGGGATCAGGATCGCGAAGCCGCGGAACTCCCCGTTGAGCTGCCCGAGGCCGATGATCCAGCCGGTGTCGCTGATGCCCTGGGCGCGCTCGAGGATCCAGCCGGAGTCGGGGTCGATGAAGTCGTTGAGGTCTTCCATGACGCCGTCGCGCCAGAGGAAGGCGCGGGCCTGGCCGGATTCGTTGCGTGAGGTGCCGACGACCCAGTCATCGTTGTTGATGCCGAGGGCGCTGCTGAAGTCGCCGCCCAGGGTGCCGAGGTTCTGCATGCCGTCTTCGGTGAGGATGAAGGCCCGGGTGTCGAAGAAGAGGTTGGTGTCGGTATAGCCGACGACGTGGCCCTTGTCGTTGATGGCCCAGGCTTCGACGTAGGAGTTGTCGTCGCCGAGGGTGCCGACGTCGGTCGAGAGGTTGTTGGAGGTCTGGTAGATGTAGCCTCGCCAGGGTTGTTCGAAGCCGAGGTTGCTCTGGTAGTAGCCGGTCATCTGCCCGTTGTTGTTAATGGCGTATCCGGCGTAGAAGCCGGCGCCGGTGCCGGAGACCTGCGGGACGCTGATGACCGGGGAGGTGTTGTCACGGTCCCAGATGTAGGCTTGGAAGCCGTTGGACCCGGCGACCTGGGCGGAGCCGGAGATCTGCCCGTGATCGTTGATGCCCATGGCCTCGGTCCACTGGGCGCTGCTGCCGGATGTGGGCTCGAGGAGGGCGAGGTCGCCGGCGTTCCAGTAGAAGCCGCGTTGGACCGTGCCGGGCGTGCTGCTGATGAAGCCGACGATCTCGCCGTTGTTGTTGATGGCGTTGGCGTTGCCTTGTGTGCCGGCGAAGGGGTTGAGGTTGGTGAGGACGCCGTTCTCCCAGAGCACGGGCTGGAAGAGCCCGTCGGCGTTGCGGGCGCTCCCGACGACCTGCCCGGCGTTGTTGACGCCGAGCGCGGTGCTCCGGTCGCCGCCGAGGGTGGGGATCTCGTGGACCGTGAACTGAGCCGAGGCCTGCCCGGCGGCGATCGCGATCGCGCCGGCGAGCAAGGTTGCGGCCCATTGCGGGACGGTGGTGGTGGTGCGTGCCATGTCTTGTGCTCTCCTCGAGGGCGGGCCCGGGCCGCTCTCATTCGGCGACGGGCCTGGGTGTTTCGGCGGAACGGAGGTTCAGGCCCGTTCTCGCCCGCGTGAGTCCCCCGACGCGGCCGATCCGCGGCAGGGCTGATCAGGACGAAGCGATGTGACCCGCGCTCGGCTCTCCCAAGCCCGCGCAAGCGTCGTCTCCGACCCGAGATCCGAGGCTATCAGATCGTGCCAAAGCACACAATGATTTTCTCAGAAAATCATTGTGACAGAACGAGCCTGATCAAAAGCCAATCAAGAAGTCTCGTAAACACTTGTTATACATGTGATTACATGCGAGACCAGATCGCCCCGGGAGAAGGGCTTCACGCCAGCGAGCGTCCGCCATCGAGGCGAAGGATCTCGCCCGTGATGTACCCCGCTTCCAGCGCGAGCCAGCGGACGACCTCGGCGGCTTCCTCTGCGGTCCCCGCCCGTTCCAGCGGCACCCGACGCAGATAGGCCCGCTGGGCGTCTTCGTCGGACTCGTGCCCCTCGTCGGGCCACTGCACCACGCCCGGCGCGACGCCCACGACCCGCGTCCGCGGGGCCAGGTCCCGCGCGAGCGAGCGGACCATCTCCGCGAGGGCGGCTTTGCTCATGCTGTAAGCCGCGAAGTCTTTTCGTGGACGCCCCATCGCGTGCATGTCGCACATGCAGACGACGCAACTCCCGGTCGCGAGCGCTGTGCGCGCCAGCAGCGGGGCGAAGCGCTTGGTGATCAGCAGCGGGGCGAGGGCGTTGATCGCGTAGAGGCGGGCGCCGTCGGCGGGGTCGGTCTCCGCGAGCGGGGTGCTGAAATACGCGCTCGCGTTGTGCACGAGCACGTCGAGCCGCCCGGTTGATCGGGTGATCTCGGCGGCGAGCGCCTCGGCCCGGGCGTCGGTTTCGGCGGGGTCGTCCAGCGGCAGCGGCGCGAGCGTGACGCGGGCGCCGGTGCTCCGCCACCGCTCGGCCGCGTGCTCGGCCTCGCGCTCGGAACGGTTGTACGTGACCACCAGGTCGCACCCGGCGGCGGCAAAGGCGGCGGCGATCTGCGCGCCGACGCGTCGAGCGCCGCCGGTGATCAGCACGAGCGGGCGGGGGCGATCAGCGGTCGGCATCGGCGCCTCCGCGGGGCCCGTCGTCGGGCGCATCATCGCGATCGTCCGGGTCGCGGTCATCGGGCTCGCCGTCGCCCGCGTCGTTATCGGGGCTGGCGCGTCGCCCGGCTTCGTACCACGCGCTGAGCGGGGGCGGGCGGCGCGGGTCGCGCGCGGGCGATCGGGCGTCGGCCCGCAGGCGTCGCCCGCGACGCAGCACGACCACGAGGATCGCGCCCGTGCCGAACGCGACCACGAGCGCCGCGATCAGGAGCAGCAGCGTGACGAGGCGTCCCGCGTCGCTCGCCGACGCGGGGTCGGCGGGCGCGCTCGCGCCGATCGTGATCGCCAGCAGGCACAGGGGCATCGGCGCAGGATAGCCGCACGGCGCTGGCGTGCGCTCGGCGACGATACCCGCCCGGCGATCAGGGCGAGCCCGGGGCGGTCCGGGCCCGGAGGTCGGCGGACGCCGGGATCGGATCCCCGACGAGCCAGACCTCGTCCGGCGTGCGCACGAGCCCGGTGCGGTACCCGGCCTCGGCGAGCGCGTCGAGCAACTCGTCGTCGCTCAACTCCGAGATCGGCGTCGGCACCACGCGACGGGAGACGATCGGGGCGGGCGGGGCGTCGCTGTCGAGCGCAAGCGGAGGCCGCTCGGGCTCGGGAGACGACCCGGCGGCGAGCGGTGCGGGCGTGACGGTCGGCGCGACGTCGGGGGGCGCGGCGGGCGACGTGAGACGCCAAGCGGCGAGCGCGCCCATCGCAAACAGAGCGCCCGTCGCCGCGATCCCGCGCAGCAGGCTCCGGCGGCGTGTGCGCGCGCGCAGCGCCAGCGTCGCGGCGTGCAGGATCGCTTCCCGACGCGGCTCGCGGTCGTCGGCGGGCGGGTTGCTCGTGGGGTGCTCGGGGTTCATGCGAAGCTCCGGGTCTGGCGGAGGCGTTCCAGCACGCGGCGCAGGCGGCTGCGCTCGGCGTCGGTCGGGATCGGGCGAGATTCGGCGAACCGCGCCCGCAGCAACGCGAGATCCGCCGGCGGGAGCTCGCGCAGGCGCGCCCGCACCCAGTCGAGGTCCTCGGCCATGACTGGGTGCGCGTGCGCGGGTGTGCGTCCGTCGGCGTGGGCGCGATCGCGTCGAGCCCGGCGGGCGTCGGCGCGGAGGCGGTCGATCGAGGCCGAACGCACGGCGGCGGCGAGCCAGGCGTCGAGCGCCGCGTGCGAGGGGAGCGGCTTCATCGAGCGTGCGACGCGGATGAAGACGTCCTGCGCGATATCCAAGCAGAAGGCCTCGTCGCGTCGTGTGAGCACGGCGGCGAGGCGGACGACACGGTCGAACTGGGCCGAGTAGAGCGCCGCCAGGGCCGCCTCGTCCCCTTGTGCGATCGCGCGCGTACACCGGCGGACGGCGAGGTCGTCGCCGCCCGCCGGTGCGTGGGTGTCGCGGGGGTTGGAGGTGTTGGGCATGCGCGGGGCTCTGGTTCAAGCGGTGCGGTCTTACTGCGGCGTCACGGCGCGATCGATAAGCGTTCGAACACGAGCCGCGTAGCGTTTGGGGAGTTCGATCTGAAGGAACGAGCTGCTCTGGGGAGTGAGCCGAATCTCGGCTGCGCTGTCGGCGTCCTGGATGATGGCGATCAGCGCTTCGACCGTGGGGCGGTCTGAAGCGGCGATCCCATCGATCGTCACGAGTTCGCGTTCGCCTGCGGAGCCGCCGCGGGCGCGGAGCTCGGCCTGAGCGGCTTCGTATCGGGCGATCGCCCGTTGATGCAGAACGGTCGCCTGCTGGAGTTCGTACTCCCCAGATCGCACCTCGTGATCGCTCGTTGCGTGCGATCGGCGTGCCTGACGGATCCACTCCAACTGATGCTCTGCACGACTCAGGGCGATGCGTTGCAACTCCAGTTCAGCCCGGGCGTCTTGAATCTGGCCTTCCAGTGATGCGTGTCGCGTGGTGCCATCCCTGACATCTTTCTGAGCGCCCGCGAGGCTCTCGATGATCTTCGCGATGAGCTCGCGCACGGCGGGTTCGTGGATCTCGTGGACGCGGAGGCCCCGGCGACCGGCGAGGCTGATGACCTCGACGGCGGCGGTCGGGTCGGCGGCGAGGATGACGCGGGCGATGGCGCGGAGGGTGGGCTCGGGCACGCCGGGGGCTTCGATGTCGACGGGGGAAGAGCCGCGGGCGAGGGCGAGGCGGGCTTCGAGCTCGGCGATCTCGCGTCGTTGGTCCTCGATCTCTTCAGCGAGGGCTTCGGCTTGGCGGGTGTACATCGTGGCGTCGCGGCGTAGCTCTGCGATAAGGACATTATTGGGTCTCGGGTCGCTGTGTCGCCAGTGGTCGATCTCGTCTTCGGCGCGTTTAGCTTCAGCAAGGCTCTCTTGCCGATGGGTTTCGAGGTCGCGAATGAGCTCTCGGCGTTCATGGAGTGCGCCGATATCGAGGCCCCCGAAGATGTTGTGACGCATGTTGACTTCTTGGCTCAGCGTTTCGCGGGCGGCTTTTGCCGCGTCGATCTGAGCGGGCGTGCCTTTGAGCAGCAGCGTGCCCGTGCGCCGGTGGAGCTGGAGCGACGGCTTGGGCTCCGACGCGACGGCCTGCATCGCGAGCGTGAGCACTTCCATGACTTCTTCCGGCGTGAGGACCGATTCGCGCCCGTAGCCGTACATGGGCTTGATGAAGGACGTGATGTTCATGAGCTCGGTTTGCAGCGGGCCGATGGCGACCTCGTCACCGGGCGCCAAGGCAACCTGTCGAGATTCGATTCGATAGACCGAAGCGCCTGTGCGTCGAGCGTCTCTGTCGACGTCCCGTATCACCCGGAGCTGATGATGCTCCGGCCCGGACCGCACGATGCGCGGCACAATTGCGAACGCCTGTTCGAGCGTCACGTGTCGCACTTGGACGGGGCCGAGCGTGTAGCCCTCGCCTTCTTCGACGTTGAGCACGTTGACGGGGACGGGCTTCGCGGCTTCGCGCAGGGCTCGGACGTACTCCTCGAACGTTCCGCCGCGGAAGTCGAGGTCGATCAGCGTGTGTTCGAGGCCGTCCCGATCGAGCATCGCGATGTAGTCGGCGTATCGCATGGGCTGTGCCTCGCCATCGCCCGCCCAGGCCGGGAGGGTCGGCGGGAACGCCGCTAGGAGGGCGACGCCGGCCACGCAGGCCGCGAGCAGGGGGCGGTGCCGCGGGGATCGGCGGGGTTGGTTCAAGCGGGCGGCGGTGTTCGGCATACTCGGCTCCTTCTCGCCCCGCTTCGGCACGGGGCGGTCCCTCTCCCAACGTCACCGCCCCGGCTTCCGGTCGCGCGGGCGTGGTTTTCCTTGCCCGAGGGCCCGCGTAGGATCGTGGGTTCTCGCGGCCGACCCGGGGTGTCCGGGTTGGCGTGCCCCCTCACTCCAGGGCTGGAGCCCGCATGTTCTACGACGCCCATCAGCCGGTGATCGATGATCTTGAGGCGCGGATTGTAACGATCCGCGACTCTCTTTAACTACGATAAAAAGGCCGCCAAGCTCGGCGAGCTCGAAGAGCAGATGAACGCGACCGATTTCTGGAACGATCCCAAGACGGCCCAGAAGATCGTCGGCGAGCTCAAGCTCATCAAGGCCCAGATCGAGCCGGTCCGCGTCTGGGCCGACGATTTCGACGACGCGCGCACGGCCTACGAGCTTGCGAAAGAGGGCGGCGACCAGGAGCTGCTCGTCGAGGCCGACGGGCAGCTCCACGAGCTCGTCGAGCGGATGGAGAAGATCGAGCTCCGCTCTCTGCTCAACGGCAAGCACGACCACCGGAGCTGCTACCTGACGATCTCGGCCGGCGACGGCGGGACGGAGGCCAACGACTGGGCCGAGATGCTCTTTCGGATGTATCTCTACTACATCGAGGGCCACGGGTGGAAGGTCGAGGAAGTCGAAAAAAGCCACGGCACCGAGGTCGGGATCGACAGCGTCACGCTGCACGTCAAGAGCCCGTACGCGTTCGGCTACCTCAACTGCGAACGCGGCACGCATCGTCTGGCGCGGGTGAGCCCGTTCAACAGCCAGGGCAAACGCCAGACGAGCTTCGCGACGGTGGACGTGACGCCGGAGTTCGAGGAGACGGACCTGGACATCCCGGAGAACGACCTGGAGATCACGTTCTTCGCGCGGTCGAGCGGGCCGGGTGGGCAGAACGTGAACAAGGTCGCCTCGGCCTGCCGCCTGGTCCACAAGCCGACGGGGATCATGGTCGTCGCGAGCACCTACCGCGACCAGCCGCAGAACCGGGCGCAGGCGATGGCGATCCTGCGGGCGAAGCTGGAGCAGATGGAAGAGGATCGGCGTGCGGCCGAGATCAAGGAAGTCGCCGGCGGGGACATCTCCCGCGGCTGGGGCACGCAGATCCGCAGCTACGTGCTCTACGACAACCGCGTGAAGGACCACCGCACCGGCGTCGAAGCCAACCCGGACAAGGTGCTCAACGGCGCGATCGATCAGTTTGTCGATGCGGAGCTGAAGCGCCGCCGGAACGTGAAGGGGTAGGGGCGTGGGGCCGCGGGATCGGGCGGGGCGTGCGGCGGGACGTTCGGGAGAGGACTGGCCCCGCGGCGTGCTCAACGCGTACTTTGCCGAGCGGCACGAGCCCTGCCCGAAATGCGACTACGACTTGTTCGGGCAACACTGGCCCCAAGGTGAGCGCCCGAGGTGCCCGGAGTGCGGGCGGGTGCTGCGCCCGGTGATCTGGCTCGGCGGGGCGCAGATGAAGGAGATCCGCGTCGGCGGGCGTGAGCGGACGCCGCGGCTCCGAAGAATCGAGAGCGTGCTCATCGTGACCGGGTTGCTGATGGCGCTCTTGATGGTCGTGCTTGTGCTGGCCGCGATGCTCTGGCTGTTCTAAGCCCGGTTAAGAAAACACGGGCGAACCCGTGCCCCGCGGGTGCAAGCGCTGCGGAGAACCGGTGCCGTGTTTCGCTGCTTTGGCGTGGTTTACGCGGTGGGGCGCCCGGTCTTGCGCCGTCGGCCTTGGCGGTCCCATTCGAACTCCAGGTCCGGGTCGTCGCTGCGAACGAAGGTGAGCAGCCCCGGCTCATCCGGCGCGGTCTGTACCGCGGGGCGTCGGGCGATCTCGACGTCGATTTGCGAGGTCCGGTGTGCCGCGATGATGCTTCGCACGGCCTGGCCCGTCACGGCGATCTCGGCGGTGACGGGCTGCACGAGCGGCGTACCCGTCTCCGCGGCGAAACGGAAGACGTACGTGTAGTGCGGCTCGAACTGCTCGTAGTTCAAAAACAATGTCGCGACTTCCGGGTCGCGATTATTGATGTGCAGGTGGCTGACCGTTTTGGAGGCCCAGTCCCCGCTGGCTTTCTCCACGAGCAGTTCGATTCGGTAATCGCGGATCGGCTCGCCCGCGTCGGTGCGGAAGCGAAACGCGACCTGGCTGAACGTCTTCCGCTTGCTGCTGGCGGCCGTGACCGTCGAGCCGGGTTCGGGCGTGATCGCGCCGACGCGCTGGGCGAAGCGGGCCGCGAGGGCGTTGTAATCGGCCCTCGTGCGGACGCGGAGCGCGTCGGCGATCGCTCGCAGGGCGGGGTGGTTCGCCTCGTTCGATGCCTGGCTGATGCTGCCGATGATGCCGTGCTTCTGCCCGACGTGATGGTACTGGGGAAGAATCAGGAACGGGGCGTTGGTGACCTCACCGGCGGCGGTGATCTTGGCGACCGTTTGGCCTTTGGCGTCGTCGGCGATGCGGACGCGGAAGCGTCGTGTGTTGATGTTTGCGGCCGAGGTGCGGACGGTTCCGTCGGACCCGTCCTCGAAGGCCGCGGGAAAGATGCGTTTCTTGAATCGGTTGTCCTCGTAGCTGTCGCCGGTGATGCAGATGAGCCGTGCGTCGGCGCGCGGGCCGATCGCGCCGCGCTCGATCAGGTCGTCGGCCAGGCCCCACTGGTGACGGCTGCCGAGCTCCAACGCGTGGAGGATCTCGCGGCCCGTGTCCCCGAACTTCACCATCCCGGCGAGCATCGACCGCCCGTGGTGGGCCAGGCGCGAGCCGAACTGCGGGGCGGCGACCATGACCACGTTGCCCACCTTGGACGTGCGATCGTTGGGCGCGTAATGACGCCGCAGCCAGTCGCGCACGACGAGCGCGCCCGTGGAGTGTGTCACAAAGTGATAAGACGCGCCGATGCCGGGGCGATGCTGGCGGAGAGCGAGCTCGAGCGCGTTGGCGAGGTCGCCGAGTTGGATATTGTCGTCGAGCGAAACGTACTGACCCAGGAACAGGTCGGTGGCGTCAAACCCCGCGTCGCGGAGCTTGTGCCGCAGCGCGCCGTAGGTGGTCGTGGTATTGGAAGACCACCCGTGCAGCAGAAACACGCGATCAGCCATGATTGAGCATCCCCCGACGCTGGCTCGTGCGGGCGCGGCCCCGCGTCTCGCCGGGCGGGCGATCTCGCGGAGCATCCCTGTTCGGCGGGCGCCCATCACGCCCGCTCGCGCGGATCCTACCAAGAATCAAGTCGGCGATTCAATATGATTCAACGAAAATCAAGATCTACTTCAGCAAACGCTCGAGGTAGTGAATGTCCATCGTGCCCTCGCGGAAGGCCGCGTCCTGCATCAGTCGTTGGTGCAGGGGGATGACGGTTTTGATCGGGCCGACCTGGAACTCGCGGAGGGCGCGGGCCATGCGGTTGATCGCGTCTTGGCGGGTGCCCGCGTGGACGATGAGTTTGCCGACCATCGAGTCGTAGTTGGGCGGGACGCGGTAGCCGGGGACGACGTGGGTGTCCATACGGACGCCGGGGCCGCCGGGGATTTCCCACTGCTCGATCCTGCCGGGGCTCGGCATAAAGTTCTTGTCGGGATCCTCGGCGTTGATGCGGCACTCGATCGCGTGACCACGCGCCTCGATGTCCCGCTGCTTGAACGGCAGCGCCTCCCCGGCCGCGATCCGGATCGACATCTGCACGATGTCGATCCCCGTGATCAGCTCCGTCACCGGGTGCTCCACCTGCACCCGCGTGTTCACCTCGAGCATGTAGAAGTTCTGCTCGTCGTCCATGAGAAACTCGACCGTCGCCGCGCCCGCGTAGTTGGCGGTCTCGATCAGGCGGGCCGCCCCTTCGCAGACCCTCGCGATCTTCCGCCGATCGATGCCCGGGCCCGGGGCTTCTTCGATGATCTTCTGGTGGCGGCGCTGCATGGAGCAGTCGCGCTCCCACAGGTGGACGGCGTGTCCGTGCTTGTCGCCCAGCACCTGCACCTCGACGTGCCGGGCCTTCTCCAGGAACTTCTCGATGAAGACCGCGCCGTTGCCGAAGGCGGCGAGGGCTTCCTGGCGGGCATTTTTGAGATTCGAACGGAGGGTCGCCTCGTTGTGGCAGACGCGCATGCCGCGCCCGCCCCCGCCGGCGGCCGCCTTGATGATGACCGGGTAGCCGATCTCGGCCGCGACCTCGACAGCCTCCGCCTCCTCCTCGATCTCGCCCTCGGAGCCGGGGAAGATCGGCACCTTCGCCAGCTTGGCGACGCGCTTGCACTCGACCTTGTCACCCAGCTTGCCCATCGCTTCGGGGCTGGGGCCGATGAACTCGATCTTGCAGTCGCGGCAGACCTGGGCGAAGTCGGCCCGCTCGGCGAGGAAGCCGTAGCCCGGGTGGATCGCGTCGACGTCGGCGATCTCGGCGGCCGCGATCAGGCGGCTCATGTTCAGGTAGCTGTCCTTCGCCGGCGCTTCGCCGATGCAGATGGCGCGATCCGCGAGGCGCAGATAGGGCGAGTCGGCGTCGGCCTTGGAGTAGACGCACACCGCCTCGACGCCCAGCTCGTGGCAGGCGCGGAGGATGCGGAGGGCGATCTCTCCACGGTTGGCGATCAGCACGCGTCGAAACATGAGGGGTCCTGCCGAAGGCACCGGGCACCGGGCGCCAGTGGGAATTGGGATCGAGGCCATCATCAGAACGGAAACACCGGTGCCTGGTGCCCGGCTCCTGGTGCCTTCGGGCGTCAGCCCGGCTCAGGCCGGCTTGACCAGGAAGAGCTTCTGCCCGAACTCGACGCTGTCGCCGTTGTTGACGAGCACACGCTCGACGGTGCCGCCGATCTCGGCCTTGATCTCGTTGAAGACCTTCATCGCCTCGACGAGGCAGACGGTCGAGCCGGGGCTCAGGCTGCTGCCGGCGACGATGAACGGGTCGCTGTCGGGCGTGGGGGCGGAGTAGAACGTCCCGACCATGGGGCTCTCGATCGCGATGAGCCCGTCGCCCGAGGTGTCGGGGGGCGGGGCGCTCGTGCCCGTGCCGGCGCCGCCGCTCGCGGGCTGGGGGGTGTGGGCCATCGGCTGAGGGGCGTAGTGGACGACGGGCTGGTCGGCGTGCCCACGTTTAATGGTCACGGTTTCCTCTTGGTCGCGGAGGTCGAGCTCGGAGAGCTCGTTCTCGACCATGAGGCGGACCAGTTCTTTGAGCTTGCGGATATCGATCATTCGGGTCACCCTGTGCGTGAGGTGTGGTCGAGGTTGGGAGCGCGTGTGGTGGTCGGCGGTGCGGGCGTTCGGACGCCGGGCGTGCGTGGGGGGCGAGCGGTCGCGTGCCGCGGGGCACCCCGAGAAAGAGTGGGCGGATGATAGGGCAATCGGGCGCAACTGGCGAACCGCTCGCGAGGGACCCCCGTCCCCGCGCCCGCTCGCGTGCGCACAGCGGCAGCCGGCGTGCGCCCGCCATCACCCTCGGCGCGGTCGTGATGACGCTGGCGCTGTGGACACTTGGGCCGACGCTCATCGCGGCCGGACGAGCGATTGTCGGGGGTGATGCCGACCTCGCGGCCCTCGCGCCGAGCCTCGGGCTGCTGGCCCGCTCGATCGGGGTCGCGGCCTTCGTCGCGGGCCTCGCCGTCCTGCTCGCGATCCCGGCCGCCGCGGTCTGGAGCGGGGCGTGGGGGGGCGTCGGGCGTCGCCGCTGGCTCGCGGCGATCGCCCCGGGCATCGTGCTGGCGCCCGTCCTGCTCCCGGGGTACATCGCCTACGCGGGGCTCAACGTCATCCGCGGCCCCGGCATGTGGCTCGGCGACTGGCTCGGACGGATCGGGAGCGAGGGCGTCACCTGGGCACCCGTTCTTGCCGGCCGCTCGCTCGCGGTGCTCGGGCTGGCGCTCTGGGCCTGGCCGATCGCGGCGCTCGTCCTCGGCTCGGCCGCCCGCTCGGTCGGCCCGGGCCCGCACGAGGCGCTCCGACTCGAATCCCGGGGCCCCCGGCGATGGGTCGCGCTCGCCTCGATGCACCGCGGGGCGCTGCTCGCCTCCTTCGGGCTGCTGCTCGTGGTGGCGCTCGGCTCGGCCGTGCCGCTGCATGTCGCGCAGGTTGACACCTACGCGATCCGCGTCTGGCTGGAGCTGGCGCTCGCGGGCCCGGACCGGGCGTGGCGGGTGCTCGCGTCGTCGTGGCCGATGGTGCTGCTGGCGGGCGCGGTGGGCCTCTGGGCCGCGGTCCGGGCCGAGCGATCGCTCGGGCGCGACGAGGACGACCTCGCCGGGCGCGCTCCGCCCCGCCCGCGGGCGCTCTGGGGCGGCATCGCGATGGGCGTCCTCAGCCTCGGGGTCCCGATCGCGCTGCTGATCTGGGCGGTGCGGGATCCGGCGGCGTGGGGGCGGTTCTGGCCGGCCGAGGGCGGCGCGGTCCGAGCCTCGGTCGAGACCGGCGCGATCCTCGCGGTCTTCGGCGCGGGGTTGACCCTGCTTTCCATGGCGGCGTGCGGGGGCGGACGCGGCTCGGGGCTCTGGCGCGCGGTCGCGGTCGGGCTCGCGGTTGGCTTGGCCGCGACGCCCGGGGTGATCCTGGGCGCGGGCGCGGTGGAGGTGCTCGCCTGGACACGGGCGGCGGGGGTGGAGGTCCCGCGTGCGGTCGAGCGGGGCCCCTGGATCGTGGTGGTGGCGCACGCGGCCCGTTTCGCGTTTCTGCCGGTGCTGGCGGGGGTGTGGCTGGCGGCTGCGGAGCCGCGGGCGCTGGTTGACCTTCGCCGTCTGGACGGCGCGAGCGGCGTGCGGGGGATCCGGGGCTGGTGCCGTGCGGCGGCCTGGCCGGTGCTGGGCCCGGTCCTGGGGGTGGGGGTGCTGATGGGGGTGCTGAGCGCGCACGAGGTGGAGGCGGCCGTCATCGTCAGCCCGCCGGGGCGCGACGCCCTGGCGCGACGCATGCTCGACGCCCTGCACTTTGCGCGCCTCGACGATCTCTCCGTCGCGGCGGTGTGGATGGTCGGGCTGACCGCGGCCCCGCTCCTGCTCGCCGGGGCGCTCGCGATGCTGGGCGCGGGGCGTCGCCGGTTCCGGTAGCCTGCACGACAGTGGATCGGTCGTGGCGTCGGCGTCTTGCGCGCGGCGGGGAAGGTCACGCTTGGGGCTGGGGCGATGCTGTGTTCGGGGGCTGGTGGTCGGAGCCGCGTTCGTCGCGGCCTTGCTGCCGATCGCCTGCGGCGAGGGCGATGCACGCTTCCAGGGCGGGCGTCTGCCCGCGAGCCGCGTCCTCGGCGAGGGCGGGCGGAGCCCCGGTCAGTACGCCTTTCCCCGCGCCATCACCACCGACGGGCGCACGCTCTGGATCGTGGACAAGCTCGCCCGGGTGCAGCGGATCGACCCGGCGACCGGCGACTGCGTGCAGTTCTGGACGATGCCGCAGATCGAGCTGGGGATGCCCGTCGGGCTGACGGTCGCGATGGGCCCGAAGGGCGACCCGGCGCTCTACGTGGTGGACACGCACAACCAGCGGATCGTGGTCTACGAGCTCCCGGAGCTGCCCGAGGGCTTCGGCGAGGCGACCGGGCAGCGTCGGCGGGCGATCGAGCGCACGCCGCCGATCTTGCTGACGTGGGGCGGGTACGGCGTCGAGCCCGGGCAATTCATTTACCCCACCGACGTCGCGGTCCTGACCGCGCCCGACGACCCGGCACGCGTCGAGCGGATCTACGTCGCGGAATACGGCGGGAACGACCGGGTCAGCGTCTTCAAGCTTCACGAGGGCGAGGCGCGGTTCGCGTTCGCCTTCGGTCGGCACGGCGTCGGTCGCCCGGACGACGCTGAGGCGGTGTTCAACCGCCCGCAGACGGTCGTGCTCGATGCGGTGCGGCGCGAGCTGATCATCACCGACAGCGGCAACCACCGGATCGGGCGGTTCACGCTGGACGGCGAGCTGATCGCCTGGGCGGGTTCGCTCGGCGCGACGGCCCGCGCGACGGACCGTGTGATGCCTCGGGCGGAGGGTGAGGCGGGCGAGGTCACGCCCGGGCTGACCTACCCGTTCGGGATGATCCTCGAGCGCGCGCGCGACGGGCGTCGGTCGGCGATCGTCACGGAGAACGGCGGGAACCGCCTGCACCGGATCGACTTGGAGACGGGCGCGAGCCTAGGCGTGCTCGGCGAGCCCGGTCGCGGCGTGGGGCAGCTCGCGAGCCCGTGGGCGATCGCGGCTCTTCGCGGCGAGGTGTTCGTGCTCGATAGCGGGAACAACCGCGTGCAGGTGATCCCGGGCGAGCACGCGGTGACCGAGAGCTCGGGGATGGTCGCGACGCGCGGGGGTGCGCGGTGATCGCCCCGCACGCGCTGCTGAGCGCGACGGGTGCGCCCGGGGTGCTGGGGGCGCTGGTGGTGGGCCCGTTGCAGCTCGACGAGCCGGGCTGGCTGATGGTGTGGCCGATCGCGGTGGGTCTGGCGCTGTGGCTGAGCCGGAAGAGTCTGGCGGGGCTGGGGGGTCGCGTCCGGGTGACGGCGATCGCGGCGCGGGTGCTGCTGCTGACGGCGTTGGTGCTGGTGCTGACCGAGCCGCACCTGCGGGACGAGGGCGAGGACGTGTCGGTGACGGTGGTGCTGGACACGAGCCGGAGCGTGCCGGCGTCGTTGCAGCAGCAGGCGTCGCTCTACGTGGAGCGTGCGAGCGAGACGAACCGCTCGGTGTCGGATCGATTGGGCGTGGTGACGGTGGCGCGCGAGCCGTACGTGCAGGCGCTGCCGAGCGCGCGCACGGACCGCGTGGAGCGGATCTTCGTGGGCAGCCCGGACGGGACGGACCTCGCGGCGGGGCTGCGTCTGGCGCTGGCGAGCCGCCCGTCGGACGCGGCGACGCGCGTGGTGCTCGCGACCGACGGGAACGAGACGGCGGGGAGCCTGCTCGAGGCGGCCGAGGCGGCCCGGGCGGCGGGCGTGCCGATCGACGTGATGCCGCTGGTCCGCGAGATCGGCGGCGAGGTCGTGGTCGAGCGCCTGGTCGCCCCCGCGACCGCGCGCGTGGGCGAGACGATCGCCCTCAAGCCCGTGCTCACCGCGACGCGCCCCACGACCGGGCGGCTCAGCGTCCTGGTCAACGGCGAGGCGATGCAGCTCGGCGAGGACGGCTCGCGGAGCGTGCCCGTGACGTTGAACGCGGGGACCAACGTGGAGAGCGTGCAGATCGTCGCGACACGCGACGGCCCGCAGGAGTACGAGGCCGTCTTCGAGCCCGACGATCCCGAGGGTGACACGATCCTGGAGAACAACCGGGCGCTGGCGGTCACGTTTGTTGCGGGCGAGGGACGCGTGCTGGTGCTCAGCGACGACCCGCGCGAGTCGGCGTCGCTGGAGGACGTGCTCCGCGTCAGCGGGCTCAACGTGGACGCGCGCCTCAGCAGCAACGCCCCGACCACGCTGACCGAGCTCAACCGCTACGACGCGGTCATCATGGTCAACCAGGAGTCCTACCCCTTCAGCCAGCGCCAGCAGGAGGCGATGCGGAGCTACGTCCACGACTCCGGCGGCGGGCTCATCATGACCGGCGGGGATCGGTCGTACGGCGCGGGGGGGTGGATCGGTTCGCCGCTCGAGGACGCGTTGCCGGTGCAGCTCGACCCGCCGCAGCGCCGGAACATGCCGCGGGGCGCGCTGGCGCTGATCATCCACTCGGTCGAGATGGCCCAGGGCGTCTATTTCGGGAAGCAGACGGCCAACGCCGCGGTCGACGCGCTCAGCCGCCTCGACCTGGTCGGGATCATCGAGTATCAGTGGACCGGGGGGACGTCGTGGGTCCACCCGATGAGCGTTGTGGGCGACGGGTCGGCGGTGAAGCGGTCGATCAACAACCTGACCTTCGGCGACATGAAGAACTTCGACCCGTCGTTCCAGCTCGCGGTCAACGGGCTCGGCGGCGTCGACGCCGGGCAGCGACACATCATCGTCATCACCGACGGCGACCCCTCGGGGCCCTCGCCCGCGATCGTCCGCGCCCTCCAGCAGGCGCAGATCACCGTCTCCATCGTTGTCATCGCCAGCCACGGCGTCATGGACCAGACGCGGATGCAGCGCCTCGCGGCCGCGACCAACGGGCGGTTTTACAACATCCCCGCCGGGCAGGAAGCGACGATCCCGCAGATCTTCGTCAAAGAAGCGCAGACGGTCCGACGCTCGCTGATCTGGGAGGGCGAGCCGATCGCGCCCATCCGCACCGGCGCGCCCAGCGAGGCGCTCCGCGGGATCGGCGGCGTCCCCTCCATCGGCGGCTACGTCGTCACCGCGCCGCGCGAAGGCCTCGCGCTCGTCACGCTCCGATCGCCCGTGGAGGACGACCCGCTCGCGGCCCAGTGGCAGTACGGGCTCGGGCGCGTGTTCGCGCTCACGACCGACGCCGGCGGGCGGTGGGCGGCCGCGTGGCAGAACTGGGAGGCGTACCGCGCGTTCTGGTCCCAGCACGTGCGATGGGCGATGCGCCCGAGCGGCTCGGCCGACGTCCGCATCGTGACCGAAACCCGCGGCGACGAGACCCGCCTGATCGTCGAAGCCTTCACGCCCGAGGGCGAGCGTCTGCCCTTCGCCGATTTTCAAGGCCGACTGAGCACGCCGGAGGGCGAGGGGCGCGACGTGACGCTGCGCCAGGTCGGGCCGGGGCGGTGGGAGACGAGCGTCGAGACGCGGGACGCCGGGAGCTATTTGGTCGCGTTGCAGTACAGCGCCCCGGGGCCCGAGGGCGGCCCGCCGGTGCGCGGCTCGGCCCAGGCCGCGATCACGCGACCGTTCAGCGACGAGTTCCGCTCGCTGGAGCCGAACCTGGCGCTGCTGCGCCAGGTCGCCGACGCGACGGGCGGGCGCCTGCTCCCGCCCGACGCCCGACAGGCGGACCTGTGGCGGCGCGACGGGCTGGAGATGCCCGTGACGACGCGCGCGATCTGGATCCCGCTGGCCCTCGCGGCACTGGTGCTGCTGCTCATCGACGTTGCGATCCGGCGTGTGCGCCTGGATCCGGCGGTGCTGGTCGGGCTCGTGCGCCGGGCGGCCTCGCCCGCGAAGCAGAAGCCCGGGGCCCAGATGGACGCGCTCGGGGCGGCCCGCGCGAAGGCGAAAGAACGCATCCAGAAGCAGCGCGTCGCCCCGCCGCCGGAGGTGGGCGAGCGCGCGGGCCCGGGGCCAGAACTGCAGATCGGCGCCGGGCCGAAGGCGACCTCGGGCGAAAAGCCGGGCGTCAAGCCCCCCGCCAAGCCCGGCGACCCGCCCGGCGAACCCGAAGAGGGGCTCGGGCGTCTGCTCAAGGCGAAGCAGCGCACGCGCGACGACATCGACAGCACAGGCGGCAAGCAGGACCACTAACCGGCGCGACACGACACGCCATCGAATCCGAAGCAACCCGCGGGGCTCGCCCGCGGATCCAACCAGAGACGGAGCGGCACCATGAGCACGTTCAACAGCAACCCGGAGACCCCCGAGCACGTCCGCGAGTCGTGCGCGCAGTTCCGCACGACCTTCCAGGTGCTCAAGGGCGAGATCGGGAAGGTGATGGTCGGCGCGGAGGACGTCGTCGACGGCGTGCTCACGGCGCTCTTCGCCGGCGGGAACGTGCTGCTGGAGGGCGTGCCGGGGCTGGGCAAGACGCTGCTGGTGCGCACGCTGGCGGAGACGCTGCACCTGCCGTTCAGCCGCATCCAGTTCACGCCGGACCTGATGCCGGCCGACGTCATCGGGACGAACATCGTGATGGAGGACCCGGAGACGGGGCGCCGGAAGTTCGAGTTCCAGCCGGGGCCGATCTTTGCGCAGGTGGTGCTGGCCGACGAGATCAACCGGGCGACGCCGAAGACGCAGAGCGCGCTGCTGGAGGCGATGCAGGAGAAGGCGGTGACGGTCGCGGGGCAGACGCGGCAGTTGACCAAGCCGTTCCTGGTGCTCGCGACGCAGAACCCGATCGAGCAGGAGGGGACGTACCCGCTCCCGGAGGCCCAGCTCGACCGTTTCCTGTTCAAGCTGACGGTGGGATACGCGCAGCTCGACGACCTGTTGACGATTTTGGACCGGACGACGGGGGCCGAGACGCCGACGGTGAAGCCCGTGCTGGACGCCCCGCAGATCCTGGAGATGCAGCAGCTGGTACGCGCGTGCGTGATCGCGCCGCACGTGAAGCAGTTCGCGGCCCGCCTCGTCCTCGCGACGCACCCGGAGGGACGCTTCGCGGGCGGGGACGTGAACCGCTACGTCCGGTGCGGCGCCAGCCCGCGCGGGGCGCAGGCGCTGGTGCTGGGCGCGAAGGTGCGGGCGCTGGTGGACGGGCGGTTCCACGCGAGCCACGAGGACGTGAAGCGCGTGGCGCTGCAGGCGCTGCGCCACCGCGTGCTGCTGAACTTTGAAGCCGAGGCGGACCGCGTGGACGCGGACAAGCTGGTGAAGCAGGTCGTGGAACTGACGCCGACGGAGCCGGTGGGGGTGGGGGTGTGAGCAAGGACGTTTCGCAAGATGGGCATGAAATGTGGCGGTCCTTTTTGGACAGCGTAATCCGGATTTCATTAAAACGAAAGCTGATTAAGGATGTGTATAGCGAAAAAGGGATTGAGATAATTAAGCAGACACACAGTAACTGGTTTGCACATGTACAGAGAATCCTCATCGACGACTTGATACTGTCAATTATGCGACTATTCGACCCAGATTATACCGGAAAATATGCAAATTTTTCACTAAAGTACATACTAAAAAATACCAGCGAATGCATTGATCATGCACGCCATCAAAAAATCAATGAATTAGTCATGGAGGCAGATAAAACAATCCAAAAAAATCAAAGCGCACAGAGATAAGCGCATTGCACATGCAGATCTTTCCTCCGTGCATGATCCTGTGCAGCTTCCAAGTATAAATTTCCAAGAAATTGAATCCGTAATATATACACTTTACCGTATTGCAAACATTTATAGTTTATATTCAGGAAATGGTGAGATTCAATTTGACGATCCGATCGATCCCAGAAGTGGTGAACTCGTGATCAGTTGTTTGGAACTCGGAGTGTCTGGCTACTCAATAATTAATTTAGTGAATAAAATCAAATATCAACAAGCAGATTATCTATCGCATGATGAGGCAAAGATCAAGCCGCTGATTCTCGAAATGGAGCGGATGGGTTATCGTCCAAGATCGGATTAAATCATGCTCCGTACCCCCAACCCAACCCGACCCCGCAACGCCGACGAGCTGCTCGATCCGCGTCTGGTCGCGCAGATCGGGCGGCTGGATATCTCGAGCCGTCGGATCTTTGCCGGCAAGCTCAAGGGTGAGCGTCGGAGCAAGAAGCGGGGCGAGAGTGTTGAGTTCGCCGATCACCGCCCGTACGCGCTCGGCGACGACATCCGGCACATCGACTGGAACATCTTCGGGCGTCTGGATCGCCTGTTTTTGAAGCTGTTTCTGGAAGAGGAGGACCTGTCGCTGCACCTGGTGCTCGACGCGACGGGGAGCACGGACTGCGGGCAGCCGGGCAAGTTTCTGTTCATGCAGAAGGCGGCGATGGCGCTCGCGTACGTCGGGCTGGTGAACCTGAACCGCGTGGCGATCACGGCCGTGGGGGGGGCGGTGGAGACGGGCGGGGAGAAGGAGGAGGAGCGTGGGGGACATACGGGCGATCTGCTGGGAGACGGACACGGCTCGGAGAGCCGTGCCACCGGGACGGCGCTGCACTTTGTGCGCGACCTGCGCGGCAGGCGTCGCGTGCACGACGCGTCCCGATTCCTCTGCGCGCTCCGCCCGGGCGGGGACGCCGACTTTGCCGAGGCGTCCAAGCGGATCGCGCTGGCGCGTCGCGGCAAGGGCGTGATGGTCGTGATGAGCGATTTTCTGATGAAGGAAGGGTACGAGAACGCGCTGCGCCTGCTGGTCGGGCGCGGGTACGACGTGATCGCGTTGCAGGTGTTGAGCCCGCAGGAGGTGAAGCCGCGGGAGACGCTGGCGGGCGACCTGCGCCTGCGCGATATCGAGGACGGCGACCGGGCGGAGGTGACGATCAGCGCACCGCTCTTGAAGCGGTACGAGCGCACGCTCGCGGCCTATTGCGACGGGCTCCGCCAGTTCTGCGCGCGCCGTGAGATGACGCACCTCTTGGTGACGAGCGACACGCCGATCGATACGCTGCTGCTGGAATACCTGCGGTCGAGGGGGGTGGTGCGGTGAGCTGGCTGACGCCGTGGCTGGGCGGGGTGGCGGCGATGGTGGCCGTGCCGTCGCTGGTGATCCTGTACTTCCTGAAGCTGCGCCGGCGGGATCAGGAGGTGTCGTCGACGCTCCTGTGGCGCAAGAGCATCCAGGATCTGCAGGCGAACGCGCCGTTCCAGAAGCTGCGCCGGAACATTTTGCTGTTGTTGCAGCTGCTGGTGATGGGCGGCGTGCTGCTGGCGCTGGCGCAGCCAATGCTGGAGGGCGAGGGGGCGGCCTCGAGTCGGCACATCATCCTGATCGACCGCTCGGCCAGCATGCGCACCGTGGACGCGGGGGAGGGGCGCGACCCGGTCGCGCGGTTCGAGGCCGCGAAGGCGAGGGCGCTGGAGATCGTGGACGGGCTGCGCGACGGCGGCGCGTTCGGCGGCTTCGGCGGGCGGCTGCTCGCGCAGCGCTCGCCGGACGAGGCGATGGTGATCGCGTTCGACACGACGGCCGAGGTGCGGGCGGCCTTCACGGGCGACAAGGCGGCCCTGCGCCGCGCGATCGAGGCGATCGAGCCGACCGACGCGCCGGGGAGCCTGGAGGAAGCGATGCGCCTCGCGCTGGCGCACGCGCCGACGCGGACGTACTTCGACGAACGGTCCGGCGAGATCTTCGACACGGGGCTCGCGGGCGGGGAGCCGGCGACGGTCCACCTGATTAGCGACGGCGGCCTGGCCGACGCGCAGCGGGCGCTCCCGCGCCAGGGCGACGAGATCGTGTTCCACCGCATCGGCCAGCCCGAGACGTGGAACGTGGGGATCACGGGCATCCGTGCCGAGCGAGATTTCGAGACGCCGACGCGGGCGCGGATCTTCGTCGGGCTGCAATCGACGGCGACCGAGGCGAAGACGGTCGATGTTGAGCTGCTGATCGACGGCGTGCGCACGGGCGTCCGCTCGGTGACGATCCCGGGCGCGAGCGAGGCCACCACGGGCACCGGGGGCGCGCGGCGCACGGGGCTCGCGGGGGAGCGCGACGTGGGCCCGATCGTGCGGACGCGGCGCACGCCCGCGACGACGGCCGTGGTTTTTAACCTTGATCGCGAGCAGGCCGGGCTCGTGGCGGCCCGGGTCGATGCGGGCGACCCGTTCGCGACCGATGATCGCGCGTGGGTCGCGCTCCCGCCGGCGCGCCAGCTCTCGGCGGCGGTGGTGACGCGCGGGAACTTCTTCCTCGCCGCGGCGATGGAGGGCCTGCCCCTCCGACGCCTCGACCGGTTCACGCCCGAGGCGTTCGAGGAGGAGCTCGCCTCCGGTCGGGCGGCTTCATACGACGTGATCGTGCTCGACGGCTGGCTCCCGGCGCCCGAGATCGAGGCGTTCCCGCCCGGGCGTTATCTGATTTTTGACGCCGTCCCCGCGGGGGCGGCGGGGCTGGTGGATCGCGGCGAGGGCCCGGCGACCGTTGTGCTCGACTGGTCGCGCGATCACCCGCTCTTGCGGGAGCTGACGCTGGAGCCGCTGGTCATCGCCGAGAGCCGACGCGTCGCGCTCCCGGAGAACTCGGCGGCGCAGGTGCTGGCGGAAACCGACGTCGGGCCCGCGATCCTGGACCTCACCGTCGGCGGCGTGCGCTCGGTGGTCGTCCCGTTCGACGTCGCGCGAACCAACTGGCCCTTCGACGTCAGTTTTGTCGTCTTCCTCGCCTCGGCTGCGGAGTTTCTGGGCGGGGGCGCACCCGCTTCCGGTGCGGGGGAGGACGTGCTCCGCCCCGGTCGCGTGCTGACCGATCGCCTCCCCGCCGGGGCGCGCGACGTCGAGCTCCGCCTCCCCGGGGGCGACCGCGCCCGTCTTACCCCCGGGCCCGACGGGCGCATCGCGTTCGGCCCCGTGCGCACCGCGGGTGTCTATCAGGCGTTCTGGGACGGCCCGTCCGCGCCGACCGACGGACGCTCCGGCGGACGCCACACGCGCGTCTACGTCGCCAACCTCGCCGATCCGATCGAGAGCGACATCGGCGCGGCCGACGTCGTGGAGCTCGCAACCGAGCAGGTCCGCGCCGCCGAGGGCGGGCTCGCGTCCTCGACGCGCCGCCTCTGGCCCTGGCTCGTCCTGGCGGCGATCGCCCTGCTCACGCTCGAGTGGTACGTCTACAACCGAAAGGTCCAGCTATGAACCCGGCGCGGGTGCGCCCGCGATCGTCGCTCGCGGCTGTGGCGCTGCTGCTGCTGGCGTGCTGGCTCGGCGCGCCGTCGGCACGCGCGCAGGGGCTGCCGCTGAGCGATCGCGTCTTGATGGAGGAAGGGGCGCCGGAGGTCTCGGTCCGGTTCGGGTGGGACGGGCTCGTGCGTCCGGAGCGGTTCGCGCCGATCTTTGTGACGCTCTCCGGCGCGGAGCGCGCGTTCAGCGGCGCGGTCGTGCTCCGGTTCCCGCAGGACGGGAGCCAGTGGGCGGAGGTGATCGCCCCCGCCGCCGCGACCCCGGGGCGGGCGAGCACGGTGACGGTGCTCGCGGCCTTGCCGGAGAACGCGTCGGAGATGATCCTGGAGCTGATCGACTTCTCGACCGCGCGCGGGCGGACGGTGGGGCGCGTGCGTTTCGATCGCGCCGGGCTGAGCGAGCGGACGGTGCCGATGGCGCAGGACGCGATGCCCGGGGGTGGCTTGGTCCTGCACGTCGGGCGCGGGGGCGGCTTGCGGTCGCCGGCCGACGGCGTGCGCCACGCCGCCCCGACGTCCGACGCCGAGCCGTACATGCGCATGGACGACGTGGGTCAGCCCGGGGCCGCCCGCACCGGTCGCTCGCAGCCCGAGGCGACGGGCACCGTCGCGAGGCGGTGGGATCGCCTCCGCACCGCGCCCGTTGAGCCGGCAGCGATGGCGCGTCACTGGGCGGCGTACGACGGCGTCGAGGGCGTTGTCGTCGACGCCGAAGCCGACCTGACCGACGAGCAGATCGACGCGCTGCTCGCCTACGCTCGCGCCGGCGGGCGGCTCGCGGTCGTCGCCGCCGGTCCGGGCGCAGGATGGCAGCGATTCGTGCCGAGCGGCGTGAGCGTCGGCACGCTCGGCGAGGTGCGATTGCCCGGCGAGATCGCGCGCGACGTCGCCGGCCTCCGACACGTCGACGCGGTGCGAGCCGTCTATGCCGAGTTCGACCACCCGCGGACGCGCGACGCGATCCGAGAGATGCGAGAGGCGATCGAGCGCGCACGCCCCCCCCTTGTCGCGCACGCCCCGGCCCGCCCGGTCACGGTCCGCGAGGACCTGGCCCGCGACGGGTGGCGCGTCTTCTGGGCGCTCGGCGCGCCGGATGACGACTCGCCCGACGATCCCGCGGGCGGCGCGCCCGGGGCGGGTGGGGCGACGCCGGCGGGTCTCGGCGCGAGCGGGCCGATCGGCTTCGGGCGATTGCTCGTGCTCGGCGTGAGCCCGGGCTCGCTGCCGGCGCGGGTGGACCACGACGGCGAGGGCGAGATCTGGCGCGTCGTGCTCACCGGGTTGCTCGCCGAGTGGCTCACGCACCCGATCGAGGGCGTCCAGTCATGGCGACCCGCGGTCACGCCCTCAGGGCTCGACACCGGCGAACGCATCGCGACCGCGTCGATGCTGAACCGGACCGCGCGCGTGGAGCCGGTGACCTGGCGGGTGGCGGCCTGGCTCGGCGCGGGGCTGCTGCTGCTCGCGCTGCTGGTCGGCCCGGTCGACGCGATCGTGCTCAAGAAGCTGAAGCGCCGACACCTCGCGTGGGCCTCCGCGCTGATCTGGGCCGGCGTCGCGGGCGTCGTGGCGTGGTGGCTGCCGGACCTGCTCCGCGCCGGGGAGACCCGCCTCGATCGCGCGTCGATCGTCGACGTGGTTCAACTCGACAGCGCGGACGACGCGGGCCCGATCGTCTGGTCGCAGGGGGTCGTCGGCGTGTTCGCCGGGCGGCGGGACGTGATCGAGCTCGCGCCGAGCGATCGGCGCGACGGCGCCCGCGTGTGGCGCGGCGTCTCCAGCCTTTCCGCATACTCCGAGGCGCTCGGCGCGAGCGCACGCACGATCCGCATCCTTCAGGAAGGCGATGCGCTCACCCCCGCGCCCATGCCCGTCTCGATCTGGAGCTTCCGCACCGCGAGCGACCACGGGCCCGGCTTCGACCCCGAGGGCCGCCCCGCGCCGAGAGCCGAGCTCCGACAGACCGAGGGCGACGCGTGGCGCGTCGATCTCCGCGCCCTGCCCCCGGGCGCACGCATCGGCGAGGCGGCCCTGCGCGTCGGGGAGCGATGGTTCCCGCTCGCGTCGGTTCAGGACGGGACCGGGCGCACGCCGGGCACGGCAACGCTGCGATCCTCGCCTGAAGCGGATGGCATCGAACAGGTGTTCACCTCTCCGGCGGACCTCGCGACCGGGTACGGCTGGTGGAACTCCGCCGTCCGGGGTGGGAACGAGATCGCGCTCTCGCTGGGGATGGCGGGCCCGTCGCGTCGGGCGGGCGGCATCGACGAGCGCGTCGCGACCGGCGCGTGGGGCGCGGTGTATCTGGAACTGATCGAAGACGAGCCGGGCGCGTCGGGCGTCGCGTCGCGGTGGGACTCGCGTTGGACGCTCTGCCGCGTGCTCGTGCCGCTGGCGACGATCGACCGCGTCGAGCGCGCCCACCCCACCGAGGCGCCCTGGGCGCGCGTGCTGCGGGAAACCCGCGAGGAGGACGAGCGATGATCGAGATCCGCGGCTTGACCAAGCGTTACGGTTCGCTGACGGCCGTCGACGGGCTCGATCTCACCATCGGCCAGGGCGAGATCTTCGGCTTCATCGGGCCCAACGGCGCGGGCAAGAGCACGACGATGAAGGTCCTCGCGTGCCTGTTGCGCAAGTTCGAGGGCTCGGCAAAGGTCGCCGGGCTCGACGTGCGCACGCACGCCGACGAGATCCGGACGATGCTCGGCTACATGCCGGATTTTCTGGGTGTGTACGACGACCTGACGGTCGATGAGTACCTTCAGTTCTTCGCCAGCGCGATGCGGGTGCCGCGGAAGAAGCGGGGGGCGATCATCGGCTCGGTGCTGGAGCTGACGGACCTGACCGAGAAGCGCCGGTCGATGGTCAGCGGGCTGAGCCGCGGGATGCAGCAGCGTCTGGGCGTGGCGCGGGTGCTGATCCACGAGCCGAAGGTGCTACTGCTGGACGAGCCGGCGAGCGGTCTCGACCCGCGGGCGCGGATCGAGATGCGCGCGTTGCTGACCGAGCTCGGGCGGATGGGCAAGAGCCTGATGGTCTCGAGCCACATCTTGAGCGAGCTTGCGGAGATGTGCACGTCGATCGGGATCATCGAGCGCGGGAAGCTGATGTACGCCGGGTCGATCACGGACGCGTACAGCCGGGTGAGCGCGGGCGAGCGTGTCGCGGTTCGCCTGGAGGACGAGGCCGCCGCCCCCCGGGCCGTGCGCGCGCTGGAGGGCGACGAGCGTGTCGCGGGCGTGAAGCCGGACGACAAGGGTCGTCTGGTCGTGACGCTGCGCCCGGGCGCGCACGGGCACCATTTTCTTCTGGAGATCCTGCTGCGCGAGGGGGCGCGGATCGCGTCGTTCACGCCGCTGGAGGTGAAGCTGGAGGACGCGTTCCTGACGCTGACCAAGGGCGCGGTGCAATGAGCGAAGCCGCCGCCCAGGCCGCACCGGCTCCTGCGCCGCCCCCGGCGCCCGCGCCGGCACGTGCGAGAACGCCCGCGTGGCGGCGCGTGGCCCGCTGGGTCAACCCGGTGCAGCTCTGCTTCGGGGCGATCTTCCAGCGTGAGATGCGCGTCAGCGGTCGTCAGCGCGCGGTCTATTGGCAGCGCGCCTCGCTGCTGCTGCTGCTCCTGCTGATCGTCGGGATGGCGTACGCGACGGCCGCGATCGGGCGATCGACGGAGATCGGCATCTCGGCGAGTTCGGGTGTCGGGCAGGCCGCGGCTCAGCTCCAGAGCCTCCAGACCATCGCCCCCTCGCTCATCGGGACGGGGCTGTGGGTGGTGTACCTTTGCGCGGTGCTCATGGGCGCGATCACCGGCGCCCCCGCGATCGCGCACGAGCGGCGCACGCGCACGCTCGATGCCGTCGTCGGCACCACGCTCAGCGGCGCGGAGGTCGTCTTCGGGCACATCGCGGCCCGCGCGACGCAGATCGTCCTCATCGTCCTGCTCGCGATCCCGGTGCTGCTCGCGGTCCGCGTGTTCGGCGGCGTCGAGGGCGGGCTCGTCGCCGCCGCCGGCGCGGTCATCCTCTCCACCGTCATCCTCGCCGTCACGCTCGGCGTCTGGAAGAGCCTCTCGACCGCGCGCACCACCAGCGCCGCCAACTCGACTATGGGGCTGCTCGCGATCCTCGCGTTCCTGCCCTTGATCTGGAACGTCCTCGCGATCACCCGCGGGTGGCCCCCGCCCCCCGGGTGGTTCTGGTGGCTCGCCCACCCGTTCGCGCTCGGCGAGCTCACCAGCCGCCTCTACGGCGGGGTGGGGCTCGCCGGGCTCGGCTTCACGATCTCGCCCAACTTCTGGATCGGCTCGATCCTCACCAACCTCGCGATGAGCGTCGCGATCGCGATGCTCGCCGCGTGGCGGTTCCGCCCGGCGGCGCTGAGCGAGCGACTGGTCGCCAAAGCCGCCCGCGCCGCCGAGAAACGCGCCAACCGTCGCGCACGGCGAGCCCCCGCCCGCCCCGCCAAAGCCAAGCCCGCCTCGCTGCCGCCCGCCGCCGCCACCGATGACGCACCCGCACCTGAAGCATCCGCCTCCCCCGCCCCGGCGCAGGATCGCGCCACGCGCACCGTCGGCGACTACCCCGTCTTCTGGCGAGAGCTGCGACAGCCCGGCTCGGCTTCGTTCATGGTCAAGTTCGTGACCGGCGTTGCCTTTATCGTCAGCGCCTACGGGCTCCACCGCTACGACCTGCTCGCCGAGCCCGAGACGTTCATTTCCATCAGCTTCATCGCGCTGGTCGTCATCATCGCGACAGCCGCCGGCGGCGGGGGCGCCTCCATCGCGGGCGAGCGCGAGGCGCGGACCTGGGGCGTCCTGCTCACCACGCGGCTCTCCCGCACCGAGATCCTCTTCAGCAAAACGCTCGGCGTCGTCCGGCGACAGGGCTTCATCCTCGTCATCATCGCGGCGACCTGGCTCGTCGCGTGCCTCGCCGGCGCCGCCCGCCCTATCACGGTCCTCCACGCCGCGATGATCTTCGCGCCCGTCGTGCTCTTCCTCGCTTCCACCGGCGTGGTGCTGAGCCTGATCATGCGCAAGTCCACCGCGGCCGCCGCGGTAAACCTTCTGCTCGCGATCGCGCTCTGGGCCGGTGCGCCCATCCTGCTGGTGTCGATCTTCGGGCTCGTTGAGCGGTACACAACCGGATCGGTCGATGACTTCTTCGCGCGGCTGCTGCTCGCGACCAACCCCTTTTACGCCCTCGGCGTAGCCGTCGAGCCCGTGGGCGCCGTCGGGCGAGCGCGGTACTCCATCCCCGGTGACGGGCGTGTCGGCGCTGGCGCATTCACCGCGATCCTCGCCGGCGTCGGCACCGCGTGGACACTCTTCGCCGCTGGCGTCCTCGCGATCGGCGTCCGCATCTTCAACCGCTACGCCTACCGCGAGTTCTGATCAGTCGTCCCCGCGCGCATCACCAGCACCTCGTCCAGCGCCTTGCGCTCCAGCTTCGGCACCGTGCACCCCGCGGCCGGGTAGCCCACGGGCACAAGCAGATACGGACGCTCGTGATCCGGTCGCTCGAGCACGTCTTTCAGGAACCCCATCGGGCTCGGCGTGTGCGTGAGCGTCGCGAGCCCCGCGTGGTGACAGGCCGCCAGAAGCATCCCGCACGCGATCCCGACCGATTCGTTCAGGTAGTACACCTGCCCGCCGTCGTCGGTCTGGCGCAACGCGAAGACGACGATCAGCCACGGCGCGGTCTCCAAGTACGCCTTGTCGGCATTGGTGCCCAGCGGGGCAAGGTCCTGGAGCCATCGCTCGCTCGCACGGCGGTCGTAGAACGCCCGCTCCTCCGCCTCGGCCGCCTCGCGGATGCGCCGCTTCATCGCACGATCCCCGACCGCGACAAAACGCCAGGGCTGCTTGTGCGCACCGCTGGGCGCGGTCGCCGCCGCCGCCACCACCGAGCGGATCGCCGCTTCCGGCACCGGGCGGTCCGAGAAGTCGCGTACGGTCCGACGCCGACGCATGATCTCGTAGAACCGGGCCGCCGCCTCCTCGGGGGCTGTCCCGGGGTCGTACCGCTCCAGCGGCACAAAACCCGATGCCGCCGCACCGTCCGCTCCGCGCCCTCCGCCCGTCTCGTTCGCCATGATCGATCTCCAACGTCCCGGGGCGTCACCCGGGGTTTCCACAGGATCACCGGCCTCGCACGGGACCGTTTTCATTTTGCGGAACCGACTCGCCCGGTGCGCATCCAAACCTTACCGCCGAAGGCGCGCCAGACGCCCGCGTGGGGTTTGCAGGAGCCATCGGTGTCCAACTCGGCCCGCTTCGAACGGAAGGGAAACCAATGACACGTGTAGGGATTCGTCGCTGGACATGCGTCGCGTGCGCGGGCGTCTGCGCGGGATGGATCACGCACAACGCCGCCGGGGATACGCGCGGGAGCGATGGACCAAGCGAGGCGCCCGCTCGCTACAGTGCGGCCGCCGACGCCTCGCTCGTCATCCGCTCGGTCGAGAACGCCGCGCTGCTCTACAACCGATACTGGCTGATGTGGGACGAGGCCCAGATCGGCGAGCTCCAGGTCGATTTTGCGATCTCGGACCCGGCGTGGCGCCCGAACGAGCAAGCCTCGGCGTGGCTGCGCGAGAGCACCGAGATCGCGGGCCTGCTCCGAGCCACGCGGCTCGAGCGCGCGGACTTCGGCGTTGAACGCGAGCTCGGCTTTGAAATCATGCTCCCCCACCTCCGCTCGCTGCGTTCCACGGCTCGTCTGTTCATCGCCGATACGCGCCGGCTTGAGCACGAGGGGGATCACGACGCGGCCGCCGAGCGAATCGCCGCGACATTCCGTCTCGCGCATCACCTGAGTGAGGTCGAATCCACGCTGCTGATCGAGACGCTCGTCGGCGTGGCGATCTTCGCCCTCGCCAGCGCCGAGGTCGAGCGGATGAGCGAGGCCAACGCCCTCACCCCCGAGGCGCGCGATCTCCTCATGGCCGAACTCGACCGCTTCCCCGCGTCGGATCCGTTGAATCTCCAGGCGGCCTTCATACGCGAGAACGCCTTCTGTCTCGCGGAGTGCCACCGCCTCTTCGGGCAAGCCGCGGAGGACGCGCAGAGCCTGCAAATCCTCGCGGAGATGAGCGAGCACGCCCAGCAGCCGTACGCGATGCTCGCGCGGATGAACGCCCAGGAACGTCAGGACGATCTCGCCAAGCTCGCCCGCTACTACGAAGCTGCCGAGGCGGTGCTGGCGCGTCCGGACGCCGACCGCGGGGCGGCGATGGAGGATCTCGTTGAAGCGGGCGCGTTCGGGCAGTTGGCCCGGATCCTGTCGGCTTCGGTCGATCAGATCGCGCGCGGAATCGAGCGGTCAAGCGAAGTCGCCGCCAGCGCTCACGAGGCGCTCCGCCGAGTGGCGGACCAGCCCGCCGAAGGCGACGCCGCGACGGGCCGCACTCGCCCGGCCCTTCCGCCTCGCTGACCCGATCCCGAGCCGAACCGGTGCACCTCGCCCAAAGGCGAGCCTTCCGCAAGGCCCACCCCGCGCCGAGCCGATAAGCCCTCCGGTGCGCCGTTTTTGCCCCATCCTGATCGTCGGAGCGGCGTTCGTGGTCGCGGGCGGCTGGCCCGATGGCGTCGCCCGCGCCCAGGATTTCGACGAGGAGCCGGACGAACGCCCTTCCGAGCGTTTCGAGCCCGCGGCCGCCGAGCGTCCGCAACTCCCGCTCGGGCTGGCGAGCCGCCCGGGGGCCGCCAACCGCCTCGTCCGCCTCTTCGATTTCGACGAGCGCGCGACCAACCCGACCGACCTGCCCGAGGCCTGGTTCCGGGCCCAGCACGACCCGCCCCATCGCGAGCGTCCGGGCTTCCCGATCTACAACCTCGCCCGCCTCACGCCCACCGGCGACGAGGCACGCGGCGACGCCGTCCTCATGCGCACCCGCGGCGGGAGCGCCGCCCTCCGCCTCCGCCCCGGCGTGATCCCCGTTTTTCCCAACGCCGACTACCGCATCTCCGCGCTCGTTCGCACCGAGGCGCTCGACCACGCCCGAGCGCGACTCGCCGCCCGGTTCCTCGACGCCGACAACACCCCGATCCCCGGGAGCGAGGCCCGCTCCGTCCTGGTCGACTCCCGCGGCGAGTGGTCGCGCGTCTACATCGACCTCCGCGGCGACGACGAGGGCGCCGCCTTCATCCAGATCGACCTGGAACTCCTCCAGCCCGCGCAGTTCGCCCGGAGCCTGCTCGGCCCGCGCGAGATCTGGCCGCAGGACTACGACGGCGCCGCGTGGTTCGACGACGTCGCCGTCGTCCAGCTCCCGCGGATCGAGCTCGCGACGACCAGCCCCGGCAACGTCGTCACCAGCGACGAAACGCCCGAGCTCACCCTGCTCGTCCGCGACCTCACCGGCGAAGCCCTCGCGATCGCGGTGCGCGTCCTCGACATCGACGGCGTCGAGATCGACCGCTGGTCCACGCGCATCGCCGGCGGGCGCGCCGCGACGAGCTGGCAGCCCAGGCTCGAACGCCTCGGGTGGTACCGCGCGGTGGTGGAGGTCGAGGCCGGCGGGCGGCGCGTGGGCTCGTCCTACTGCGATTTCGTCTGGACGCCCGCCCCCTCGCCGGTCACCGCCCCGCGCCGGCGCACGCGCGACCTCGCGGGCGTGGACGCGAACGCCGAGCGCGAGCGCAACCGCTTCGGGGTCGACCTCGCCGAGCTTCCCGAGGGCGTGATCGCCGAGCTGCCGATGCTGACCCGTCGCCTGGGGGTGGGGAGCGTGCTGCTGCCGGTCTGGGGCGGGTGGGCCGAGGGGCGGACCGTCGCCGAGCAGCTCGCGCTACTGGAGCCGATGCTGGAGTCGCTGCTGGGCGATTGGCTGAACGTGACGATCGCGTTGACGCGCCTCCCGCCGCCGATCATCGAGCGTCAGCGTGTGGAGCCCGAGGGCGTGCTGCGCCAGTTCGCCGACGACGGCGCCGCCCTCACCCCCTATCTCGACCCCCTGCTGGACCGCTACGGGCAGCGCATCGGGCGATGGCAGATCGGGCGATCCGGGAGCGCCCGCGCCGACGCGATGGGCGGCGACCTCGCCCGCGCCGTCGCCGAAGCCCACGCCCGACTCGCGGCCCTCGTCCCGGGCCCGACCGTCTCCATCGGCTGGCCCGCCGAGCTCAGCCTCGACCCCTTCACCCGCGCCCGCAACACGCGCCAAACGCCCCCCACCAGCCCCGCCCGCGAGCACTCGCCCGCCGCCACCCCGACCGCCGGCGTCGGCGCGGTCTCCATGGTCTGGCCCGACGCCTTCCCCGCCCAGGGTGTCGGCGACGCCGTCGCCCGGTTCCGCGAGTCCGGCGTCACCGGCGAACGCGCCGAGCTGACCCTCGTCCTCGAGCCGACCGACGCCGACCAGCTCGGCCCGCGCCGCGCCGCCGCCACCTTTGCCCAGCGCATCATCCAGGCCTGGAAAGCCGTCGCCCCGACACCCCCCGGCGCGCCGCCCGCACGCCTCGCGATCCCCGCCCCCTGGGCGTGGGTCGAGGCCCGACGCCCGCAGCCCATGCCCACGCCCGAGTACGCCCTCTGGCGCAACATGGTCGAACGCCTCGCCTACCGGCGCGTGGTGGGGGAGCTCCCCCTTGTCCCCGGCGTCGAGTGCTGGATCCTCGCCCCCACGCCCAACGCCCCGCTCGGACGCGGCGGGGCGCTGGTCGTCTGGACCAACCACCTCCCCGCCGACAACGCCGCTTTCGAGCTCTTCCTCGGGCACGCCGACGTCCGCGCCTACGACATCTTCGGCAACGCCCGCGACCTCCGCCCGCGGATGATCACCGAAGCCGACGAGCCCGACCTCCCGCCCCGCCCGGTCCACCTCGTGCAGGCGACCGCCGAGCCGCTGTTCCTGGAAGGCGTCGACGTCCCGCTGCTCCGCTTCCTCGCCGGCTTCCGCCTCGAACCCCCGCTCCTCCCCGCCGCCAGCGAGCTGCACCAGCGCGACATCGTGCTCAGCAACCCCTGGCCCGCCCCCATGAGCGGGAGCTGGTCGCTGATCCAGCCCGGCGGGCGTCCCGCGCCCAACCGCCCGCCCGATCGCTCGTGGGACGTCAATCCCCGGCGTATGGGCTTCGCCCTCGCCCCGGGCGAGGACGCCAGCGTCCCGATGACGATCGTCCTCAGCCCCGCGCAGGAGGCCGGCCCGCTCCCGTTCACCTTCGAGTTCGACCTGCTCGCCGGGAGCGTGCAATACCCGCGCATGCGCCTCGACGTCCCCGTCGAGGTCGGGCTCGACACGCTCGAGCTCCTGCTCAGCTACCGCCCCATCCCCACCCAGGTCGGCCCGGACGTGCTGGTGGAGGCGACCGTGACCAACCTCGGTGACGAGCCGGCCGTCCTCGAAGTCGTCGCCTTCGCCCCCGGCTTCCCCCAGCAACGCGCCACCATCCCCGACCTCCCCCCGGGCGAACGCACCGTCGTCCGCTTCCAATACCCCGGCGGCGCCGCCACCCTCCGAGGCCAACGCGTCGCCGTCCGAGTCTCGGACCTCGACTCCAATGCGAGGCTCAATAAGAGCATCCCTGTGCACTGAGTTGGCCTGGGGTGTATTACAGCATTCGGATAGGCATATATCGATGTGGTTATCTGTAGATCAAGATAAAATACATGATTGCATATGGAAAATTTACAAATATAGGCGCGGATCAAAATTTTTATGTACGCGATCTCGGCGAGACACATATCAATGGGGTCCGGCATGTGCGGGGAAGGCGATCTGTAGCATATTTTATGATATTTAGCGGGTTGCTTATGATCCTTAGTTGGGGGAGTTTGGGCCACTACGTTTTCCAATCACTGGCATCGAGCACAGGTATTGCAAAAGGATTTTTTCAATATTTTTTTGTTATATCCACGCTTTCGATTTGGGGTATTATCGGATATTTTTTCATGTCTATTAGTTCAAGGACAGACAATATTAAAATAGAATATATCGATCAGAACGTGGTCGGCTGCGAGATGATGGTGCATAAATATGGCAAAGTACACTTTAGAAGCAAGTGGTCTTCGCCGAAGCGGTCGCTAAACTGGTTTCTTCTTGTCCCGCTCTTTCAGCAACGAGTGCGACTGTCACCCGTTAATGCGTGTCGGCTTCGGTATGCTCGTGCAGAAATTACATATATATATCTTGTAATTAACAAAAAACAGTGTAGATGCTTTGAAAAAAAATGATTTTAGACTTATTGATTGGTGGCCCGAGTTGGCTTGTGCCACGAACCTCTTCTGAGAGGTCAGTGCTCCGCCTCTTTTGGTGGTCCAGTACTTCTCCAGTCGGTTTTGGCAGTAAAGAGCCGCAGAGCAGCGGGAAGGGCGGCCCAGAGCACTGACCTTGCGGCAAGGTCAGTGGCACAGGCCGAGCTGTGCAGCCCGCCCCCTTTACTTCCCCGCCTTCCGCAGCACATGAATCGCATACATCGTCTCCCCCGGCACCCACGGCTCACCGTCCTCGTCGGCCGTGCCGAACGGTGTGAACCCCGCGCCGCGCACCGCCGCCAGCCACTGGCTCGGCGTGTAGCACCGCAGCGCGTACGTCGAGTTCACCTCCCGCTCTCGCGTCGGCGTCGTGATCGTCATGTGGCTGATGACCGTCTCCGTCCGCCCGCCGCGCTCGGCCGGGAGGTATTGGATCACCTGGCGCACGCGCAGTCGCCCGCGCGTGCCCGTCCAGACGTCCTCCGACGGGTGCTCGACGCCCGGCAGGCTCGTGTTGATGCCGACCGCGTACACGCCGCCGGGTGCCAGCGACTCGTAGACGCCGCGCAGGTGGGCGTGCAGGTCCGCGTCGGTCATCAGGTGGCGGATGGTGTTGACGAGGTTGAACGCGAACGCGCACCGCCCGGCGTCGCGCCCGGCCGCGCGCACGACGTCGGTCATGTCCCCCAGCTCGACCCGCACCCGCCGCCCCAGCCCTCGGCGCGCCAGCGAGGCCCGGGCGTAGCCGACCATCGCGGGCTCCAGATCAAAGCCGATGAGGCGACGCCCCTTCGCCCCGAGCGCCCGCAGATACCGCCCGGTGCCGCAGGCCGGTTCGAGCCAGGGGTGCACGTCCCGCTCACGCACCCCCGCGGCCTCTCTCGCGAGTCGCGCCAACCCCGCCGCCTCGCGGGCCGTGCCTTGCTGATGCAGCACGTCGTACCACACCGGCAGCGTGTAGATGTCGGCCTCGCCCGTTTCGCCCGCGTCGCGCATCGGGGCATCGTATTCGATCGTGCCGCGGGCTATTCGAGCAGGCGCGGGTCGCTGACGACCTCGATCGGGATCGCGGCCTCCGCCACGCCCCCCGGCTGGTTCGCGTCCCGCATCACCACCTTCAGCGTGTACCGCCCCGTCGAAACCGTCGAAGGCAGGATGATCCGGTTCACCAGGTAAAAATCCCGCACACGGTTGCGGCTCACCCACCGGTCCCGCTGCACAGGCTGCGACCAGACCAGCAGGTTGTCCCGGTCCCGCCACAGTTGCACGCTCTGGGTCAGCTCGACCGCGAACGCGTCGGCGTGACGCTCGTCCACCGCCTCGCGCTCGGTCTCGCGGGTCGTGCGGGAGGGCCGACCCGAACGCTCGTCCCGCTCGCTCCAGAGCGCCGGCGCGTGCGCAAAATCATCGACTTCCACGTACAGGATCATCTCGTTGGCGCGCCCCGCGAGGAACGTCGCCTTCGAGAACGCCTCGTACCGCCCGTACCCGTCCACGCGTCGGCACAGCTTCACCGTCGGGAGGCGCAGCCCGGCGCCCGCGCGGAGCCGATCCGCCACGCGCTGCGCCTCCCCCGCCGCCTCATCCGGGTCCCCGCCCCGCCACGCCCGGGCCAGGTCCGACATCGCCCCCAGCATCGCTTCCTGCGAGGGGAACAGCAGGCTGAAGCCCGTCTCGTCCCGAACACGCGCCCGCTCGATCGCGCCGGGGGCGACCGCTTCCAATGCCGCGATCCCCGCGAGGGCCTCGAACGGCTCCTCGGCGTCTCCCGCCTCGCGGAGCAGGTGGGCGCTCAGCTCGTCCACCAATCGCCACCGGCGCTCGGCCGCGGTCTCCTCGGGCTCCGAATCCCCAAACGCCGACTCGGGCTCCGATTCAGCTTCGGGTTCGGACTCGGGCTGGGGCGTCTGCGCCTCGGCGGGCGCCTGGGGGATGGTCGGGCGCTCGCCCCAGACCGGCGGCGGCTCGCGTCGCGGCGTCGGGGCCGCCGAAGCCGTCTCCCGCTCCCGCAACGCCGACTCGATATCCAGAGCCGCCCCGTACTGGCGGCGGAGCAGGTCCTCAAGCCCGGGGATCGCCGAAGGGTCCCGCCCGCCTGCGCCGCCCTGATCTCGCGAGGCGAGGCCTCCGTCGTTTCCGAGGCCCTGCCCGGCCAGGCGCTCCAGCCCGGTGTTCGCCGGGCCCCGCTCGGCTTTCGATGAGCCGCCCGAGGCGCACCCCGCGATCAGGAGCAGCCCGGCGACGAGCAGCCCGGACGAGCCGCCCCGCGCCATCCCTGCTCGCCGCGTTCGGGCATCTGCCGCGTCCACCCGCCCGTGGGCGGGGCGTTGTCCGAGCCGTCGTTGCATGCAGCGCCTCCTGCGCACGTGCGCCCGCGCCTCCCGCGGGCGGGGTGCGGATCCGGTCGCTCGCCACAAAGCCGAGACGCCGGGTCAACACCCGTCACCATGAGCATCGGCCGAACCCGACGGCGCGCAGCCAAAATTCGCCCCCCTCCGGCAGGCGGGGCGTCCATCCGGACCGACGAGCCGGCGGGCGATTCGAATCGGAGGCGTGCGGGGGCAGTCGGCGTCTCGCGAGTCGTCAGGCTTCGGTCGGCTCGCTGAGCGTGGCGCGGTAGCCGACGCCGCGGACGGTCTGGAGCATGTGGGCGTGGTCGCCCAGCTTCTTGCGGATGCTGGTGACATGGACGTCAATCGTGCGCTCGGTGACGGTGACGCCCGGGCCCATCGCGTGGTTCATGAGCACGTTGCGGTTGAGGACTTTCCCCTCCGCCGACAGCAGCGAGGAGAGCAGGCGGAACTCGGTCAGCGTGAGCTTGATGATCTTCCCGTCCACCGCGACGTCGTGGGTTTCGAGGTTGACCTGGATCGGCCCGAGGCGCAGCAGCCCCTCGCTGTCCTGCTCCATCCCCTTGCCGGACGCCCGGCGGAGCACCGCCTCGATCCGGGCCACCAGCACCTTCACGCTGAACGGCTTGGTGATGTAGTCGTCCGCCCCCACCGTGAGCCCGACGAGCTCGTCGACCTCCTCCGCTTTCGCGGTCAGCATCACGATCGGGACCGCGCTCGTCGCGGGGTTGGAGCGGAGGCGGCTGGCGACCTCGGTCCCGCTCAGCTCGGGCATCATGACGTCGAGGACGACCAGGTCCGGGCGCCGTTTCTGAGCCGCCGCCAGCGCCGAGCGCCCATCGTGGGCGACCGTCGTGTCGTACCCCGCCCGCTGGAGGTTGAGCTCGACCAGCTCCGCAAGGTCCGGCTCGTCGTCCACGATGAGGATGTGCTTCGCGTCGGCCATGTCGCCCGGTGCTCCTTCTGGTGCACTGCAAGGGTCGTGCCCGCAAGGTCTTCCTCGCCCAACGCACGCGCCCGAAACGAGGTGCAGGAATGTACGAGCCGACCCCGCGCGCACACCACCGGCAACGCGCTCAGAATTGATTCAGGTTGCGCAATCTCATTTTCGGTCCGTCGCCCTGTTCAGGGTTGTTTTGAACGGATTCTGGGAGGGTATTGGCCGTCTTTTCCGGTTGGAAATGTGGCAGAAAAGGGGATTCTGGGTCGATGGAGTGGGTCGCTGGGGGCGTCAGGTCCGGGAATAAATGTGTTGGGTGTCGACGCCTGCGGCCGAAAGCTTGAAGTGGAGTTTGTGCCCGCTAAATTTTTTCTGCGAGGGCAGGACAAGGGCATGGGAGGCTGGGTAGCATTCGGACCAAGCGGGGCGAAGTGAATACTCACTAGCTCCGTCCGATTGGGTCGAGTCCCCCAGGGCTCGGGAGCGAGCGAGAGATCGACCGGCAGGAGAGGCCGGTTGGAGGAGAGAGAGGCCGGCGGGGATCGCCGGTGTGGAGCGATGGGGATGTGGGGCTGCTCGGAGAGCGGCCGTCCCGGGCGGTTCCGCTCGGGTGTCGGGGATGTAAACAGTCGATCGTTTCTTCGGGCGTTCGCCCGTCGTATCGAGTGTGTGGGCCGTGTCGCAGAGATGGTTGCCGAGGTGATTCGGCGCGGGCGGCTCGAAACGGCCAAGCCAGTTCAGGACCGGGGCGCGGGCGCGTCCCATTTGAAGGAGTCTCAGATGATCCGCACCAGCAAGCTCGTGACGGTGGCGGGCGTGGCGGCCTGCTTCGCGGGCGCCGCCGTGGCCCAGAACGCCGACCAGAACCGCGCGTACACCATGGACCTCATGGCCGACGCCGACAGCCGCACCAGCCTCCTCCAGGCCGGTGGCTCCAGCGGCTACAACGCCGACCGGGGCTTCTTCTTCGGGAGCACCGACGGCAACAACACCCTCAACATCCGTGCCCTCCAGCAGTTCCGCTACTACCTCAACTTCGGTGACAACGACCGCTTCGGCGGCATCGACAACGCCGACTTCGCCAACGGGTTCGAGAACCAGCTCACCCGCTTCACCTTCCACGGCAACGTCATCAACCAGGACCTCAGCTACAAGATCCAGTTCGCTTTCGATAACGCCGGCGACATCAGCCTCCAGGACGCCTGGGGCATGTACCGCTTCGACAACGACTTCTACGTCGGCTGGGGCCAGTTCCGCGCTCCCGTTCTCGCCGAGGAGTTCCGCGTCGATGACCAGTACCAGCTCGCCGCTGGCCGTGGCTTCGTCAACAACTTCTTCGCCCCCGGCTACACCCAGGGTATCTTTGGTGGCTTCCGCGGCGAGGACTTCGGGGTCAAGGTCGCCCTCACCGACGGCGCCGGCGCCGCCAACAGCCCGTACGTCGATTTCGTCGACTTCGGCGACGGCCTCGAGCCCGGCAACAGCGCCGACTTCGCCATCACCGTCCGCGGTGACTGGAAGTTCGCCGGCCAGTGGGACCAGTTCAACGAGTTCACCAGCTTCCAAGGCTCCGAGACCGGCGGCGTCGTCGGCGGCGCCGTCCACTACCAGAGCGGTGGCAACACCCTCGGCACCGCCGACGTGGACGCCTTCATCTACACCGTCGACTTCGCCTACAAGGGTGACGGCTGGAACGCCTTCGCCGCGTTCGTCGGGCGCAACGTCGACCCCGAGGGCGGCAGCAGCTTCGATGACTTCGGCATCGTCGCTCAGGGCGGCATCTTCGTGACCGACCAGATCGAGCTCTTCGGCCGCTGGGACCTCCTCCTCCTCGACGACGACATCTACGAAGAGGACACCCTCAACTTCCTCACCGTCGGCGCCAACTACTACTTCATCGCCGGCAGCCACGCCGCCAAGTTCACCGGTGACGTCGTCATCGGCATCAACAAGAACTACGACGGCCTCGTCTCGGCCGACAGCGGCCTGCTCGGCAACGGCGACAACACCGGCGAAGTCGGTGTCCGCCTCCAGATGCAGCTCGCCTTCTGATCCAACCCGCGTCCACGCGACGCGGACGATCCGAAACGCTTGAATCCATCAACCGGCCGCCCCCTCGGGGCGGCCGGTTGTCTTTTCACGCCCGCCGCCCACCTCCGTCACCCCGAGGCGCCGTGCCCTTCGCCGCGCACGCGACCTGTTCGCCATGCGGACCCCGCCCGAGCCGGGAACATCCCGCGCCCGCACCCATGAAGGCCCGTGGGGCCTTCACCGTTCCCACAATCCGCGCCCAAAAACGCGTGCTCAGCGCACGCGTTCGCCCCGCAACATCGGCGGAAATAACTCGCCTCCGACGTGCGGTTGCCCGGTGCGTCGCGTGACTCGCACGGCTCAGATGCGTCCCGCGTGGGGCGGGACCTCCTGCGGCACGCGACGACAGAAACTGGAGGGTCCCCGTATGAAACTCAACGACTTCCGCTCGCTGCTCACGCACGAGGTCCGCGACCTGCTCTATGCCGAAAAGCAGCTGGTCAAAGCGCTGCCGAAGATGGCCGAAGCCGCCAGCAACGAGGCGCTGCGCGAGGCGTTCGAGAGCCACCTGGAAGAGACCAAGGGGCAGGTGAGCCGCTTGGAACGCGTCTGTGAGGAGCTCGGTATCGCGGCACGCGGCGAAAAGTGCGAGGCGATGCTCGGGCTCATCGAAGAGGGGCAGGAACGCGTGGACAGCGACGGGAACGACGCCGTCCGCGACGCCGCCCTGATCTCCGCGGCCCAGCGTGTCGAGCACTACGAGATCGCGGCGTACGGCTCGGCGCGGGCCTTCGCCGAGTTGCTCGGGCTCGACACCGTGGTAAGCCTCCTGCAGGAGACTCTCGACGAGGAATCCGCCGCCGACGAGAAGCTCAACAGCATCGCGCTGACCGTGGTGAACGAGCGGGCGCTCGCGTCGGCCGCTACGTCCTGACGAACGCGGTCGGAGGCACGCACGCCGTGCGCGAGGGCGGCTACACTCGGCTCCGATGACCCGCGGCACCGCCCCGCACCAGCCCGATGACGCCCTCGCCGCCTCACTGGCAGGGCGTTTTCTCGTCTTCGAAGGGCCCGACGGCTCCGGGAAGACGACCCAGTTCCGACGCCTCGCCCGCGATGTCCGCGCCCGCGGGCAGGCGGTGGTCGAGGTTCGCGAGCCCGGCGGGACCGACGTCGGGGAGAAGATCCGCAAGGCCCTGCTCGAGCACTCCGACGAGGCGATGAGCGTCCGGTGCGAGATGCTGCTCTACATGGCGAGCCGCGCTCAGCTTTGCGAGCAGGTCATCGGCCCGGCCCTCGAGCGCGCCGAGGCCGTCTTCGCCGATCGCTTCGTGCAATCCACCGTGAGCTACCAGGGGCACGCCGGCGGGCTCCCGCTGGACGAGATCGAGGCGGTCGCGCGCATCGCAACCCACGGCACCGGGGCGGACCTCGTCATCGTCTTCGACGTCGACGAGCCGACGGCCGCGAAACGTCTCAACCCGCTGATGGACCGCATGGAGGCGAAGGGCGCTGAGTTCCACCGTCGCGTGCGCGAGGGCTACCACGCGCAGGCCGAGAGCGACCCGCACATGTTCCGCGTCCTCGACGCGCGCGGGAGCGAGGACGAGGTCTACGCGCGCCTGCTCGCCACGCTCCGCGAGCGGTTCGTCACCGGCCTCCACGCGTCGCCCCTCGGCACGGGGCGAGCCGCGCCGTGAGCGTGCTGCTCCTGGCTATCCCGGTCGCCTTCCTCGTCGGCTCGATCCCCTTCGGCTTCTGGATCGGACGCGCCCGCGGGATCGACATCCGCCAGCACGGCTCCGGCAACATCGGCGCGACCAACGTCGGGCGCGTCCTCGGCAAAAAAATCGGTCTCCTCTGTTTCCTCCTCGACGTCGCCAAGGGCCTCGTCCCCGTGCTCGTCGCCGGCTGGCTCGCGGGCGTGCTGGGCGACTGGTCCCCCGCGCCCGGGTTGGCCTGGGCGTGGCTCGCGGTCGTCCTCGCAAGCGTCGCGGGGCACGTCTTCTGCCCGTGGGTCGGGTTCAAGGGGGGTAAGGGCGTCGCGACCGGGCTCGGGGCGCTCCTGGGCGTCTATCCGCTCGTGACCCTCCCCGCGGCCGTCGCGTTTGCGTTCTGGTTCGTGCTCGTCGCGGCGTTTCGATACGTCGGCGTCGCGAGCGTCGTCGCGGCCGCAAGCGTGCCGGTGCTGGTCGCGATCGGCGGGTGGGCCCTCGCGCCCGAGCCGAGCGTGGGCGGGCTCCTTCCCTTTGTCGTCGTCACGGGCCTGCTCGCGGCGATCGTCATCGCTCGGCACCGGGGCAATATCACCCGCACCCTCGCCGGCACCGAGCCCAAGGTCTGGCAACGCACGACCCGGGCGGGGTGATCGCCTCGCTCGCGACGCTACCATTCCACAGTTCGCTCGGGGCGCCGCCGGCCACTCGTGAGCCGTGCGGCTGAGACGCACCCGTTGAACCTGAACCGGTTCGCACCGGCGGAGGGAACGCGAACGAGCGAGTGCGCCGGCGTTCTCTTCGCCCACCACCCGCCCGTCACGGACTTTCGTCGGCGAGCCCGTCAACCGCACGCAGCGGCACACACGGAGCACGCCACATGACCAGCACACCGTCCAGCACCAACACCACTGACGCCCACCAGCACAAGGTCTACGCCCTCGCCGCCAACCCCGGCGCGAGCACGCCCACCGAGCGATTCGCCGCCCCGACACGCGGCGCGGGTGACCCCGGCAATACGCCCGAAGCCACCACCCCCGGCTCCTTCGCCAACCGCCCCGACCTCGGCGGCCCCCTCACATACTCCAGCCCCGACACCCCAGGCACGCCCGCCCCCTCCCCATACACCGCGTGGGACTTCCTCCCCGACGGCTGGAGCGTCGCGACGCTTCCCGCGAATGACACGCCCGACGCGCACGCGAACGGGCGCGAAGACGACGCCTGCTGCATCCCCGGCAAGCGTCAGGCGACTTTCACCGACGCCCGCGGCCTCACCCGGCGCGTCACCTACCCCGAAGCCTTCGAGCCCATCACACAGCTCGAGTCCGCCCGCCTCGGCATCATCACATCGGAGATGCGCCGCGTCGCCGAGCGCGAGCCCCACCTGTCGCCCGAGCAGGTCCGCGACGAGATCGCGGCCGGGCGCATGGTCATCCCCGCCAACAAACGCCACCTCGCCCACAAGCTCGACCCCATGTGCATCGGGCGCGCCAGCAAGACCAAGATCAACGCCAACATGGGCGCGAGCCCCGTCTCCAGCGGCACCGACGAAGAGCTCGAAAAGCTCGACTGGGCCATCCGCTGGGGCGCGGACACCATCATGGACCTCTCCACCGGCGGCGATCTCGACGCCTGCCGCGAGGCCTTCTGCCAGCACTCCACCGCCCCCATCGGCACCGTCCCGATCTACTCCATGATCATCGGCAAACGCCTCGAAGACCTCGACGAGGCGACCGTCATGGAAACCCTGCTCAAGCAGGCCGAGCAGGGCGTGGACTACTTCACGATCCACGCCGGCGTGCGCCGCGCCCACCTGAAGTACGTCAAGAGCCGCCTCATCGGCATCGTCTCCCGCGGCGGCAGCCTCCTCGCCAAGTGGATGCTCACCCACAACCGCGACAACCTCATGTACGACATGTGGGATGACATCTGCCAACTCATGCGCCGCTACGACATCACCTTCTCCATCGGCGACGGCCTCCGCCCCGGCGGGCTCGCCGACGCCACCGACGACGCGCAGCTCGCCGAACTCGAAACCATCGGCGAGCTCACCGAGCGCGCCTGGCGCCACGGCGTCCAGGTCATGGTCGAAGGCCCCGGGCACGTCCCGCTCGATCAGATCGAGTTCAACATGAAGCTCCAACGCCGACTCTGCCACGGCGCACCCTTCTACGTCCTCGGCCCGCTCGTCACCGACACCTTCCCCGGCTACGACCACATCACCAGCGCCATCGGCGCGACCAACGCCGCCTACCACGGCGCCAGCATGCTCTGCTACGTCACCCCCAAAGAACACCTCGGCCTGCCCAAGCGCGAGGATGTCAAGCAAGGCTGCGTCGCCTACAAGATCGCCGCCCACGCCGCCGACGTCGCCCTCGGCATCCCCGGCTCCCGCGCGTGGGACGACGACCTCACCCGCGCCCGGGCCGCGCTGAACTGGGAAAAGCACCTCGAGCTCGCCTTCGACACCGACACCGCCCGCGCCTTCCACGACGAGGACCTCGACGTCGATACGGATTTCTGCGCCATGTGCGGGCACGACTGGTGCTCGGTCCGCATCAGCAAGGAGATCCAGGAGTTCGCCAGCGGCAAGGCCGACGGCTTCGAACGCGTCGGCGCCGGCGGCAAGATGGGCGCCCCCGTCAAGAGCGCCGCCCTCACCGAAGAGCAGCAACGCATCCTCGAACAACGCGGCTACCTCAAGCCCGAAGAGATCCACAAGCTCGCCAGCAAGACCAAGAAAACCGTCCCGGCCGACGACCAGGGCAAAGCCGCCTGCCACAGCGACTACGTCGACGCCGACCAAGCCCAGCAGCTCCAAGGCACCCAACTCGTTCAGGTCAACACCCTCCCAGCCCACGGGATCGCGAAGGACGATCGGTTGATCTGAATGAACCCCACACGAGCCGGGTTCGTAACCTGCAGACGCGCACCGAATCGATGCCGATCCAACACAGGGAGATGTTTGTGCAGATCGAAATCAATTACCGGAACATGGACAAGACCGACGCCATCAACGCGCACATCGAGCAGGAGCTCGAGGCCGCGATCGGGCGGTTTGCCGATCGTTTGACGCGGGTGGAGGTGCACCTGTCGGACGAGAACGCCGGCAAGAGCGGGCCGGACGACAAGCGGGTGATGTTCGAGGCCCGCCCGCGGGGGATGGACCCGCTCGTCGTTGAGGCGAAAGACGAAGACATGTACAAGGCGATCAGCGACGCGGCCGGCAAGCTCCGCCGCATCCTCACCACCCGCTTCGAGAAGGCCGACGCTTTCTGAGGGTCGCCGCGTTCCCCGGCCGCCACGCCGCAGCGGGCTCGGTCTCCTCCTGCCCCTGCCTCGCTCCTTTTCCGCCTGCCGGCGTGCGCTATCATTCAGCGGATGCCGGCCACTGCCTGACCAACCCCTGTCGCCCGCCCGCGTGCCGCGCACGCGAGGTTTGGGCTCGGCCTGAGCCGCCCGCACCTTCCCAGCGGGCGTCCGCAGGCAGTGCGCACGCTGCGCGCACGGGGGTGCTCCAGAACTGGGCTCGTTCCGTTCCCGGTCGGCAGCCCCGCGCCGCTCGCGGCCACCCCGCTGCCCTTGGTCAGGCTCCACACCCATGGCTCACACGTTCCGCGATCCCGACGGGGATCTCTCGCACACCCCGCGCCGGCGCCCCGGGCGCCGACACGAGCGCAATGATTTCACATGTGTCCACTGCCGCGCCCCCGTCTCCGGCACCAGCTTCGGAACCAAGCACCGCAACCATTGCCCGCGTTGCCTCTGGTCCCGCCACGTTGACGAGCACCCGGGGGACCGGGCGGCGGTCTGCCGATCACCGATGGAGCCCGTCGCCGTCGCGGCGCGCGACGACGGCGAATGGGCGATCGTCCACCGCTGCACCGCCTGCGCCAAGATCAACCTGAACCGCGTCGCCGGCGACGACGACGAACTGGCCCTGCTCGCCCTGGCGCTCCGCCCGCTCGCCCTCCCGGCCTTCCCGCTTCTCGACGTCCGACGACGCGAATAGCCCGAGTCCACCAAAACAATCCTCGCCGGAGCGTGGTTTGACCGCCCCCAGCGGCCCGTCCTTGCGCCGGGCCGCTGAGGGGCTGCCGCCTATGGGCGTAGGATCCCGCCCGTTTTCGGATCCGCACGCTCTCGGAGGTTCGGCGCAATGGACTGGTTGAAAATCAAGGACGCGGCCCAAGCCCCCGTCGGCACCCGCTGCACCCTCAAGGGCTGGGTCCGCACCCGGCGAGACTCCAAGGCCGGGCTCAGCTTCATCGACCTCAACGACGGCACCGCCTTCCAGGGGCTCCAGGTCGTCGCCAAGAGCGACCTGCCCAACTACGAATCCGAGATCCTGCACCTCGGCACCGGGTGCGCGATCGAGGCCGAGGGGGAGCTCGTCGAGAGCAAAGGCAAGGGGCAGTCGGTCGAGCTCCAGGCGAGCGCCGTCCGCGTCGTCGGGCTCGTGGACGACCCGGACACCTACCCCGCCTCGGCCAAGCGCCACACGTTCGAGTACCTCCGCGAGCAGGCGCACCTCCGCGTGCGCACGAACACGTTCGGCGCGGTCGCGCGCGTGCGCCACGCGCTCGCGGTCGGCATCCACCGGTTCTTTGACGAGCGTGATTTCTTTTATGTCCACACGCCGATCATCACCGCCAGCGACGCCGAGGGCGCGGGGGAGATGTTCCGCGTCTCGACGCTGGACATGCACAACCCGGCGCGGACGCCGGAGGGCGAGGTCGATTACAACAAGGACTTCTTCGGTCGCGAGGCGAACCTGACGGTGTCGGGTCAGCTGAACGTGGAGACGTACTGCTGCGCGTTGAGCCGCGTGTACACGTTCGGCCCGACGTTCCGGGCCGAGAACAGCAACACGAGCCGGCACCTGGCCGAGTTCTGGATGATCGAGCCGGAGATCGCGTTCGCGGATCTCAACGACGACGCGCAGCTCGCCGAGGACATGCTCAAGTATCTCTTTGACGACCTGCTGACGCGCCGCGCCGACGACATGGCGTTCTTCAACGAGCGGATCGAGCCCGGGCTGATCGACCGCCTGAAGCACGTCATCGAGAAGCCCTTCCGCCGCCTGCCCTACACCGAGGCGGTCGAGATCCTCAAGAACGCGAAAAAGAGCTTCGAGTTCCCCGTCGAGTGGGGTTCGGACCTCCAGTCCGAGCATGAGCGCTACCTCACCGAGGAGCACTTCAAGCAGCCCGTCGTTGTCATCAACTATCCGAAGAAGATCAAGGCGTTCTACATGCGTCTGAACGACGCCGGGACCGACGGGGCGCCGGAGGAGACGGTGGCCGCGATGGACATCCTCGTTCCCGGCATCGGCGAGATCGTCGGCGGCAGCCAGCGCGAAGAACGACTCGACGTCCTCGACCGCCGCATCGAGGAGATGGGCCTGATCAAGGACGACTACTGGTGGTACCGCGACCTGCGGCGCTACGGCACCGTCCCGCACGCCGGCTTCGGCCTCGGCTTCGAACGCCTCATCCAGTTCTGCACCGGTATGCAGAACATCCGCGACGTCATCCCCTTCCCGAGAGCGCCGAGGCAGGCGGATTTCTAAACGCCGCGACGCCGCCTACCTCGCTTCCTCGCCCTCGGTGCCCCGGAAACGCGAAGCCGCCGCGGCGCAGCTTTTCCGGATCTCACCTCTTCGTTCTCGTTCTTTGTTCGCACGCTGAGGCGTTCGGTGCCGTCCAACGCCCGTCATGGAAAAGCTTCGCCCGCGGACGGGCTGCGCGTTTCCATGGCACCGGATTTCGCTCGGTCCGACAGGCTCACCGCGGCGGGGTCTCGGCGCTCGGCGTCGGGCGCACCGGCACCGGCGCGTTCGGGTCGCGCACCTCGACCGCCGGCGTCCGCGGGGCGGTCGGCTGCGGGGGTTCGCGGATGAACAGCACGAACACCCACGCCAGCAGCGCGTAAAACGCCGTCGTCACCGCGAACCAGCCCACGCTCTGACGCACGATCCGCGACTTGCCCTCGATCGGCTTGTTGCTCCGCTCCGCCAGGTCGCCCAGACGCGGCATCGCCCAGATGAACAGACGCATCGCCTGCGCGAACACGACCGAGCCCAGCCAAGGCACGTACACCTTCGCGTAGGCCCAAGCCACGACCCACGGCTTGCTCCCCGGCGCTGTCGCCGGACGGGCCGGCAACGACGGACGAGACCCGCGAGCGCGAGGCGCCGAACCCGACGCCGAACCCACGCCCCCGGCGGTCCCGGCGGCCGCGGGCGACGGCCCACCGCGCGCTTCGCCCACCATCCCGGCGTTCACGTCCTCGCTGGTCTCGGTATCCGGGTCCGGATCGCCCGTGGCGGGCGTCGTGTCGTCGGGCGTCGGGGCCACGGGTTCGGACGATGCCTCGAAAGGCTCGCTCTCGGCCATCATCTCGCCCGCGAGCGCCGCCAGCTCGGCGTCCAGGTCCCCGAGCTGCTCGGCCGCGTCCAGGCTCTCGCTCTCAGGCGCAGCCGACGCACCGTCCACAGGAGCGTCGCCCGCCGACTCCGGCGTTTCCACCCCCGAAGCCGCGTCGATCAGATCCCCGACCTGCGCGTCCAGCGCGACCGCCTGAGCCGTCTCAGCCGCCTCATCGCTCTCGCCCCCCGCGCTCGGCTCTGGGCCGAGGTCGAACTCGGAGGCGTCCGCGTGCGCTTCTTCTTCTTCCGGGTCCGTGCTCGCGTCCGCGTCCGTTTCGGGTGCCGCGTCGTCGGCATCGTCCGTGCCCGTCGCCTCGGCCGCCCCGGGCTCGCTCGCGGGCGTCGGCGGGACCCGCTGCCCGCGGTCATCAACCGCTCCACCGGCCTTCCCTGCGCCCTCCGGGGGCGGGCGGTCTTCGAGCTGCTGGGCCACGCGATCGCACGCCGACGCCATGTCGGCCAGCAACGCCTCGATCTGGGCGTCCAGGTCCGGAGTATCCTGCGGGCTCGTCTTCGCGTCTGGCATAAAAAGCTTCCGCCTCGATCATCGGCCCTAAGCCCCCGGAACTCAAGCAGTTTCCGGACTTGGGGCAGAAGGCACGAGGGCAGGCACGAGGCGTTCGGCATGAGATCCGGCGGGCGCGTATCTCGGCCCGGCGACACCCCACCAACGGCGACCACGCCCAAGAGACACCCGAAGCAACCCCCCCCCCTCGCCCCTCCCTCCCCCCTAGTGCCTAGTGACCAATGCCTCGTGCCTGCTCCCGGAGTTCCCATGTCCTCGCACCGCATCCTCGACGAGACCTTCGACCTCACCCCCGGCCTCTTGATTGAGGTGGGGGGCGAGGAGGCGCACCACGCCGTCAAGTCCAAGCGGCTCGCGGCCGGGGACAGCGTCGGGCTGCTCGACGGGCGGGGACGGGTCGCCACAGCCCGGATCGAGGGGGTCGAAAAAGCTGGCAAGGGCGATTGGCGGCTCCGCCTCGCGGTCGGCGAGGTCGAGCAGGCCGAACCGGTGCGTCCGTGGCTCGAGATCGTGGCCGCCGCCCCGAAGGGCCCTCGGCTCGAGGGGATGATCGACCAGCTCAGCCAGGCGGGCGCGTCGTCGTGGCGGCCGCTCGCGAGCGATCGGGTCGTCGTCGATCCTCGGGAGGGCAAGCTGGACCGGATGGGGCGGGTCGCGAAAGAGGCCGCCAAGCAGTGCGGGCGGGCCTATCTGATGGCGATCGGGGGCCGGATGACGCTCGCCCGAGCCCTCGCGGCTCCCGACGAGGACGGCGCCAAGGCACGGGTGCTGATCGCGGACGCCGGGGGCGCCCCGATCTCGAAGGCCCTCGCGGGCGAGCCGGGGGGCTCGGTCCGCGTGCTCGTCGGCCCCGAGGGGGGCTGGACCGACGAGGAGCGCGCCCTCGCGATCGCGGGCGGGGCGACCGCGGTGGGGCTCGGCCCGCACGTGCTCCGAACCGAGACCGCCGCCGTGGTCGCGGCGGCGCTGGTTCGGGCCGCGACCGGCGCGTGAACCCGCCCTCCGGCATTCAAAAAACCCGAGAGCAGGGGCGATCCTGGGTCGCCGGACGGGCGCGAGCCTGCCTCTGGGCAACGCCTCGCTGGGGGTGTCTGTAGCATCGCAGGCGGGTGCGAGATCCAAGGAGTGCGGTTATGCGTCTTCGTCGTCGGATGGGGTGGTGGGTCGGTTCGGTGGCGATGGTCGCGGGCGGGGCGTGCTCCGGGGCGGCCTGGGCGCAGTCGCAGGCGGAGCGTCCCTCGCGGGCGGTGACCAGCGAGCGGGCGACCGACGCCGACGTGCGCGCGCAGGGGGAGCGGATCGCCGAGCGCGCGATCGCCTTCCTGCGGACGCAGCAGGACGAGGTGACGGGCGGGTGGGGCGTACGACCCGGCGGGCCGCGCCTGCCGGCCGTCACGGGGCTGGTGCTCCGCGGGATGCTGATGCAACCGGGGATCGACGCGCGCGACGGGCACGTGCGTCGCGGCGCGTCGTTCATCCTCGAGCACCGCCAGGCGGACGGGGGGATCTACGACCGGATCCTCGCGAGCTACAACACGTCGATCTGCGTGAGCGCGCTGGCGCGCCTCGGCACGCCCGAGGCGAGCGAGGCGATCGAGCCGGCGCTCGAGTTCCTCCGCAGCATCCAATGGCACGAGGCGGCGGGCGTCGGGAGCGGGGCCGACGCCGAGACGGGGCGCGTGACCGGGGAGCACCCGTTCTACGGCGGGATCGGCTACGGCGGGAGCAGCCGCCCGGATAGCAGCAACCTGCACTTCTTCATCAACGCCTTCATCGACGCGGGCGTGGACTGCGAAGACCCGGCCGTGCAGCGGGCGTTGGTCTTTCTCGCGCGCACGCAGATGCACGAAGACATCAACGACATGCCTTACGCCGAGGGCTCGACCCAGGGCGGGTTCATCTACGCGACGAGCCCTTCGGGCGACCAGCTCGGCATCGGCGAGAGCAAGGCGGGCGAGATCGAGGAGATCACGCCGGACGGCGAGCGGGTCAGCCGCCTGCGTGCCTACGGCTCCATGACCTACGCCGGGTTCCGAACCTATATCTACGCGCAGCTCGAACGCGACGACCCGCGTGTCGAGGCCGCGCTGGGCTGGATCCGGCAGAACTACACGCTCGCGGAGAACCCCGGCGTCGGCAACGACGGGCTGTACTACTACTACGTCACCTTCGCAAACGCCCTGGCGGCCTTGGGCGAGGACCGCCTCGAGATCCGCCACCCCGACGGCAGCACCGAGGCGCGCCCCTGGCGGCGTGACCTCATCGAACGCCTCGCCGAGTTGCAGAACGAGGACGGGAGCTTCCGCCCGGTCGACCAGCGATGGATGGAGGGCGACCCGGTGCTCATCACCGCGTACAGCCTGATCGCGCTCCAGCACGCGCTGCGGGATTGATCGCGAGCGACGCCCCGCTCGGGACGTGCCGCCGCTTTGGGCATCGGGTGGGGGGCCGTTTCTTCAAGCCCTACCCTTATTCGGGCCGTCGCCCGCTGGTTTTGAACGCAGGAGTCACCATGCCCGAAATCGCCACGCCCGCTTCCACCAAAGCGTACGACCGGCTCCGCGCGCTCCAGCGCGAGGCAGGCACGCTCGCTTCCGTCTCGCGCCTGCTCGGGTGGGATCAGGAAACGTACATGCCCAATGGCGGTGCGGCGGCACGGGCCGAGCAGCAGTCGCTGCTCGCGGGGCTGTCGCACGACCGCGCGACGGATCCGCGACTGGGCGAGCTGATTGCCGAGTGCGAGGCGGACGCGAACCTGAACGCGCCCGGCACCTCGACGGCCGCCAACCTGCGCGAGATGCGGCGCGACTACGACAAAGCGATCCGCCTCCCCCGCGCGCTCGTGCAGGAGCTGGCCCGGGCCGGGAGCGAGAGCCAGCAGGTGTGGAAGAAGGCGCGGGCGGAGAGCGATTTCAAGCAATTCGAGGGGTCGCTGACGCGGATGGTGGGGCTGGCGCGGCAGAAGGCCGAGTGCCTGGGGTTTAGCGAGGGCGGGGAACTGTACGACGCCCTGCTGGATAAGTACGAGCCAGGCATGACCGCGCACGAGGTGGAGGCGGTGTTCACGCCGCTGGAGAAGCGCCTGAGCGTTCTGGTGAGCGAGCTGCTCGACAGCGGGCGCGGGCCGGATGATGCGTTAACGCGGGCGGAGGTGCCGGCCGATCGTCAGCACGCGTTCGGGCTGATGGTGATCGAGCGGTGCGGGTTCGACCTCGAGCGCGGGCGGCTCGACACGACGACGCACCCGTTCTGCGAGGGGCTCGCGCCGGGCGACACGCGCCTGACGACGCGCTACCGCGAGGAGCGCTGGACCGACGCCTTCTTCGGCACCATGCACGAGATGGGGCACGGGCTGTACGAGCAGGGCCTGCCGAAGCTCGCGGGGCAGTACGAGGACGTGCCGGCGTCGCACTTCGGGGAGCCGCTGGGCGAGTCGATCTCGCTGGGGATTCACGAGAGCCAGAGCCGCATGTGGGAGAACTTTGTCGGGCGGAGCGCGTCGTTCTGGCAGTGGCTCGCGCCGCACGCGCACGCGATGCTGGGCAGCGGGCTGGAGCGCCATGATGCGGACGCGATCTGCCGCGCGGTGAACACCGTGAGCCGGAGCTACATCCGCGTGGAGGCGGACGAGGCGACGTACAACCTGCACGTCATGCTGCGTTTCGGCATCGAGCGCGCGCTCATCCGTGGCGATCTGAGCGTGCGTGACCTGCCGGGGGCGTGGAACGAGCGGTTCGAGAAGATGCTCGGCGTGCCGGTGCCGGACGACCGTCGCGGCTGCCTGCAGGACGTCCACTGGTCGTTCGGGCTCATGGGCTATTTCCCGACGTACACGCTCGGGAACCTTTATTGCGCCCAGCTCTGGGAGATGATGAACAAGGCGATCCCGGACATCGAAACCCAGATGGCCCGCGGCGAGTTCGGCGAGATCCTCACCTGGCTCCGCACGAACGTCCACAAGCACGGCAAGCGCTACCGCGCGGGCGAGCTGTGCGAACGCGTCACCGGCGAGCCGCTGAGCGCCGAGCCGTTGCTGCGCCATTTGGAAGGCAAGCTGAAGCCGATGTACGGCTTGGCGTGAGGTATCGCGTTTACCGGGCACCAACAACTATCTACGGATATCGTAGGATCGGCAAATAATTGGTTAAATGTACCCCGACCATGTGGGCGGCCTGGGCAGCTTTTTATTGAGCACAGAATCGTATTTCTTCAAGCGGTTTCTTGCGTCACGCCTAGCGTCATCTCGTAGCGTAAATAAATAGGGAAACTTTTGTCTCAACCATAATGGTTTAATTCTGTAGTCACGATTTAGTTCATGTCCATCGATGCGTACACGATCGCCGGTTCCCGTAGTGAAGCATATACCCCAATTCCGGCGATCAAATTTATTAAGTGTTGTCCAATTCATATATATGCTATGTTCAAGCGAATCGCCGGAGTGTACAATATATGGATTGTCAGTAGGGCGAGGAAATGACTTGCTGAGGTCTTTGTATTTCTTCCCGCGTCGCTGTCGTTCGGCTTCGATGTCATACATATCATGATCGCTATCGACTGTAGCCGATCCGAAAATTCCGATGCCCGAGATTCGCAGGTCGTGCGTTCCATGGTTCACGATAACTAGTATAATACATTCATAGCCGCCGCGTGGCATTGGAAAAGCTAGACCTTCATGTCTCGCTGGCGGGTGAACAGTCCCGGCAAACGCTGCATGATAACGATAATTGATTCTTTTATTATCATTATATGTTTTAATATGCCAAAGAAATGATAATATACCAGTTGTACATCCGAGAAAGGCTGTAATCGCAATAAATAAATCCATCTTTACTCCGCCGCCAGCTCCCGCTTCAGCGCCTCGGCGAGGTACGCGTACTGCTCGCGGCTGTTGTAGAGCTGGGCGCTGATGCGCAGGATGCGGTGTCCCTTGCTGGGGAGGCTCCAGACGGGGACCTGGACGCGGTGGTGCTCGACGAGTCGGGCTTGGAGGGGGTCTTCGTAGCCGCCGGGCTTGATGCCGCCGGAGGTGAGGCCGAGCCCGGGGATAATGATCGAGGCCATGCTGGCGAGCATGTCGTCGGGCGCGGGCGGCTCGACGCCGAGCGCGTCGCAGATGAGGTTGCGCCCTTCGATGACGAGCTCGTGGTTGCGCGCGGTGAGCTCGTCCCACCCGCCGGGGAGGAGGGAGGCGAGGAAGTCGATCGCCTCCGGGGCGGCAAGCACCGGGGAATAGTCGTTGGTGCCGACGTAGTCGAACAGCGCGTTGAAACGCGAGCGGTCGGCCCGCTCGATGTGCGCACGGCTGGAAAGCGCCAGCGGCTCGAAGCCTTTCTGGTGCTCCGGCGCGACCCAGAGGAACGCGCTCCCCTTGGGCGCGCTGACCCACTTGTGCAGGTTCCCCGCGTAGTAGTCGGCCCCGAGGCTCTCGATGTCGAGCGACCGCTGCCCGGGCGTGTGCGCGCCGTCGACGAGGACGGTGACGCCGCGGTCTTTGAGCGCGCGCACGAGGCGGGGGATCGGGAAGACGATCGCCGTCGGGCTGGTGATCTCGCTGAGCAGCGCCAGCTTCGTGCGCGCCGTCACCTGCGCCATCACGGCCTCGAAGATCTCATCCGGCGAAGCGACCGGGAAGGGCACCTCGGCGCACTTCACGTCGTACCCCTGCCCGCCCGCGTGCCGGTGGAACTCGCTGATGCAGCTCATGTACTCGTGGTCGTTGACGAGCACCTCGTCGCCGGGCTGCAGGTGGGTGTTGCGGATGACGGTCGCGACCGCGATGGTCGCGTTGGGCGTGAGCGCGAGCGACTGCGGGTCGCGGACGCCGATGAACCGCGCGATCCGTGCGCGCGCCGCGTCGGCGAGCTTTTCCAGGTCGATCATGAAGAACCGGACCGGCTCGGCCTCCATGCGGTCGCGGATGCGCCGCTGCGCTTCGAGCACGGGCGCGGGGCAGGCGCCGTAGGAGCCGTGGTTCAGGAAGACGGTCTCGGGGTCGAGGCGCCAGTGCTTGGCGAAGGCGCTCGGCGCGGGGAAGCCGGCGGGGCGATCGGCCGCGCGGGCGTCGGCCTCGGGCGCGGCGGCGGTGCTGGCGGGATGGAACGCGGGGGGGCGGGTGATCACGGGTCGATCCTTCGGTGTGATCCGGCATTCGGAACGATCGCCCCCCGGGCTCCGTCGCCGGGGGAACGCTTGCATTGTCTACCACTGTTGACCACTGTCCACCCCGAAGGGCGGACGGTCGCGGCACATTCATCATCGGCACGCCAGCTCGCACGGGGCGACCTTCCCGCGCGGGTGTTTCCCCCGCGAGGCGGTGCGTCGTGTGCGAATCGGTGTCGGACGCGAGAGCGAGGCCCGCCGTCGGCGTCAGGCTTCGGTGTCGATCAGTCGCCCGGCGTGCACGCCCGTCGCGGCGGCGTTCTTGTCGGCCGGGTGGCGGTAGATCGGCATCGCCTCCGGACGCGTCGGCACGGGCTCGTCACCCGAAAAATCGATCCGGCCCGGGACCAGCCCCGCCACCAGGTTCCGAAGCGAGCCGCTCGAACTGTGCGAGGGCGCGGGCTGGATGCGTCCCACGGCCTCCGCGTTCGCCGATGGGCGCACGCTCGCGACGTCCCGCACGCTCGCGGCGCGGTCGGCGGTCGGCGTCGCGGACGCGTGCGCCGGCGAGCGAGCGCCGCCGTACGCCTGCGCGAGACGGAGCGCGCCGTAGGACGCGGCCGAGTTGGTGGGCGAAATCGAGCTCATCGGGTCGGGTGGTCCGATCGCGAAGGGAGGATCGAGCAGGGTCGGCGCCGTCAATCGGGACGCACCATAACACCAATCTCGCCACGCGGCCGCACCCCGTGGCGTGTTTCACATCGGCCCGAACCCGAGCCCCGCATGAATCCGCGGGATATTCGGGTTCTGCACACGTGCAGGGCGGGCGAAAGTGTGGAAGTGCCTCAAGGCGAAGGCGTTACGGCTTATCGGGCCCGGGCCATTGGGGCCCGCCCGAGTCGGGCACGCGGGAGACCTCGCCCGAGCTGAGCACCGCGAGCTCGGGCGTGCCCACGTCCAGGAGCAGCCGCCCGGCGTCGTCGACGCCCGAGATGCGCCCGAAGACGCGCCCGGAGGGGGTTTCCCACGCGACCGGCTCGCCCAGGTGGGCGAGGGCGGCGCGGAGCTCGGGGGCGAAGGGCGCGAACCCCCCGCGCTCGAACGCCCGGAGGGACGCCGGGAGCGCCTCGGCCAGCTCGCGCGCGATCTGCTCAGGGTCCACGCTTTTCTTGAAGGCGGTGCGGAGGGTGGTGCTGGGGGTCCGGGGCGGCTCGTTGAGGATCTCGGGGATCGCATCGACTTCGAAGTCGGCGTTCACCCCGACACCGATGACCAGCGTGTCCTTTTCAGGGCGCTCGCAGAGGACGCCGGCGAATTTGCGGAGCTCCCGTCCGGGGCGTTTGGGGTCGCAGTCGAGCAGCAAGTCGTTGGGCCACTTGATGCTGATGCGGGACGTGTCGAGCCCGATGCGGAGGCAGGCTCGGGCGACGGCGTCGCGCGTCGCGAGCCCGGCGACGAGCGAGGCGGCGGCATGATCCACGTCGGGGCGGATCGCCCAGGCGAGGCTGCACCACGCGCCGCCGCGCGGGCTGGCCCAGAGCCGTCCGTGTCGCCCGCGCCCGGCGGTCTGCTCGCGGGCAAAAACGAACACCGGCTCCTTGAGGCCGCTGGCTTGGAAAAGATCCAACGCCAGCTGGTTCGTGGACTCCACCGATTCGTGCTCGAAAAAGCGGATATTCATATACTTAATACCCTAGTGACGCTCTCCGGTTCGTCTCTGCTACCCTAAATAAGTGTCCGGTGTGTGTTCGGACATGATATACTCCCTGGGGCGAAGTGCCTCATGGAAACCACTGTCTTTTTTTACGGGGCTCGGATTGGCTCGGATCAGGTCGTTGCACGCGTTGGGTTGGGCCGGGGCTTCGGCGGTCAGCGATCGTCTCGGGCCCGCGGGGGCGGTGGCGCGGTGGCTCAGCGACCTCGCGCGGGACGGCGGGCTCGACGGTGCGTCCGTGTCTTCGGGGGAGCTCGACCTGTCGTCCGTGGTGCTGGTGACGCCGGGCGCTCGGGCGGGGCGTTTGGTGATCGGCGCGCTGGCGTTGGTGGGGGACGAGCGCGGGCTGGCGGTCTCCCCGCCGACGGTGGTGACGCCGGGGCGTCTGATCGCGACGCTGGGCGCGCGACGCGGCCTCACGGCCCCGGAGCAGGAGGCGTCCGCGACGGCCTCGCGACTGGCGTGGCTGGACGCGGTCCGGGGCTTGAGCGAGGCGGCGCGTGCGGCGTTGCTCCCGCGCGCGCCCGAACTCGGCGATGCGCGCGCGTGGTCGGCGATCGCGGGGCTGATCGCGAGCGCCGTCCACGACCTGTCGCGGGGCGGGCTGGGCGTCGGCGAGGCGCGGGCGACGCTCGCGGGCGATCCGACGTTCCCGGATCATGAACGCTGGATCGCGATCGAGCAGGCCGCGGACGCGTACGTGCGCACGCTCGCGTCCTGGGGTTTGTTCGACCCGGCCTTCGCGGACCTGGCGCGCGTGCGCGAGCTGGCGGGCCGCGCGCCCGAGCCCGGGGAGACGATCGAGGTCGTCCTCGCGGGCGTGGCCGAGCTCGACGGGCTCACCCGACGGGCGTTGACGCTCCCGGGCGTCTCGGCGCGGGCGCTGGTCTTCGCGCCCGAGGCGATGCTCGGGACGGGCGAGGGCGAACACGAGGACGGGGCTTGGTTCGACGCCTTCGGGTGCCCGTCGGCGGCGTGGGCGCGCCGGGCGGGCGTGCTGCGCGACGACGAGATTGTGTTCGAGGCCGGCCCGTTCGACCAGGCGGGCGCGGTGTTCGGCGCGATCGCCTCGCTCGCGGGTGGGCCCGCGGGGGCGGCGGTCGAGATCGGGCCGGATGATGCGGCGGTGGTGTGCGTGGACGCGTCGCTGGAGGCGGCGATCGAGCGCGAGGGCGCGCGCGCGGGCGTCCCGGTGCGCCCGGGTGGGGGGCGGGAGGTGCGCACGGGGCGGTTCGGGACGCTGCTCGACGCGGTCTCGGCCCTGCTGGAAGAGGGCTCGTTCGGCGCGCTCGCGACGCTCTGCCGACACCTGGACGCGCTGGCGGTTCTCGGCGACGACAACGAGACGGGCGAGCTGCTCGGCGCGATGGACCGCTACGCGAGCGATTTCCTGCCCGGGGCGTTGGACGGTCGGTGGCGCACCGAACGCCCGGGGGATCGGGCGATCCTGCGGCGCGCGCACGAACGCGTCGGCGGGCTGCTCGGCGAGCTGGGCTGCCCGGGGCTCGAGGCGGCGACGCCGACGCGTTCGCCTTCGGCGTGGATGCCCCCGGTCCGCGCGATGCTCGAACGGGTGTACGCCCAGGCGGGCCAGGGCGGCGAGGGGGAAAGGGCGTGGAGCGGGTTCGAGCTGGCGTCGGTCGCGGCGGTGCGGGCGGCGATCGACGAGGTCGCGGCGCTCCCGGCGGACGCGGGCGAGCGCGTGCGCGCGAGCGAGGCGATCCGGCTCGTGCTCGAAGCGCTCGGGTCGGCGGCCGACGCGGAGGCGGGCGCGTCTCGCGTGGAGATGATCGGGTGGCTCGAAGCGCTCTTCGAGCCCGCGCCCGGGCTGGTCTTTGTGGGGATGGACAACGAGCACGTGCCGGAGCGTCGGGGCGGCGGCGGGGCGCTGCTGACCGACTCGGCGCGCGCGCGCCTGCAACTGGCGCACACGCGCTCGCGGTCCGCGCGCGACGCGTACCTGTTTGCGACCGTGTGCGAGGGGCGGTGCGCGCCCGGGTCGCCCGCGCCCGCGGGGGTGCGCGCGATCTGCGGGCGACGGGACGCGTCGGGCGACCCGTTGTGGGCGAGCCCCTTGCTGCTGAACGCCGACGACGCGGGGCTGGTCGAACGCGTGCGCCGGTTGACGGGGGAGGTGCGCGACGCCGGGGCGGGGGTGCGGGCGGCTTCGGGCGAGCGCGTGGTGTCGTCGGGGGCGCGCTTTGTCGTGCGCCCGGGCTCGGCGCACGAGGCGGTGACGTCGATGTCGGTGACGTCGTTCAAGCGGTATCTGAGCTCGCCGTATGTGTTTTATGCGAAGGACGTGCTGGGGCTCCGGGACGTCGAGCCCCCCGGGCGCGAGCTGGACCCGCGCGGGTTCGGGACGCTGCTGCACGACGTGCTGGAGCGTTGGGCGCGTTCGTCGGCGGGCGAGAGTGAGGACGAAGACGAGATCGCCTCGTGCGTGCTCGACGAGCTCTCGGGGCTGGCGGGTTCGCGGTTCGGCACGCGCCCGAGCGTGGCGGTGCGGGTGCAGATCGAGATCGCGTCGAGCCGTCTGCGCGGGTTCGCGGTCTGGCAGGCGGCCCGCGCGCGCGCGGGCTGGCGAGTCGTCGCGACCGAGTGGGACGCGGGGCGGGCCCCGGGGGGCGGGGGGTCGCTCCCGATGGCGGAGGGGGAAGCGCCGATGGCGCTGCGCGGGCGGATCGACCGGATCGATCGGCACGCCGAGTCGGGCGCGTGGGCGGTGCTGGATTACAAGACGAGTTCGGGCGACAAGGACGGGGAGGCGCAGTCGCCGCGGCAGACGCACACGCGCGGGCGGGGTGAGACGCAGCGGTGGGTGGACCTCCAGCTCCCGCTCTACCGGCACCTGGTGCGGAACTGGTTGGTGACGGCGCACGGGGTGTCGCCCGACGCGGCGGCGCCGGTGCTGTCGTATGTCGGGCTGCCCTCGAGCGGGCGCGTGTGTGAAAGGGTGGCGGATTGGAGCCGCGAGGAGCTGGCGGGGGCCGACGCGACCGCGCAGCACGTCGTGCGCAAGGTGCGGGCGGGGCGGTTCCTTGAAGAGGGCGAGTCGCCGGTGCAGGAGGGCGCGTTGGGCGCGCTGTGCGGCTATGGCGAGCACCACGTGCGCGTGCGCACGGGGGAGGGCGCGTGATGGGCGAGCGCTCGGCGGCGGCCAGGGCGGCGGGTGCGGCACGCCCGGGGCACCGGTTCGTGCTCGCTTCGGCGGGAACGGGCAAGACGTTTTATCTGACGAACCGGTTTATCGCGCTGGTGGCCTCCGGCGAGGCGGCGGGGGAGATCGTCGCGACCACGTTCACGCGCAAGGCGGCCGGGGAGATCCTGGAGCGCGTGACACGCCGCCTGGCGAACGGGTCGGCGACGGGCGACGGGCTGGCGGAGCTGCGGACGCACGCCGACGCGGGCCTGACGCCGGTGCGCTGCGCCGCGTTGCTGCGCACGCTGGCGCTCGATGCGCACTCGCTCCAGGTGCAGACGCTGGACGCGTGGCTGAACCGCGTGGCTTCGGGCATGGCGTTCGACCTCGGGATCGCGCCGGGGTGGCGCGTCGCGGAGAAGGACGAGGACGACCTGCTCCGCGAGCGGGGGGCGGCGCTGGCGCTGGAGGCGGTGGACGCCGGGCGCGTGGGCGAGCTGATCCGTTTGCAGAAACGCGGCAAGCCCCCGATGGGGGCGCACCGGGCGATGCTGAGCGTGCTCGAGGAGGCGTACGACGCGTACAAGGCTTCGGATGGGGAGGCGTCGTGCTGGCGGCTCGAGCCGGTAGAGGGGCTGCTCGGCGAGGTGGAGTTGCTCGAGGCGGTGCGGGCGCTCGATGCGGATCGGCTCCCGGAGGGGGCGGTCCCGGTGACGAAGGCGGGCGCGCCGGACAAGAGCTATCTCAACGGTCTCCGGTCGGTCCGGGACGCGGCCGTCGCGGGGGACTGGAAGAAGCTGCTGACGCAGGGGCTGACCGCTTCGACGATGCGGGACCCGCCGAAGTTCGGGCGTCACGAGATGCCCGAGGCGCTGGTGGGTTTGTGCGCACCGCTGCGCGCGCACGCGGCGGCGGCGGTGTCGCGGGCGTACGGCGCGTCGTTGTGGGCGGCGTACGAGCTGATGCGTGCGTTCGACGAGTCGTACCAGGGGTTGAAGCGTTCGCTGGGGATGCTGCAGTTCGACGACGTGCCTCGGCTGCTGGCCGAGGCGGGCTCGCAGGACCTGCAGGCGATGTATTACCGTCTGGATGCGCGGGTGCGTCACGTCCTGCTGGACGAGTTTCAGGACACGAACCACACGCAGTTTGAGCTGCTGCGCCCGGTGATCGAGGAGCTGCTGAGTCAGGACGATCAGGGGCGGAGCGTGCTGGTGGTGGGGGACGTGAAGCAGAGTTTGTACGGGTGGCGTGGGGCGGAGCCGGGGCTGCTGGAGCGTCTGCCCGCCCGGTACGACCCGGAGGGCGTGTGCACCGAGCGTTTGTCGGTGAGCTGGCGATCGAGCCCGGTGGTGCTGGACGTGGTGAACCGCGTGTTCCGCGGGATCGGGGCGAACGCGGCGCTGGTGGACCCGGGCGTCGCGGGCGGCGGGCCGGCGGCGGTCGCGGGGCGGGCGTTCGGGGCGTCGTTCGACAGGCACGAGGCGGCGAAGCAGCTGGCGGGCTCGGTGCGGTTGCTGGTGGAGTCGGAAGCGCCGGAGGGCGAAAGCGACGCGGAGAGCCGTCGTTGGGCGAGCTCGGTGTTCATCGCCGAGCGTGTGCGCGGGCTGCTGGCGCGGGCGCCGTGGGCGAGCGTGGGGGTGCTGACTCGGAAAAACAACGTGATCGCTGACCTGGTGCGCGCGCTGGGGAACCTCGGGATCCCGTGCCGGGGCGAGCGCGGGAACCCGCTGACCGACGCCGCCCCGTGCGGCGTGGCGCTGAGCGTGCTGCACCTGGCGGAGCACCCGGAGGACTCGACGGCGGCGTACCACGTCTCGACGAGCCCGATGGGCGCGGCGCTCGGGCTGGTCGGCGTGACGTCGTCGAGCGAGCGGCGTCGTGCGTCGGCGGTGGTGCGGTCGCGCCTCGCGAGCGACGGGCTGAGCGGTGTGCTGACGTGGCTCGGGCGCGCCTCGGCGGGCTCGATGACCCCGCGCGAGCGCGCGCGGTTCGGGCAGCTCGTGGAGCTGGCGGACCGGTGGTCGGCGCGCCCGTCCGGGGGCGGGGCGGGGGCGATCGCGGCCCGCCTGCGTCCGTCGGCGTTCGTGCGATGGGTGCGCTGGCAGCAGGTGCCCGAGGGCGGAGCGAGCGACGGGCGTCGGGGCGGGGTCTCGGTGATGACGGTGCATCACGCGAAGGGGCTGGAGTTCGACGCGGTGGTGCTGGCGCAGCTGGACGAGGCGTGGGGTGTGAAGGCGGGGACGGTGCTCGCGGAGCGCGAGCCGCCCGACGGGCCGGTGACGCGGGTGGCGCTCTACCCGAACGAGACCGAGCGTCTGGCGGACCCGCGTTTGCAGGACGTGTACGACCGGGTGAGGACGCAGATCGTGCGCGAGGGGTTGAGCGGGTTGTACGTGGGGATGACACGGGCGCGGCACGCGCTGGAGATGGTGGTGCCGTGGATGAAGCTGGATCAGGACGGGGTGGCGTTCGAGCTTGTGGGCGACAAACCGCCGACGCCGGCGCGTGTGCTGCGCGCGGCATTGATGGATGATCCGGGCGACAACGGGGAGTGGTTGAGCGACCGGGCGTCGGACGGCCTGCTGGCGTTCGAGTCGGGCAGCGACGCGTGGGCGGACGAGGCGCGTGGGGCGACCGGCGGGGACGAGGTTGAAGGCGAGGGTGGGGCGAAAGCGCGTCGCGTAGTCGTACGTCTCCGTCCGGGCGCGCGCACGCGCCGGGCGTCGGTGGTCAGCCCGTCGAAGCTGGACGATGACAACGCGGGCCCGGCGGCGGGCGGAGCGGGGTGGTTTGTGCATGGCGGGGACGAGGCGGGGCTGGGGCGATCGGTCGGGACGCTGATGCACGCGTGGCTTGGGCTGATCGAGTGGTTGGAGGACGGGGAGCCGAGCGCGTCGGCGCGAGCGGCGGCGGGTGCCGCGGTCGGCGTGACGCCGAGCGAGGCGCCGGGCTCGGCATGGGCGGTCGCTTCGGGCGTGTACGCGCGTGCGATGGAGGCGCCGGAGGTGCGGGCGGCGCTCTCGCGCGAGGCGTACCGCGACTGGGCGGCGGAGGGGCTCCGGGTCGAGGTTCGTCGGGAGTGGGCGCTCGCGGCGGTGGTCGCGGGCGACGGGGAGGCGGGCGACCCCCCGCGGGTGGTCCGGGGGCAGGTCGATCGCCTGGTCCTGGGGCGCGACGCGAGCGGGCGGGTCGTCCGGGCGGCGGTGCTCGATTTCAAGACCGATCGCGTGCGGGGCGAGAGTGGGGACGGGGCGGGCGCGACGGCCGTCGCGGCTCGGCACGCTCCCCAACTGCGCGCGTACGGGCGCGGGGTGGCGCGCGCGTTCGGGCTGGAGAGCGATCGGGTGACGCGATCGGTCGTCGTGCTGGGCGCGGGGCGGGTGATCGAGATCGGGGCGGAGGCGTGAGCGGGTGCGGGGTGGGGCCCGGGCTGCGGGGGTATGGTGGTGGTCGTGGCGCCGGGTGACCCGTTGTCGCGCGGTTTTTGACGAAGGAGCGTGGATCGATGGCGTGGAGATTCGCGGTGCGTGACTGTTTTCGGTCTGACTGGGTGCGGGGTGACGGGGCGCGGGGCGTGTGGCTGGCGGCGATCTGGGGCGGCGTGTGCTTCGCGACCGCGGGGTGCTCGAGCCCGGCCGAGGCGCAGGGGGCGGGCGGGTCTCGCGGGGCGAGCGAGGACCCCCGTGCCGCTCTGGCGACGACCTCGGCCCCCGATCGCGCGCGGATCCGGATCGACGGCTCGTTCGACGATTGGCCCGAGGGTGTCGCGGCGATCGCGGACGGGGACTATCTCTATTTGCGGTTCAGCCCCGGCGAGGAAGCGGGGGCCGCGATCCAGGCGTCGTCCGAGCAGGTCGTGCTCCACCTGGACCTCGACGGGCGGGCCTCGACGGGTCGCGCGGTGGAGGGGCTGGGGCGGTCGGTCGAACTGGGCGCGGACCTGGAAGTCCGGTTCAGCCCGCGTGTGGCGGGCGGGCGGGGGAGCGGCGTGCTCGTGCGGGCGTTCGACGCGTCGGGCGAGGCAACGCGGATCTCGCACGCGGACGCCGACTTCATGGCGAGCCCGACATACGCGAGCGCGTGGTACGAGGCGCGGGTGAGCCGTCACCTGGACGGCGTGGCGGCGTTGGCGGGCCTGGAGGCGACGGGCGTCGCCCGGGGCGTGGTCGCGGTGTACGACGAGCGGAACCGTTTGCTGGGCTTCAGCGATCCGTTCGAGGTGTCGCTCCCGGCGCGCTCGGCGGAGGCGCCGCGTGCGGACGCGCCGATCCCGGTCAAGCCGGCGGGGGCGCTGCGGGTGGTGAACTACAACGTGGAGCGCGGGGCGCCGATGTCGAACCCGGGCCCGTTTGCGAACAAGCTCAGCGCGCTGGATCCGGACGTGGTGCTGGTGCAGGAATGGACGAACTCGAGCGAAGCCGACATCCGCGGGTGGTTCAACGCGATGCTGCCCGACGGGGCGCCGTGGCACGTGATCCGGAACGAGACGTGGGGCGTGGCGGTGGTGAGCCGCCACCCGGCGTCGTCGTTTCTCGAGGGGCCGGTGCGTCGCGCGGGCGGGGCGACGGTGCGGTTTGTGGGGGCGCGGGTCGAGACGCCCGCGGGCTCGGCGTTGGTGGGCTCGATGCACCTGAAGTGCTGCGGGGGCGCGGGCTCGAGCGAGGACCAGACGCGGATCGACGAGGCGGCGGCGATCCGCGACGCGGTGGCGTCGGCGCTCGAGGCGTCGGGGGCGAGCTTGGTCGTGCTGGGCGGGGACGTCAACCTGGTGGGGACGCGGACGCCGCTGGAGCGCCTGGTCGAGGGGCTGGATGACGACGGCTCGGACCTGGCGGTGGCGTCGGCGCCGGTGCTCGGGGACGCGTCGTTCTACACGTGGGCGGAGGCGTCGAGCTGGTTCGCGCCGGGGCGTCTGGACTGGGCGGTCTACAACGAGAGCGGGGCGGAGCTGGTCCACGCGTTCGTGCTGGACACGCGCCGCCTGAGCGCGCGCACGCTGGCGCGCCACGGCTTGGAGGAGGCGGATTCGTCGGCGAGTGACCACGTGCCGGTGGTGATCGACCTACGGGCCCGGGATTGAGAGCGGCTCGGGCGCGAGCGATGGGGGGGACCCGGGCGATCGCCAAGGCCCGTGCGGGGCGGGCTATTTCGCGTCGGTGATGACGCGGACCTCGCCGTCGCGCCCGGTCGGCTCGACGACGCCGAGCTCGCGGAGGGCGTTGAGGGCGGCCTGTTGCTCGGCGGCCTTCTTATTGTTGCCCCAGGAGGGCGGGAAGCGTCGGGTGTCGATCTCGACGGCGACTTTGAACGCCTTGGCGTGGTCGGGGCCTTGCTCGTCGAGCACGCGGTAGGTGGGCTGGGCGAGGCCGTCGCCGGTGGCGTGCTGCTGGAGGACGCTTTTGAAGTTCTGCTGGTGCCCGCAGTTGGCGGCCTCGTCGATGCAGGGCTCGAGGAGCGGCTCGAGGAAGGCTCGGGCGGCGTCGATCCCGCCGTCGAGGTAGACGGCCGCGATGACGGCTTCGAGGACGCAGGCGCTGAGCGAGCAGGGGAGCCGGTCGCAGTTGTTGCGCATGCCTTTGCCGAGTTCGAGCATGTCCTCGAGCCCGAGCTGGCGGGCGATGCGGGCGCAGGTGCGCCGGGAGACGACGGTGCTCTTGAGCTTGGTCATGTCGCCTTCGAGGTGGTCGGGGTAGCCCTGGTAGATGAGATCGCAGGCGACCATGCCGAGGACGGCGTCGCCGAGGAACTCCATGCGCTCGTTGGATTCGAGCCGGTCGTCGGTCACCGAGGCGTGCCGGAGGCTGCGGGCGAGGAGTTCGGGGTTTTTGAACCGGTAGCCGAGGGTGTGTTCGGCGGCTTGGCGCGTGGCGTCGTCCATCGAGGGCGGGTCCCGTTGCCTCGGTCGTGGAGAATCCCCGCGTTGTCGCCGGGCGCGGCGACAGACGCGTCCGAGGGCGAAGAAGTCGCCATCGGGACGGCCGGGACGCACGCCTCAGCCCACCCCGGGCGTTCCTGCAGGGTGCGGCTGTTCGGAGACCGCTCCCCCGACGGGCTGGGGCGGATCCGCCCCGAGCAACCCGTGCGTTGACGGTCCACGAACGGCAGCACGCCCGCCTCGGAAAAAGCTGGCTCGGCTGCGTCCGAATGCATCGTACGAGATCCCGCGGATCGTGCCAAGGGTTTTGGCGTGACAACGCCCTCAATGAGGGATTTGCTCCGGAGTCATTTTATTTATCGGACTTTGATCGATCGTGCACGGGGGTGGGGGCGGGTCGTGCGGGCGCGGGTGATCGGCGGGGGGCTTGCTTGAGGGCGGTGTGGGGGCTATCAATCTGTCCTGCCGTTTCGGACTCGGGCCCGGCTTGCCGCGTCTTGGTCCGGAGCGGGTCTTTGACGGGTTCCTGACACGGATTCGGAGCGGCGCGATGGCGATTCACTACCCGAGGCGGACGAGCAAGATCAAGCGTTTCCGGAAGCTGGGCTTCCGTGCACGGATGCGGACCAAGAGCGGGCGGAAGATCATTAACAACCGCCGTCGCGCCGGTCGCACGGTGAACGCCGCGAAGTGCTGACACGCCTCGGCGTGTGGCGCGTTTCGGCCCGATGCATATGACTTTTTCAACGCCCCGGCGACGCGCCGGGGCGTTGTTGTTTGTGGGCGTGCGGGGTCGGACTTGTGCGGCGGGGCGGGATCGCGCACCATGTGCGGCTCGCGAGGGGCGGGTGGTGGTGTCGGGGGTCGAGGCCTGAGGTTCTTGCACCGGAGCGATGATGTCTGACGTGACGGGACCGGCTGGCGAGGGTGGTGCGGGTGGCGGGGGTGGTCCGGTTCGCGCGTCGTCGTTGGGCGACGACGCGGTCGGGCGTCCGATCTTCCAGCGTCGCTACCGCGAGGTGACGGTCAGCGCGATCGTGTTCGGGGTGATCTTCGGCGCGATCATGAACGCCGCGATCACTTATGCGGGGCTCAAGATCGGGTTCACGATCGTGGGCTCGGCGATCGCGGCGGTGCTGGGCTTCGGCGTGCTGCGCGGGCTGCTGCGCCGGGGGACGATCCTCGAGACGAACATCGGGCAGACGATCGCCTCGGCGGTGAACACGCCGAACTCGGGCGTGATCTTTACCGTCCCGGTGCTGCTGCTGATCGGGATCAAGCTCGACCCGGGCGGCCTGAACTTCTGGCTGATCACGCTGGCGTGCGTCGCGGGGGCGATCCTGGGGTGCGCGTTCATCGTGCCGCTGCGGAAGCAGATGCTGGATATCGATCGCCTGCGTTTCCCGTCGGCGGTGGGCGTGGCGACGATTTTGAAAAGCCCGGGGGCGGGGGCGAAGAAGTCGCTGGTGCTGATCGCGGGGATCGCGGTGAGCGCGTTGATCGCGCTCCCGGCGCAGCTGCCCAACATGCGATTCAAGGCGAATCCGGATGATCGGACGTCGCTGGTGCAGCGGGACCGGATGACGGCGGCGGAGGCGAACCGTCTTCGGGAGCTGTCGCAGTGGCAGTCGCAGCGGAGGCCGAGCCCGGAGCGCGTGGCGGCGGGGCGGCGTTTGCACGACCACGCAGGCGAGCTGAGCGCGAGCGACGCGTACGCGTTCGACGCGTACCTGGTGTATCTGCAGGATCTGGCGGGTTCGGAGGCGGGCGAGTCGTTGCGTTTGCCGCCGGGCTCGGGTGAGCCGACGGATCTGGCGTCGTTTACAGCGGCGTTCCACGCGGCGGGGCTGGGCGGGGTGCGTGTGGAGGCGTTGGCGGGCGAGCCCGAGGAGGAGACGGCCGCGCGTTACGAGGCGCTCGTCGAGGCGCGTTTGCTGGACGCGTGGCACCTATACCGAGCGGACCGGACGCTGGCTTCGTCGGGTTCGGAGGGTGTGGAGCTGCCGGCGGGTTTGCCGACGCTGGAGCTGTTGTCGTGGTCGGCGTTCGAGCGTTCGTATTGGCCCCGCGTGCCGCTGGTGGGGTATCAGGATCTGGGGCTTCGGCTGCCGATGCCGACGCCTCCGGCGCCGGCGCCGACGAGGCCGCTGGGGCTGATGGACGAAGGGCAGCTCGAGCAGCAGGCGTTGCTCGAGGGCGTCCCGGTGGAGTCGTTGCGCGAGCGTGCGTCGGCGGAGGCGTCGGGGCCGGAGGCTCTGGCGGCTCACGAGCGCGCGGTGGCGGAGGCCGAGCGTGCGCGGGCGCGGTACGACCGGATCGTCGCGCGGAACGACCGTGCGGGGGACGGTCAGGGCGATTACTTCGTGACCGACAACATGGTGGACGTCGGGCGTGTGCTGGGCTTGCCGAGCGAGTTCCAGCTCGTGTTCGCGATCGCGCCGTTCGCGATCGGGGCGGGGTTTCTGTCGGGCAAGGCCGGGCTGATGGTGCTGGGCGGTGGGATCCTGGCGTACTTCGTGCTGAACCCGGTGAGTTACAACATGGGTTGGCTGCCGGCGACGGTGTCGGCCGAGGACGCGCCGGGCTTCGCGTTCAACAGCTTCAACCGCCCGCTGGGGATCGGCCTGCTGCTGGGCGGGGCGTTGATGGGCGTGGTGTTCAGCCTGCCGGCGATCCGCGAGGCGCTCAAGAGCATCGCGCGGTCGGGCGGGGGCACGATTGCGTCGGCGGGCGGGAAGGGGCGCGACGAGCTCGGGCTGAAGACGCTGATCATCGCGGCGGCGACGGCGCTGGTGCTGCTGTTCTTCGCGGCCGACTTTGTGGGGAATATGCCGATCAACCAGGCCTGCCCGGTGACCGAGCAGCAGGTGGAGGACCGGGGCGAGCGGGTGACGGCGGACTACCGCGGCTACGCGTTGGCGTTCGCGACGCCCGAGGCGCGGGACGTCTTTACGAACGAGTGGAGCGCCGAGCAGCGGGCCGAGTGGCTGGCGTCGACCGGCGCGCGCCCGGGCTGGCTGCACGGGATCAACAGCCACCTGCGGGCCGCGATCATCGCGGTGGTGGGGGCGCTGTGGATCTGGTTCGCGGGGATCATCATCGCGCAGTGCACGGGCATGACCGACTGGAGCCCGATCAGCGGGATGGCGCTGCTGACGGTGGTGCTGGTGCTGCTGCTGGCGGGGACGGGGGCGGTAACGGGAGCGGTGCTGATCGGCGCGGCGCTCTGTGTGGCGATCACGTGCGCGGCCGACATGATGGCGGACCTGAAGACGGGCTATCTGGTGGGTGCGCAGCCGCGCCGTCAGCAGGTGGTGGAGATGATCTTCACGGGGATCGGGCCGATCATCACGATGTTCGTGATCCTGCTGATCGCGCAAGTGAACCTGAACCAGGGGCTGCCGGCGATGGGCCCGGGGACGGAGACGAGCGCTCCGCAGGCGCAGGCGTTGCAAGCGGTGATCACGGGCGTGCAGGGCGGGGACATGCCGTACACGCTGTACGGGTTCGGGGCGTTGCTCGGCGTGCTGCTGGGGCTCGGGAGCTTCCCGGGTCTGGGCGTGCTGATCGGGCTGAGCGTGTACCTGCCGTTCTTCTACATCGCGACGTACGGGATCGGGTGCGTGGCGAACATCGTGACGGTGAAGACGCGCGGCAAGGCGTGGAGCGAGGCCTGGGGCGTGCCGTTCGCCGCGGGCCTGATCGTGGGTGAATCGATCCTCAGCCTGTTGATCAACATGATCGTGCTGATCACGGGTTGAGGCGGCCTCGGGTTCGGGCCCGGGGCGTGGCGCCCCGGGCATTCGCGGAGATTTTCTGGTGTTGAAGCTCATCGCGTCGGTGTTGATCGCTGTCGGGCTCGCGGTGGGGGCGCTCGCCGCCAGCACGGCGTATCTGGCCCCCCTCTCGCTGCCCGACGACCGTCTGGTTGGGCTGGAGTTGAGCGCGTCCGCGGGCGCGGACGACGAAGGCGAAGCGATCGTGCCCGCCGAGGCCGACGGCGAGGCGACGGTGCTGACCGCGGATCACCTGGCGGCGCTGCGCGACGCGGGCGTGCGGTACGTGCGTGTGAGCGAGTTTGCGATGGGCCGCTGGGCGTACTGGTGGGCGTTCCTGATCGCGGCGGTGGTGCTGGGGTTGGGCGCGGGGCTGATGCGTCAGGATGCCAAGGCGCAGGCGGAGCGCGCGGGAGCGTCGGGCGACGGCGGCGAGCGTGCGGGCTCGCCGGAGTCGTTGCTGGCGTCGCTCCGCGGGGCGGTGGTCGCGTTGCGGACGCCCGAGCGCGCCGAGCCGGAGGCGATCGTGGATCGTCTGGGGGAGGCGTTGTCGACGTACGCCGCGGGCTTTGTGGACACGCGTTCGGAGCTGATCGCGCGTCACGGGCTGGGGGGGTACGCGGAGGTGATGGACGCGTTCGCGGCTGCGGAGCGGACGATGAACCGCGCCTGGTCGGCGGCGGCCGACGGCGTGCGCGACGAGGCGTGGATCTGCTTGGACCGCGCCTCGGCGCAGATCGAACACGCCGAGAGCGTGCTCAAGCGGGTGCAAGAGCGCGCCTGAGAAGGTGCGGCTTCGCACGGGCAGCGGCGCGGGACGGCTCCGGGGCGCTCAGGCGGGGTCGCTCGGGGGCGTGGCGGTGCGGGCGATGTGTTCGAAGGGTTGGGTCAGGATGGTGCGGGCGGGGAGGCCGACGGCTTGCTCGATCGCGTCCTCGGTGCGCGCGCCGCACCAGAGGGCTCGGGCGACGGTGGTGATCAGGGTCTGAGCGCTGGAGGCGTCGTCGAAGCGTTCGCCGACGCGTGAGGCTCTCGCGGCTTGCTGGAAGAACCCGCGGAGGCGTCGGGCGGCGTCGTCGAACGCCGCGTCGGCGAGCAGCCAGTTGGCGGCGTGTCGGCTGACGAGCTGGTTCGGGTGCAGGTCCCACCCGGCGTGCAGCCCGAGCGATCGGGATCGCCGGATGTCGTGGGCGTGCCGGCGCCAGCCCTGATGGATCGCGGGGCGCCCCGGGCCGACGGGGAGGGCCTTGGTGGGGCCGTCGATGACGTCGAGGCGGTGCTCGGCGGCTTCGGCAAGCATCGCGAGGCGTGCGGCGTCGCAGAACGGGTGGTGCAGGTCGGCCTCGTCGCCGGGGACGCGGAGGGCGGCGAGCAGGTCGTACGGGCCGAGGTGCAGCGATCGTGCGCGCCCGCGGGCGGCCCGGATCCAGGCGTCGATCGCGCCGGGGCGGGCGAGCGCGGGCGGGGTCTCGATCAGCAGCTCGATCGCGATCGCGGGCGCGTCGCCTCCGGGCGGGGCGGGGATGGCGAGGTCGCGATCAAGGCGGTCGAGCTCGTCGGCGAGCGTCGCGACCTCGCTCGGCGTGCGGACCTTGGGAAGCGTGACGACGAATCCCGGGGGCGGGGGCGCATCGGCGGCGCGCACGAGGGCGGTGATGCAGCGTTCGAGCGTCCGCAGGGCGCGGGCGCGGGTTCGTGCGTGGCAGGCGCGGATGCGGATGCCCAGACGCGGGGCGTCGGCATCGGCGGGTGCGGCGCGGCGGGTTTCGGCGATGGCGCGTCCGGCGTGCTCGGCGGCTTCGTCTTCTTCGGCATCCGTGCGCACGCCGAAGCCGTCCTCGAAATCGATGCGGTGGTCCTCGATGGGCGACGCGTCGAGCTTGCGCCGGACCGCGTCGCGGGCGCGGGACGCACGCTCGAGCGCATCGGGCCCGAGGGCGAAGGCTTCGGCGAAGGCTGCGGGATCCGGGGCGTGGGTGTCGAGGGCTTGGCGGGCGAGTCGGGCGAGTTTGCGGGGAGTTTCGGGGGTGTAGAGGTGGGCGCCGCCGTAGAAGACGTGGACGGGCTTGGGCGTGAGCCCGGGGGGGTGGTGGTCGTCGTCGGGCATGTGATGTGGTGCGGTGAGCTGGCGGGGCTGGTGCGCTCAGATGGTGTCGGTATCGGTGCCGTTGTTGATGTGGTTGTTGTCGTTGTCGTGGTGGCTATCGGGAGGGTGTCTCGCGGCGACGAGAATGGTGTTGAGGGTGTGGAGGAGTTCGGGCCCGAGGTGTGCGAGTTGTTTGCGGTGGAGTTCGATGATGGGCTGGTCGAGCTTGGCGATGAGCTCGAGGCCTCGGTCGGTGATGGAGATCCGGACGACGCGTCGGTCCTGTTCGCATCTTGCGCGTTGGACGAGACCGTCTCGCTCGAGGCGGTCGACGAGTCGTGTGACGTCGGGGACGGCGACGACGAGCTCGCGTCCGATCTCGTGGCAGGCGCGTGGGCGCGGGCGGGAGCCGCGGAGGATGCGGAGGACGTTGTAGCCGCTCTGGCTGAGGCCGTGGGTCTTGGTGAGGCGTGTCACTTCGGCGCTGAGGAGGCCGGCGGTGCGGATGATGTTGAGGGCGGCCTCCTGCTCGGGGTGCTCGAAAGGATGGGCCTTGCCAAGCTCTTCGTGGAGCGTGGCGGGGCGGGTGCTGAGCTGGGCGTCGGGGTCCCGGAGGGCGTGGGGCATTTGGTACGCGTCTTGGTGATGATTGTCCGGGAGATGGCTCATGGTGGAGAATAGCCGTTGCAACGATTCCCGTACGTGGTTGATACCGAAAAATCGAGGGTTTTCAATAGCTTTGTTCGCATTTTGGGATTGTTGTGGGGCTGAGGATCGGGCACGGGCGAGGGTGGCGCGGTTCGGCTAGGCTGGGGACATGCGGAACGGATCGGATCGGCGTGTCGTTCGGGGGGGTTGGCGTTGTGCGTTGGCGTGCGCGTCGGCGGGGGCGGTGCTGGCCTCGGCGGGCGGGTGCAAATACTCGGTGGAGGTCCGCAACGCGACGCAGCGTCCGGTGTCGGTGCTGCTGATGCAGCAGAACGTGGACGGGTGGGAGTGGCTGATCGATTCGGACCGGATCCCGCCGGGCAAGGTGGTGACGCTGGGCCCGAGCAACGCGTTCTTCAGCACGGTGATGCTGGAGCTGGACGCGACGGACGAGGACGCGTTCGGCACACGGACGAAGCTGCGTCCGGGTCGGAGCAGCTTCGACGTGCGTGAATCGATCGAGGGGAACGCGATCGTGTTTCAACTGGTGGCGCGCCCGAACAACCGCCCGCAGCGCCGGGACGTGGCGCCGGTGCAGGGCGACGAGGGCGGCGGGCCCAGGACGGGTGAGCAGGCGACGGATTCGGGGGCGGCGGTGACGCCGCCCCCGCCGGCGCCGGCTCGGGTGGAGCCGACGCGCTGAGGGCATCGCGAGCTTGAGGAGTGACGGGCGGGACGCCGCCCCCACCGCGTTTGCTGCGGGTATGCGCGATCAGGGCTTGCGGGCGGCGATGTCGAGGCTGGTGACGTAGTCGGCGATGGTCTCGCCCGCGGGGAGGCTGGCGGCGATCTTCTTGTAGAGCGGGTCCTGCCAGCTCGTCATCGCCTTGACGTACTCGGGCTTCTCAATCAGCGTGATGCCGGTCAGCCCGGCGGCCTCGGCGTCGGCCCGGATCTGGTCGATGAGGTCCGCGCCGGCGATGCAGCCGACGAGGGCCTCGACGTCGGCGACGACGGCTGGCGGGAGCGGCTTGCGGAGCGCCAGATCGGAGACGGCGACGCGCCCGCCGGGCTTGAGGACGCGGGCGATCTCGCGCCAGACGCGGGGCTTGTCGGGGCTGAGGTTGATGACGCAGTTGGAGATGACCACGTCGGCCGAGGCGTCGGCGAGGGGGAGGTGCTCGATCTCGCCGAGTCGGAACTCGACGTTGTCGAGCCCGGACTGGGCGCGGTAGGCGTCGGTGTTGGCGCGGGCCTTGGTGAGCATGTCGGGGGTCATGTCGACGCCGATGACGCGACCGGTGGCGCCGACGCGGGGCCCGGCGAGGAAGCAGTCGAACCCGCCGCCGGCGCCGAGATCGACGACGACTTCACCGGGGCGGAGGGCGGCGATCGCGCCGGGGTTGCCGCAGGAGAGGCCCATGTTCGCGCCCTCGGGGATCGCGGCGAGTTCATCGTTCGCGTAGCCCACGGCCTGGGCGACCTGGTCCGGCGTCAGCGTCGTGGGCCCGCAGCACCCGCCGCCGGCGCAGCAGCCGGAGGGCTGTGACGCGGGGGCGGGCTGCACACTCGACCACTGCCCGGAGCGGGCGATCTCGCTGTAGCCCTCGCGGACCTTGTCGCGGACGTTGGCCCAGGTGCTTTCCGGGGTGGTGGTGGGGTTGTTGGTGGGATTGGTGGGGTTGTTTGCGCTCATGTCACGCTCCTTCGCCGGCGTCCGGCGTGGTTGTGGTTTGGGGATCTGCGGTGACGGCTTGTCGCGGGTCGCGCCCGTAGAGCTTGCGCCCCAGCCAGAGTGAGACGCTCACGAGCCCGATCAGCACGGGCACTTCGACCAACGGCCCGACGACGGTCGCGAAGGCGACGCCCGAGCCGATGCCGAAGACGGCGATCGCGACGGCGATCGCGAGTTCAAAATTGTTCCCGCTCGCGGTGAAGGCGAGCGTGGCGGCGCGCTCGTAGTCGGCGCCGACCTTCTTCGCCATCAGGAAGCTGACCAGGAACATCACGACGAAGTAGATCGCCAGCGGCACCGCGATGCGGAGGATGTCGAACGGGAGCTCAACGATGCGGTCGCCCTTGAGCCCGAACATCACGACAATGGTGAACAGCAGAGCGATGAGCGTGATCGGCGCGATGCGGGGGATGAAGACCTTCGAGTACCAGGCTTCGCCTTTGAGGGGTCGGAGGATGAAACGGGTCATCATGCCGGCGAAGAAGGGGATGCCGAGGTAGATCAGGACGCTCTGGAAGACCTCGCCGATGGTGATGTCGACGACGGCGCCTTCGAGCCCGAAGAGCCTGGGGAGGAAGGTGATGAAGACCCAGGCGTAGACGCCGAAGAAGAGAATCTGGAAGATGCTGTTGAAGGCGACGAGCCCGGCGGCGTAATCGCTGCTCCCGCGGGCGAGGTCGTTCCAGACGAGCACCATCGCGATGCACCGCGCGATCCCGACGAGGATGAGGCCGACCATGTACTCGGGGTGGTCGTGCAGAAAGATCGCGGCCAGCGCGAACATGAGCACCGGGCCGACGATCCAGTTTTGGACGAGGCTGAGAACGAGGATCTTCCAGTCGCGGAAGACCTCCGGGAGTTTTTCGTAGCGAACCTTCGCGAGCGGGGGGTACATCATGAGGATGAGCCCGATCTCGATGGGGATGTTTGTGGTGCCGACGCTGACGCGGTCGAGCGCGTCGGGGAGGGCGGGGATGAAGCGCCCGAGCGCGACGCCGAGGGCCATCGCGAGGAAGATCCAGAGCGTGAGGAAGCGGTCGAGCAACGAGAGGCGGCGCGGGCGGGCGACGGCGCAGACGGGGTCGGTAATCGGTGTGGGTGTTGAAGGTGTGTGGGTCACGCGTCGCTCGCGATCCCGTGTTCGCGGAGCACGCCGGGGAGGGTTTCGATGAAGGCGCGGATCTCGTCGCGCACGCGTCGGTAATGGGGCATCGCCTCGTCGTCGCTCGCGGCTTCCGCGGCGAGTTTGGGCGGGTCGTCGAAGCCGCGGTGGAGGACGCGGGCGTTGCCGGGGAAAACGGGGCAGGTTTCGTGGGCGTGCGCGCAGACGGTGATCACGAGGTCGAGCGTGTCTGGGCCGCAGGCGTCGATGGTTTTGCTGGTGTGGGCGCTGATGTCGGCGCCCGTTTCGCGCATCGCGCGGACGGCGAGCGGGTTAAGCCCGTGCGGGCTGGTGCCAGCGCTGCAGGCGTCGATCGACTCGGCGTGCAGGTGTCGCGCCCAGCCTTCGGCCATCTGGCTCCGGCACGAGTTGCCGGTGCAGAGAAAGAGGATCCGTGTTCGTCCGTCAGTGCTTGGCATCGCAGCAGTTTCCGTCTTGGCAGGCGGGTGCGTTGCAGGTGGTGGGCCATGCTTCGATCGCCTCGGCCAGGGCGCGGAGGCGTTCGGAGAGGTCCGACGAGCGGGCGGCGTACCAGACGGTGCGTCCCTGCTTGTCCGCGGAGAGCAGCCCGGCCCGCGCGAGCGTCCCGAGGTGGCGCGCGACGACCGAGAAATCGACGGCGCAGCACTCGGCGACCTCGGAGACCGAGCAGGCCCGCCCGCACTTGATGAGGCAGGCGAGGAGCTTGGCGCGGGTCGGGTCGGCGAGGGCCTTGAACAGCTCGGTGTCGAGGCGGCGGTCGAGGGGCGATCGCCGGCGGGCGGCGGCGGCGGGGGAGGCCGGTGATCGCTTGGATACTGACGTCATCATGCCAATATACAGCGCGGGTTCGCGTGTGTCAAGCGTGGCGTGCGCGCCGCGTGGCGGGTTGTGCGGTGTGGTACGGGGGACGTGGGGTTATCCGGCCGCCCGGCGGACGCCGGCGTGGGCGGCATCGGCGAGGGCGTCGAGTCGCTCGGCGACCATGCGGAGGAAGGCGAGCCCGTCGCGCGGGCCGAAGCGTCCGGTCGCGGCGACGGGCTCGATCGCTTCGGCGACGATGTTCTCGGCGACGAGGCCGGGGAGGGCCTCGGCGGCTCGGGTCAGCACGCCGCCGGCACGCTCGTAGCCGGTGCAGAAGGCGGCGAAGCGTTGGTCATCGAGGGTGAGCCCGTCGGTATCGTCGCGATCGAGCGCGAAGTTGACGGCGCCGCGGGCGACGTCGACGAGCGCGGGCGCGGCGCGTGTGGCATCGAAGTCGACGACGGCGGCGATAGAGCCGCGGGCGACGATGAGGTTCCCGGGGTGCCAGTCGCCGTGGATCATCTGGGGCGGGTGCTCGGCGAGGCCGGCGGCGTCGACGCGTGCAGCGGCATCGCGGTAGGCGTCCTCGAGCGTGCGGAGCGTGTCGTCGGCGTCGGGCCCGAGTCGCCGTCTTGCGTCGAGGAAGCGTTTGGCGAGCCAGGGTGCGGCGTGGTAGGTCTCGCGCGCGGGCTCCCACTCGGGCTCGAAGTCGCGGAGCGCGTCGTGCATCGCGGCGAGACAGGCGCCGGCGTCGCGCGCGGCCTGGGCGGTGCGGTCGCTGCGTTTGCCGCTGATGAACTCGAAGAGCTCGTAGACCCCTCCGCTGTGCTGGCAGATGGAGTTGTTCGCCCCCGCGGTGCCCACAAGCGCCGCGACGGGGAACCCGCGGTCGGCGAGGCGGAGCTGCACGGCGTGGCAGACGGCGACGCGGTAGGGATCGGCGTGCACGGGCTCGCGTCGCTTGAGCAGGTAGCGACCGGTGGCGGCGCGGAGGACGGCTTTGGGCGCGAGCGCGGAGCCGCGCGGGTAGGGGCGGATCGCGTCGATCGGGCCGAGGTCGTAGCGGCTGAGGACGCAGACGAGTTCGGCGGGCTCGAACCAGCGCCGGGCTCGGGGTTCGGCGGGTTGTTCGCGGTCGCGGGGCATCGGCGTGGACAGCGTACCCGCGCGCGAGCGAGGGGCGCGGCTCACTTGCCGACGCAGAAGCTCGCGAAGACGCGCCCGAGCACGTCGTCGGGGGTGATGCGCCCGACGAGCTCGGCGAGGCGGTCGAGCGCGTCGCGGAGTGCGCCGGCGATCAGTTCCGGCTCGTCGAGTCGGTCGGCGTGCGGGTGGGCGACCCGGAGGGCCGCGTCGAGCGCGTCGCGCGTGTCGGCGAGGGCGCGCCGGGCACGCGGGGTGATGGTGGCGCCGGGCCGCCGGGTCGCGGCGTCGGCGATCGCGCGGGCGAGGGCGGGCAGCCCGTGCCCGTCGAAGGCGCAGACCGCGAGCGGCTCCGGGGCGTCGGGCTCGGGGCGGAGCTGGTCCGCTTTCGTGCGCACGCGGAGGACGGGCGTGGCGCGCGGGGCGCTCGGGATCGGCTCGAAGCGGGCTGCGGGGTCGCAGTGGACGATCAGGGCGGCGCGGGTGATCGCGTCGCGAGCGTTGCGCTGGGCGGCGACGCCCGCGGGCGTGCGGGGCTCGGCGTCGAGCCCGGGCAGGTCGGTCCAGCGCACCGGCGGCGCGCCCGGGACCAGGCGCGACAGGTCGAGGCGCTCGGCGATCGCGTCGCGCGTGCTTCCGGGCTCGGCGCTCTCGACGACCCGGGGGGCGAGGAGGCCGGGCGCGTGCGTTGGGGCGGCGGCGGCTCGTCGGAGCGCGTTGAAGAGCGTGCTCTTGCCGGCGTTGGGCGGGCCGACGAGCACGACGCTCGGCTCGGCGGGCTCGGGCTCCGCGCCGGCGGCGGCTTCGAGTTCGCGATCGATCGACGCGCGCACGCGCGTCAGGCGCGCGCGCAGGTCGGGCGGTGTGATCGCGACGACGTCTTCCTGATCGGTGAAGTCGATGCCGGCTTCGACCAGGGCGAGCGCGTCGGCGAGGGTGTCGGCGTGGGCGCGCCAGCGGTCGCCGGTGGAGCCGTCGAGCAGGGCGCGGGCGGCTTGGAGCTGGGCGTCGGTCTCGGCGGCGATGATCGCCTGCACGCCCTCGGCCTCGTCGAGACACAGGCGGTCGTTGAGATAGGCGCGGGCGGTGAACTCGCCGGGTTCAGCCAGGCGGGCACCGTGCGCGAGGCAGCACGCCAGGACACGCTCGGCGAGCGCGGGCGAGCCCGGGAAGAGGATCTCGAGCGTGTCCTCGCCGGTATAGCTGTGGGGGGCGGCGAAGGACGCGACCAGCACCGGGAGCGGGGCGGGCAGGTGCAGGACGGCGCGGGCGATCGTGCGGGGCTTGGGCTCGTCGTCGAAGCGGAGCGCGGGGGCGAGGATCGTGCGCGCGCCGGGGCCGGAGAGGCGGAGGAGCGCGCGCGGGGCGTGCCCGGGCGCGGTGGCGAGGGCGGCGATGGTGTCGCCGGTATGCACGGGGTTACTTCCGTCGCTTGAAACGCTTGTTGGGATCGACCGGGTCGGGTCGGCTCGGGCGGAGTTGCTTGGACTTGCCGGCGCCGGGGGGTGTCGCGCCCGGGCGTCCCTTGGCGGCCTGCTGCTGCTCGCGGAGGGCCTGGGCCTGCTCGGCGGCGGCCTGGAGGCGGGCCATGAAGCCCCCTGGCTTGCCGGCGCGTTTGGCCTGCTTGCGCTGCTTGTACTGCTCGGGGTCGAGGAGGCCCTTCTTTTCGGCGGAGGCTCGGATCCAGCGTGTTTCGAAGATGGCGAGGACGGAGTTGGTGATGAAGTAGATGGTGAGGCCGCTGGGGGCGGTGTACATGAAGATGGGGAACATGACGACGGTCATGACCTTGATGATTTTTTGCTGCTGGGCCTGCTCGGGGGTCATGTTGGGGGTGGCGGGGGTGAGGTATTTCTGGTGGAAGTAGAAGACGACGCCGAGGAGGAGGGGGAGGACGTTGACGCTATCGACGACGCCCTTCCAGGGGAGTGTGATGCCGGTGGCGAACTTGACGAATGAGTCGGGTGCGGCGAGGTCGCCGAGGAAGGTCCAGCCGCCGAAGGTTTGGAAGAGGCCGAAGAACGCGGGCTGGTGGCGGAGCTCGACGGCGAAGAAGAGGGTTGCGAAGAGCGCGATCCAGACGGGGGTCTGGAGGAACATGGGCAGGCACCCGAGCAGTCCGGCGGGGTTGACGCCTTCCTCGGCCCAGAGCTTGCGCATCTCCTGCTGCATGCGTTTGGGGTCGTCCTTGAACTTCTCCTGGAGCTTTTTCTGCTTGGGGGCCATCGCCTGCATCTGCTTGCCGAAGCGTTGCATGCGGACCTGGCTCCACCGTGTGACGGGGTGGAGGATGGTTCGGACGATGACGACGAGGAGGATGATGGCGAGCGCCCAGTCGAAGACGAGGTAGTTGTGGAGGAGGACGAGGACGCCGAAGAGGGCGTTGGTGAGGATGGGGAAGGTGCAGGCGGCGCAGAGGCCGCCGAAGTTGTAGAGGACGATGGCGTCGATGCCGGCGGCCGCGGCGCGGGGCTCTTGGCGGATGATGCCGGAGCTTTGCGGGCCGGCGTAGACGGCGACGGAGAAGTCGGCGGTCTGCCCCGGGTTGGCGGTGACGGGGGCGCTGGTGAGCCGCATGGCGGCGCCGTCGCCGGTGCGCCGGTTGAGCAGGACGCGGTCGAGGCGTTGCCCGGGCAGGAGGTTGGGGATCGGGCCGGCGTGGTCGGGCGGGAGCGCGGGGTGGACGGCGACGCCGAAGTATCGGTCGGTGAACGCGGCCCAGACGAGGTCGAAGTTGCGGTTCTGGCTTCGTGTGTTGGGCCAGATGGGGTGGACCTCGGGGTAGAGGTCTTCGGGGCCCCATTGTGTTTGCTCGGGGGCTCGTTTGCCGAGGACGTCGCCGCTCTGCTGTCTCCAGATGAAGGCGTCGCTGAGAACGGTTCGTCGCCCGGGGTCGGCGGCTGGGACGATGTAGCCGAAGCGGACGCGTCGGATGTCGCCGCCGTAGCTGGCCTGCTCGCGCTGGAGCTCGACGGGGCCGAACTGGTAGAGGACGAGTTCGGCCGGTTGGCTGGTGACGTTTTGGACGTTGGTTCGGACGGCGATGTCGTAGCTGCCGGCCTCGAGGCGGTAGGTTCGCGTGACCTGGAAGGCGGGTCGGTCCTGGTCGTCGAGGATGGTGGCGACGAAGCGTCCGGGTTGGGTTTGTTCCCAGAGGAGGCCCCGCCCGATGCCGGTGAGGTCGGTGTAGACGCCGTTGATCTCGAGCCCGAGGACCATGAAGGGCGTGAGGGTTCGGTTGCGGTCGTCGCGGATCTCGCTTTGGATGCGGACGAAGTCGTCGTCGGTGAGCGCGTCGGGCTCGGTGCGGGCTCGGGTAAGGGCGGGGACGTTGTCGTAGTGGCGGGCGAGGCGGATCTCTCGGACGCCGGCGCCGTAGGGGGCGAATCGGACGCGGAGACGGAACTCGCTCGCGGGCCCGAGCCCGCCGAGCTCGTGGAGGTCGTCGGGGAAGTCGGTGTCGATGAGCCGGGCCTGGAAGGCGGCGGGAGGGGTCGAGCCCGTTCGCGGCTGGGGGGTGGGCTCGGTTTCGGGGGCGGGTTCGCCCGGGGAATCGGCGGGGTCTGGCAGGTCGGCGCCGGGATCGCTGGGGACGGGCTCCGGCGCGGGCTCCGGCGCGGGCTCCGCGGGCTCGGGCTGGGCCGGGCTCGGCGGCTCGGGTTGGTTGTCCCGGCTTCGGTGGATCGGCGTTGGTCACGCGGGGCTTCGGCGGTCGCGTCGGCCTGTTGGCGGGCGGCGTCGCGGGTCGCGGTGCGCGGGTTGGCGGTGTTGTTGACAAACGCCCAGACGACGATCAGCCCCACGGCGATTGCGACGAGCGGGACGGCCAGACGGAGCGCTTTGTTCGGCTTTTTCGGCATGGCAGGATGGATCAGCGCGGGGCGCCGCGGGCGGCGGCCGGGGGAGCGGGGGGCAAAGGGGGAGAGTCTAGGAGAGGGGGGAGGCGTTGGAGGTGCGAGGCATGAGGCACTCGGCACTAGGCATGAGAGGGGCGAGGGGGCGTGAGAAGTGAAGGTTGTCTTGGTTTGGGTGTCTTTGGTGGCTTGGCGTTGACTTGGTGCCAACGCGTTTGCACCAAAGCCTGCGCCCCAGGCTCGATGCCTGTTCCCTCGTGCTTCCCCGTCACCGGCCTTCGAGGAGGCGGAGGCCGAGGTAGTTGTCGAGCTGGGGGATCGCTTGGATCTGGTCGGCGGTCTTGTGGACGTCGTAGGGGATGCGGATGAACTCGACGCCGTCGGGTTGGAGGATGGCGTAGCTCGCCTGCGGGTCGAGGTCTCTGGGCTGCCCGACGCTGCCGACGTTGACGATGGCTTTTTCACCGGGGGTGAACTTGTAGGTGCGGTGTTCGCCGAGTTCGGCGGGCGGGTAGAAGTCGGGCTCGTCGGTGAAGACGCCTGGGACGTGGGTGTGCCCGACGATCGCGAGGTGCTCGATGCGATCGAAGAGGGCTTCCATTTTGTCGGGGGCGTCGGTGGCGTCGGAGGGGAAGATGTATTCGTTGATCGGTCGGCGGGGGGAGCCGTGGACGGCGAGGGCGGTCCGGGCGGTGTCATCACCACCGTTTGTGGGGATGGGTTCGACGACGCGGACGCGGAGCCGCCCGAGGAAGTCGTAGCGTGCGGCCCGGAGGGCCTCGTCGGGCTCGGCGTCGAACTGCTCGCGCGTCCAATAGGCGGCGGCCTGAGCGACGGCGTTGAAGTTGGTGGGCTCGTAGAGGACGGCGAAGTCGTGGTTGCCCATGAGCGACCAGGCGCATCGCTCGCGGACGAGATCGACGCAGGCGAGGGGCTCGGGCCCGTAGCCGATGATGTCGCCGAGGCAGATGATGCGGTCGATGCCGCGTGCGTCGATATCCGCCAGGACGGCCCGGAGGGCCTCGGCGTTGGCGTGGATGTCGCTGATGACGGCTGTCGGCACGTTGGCTCCCGATGGGTCCGGCTTGTTGGCGGACGGGCCTGCTCGCGTGGCGCAAGGGCGCCCATGCTACGTGTTCCGGGGCGGGCCGGGCAACGCGGGAAGATCTGGGGCGGGGCGGTGGCCCGGGGAATCCCGGTTCAGGCGGGGTGGGATCGGGTCGATAGCGGGCGTGATCGGGAGCTTGCCCGGCTCGGTCTGCGTGGGCCTGGTCCTGTGTTTGGTGATTTGCGGGTGTTGGGCGGTGTGGGCAGGCGTGGCTATAGTGGCCGCGACCGCGGCTCGGTCCGGACGGTGGGATCCGGGGCGTGGCGATTCAAGGACGGGACTCGGCCCCGCGAGCGTGCATCGTCGGGGGGCCTTAACAGGCGTTTGGAGTGCCTATGCCGGCTGCAGGCGTCAACTACCAGCGGACCCGTGAGATGACGATCGACGAGTTGATGCTCGAGAATCGGATCGTGTTTCTCATCGGTGAGATCAACCAGTCGTCGGCGGCCCGGGTCATGATGCAGATGCTCTATCTGGAGCACCAGCGGAAGGCTCAGGAGATCAGTTTTTACATCAACTCGCCGGGCGGGGCGGTGGACGACACGCTCGCGCTGTACGACACGATGCGGTTTCTGTCGAGCCCGATCGCGACGTATTGCCTGGGTCGTGCGTACTCGGGCGGGAGCGTGCTGCTGACGGCCGGGACGAAGGGGCGGCGGTTCATCCTGCCGCACGCGAAGGTGATGATCCACCAGCCGTACGGCGGGGTGACGGGACAGGCCGAGGATATTCGGATCCAGGCCGAGCAGATCATCAAGGCGAAGCGTCAGCTGAACGAGATCATCGCTCGTCACACGGGCCAGGAAGTGGAGACGGTGGCGAAGGACGGCGAGCGCGACAAGTACTTCACGGCTCAGGAAGCGGTGGCGTACGGGCTGGCGGACGAGGTGCTGAGCGCGGGCGAGGCGTCGAAGCTGAATAACCCGGGCGCGACCGGCCCCGGGATGTGATGGACACGGCATGAAGACCGCCGGTCGCGGGTCGCGACCGGCCGCGGATGGAAGGATCGAATCGCATGTCGTATCTCGTGCCGATCGTTGTCGAGCAGACCGCCCGCGGGGAGCGTTCGTACGACATCTACTCGCGCCTGCTGAAGGACCGGATCATCTTTTTGGGTGGGCCGGTGACCGACGAGGTCGCGAACGTCGTGGTGGCGCAGCTGCTGTTCCTGGCGAACGAGGACCCGAAGGCGGACATCTCGATGTACGTCAACTCGCCGGGGGGGAGCGTGACGGCGGGTCTGGCGATGCTGGACACGATGCAGTTCATCCAGCCGGAAATCGCGACGTACATCGTGGGGCAGGCGGCGAGCATGGGGAGCGTGCTGGCGTGCGCCGGGACCAAGGGCAAGCGGTACGCGCTGCGGAACAGCCGCAACCTGATGCACCAGCCGCTGATCGGCGGGGTGATGGAGGGTCAGGCGACGGACCTCGAGATCGAGGCGAAGGAGATGCTTCGCTTGCGTGAGCGCCTGTACGCGATCTACAGCCAGCAGACGGGGCAGACGCCGGAGCGGATCGAGGCGGACTGCGATCGGAACAAGTGGCTCGACGACAAGGAGATGGTCGAGTACGGGTTGGTGGATGAGATCCTGACGAGCATGCCGAATAAGCCCCGGGACGAGGACTGAACTCTGATCCCTGGGCCGAGTTTGCGCCGGCAGGGAACCTGCGGGCGTGCTCGGCGTCTGAGCTTGGGAGGGACACGGCTCGGAGAGCTGTGCGACCGGGAGAGCCCACGCGTTGGTGCGCGGTTTTCAACATTCGACGGGTGACGCGGTCGCCCCCGTTCGGCGGGTTGGGCGGGTGTGGTCGCTCTTGGGCGGTCTGGCCGGCTCGGCGGTGATCGGCGCGGTGCTGCTCGCGGGCGGGTGCGGGGGGCCGAAGAACTTTACGAACGAGAACGACCGCCTCCGGTCGGAGGCGATCGCGCGGGAGTCTCGGATCGGCGAGCTCGAGGCGGCGAACGCGGAACTCCGGGCGAAGGTGTTCGAGGCGGATCGTCGGTCGGACGCGCCGATGCCGGAATCGGTGCGCGAGGCGCTGCCGCGGGTGGGAAAGCTGGAGATCCTGGAGCCGCTGCAGGATGTCTCTCGGGAGGGCGAGCGGCTGGGTCGGGTGCGCGTGCGTGTGCGCCCCGTGGATGGGCGCGGCCGGTTCGTGCAGATGGTGGGGGCGATGACGGTGGAGCTGATCGCGTTCCCGCCGATGGGGTGGCGCGAGGACGCCTCGGCGTCGGCGGGTGTGCGGGGGGATGGTTTCGATCCGGATCGTCGCTTGTCGCGCGAGGCGATGGAGGAGGAACGACGCCTGTTCGAGCGTCCGCCGATCGGTTTCGGGGCGAGCCGCTTGGGCGAGGTGACGCTCGACGCCTCGGCGTTGCGCGAGGCCTATCGCCAGGGTCTGGGTTCGCCGGCGTACTGGGTGGATTTTGAAGGCGTGTTCGGCGATCTGAGCGAGCGGGATTTTCTCGTCCGCGTGCGGTTCGAGGACGCGGTGACGGGGCAGGTCCACCGGGTGGAGCGGGCGTGGTCGCCGGGGCGTCGAGCGGGCGAGTGAACGCGCCCGCTCAGGCGAGGTCTTTCGCGAGGATGAGGCTTTCGTAGTTGGTGTAGGGCCACTGCCAGGTGGCGCGAACGGTGTAGCCGCGCCGGAGGTACCAGTCGCGGAGGGCCGTGTCGGGCCCGGCCATGGAGCACGCGAGGGTGGCTCGCCCGCTCTGGGTCGCTCGGCGTTCGACCTCTTCGAGCAGGCGGGCGCCGATGCCGAGGCCCTGGAGTTCGGGCTCGACGGCGAACATGGAGAAGTGGGCGACGCCGAACTCTTTGAAGAGCGGTGGGAAGGCGGCTTCTTCGAGCTCGTCGAGCAGGATGACGCCGGCGAGGCGGGTCGCGGGGGGCGGCTCGGCGGCGGTGGCGTGGGCCGAGACGGGGCGGGGCGTGCGGCGGTGGGGGCTGGGCTCGGGGAGCAGGCCCTCGGCGAGGATCGGAGTCGCGTTCTGAAGACGGCGCGCGGTGGTGTCGGCGCACTGGCGCCCGGCGAGCGGGCGGAGCCCGGCCTCGACCTGCGGGCGGTAGGCGCGGTGGAGCACGCCGGTCGCTGCGAGCGCGTCGTCACCGGCCCCCCACGGGCGGACACGCACGATCAGACGCTGAGCAGTGATCTGTGGCACAGAAGGGAACGCTAGTGAGCCCCCGGGGCGTGGTAAAGCGGTAAATGGAAAAAATCTTGCGTCATGCATGAATATGCATTCATTGGCGTGGTGGCGTGTCGCGGCGTGGGCGTAGCCTTGCCCATGCGTGATGGATCGAGGATGCCGACGGATGCGACGCACGCCGAGCCGACGGGGGCCCCGGCCATGTCGGGCTCAATCCGCGTGCGTGTGCGGTATTGCGAGTGCGACCCGATGGGCGTGGCGCATCATGCGAGCTTTGTGCCGTGGCTGGAGATGGGGCGGACGGAGCTGCTCCGCACGAGCGGCGTGAGCTACGCGGCATTGGAGGCGGCGGGGGTCTTCCTCGTCGTGACCAAGCTGGACGTGCGGTATCGGCGCCCGGTGCGGTACGACGACGTGGTCGAGGTGCGGACGCGGGTGGAGCACGTGAGCAAGATCAAGATCCGGCACGCGTACGAGGTGGCGCTGGCCGAGCGTGCTGGGCGTGCGGCGCAGGAGCTGGACGCGGCGAGGGATCCCTCGCTCCCGACGCCGGACGCGAGCGGCCTGGGCGTGTGCGTCGCGGCGACGACCGAACTGGCGTGCGTGGGGGCGGACGGGCGACCGCGGGCGCTGCCGGGGTGGTTGGGGGGCGAGGGGTGAGGCTTCAGTGAGTATCGGATCGAGGGCTCTCGTGATGCAATAGCTGTCGATTCGAGCTTTACCGATCCCACTCGTGAAGCAATCGTTCCTTCGTCGAAGGCGGATCACCACATTCCGGGCACTTCGAACACTCCATGCCGCTTCGGTCATACCCGCATTCAGGGCACAGCATGATTCCGGAACGTATTTTGCGGCGCATGTTCAGCCGAATGGCAACGCATGTGAGGATGGAACACAGGGCGAATGCAATCAAAATACTTTTGAAATAGGCGCTAGATTTCATAGAAATATAAATATTAAAACTTCGCGTTAAAGCACCTTCTATACTGTCGGCTAGTGGAAAAAGAAGCAGAGCTACTGCAGCGGCAAACAATGGGATTTTGGCCACCCGCAGGTATGCGGGTGGCCAAAAAAGATTTACTTTATGTAGTGCATTCTTCATCTGGACTGCTCGTTATTATCGAATACTTCTCGACCCGTTGGGAAAATTTTAATGCACTTATAGTGATTTATTTATAGTTCTCGATCGCTTTGCGTGCGGCTTCGGGGGATTCGAAGTGGTGGCCGCATTCGGGGCAGAACTCGGTGTTGTGGAGGCCTTGGAGGTCGAAGCCGCAGTTGGGGCAGGGGACTTCGCCGCGTCGGAGGCGGCGTTTGATGCCGGAGCTGACGATGGCGGCGAAGGCGAACGCGGGGATGAAAAAGAGGTAGCTCATGATCTTCGTTGCCCAGTTGGGCATCGGCACCCAGATGAGCAGCACGACGCAGACAAGCCCTATCACGAGCATGGCAAGCCAGAGCCATTTCTCGTTGCGACGGAGGAGCGGTGGGCCGAAATAGGCTTCGTTGATGCGGTCGGCCCGCGTCTTGCGTTGCCCGGGCTTGGGTGGAGGCGGGGTGAGCATGGTGCGGGCTTGGGGGAATGCACGGGCGGGAGGCCCGTGCCACGGGGGGAGAGGGGTTAGCCGAGTTGTTCGATGGCTCGGTCGACGTTTTTGACTTCGCGGAGTTCGAGGCCGGGGATTTTGGGGAGGGCGTGTCGTCCGAGTGTGGGGATGACGGCGTGCTGATAGCCGAGGCGGGCGGCTTCTCGGAGGCGGGTTTCGAGTTGAGGGACGGGGCGGACCTCGCCGCCGAGGCCGACTTCGCCGACAGCGATAGTGCGTGGTTCGAGCGCGCGCCGGTGGTGGCTGCCGGCGATGGCGAGGAGGAGGGCGAGGTCGCTGGCGGGCTCGGCGACGCGGACGCCGCCGACGACGCTGGCGAAGATGTCGCGGTCGGCGAGTCGGAGTTCGGCGTGCTGTTCGAGGACGGCGATGAGCATCGCGAGGCGGTTGGCGTCGAGCCCGCTGGACTTGCGTTTGGCGGCGCCGAGGAAGCCGGTCGCGGTGAGGGCCTGGAGCTCGACGCAGACGCAGCGCGAGCCGCTCATGACGGGGCAGACGACCGAGCCGGGGCGCGGGTCGGCGCCGGTGTCGAGTGCGGCGACGCTGGCGCCCTCGGGGACTTCGCGGAGGCCTGTGCCGGTCATCTCAAAGATGCCGAGCTCTTGCGTGGTGCCGAAGCGGTTCTTGATGGCGCGGACGACGCGGTGGGCGTGGTGGCGGTCGCCTTCGAAGAGGATGACGGCGTCGACGAGGTGCTCGAGGAGGCGCGGGCCGGCGAGGGCGCCGTCCTTGGTGACGTGCCCGACAAGGACGACGGCGATGCCGCTGGCTTTGGCGAGGTAGACGAGTTCGGCGCAGCATCGGCGGACCTGTGCGACCGAGCCGGGGGCAGCGGGGAGGTCGGATTTGTAGATCATCTGGATCGAGTCGATGATGAGGACGGCGGGGCTGGTGCGCCGGGTCTGCTCGACGATGCGGGCGAGGTTGGTGTCGGCGAGGAGGTAGAGGGCGGCGGTGTCGGGGACGCCGAGGCGGCGCGCCCGGTCGCGGACCTGCGGTGCGGACTCTTCGCTGGAGACGTAGAGCGTGCGGACGCTTTGACGCTGGGTGGCGGGGTGGTCGTGGGCGAGTGAGCCGGCGGCCTGGAGGAGGAGGGTGGACTTGCCGATGCCGGGCTCGCCGCCGACGAGGGTGACCGAGCCGGGGACAAGCCCGCGTCGGTCGGGCGTGCCGCCGAGGACGCGGTCGAACTCGGCGATGCCGGTGGCGAGTCGTGCGGTTTCGGTGTCGGCGTCGCCGACGTCGGCGATGGGGCGTGCGACGGGGGTGTCGCGCGAGGGTGCGGGGGTGGGGCGAAGTCCTGTGCCGGGATCTTCGTCGTGCTGGAGGGCGTGCCAGCCTTCGACGAGGCCGCGTTGCGGGTCTTTGGTGGCCGAGGGCGTCGCCTCGGCTTCTTCGAGGCTGTCCCACGTGGCGCAGTCGGGGCATTTGCCCATCCAGCGGGGTTGGATCGCGCCGCAGGATCGGCAGATGAAGGTTTTTCGGGTTTTGGGCATGGGCGTGCGCGAGGATAGCTCTTCGCCACCGGGCGCGACGGGGCTCGTACACTGCAACGGATGCCCGACGCCCCGACGCCACAGCCCGGTCCGGATCGCGCCAAGGGTGTCTCTGGCGTGCACAGGGTGGGCGGCAGGCGCGTGAGCAAGTGGTCGCGTTTGTCGCGTCGCCGGCGTGTGGCGCGGTGGTGCTTGCGGGTCGTGATCGCGTTGGCGTTGTTGCTGACGGTGGCGTGGCTGGTGATCACGCAGACGCCGGTGTCGCGTGCGATTCTGGTGCCGCAGCTGGAGCGTGAGCTGGGGCTGGAGATCCAGGCGGGGCGTCTGTCGGTGGGCTTGGACGGTGTGGTGACGATCCGCGACGGGACGTTCTCGATCCCGGGGGTGGCGGGGGAGGCGGGTCGTCTGCTGACGGTGGATCGTCTGGTGGCGCGTCCGGACACGGCGAGCCTGTTCGCGTTGTCGCCGCGGATCGTGTCGGTGGAGGTCGAGTCGCCGGTGGTTCGGATCAGTCAGTCTTCGGTGACGGGGCGTGTGAACCTGGCGTCGCTGGCGCTCCTGCGGACGGGGACGAGCGCGCGGGGGCTGTTCGAGCTGCCGACGCTGTCGGCGACGGACGCGAGGGTGGAGTTCGGCGAGCACGCGCCGGACGGTTCGTTCTCGCTGTTGCGTTCGATCCTGGTGGACGGGAGCCTGCTCCCGGCGCGGGACGACGCGGGGCAGGCGGGGTACGACATCCAGTTGATCGAGCGTCGTGGGGCGGGGCTGCGGCCGCTGGATCTGACGGGTCGTCTGGACGCGGACGGGGTGCGTCTGGTGCTGGAGCAGGTGGCGCTGAGCGACTGGCCTTCGAGCGCGGTGCCGACGGCGTACCGGGCGGTGTACGAATCGCTGGACCTGGAAGGTGAGATCGCGCGGACGGCGTTTGGGTACGCATTCCCGGGCGAGATCGTGGCGGAGATCCAGCTCACGGACGTGTCGATCAGCCTGCCGTTCGCGATCGATGCGGGTGAGGAGAGCGCGGGGAGCTCGGAGGAGCGGGCGCGGATGCGTCGGGTGAGCGGGAAGGTGGCGTTCGAGCGGGGGCGCGTGCGTGCGGAGCTGCGGGGGATCCTGGAGGACCTGCCGTACGAGGTGCTGCTGGAGTACAACGGGACGAGCCCGGACTCGGCGTTCTTCTGCCAGTTGGATACGCGGGATTATCAGCTTGAGCGGGCGCCGAGTCTGTTGCCGTTCGCGCCGCCGATCGTGCGCCGTCGTCTGGAGTCGTTCAACAACCCGACGGCGATCATCGATTCGACGGTGTTCGTGGAGCGCGGCCCGCCGGTGGAGGGTGCGCCCGCGCCGGTCGTTGTGCGGGGCTGGCTGGACTTTCGGGACGCGACGGCGAGCTACGAGCACTTCCCCTACCCCTTTGTGGACCTGCACGGGCTGGTGACGTTCGACCAGTCTCGGATCGAGATCGTGAACCTCCGAGGTCGCGGCCCGACGGGGGCGGTGCTGGAGGCGACGGGGACGATCGCGCCGCCGGAGCCCGGGGCGGCGGTGGCGATCGACATCCGCGCGTCGCACGTGCCGGTGGACGAGCACCTGGTGGGCGGGATGGGGGCCTCGCGCGCGGAGGTGATCGAGGAGCTGTTCAGCCAGCGTCGGTACGCGGAGCTGGTGCGGCTGGGGCTGGTGATCTCTTCGGGGGAGGCGTCGTCGCTTCGTGGGCGACGGGCGGAGGTGCGGGCGGAGCTGGCGCGGGACCCCGCGCCCGGGGCGGCGGCGCACCTGCGTGAAGAGGGGGAAACGATCGACCGTCGCCTGCGGGCTCCGGAGTTCGATCTCGGCTCGTCGGGGCGTGTGGACGTGCGGATCCGTCGTCGCGAGGGCGACCTGAGCCCTTGGGAGAATGAGATCGACGTGCATTTTGCGCAGGCCGGGCTGCTGCCCAAGCAGTTCCCGCTCCCGATTGTGGGTGAGGACTTGAGCCTGCGGATCGCGGGGAGCACGGGGGAGCTGATGGGCGGGGCGTTCCGGGGCCTGCTGGGGGGCTCGGCTTCGATCGATGCGGTGGTGGACCTGGCGATCGATGCGCCGGAGGGGACGCCGGTGACGCCGACGGTGCGCGTGCGCGCGCAGGACGTGCCGATCGACGAGCGGCTGATCCACGCGATCCCGGATCCGGGCGAGGACGGCGAGGCGGGCGGTTCGGATCAGGAAAGCGTGCGCCGGATCTTGCGGAACCTGCGCCTCGCGGGGGCGGTGGACGCGGAGGTCGCGATCGGTCGTCGCGAGCACGGGGGGCTCGGCTTCGACGTGGAGTTGCTCGCGCCCCGGGTGACCGCGAGCCCGGCGAGCGGCGCTGGCGCTGGCGAGCGGCTCGCTCTGGATCTTGCGGGGCGCGTCCATGTCCGCGAGACGGACCTGGAGTTCGATCTGTCGGGCTTGGCGTCGTCGATCGATGCGACGGGCGAGCGGGAGGTTTCGGACGTGGGGCGCGTGGGCGTGCGCGCGTCGGTCCGGTTCGCGTCGGCGGAAGACGAGGCGCTGACCCCCGAGGCGGGGGAGGCGGACCCGGGGTGGCTGGAGGTCTTTGTCGAGGGCGACGACGCGGACCTGGCGGCGCCGTTCGAGGACCTGGTGGGCGTGTTTTCGCCGGACGGCTCGTCGGCGATGCGCGAGGCGCGGGGGTTGTACCGCCCGTTGGGCGTGGCGCACGCGGGGGTTCGGGTGTCGGGGGTGCTCGGCGAGGCGCCGCGGGTGGAGGCGGCGCTCACGCGTCTGCGCGGCGTGGAGATCGACCTGCTGGAAGGTCGCGTCCGGATGGACGCCGACGGCGGGGTGGTGCTGGTGGACGTGGACCCGGGGGGGCTGGGGTTGGCGCACCTGTACGCGCTGCGGGGCCCGATCCGTCACGACGGCTCGCCCGCGGGGTATGCGCGGCTGGATGGGGCGTTGGTGATCACGCCGTCGCCCGCGGGCGGCACGGGCGCGGGGGGGGTCGGGACCGATGACGACGAGGCGGTGCTGAGGATCGTGTTGGAGGACGGCGACGCGGGCTCGAGCCTGGTGCGGGGTGCGTTGCTGGCGGGCGAGGCGCGGGAGCTGTTGTCGTATTACGACCGTCACGAGCCGTTCGGGGCGTTCCGCGCGGAGGTGGAGCTGCGTCCGGAGCGTGCGCCGATCGGTCGTGCGCCGGCGGAGGCGCCGCCGAAGCCGATCGTGCGCGGGGTGGTGTGGCCGGAGTCGTTCGCGTTCACACGGGGCGAGGAGATCGTGCGGTTTCACCCGATCGAGGGGTCGGTGGTGTTCGGGCCCGGGGAGGCGCAGTTTGTGAACCTGCGGGGCGAGGCGCCGACGTGGGGGGGTGCGGCGAGCGGGCTCTGGCTGGCGAGTGAGGACGGGGCGGCGGAGACGCGGGTGCGGTTCAGCGTGCGGAGCGACGGGCTGTCGTCGGACCTGCGTTCGCTGTTGGCCGACGAGCTGATCGAGATCATCGAGACATTGGAGATGGATCCTCGGGGCACGTGGTCGGTGACCGACGGGGAGCTGTTGCTGGCGCGGGGCCCGGACGTGGCGGACGAGGCGGCCCCGGAGCCGAAGGCGACGGTGAGCGGGCTGCTGCGCGCGGGCGATCTGTCGATGGTGATCGGGTTGCCGATCGCGGAGGCGGAATTGTCGGCCCGTTTCTTCGTGGAGCGGGACCCGGCGCAGGATCGCGGGCGTTGGTCGATGGACGTGCTGGCGTCGAGCTTGCGGTACGGCGGGGTCGGGCTGACCGATGCGCGCGCGCGTCTGGCGGGGGGGTCGGACGCGGCGGGCCCGCTCCCGACGTTGATCCCGCTGTGTACGGCCGACTGTCACGGGGGGCGGGTCAGCGTGGAGGCTCGGACGGACACGCAGGCGGACGGGCGTGTCGCGGTGGAGGGCGAGGTGCGGCTGTCGGGTGTTCGTCTGGCGCCGGTGGTGGAGGAGCTGCGGGTTGAGGCCGAGCGTGTCGCGCGGGCGGAGCGGGGGGAGACGTGGATCCCGCTGGCGGGTGAGCTGGATCTGGAGGGTGACCCGCTGAACGGTGGGCGTGGGGTGCCGGATGAGAGCCGGGGGCGGATCGACGCGGAGCTGGGCTTCCGCGGGTTCGCGGGTGAGCCGGAGGCGGCGAGCGGGCGTGGGATCGTGCGTGTGTTCGGCGGTCGGGTGTTGAGCCTGCCGCTGGCGGTGCGTCTGATCGAGGTGAGCAATTTTCGGTTGCCGACGAACGAGCCGATCGATTTCGCGCAGGCGGATTTTTACTTGCAGAACGGTCGGATTGTTTTCGAGGATCTGTCGGCGTTCAGCCGGAGCGTTCGTGTGCTGGGGTACGGGACGATGAGCTGGCCTGAGCTGCGGATGGACCTGCGTTTCAATTCGCAGGCGGAGGCCCGGATCCCGCTGATCAGCGACGTGTTCGAGAATCTTCGGGACGAGCTGGTGTCGACGCGTGTGACGGGGACGCCGGGTGAGCCGGAGTTTGAGCTGTTGCAATTCCCGCAGACGCGCCGGATGGTGACGCGGTTTCTGGGTTTGCCGCAGTCGGATCGGTCGCGTCGTTTGACGGAGCTGCGCGAGCGTGCCGAGCGTGCGCGGGAGCGTGCGGGTCGGTCGGTTCGGATCGATCGGGACGTCGCGGGTCGTCCGGGGGGTCAAGAATGAAGCCCACGATGGATTTAGGAGAGGGAGTATGCCTGTGCCCGACGCGTCAGACCGCAGCCGTTCCGAGCCGCACGGATCCCAGCCGAACCGGGTGGAGTTGAACCCGCCCGAGTCGTCGCAGTTGCGTGACGAGTCGGCGGCGCCGCCGGAGCTTCCCGAGCAGAAGCGGGCGGATTCCGAGGACGTGCAGCGGGTGATCGAGGATCTGGTCCGGGGGGTGGGCGCGGCGCACCTCGACGGCTCCGAGCAGTCGGACTTCCAGGTGCGGCTTGTGAAGGAACTGATGACGGCGGGGCTGAAGCTGCTGCCGGACGGTCGGGAGACGGGCGAGCTGAAGCTGATCACGGCGGCGGTGAAGGAATTGCGGTACGCGTACCGGGTGTTCGGGCAGTACCCGGAGCCGCACAAGGTGACGATCTTCGGCTCGGCGCGGACGCACCCGGACCACCCGGATTACAAGTCGGCGGTGGAGTTTGGCAAGCAGATGGCGGAGACGGGCTGGATGGTGATCACGGGGGCGGGCGACGGGATCATGAAGGCGGGTCACGAGGGGCCGGGTCGTCAGGCGAGCTTCGGTGTCGCGATCCGCCTGCCGTTCGAGACGACGGCGAACGACGTGATCGCGGGCGACGAGAAGCTGATCAACTTTCGGTATTTTTTCACACGGAAGCTGATGTTCCTGAGCCAGGCGGAGGCGGTGGCGCTCTTCCCGGGCGGGTTCGGGACGCTCGACGAGGCGTACGAGACGCTGACCCTGATCCAGACGGGCAAGGCGAGCATGATCCCGATCGTGTGCGTGGAGCACGAGGGCGGGACGTACTGGCAGCACTTTGACAACTTTGTGCGCAAGAGCCTGCTCGAGCAGGGGATGATCTCGGAGGACGACCTGCACCTCTACAAGATCTTTACGGATCCTCGGGAGGCGGCCGAGCATATCCGGCGGTTTTACCGCAACTATCACTCGTCGCGGTATGTGCGTGACGACCTGGTGATCCGCCTGCACAAGGGCCTTCGGGACGACGACGTGGCGGAGCTGGCGAAAGAATTCAAGAGTCTGATCGCGCGGGGGACGATCGAGCAGCGTGGGGCGTATGAGGTGGAGGACGACCACCTGGAGCTCCCGCGGCTCGCGTTCACGCACACGCGCCGGGACTTCGGGCTCGTGCGCGCGCTCATCGACCGCATCAACGATTTCGACCCGGCTTGAGCCGAGCCGGCGGGGTCGGCTCGCCCGGAGGGAACCGTCCCGCGCCCGCCCCGGACCGAACCCCATGCCTTGCGTCTTCGCCCCAGCCCGCTCGCGCGCCCGCGTCCGAGCCCGGCTCCTGAGCTTGGCGGCGGTGGGTGCGTGCGTCGGGGCGCTCTGGGGTTGCGGGGCTTCGGGGGTTTCGCCGCTCGGCGAGGGGACGACGACGGTGGCGCCGTTTACGGAGCTTCGGCACGGGGGGCTTGAGGTCCGCTGGTGGGTGGTGGACGACGGGTGGGGGGCGTTGGGCCCGGCGCTCGCGTCGGCGTCGTCGCGTCCGGTGCCTTGGGCGGACGGCGTGCGCGAGGCGTGGTCTCGGAGCGGGTTGCGCGTGGTGGCGGTGCCCGTCGAGGCGTTGGACGCGTTGCAGGCGTCGCTGCCGATGGCGGGTCCGGCGCGTTCGATCTGGCACGGCGCGTTGCCGGAGTGGACGGAGATCGCGGGGGGGCCGCGTCTGTCTTCGGGTGTGACGGTGCGTTTGAGCGATGGTTTGTTCCGGGTGCCGCAGGGACGATTCCGGTTGTTGGCGCGGAGCTGGGCGTCGCCGGCGTCGTCGCCCGAGGGGTCTGCGGGGTTGCGCGTGGAGTTGACGCCGCAGCTCGCGGCTCCGTCGATGGCGAGCGACGAGACGTCGCACCTGGCGTTGTGGTCGCGTCGTTTGGAGGACGAGCCTCGCGGCCCGGGTTGGTCGGAGGGGATCGCGTTCGGTGGTTTGCGGTCGTCGTTTCGATCCGAGCGTGCGATGGCGTACTTGCTGGTGCCGGAGTCGCCGGAGGTGGACTGGTCATCGTTGCCCGCGCCGACGCCGCCGCCTTCGGTGCTGGCGCAGCAGGAGGCGTTGCGCGCGTTGCGCAGCGCGGTGGGGCCGGAGGGTGATCCGGATGGCGGGGATGCGCGGGGCGGTGAGGACGTGTGGGCGGGGGAGGACGAGGCGCCGGTGCTGGGCGTGTTCGGGCCAGAGCTTGTGGGCCCGCCGACGCTTGGTGAGGCGATGTTGCGTTCGTTGGGGCCGGGTGGTCGTGCGGGGGCGGGTCGGTTGAAGGTTGTGGTGGTGCTGGTGCCTCATCCGCCGGAGTCGTTCGATTTGCTGGGTCGCGGGCGGTGAGGCGTGGCGAGACGGCGGGCGGACGGGTCGGTGCGGTTCAGCGAGTGGGTTGCGTTGGCTCGCGCTCATCGAGGACGAAGCGGCGCTCGTCATAGAGCTTGTCGAGCCGCTCGCGGAAGCTGGCGGCCGGCTCGAGCTTCTGCCCGCACGCGACGAGCAGGTCGACCAGCCCGCGGTAGTCGCTCAGGCTGACGTATTCGCGTCCCGGGCGGAGTGGGTCGGTGTTGGTGCCGGCCTGGGCGGCGGCGAGGTCGGCCATGTTGTGGTAGTTGCCGAGCGGGAGGCAGACGCAGGTGCTCTCGAGCCCGGCGGCGCAGAAGACGCTCGCCTCGCAGGCGCCGCCGGCCATGAGTTTGCGCTGCCAGCGCCAGGCCGGTGCGTCGCTCTGCTTCTGGATCGCCAGCACGTGCGCGCTCCCGCCGGCGATGTCCTCGGCGCGCTGCGCGACGGCCCCGGTCAGCGAGGGGCTGAACGTCGAGATCCGATCCCCCACGCGGACGATCGGCCCGCCGCCGATCGGCGAGTCGTCGAAGCTGCGGCTGTTCTCCAGCGCGATCACCTTCGAGCCGGGCGGGAGCGTCCCGAGCTTGGTTGCGCCGATGGCGCCGACGAACCCGATTTCCTCGGCCCGTGTGAAGAGCAGTCGCACGTCGCCCGGTTTCTCGCCCGCCTCGCCCTCGCGGTGGAGGCGGCGGAGGACGTCCATCGCGCCGAGGGCGGCGGCGGCCGCGGCGAGGTCGTCGCACGCGTCGGTGTGGATGCACCCGTCGATTGTCTCGGCCCGTGGGAAGAGCCAGCGTGCGACGTCGCCGACGGCCAGCGCGCCGCCGTGCGCCTCGTCGAGCGTCACGGCGTACCGCTTGAAGCCGGCGGGGGGCGGGGTGTCGTCATCGAGCTTGGCGTCGATCGTGCCCTCGAAGCGCCGGTCGTCGGCCGTGAAGGCTTCGATGCGCGCGCCGGGGAAGTAGTCGTCCATGACCCCGCCTCGGAAGGTCAACTCGATGCGGCGCGGGTCGGGGCTGGTGTCGGCGGGCGGGGCGGGGTTGCTGACGACAAAGGCGGGGTGGTCGAGGTGGGCCGTGAACCAGACGGGGGCGGCGGGCGAGGCGTTCGCGGCACCCCATGTTTCTCGGGGCCGCACAATCATGTTCCCGGCTTCGTCGCGCGTGCAGGCCAGGTCCGGGCGCTCGGCGACCCAGGCCTCGATCCAGCGTTCGACGCGGTCTTCCCGCCCTGCGACGGTCGGGATCTGGGTCAGCTCGAAGAGCCAGCGCTCGTGGAGGGCACGCTCGTTCTCGGGGATGGGGCTCATGCGGCTAGGGTAGGTCGAACTCGCGGGTGGGTTGCGTGAAAGAATGCACGGCTCGCGTGCGGGGCGTTCCGCCCGGGTTCGCGGGCGGGTGAGAAAGGGGAGGGCGGCATGTTCATGCGTCTGGTGTACGACGAGAAGCTCGCGCAGGCGGCGTACCTGATCGGGTGCCAGAAGACTGGCGAGGCGATCGTCATCGACCCGGAGCGCGACGTGGACCGGTACATCGAGCTGGCTCGCGAGCACGGGCTGCGGGTGACAGCGGTCGCCGAGACGCATATTCACGCGGACTTTGTGTCCGGCGCGCGGGAGATGGGCGAGCGGACGGGTGCGACGGTGTACGTCTCGGGTGAGGGCGGGGACGAGTGGTCGTCGCAGTGGCTGGATCAGAAGCTCGGCGGGGGGAGCTACGCGCACCGCGTGCTGCGCGACGGGGACACGTTCCGCGTGGGAAATATCGAGCTGCGGGCGGTGCACACGCCGGGGCACACGCCGGAGCACCTGAGCTATCTGGTGACCGATCTGGGCGCGGGCGCGAGCGAGCCGATCGGGATGGCGACGGGCGATTTTGTGTTCGTGGGGGATCTCGGGCGTCCGGACCTGCTCGAGTCGGCGGCCGGTCAGTCGGGGGCGATGGAGCCCTCGGCGCGTCGTCTGTTTGCGACGGTGCGCAAGTTGGAGAGCGTGCCGGACTTTGTGCAGGTCTGGCCCGGTCACGGGGCGGGGAGCGCGTGCGGGAAGGCGCTCGGCGGTGTGCCGACGAGCACGATGGGGTATGAGCGACGGTTCAACCCGGCGATCCGAGCGGCCGGCGACGAGCGTGGGTTTGTGGCGTTCATTCTGAGCGGGCAGCCGGAGCCGCCGCTGTATTTCGCGACGATGAAGCGTGTGAACAAGGAAGGCCCGCGTGTGCTGGGGGGCTTGCCGGATACGCGTGAGCTCACGTCTGCGGAGCTGGGCGCGCTGGACACGGGTTCGGTCGCGTTGCTGGACACGCGGGAGTGGGCGTCGTTCCGGGACGGTCACGTGCCGGGTGCGTTGTCGATGCCGCTGAGCCGCTCGTTCAATACCGACGCGGGCTCGCTGGTGCGTGCGGACGAGGCGATCGTGCTGGTCGTGGAGGCGTCGCGGCTTGAGGAGGCGGTGCGCGACCTGGTGCGGATCGGCCTGGACCGGATCGAGGGGTGGTGCCCGCCGGAAGCGGTTGCGGGCTACGCCGAGGCGGGCGGTCGCCTGGCGCAGATCGAGGAAGTGGGCGTCGAGACGGCTGCGGGGATGGTTGAGGGCGGCGTGCGTGTGCTGGATGTCCGGCGCAAGACCGAGCACGACGCGTCGCGGATCGCCGGCTCGACGAACATCGCGCACACGCGACTGGCGGATCGGATGGACGAGGTCCCGTTGGGGGACGGGGTGCTGCTGGTGCATTGTCAGGGTGGGGTGCGCTCGGCTCGCGCGTCGGCGTATCTGCAACGCATGGGGCGTCGGGTGGTCAACCTTCAAGGCGGGTTCGGCGCGTGGGCGAAGTCGCAGCCGGTCGAGCGCTGAACCGGCGGGATGAATGGAGCGTGTGGCATGTCGGCGGCGAGCACGGATTTGGATACGGGCGCGGGCGAGCGGGGCGTTCCGGGCGGCGGGGTGTCGGGCGTGGAGGCGAGTGTGGTCGCGGGGTGGCTCGCGGCGGGCAAGGCGGCGCTGATCGACGTGCGCGAGGATTTCGAGCACGCCGAGGAGCGGATCGAGGGGGCGACGTCGATGCCGCTGTCCTCGTTGGATGCTTCGGCGGTGCGTGAGATGGGTGCTGGCGGACGGGTGGTGTTTCACTGTCGCTCGGGGAAGCGTTCGGCGCAGGCGGCCGAGCGTTTCGCGGCGACGGGTGAGCACGCGTTGCACATGCTGGGCGGGATCGAGGCTTGGAAGTCGGCGGGGTTGGCGACGGTGAAGCCCGGGGGGCGTCGTCGCGTGTCGATCATGCGTCAGGTGCAGATCGTTGCGGGTTCGCTGGTGGTGCTGGGCGTGGTGCTCGGGGTGCTGGTGTCGGGGTGGTTCCTTGCGATTGCGGGCTTTGTGGGGGCGGGGCTGGTGTTCGCGGGCGCGTCGGGGTGGTGCGGGATGGCGGTGCTGCTGGGGCGGATGCCTTGGAACAAGGCGTGAGGGCGTTCGGCGGGGTGGGGGCGGGATGTGGGCCGTAGGATGGGGTATGTGCCGAGTTTTGATCGCTTCGCTGATGCTCGTGCCGGCGTGGGGGCCGGCCTTTGCGCTCGTGCCGCCGACTGAGACGCCCGTACCGGTCACCGGTGAGAGCCCGCCCGCTTCGGGCTACCGCGTGGAGGTGGTGCTCGAAGGGCTCGCGCACCCGTGGGCGGTCGCGTGGCTGCCGGACGGCGCGATGCTGATCACCGAGCGCGGCGGGCGACTGCTGCTCGCGGAAGCGGAAGCGGGCGATCGCGAGCCGGTGGACGTCGAGGGGCTGCCGGAGATTTTGCCTGTCGGACAGGGCGGGTTGATGGACCTGGCGTTGCACCCGCGGTTTGCAGCGAACGGGCTGGTGTACTTCACGCACAGCACGGGCTCGGCCCGGGCGAACCGGACGGTCGTGAGCCGCGGGAGGCTGGTGCGCGATGACCCGCCCCGGCTCGAGGACGTCGAGACGATCTTCCGGGCCGCTCCGGACAAGCCGGGCGGGCAGCACTTCGGGAGCCGCCTGCTCTGGCTGGGGGACGGCACGCTCCTGGTCGCGATCGGCGACGGCGGGAACCCGCCGGTTGCCGTCGGCGGACGCCTCACACGCGAGAACGCGCAGGATCTTTCGAACACGCTGGGCAAGGTTGTCCGCATCACCGAAGACGGGCGGGCCGCGCCGGACAACCCGTTCATCGAGCGCGACGACGACGGGCGGTACGTCTACACCTACGGGCACCGCAATATCCAAGGGCTCGCGATCGACCCGGTGACCGGCGACGTCTGGTCGAGCGAGCACGGCGCCCGCGGCGGGGACGAGTTGAACCTTCTCAAGCCCGGGCGGAACTACGGCTGGCCCGAGGTCACCTATAGCACCGAGTACAGCGGGCGTCCGATCACCGATGAGCGCACCCGCGACGGCATGATCGATCCTGTCGCCGTGTGGACGCCCGCGCTCGCGCCCAGCGGGCTGCTGTTCTATGCCGGGGAGGCTTTCCCGGAGTGGCAGGGGGATCTGTTCGCGGGCGGGCTGGTCTCGCAGCAGGTGCGCCGGATCGTGCTGGAAGGGCGCGAGGCGACGCGGCAGGAAACGCTCTCGTTCGGGGAGCGGATCCGCGACGTGCGACAGGGGCCGGACGGGCGGATCTATCTGCTGACGGATCAGGTCGGCGGGCGGCTCTTGCGGCTCACGCCGGACGGAGACTGATTCATCGGCAAGGCCTCCCACGCTCACGGCCTTACGCAGCCCGCGGCGCGCTGCAAGCCCGATGAAAAGCCGCTCAGCGACTCACTTCCGGTGACATCGTGACGGCGCGGCTGGCGAATAGGTCGCGCACGCGGTCCCGCAGCAGAACGATGATGGTGAACACCCCGAGGACTGTGCCGAGCGGAGCCATCATGCACATCAGCCCTGCCATGATCATGCAAAACAGCCACCCGCGGCGCTGGCGCAGCTTGACCCCGCCGGCCACGATCAGGCCCGCCAACAGCCAGCCGATGAGCACTGCCAAGCCGCCCATCAGGACAAAAAGCCACCCGATCTCCTCGGGCGTGTTTGCGTTCTTATCTTCAAACATCCCGTTCAAAATCATGATGCCCGCGCTCACATGGAACAGGAACAGGGAGGAAAAAGCCGCGGTTAAACCGGCGTAGATAAAGTGGAACAACGCCAGTAGGTTCAGATGCTCCGCGTCACGATCCATATGTGATTTCCTTTGTGAGACAAAGCAGGCAAGACACCTCGCCCCATGGTCCACACGTCGCCCCCGCGCGCAGCCTCAACACCGGCTCTGAGCCGGGATCGCTCGGCTGGGCGTCATGGTCTGCCTGTTTGGCGATCATCGCGGTCCCCCGGTCTCTGGCGCGGCTGAACGGTGTTCGCGTACAATACGGCATTGCCTCGGGCGGGGGAACACCGGCCGGCGTGCCACAGGGGCTCGGCGACCACTTGGCGGGCGTCGCCCTTCGTGCTCGGCTCGAGGGGTGGGGCGGCCCGGTAGCTGGATCTCGCGAGGGGTGCGGCTTCCGCTTCAGGCCTCGACACGAAAACGCGTGCCATGCTCGGCCCTGCGAAGGGAGCCCGGTGGGCTTGCCGTCATTTCAGAAAGAAAAAGCGGCGTTTCATGTTTCCATGGAACGCCGCCGGCTCTGAGTGATTTGACAAAGAGCAAATCACTCAGCGGCGTGGTGCAATCGGGGGGGATATCGCACGCTGCGCCAACGCCAGGATTTGTGCGCGGCACGGGTCTTTGTGCCGCGGGTTTCGTGCTTCTGAATAGCCGCCTCCCCGTTTTCACGCAGAGGCGGCTTCCCTCTCCCATCGCCTCATCACCATCGTGTGCGGCATCCCTCCCCGCACATGAGGGCGCGCTACTTGTTTTGAGATTCAGAGCGATTGCCCTGATGCTGCTTATCGTGTTGCTGCTGCTTCTCGGAAGACTTGTTCGGATCCTTGTCCTTTTGCTGGGCGTCGCGACCGGTCGCGTCGCCCGGGGCGCCCTGCGTCTTGCCGGGGTGCCCCTGACCTTGGCCCTGGTCGGTCTTCTCTGAAGGTCTGCCTTGCTCGTATTTCTTCTCTTCTGGCATGGTGATACTCCATGTTGAGTGGCCCGGCGTGCTGCCACGATGATTTCAAGTGCTCCGACACTCGTACGTCAGAAAGTTCACTCGATTGGGAATGCGTCGTTTATCTCTTCGGGGGTGCTAGGCACCCGCTCCGGTTCCTGTCGGGTTGCGGGCGATCCGCTCGCGCAATTGATCGGGGGTCATCTGGGCGGCGGGCGCGGCACCCTCCAGCGCCCGGCTGTAGTCGTTCGGAGAGGCGTCGTCGCTGTCGCGCACCTCTCGGCAGGTGCGCTCGGAGATTTGCAGACGCTCGGCGTCGCTGTCCTCGCCGTCTCGGCCGGTGTCCGAAACGCCCCGTGTCGCCGCCGTGATCGACGGTGAACGGAGCATGACGTAACCCGCGAGCACGCCTTTGACGATCTCGCTCGCCACGTCCACCATGCGGGTGTCCACCGAGTTGAACCCGTTGGTGTTCACGCGAAGAAGATCGCGGCACCCGGCCTCAACCTGCAACGGGTCTGCGCCGTCGGCGAGCCCGAGCACCAGCTCCCGAGACGCGGTCGCCAGCGGGGATAAATTTTGTGAAGTGTCCATTGACCACACGCCTTCCGTGAACGTCCTGGGGCCCGCGTCTTTCGTGACGCCAAGCTCTCTCGTTCACGGTCAAGTATGAGCAGGTGCGGACAGTGCGGGTATCGGGGGATGCCCGGAGTGGGCGTTCTTGGACGACCCTACGCGGGCGATACGGTCACTCGCTCAGCGAGACGAGCCCTTCGCGGATCGCGTATCTGGTCAGGTCCGCGATGGTGTGGAGGTCGAGCTTTCGGATGAGGTTCGTGCGGTGCGTCTCGATGGTTTTCAGGGCGATGCCGAGACGCGCACCGATCTCCTTGCTCGTCAGGCCCTCGGCGATGAGCTGGAGCACCTCCCGCTCGCGCGGGGTGAGCGTGTCCGCCGGCGGGGTGCCGGTGTGCATCGACGGATGCCCGCCCGATTGACGGCGCTCCACCAGCACGTGCGTCAGGTCCGACGCGACGTAGATCCGCCCGCGCCGGACGGCGTCGATCGCGCGCAGCAGCTCGTCGGCCTCGCACGTTTTCAGCAGGTAGCCGCGGGCGCCGGCGTCCAGCATGCCGGTGACGTACCGCTGGTCGGAGTGCATGGAGAGCGCGATGATCGCGATCTTCGGGTCCAGCGCGTGAATCTTGCGTGTGGCCTCGACCCCGTTGAGCTCCGGCATCCCCACGTCCATCAGCACGACGTCGGGCGCGAGGCGGGAGGCGAGGGCGACGGCTTCTCGCCCGTCGGTCGCTTGCCCGACGACGCTGATCCCCTCGGTGTGCTCGAGGATCGAGCGGATCCCGGCGAGGATCATGGCGTGGTCATCGACGATCATTACGGACGTTTGGTCAGGCATGGTCGTCTTCAGCTGCAGGGTCAGATTCATGATCCATGGGCATCGTGATGATTGCCTTGGTGCCCTCACCGGGTGCGCTGGTCAGGTGCAACTGCCCGCCGAGGCCTCGGACCTGCTGCTCGATGCTGAGCAAGCCGTAGTTCCGCCCCTCACGCATCTGGGCGCGGATGGTCTCCAGATGGAATCCCGGCCCGGTGTCCTTGATCATGATACGCAGCAGGCGCTTCCCGACGATCAGGGTCATGATGATCTCGGCGCCGGGCGCGTGCTTGGCCGCGTTGATCAGCAGCTCCCGCGCGGCGCGGAACAGGATGACGGTCTTCCGCTCGCCGAGCGTCGGGGTCACCTCGTTGTCTGTCATGGCGATGTAGGCCGAGTACCGCTGTCCGATGTGCTCCGTGAGCCACTGCAGCGCCGCGCGCAACCCGAGATCTTCAAGGATCGGCGGGCTGAGATCGAACGTCAGCGTGCGCACCTCGTCGATGATGTGATCGATCGTGCCGATGAGTTCTTCGGTGTCCTTGGGCTGGAGATCCAGCCCAAGCAATCTTGAACGGACGTACACCAGGTCCTGTGAAACCACATCGTGCAGCGCGAGCCCCACGCGACGGCGCTCGTCCTCCTGGATCAGCGTCTGATGGATCAGGAGGTGGTCGCTGAACCGCTGGCCTTCGTCCGCATCCACGAGCTGGGAAGTTGGTGCACGCATGATCACCATCGACAGCACCTTGCCCCACCCGCTGGATTGCAGCGTGCGCCGCTCCAGGTCGTACCCGTAGTGATGCGCCACTTCGGTCGCGGAGGACAGGGTGGTCATCCGTCGGGGGGGCAGCGGCACCTCGGGCGCACCGTCATCCTCATTCTCATCGCCCGTTTGGATGCGAGACTCCGCCGCACTCGTCACTTCATGATCGCCTGCGGCGGGTGCGCGGGGCGGGGCGGTGACGATCGGCTCCTCGCCGAGTTTCGCCCACGCGCTGTTGCAGACCAAGACTTCGTCGTTCTCCGTTACCACCGCGGCCGCGAGGTCAAGGACCGAGAGCGCGTCGTGCAGGATTGACCAGTCCGTCACGCCGGTCGTGTTTGGATTCGAGTGTTCCATAGGCGAAGACATTCAGATCTATTGTGCGAATCGCAATTACCCCAATTCGACTATAGCGGAACTTCGCGCGGCAACCACGGCTTTCGGCTCACTGCGTGCATTGCGATGCTGGCTCTCAGGGTTTGACCCGATGGTGCGTCATCTCGTGGGCGTGATGATGGGCTGAGACGCTATGGAGGCACACCATCGGGGGCATAAGTTGGACTCCGCGACACGCCAAGTTGGGAACACCCATGAGCCATCCCCGAAGCGATCCTCGAGTGCGACGCGAATCGTTGCCCATCGAACCCCGCACAAAGCACAGCGAGTTGATGGAAGGCAAACGCCCGGCTGCGGACGATCGCCTGATCCGGGCCATCCTTTCTGCGACGCCCACCCGCGTCGGGGATGAAAAGAGCCCGGACGAGACGCCCGTCCCTTCGGGCCGCCAAGCTCGCACAGAATCTGCCCTGCCGTAAAACATGAAACGCCATCATTGGCGAGTTTCATCGCTTGCTGCCTCAAATTTATTCTCAGTCATCAAGACTCGTTCCGTTGTTGCGACAGGTTTATAGGCTTTCTCTGGGGAAAGAGCGGGCCTGTACCGACCGGCTCTGCAACAGCGGCCATCACCACTTCGCGACACGCTGGAACTCCGAGCAAGATGGGAGCCGAGGGAGAATCGAATCCTCCGGACGGGGCTCGTTCTTCCGAGCGTTTCGAGCGTTTCAAAACGATGCGCAGCGTCGTGCGCAGCGCACGGCAACTGGTTTGATGGGGTTGCAATGAAACGGTCTGCGGGTCGATCACGAGGCTTCGCTTGAGTGGCCCTAAGCGCCCGAGGCCGCGACGGGCGGCGTGGTCCGATGGCTCGGGCTATCCCCGGTGCGCCCAACTCGTGGGGACGGTTTTGGGGCCGCCGCGACAGGCTTGAATGGGGATCGTCGCGGCGGTGCAGGAATCGTTTACGGCAAAAAACCACGAGATTAACGATCAGAGCGAGCCGAACCCGGAGCCGGATTCGAACGACTCGAAGCAGCTTCAGGTGGCCGGGGGCGGATCCGCGTCGGCAGCGATCGGGATCCTTATTCGCAATATGCACACACAAGTCGAGGTTGCGGATCTTCAGGACGCAGAACACGCGGTTCGTCTGCTAACGCGTCTGATCCTGGAGCTGCCCGAAGAACTTTTATTGTTTTCCGATTGATATCGAGGGAGAAGACGTGGGCTCGCCGCGAGCGAGCGAGCGCGGGCGAGAGGTTTGGGCGACTGGCTATAGACGACCGTGCCTCGGCACAGGCCATCGCTCCCGAGCAAAACGGTCGTGCTTTTGTGTCAGCGAGCGAGACCCCTAGTTGTAGATTTTGTCGCGACTGGCTGTAAAATTGCGAGAGTGATTCGTGCGGGAGCTTGTATATGAAATCATTTTCATGATCGTGTATCCCGTATATTATTTGGCGGCCTGCCGGGACTCGGCGTGCACATTTTGTAAATCTAGGTAAAGTCAAAAAATACAAAATTCAATTTGAATACAATTTTATAGGAACAGCCGTTACGCTGGTGACCCCGTTTGCCGTTTTACTTCCCCGGCGTGATGTCCGCCAGGCACTCGCTCGTGGCACCGGCCCGCGCGGACGGGGCGGTAGGCTCGGCCAGAAGATCTTGAGAATTCTCGCCGGGCTCACGGTGTTCTCACGGTGTGGACGCTTTGGGCCTTGGCGACTGACCGACGGCTGAGACGGTAGGAGTCCGTTGTGAGAGCGATCTGGAAGGGGTACATCTCATTCGGCGTCAGCCACCGCGCCGAGCTAGACCGCTGCGTCCACGCCTACGGCTTCCGCCACGCCCACGCCGCCGAGCTCCGCGCCGAGGGCGTCGACGTCGCCGTCATCCAGCGCCAGCTCGGCCACGCCAGCCTCGCCACTACCATCCGTTACCTCCAGCGCCTCTGCCCGGCGGCTGTCGTCCGGGCCCTCACGCAGCGCACGTGGCGCGCGCGAGACATGGCATCGCAAACGCTTCGACGACTACCTCTGTGTAAGAAGGCCATCAGAACCCAGGGGTCCTTCATCAAGAAGCCACCCTCCGCCAAGCGCAACGGAGATGCTGACGGACTCGTTGAGCACGTCAAGCCGGGCGGTCGCGAGCAGTTCTTCGATCGCCAGGCGTTCGGTCCGTGCTTCGAGGACGTTGATGAAGTCGATATTCCCGGCGCTGTACAGCGAAGTTGCGAGTTGCTCCGCGTCGCGGGCGGAATCGAACGCGGATTCGAGCTCGGTGACTCGGTCCCGGGCGCGACCGAGACGAACAAGCGAGGTTTCGACTTCACGCACCGCGTTCAGTGCCCGCCGCTCCAGTCGCAGATGGGCCGAGCGGGCATCCGACTCGGCACGGGTGATGTTTGAGCGGATGCGGCCGCCCTCGAATATTGGAACGGTCACCCTCGGTCCGAACGAGAGCACACGCGTATCCGGGTCCACAAGGTCGCCGATATCCGAACCGCCGAGCACGAACGATCCGCCGAAGACGACCCGGGGGTAGCGGTCGGCTTGAGCCGCTCCAATTCTCGCCACCGCCGCGGCGTAGGCACGCTCGGCGCTGCGGATGTCGGGACGTCGGACGAGCAGTTCGGCGGGTAACCCAAGGTCCGGGATCGGTGGCGCGACGGCCTGCCGGTGCTGAGCGACCGAGATCGAACCGGGGCGTTCACCCACGAGCACGGCGATGCGGTGCTCGGCGGCCCGGCGTTCGCCACGCAGCGGCTCGCGAGCGGCGCGATTGACGGAGGCTGTTCGCTCGGCCCTGAGCAGGTCGAGCTCGCTGACGAGGCCCGCTCGGGTGCGAGCCCGCGTGATCTCGATGAACTCACGGTCGACTTCGATGGCTCGCGCGAGCACGGCGAGACGGTCATCGATCGCACGGATGCTCAAGACCTCCCGAGCCACCTCGGCCGCGATCATGACCCTGACCGCTCGGTAGTCTTCGACGCTCAGGTCGGTCTCGGCGTCCGCGGCCTCGACCAGGCGTGAGACCCGGCCCCAAAGATCGGCCTCCCACCCCGCGACCACACCACCGGAGAACGTGTCGAACGAGCGCTCACGGACCGGCCCCATCTGCATCGGGGCATCGCTGCCCCGCTCGGTCCGGGAATACGCGGCTTCGGCGTCGAGCGTCGGCAATCGGTCCGCGTGGACCACGCCTCGGCGGGCTCGGGCCGCGATGATCCGCTCTTGCGCTTCGAGGAGATCAAGGTTGCCGCTCAGCGAACGCTCGATCAGCACCACGAGCTCGTCATCGCCGAAGGACCGCCACCATCGCGAGAGATCGCTGCGGCTCGCGTGCTGTTGTTCAGCATTCGCCTCTGACCAGCCCTCGCCGAAGCGAAAGCTCAGGTCCGGTGGCGCGTAGTCCGGGCCGACCGTGCAGCCGATGAGCACAGCGCCGAGGAGCCAAGCGGATGCGAGCTGGACTTGCCGCCGGTGCGCACGCATCATGACCCCTCCCCCATCGGCGCGGCCTCGATGTAGACATCGATCTGCTGCCCGAACACGATGCCCTGGCTTTCGGCGGGGACCGCGTACACCACGCGGAGCACCCGGGTGTCGATCAGCTCGCTCGTCCGCCCGGATAGGTTGGTCTTGGCGACGACCAGCGGCTCCACATACGCCAGTGTGAGCGGGATGCGCAGGCCCGGGTTCCCGCGTGGCGAGCCGATGGCTTTCGCATCGGGATGGAACCTTGGGATATCGACCTCATCGATCTGCACACGGATGTGCTTCGGGCCGTCGGGCGAGAGGGTCAGCAAGCCTGTGCCGTTGCTGCGAGCCTCGGCGAACTCGCCGACTCGGATATTGCGCTGGATGACAACCGCGTCGATCGGTGAACGCACCGTTGCGAGTTCGAGGTCGGTCTCGCCCGCGTCGAGCTCCGATGCGGCCTGAGTCACACGCGCGGTGGCCGCGCGAATGTCGGGACCGTCCTGGTCGCCATCCCGGAGCAGCGACAGCTCGGCCTCGGCTTCCGCCAGGCTGCCGACGGCTTGCGCGATCTTGGACTGGGCCTCGGCGGCGGACCCTGCCGCACGCTGGACCGCGAACCGTCTGGCATCGATCTCTTCCGAGGCGATGGCCCTCGGATCATCGACGGATTCGGCGATCCGGAGCCGATTCCGCCGGTCGTCAACTTCGGCGCGGGCGGTGGTGAGCGCGGCTTCTGCAGCGGCAACGGCCGCCTTCGCGGACTCGACCCTCGCGTGAGCCGGGGCGATCTGGGCCCGGAGCGCATCAAGTTCCGCTTCCGCCAGTCGAAGTGCGGCCCGACGCCGTTCGACTTCACGGGTGGCGCGCCGCGTGTCGATCCGCAGCAGGGGCTGTCCCGCTTCGACGCGGTCTCCAAGACCGACCAAGAGCGCTTCCACCACACCAGGCACGTGCGCCGCGATCTGGATCGCTTCATCGGGAGGCTCGACGACACCGATCGCCCCGATGAACGCACGGGAATCCATTACAAACGCCTCGGTCGGTGCGGTCGTGGGTTGTCGCGGCGGCTGCTCGGCCGCTCGCACGGGGCGGTCGACGATGACCGCGAACGAGCCGAGCACCAAGGTGGTCAGCCCGACGGCCGGCAGTCCCCAGGTCAGTACTTTGGAACGCTTGCTCATGGTGTTGTGTCCTCGGGTGCAACCGCAGTCTTGCTGTGTTCGGCTTTGCCCTGTTCGACCGTTGATATGGTGCCGTCGGCCATGTGCGCAATGCGATCGGCGAAGCGGAAGATCCGGTCGTCGTGGGTGACGACGATCACCGCGCGCTCGTGGTCCATCGCGGCATCGCGAAGCAGTTCCATCACGCGCTGTCCGGAAGCCGCGTCCAGTGAAGCGGTCGGCTCGTCGCAGATGACGATCCTGGGGCTGTGCACGAGCGCCCGCGCGATCGCCACACGCTGCTGCTGGCCGCCGGAGAGCTGCGCCGGGATCTTGCGTGTGTGCTCACCAAGCCCCAGCTTGTCGAGCATCTCGCTCGCGACGCGCTCGGCCTTCCGTGTGGAGTAGCCGCGTGCGACGAGCGGGATGGCGGCGTTTTCGGCCGCGTTCAGCGCCGGGAGCAGGTTGAACTGCTGGAAGATGAAGCCGAAGTTGTCGAGCCTGAACTCGGCCAGACGCCCGTTGCGCATCCGGCGGAGGTCATCGCCCAGCACACGGATATCGCCGTCGTCGCACGATAGGATCGCCCCGATGATCGAGATCAAAGTGGTCTTGCCGCACCCCGACGGGCCCACGAGGAATGTCATCTCGCCGGCCTTGGCGTCGAAGTCCGTCCCGCGCAGCACACGAACGCGGGCTTGACCTTCGCCGAAGGACTTCTCGATCGAGCGGCATACGACCGCCGCGTCCGATCCTGACGGAGGAGCATGTTTCTGGCTGTGCTGGATGGTGGTGCTGGACACGGTTTAGCCTCGAAAGACGGTCGCGGGGTCGACGGTGAGGACGCGACGCATGCTGACCAGCGTGGAGAGCAGCACGATGACCGCCGCGAGCACCGCGACGCCACCCGCCACCTCGGGGAGCAGGTAGAAGCCGCGTAACGCATCGACGTCCGCGGTGCTCCGGAAGAACATCACCGCCGCGCCGAGCCCGAGCCCGTAGCCGATCACGCACACGAACCCGGCCTGCCAGAGCGTCATGGCGAGCAGGCGGCGGTTTTTCAGGCCGATCGCCTTCAGCGCCGCGTACTGCTTCAGGTTCTCCATGATGAACTGGTTGAAGGTCAGGCCCACGATGGCGACGCCGATGATCGCCCCGAGCACGACCACGGTGCCGAAGCTGACGGGGATGCCCGTGTTCTCGATGATGTACATGATCGATTCGTTGCGGAACGCGGACGACGACACCGCCTTGAGCCCGGTTCGGTCCGTGATGTTCTGCGCGACCACCTCGGGCGAAAGCCCGTCGCCCGACCTGGCGATGATGAAGCTCATGACGTTGCGCCCCGGATTGGTGTAGGTGGTGGCGAGGCTGTAGCGGGTGTAGATCGTCAGGTTCGCGGCGAACGCGGGGGCCGCGTCGAGGATCGCGACGATGCGTGCTCGACGGTCGTTCAGCTCCAGCTCGCGTCCGACATCCAGCTCGGCGCCCGGGAACAGCAGCCGGAACCCCGCGGGGTTGATCGCGATCGCGTCGGGCAGCGCGAGGTCTTCGACGCGTCCGAGCAGGAACTCGTTCGGAACACCGATGAGCGACGCGTCGTCCACGCCGAGGATCACCGCGTTCTCCAGCCGACCCTCGCGCGTCCGGACCTGCACTTGGGACTTGAACAGCGGCACCGCCCAGGCGACCCCCTCCACACCCCGCACGCGGGAGAGCTCGGTGTCCCGCATCGGGTACGAGGCGTCGATCGTGCGGACACTGGGGTCCATGACCCAGATGTCCGCCGAGCGGACGTCGTTGATGACGCTCGACGCCCGCCCGAGCAGCCCGGCAAAGATCGAGACCTGCTGGCAGATCAAGAGCGTGCTGAACGCGACGCCGAAGATCAGCCCGAGCAGCTTGGTCTTGTCCCCGATCAGCATCCGCAGCGCCGTGGTGATCATCGCTCGTCCCCTTTGCCGGCGAAGCCCGAGAGCCCGCTGATGGCAAACTCGGCCATGACGCTCGCCATGCGGTTGATCGCGGCCTTGCTCTGCGGCGGCGGGTGCCCGAGCTTGGTCAGGATCTCGCAGGAGTGCTTGGGGTTGACGCACAGGGCGACCACGGCGAAGACCAGGTCGTCGTGGGTCTTGGCGGGCATGGGCTTGCCCACGATCGCTTTGACAATCCGCGAGATCTCCTTGGTCACCGGCCCGGCGCAGTGCTTCACGAACACATCCAGAGCCCCTGGTGTCGGCGAGACGGTCTCGTGCGCGAGCAGCCGCCCCGCCCAAGGGTGGGTCTTGCTCTCGGTGAGCACGAGCCGCATGAACCACGCGACGTACGCACGGAGCGCGTCCTTCGGGTCCTCGAAGTCTTCGACCGTGGGCATCGGCTCGGCGATGACCATCTGCTCGGCCGCAACCGACCAGACCGCGAGGTAGAGCGATTCCTTCGATCCGTAGTGGTACTTGACCGCGGACACATTGGCCCCGGCGGCGTCGCAGATCGCCCGCACGCTCGCCGAGGCGAAGCCGACCCGCGCGAACTCCTCACCCGCCGCGTGCAGCAGGCGGTCGCGGGTATCGTCCGTCGAGATGCTTGATGAAAAATCGGACACGGCAGTCTCTCAAACGACTGTTCTGAAACAACCGTTTGAGTGTGCACTGCTGGCATCGCTCTGTCAAGCGCGTGTTTGAGATTTTGTGCATCGCATCGGAACGGCACCCGCCGAGAGGGGCCGGTCGGCGTGAAAACGCTGTTCATTAAGCCTGGCAGCCCTGGGAGAATGGCTATGTCGAGAGCTTCAGCGGCAGGCTCCGTGATGAACTACTGAACCGCGAATGCTTTGAGACGCTGCTGGAGGCGCGGGTACTGATCGAGAGGTGGCTCGAGCATTACAACACGGTCCAGCTGTCTCGACGCTGGGCTATCGACCGCCCACCCAGGAGACGATCGTTGCAGGCCCGCCCTCCGATCCGGGCGGCTCTGCAGCGGGTAGCCGAGTCCCTGAACTCACATGCACTATGAACTGAACGTGGGGGAAAGGTCCGTGCGTCACGTTTACGCCGGCGGATCGGCGGGTTCGCCCGTGATTCTGAACCTGCCGGTCGTGAACCCCGAGCCCGTCGAAGGTTCTGGCCGGCCCGATTCGCGATTAGGAAAGTGAGTATCATCGCGATCGGTCCCGGGCTCGGAAATTCTTCCTTACGATTGGTCTATCGAGGCGTGTGGCACGCGCAGCGTTCCGAAAAAAGTAGAACCAGCCCAAAGCATGTGGTGGGGGAGCGTTGCGAAGACGCAGAAAAGCAAGAATGCCAAGCCGATGCGATCCACCAGGACCGGCTTGGCCATAAACAGCCCGCTCATGGCAAGCACAATCAGAATCGACGGCAGCAGGAGCGGCAGTGAACGAGCGTGCACGCGCCAGGCGCCCGCGACGGTCGCAGAGCTTGTTCTGCCACGAGGTGGCAAGGACGCGGTCAGGCAATGACCCAGCGCGTGCACGACGAGGAAGTACGCACCCACCGCGACGAGGGGCGGGGCGTACGCGGCCAGGGCGAGCATCAGCGCGACGATCGCGATTTGCCGAACGGCGTCGCGATGACGATGCGCGACAATCAGTCGGACGATGCCCAGGCAGAGGAGGGCGGCTGCGAGGGTCAGCAGCACGCCTGCCGCGAGCTGCAGGCTCGGGAGCGACAGCGTGTGCTGTGACCTGAACACTCGAGCGATCGTTTCGAACGGCATCCAGGCCGCAGCCGGTTGAAAGTAGAATGGTGAAGCAATCACGACGGCACCATGCCCCCATGCCGGCACCCTGTCCAACAAGCGTGGCCGAGCCTCGTATCGCGTCCAGACGCTGTCCGAGTGACCAAAATGGTGCATGGTCAGACATAGGAACGCCAGCAGAGCGATGGTTGGCACCGCGACCATCGCGCCGAGACACGCCAGCATGACCAGCGTATAGGCGGCGAACGGGCGCACGACAGCGCCCCAGGCCCGCGTTCCGGTTGTGCGCCGGATCGCCTCGAGGTCATACCCCCCGTGCGGCATGCCGATCACGAACAACGCGACGGCCCAGAGCCACCCGCCGGACTCCGGCGCGGGTCGGAACATGAAGCTGGCGAGGAGTGCAAAGGCGAGCGCCATCCACGCGTGCGGCCCAAGAGTGTCCATCCCGAAAAAATGAGAGCGCACTTCCCGTGCGCCCCCGTCAAAGAATGTTTGATGATCCGAGATGGTCTGGTGGGAAGACACCAATCGTTCCGGTCTTCAAAAATTGGGAGCCGGATCAGTTGGCCGCCTTGGAGATCGCGTCGGGCGTTTCGCTCACCGCCTTGACGCCCGCGTACGCGACGAGCCCGAAGAAGACCTTGTTGATGACGTCCGCGATGTTGTAGCAGATCTCGCGGACAGACTCCCCATCGTTGCCGGCGAGCGCCATGAGGAAGCCCACGGGGTAGATCGTCCACCCGACGAGGATGAACAGGCGCATGGTCTTGAGCGAGCGGGCGATGGGCTCCGGCTTGCTGGCAATCTGGCCCGAGACCTGGACAAAGAGGACATAGACGATGTACAGCCAGGCCGCGCACGAGAGCAGGTAGGTGATCCACCACGTACCGCCGCCAACGGTTGATTCCTCGGCCACCCACGCGAGGATGAGCATCGCCATGGATGCCGCGACGAGGGTTCGGAACAGGGTCGCGCCAGATCGCCCGAGGTTGAGCAGCAAAGGAAACTTCAGCACCAGCAGCGGCACGGTGATGATCCAGTCAATGTAGCGATAGGCGGTCGGGAACTGGCCGATCTCGGCACCAGCGATGCGCGTGCCATCGGGCGCAAAGAGCTGGGCAACCTGCTCGATGTAAAGACTGGACATGCGGAAATAGTGGAAACACGCGACCGCGCAGATCACGCCTGAGACCACGAGCACCGACCGATAGACCTTGGGGACAGACCCGGCCATGAGCCAGAAAAAGATCGCTCCCGCCCCCATCGCGACCGTGCCGACCCAGAAGAGATACATGGTGATCCCCTCGATCGAGAGCCCAGCATTCAGGGCGATCGAGGTGTCCGAAATATTCGCCACGACCATGCTTCGTCTCCATTACGTGAAAATTGGTGGTTTTGCACTGATGCCGCTGAGCGTGATCGCTGGCCGGGGGAGTAGGGTTTCAAATGTTTAAGAAAATTGTGAAAAGAGACGACCCCTTTCAAAATCCAAATGAATCAGTCTTCAATCAGATGTCGTCTGCGCCGCACGCGGCGAGCGGGCCTGCCAGAAGCAACCCGCACGCCCACGACAGGCTGCTGGACGGCGAGCCCGTGCACCTACAGCATAAACGATCGAGGATAGCCGTCGACGCGTTCGCGTTGCCCCGTCTTACGCCTCCCATTCCCTTGCGTGATGGCCCGGACGACGGCAGCCGGGCAGAGGTGGTCGAGGTAGCGGATGGTCGTGGCGAGGCTGGCGTGGCCGACGCGGATGGAGCCCGCGTCGAGGTTCAGGTCCTTGATGCGCCACAAATCGGATAGCGAGCGGGTCAACTCGTCTCAAGGGGCAAGTCGAACGCCATGCGTACCTGAGAGCCGAAGATCGGGTACTCGATCCGCGTGCGGTAGCACCGCATCTCGGCGGGGTTCCACCTCATCTTGCCGCAGACGTGCTCAAGCAGATCAACGTAGTTGGGGATGTCCTGCGTCCGTAGACGCTGGAAGCCGAGGCCCATGGCATCGACTTTGTCGGCGACATCAAGCCCTTCAAACTCGCGGCTCTCGTCGTTCGGGTCGGCCGCGCCGCTCTCGCCAAGTTCCAGAACGCGCATCTTCGGATCGCGTCCCGGGAACACGTCTTTGTGCAGGATCATGTCAAAAAAGTACAGCGCGGTGGGCACGCTGATCCCATGGGTCACGCCGCTGCGCGGACGCGGGCTGTCCGGCGGGCAACTCGGGCGGAAGAAGGCGCGGGTGAGCTCGCCGAGCACGATGTCGCGGGCCGAGGAGATCCCCACGGCGTCGCCCCAGTCAAAGGTGTAGACGGCCGCGTCCCCGATCTCGTGGCACGAGAGCTCAAGCGGGAGCCCGCAGCAGAACTCGTCGATCAGGATGCTCCGCGGGTTCTCGCGAACGGACACACCTTCGATCGATTCGACAGGTGTTGGACGCGTTGAGCCCGTGCGGATCGAGAGCGTGAGCGGTGCTCCCGGTCGGACGCAGCGCAGCCCCATGTGCCCGCGGAGGATGAGCTGATCGTGCCGGGGCTGGCCAGGCCCGCCGGGATGGATGAAGCAGGTGAAGAACACCGTGTTCGCGGCGATGCCCTTGAGCTGTCGCATCCCGCGGTAGGCCGACTGCTTCGCATCGTTGTCAATCCTCGCCCGCGCCTCGGGGAGCCACGCGGCGATGATCGCGTCGAGCCCGCTCCGATCGCCGGCGACGTGTCGGATGATGTGCTGGAACGCGTCGTTCGCGGCCGTCGCCTGCTCGAGCAGCGGCTCCGGCACGCCCTTTTTCCTCGCGGCCTCGATCAAGCGGCGCAACGGTTCGGGGCCCGGAATGTGCTGCAGCGTCGCCAAGGGGTCGGTCCGCTTCAGGGCCGCCGCCAGACGCTGCGCGAAGACCGCGTTCATGCCGTAGGTCCGGGCAACGTCCTTGGGCGCGCTCGGGCGGCTCTCGGTGCCGTCCAAGAGACGCTGGAAGCTTTCCGCGAGCTGTCGCCCGACCTCACCGATCTGCACCTCGATCGGCGGCTCCGTCCGATCGGGCATGGCCTTTCTGAGGTTGGGCATCGCTGACACACTCCGTCTCGCCGGGCAATGGCCGCCCGAATAAATCTCTGTTTATCGCTCCATATGCCTAGACAGCTCCGCGAGGCGGACGGATCGACCAGCTTCGACCGAAGAGGCGTTCGACCCGTGGAAAGCCCCGTCGAAAGCGTCTGAGCTTCTCCAGATGCAGTGTACCCGGCGAGCCGCCGATGCCTTCACAATTCTGTGATTGTTCTGAGAATAATCCTTGACGTCTTTTTCGCGAGTCTGTAGTCTCCTCAAAGCAGCATGAGCCGTGGGGCAAAGACCTCTCCTCTATCGCAGCCGGGGAGGCGTGAACAGGCACGACCTCACGGGATCTCGCGTGCTTGGGTCAGGCAGGACAGCAATTCCCCATCGCACAGACCAAAGTACGCCAGCGGCCAATGGCGTCGACCGCAGGCCCGAGAGAGACACGACGCCGAGAACACACGGAGACCAGAGACATGACCGCACGAATCAGTTCCGTCACCACCGCGCGCTTCGCTGTCATCGCGGGAGCCGCCATCGCCTCGGTGGGCTTCGCCCTTCCCGAAGCCGGTGCTAACAATGTCAGCATCCAGTTCAGCGGGCACCTCGCGGGGAACGGTGTCTCGACCAACGGAGTCGGGATCTCCCGTGACGGGCGTTACGTTGTCGGCAGCAGTCGCGGGCCCAGCAGCCTTCCGGAAGAAGCGATCCTTTGGGACACGTGGGCGGGCTCTGGCCCGAGCGCGATCACGGGGCTCGGGCAGCTCCCCGGCGGGCAGAATCGGAGTTCCGCAGCCGCCGTCAACGCCGACGGCTCGGTCGTGGTCGGCCGAGCATGGTCAGGCACCGCGCCATTCGAGTCCTACCGTTGGACGAGCGCATCGGGCATGGTCGGAATCGGCGACTTTGCGGGCGGTGTCGCCAACCAGAGCAGCGCCTGGAGCGTCAGCGCGGACGGCAGTGTCGTTGTGGGCTCGGGCTTCGCCCCGGACGGCTCTCGGGCGTACGCCTGGACGCAGACCGGCGGGTTCGAGCAGGTCGACCCCATCCCCGGTGGGGCGTTCTCCGAGTCACGCGTGATCTCCGGCGATGCACGCCTGATGGGCGTCAACTCGAGTGGCGGCAGCCTGGGCGGGCTCCGTCCCAGCATCTACAGCCGCGAAACCAACACCCACGTCACTATCATCCCCAACGGTCCCGGCATGACCGTCTCAAGCATCTACGGGCTCGCCGACGACGGCACCGCCGCGGCCGGCAGCGGCACTTTCAACGACGGGATCAACAGCTACTCCACCCCCTACCACTGGACCGCGGACGGGGGCACGCAATCTCTCGGCATCCTTGGGTTCGTGGACACCGGCGCCAGCATTGTTCGCCAGGCAGAGGCGTTCGCCATGTCCGCCGATGGGCGCGTCGTGGTCGGCTCCTCGACCAACGAGGGCCGGTTCTTTGAGGCGTTCATCTGGGATGCGGAGAACGGCATGCGCTCGCTCGAGGACGTCGTCCGTGACGCGGGCATCGATCTGGGTGATTGGTGGCTCGAGCGAGCTACGGGTGTCTCGGCCGACGGTAACGTCATCACCGGTTTTGCGACCAACCAGAACATCGGCGCCGGGCTCGGCACGCAGGCGTTCGTGATCGTCATCCCCGCGCCGGGCACCGCCAGCGTGCTCGCGCTCGGCCTCGCGGCGGCCGTGCGTCGCCGCCGACGCTAATCGCGTAATACAACGTAGACCCATCCCTCTCGGGCCCCGCGGCACACCTGCAAAGGTTCCCGCGGGGCCTGGTCTTTGGTGGAATCGGCATCTGTAAATCTCCAGCGACGCGGACCAAGTGGAGGGGCGGGTCATTAAGAAATGGTTGTGTGCAGCGAGCCGCGCATCGTGCTCGCGTTCAAGCATGCGGGCGTTTCGTTCACGCAGTGCTTTGCCGCTACCGCGTCGTGGAGCACCCGCGCCGCGATATGCGTCGCGTGCTTCTTCAGGCCGCGATCGCAGGACGGGTTCGCGCTCAACTCGCCCTTGGGGAGGCATCTTGAAACGATCCGGCTTCCTGAGCCCAGTTCCGAATCTTTCTTTTAAGCGATTAGCCCAGGGAGGATGCGGCGATAATGGGTGCTTGCAAGGTGCGTGCTGTCAATGATCTGCTGTTCCATGAAGTACTCGATCAGGGACTGCCGCGTCTGCACGGCGTGAACCGTGCGATTGCTTTCCGGCTCGCTCAGGATCTGGCGGAGACGCATCAGTCGGCCGCCGCCGGATTGGGCGTCCCAAGTGTTGAGCGCGATCCGGTAGCGCCGTGTCGGATCCGCTGGTGCGTCGTCGCGGTCCAGAATCCGATCAACGGTCCACCGCTCGCTATCCTTGCTCACCTCTGCGTGCATGCCCATCAGGTTCCGAGGCGAGCTGTTGTAGCACTCTTCCATGATCAGGCGGATCTGCCCGGGCGTGAGATCCGCTGTCATGGTGAAGTTCTCAAAGGGAATGACCGGCCACATGTCCGCGACTGTTTTTGTGCCGGCGCGGAAGTCTTGCCGCATGAACTGGCCGTGGATCACGCCGTCGACACGCGTCTGGCGTTGGCGCATGCCCGCCATGATCGCGGCGGCGATCAATCGCTCGACTTGGCTCGGTCGGCCGGGCTCGCTCTCGACGCTCAGCGTGCTTGCGAGGCGCCCGACGGGTTGCGCAAGGGCACGCTCGGATTCGTCTAGACGATCACGGCAGAGATCCATGATGATCGGGTCCGGCGCGGTTTCGGGAGACATGAACGCCATCTCGGTTTCACGCGCGATGAGCTTGCGGCTGTGGCGATCAAAGACCAGATTGAGCCGGCCGAGGTGCGAGCCCCAGAAATTGGCTTGGGTGTAGATCACATCGCCGACCTTGTCGGCGTCGTGCAGGCGGTGGCTGTGCGCGCCGATGTATGCCGCCGCACTCGGGCAAGCCTGCATCACCGATCGAACCTGGTTCGACTGATTATCGCCGTCCGGCCTCAGCCCCATGTGCCCCAGCAGCACCAGCGCGTCGATCCCCATCGCACGCAGCGCGGCTTCTCCCCGCTTGGCTGGGTCCGCGCAGTCCTCGAAGCTCATGCCCTCGTGGAAAGACGGCGGGAACCAGTAGGGCATCCCGGGCGTGCTGAACCCGAGCACCCCGATACGCATGCCGCCCACCGTGAACACTTTCCACGGACGGATGTTCGAGAGCGGGTGGCCCCCCTGGTCAAAGTCTTCAGGACGCCTGCCTTCAAGCAGGATGTTTGTCCCGATCACAGGAGCGTGGCTGTGGATGAGCGCATCGTGCAGGGGCTCAAGACCCCAGTCGAACTCATGATTACCGATCGACCACGCGTCGTAGTTCAGCGCATTCAGACAGTCGGTCATGATCCGTCCGCCTGTTCGCCAGCCGACATCCGTGCCTTGTAAGAGGTCCCCGATGTCGAACAGCAGCGTGTTCGGGTTTTCGCGCCGCCAGCGCCGGATCTGGGTCGCACATCGCGCCATCCCGCCGACATTGTCTCCGAACCCTCGCACCGTGTTCCCCAGAATCCGTCCGTGCAGATCGGTGGTGTGCAGGATGGAGACCGTCACCGTGTCGTCAGATCTGAGGCCTGCCAGCGAGCGAGCCGCGAGCCCCGGCGGCAGCGTGCTCGCCGCACCGGCTCCAAGCAGGCCGCCCAGAAAATGCCGACGGCTGATGTTTCCAAGAGGCTGCTGACTGCTTCGCTGCATGATGCTCCCCGTATTTTATGGAGTATGCAGAGTGTACTTCTTCATCCGGTGCTTCGCTGCGGCGTTCGTGTTGGGCACCCGTGCCTCGCTCCGACTCTGCGAAGCCGCCAGGAGTTCGAGTGGGCCCGCAAGCTCCTCCACGGACACCCGGGTCCTCGTAGGGGACGCTTGGCAGTTCTGCAGTACACATACACTCGCCGAGCGTGCCGCTCCCGTTGGCGTACCGTTTACGCATGGCCACATGGTCAACACAGCCCAAGTTTCAGGCCTCAGCAGGCGTGACCCGCTATGCAAATATGTATTTAATTATTATTTCTAATAATACTTATGTCAGTTGGCGCAAAATCATCACGAACCGCAACCGGCCCTAAAACTCGACCGTCAGGTAACACAAAAAATGATACCCGCACGCCGCGCACCGAGCGGGAACCGAAACGGCGAGTCCACTAATGGAGCGACCGACGACGCCACTCGTTCGCCCTGGTCCGCGAGCAGGACGTCCGGCGGGGGCTGCCGGAGGCAGTGCGACGGGGGATGATCCTGGCGATGGTGGAGGGGTTGGGGGCTGATGGCCCGCTTGACGGGACCTCCGCGACTGCATAAACCTTCAAAAGATTTGAAGGTGTGCGCATGGGTTATCGGGACCAAAAATCTGCTCTCCGTAGCCTGACCGAGGTCGCGGCCTCGCAGGGGGGCTATTTCACAGCGCGACAGGCCGAGGACGCCGGGTACGACGCGCCGCATCTGACCTACCACCTCTCTGCCGGCAACTTTGAGCGGGCTGGGCGTGGGCTCTATCGGATCCCCACGCTGCCGCTCTCGGAGCAGGACGACCTCATCCGGCTCTGGCTCTGGAGCCGGGGCCGTGACGATCAGCCGCGGGCGGTCGTCTCGCATCAGGCCGCGCTCGTGCTGCACGATCTGGCGGAGTTCATTCCGACAACGATCCACCTGACGGTCCCGCACGGCTTCCGCAAGCAGCCGCCTCAGGGCTGCGTGCTGCACAAGGGGAGGCTCGATCGGAACGAGACGCAGTCGTTCGATGCGCTCCCGGTAACAGCGCCACTCCGGACACTGCGGGACCTTGCGGCGACGGGCACACTGCCGACCGAGCAGTTCGAGAACGCCGTAGGCGCCGCGGTGCAACGCGGCCTGATCCGGCAGCGCGACGCCGATGAACTGCTCGGCTACGATCATAAACGGCGTAGTGCGAACGGATCGGTGGGCGATCGATGACTCGCTCGTACGCCAACGCAGCGGCGTTCCGGCAGGCGCTTGAGACCCGCCTTCGCAACATCGCCCAGCAACGGGGCGTGCAGATCCATGGGCTTCGGCTGAAGGTCGCGATCGAGCGACTGCTCGCGAGGCTGTTCCACGAGCCGAACCAGCCATGGCTGCTCAAGGGCGGGTACGCGATGGAACTCCGATTCCGCCCGAAGGCTAGGACCACACGCGATCTTGACCTGACACTCGGCGACCCGGCGCGAACTGGCCGCCGCGCCCGGAGGCGGCGGCGTATTCAGTGTGGTCGCCAAGGTGGCGGGCCGCGAATTCGCCCGGTTCCACCTCGACGTCGGGTTCGGCGATGCCGTCCTCGATGGCCCCGAGCATCTTGTCGGTGACGACCTCCTGGCCTTCGCCGAGATCCCGCCGCCCGTCGCGCTCGCGATCCCGAAGGCGCAGCAGTTCGCAGAGAAGATCCACGCCTACACCTTCCCGTGGACCGACCGAGAGAACACCCGCTCGCGCGACCTGGTGGACATGGTGCTGCTGATCGAGCGGGGCGCGCTCGATCTCGATGCGGTTCGGCGGGCGGTGATGGAGACGTTCACCCATCGCCGGCGTCACTCGATCCCGAGCGAACTTGCTCCGCCGCCGCGGTCGTGGGCGAGTGAGTTCCCGGCCATGGCGACCGAGGCAGGTATCTCGACCGCGGACGTCGACGAGGCGTTCAAGATCCTCGGTGCGTTCTGGAACCAGATCCGGCCGCTCAGCCCGTCTGACATCTGACAAACGACAAAACCCCGTTCACGGCCCGGGAACGCCTGTGGGACGAGGTTGTGTCGGGCTCCAGAGAGAACAAAATCCGTCCGGAGGCCAGCGTCGTGGGGCTTCGTAATGCCACTCCCGCTGACCTCCGCCGACACTTGACAGAACTGATGCGACCCCAAAGTGCGGTAAGGTGCCGGGGCATCGCCGCCAGTCCCGTTGGCGGCTTCGGCGGCATGGTTGCTTCCCGCCGGACATGCCGATGTGACTCCCGCGAGAACAGCCGCGACTATTGAATGACTTTTTTCAGATATCCGGGCGCGTTCTGAGGCCGCGCAGTGCGCCCGAGGGACGGCGTGGCCAAGCCCGATACGATTAGCCCGTATGGCGATCAAGCGAATCCGGCTGGATGGAGCGGTGAACGAGGCCAATCGCCCGGCCCTCGTGCTCGCGCTGCGATTGATGACTGCCGCAGAGTCAATGCGATCGGCATTGCGCGCTCTCGCACGTCTACCGAAAGACGATTCACCAGCAACAGAGGCCGACCGCTACTACCTTCTGTTTGCCGCCGCCGGGGCGTGCGGCGAAGCGATCAAGGTCATCAAGAGGTCCGTCAGCGACGAATACATCGCCCGTACCTTGGTCGAAGAAGACGCTGGACTGGCGGCGACCCTGGACCAGATTACAGCAGAACCGGCAACTCGCGACGTCAAGGTGGCGATGCGGGCCCGCGACAAGTACTGGGCACACTGGGATGACGATGTCGCGTCGCGATTCATCAGAGGAATCACCGGAGCTCCATCAGACCCTCCGATACTTGAGTCGTCCGGCGACGGCGCAAATGACGAGACCGCCTATCAGTGGGTCCGCCTCGCATGGTTTGCCGACCTTGAGCGCCAGTTCAGCCTCAAAACCGGGGACGAAGCGGTCGAAATGGTCCAGGGGATGATGGAATTGGTTCGCCAGGTCAATGACCTTACGGGTTTGCTTGTCGTTCGCGTTCTGAAGCGGGCAGGGCTCATGACCGTCTTCGACCCACCGACCCCGAGGCCATCGGAATGAGCCCGCCCGATCCCACGCAATCGACAGGCTCCCGCGCCGGCCCATCGCCGGAATGGCGGACGATGTTTGAGGTGTGGAGGGACCGGTCGTTCGACCTGGCCGTACCGCTGGAGCGCCTTTCGCCAGACAGCCGCCGTCTGATCTCCGGCGCAGGTGCGCTCTGTCATGCCATCGTGACGGGAGAAATTCGTTCAGACATCGCCCCGGAGTCCGCTTCACTTTTTGAAGTTGCGCGGGGCTTGGCTGCGCCAGCAACATCGCTTCAGCGGGCGTGGGTGGAGTATCAGAATTTGTGCTTATCGTGCGCCCAGGACGACCACACTGAAGCTGTTCAGCAACTGCAAACCGCAGAGTTGGCGATGTTGTCTGTCACCGGACCCACGGGACATAATCGACCTATAGGCCTTACTCAGCATGAACTGCTGCGACGAGGCGACGCGGCAGGAGCCCTTGATGCCACTCGTCTTTATCTTGAGCATAAACGAACTGTCGATTCGGCTGCTGCCGAATTGGAACGGGCACAGGGTCGGGTCGCGGAGCTCGCGGGTCGGCTAGCCATACTGAACAATAAACTATGTGAAAATAGTCACATACTACCTTCGTTTGTATACTATCGGCTTTGTTCAACCACGCCATTTCGGGCACATCAATCATCTTTCCCATCATTTCTCGATGGCTTTGAGTCTCGTGGTGCGGGGCTGTGGATCCTCCGCGGGCAGCCCTGCCACAAGGATGCCCTTCAACTGGCATTCCCTCAGGCTGTTCAGGGGCAGACGGAACTAACGGAGAAACCGTACGTGAACCGCTGGGCGCTCGACGCAGGACGAGTGCACGCGCGAGATCGAGAGCGTATCGAGCCGTTGCTCACGGCCATGCAATCCGCGCTTTGCTGCTCAACCAGCCTCGATGCGTACTTCGCTCTTGACTGGTACAAGGCCCATGACGAAGCGACAGCCCAGTGGCACAACTCTGAGCTCGGCGAGATGGTTTACCAAGCAAAGTACCACGGAAGGCGCGACTTGGTGGCAACACTCGCGGCACGTTTAGCGGAACTCATTCGCGTGCATCCGCTCTACTCGAGCGCCCGGCTGCTGGCCGCCGTACCATGCCTCCCGAGCAAGCAGTACGACCTGCCGCGTCACCTGTGCGCTACATTGACTCCCCTGATCAGGAAGGTGGATGCTACTGGATCGCTCCGCAAGGTGCGCGAGACGAAGCCCATGAAGGACATCGACGATCACGCCGAGAAGCTATCGAATGTTTCGGGGGCCTTTCGCGCAGATGCACTCAGCATCGCGGGCGACGACGTAATCCTCGTTGACGATACCTACGGCTCGGGAGTTACACTTTGGGAGGTGGCTCGGACGCTGCGAGATTCGGGTGCGAGGCGTGTGCTTGGTATTTCCTGTGTAAAGAACCGGGGCTTCAGATGACGACTCCTGAAGACAATGTGGCCATTCTCCGATTGATGCAGGTATCCGGGCTTGGACCGAAGACACTGCACCGATTGCTTGTCCGCGCGGCCGATGTCGGCATAACGCCCGCGGATGTTGTTCGCTTGCAGCCATCAGTGCTACAGAAGCGATTCGCCCTCAAGGAAGAGATTTGCTCGGAAATTCCTAAAGAGAACCGGGACGCCGAAACCGTGAACGCTGCGCTGGACGAGCGCGGCGTGGCACTTCTGACTGCGACCGACCCTGAGTATCCGGCGCAACTGCTGACCCGTCTGGGCGAGGATGCTCCCGCGGTTCTGTTTGCAGCCGGGTCGATGGAGCTCCTGAACTCCCTTTCAGTTGCGTGCGTTGGGGCACGAGACGCATCGGAAAGAGGACTGACGCTCACCAGCACCGCTTGCCGCGCGTTGGCGAATGCAAGGGTAAACGTGACCAGTGGGTATGCCAACGGAGTGGACCTTGCTGCGCATGAGGGTGTTGTCGCGGCAGGTGGCACCACGACGATTGTGCTAGCTGAGGGCATTCTCGGCTTTCGACCAAAGGCTCCACTAGCAGACCACCTGACAGCTCAGAACTCCCTGATCGTCTCCCAGTTCTGGCCAGCGGCCCGCTGGACGCAGTACCAAGCGATGCAACGCAATCGGACAATCATTGGACTGTCCGGCGCGATGCTGATTGTAGAGTCGGGATTAGATGGAGGCACGTTTGACGCGGGAACCACTGCTATCCGCCTAGGGCTTCCTGTGTTTGCCATCCGCTTCGACAATCCCCCAGAATCTGCCGCTGGGAACCAAGCGCTGCTTGACCGAGGGGCGTTTTCGCTAGCGCCAGGTTCAACAGGAATCGATGTGTCAAGCATCGTCACTGCTTGTCGAGGCGGGCAAAGCGGATCGTCGCCCGCGGCATCTCTGTTCGGATGATGTTGGTGCCACTTCGGTAAGCGGCCCACCCTATCCCCTGCGCTCGCCACGACAGAAATCTTAAATCAGCACTATGATTCAGTGTCTGCGCCGGAAAGAAGGGCTTGGGGGGAGAGCCTGTCGCCCCTCGGCAAGGAGACCACCGTGACCCGAATCGGAGGAACCCTCGGCGAGCACTTCGACCTCCGCGTGAAGCCCGGACGGGCGCGGACCCCGCGTTCCACGAGGCGGCTCCCACCAAGCGCTGACCACCACACGGGCTCTGCACCGCCGCTTGATTTGCTGCGGAAGCCGCGTCTGACATCTGACATAACTGACAAAACCCCGCTCACGGGCTAGAAACGCCGGTGGGACGAGGTTGTGTCATTTTCCAGAAAGGCCAAGCCCGCCCGGCTCCGGGTCAACGGCGGCGCTCGCGGTGTCGGCCAGTGGGAAGCCCGTGGACTGAACCTGAGCCCTTGGTATTCAGTATTCGTACAGTATTGTGCTGGCATGACGCCCTCACCCGAACTGCTGGTCCTGTTCCTCGATATGGATGCTTTCTTCGCGTCTGTGGAGCAAATGGACCACCCCGGGCTTGGGGGCGGCCCGTCTGCGTGAAGTCCGGGTGGTGGGTACTCGCTTGGGCCGTAAGGTCGCGATCAAGGCACTTCCCACTGAACTGACCGCCAACGCGGAGCGCTTCGGGCGCGAAGCCAGGCACTTGCGCCACTGAACCATATTCAAATCGGAGGCATTCAAGACGTCCTCTCACATCGTTATGATGTACGTAGAGCACAGAGGAGCCAGGCATGCCAGATGGTGCAGAATCAATCTTCGATGAAGCCAGCACACTACCACCGGATCAGCGCAGCGCATACCTCAGGGGCGCCTGCGGCAAGGATCTCGCGCTGCGGAGTAGGGTCGATGCGATGCTGGCTTCGGCGGAAGAGGCGGCCGACTCCCTCAGAGCCTCCGACGCCGACGCGACCGTGTCGCGGATTGCGCCGGCCTCGCAGACCGCGCCGCGCGGCGGGTCCGAGCAGCCCGGCCAGCAGATCGGCCGCTACAAGCTGCTCGAACCACTCGGCGAGGGTGGCTTCGGAACCGTCTGGGCCGCCGAGCAGCGAGAGCCCGTCAAGCGACGCGTGGCGCTGAAGATCATCAAGCTGGGCATGGATACGAAGCAGGTCATCGCCCGCTTCGAGGCCGAGCGTCAGGCGCTGGCGATGATGGAGCACCCCAACATCGCCAAGGTGCTCGACGCCGGCGCCACCGACACGGGCCGGCCCTTCTTCGCGATGGAACTGGTCAAGGGCGTGTCGGTCATCGAGTACTGCGACCGTGAGAAGCTGGACACCAAGGCCCGTCTGGCTCTCTTCATGATGGTCTGCCACGCCATCCAGCACGCGCACCAGAAGGGCATCATCCACCGCGACATCAAGCCGAGCAATGTCCTCGTCACCCTGCACGACGGGAGACCGGTGCCCAAGGTGATCGACTTCGGCATTGCCAAGGCGACCAACCAGGAGTTGACCGAGAAGACGATCTACACCCAGCACCGCCAGATGATCGGCACACCGGCGTACATGAGCCCGGAGCAGGCGGAGATGTCGGGGCTGGACATTGACACGAGATCCGACATCTACTCGCTGGGCGTCCTGCTGTATGAGATGCTCACAGGAACAACGCCCTTCAGCCACGAGGAGCTCAACTCCGCCGGCTTCGAGGGCATGATGAAGCTGATCCGCGAGGTCGAGCCGCACAAGCCTTCGACGCGCGTCTCCTCGCTCGGTGTAACGGCAACATCGAACGCCCTGCAGCGCAGGGCCGATGTCCAGAGGCTCGGAACGCTGCTGCGCGGCGATCTCGACTGGATCGTGATGAAGTGTCTGGAGAAGGACCGCACGCGCCGCTACGACACCGCCAACGCTCTGGCGGCGGATATCCAGCGTCACCTGAGCGATGAGCCGGTCCTAGCCAGTCCGCCCTCGACGAGCTACAGGCTGCGTAAGTTCGTGAAACGCAATCAAGGCCAGGTGCTGGCAGGGGGCACGATCGCTGCGATGCTCGTGTTGGGTATGGTCGGCACCGGCTACGGACTGGTGTGGGCGCTGGACGAGAAGAAGCGGGCTGATGAGCAGGCGTCGGTAGCGATGGCCGCCGCCGAGTCGGAACGGATCGCGAAGCTCGAAGCAGAGGAGAACGCGCGACGGGCCGAGGCGGCCGAGACTGACGCCCTCGCCCGCGCCGAAGAGTTCGAGCTCGTCGCCGACTTCCAGGCCGGGCAGCTGAGCGCGATCCAGCCGGAGGCGATGGGCGCGAACCTGCGTCGGTCGCTGCTCGATGCGGCTCCCGAAGCCGAGCGCGACGCCCTCGCCGCGGCCCTGGCACCCATCAACTTCACGAGCATCGCGCTGAACACACTCAAGAACAATATTTTCGAGCGCACGATCAGTTCCATCGATACGCAGTTCGCGAGCCAGCCGCTCGTCCGGGCCCGCTTGCTGCAGACGGTCGCCGACACGCTGCGCGGCTTGGGCTTGCTCGACCTCGCCACCGACCCGCAGCAGCGAGCGCTGGCGATCCGGCGGGAGTTGCTGGGCGCTAACCACCCGGACACGCTAAGCAGCATTCACAACATGGGCGCTCTGCTCTTGAACCAGGGCAAGCTGCCCGAGGTCGAGCCGTACTACCGCGAAGCACTGGAGGGTCGCCGTCGCGCGCTGAGCGCGGACCACCCGAGCACGCTGGACAGCATCAACAGCATGGGCCAAGTGCTGCAGGCACAGGGCAGGCTGCCCGAAGCCGAACAGTACTACAGCGAGGCGCTCGCGGGCTACCGCCGCGTGCTTGGTCCTGATGATCCGAACATGCTGATCAGCATCAACAACATGGGCATCCTGCTCGCGGCCCAAGGCAAGCTGACCGAGGCTGAGGCATACGCGCGCGAAGCGCTCGATGGCCTCCGCCGCGTGCTGGGCGCGGACCATCCACGCACGCTGGGCACTATCAACAACATGGCTTTTCTGCTCCGGTCGCAGGGCAAACTGGCCGAAGCCGAGCCGTACCAGCGCGAAGCACTGGAGGTCCGCCGGCGCGTGCTGGGTGATGACCATCCGGACACGCTGGTCAGCATCAGCAACATGGGCGTCCTGCTGCGGGATCTGGGCCGTCTGGAAGAGGCGAACGCGCTCGGAGACGAGGCCGTACGAATCGCTCGCGATGTTCTGGGTAGTGAGCATTGGATCTTCGGGATGTTCCGAATGGGGCACGCGCGCACGCTTGCCGCCATGGGCCGGCACGCGGATGCCGAGGAGCGCGCCCTGGACGCGTACGCGATCCTCTGCGCGGCCCTTGGTGAACATCACGAGCGCACGCAAGACGCGATCAAAGCCATCACCGATCTCTACAATACCTGGCACAAAGCCGACCCCGATGCCGGCCACGACGCCAAGGCTGCACACTGGCGCACGAAGCCTGGGCAGGCGGATAAGACTGGCGATGCGCCCTGAGAACACCGCATTCCCCAGTGCATACAGATTTTAACCCGGATCATGGGATCGCTTGACGCCGACGGCTGCTACGGCGCGACTTTGTAGCTCGGCGGCATCGGGTGCGCAGCGTGGGCCGCCTCGGCGGCGCCGCCCGGGAAGCGCCGCCCGAGGGGCTCGAGGATCCGGTCGCTGTCGCGCTCTCGCGTGAACCGCCCGCACATCGCGGGATCTTACACCGACCTTGCGGGACGTTGCGAGCGCTTGCGGGGCGTTGCTAGATTGCATGTGATGCGTGATTTTATTATAATTAGCGGTGCGCGTGATGCAAGCCTCGCGACCCACACCATCCCCCCACGTGCAAGGACCGCCCCCATGACCAATCCAGACCCCGCTCCCGCCGATCCTGTCACCGCGCCCGCCGTCACCGATCTGTCGATCGAGCTGTGGCCGATCGACCGTCCCGTGCCGTACGACCGCAACCCCCGGCGCAACGACCACGCCGTCGACGCGGTGGCCTCGAGCATCGCGGCGTTCGGCTTCCGCGTGCCCATCGTCGTGGACGAAGACGGTGTCATCCTCGCCGGGCACACGCGCCTCAAGGCCGCGCAGAAGCTCGGCCTCGGCACGGTCCCGGTCCACGTCGCCCGCGGGCTCACGGCGGAGCAGGCGCGGGCCTACCGCATCGCGGACAACAAGACCGCCGAGCTGGCGAGCTGGGACGCGGAGCTGCTCCCGATCGAGCTGGAGGCGCTCCAGCTCGCCGACGTCGACCTCGCCTCACTCGGCTTCGACCCCGCGGAGCTCTCGGCGATCCTCGCCCCGGCCGGGACCGAGGGCCTCACCGACCCCGACGAGGCGCCCGAGCCGCCGGACGAAGCGATCACGCGCCCCGGCGACCTGTGGATCCTCGGCCGCCACCGGCTGCTCTGTGGGGATAGCGGGAGCGCAACGGACCTTGATCGTCTCCTCGGCGGCGAGCCCGTGCACCTGGTCAACACCGACCCGCCGTACAACGTGAAGGTCGAGCCGCGGAGCAATAACGCCATCGCGGCGGGCAACTCATCGTTCAGCAAGCAGGCCGGGAAGGCAGGGGGCAATACCCAGACCCATCACCAGAAGCTCGACCTCGCCCGCCACCCCGAGAAGGCCAAGGGCACCACGCGGAAGATGCGGGCCAAGGACCGCCCGCTGACCAACGACTTCGTGACCGACGAGGCGTTCGACGCGCTGCTGCTGGCGTGGTTCGGCAACGCGGCGCGGGCGCTCAAGCCCGGCGGGTCGTTCTACATCTGGGGCGGCTACGCCAATCTCGGCAACTACCCGGGCCCGCTGGCCGAGGCGGGGCTGTACTTCTCCCAGGCGATCGTCTGGGACAAGCAGCACCCGGTGCTGACGCGCAAGGACTTCATGGGCGCCTTCGAGCTGTGCTTCTATGGCTGGAAGGAGGGCGCCGGGCACCACTTCCACGGGCCGAGCAACGCGACCGACCTCTGGCACATCAAAAAGGTCAGCCCGCAGCGGATGGTGCATCTCACCGAGAAGCCCGTCGAGCTGGCCCAGCGCGCGATCGAGTACAGCTCCCGCCCCGGCGAGCGCGTGCTCGACCTCTTCGGCGGGAGCGGCAGCACGCTGATCGCCTGCGAGATGACCGGGCGCACGGCGCTGCTGATGGAGCTCGACCCGCCGTACTGCGACGTGATCGTGCAGCGCTGGGAGCAGTTCACCGGGCTGAAGGCCGAGCGGGTGCCCGCGAGCGCTGCAACCGCAGAAAACGCCCCGGCGGCGGCCGAGGCGTGAGGGAGGGACGCGATGCGGTCAATCCCGTCAGTGACCAGTCGTGATGGCGGCGGCCTCGAAGCGCCCGCGGTCGGTCTTCTTGAAGCGGGCCCCGTCGCCCTTCTTGGCGATCTCGCGGACGATGGCGGCGTAGAGCGTGGCCTCGGGCGTCTTGCCGCGGGTCTTCCATCCCGCCTCGATGGCGCGCTCGGCGATCTGCTTGGCGGCCAGCGGCTCGCCCGCCTCGGCGATGACCCGCGCCGCGAGGTCGAGCCCGCTCATGCGGTCGGCCTTGACGGCGATCGTGGCGACCGGGTCCTCGCCGCCGTCCTGCGTGCGGCGCTTGGCCGCGGCCTTCGCGGGCGCGGTGGCCGCCTTCTTTGCGGCCGCCTTCTTGGTGGTGGTTTTCTTCGTGGTCATGTCGATGCTCCTTGCTCGAGGTTGAGAAACAGCGAAGCCCGCGACGAGCGGGCTTCAGGTCAGGGGTGGGATGGGTCGGATCTCGATGTCCCGGCGGCAGGCCGGGCATGTGACTCGGGTCGGCGGTGCTGCTTTGCGGCCCGCCTCGTACGCGTGCTCGAGGGCGTCCTTGATCGTCCAGACCGCCAGGTCGTGGAAGTCGAGACCGTCGGTGTGGCGGGTCTCGAGCGTCTCGATGCCGAGCGCCTTCCGAGCGATGCGCTCGATCGTGGTGTCGCGTGTGGTGGGGTCGTTGCTCATGGTCGTCTCCGTTCGCGGCGGCGGGCATTCGCCCCGCGTGTGACACATTCAGCCATGACCCCGCGCCGAAGGGAAGTCGTTTCCGCCTTGAATTCCAGATGTTTTGGAGATTTCTTGGCCTACCCAGGACATGTCCTTGGAGCCGCGGCATGAGCGCCGAGCACGGGCCCGAGTCCGGCGTGCCCCCGGCCGACACCCCGCTCGTCGCCGATGTCGACGCGCCCGTCGCCGATGCGGAGGCCGTGGACGGGGAGGTGCTCGACGCGCCCCCGGACGGGGTGACCCACAGCCAGGAGAAGGCGATCATCGCGCTGCTGGCCGAGCCCACCATCGCCCGCGCCGCCAGGGCCGCCGGCGTCGGGGAGCGGACGCTGCACCGCTGGATGCGCGAGCCGGTCTTCGCCCGCGCCTACCGGGCGGCGCGCCGCGAGGCCTTCGCCCAGGCGATCGCGGGCTCGCACCGCATCGCCGCGGCCGCGGTGCAGACGCTGGCGCGGATCATGGTCGACCCCGGAGCCCCCTACGCCGCCCGTGTCCAGGCGGCGGGCTCGCTGCTGCGCTTCAGCCGGGAGGCGATCGAGCTGGACGACCTGGCCGGGCGCGTCGACGACCTGGAGCGCCTCGCCGACGGGGACGACCCGGGGGAGGTGCGCTGATGGGCGCGCTCCGCGGCCGCGTGCGACGCATTGAGGCCCGGCTCGGGGCCGCCAGCGTCTGCCCGGTCTGCGCCGGGCGCGGCAGGCTGGCGTTGGTCCTCGAGGGGGAGCCGCTCCCCGCCGGGTGTCATCGCTGCGGGCGCGTGGGCGCGTGCATCATGGTCACGATCGCCAACCGCCCGCCAGGGATCGACGACCCGCCGGGGCGGCCGTCCATGACCGTGCCGACATGACTTGATCCCTGCGGGGGCGTTGAGGGAAGGTCCCGGTTGCGCTTTGCCACCAGACGCGCAGCCGGAGATCCCCTTGAATACAGCACCCCCAGCAGCAGCACGCCCATCGACCACGCCGCCCCCGTCGTCACCGGCGCGACCCCGGCGCTTCCCCGCCGAGGTGCTCCGCCCCAACGAGGTCCGCGCCCTGCTCGACGCCTGCGGCACCACGCCCGCCGGCCTCCGCACCCGCGCGCTCATCGCCGCCCTCTACCGCGCCGGGCTCCGCCTCAACGAGGCCCGCCTGCTCCGCGTCAAGGACCTCGACCCGGACGCACGCTCCATCCGCGTCCTGCACGCCAAGGGCGGCCGCGCCCGCACCGTCGGCATCGACCACGGCGGCACTGCACTGCTCATCGATTGGCTCGAAGCGCGCAAGACGCTCGGGCACGGCGTTGACGGCTGGGTCTTCTGCGGCCGCTCCGGCGAGCCGATCTCCGCCAGCTACGTCCGCGTGCAGCTCCAACGCCTCGGCCACCGCGCCGGGCTGGACCGCCGCGTCCACGCCCACGGCTTCCGCCACGCCCACGCCGCCGAGCTCCGCGCCGAGGGCGTCGACGTCGCCGTCATCCGAAGACAGCTCGGCCACGCCAGCCTCGCCACCACCATCCGCTACCTCGATCACCTCTGCCCCGCCGCCGTGGTGCGGGCGATCCAGGCGAGGGAATGGGAGGTGGGGGAAGTAGACTGAGGGTTCGCAGCTTGGGCAACTTTTACTCAATCAGAGCGGGTCGCAGCATTGGGCTTGGATGCTACCGATGATCCCGCCACTTGATGGATGTAGGCTTCGCAGAGGCCCACGGATGCTAGTACGCCGCTGGGCGCATGCGTGGACAAGGTTGAAACCCGGCCGATGCAGAGCCCAACAATGCAGCGATGGCTCTCATCGGTATGTGGCGAAGGGGCACGCATATGCAGATACCAAGTGGCCAAGACAGTGACGCCTATTCGAGCGACGCCCATCGGTTCGAATGCACGATCACGCCAGAAGACTGGGGCATCGCGGTCATGGCCGTCGCCCGGGTGGGCTATGAGACTCATCGCTTTGACGGGATTGATGGCCTGGCCGAGTCCGTTTCCCGCGTGGAAGAAGGCTTGGTTCGGGGTCTTCTATCGATGGTGTTTGGTCGCAAGCGGGTCAAGCAAACGGAAGTGGCATTCGAGAAAGCGAGCACGGGGCTCATCGAGCGGACCGGCGTCCGCGAGGCTGTCCAGTCCATCGAAAAGGGCAAGCTGGATGTGCCGGTGGGGGCGGTCGTCCTTACGCTGAACGCAAGCGGAGCCGCTGCCGCTTGGCAGGGCCGGCATCGGCACCTCGCTTGGCCGCAGGCGGGCGGGCTGGCGCGAGTACAGATCGATGGCAAGGACGCGATGCTGATTTCCGCAAGGCCGCTGCGTTCGCCCAGAGACCTAGGCTCGGCACTGCTGGTGCCGTTAGACCAAGCCGATGATCCGGGACGCGTGATCGCGGACGTTTTGCAATGGCGTGAAACGGGGCGGGCCTGAGTCGTCCCGCCCGACACATGGTCCGCTGTGTGCACGCCCACGTTGCCGAGCTCCGCGCCGAGGGCGTCGACGTCGCGATCATCCAAAGACAACTCGGCCACGCCTCGCTGGCCACCACCATCCGGTACCTCGACCACCTCCGACCCGCCGCCGTCATCGAGGCCATGACGGCGAGGACCTGGGAGGGGTGATGATCACGGGATGCGAACCGCTTCGTGCCGAACCAGCCCACGGCTTGGCAAGCCTCCAGTACCATCGAGGAGTCGTTCGTCGAGCGGCCCTGTGTCGATGACTAAGCCGGCCCGGTATTCGTTGCGCGGATACTGCTCGAGCACGACCATCAGTTCCTCTGGCCGCCAGCGTGCTTCCATCCGACGGACACCGAGGTCGCGCCGATTTCCAACTGGAGCCGGTTGCTGATGCAGAAGCACTTGTCGCGGGCACATGGGTGGAGAGGTGGCGACGAATACACGAACAGATCTGGCGACTCAATCGCCCAGTCGCAACGTGCCCCGAAACCGCAGCACATCAATCTGGTGTTTCCGGATCTTTGATCGCAGCGTATTCGGGTTGATCGCGAGGCGTTCTGCTGCGCCGCCAGAGCCTTCGACCCGGCCTTGTGATGCGGTGAGTGCGGATTCGATCGCTGTGCGTACGGTATCTGTGAGCGGTCGGACGGGGCTCGCTTCCCTAGCGGACTCCGGTGCGGCTGATGGTGGCAAGACTGGCTGGGCTGCACCCATGGCGGCCGAGATTGCGAGCCGGTGGTTGGTCCCGAGCAGCGCTGCGCGGTCGATTACCGCAGCAAGCTCGCGAATGTTGCCTGGCCACGAGTATTCGCGAAGCAACTCGATGTCCTCGGGGACGATCTCGAACTCAGGCAGCCCGAAGCGGAGGGATGCACGTTCCGCGAAATGGAGAACGAGATCGGGAAGGTCCTGCGCTCGTTCTCTCAGCGGTGGCAGCATCAGCGGGAAGATGGCGAGCCTGTACCAAAGGTCTTCTCTGAAGGTCTTCTCGCGAACCATGCTCGCAAGATCACGGTGGGTCGCAGCAACGATGCGGCAGTCAACGCGAACCGGCTCTTGGCCACCGACGCGTTCGAGTAGGCCTTCCTGAACGACGCGGAGCAGGCGGACCTGTGCGGCGAGCGGGAGTTCGCCGATCTCGTCGAGGAACAGCGTCCCGCCGTCGGCACGCTCGAACCACCCGAGCCTTTGCTCGGTTGCACCCGTGAACGATCCCTTCTCGTGCCCGAAGAGTTGCGAGTCGATCAGCTCGGGCGGAATCGCGCCGCAGTTCACACGGATGAACGGGCCGTCGTGCCGGTGGGAGCGTTCGTGGATCGCGCGGGCAATAACCTCTTTGCCGGACCCGGTTTCTCCAAAAATCAGGACGGGGACGTCCTGGCCGGCAACCGTCGCGATGCGGTCGATGATGGGCTTGAGCCCGCCTGTAGTGCCGATGATCGGCTCCGTAAGCGACTCGCGGCCCAGGCGTCTGAGCGCTGACTGGCGGTCCGCCTCGGCGGAGCGACGCAAGTCTTCGAGTTCGTGGAAGCGCCTGGACGTGTCCATCGCAACGCCGAGCGGTTCGAGCGTGGCTGCCAGCAGTTCGGCCTGTGCATCGGTCAATTCCTGGGTGTCGTGGAGACGCCATAGGACGACGCCTTCCGCTTCGCCGTCCCGCTGGAGCCCGCCGGCAAGAAGCATGCCCGGACCCGCGATAGGCAGGAGCCCCCGGACGAGGCTTTTGCCGGGCCGCGCGGGGTTCACCATTGAGACGCCACCCTTGGCCGCGAAGCGGGCTGCTCGGCCGGCATCCTCGCCGCCGATCGAGAACCGTGTGTCACGCGGTCCGTTGGGCGTGCCGGCGACGAGTGCGACCCGCGAACCGTCAATAGCGAACACCCACATCGACTCGACAGGCACCCCGGTCCGGATCGTTCCGATCAGATCCGGTAACGACTCGGCGATGTCGATGTGCCGAGAGGCCTCACGCCAGAGGGCGAGTTCGAGTTCACGACGCTGGTCCATGCCGCTAAATATAGCGTATATCCGTGATATTACACGGATTTAGCCATGAAATAGAACGCTTTTTATCGCCCAAGGCTGTTCACAGGCTTCTGAAGCGGTTTTGTGCTCTGGCATACGCGCTGCAGTACCTGGGTCATGCTGTCTGATTCGTGCTGTCAGTTTTCGAATCCACTATCCGACGGTGCGGTCGATCGGCTGCTCGCGGACCTTCGTACCGTGGACGCGCGTGCGGCACTCGGACGGGTCCGCCAGGACGATCTTGTGCCGGATATTCGGCGGTACGGGATAGCTGCTCGATACGCTCGGTTCGAGTTGGTGTCATCCGATGAAGAACTGATCGTTCTCATTGTGTGGTTGCCCGGGCAGTTCAGCCCGGCCCATGACCACGGCGGGTCGGCCTGCACCTTTCGGATCATGCGGGGCCTCGCCACGGAGCAGCGTTTCGAGCGAGCTGGCGACGATCGGGTCAGCATGATTGAGGAGGATCGCTTTCTTCCGGGCTCGATTGTTTCGTGCGATGGGCAGGACATTCACGCGCTTGGGAACGATCGGGCGAACACCGAACCCCTTGTCACGCTGCATGTCTACCGACCTCGGCCGGTGATGAACGAGTACCGCATCGGGTCGGGAGGCGAGTCGTGACCTCCTCCAATGAACAGTCACACCTAGTCGATATGAAACGCATCGGCATCGTCGGCGGCGGATTCAGCGGCTCGGCGGTGGCGTACCACTTGGCTCGCTGTGCGCACGACCGACTCGACATCTTCGTATACGAGCCGCGTGATCGCGTTGGGCACGGCGTAGCGTATTCGGTTTCGGATGATCATCTGCTGCTCAATGTGCCCGCCGGGAAGTTGAGCATTGATCCGGACCGGCCAGCGGACTTTCTTGATTGGTGTCTGAGTCGGGAGTATCGAGCCGACGCCGGCGCGTTTCTGCCGCGGTCATGGTTCGGGGCTTACTCCGAATCTCGCATGGCCGAGCATGTTCACGCCACGGGTGGCATGGTAACGCTGCATCGAGTGCAGAGCCGCGTTGACCGCATCGATGCGCAAGCCGACATGCTCCGGGTCACGGACTCGGGCGGTGGTGTTGCACACGTAGATCACGCGGTTCTCGCGCTCGGACACGGACCAACGCGGATTCCAGAGGCGATCGCGCCGTTCAGCGATTCCCCCCAGGTGCTTCTTTCCCCCTGGGACCGGATCGCAATGGATCGTATCGCAAATGAGGCACATCGCGTTCTGCTCGTCGGCACCGGGCTGACCATGTGCGATGCAGCGATCACGCTGGCACGAATGGGTTTTCGGGGCGAACTCACGGCGATCTCGCGACGGGGTCTGCTTCCCCAGGTTCATAGCCCCAGTAATCCAGCGAGGCTTGCCGACTGGGCCGACCGACTCCCGACGGGATCACTCCGCACCCTGCGACGGGAGATTCGGTGGGGGGCTCGTGAGCATGGCTGGCGAAGTGCCATGGATGCGCTGCGCGGGAGGACAAGCTCACTCTGGGGCGCATTGAGTCTTCATGAGCAGGACCGATTCACCCGCAGGCTTGCGCCCTACTGGGACAGTCACCGACACCGCTTGCCTGTCGAGTGCGCTTCTATGATCAGCATGCTGCGTGATGCCGGGTCGCTTCGCATCGTCCGCGGCCACATTGGCCGGGTCCAGCGAAACCGATCGTGGCTCACCTGCGAGCTTCAGCCGCACGGTATTCGACACCGCGAAACGTTGGACGCGGACGCGATCGTACTTTGCACAGGACCAGATCCCGACCAGCGTCGCTGGAAATCCCCGCTGATCGACCAGCTCATGGCGGATGGTTTCGCTAGTTCCGAGTTGAACCGGCTTGGTCTGCGTACCAATGGGGCCGGACTTCTTGTCGGACGCGGGGGTGTCGTCCAGCACCGCCTCTCCACGCTTGGGCCGCCGCGGCGCGGGTCGTTGTGGGAGTCGACGGCCGTTCCGGAGATCGCCGCTCAGGCAGCAGTGCTCGGACGCCACCTCGCTGGCAAGAACGATTATTCAGCATCGCCGGATCACCGATTGATGCAAGCGGCCACTCAGCTTACGCCAGATGAGTAGGAAAGCATCCACGCCCGGATAAAACCTGCTCATCATCGCAGGCGTACGTGCGGTGCCCATCGCCAGATCCGCGATCGCCCAAGCTCGCTCAATTCTCAATGTGTTGTACGCCCCTGGCCTGCCCCCTCCAGACCGGTCCAGAGTCGGAAATACTCCGGCCTAGACCACGGAGAGCTTTCGATGGCAAGGAAACTGTACACGGCGAAGTAGATCATCGGGCTGCTGCGACATATCAGCCCGTCGCCGTCGTCATCGAGGCCATGGCCGCGAGGATGTGGGCTGCTCCTGTGCCCGACGAAGCATCTCGCTGATCATGCATTCTGCAGCCTGGACACCGCTCAGATACGCCCCTTCCACACGGCCGCCGTTTGCCCAATCCCCGCACGCAGCAAGAAGACGCTGGCGATCAAACAGGCATCCCTCGCTTGTTCGCGGCTCCGCATTGGCGAACCTCCAGCGGTGCGCGTCGAGCGTGGAGGGCGTTTCGGCTGAGATGCCAACGGCCCGGAAAAACGCCACGAGTAACGCTTCGGCAACTTCCCGCGGATCACGCTCGATGTTCGCCTCGCTCCAGCCCGGCGACCCGTGCAGCACCCAGGCCTCGCCCGGCGGCCTTTGGGGCTTCGATGAATCGCGCGCGACCCACGAGAGCTGAGCGTCACCGGTCCCACTCTCCATGTTGACAAAGATGCCATCAGACTCAACCGGCAACCGACGATCAAACGAGGCCATCACAGACCAGCACGGCAGCATGGGGATGGCAAGAGCTTGCTCAAACAGCCCTGGCGCGTCGTTCAACACGACCGCAGCCTGGGGCGCTGGTAGTGCGACGATCAACGCGTCGAATGTCCCAAGGTCCGCGTTCCGATCACCCTTGAGTAACCAGCGACCCTCAACCAAGACGGCTGCAGTGACACGCACCCCGAACCGAACCTCACCGCGGCTGCCAAGGGAGCTGGCAAGATGACGCACGACGGCGTTCATCCCCGGAACACCGACGTACCGCACCCTTGCCGAGGGCTTTTCTTCGATCACGCCCGGATTGGTGACTTGCCCGATCCGGCCGCGCCACGGGCTGGCGACGCCAGCATCGACCCAGCGCGCAACGGCCCGCTCGAAGCGCTCGTCCCGGGCGGTGAAGTACTGCGCGCCATGGTCGAACCGAAGATCATCCCGCCGTCGGGTGCTCGTGCGGCCACCCGGCCCACGACCTTTGTCAAAGACGAGGACTCTGGCGCCCTGATCTACCAGGGCGCATGCGGCGGACATCCCCGCTATGCCGCCTCCGACCACTGCGATGCTGGGCGCGCGTGCCGGGTCGATGAGCGTCATGTTGGGAGTGTAGAAGGTGAAGCTCACACGTGTGGGTTCTGAGTGAAGCAGGAAGTCTCGGCGGGGGCAAAGCCGGGCAAAGGTGAGCCCGCCGAATCGGTTGTCAGGACGTGAGCCCGACGTCTGCGGTGCGGACTGATACGGCGCGCGAAGCATCTACATCCGCTGTACATTCCAGCAATGGGTCTTCGCTTCTTTCGTCGCGTACAGGTCGCACCGGGCATCCGCCTCAACCTGAGCCGGTCCGGCGTCTCGCCATCCTTCGGCGTGCGCGGGGCACGGCTCACGCTTGGGCGTTCGGGCTTGCGCACCACCGCGGGCCTTCCCGGCACCGGCATCCACTACACCACCGTCCACAAGCGGTCCGGATCGCGACGCACCACCGGCACACGCAAGCGCGCTGACGCCGCTCGCGCCAAGCTGCACCAGGGCTATTTTGCACGGCTCACCACGCCGAAGCACGAACGCGCGTTCATCGACGGCTGCCGGGCGTGCGTCGCGGGACGCGAAGACGAGGCCCTCGCCCACTTCGCCCGGGCCGACGGGCAACCCGACGCGGCGTTCATGGGCGGGTACCTCGCGCTCAAGGCCCGCAAGTTCGACCAGGCCGAGCGGATGCTCCGCTACGCCGCAGAGGAGCACCGAAGGCTCGGCGCGTTGGCCCGAAAGTACGGGGTGCGCCCGCGAGCCGAGTTGCTGATCATCCCGCAGGTGCGCGCGTCGGTTGAGCTCGGTCGGGCCGGGGCCGTGCTCGGGCTTGCGGAGATCCACCAGCTCCGCGGCGAGCTTCGCGAGGCGATCGCGGACCTGGAGAAGCTCCGAAAGCTCGACCCGACCTGCGTGCTCGTGCGCCTGTCCTTGGCCGAACTGCTGCTGGAGCACAAGCCTGATGATACCAGTTCGGCCCGGCGCGTCGTCGCACTGTCCGATGGCGTGCAGAACGAGTCCGAGGCGCACGCCGCGCTGCTGGTGTTCCGGGGGCGGGCGCTGTGCACGCTGGGGCGGCCCGTCCTCGCACGCGACGCGCTCACCGCGGCCCTGCGACGCACACGGGACCGCAGCCCGGCCCTGCTCCGCGAAGCGCGGGCCGAGCGCGCGAAGGTCTACGAAGCTCTCGGGAACCACGCGCGGGCCAGGGCGGATCGGGAGCGGCTGCGAGGAGACGCGTGAAGTTGAGGCAAAGGGGCGAGGGCATCAACCCGCCGCGCCGCTCTCTGAAACCGGCCGCAGAGCGTAATCATCGACCCAACGCTTGAACGCCGGGTTCTCGGTGTACTGCTGGTAGAAAGCGTTGCCGTCTTTAAGCGTGGCGATGACCTGCTCCTTGACGGCCCGCTCGCCCTCGCGCCGCGCGGCGGCGGGCGTGTTGGCCAAGGCGTTTTTGTACGCCTGATCGGCCTGCACAGCCGGACGGACTTCCTCGGTCAGGTGACGCAGGATGCGGTCGCCGTCCTCGAACAGCGTGCCGAACTGCTCATTAAAGTTTTCGAGGATCGCGCTCAGCCGGTCGAGCTGGGCCTCGGGCTTATTGCCGCCCTGAGCCACCGGCACGGCACCGATCTCGGCGTCCTCATCAGTGAGTTCAACCGACATCGCCGCCTTCTTCTCGGCCCGATAGCTGTCCATATCGATGGCGTCGAGGATGCCCTTGGAAAGGTCCTCCTCCTTCGGAGAGGGGAGCTTGGGGATGAGCAGGGTCAGGAAGATCGAGCGTTTTTCCCAGGCCTTGTTGCGATAAGGCAGAATGCTCGCGAGGAACTCGTACGTCCGCACAAATGACTTGGCATCGCCCTTGAACTTGACCTGCTCGTCCTCGTTGAGCCGGTCGGTGTACACGTCTCGGCAGGCGTCCAGCACATCCTCGAAGGCGTCGCGGTCCGCGCCGGCCAGAAAATTCTCAACCACCGCGTCGACGTGCTCGGGCCCGTAGACACCGCTGGCGTCCAGGTCACCCTGCAGGTCGTGCAACTTGTTGGGGTCGGTCTCCTCGCTCAGGATCGTCGTGCGGTAATAGGCGTCAAAGCTGGCCTGGATCGCCTCGGCCTCGTTCTGGAAGTCGAGCACGAACACGTCGTGCTTCTGCGGGTGGGCACGGTTCAGGCGCGAGAGCGTCTGCACGGCCTTGATGCCGCTGAGAGGCTTGTCGACGTACATGGTGTGCAGTAGCGGCTCGTCGTAGCCGGTCTGAAACTTGTCAGCACACACGAGGAAGCGGTACGGCTCCTCGCGCACCTTGTCGGCGATCTTGGAGGACGCGAAGCCGTTGAGGCTGCCCTCGGTCTCCTTCTGCCCGGTGGCGGGATCGAGGTGCTCGCCGCTGAAGGCGACGATGGCCTTGAATCCGCTCTTGCGCTCGGTGAGGTAGGTCGAGATAGCGTGGTAGTACTGGATCGCCCGCTCGATGCTGCCGCACACGACCATAACCCGGGCCTTGCCGCCGATCTTGCCGGTAGCAACGACCTTCTCATGGAAGTGGTCGACCATGATCTCGGCCTTGAGGCGGATGGCGTGGTCGTGGCCCTCGACATAGCGGCGCAGCTTCTTGCCTGCCTTCGTGACGTCGTACTCGGGGTCGTCCTCGGTGGTCTTGATGAGCTTGTAGTAGCTCTTGACCGGCGTGTAGCTCTTGAGCACGTCGAGGATGAAGCCCTCGCCGATCGCCTGCTTCATCGTGTAGGCGTGAAAAGGCTTGTGGCCCACGTTCCCGTCGTCGCGCTGGTAGGCGTCGCCGAACATCTCCAGCGTCTTGTTCTTGGGCGTCGCGGTGAAGGCGAAGTAGCTGGCGTTGTCCATCATCTTGCGAGACTTCATCCGCGCTTCGAGGGCCGCGTTGACAATGTCCTCGGCGTCGTCCGCTTCCGCATCCTCGCCCGCCTCGCCCAGTGCCTTGTTCAAGGCCGTCGCCGTCTTGCCGCCCTGGCTGCTGTGCGCCTCGTCGATCACCACGGCGAACTTCCGCCCGCGGTGCTCGTCGCCGAGCTTCTGCAGCACAAAGGGGAACGTCTGCACGGTCGCGACGATCACTTTCTTCCCCGCATCGATCATGTCCGACAGCTTCTCCGAGCCGCGGGCGTGGCCCACCGTGCTGCCGACCTGGGCAAACTGCTTGATCTCCCGCGCCATCTGGTCGTCGAGGATCACGCGGTCGGTGATCATCACGATCTGGTCGAAGATATCCTTGCCATCGGCCCCGCGCAGCCCGATCATCTGGTGGATGAGCCACGCGATGGTCTTGCTCTTGCCGCTGCCCGCCGAGTGCTGGATGAGGTACCGCTTGCCGACGCCGCGAGCCCTCGCGTCGCCCAGCAGCTTCCGCACGGCGTCGAGCTGGTGGTAACGCGGGAAGATCTGCTTGCGCGTGGCTTTGCCGGTCTTCTTGTCCTTCTCCTCGACGACCTGGGCGTAGTGCTCCACGATGTCGCACAGCGACGCGGGCGCGAGCACGTCCTGCCACAGGTACGCGGTGCGCAGCCCATCGGGGTTCACCGGGTTCCCCGCCCCGCCGCTGCGCCCCTTGTTGAAGGGCAGGAACCACGAGGCCTTGCCGCGCAGGTGCGTGCACATCATCACCTCGGCGTCGTCGACGGCGAGGTGCACGGCGCACCGACCCAGGCGGAACAGCGGCTCCTTCGGGTCGCGGTCGCGCTTGTACTGCTCGACGGCGTCGCCCGTGGTCTGCTTGGTCAGGCTGTTCTTGAGCTCGAACGTCGCCAGCGGCAGCCCGTTGATGAACAGGCAAAGGTCCAGCGCCTTGCCCGTGTCGGTCGTGCTGTACCGGAGCTGCCGCGTCACGCCAAAGCGGTTCTGGGCGTGCTGCCTGGTCGAGGTCGGGTTGCCCTCAGATGGGATGCCGTAGTAGAGGCTCACGGTGTGGGCGTTGTGCCCGATGCCCTTGCGCAGCACGTCCACGACGCCGCGCTTCTCGACTTCCTTCGCCAACCGCGCCAGGAAGGCCCGGCGCGTCGCGCCGTCCTCGTGCAGGGCGAGCGCCCCGGCCACCTCGGGCTGGGTGGCCTCGAGGAACGCCGCGAGCTCGGCGAGGTCGACGCAGAACTGCCGGTCGTAGTTGCCCGGGTCGCCCTGCGTGTAGCCGCGCTCGACCATGTCGCGGACGATCAGGGCCTCGAGCCCGCCCTCGCTGGTGTCGGTGGTCGGCATGGGCATCTACAGGTTCTCCACATCCTCGCCCGCGGCGAGCACGGGCTCGAGCCCCTCGTCGTTCTCCTCGGCTTCCGCCCCGTCGACGTCGACCGGCTCATCGTCCTCGCCCTCGTCGGGCAGCGCGTCGGCAACGCCCCGCACGTCGAGCTTGCCGGTGAC
>RECY01000008.1 GCA_007693785.1 Phycisphaerales bacterium | reverse complement strand
CCGGCTGGCACGCCCAGGCCCCGCTCGAGAGCGAGCAGGACACGATGCCGATCCTCCAGGCGTTCGAGGCGCTGTGGCGCACACGCCCGTGGGCGCAGGAACGCACGCCGAGCGCGATGCACGACTACCAACGGCACGGCGGGCGGGATGACGCGCGGTTTCTGAAGGCCTCGATGACGCTGACGGGGCTGACGCCGGGCGAGAGCACGACGCGCCCGCTCTTCGCCGAGCCCCGGGCCGAGCGCCACCGCCTGGCCGAGACGATCGACCGCATCAACGCCCGCCTCGGTCAGCACGCCGTCTACACCGGGGCGACGCACGACTTCCGGCACGAGTTGGAGGAGAAGATCGCCTTCGGGCGCGTGCCGCGGGACGCGATGCGGATGGCGGGGCAACGGTCGTGGGACGACGTGCGCGAGGAGCGTGTGCCAAGTGATGCACCATCGGTGCGATCGGGGGCGCGCCCACCCGGCAGGCTGCGGCAAGTCTGAGCCGAGGCCTTCGCGAGCGCCAAAAGAAGCAGGCCCGGCACCCAGAAGATGCCGGACCTGCAGAGGGATGGGGAAATTCATCGCCGAGGCGACGGCGAGCGGGCAGGGTCAGCGCCGCCGACGCGCGGTCGTCAACCCACCCAGGAGCAGCATCGCCGCCAGCGATCCGGGGGCGGGGATGAAGTAGTCGTAGGTGACCGTCAGCGTGGCGCCCGCCGTGGAGAACGCCCCGAAGCCGTAGGAGCCGCCGATCGTGTCGAACGCGAACGGCGCGTCGTGATCGAGAATGAAGCCGACGGTGTCGAGCCCGGTGTAGACGGAGAAATCGAAGATCGAGACCGAGCCCGACGCCGCACCGGTGAACACGTCGGTGTTGCCCGAAGGCCCGTCGAAGTCGAACGTCCCGTCGAACGGGGCCAGCACGAGCGGCCCGCGTGTCCACTCGTCCTCGATCTGCAGCAACGCCGCGCGGGTCGGGCCGTCCACCGGCTCCACGCTGATCAGCCACTTGCGGCTGATGTTCAGAACCTGCAGCTCACCGTTCGAAGCGTTCTCGAATGCGAACTCCCCGGCGAACGAGCCGTCGATGCTCAGCGTGATCCCGGTGAGCGTGCCCAGCGACGGATCAAACTGCGGCAGTTGCAGCGTCTCGGTCCAGTTGCTGTCCTGATTCGGCACCGTCTCGGAGTAGGAGATCGTCGCCGGCTGAGCCGACGCGGCCCCCGCGACCACCAACACACCCGCCGCCGCCAACACACACCCGATTTTCGTCCGCATGATGATTCTCTCTTTCTTCTGAATCACAAAGCACAACACGCCCGGCGCACGCCGCCAGCCGCACAAACACGTTTCAACAACCCGGCGCTTCCGGAAGCTCGTGAGCCATCCCGACCCGCGAAGGCACCGGGGGATACTGCAGCATCAGGCGGAAGTGCATGTAGCGCTCCGCCTCCACGCCCAACTGATGGAACATCGCCCGGGTCAGCTCCGACACCATCGGCACCTGCACGCAGTGCACCGCGTCGATCCCGCGCCCGAGCGATTCCACCTCCGGCGCGAAATCCAGACGATCCTCCGGACGCGCGTGCCACGGGCGCTCGGGCCCCTGGCGGACATCGGTCAGCAGGATGCTCTCCGGCTTCACCTCGCCCCAGATCCGCTCGTCGATGAACTGGTCCATCACGATCCACTCGCACGGCGTCTGCACCGGGCTCGTGATCGAGTGGTACGGCTCCGTCGGCGAGCGATACCGCCAGTTCGGCAGTTCGCCGCACTCGGCCGTCACGCAATCCATCTTGCCGGACAGTCCCACCGGGGAAGCGGGCACCCAGTCCTCGATGTACCCGTCCGGCGTTTCGGTTCGATACCCGTCGAGCCCGACGCCGCGTGAGAACTCTTTCCAGATCGGCACCTCGCCGTCCTGGCGAGCGATGCCCGGCAGCGGGTTGAGATGCATCCCAAGGCGCGGGTTCGGGCCCTCGGTCGCCCGAACGCTCGACAGCCTCCAGGGGCGACCGTCGCTGTAGCGCAGCAGCCCCACGAGCCCGCGGACGATCGCGAACGAGATCCCCGTCCCCGCCTCGTCCAGCGTGAACACGGCCGTCCGCACGATCGCGTGCGCACGCCCGCGGAGCAGCGAGCTGTTGGCTTGGAACAGCTGCTTCCGCATGCGCACACTGACCGAGTCGTCGCCCGAGCCGCGGTGGCAGGCCACGATCTCTTCAAAGGTCTCCTCGTCACCCAGGTGCCTGGTCACGAACCTCTGAAAGTCGCGGATGTCCGACTGCGCCTGCGTGATCACCTCGGGCGCGACGCCGCGGGCGCGGGCCGCCTCGCAGAACCGCTTCAACGGCTGCGGGCCCGGGATGAACCGCGCCGAGCGGAGCGGATCCCGCTCCGAGAGCAGGTTGCTGATCTGCCACGCCAGCTTCTTGTCGAGCCCGAGCGCCCGCGTCAACTCCGCGACCCCGACCGTCGGCACGCCAAGCCCGTGCGTGATCCGGGAGACCGACGCGCGAACGCTCGACAGACGAGCCGACGCCACGAGCTCGAAACTCGCGTCACCACGCGGGCGGGTTCCAGATTCTGACGCGACAGGCATCGATCCACCTTCCTCAACGAGAGGCGATTCTACAGCCTTCACAGATTTTCAGAAACCATTTTCTGATCCATTTTCAAATTTTATTTGCCACGTCTGCATGCAGCCCAGGCCTTCCGCAGCAATTCGGACAAACTGAGCATAGGGAATAGTGGACCTCTAACCCAATCAAATACTTGACAAATTGTCGCGATAAACGTATCCTGTACGGCATGCCCGACGACGATTTCGACTACCGCGATGCGATCCCCGGCGGGCTGGCCCATCGCCGTGGGGCGGGGCTGAATCCGGGGAATCGGTTTGAATCGGTGCGGCTGCACGTGCTCGGGGAGGAGCTCGATCGGGAGTGGGTTGAGCGAGAGGAGCACGACGGGCGGCTGCGCCGGGTTGAGCGGCAGGTGTTTCATGATCGCACGAAGACGATCATCAACCGTGTTGCTCGGACGTCGGACGTGCCGTTTGACTGGACGGTGAACCCGTACCGCGGGTGCGAGCACGGGTGCGTGTACTGCTTTGCGCGCCCGTACCACGAGTATCTGGGGTTCAGCGCCGGGCTGGATTTTGAGACCAAGATCATCGCCAAGCCCGACGCGCCCGCGCTCTTGCGGAAGGAGCTGGCGTCGCCCCGGTGGAAGCCGGAGCCGATCGTGATGTCGGCGATCACGGACGTGTATCAGCCGCTGGAGCACAAGCTGCGCCTGGCGCGTCGGTGCCTGGAGGTGATGGCCGAGTGCGGGCAGCCGGTCTCGACGATGACCAAGAGCGCGATGGTGCTGCGGGACGTGGACTTGTGGTCGAAGCTGGGCGAGATGAACGCGGGTCGGGTGACGGTGACGCTGGTGACGCTGGACGCGGAGCTGGCGCGGACGCTGGAGCCGCGGGCGTCGGCGCCGTCGGCGCGGCTGCGGACGATCCGCGAGCTGGCGGCGGCCGGGGTGCCGGTGACGGTCAACATCGCGCCGGTGATCCCGGGTCTGACGGACACGGAGATGCCGCGTCTTCTGGAAGCCGTCGCGGAGGCCGGGGCGCGCCGGGCGGCGTGGGTGCTGCTCCGCCTGCCGTACCAGGTGAAGGACCTGTTCCTGGACTGGCTGCAACGCGAGGTGCACCCGGACCGGGCGAAGAAGGTGGAGTCGTTCCTGCGCCAGGCGAGCGGCGGGAAGCTCTACGACGCCGCCGGGTCGCGGTACCGAGGCCCAGGCCCGATGGCCGAGCAGATCGCGCGGACGTTCGACGTGTTCACAAGGCGGTACGGGCTGAACCGGGACGTGCGGCCGCTGACGGGGAAGTGGTTCCGGCGGCCGGAGGAGGGTGGGCAGATGGGGTTGTTCAGCACATAGTCACGAAAATTACAATGCCCCGCTATACCAACTCCGCAGCCGCCCGGACATCCTCCGTGACATCCCGCACCGCATCATCAAGCCATATCTGATCGCGAAGCAAAAATCTATGCGCGTTAACATGTTTCGTAAATGTACAGTGCCTACATACAGCGTCATGCGGAATCAAGCATGCCCTGTACACTGTATAGTCTTCGTTAAATAAAATTCCAACAAGGTAGTCGAATGGCTTTTTGTCAAGATTCCGAATTGCGGAAAGTTGTCGCGATTTATTGGCAGAAGTCAGTCGCCTAGACTTGATCTGATATTTATGCCCCTTATCGCAAATTGCATCATACCCAGAACTCGAGCTACCTTCAAGACGAAGATTCATCGCCTTTGACGCCAGCAGCTCTGCATAATCACCCGCCGGACTATTCATCGTGCGAATCACATCACGCCTGCGCAAGTCTGCAAGAATTGCTACGTATATTTTAAGCAATTCACGCACGCTATAATTTTTTAAATCATGTACAACTGTATCCGATGAAATCACTTTACACAACCTTTGCATGCGCAGGTATTTTATAACGCGACCCTCACACCCCGTCGGCAATCTCCGCCTCCACCAGCTTCGCCAGCATCCCCAGCGACTCCTGCCAGCCCATGTAGCACATCTCCAGCGGGATGATCTCCGGAAGGTCGGCCTGTTCGATGCGGAGTTCGGTGCCGCCGAGGACGGGGCGGAGGGTGACGGTGATGCGCATCTCGGCGGGGAGGTTGGGGTCGTCGAATCGGTCGGTGTAGCGGAGCCGCTGGTTGGGGACGAGCTCTTCGTAGGTGCCGCGGAACGAGTGGGCTTGCCCGGTGGTGAAGTTGGTGAAGGACATGCGGTAGCCGCCGCCGGTGCGGGGGTCGATCTCGTGGACCTGGCCGGTGAAGCCGTGCGGCGGGAACCACTTGACCATCGCCGCGGGCTCGATGAACGCGCGGTAAACCCGCTCCGGCGGGGCGCGGAGGACGCGGTGCAGGCGGACGGTGCGGTCGGCGGGGCTGGCGGCGGGGCTGGCGGCGGGCTCGGACATCGCGGGGCTCCTTTCATGGCGGCGTTCGGCGGGCTTGGGCACAGTACAGCGCCTGAACATGGGGTGCAAGAGTGTTGGTGGCGGCTGCGGCCCCGAGCGGACCGGCGGAAGCGGAGCCCGGGAGCCGGGCAGCGTGGGGTGGAAGGAGCGTTGGAGTGACGGGCCGGAGGCCCGTCCCACCGAGGGGCGGGAGGGGAATCGCCCCGATCGCGGCGGCAGTGTTGAAGCCACATTGACAAATAAAATTGTCAATGGTACGCTGCCGGCATGATGCTGGATGTTCGTGTCATCGAGGACCCGGCGGCGGCGACGGCCGCGTTGGATCCGATCCGCGGGCGGCTGCTCTCGGAGCTGCGCGAGCCGGCGTCGGCGGCCACGCTCGCCGGGCGCGTCGGGCTACCGCGTCAGAAGGTCAACTACCACCTGCGCGCGCTCGAAACGCACGGGCTCGTCCGCATCGAGAGCGAGAAACGATGGGGCGGGCTGACCGAACGCCGCCTCGTCGCGACGGCGGGCGCGTACGTCGTCTCGCCAAGCGCGCTGGGGGCGGCCGGGATCGATCCCGCGCGGACCAATCCGGAATATGCGAAAGACCGTTTGTCGGCCGGCTACCTCATCGCGCTCGCGGCGCGGGCGGTGCGTGAGATCGGCGACCTGCTTCGGCGTGCGCACGAGGCCGGGAAGCATCTTGCGACGTTCGCGATCGATACCGAGATCCGTTTCCGCTCGGCGAAGGAGCGGGCCGCGTTTAGCGCGGAGCTGACCGAGGCGATCCATCAGCTTGTCGCGAAGTACCACGACGAAGCCGCGCCGGGCGGGCGTCCGCACCGGCTGGTCATCATGGCCCACCCGCTGCCGCTCGCGGCGGACACACCCAACCCCGACGAAGGAGGGAACGACGATGCCCGTGAAGAAGGATAAGAACGGCCAGCGCTCGGTCGAAGCGCATATCGAGGTGCCGGGCACGCCGGAGGAGGTCTGGCAGGCAATCGCGAGCGGCGACGGGATCTCGTCGTGGTTTGTGCCGAGCAAGGTCGACGGGCGCGAGGGCGGCGAGACCGTCACCAGCTTCGGCCCGGGGATGGACGCGGTCGCGAAGATCACCGCATGGCGCCCGCCGCATTCGTATATCGCCGAGAGCGAGGACGACAGCGGCGCCGGACCGAGCAAGGTCGCGACGGAGTGGATCGTCGAGGCCCGCGAGGGCGGGACCTGCACCGTCCGCGTCGTCCACCGCTGGTTCGCCAGCACCGACGACTGGGACGGGCAGTTCGAGGGGCACGCCTACGGCTGGGCGACGTCGTTCTTCCGCATGCTGCGCCTGTATCTCGAGCACTTCCCGGGGCAGCCGTGCTCGATGTTCCAGCTCTCGGCCTTCAGCCAGTCGCCAGGCCCGGAGACGTGGCGGGCGATCAAGAGCGCGTTGCCGGTGGACGCCGAGAGCGGGCACGTGCGTTCGGGCGCGGGCGTGCCGGAGCTGGTCGGCGTTGTCGAAGACCTGGACGTGACGGACCCGGAGCTGCTGCGCATCCGCGAGACGTCGCCGCATATTGTGGCGGCGTTCGAAGGCATGGACGGCGAGAGCCCGGAACTGCTCATCCGCCTCGAACGCCCGGCCCCGGGCTTCGCCCACATCTTCACCATGCCGATGGGCGGCCCGACCATGGTCTCCGCCCGCTTCCACTTCTTCGGCGAGCACGGCGCCAAAGCCGCGGTGCAGGCGGAGCGGGATTGGGGGGCGTGGCTGGGGGAACGGTTTCCGGCGGAGGCATGAGCGTTTGCGTCAAGGCCGTTACGCCATCACCCAGAATTCCCAATGACGCCCCCACCATTCCTACAGCTACCTCCGCAGAGTTCTACAGTGTGTGCTATGCTCGAAGCGAAATTCGCCCCTGGGGATCATGTGTCCCATGTATTATCCTCGCTGCAGTCACAGGGCTGGGTTGCTTTGGGCCCTGAATCACGGCAGATACCAATATTGGAAGTAGCACGCGGGATTGGGGACCCGATCCGAAGCCCAACTGGCGACCTCGTGCGGAAATTAACTCCAAAGGACTCAATCGAGGCTATCCCCGGAAGCCTCAGCGACATCTACGGGAAGGCGGACTTCCCGCTGCATACCGACACGGCGTTCTGGCCTACACCTGCCCGATATCTCGTCATGCGTGTTACAGGTGATACTCGCAGGCCCACAATCGTCACCCCCCTACCGCAGCCGTTTGCCTCGATCATTGGGCCTGAGGGCGTGTCGTCGGTCTGGATCATCAGAGGTGCCAAGCCCTTTTATTGCTCGATGCAGTTCCGAGCCAACGGAGGGGTGGGAATTCGCTATGATCCGCTCACGATGATTCCAGCAAATGCAGCCGCCACAAAAGCACGATCCGCTTTACCGTCGGTGCTCGCTCAACTTCCGACATTCTCAATTGATTGGACAATGATCGGAACTGTTATTATTGATAATTGGCAAACCCTTCACGGCCGAGGGCCTGAGCCTGCTCGAGAGGGATCGCGAGTACTCGAACGCATTTATGTGAGATAAATTATGAGCTGGGAACGTGATCCATTATTCGCAAAGTCGCGACTTTTTTTTGATCGAGCGTTTGAGATTCCGCAGGAAGACCCACGATTCGGGCTTTGGTGCGCATTCGGTCTCGAACTACTCGCCCGCGCTGCACTCTCATCTGTAAGCCCGACTTTGCTAGCCGAGCCGGCCGATGATCATAAACATCTGCTGCACTCGCTTGGCCGAGGCGTCGGCCATTCTTCGGGTAAATCGATCGGATCTTCCAAAGTCTTTTCATTATGCAAAACGCTGTTTGACAATTTTAGGGAGGAGGAGCGGCTAATTTGTATCGCACTACTGAACCGTCGAAACGATGAGCTCCATACAGGCGGAGCCCCCTTTGACGAGTACCCGACGAGCGACTGGCTCGATGGCTTTTATCGCGCTTGCAATAGCTTGGCTTCAGCTCTAGGCTGTGTCTGAGGGATCATTTGTTCGGCGCACGGCCGGTTGCGCGATTGAG
>RECY01000029.1 GCA_007693785.1 Phycisphaerales bacterium | reverse complement strand
GGGTGCTCGACGAGGACGAGCTCGCCGGGGCGCTGGAAGCCTTCGACCCGCTCTGTACGCTTCAACTTGGCCAGGTGGGGGTCCGCGTGAACGGCTCTCGCGCTCAAAACTCGAAGCTGTGCGGGCGCATGCCACGCTACAAATACAGGGACATCCAGCGTGCCCATCGGCACCTTCACCGAGCCGCAGGCGCACCGCAGCGGGCAGTCGCAGCCCTGCACGGCTCATCACCCGGAGATTCCCGCACGGGCGCTTCGCGATCTGTCAAGCTGCCGGGGTGGCCGCATTGCCACTATCCCGGCACCCGCAAGCATCGATGCCAAAAGGAGCACCGCTGAATGATGCAGAAATCAACGCCTTACCCGGGCACGTGTCAAGCGAACGCCCGCCGCCAGGATACAGCGGCAGAAAGACGAGAGCCATCGCGAGCAGGATGACGCCGAGGGGTCGAACGGAACGCGTGTACCGTGCTTGCTGCGTGGGTGCGATGCCAACGGTTCTGACATCAGCCTGGGATCCATAGGCTTATAGCATGCACCAGCCGGCGCGCGGTGCGGCACTATGCCTTAGAAAACAGATACGCACTATGTGCAATTATATATAATGCAACACGAGCAAACAGCAAGCCGAGTTGATTTCAGCGAGACAGACCCTTTCTCCGAATGGCTTATTGAAGGGCTCGATCGCTCAAGAACAGACAACGATGCCGTCTCACGACACAGCTGGCCTGCAGGGTGGATGATCAACAGCAGACTGAGCATGCGGACGCTTCAGGAGTGATCGCCCCGCCCTCGAACGCAACGCTATTCTAACTTTAAAACTACGTTCAGAGAGTCACGCTATCTGACTCAGGGGGTCCGGATGGATCCTATCGGGTCTCGCCCCGATACCCGGAGTAGCGTGCGCGCAGCATCCTTTAGCGCTTGAAGCCGAGCCGAGCATGTCGTCATGGCATCCCACATTTGGGGTGTATGAAAATGGTTCATGATAAACATTTAAAATCGCTCGCCGATTGAAATGATTTCTCGGGATCGGGTGATGCCATAACCATAACCACTGACACAGCGTCGATCAGATCGTTCCCTTACGAAAGAACGGACCCATGATTCTCCGACTCGATCGCCTGATGACCGCGCTACCCGTGCCGGCGGGCCCTGACGCCAACGCCGCCGCCGCAGTCCAGGAGTTGATGGGGGGCAAGTTCGGCGAGATGTCCACGCTCATGAACTACACGATCCAATCCTTCAACTTCCGCGGGCGTGAGAAGATGCGACCCTTCTACGACCTGATCGCGAACATCGCCGCCGAGGAGTACGCGCATATCGAGCTGGTCTCGTACACGATCAATATGCTGCTCTCCGGCACCACGACGCGTGGGACAGACCCCGCTGAGACCCCGCTCGAAGATGCCGTGGACGCTCGCAACTCCTACCACTTCATCGCGTCCGGCCAGCAGGCGCTGCCGATGGACTCCCAAGGCAATTTCTGGACGGGCCAGAACGTCTTCTCGAGCGGCAACCTCAAGCTCGACCTCTTGCACAACTTCTTTCTTGAGTGCGGGGCGCGGGCCAACAAGATCCGCGTCTACGAGATGACCAGCGACCCGACCGCTCGCGCCATGGTCGGCTTCCTGCTTGTCCGGGGTGGTGTGCACATCGTCGCCTATGCCCGCGCTCTTGAAAAGCTCTCCGGCGTGCCCGTGGGCAAGCTACTGCCTATACCGGAGATCGTAAACAAGAAGTTTCCAGAAACACGCCCGCACGAAGCCCGCGGCGAACACCGCATCCTGTACCGGTTCAGCCCCGACGATTACAAGCGCATCAGCGAGATCTGGAACGGCCCGCACCCTGAAGACAACGAGCCGCTCATCGTCCACGACGGCCCGCCCGAGGGCGCCCCGGTCCCGGATCTTGATGAAGAACCGCAACTCACCGCGCCTTCAGGACCGGACGCCGAAACCTATAGCCCTGACATGCTCGCCGACTACGCCGGCAAGATTTTCGGTGCTGAAGTCAAGGCCCAGGCGACCCGCGCCGTGAAGGCCAGCAAGTAACTCTCCAGCGGCCACCTCATGAGTCATCGCTCAGATATTGCCCCGAAACCCACCGTTTTATTGACACCCGTTTACGCTCAGGAGTTTTAAATCATGACCGCCGTTCACCCCACCTCCGCTACTGCCGACCGCCACAACCGCTCCGATCACCGTCGTGACCACGACGAACGCACCGGTCTCATCGGCTGGCAACGCTCCGCGTGGAGCAGCATCCTGATGGCCGCCGTGACAGCCATTGCGTTGCAACTCGTTTTCACGGCGCTCGGCTTTGCGATCGGCGCGACAGTCGCCGAGGCGAGCACCACAGGGGCGGCCGAAGGCGGCAACATCGGCTTCGCTGCCGGTGCCTGGTGGCTCATCACCGGCACCATCTCATTGTTGGTGGGCGGGCTCACCCTTGGACGCATGTCCGGCATCCCGCGGGGCACCAACCTGCTTCTTGCCGCACTCGCGGTATGGGCGGTCACGGCCGTCTTTGGTTTCTTTGTTGTCTGGTCCGGCATGATGTCCGCGGCCTCCAGTCCGCTCGCGGCGATGTCAACCCCCGGGGTCAATACCGCAGCGATCGGCCAGTCGAGCGCCACCGGCTCTGAATTCGCCACCGGCGGCGCAGGTGCCACTGCTGGCGGCGACTCTGCCACCGCTCAGCAGGCTCAGGAAGCCGCACGCACCGCTTCTTGGTGGACCGTCATCGGCATGCTCATCGGTGCGGGCGTCACGATGGGAGGCGCTTGGATGAGCGCTCCCAAGACGACCGTCCTCGTCGCCGACTGATCCAGGCCCCGCCATTGCCAATCTCGCGCTTTGAGTGTCGGACCACGTGCCCCGCATCAAAGGTCAACGAGCTTGGTCGTGGTGTCGGGTTTATGAAACGGTGCGATCTGTACTCTCGCCAGACTGCTCGAACGCGAGCGGCGAGAGTTCGATCGTAGGGTTGCGGCTTTCGAAGAACCGCAGCGCCCAGTCGTCGGCGCAAAGCACGACGCCCCGCCCGCGGTGGTCGAACGCGAGCGTCGCGCCGTCGGGCGTCTGGGGGAGCGCGTCGGGGTCGGCGTTGGCCTTGGTCGGGAGCGGGTGCCCCTTGATGCGCCACCACCGCGCGATCGTCCACGAGGCCGGCCGTAACGCACACTCCGCGCCGTACTCGTGCTGCATACGGTGGACGAGCACCTCAAACTGCAGCGGGCCGACGGCCGCGAGTAGCGCGGCCGCAGGCGACCCGCCCACGGGCTCGAACCGACGCGCCACGCCCTCCTTCAGCAACTGCTCCAGCCCGAGGTTGTACCGCTTGAAGTTCCCTGGCTGCGGGTTGGTGAGATTCGCGAAGCACTCGGGCGTGAACTCGGGCACCTCGTTATAGACGATCGTGCGGTCGTCGGTCAGCGTGTCGCCGATCGCGAACAGGTCGTTGCCAACGAGCCCGACGACGTCGCCGGCAACGGCCAGATCAACGGTCTCGCGCTGGTTGCCAAAAAGCTTGGTCGCGTTGCCGAGGCGGACGCGCCGCCCGCTCTGGGCATGGATCGCGAACATGTCGCGCTCGAAGCGCCCGGAGACGACGCGGAGGAACGCGATGCGGTCGCGGTGGCGCGGGTCCATGTTCGCCTGGATCTTGAAGATGAAGCCGCTGAAGCGCGGGTCTTCGGGGCGGACGGTGACAGCCTCGGCGCGACGCGGCGTCGGCGGGCTGGCGTAGCGGAGGAAGCCGTCGAGCAGCAGCTTGACGCCGAAGTTGTTCATCGCGCTGCCGAAGAAGACCGGCGTGAGCTCGCCGCGCATCACGGCCTCCGGATCGATCGACGCCCCCGCGCCGCCGGTCTCGTCGAGCATCCGCACCTCTTCGACCGATTCCTCGTGCGCCGGATCACTCAATCGCCTGGCGAGGTTCGGATCGTCGAGTCCGAGCAGTTCAACGGGTGCGGCGAACGCGCCGTGGGGCGTGCGCTCGAACAGGTGGAGGCGCTGGTCGACGCGGTCGTAGACGCCGCGAAAATCAGGGCCGGAGCCGATCGGCCAGTTGACCGGAAAGGCGCCGATGCCGAGGACTTTTTCGAGCTCGTCGATCAGCTCCAACGGCGGGCGCGTAGGGCGGTCGCACTTGTTCATGAACGTGAAGATCGGCACGCCGCGCTGGCGGCAGACCTCGAACAGCTTCCTCGTCTGCGGCTCCACGCCCTTGCCCGCGTCGATGACCATGACCGCCGAGTCGACGGCCGTCAGCACGCGGTAGGTGTCCTCGGAAAAATCCTTGTGTCCCGGCGTATCGAGCAGGTTAACCCGAAAGCCGTCGTAGTCGAACTGGAGCAGCGTCGAGGAGACCGAGATCCCCCGCTGCTTCTCGAGCTCCATCCAGTCGCTCGACGTGGACTTCTGATCCTTCCGCGCGGTGACGCTGCCGGCAAGGTCGATCGCGCCGCCGTAGAGGAGGAACTTCTCCGTCAGCGTGGTCTTGCCCGCGTCGGGGTGGGAGATGATCGCGAACGTGCGGCGCGGAAGGTCGGTGGTCATCGCGTTTCCCCAGACTCGGCGTCCTCGCGGACGAGTTTGACAGTGCCACGTTCGACGGCTTCTTGCAGGAACCCCGACGCTTTGCCCGTGTGCGTGAGCACGAGGGGTGCATCCCGCGCCGGGGCGGCGGCCTCGGCGAACAAATCGTCGGAATGTGTTTGGCTCGATGTGTGTTTGTCACCCGTCCCGATGCATAGCGGCGACGACACCGGCGAATGCGGCTAAGGCGGCGTGCAAGCCGATGCCCAGACGTCACTCGCCCGCGGATCGGGTTGTTGTTTCCAATCCAACATCGCAGAAGCATACGCACGCGGCGCGCGGCTTCGCGGGCACAGGGCACCCCACCCAAACACCCTTCGCAGAGGCCAGAACGCCGAGGCCTTGGTCAGCCGGCACTGACAAAACCCCGGGCACGAAGCTTTCTGGCGAACGTGCCCGGGGTGCTCACGCATCGGCCCGGCGTCCGGTATCACTGGCGCGCCGGGCGCCTGCCGATCGCCGCCAGATCGCTTCCCGCCGGCTCTTGGAACACCCGCAGGCCGAACTCGCCCGCGATCGACAAAATGTGATCAAAAATGTCCGACTGCGCGTTCTCGTACACCCCCCACCGCGTGTCGTTGATGTACAGGAACAACTCGATCGGAAGGCCGTGCGGGCCCGGATCGAGCTGGCGCACCAGCATGGTCATTTCTTGATGCACCAGCGGGTGGTTCTGCAGATACGCCGAGATGTACGCCCGAAACGTGCCGACGTTCGACAGGTGACGCGCGTTCGCCAGGATCTCCGCGTCATCGCCGCAACAGTGCTCGGCGTTGTACGCCTCAAGCTCTTCCGCCTTCGCACTGATGTAGTCCCGCAACAAACGGAACCGGCTGAACCGCTCGATCTCCTCGGCGTTCAAGAACCGGATCGTGGTCATATCGATGTGCACCGGGCGCTTGATCCGCCGCCCGCCGGACTCGGACATCCCGCGCCAGTTCTTGAACGAGTGCTCCAGAAACTTGTGCGTAGGGATCGACGTGATCGTCTTATCCCAGTTCCGAACCTGCACCACGTTCAGGGAGATATCGATCACGTCCCCGTCGGCGTTGAACTGCGGCATCTCGATCCAATCGCCCACACGGATCAGGTCGTTGTTGACCAGCTGAATCCCCGCGACCAGCGACAGGAGCGTGTCGCGAAAGATCAGCAACAGCACGGCTGTCATCGCCCCGAGGCCCGACAGGAAAATCCATGGCGACTCACCCATGAGCGTCGCGAGGATCAGCACCCCCGCCGCGATGTAGAGCACGATCTTGACGACCTGCACATAGCCTTTGATCGGTCGCCCGCGCGCGATCGGATAGCGGTCATAGATCGCCCGCCCCGCGTTCAGCGTCGCACCGAAGGCGAGCGCCACCAGCAGCACGGCCGTCGCTTGCGCCACGCGCTGCACCACGTCCACCACATTCACCGGAACGTGCGGCACGAGCGGAATCGCACGCGCGATAATCAGCGTCGGCACCAGCGGCACCAACCGGTGCAGGACCTTGTGCTCCAGCACCACCCCCGCCCACCAGCTCGGCAGACGCCGCATCACGACGGTGACCAGACGCAGCACGTACCGACGCACGATCAGGTGCGCCAGCCAGGCCACCAGCAAAACCACAAGCAGCGCGACCAGCGTCTGCGCCCACGGGTACGCCGCGAGCCAGCCGAGCCACGCGACGACACGCTCCGGCACCGGCGACAATGACTCGGCGTCGACTCCCGGCCCCGGCAGACCCCCGTCCGGCTCAACGGCTTGCGACGCTCGCCCGTCATCGGGCAACGGCTCGGCTGTGTGCTCTGATTCGCTCGGCATCATCAGCAAGGATACCTGCCTTCCGAAGCGGATCGAGATGGGGCCCACCCGGGGCCCGGACGCGGCGGCGCTACAATGAATGGAGACGCCGCTCGGCCGAGGGGCACATTGGCGGAGCCCGAATGAACTTCAATGGATACGACATCGAAGGCTTCTACGACGAGATGTTCGTCCACGCCAAGCCCAGCGACAGCGCGCTGACCACGCCCGCTCACCCCACCCCGCGCCCCGGCGCCCGCCTGCTCGTGGAGCGGATCGAGGCCCTGCTCGACGGCGATCTCGGGCGCCGCCAGCAGGCCGCGGAAATCGCTCTCTACAACATGGGCATCACCTTCAACGTCTACGGCAGCGAGGACGCCGAGGAAAAGATCTTCCCGTTCGACATCATCCCCCGCATCATCGAGGCCCGCGAGTGGGCCCCGATCGAGCGCGGCCTCGCGCAGCGCATCCAGGCTCTGAACCTGTTCCTCGACGACGTCTACCACGATCAGAACATCGTGCGCGACGGCGTCTTGCCCGGCGACATCATCAACGCCTGTCCCGCCTTCCGCCCGGAGTGCGTCGGCATCGATCCGCCCCTGGGTATCTGGTGCCACATCACCGGCACCGACCTCGTCCGCGACGCCGACGGCGCATTCTACGTGCTGGAGGACAACCTCCGGTGCCCATCGGGCGTGTCGTACGTCATCGAGAACCGCCAGATCCTGAAACGCACCTTCCCGCACGTGTTCCGCGCCTCCAGCGTCCGCCCCGTCGATGATTACTGCATCCACCTGCTCGAATCACTCCAGCGGCTCGCCCCGCACACCGAGGCGCCGAACGTGGTGGTGCTCACGCCCGGCCCCTACAACTCCGCGTACTTCGAGCACGCCTTCCTCGCCCAGCAGATGGGCATCGAACTCGTCGAGGGCGGCGACCTCTTCACGCAGGACGGCTACGTCTACATGCGGACAACCAACGGCCCGCAGCGCGTGGACGTGATCTACCGACGCATCGACGACGACTTCATCGATCCGCTCGCGTTCCGCCCGGATTCGGCTCTCGGCGTCCCGGGGCTCATGGACGCGTTCCGAAAAAACCGTGTCGCCCTTGCGAACGCGCCCGGCACCGGCGTCGCCGACGACAAGGCGATCTACGCCTACGTGCCCGACATCATCCGGTACTACCTGGACGAGGACGCCATCCTTCCCAACGTGCCGACCTATCTCTGTCGGCGGGAGGACGAACTGGCCCACGTCCTCGCCCACCTGCACGAACTCGTCGTGAAGCCCGTGAGCGAATCCGGTGGGTACGGGATCATGGTCGGCCCCCACGCGAGCCGTCGCGAGCGGGAGGAGTGCGCCGCCAAGATCAAGGCGAACCCGGCGAACTACATCGCCCAGCCGACCCTCTCGCTGAGTCGCGCCCCGGTGATCGTCGGCGACCGTTTCGAGGGTCGTCACGTGGACCTCCGCCCCTTCATCCTGCACGGGAGCGAGCCGTACATCCTGCCCGGCGGGCTGACGCGCGTGGCGCTCAAGAAGGGTTCGCTCGTGGTGAACTCCTCCCAGGGCGGTGGGAGCAAGGACACCTGGGTGCTGGACACCGAGCCGGACGCGGACGTGTCGTTCGTGGACGCGTCGATCCTGCCGCCCGTGGAGCATCACTGAACCGCCATGCTGAGCCGCGTCGCCAACTCGATCTACTGGATGAGCCGCTACCTGGAGCGTGCCGACAACGTCGCGCGGTTCATCAACGTGAACCTGCACCTGATGCTGGATCTCTCGGTCGAGTCCGCGTCGCAGTGGATGCCGCTGGTGGTGACCACGGGCGGGGAGTCGCTGTTCCGCGAGCGATACGCGGGCGCCGGCTCCGTGCAGCAGGCCGCGACGCAGGAGAACGTGCTCCAGTTCTTGATCTTTGATCAGGACAATCCGAACTCGATCAGCTCGTGCGTCCGTGCCGCGAGGGAGAACGTCAGGTCCGTCCGGCAAAGCATCTCGTCGGAAATGTGGGAGACGGCCAACAAGATGCACCTGACCGTCCGGTCCGGCGCGTCGCACGACGGCCTCCGCGAGGCGCCCTACGACTTTCTCGAAGAAATCAAGAACGCGAGCCACCTCTTCATCGGCCTCACCGAGAGCACGATGACCAACAACGAGGCCTGGCACTGGGCCCGCCTCGGCCGTCTGCTCGAGCGGGCGGACCAGACCTCCCGCATCGTCGACGTCAAATACTACTTCGTCCTCCCCACGATCGAGTACGTCGGCATGCCGTACGACAACCTCCACTGGGCCGCCTTGCTCAAATCCGCGACCGCTTTCGAGATGTACCGCAAGAAGTACCGCCGGATCGCGCCGCAGTGGGTCACCGAGTTCCTCCTGCTCGACCGCGAGTTCCCGCGTTCGGTGCGGTACTGCCTGACCAAGGCCGAGCACTCGCTGCACGCGATCACAGGCTCCCCGGTGGGGACGTTCAACAACCCGGCCGAGCAGCGTCTCGGACGTCTGCGGTCGGATCTTGACTTCGCGCGGATCGACGAGATCATCGACTTCGGGCTGCACGAGTATCTCGACAACGTCCAGTCGCGCCTGATCGATGTCGGCAACGCGATCTTCGGATCGTTCGTTGCGGCCGAGCCCGCCGGACCATCGCACCAAACCCAAACCCAAACCCAGACCCAGACCCAGACCACCCGCCCGGCACCCGCCGAGGCACGGGCGCCCGGAGCTTCCAGCCCATGACGTTCTGCATCGGCATCAAAACCAAAGACGGCCTCGTCGGCATCGCCGACACCAGGATCACCACCGGCTCTGAACGCATCACCGCGCGCAAGATCACGCTGCACCAGAACGGGCAGCACTCCATGTTCCTCACCACCTCCGGCCTCCGCGCCGCGAGAGACAAAGCCCTCACCTACTTCGAAGAAGTCATCCAGTCCAGCGACCACAACTTCGACAGGCTGTACAAAGCCGTCAACGCCTTCGGCGAGCAGATCCGACGCGTCTCCGCCGAAGACAAACAGTGGCTCGCCGATTCCGGGCTCGATCTCAACCTTCACGCCCTCGTCGGCGGGCAGTTCGAGAAAGATCAGGAGCACAAGCTCTACATGATCTACCCGCAAGGCAACTGGGTGGAAGTCAGCCGCGGCTCGCCCTATTTCGTCATCGGCGAGAGCCGCTACGGCAAGCCTCTGCTGGACCGAGCCCTCACGTACGAATCCAGCATCGAGGACGCCCTCAAGTCCGGCTATCTCGCCTTCGACGCGACGCGAGCGAGCGCTTCGGACGTCGATTTCCCGCTCGACGTCGTGGTCTACCAACGCGACACCTACCGCATGGTCGAGCACCGCTACGTCGCCGACGACCTCACCGACCTCACCCAGTGGTGGCGCCAGCGCATTGTCGAAGCCTTCCGCGACGCGCCGAACGACTGGGTGCGGATTGTGCTGAACAAGTTTGAACAATCCGATCCCGGCGAGGGCTGAACACTCGCCCCGCGCCACCAGAAAAAGGCCCACCGTGTTTGTCAGCGTCCGACACACCATCGACTTCCGCTACGACCGACCGGTCTTCTTCGAGCCCATGACCGTGCGCCTCACGCCCAAGCAGGACGCGACGCAGCGGCTCCTTGCGCACCACCTCCGCGTCACGCCAGAGCCCGGCGGGCAGACGTGGGCCATCGAGCAGGACGGCACCTCGGCCCGCTCGCTCTGGTTCGCCAGCACGCACGACACGCTCCGCATCGAGGCCCACTCGGTCGTCCAGGCCCTCCGAGACAACCCGTTCGACGCCCTGCTCACCCACACCCCGGCGGCCACGCTCCCCGCCGGCTACCCACCCGAACTCGCCGAAGCGCTTCAACCCGTGCGCACCCCGCCGACGGACGCCAGCGTGCTCGCCTGGGCGCAAGAGATCGCGGAAGCGTCGTCGCGTGAGACGCTACCGTTCCTCTCCAATCTCACCGCGTGGATCTACGCCAACTGCCATGTCACCGATCGCGAGCACGGCGATCCCTTCACCCCCGAACGCACCCTCGCCGAGCGGAGCGGAGCGTGCCGCGACGTCGCGATTCTGTTCATCGCCGCCTGCCGCGCCCAGGGCCTCGCGGCCCGCTTCGCGAGCGGGTATTCGATCCACCACCCACCCGAATCCGTCCGCCACGAGTTGCACGCCTGGGCCGAGGTCTACCTCCCGGGCGCCGGCTGGCGCGGGTACGACCCGAGCCTCGGGCTCGCGACCGCCGACGGGCACGTCACACTCGTCACCGCGCCCAACCACCACCTCGCCGCCCCCACCACCGGCAGCTACCGCGGCACCGGCGCCGCCTCCACGCTGAGCTACCACATCGAGATCCAAGCCGCCGAATCTGAGCACGGGCTGAGCGTCGCCACCGACACGCCCAAGGCGTGAGCCGCAAGGCTCACTCAAGCCGCGTCACGCCCCAGGCCCCGCTCGCCCCTGGAAGCACGGATCCACGCCTCGCAAACGCGGATGAGCTTCGCGCGATCGATCGGCTTGCTCGTGTAGTCGTTGCACCCGGCTCGCAGACACCGCTCCCGATCCTCGGCCATCGCGTGCGCGGTGATTGCAACGATCGGGATCGCTGAGCCCTCCGCCCGCACGTGCTGCGCGAGCTCGAGCCCGTCCATCTCTGGCATCTGCACGTCGGTGAGGAGCAGGTCGTACGCCTCACCCCGAGCCACGCCCGCACGGAGCATCTCCAACGCGATCCGGCCGTTCTCCGCGACGTCCACCGTCGCCCCTGCACGCTGCAGATGGAACACAATCAACCGCTGATTGTCCGGCCCGTCCTCCGCAAGCAGGATCCGACCCGAGATCGTGACCGGGTCGGACTCGCTGCTCCGGGGCGACGCGGGCGGCGCGTCCAGCGTCGTCACCCGCGCCGCACCCTCCGGGATCTCGATCGGCAGCTCCACCCGGAAGCACGAGCCGACCCCCACTTCCGAGCGCACCAGCGTGACGCACCCGCCCATCAGCTCCGCGCACCGTCGGCTGATCACCAGGCCCAGCCCGGTTCCCCCGTGCCGACGTCGCTGGCTCGTGTCCGCTTGAGAAAACATCGTGAACAACTGACCGCGCTGCGCTTCGGTGATCCCCGGGCCGGTATCGGTGATGTCCACGACCAGCCTCGCCCGCGGCGCCTCACCCTCCAGACCGATCTCGACCCCCACGCCCCCGATCTCCGTAAACTTCACGGCATTCCCGATCAGGTTCAACGCGATCTGACGGAAACGAGTCGGGTCCACGCGGATCTCACGCGGGATCGCCGTCCGCAGCGTCGCCGAAAGTCCGATCCCCTTGCTCACGGCTCGCACGCTCATCAGACGCATGACCTCTCGCAGCAACTCCGGCAGGTCCGTCGCCTGAGCCTCGATCTGCATCCGCCCCGCTTCGATCTTGGAAATATCCAGGATGTCATTGATCACCGTGAGCAGGTGCTGCCCGGCCGCCGCGATCGTATCGAGCGCGTTCGCCCGCTCCTGCGCCTTGTCCAAAAGCCCGTCGCCGTCGCGGAGAAGCTCCGCGAAACCAAGGATCGCCGTCAGCGGCGTGCGGATCTCGTGGCTCATGTTCGCGATGAACTCGCTCTTCGATCGGCTCGCCGCCTCCGCCGCGTCCCGCAGACGCTCGAGCTCCGACGCACGACGCGCAAGCTCCAGGCGGTTGTGATACTGCTCATCGATGTCGTGCAGCGCGCCCCGCAGCTTGACCACCCGCCCTTCGGCCACGACCGGCTCGCCCTGCGCACGCACCCAGTGCACCTCGCCCGAAGCCGTCAGAAGCCGCAACTCCAGGTCATACGCCGCCCGCTCTTCCACCGCCCGCTCGATATGCGTGCGCAGCATGGCGCGCGACTCGGGCTCGTAGAACGAGAGTGTCGCTTCGAGGTCCAGCTCCGCGTGATCGTCGAGCCCGAAGATCCGCTTCACCTCGCCCGACATGAACACGCCGCCGGTCGCAAGGTCCAGCTCCCACCCGCCCACGCGGGCGAGCGTGTTGGTTCGCTCGAGAAGCTGCGTGACCCGCCGGAGCGTCGCCTCCGTCGCCTTCTGCGCGGTGATGTCCGTGATCAGCCCGTGCCAGAGCACCGAGCCGTCCGGCTCGGCGCGGGGGATCGAGTTGCCCCCGATCCACCGGATCGTCCCGTCGCTGCGGAGCAGACGGAACTCGCACGTCCACGGGCGCATCGTCTCCGCGGACTCGAGGATCGACGCCTGCACCGGCTCAAAGTCCTCGGGCACCAAACCCGCCATAAGCAGCGACGAATCCTCCGCGAGCTGCTCGGGCGTCACGCCGCAGAGCGCCGTCACCCCGTCGCTGATGTACGGGAACTCGGCCCTGCCGTCCGGACGCAAACGGTACCGATACACTGCCCCTGGGATCTGCGAGGTCAGCTCTTTCAACATCGCCGCGCTATCCGCCAGCTCCTGCTCGAAGCGCCGGCGCTCGGTGATATCGACCAGCACGCCCTGAAGCGACTCCAACTCGCCCGCCGCGTTCCGGTCTACAACGGTCCGGTCGTACACCCATCGGTCCGAGCCGTCCGCGCACAATATGCGGTATTCCTGCTCGAACATCTCACGCCCCTCGGCGAGGTAGGCCATGACCTCACCACCCACACGCGCGTGATCGTCCGGGTGCACCATGTCCGCGAACAGGCGCTCACGCGCCAGCAACTCCTCGGCCGTATACCCGAACTGCTCGACGTTCCGCGAGACCAGTTCCACCGGCCAGCCCGGCTCCGGACGCCAGCGGAACAGCACCACGTTCGAAGCCTCGACCACCAGATTGTGCGCTCGCAGCAGCTCGTTGTTCCGGCGCTCGTGCGTCAAGTCCCGCAGAAACCAGACACGCCCGAGGAACGCCTGTTCCGAACCCAGCAACGCCTCCGACCGCAGCTCGATCGCGCGACCGTCACGAAACGAGATCTCTTTCTTCAACGTCGAACACGGATCTTCGAACGTCCGCAGGACGGCCCGATCGACCGCATCGGCGTTCGCCGCTTCAGCAAAGATCGAACGCACCGCATCTCGCGCCGAGAGCTGATCGTCCGAAACCCCCGAAAGCTCACGGAACACGCGGTTCGCCCGAACGCAGTTGTGCCCGGCATCGGTGACGAGGATCCCGTCCTGCGAAGCCTCGGCCTGCGCCTCCAACAGCGAATTCTGGAACGCGATCTCCGCCTGCGCCCGCAGGCGAGCCGTCAGGTCGATCTCCGCCCCGACCGCCCGGATCGCCTCGCCCGATTCGTCACGGATGATGAACGCCCGATCGAGCATCTGGGCGTAGCCGCCGTCGGCGCGGCGCATCCGGTACTCCGCCGACCAGTTTTTTGCGTCTCCGTCGACCGCACGATCAAACGATCCCACCACGCGATCCCGCTCCTCCGGATGGATCAGCGACGCCCACCACGCCACCGTCGGCTCCACCTCCTCCGGCGAATACCCGAGCACCACCTCCAGGTTCTCACTCCACCAGACGTGACCCGCCCGGATGTCGTGATCCCAGATGATGTCCTCCGTCGCCGCGCTGAGCATCCGGAAACGGTCGTTGGTCAGCGCCAACGACGCCTCCCGCTCCTTCCGCCTGTCGATATTCCGGAACGTGACCGCGATCCCCTCGCCCACCCGGATCGTCGAAACCTCAAACCACCCCCGCAAGTCCTCGCCCTTGTAATACACCTCATCCACGTGCGGCTTGCCCGTCGTCGCCACACGCCGGTACGCGTCCAGCAACCCATTCGTACACACCCCCGGAAACCGCTCCGAGAGGCGAGCGCCGATCAACGTTCCCGCCGGCGTGCCCAGCAGGCGCTCTGCACACCCGTTGATCATCGTGAACACGAAGTCCGTGATCTCGCCCGCCGCGTCGCGCACCGCGTCGAACACGTGGATCCCGTCCATCGACGCGTCAAACACCCCCACGCACACCTGCCGCTGCGTCTGGTGCGCCCCCAGCAGGCGGTGCTGCTCGAGTAAATCCATCGCCGTGCGCGCAAACAGCCCCAGCGTCTCGATCTCGTCGTCCGAAAACACACGCTTCCCCGGCCCGAGCACGCACACCGTGCCCACCGCCTCCCCGCTCCGGAGCATCAGCGGGAAGCCCGCGTAGTGCCCCACGCCACCCCGCACCAACCCAAGGCAAGCGAACGCGGGGTCCGACGCCGCGTCCTCCACCACCAGCGGCCGGCGCAGCTCCACGCAGCGCCCGCAGAACGAGTCCGACCGATCCACCGACCGCACGTCCAGCCCATGACCGGACACGATCCAGATCCGCTCCTGGTCGGCCAGCGTCACCGCCGCGATCGGCGAGCCCAGCAGCCGGGCCGTCAGACGCGCCAGCGGCTCCAAGAGCCGCCCCGCGTCACAACCCTCGCCGAGCACGCTCTCGACCCCCCGGTCATCCCACGCCAGTTCGATCCTCGGCAGCCCAGCCTCCCGAGCGCCCTCCCACTTCGAATCCGCCTCGCCGGGCACCGCGCTTGGGTTGTGAGAGGTGTCATGCATCGGTTCGCTTTCAATCTTGCCGTCGATCCATAAACATCGGTCCTCCAACATGATCGGTGAAGCGATCTCGTACCATCTCCCCCGCGCACGCCCCCGGAGATCCCCCCATCCCCGACTCCCGGCCCCGCAAACCGGCGAGAACCCGACACAACCCCTCTCCCACGCACTATCTCAACCGACCAAACACAAATCCTCACGAAAACCGAGCCGCGATGCACGCGACACCCCCGGCCTGCATACCATCTACGTTCAGAAACCCGCCGGTGGCCTCTGTCCGCCCCGCCCGTCGAGCACGCTCGACAGGACGGGCGCACCTGAGAATCTGCTGGCAGCGTCCGGGCACGTGCCGCGGGACGCTCATCCAGCCCACCCCCCGAACCATTTTTCCTTTGGGCCAGGAAGCCATAAACGACGCGACGCGGGCCCGCCCCGCGCCGCGGATGGAGACCGTCTCTTTGCAGTCATTCGAATCGCTCGGGCTCTCGAAGCCGATCCTCAAAGCCATCGCCAGCGAGGGCTACGACACCCCCACCCCCATCCAGGCCGGCGCGATCCCGCCCGCCCTCGAAGGACGTGACGTGCTCGGCGGCGCCCAGACCGGCACCGGCAAGACCGCCGCCTTCGCACTCCCCCTCATCGACCGCCTCACCAGTGTCCCCACCGACCGCCCCCGACGCGGCACCGTCGCGCCGCGCGCCCTGATCCTCTCCCCAACCCGGGAACTCGCGACCCAGATCGCCGAGAGCGCCCAGGCCTACGCACGACACACCAAGCTCCGCGGCTGCACGATCTACGGCGGCGTCAGCCAGCACAACCAGGTCAAAAAGCTCCGCGCCGGCGTCGACATCATCGTCGCCACACCCGGGCGACTCATGGACCTCATGAACCAGGGCTACGTGGATCTCGGGTGCATCGAGATCCTCGTCCTCGATGAGGCCGACCGGATGCTCGACATGGGCTTCATCAACCCGATCCGCAAGATCGCGGCCCAGATCCCCGAAGAGCGTCAGACGCTCATGTTCTCCGCCACGATGCCCCCTCCGATCGCCAAGCTCGCCCGCACGCTCCTCCGCGACCCCGTCCGAGTGGACATCGCGCCGAGCGAGACCAGGGCCCTCCGCATCGAGCAGTCCCTGCACATGGTCGACCAGCCCCAGAAGGCCGACCTGCTCGAACGCATGCTCCAGGAGCCGAGCGTCGAGCGAGCCATCGTCTTCACCCGCACCAAGCACGGCGCCGAAAACCTCTCCAAACGCCTCGTCCGCGGCGGCGTCTTCGCCGAGTCGATCCACGGCGACCGCTCCCAGAACCAACGCCGACGCGCCCTCGACGCCTTCCGCGCCGGGCGCACCCGCGTGCTCGTCGCGACCGACGTCGCGGCACGCGGCATCGACGTGGACGGCGTCACCCACGTCTTCAACTTTCACCTGCCCAACGAGCCCGAGGCCTACGTCCACCGCATCGGACGAACCGGGCGCGCAGGGGCCGCGGGGATCGCGGTCTCGTTCTGCGACCGCGGCGAGCGATCGCTGCTGAAGGCGATCGAGCGTCACACGGGCCAGAAACTCGCCCCGGGCAAGGCGCCCACGGGCACGACCGCCCGCCCGAGCGCCCCGATCGAGCGCGAGCCGCAGGAGTTCGCCGAGCCCAAGCCCACGCAAAGCCGGCGCAAGCCCCCCGCCCAGGCCAAGCACCGCGCGGGCAAGCCCGCCCCCGAGCAAGCCGCGTTCGGAGCGCCCACCCGCGCCAACAAGAAAAAGAAGTCGCCCCACCCGCTCCAAGGGGCGGACCGGGTCACCTCCAAGCCGGGCGATCGCCCCGCGACCAAGAAGAAGCGTCGTCGCAAGGGCACCTTCAACACCCGCGGCACCGCCGCCGCTCCGAAATCATCGCCCCGAGCCGCCCGCTAAGAGCCAACCACGCTGGATGACCCCCAAAAGCCGCGCGTGGTCGCCTTTGATCGCGACGACGCGCGGCTCTTCTGCGCGCGGATAGCCCATCCCGCCGTTCTATAGTGCTTCATGCTCGAACACGACCGCGCGGAGATGGAAGCAGCGTTGCACCGGGCGGCCGGGCGTGGACCGCTCGGCTCGGCACTCGAACGCGGCGAGCAACTCGCCCGACTCTGCGCCGAAGCCGGCGACGCGCTCGAGCACCCCAAACGCGACGAGGCGGCCCGCCGCCTCACCGAAATGGAAACGGACGAACTCGCGAGCATCGTCCGAGTCGGCACCGCACGTTTCCACCTGCTCAACAAGGCCGAGCAGCTCAACATCGTGCGCGTCAACCGCGAGCGGGAGCGCGACGCGGGCGAGGGGCGCTCGCGTCCGGAATCGCTCGACGACGCGATGGGCCGGCTCGCCGCCGCCGGGTGGGACGCCGAGCGTGTGCGGTCGCTGCTGGGCAAGCTCGACATCGAGCCCACGCTGACCGCCCACCCGACCGAAGCTCGCCGGCGCACGGTGCTGGAGAAGCAACTCGAGATCGCCCGCTGCGTCGTCCGCCTCCGCGAGCCCGGGCTCACCCCGCGCGAGCGCCACGACGCCGAGGCACGGCTCGAACGCATCGTCGCGCTGCTGCTCGCGACCGACGACGTCCGCGCCCGACGCCTCGACGTGCCCGACGAGGTCCGCAACGGGCTCTACTTCCTCTCCACAACCATCTGGGAGACCGTCCCCCGCCTCGTCCGAGACGCCGCATGGGCCGCCAAGCGCACCTTTGGCGACGACGCCGACGCCTTCGTCGCCGCCGACCTCCCCCCCATGCTCCGCTACCGGAGCTGGATCGGCGGCGACCGCGACGGCAACCCCCTGGTCACCGCCGAAGTCACCCGGCGCACCATCACGATGATGCGCGAGCGAGCCGCCCAAGCCTGGGATCGCGAGCTCGCCCGCCTGCAGGACGAGCTCTCCGTCTCCACCCGCCGCGCCGACCTCGGCGAAGAGATCCTCGAACTCGTCGATCGCGACGCGCCCTGGGGCGACGACGGGGCCGAGCTCTCCCACCGGCGCTACGAGCCCCTGCGCCTCCGACTCCTCCAGCTCCGCGAGCGCATCCGGCGCGACGAAACCTACACCGGCGCACAGCTCGAAGAGGACCTCCACGCGATCCGGCGCGCCCTCCGACACGCCGGGCTCAACGGCGCCGCCGACAGCGGTCTTCTGGCCGACGCCATCGTCCGCGCCCGCGTCTTCGGCCTCCACCTCGCCACGCTCGACATCCGCCAGCACAGCGCCGTCCACGGCGCCGCCGTCGCCGAGCTCCTCCGCCTCGCCGAGGTCCACGACGACTACGAGGCCCTCGCCGAGCCCGAAAAACTCCGGATCCTCCAGCAAGAGATCGCCTGCCCACGCCCCCTCCGCCCCGTCGGCGCGCCCCTCACCGAGCCCACCAGCGAGCTGCTCCACGTCCTCGCCGTCGTGCGCGACGCCGTCGCGAAGGACCCCGTCGCGGTCCGCGCCTACGTCATCTCGATGACCAGCCAGGTCAGCGACATGCTCGAGGTCGTGCTGCTCATGAAAGAAGCCGGGCTCGAAGACGGCCCCGGCGCGCTCCACGTCGTTCCACTCTTCGAAACCGTCGACGACCTCCACCGGGCCCCAAGCCTCATGGGCGAACTGCTCGACAACCCCGTCTACCGCGACCACATCGCCAAGCTCGCCCCCGACGCCCAGCCCGAGCAGGAAGTCATGCTCGGCTACTCCGACTCCAACAAAGACGGCGGCTTCCTCATGGCCAACGTCGCCCTCGACACCGCCCAGCGACAGATCGCCGAAGCCGTCGCGCAACGCAACGTCCAACTCCGCTACTTCCACGGGCGCGGCGGCACCATCGGTCGCGGCGGCGGACGCGCTGGCCGCGCCATCCTCGCCTCACCCCCCGGCGCCCGCACCGGGCGCATCCGCTTCACCGAACAGGGTGAGGTCATCACTTTCCGGTACGCCCTCGCCGACATGGCCCGCCGCCACCTCGAGCAGATCGTCCACGCCGCACTCCTCGCCGCCTCCGGCGAGGGCGCGCCCGACCCCGACGACCGCCTCGAGCACGTCCTGACCAAACTCGCCGAACACGCCCAGACCGCCTATCGCGCCCTCATCGACGACCAAGACTTCTGGCCCTGGTTCACCGACGCCAGCCCCATCGCCCACATCGGCGGCATGCCCATCGCCAGCCGCCCCGTCTCTCGAGCCACCGGCGACAAGCTCACCTTCGATAAGCTCCGTGCCATCCCCTGGGTCTTCTCATGGATCCAGATGCGCGCGCTCGTCCCCGGCTGGTTCGGCGTCGGCACCGCCCTCGACAGCATGGAGCGCGACGACCGCGAAGCCATGGCCCGCGCCTTCGCCGCACGTCCCTTCATCGGCATCGTCCTCGACAACGCCGCCCAGGAACTCGCCCGCGCCCGCATGCCCATCGCCCGACGCTACGCCCTCGCCGCACCCAACGGGCAGGCGATGTTCGATCGCATCAAGGGCGAGTTCGACAAGGCCGTCCGCAGCGTCCTCACCGTCACCGGGCGGGCCGACCTCATGGCCCACGCCCCGGTCATCGGCAAGTCCATCCACGAGCGCAACCCCTGGACCGACGTGCTCAACCTCACACAGATCGAGCTGCTCACCCGCTGGCGGAACGCCGGCGAAGACGAGCGCGAAACGCTCAAACCCGCCCTCCAGGCCAGCATCAACTCCCTCGCCGCCGCGATGCAGTCCACCGGCTGACCAACACGACCGCTCACCCACCACGCAAGGGGGATCCCGGCGTTGCACCCGACCCTGCGCAGATCCATCGGCCTCGCCATCGCGGCGCTCAGCGTCTTCGCCGGGCTCACCGGCCTCTTCGCACCCCTCGGCCTCGACGCCCCGGAACAGGTCGCCCTCGCGATCCTCATCCTCGCCGCCGCGCTCTGGATCTCCGAAGCCGTCCCCCTCTTCGTCACGAGCCTCGCCATCCTCCTGCTCGCGCTCGTCTGGCTCGTCCCCGTCCTCGCCGACGCCGACATGCCCGCCAACAACGCCGACTACACCGCACCGTTCTTCTCCGACGTCATCCTGCTCTTCCTCGGCGGGTTCACCCTCTCGGCCGCCCTTCGCAAGCACCGCTTCGACGAGCAACTCGCCAAAGCCGTCCTCCGCGCCACCGGAGGCGAACTCCCCAAGCTCATCGCCGGCGTCATGGGCGTCACCGCCGTCCTCTCCATGTGGATCAGCAACACCGCGACCGCCGCGATGATGCTCGCGCTCTGCCTCCCCCTCGTCCGTCACCTCCCCGATCATCACACCGGGCGACGGTCGCTCATCCTCGCGATCCCGCTCGCCGCCAACATCGGCGGCATCGGCACACCCATCGGCACGCCCCCCAACGCCATCGCCATCCGCTACCTCCAGGAACGCGGCGAATCCATCGACTTCTTCACATGGATGCTCGCCAGCATGCCCGCCGTCCTCGCCATGCTCGTCCTCGCATGGATCGGGCTCTTTCTCGCGGCCGGCAAGCAGCGCGGGCACGTCCTCGAGATCTCCCCCGAAGAGGCCGCGCCCTCCGCGTCCCCCTTCGCCGAACGCGCGTGGCGACCGATCCTCGTCATCGTCGTCACGGCCTGCACCGTCCTCGGCTGGGTCACCGACGGCCTCCACCCCTTCACCCCCGGCACCGTCGCACTCCTCCCCGTCGTCGTCTTCTTCGGCGCGGGCGCGCTCGACACCGGCGACCTCCGCGCCATGGCGTGGGACGTCCTCCTGCTTATGGGCGGCGGGCTCTGCCTCGGCGAGATCATGCAACGCAGCGGCCTCGCCGCCACCATGCTCGACGCGCTCCCCCTCGACAACGCCCCCACCATCGCCGTCCTCGCCGCGATCGCCGTCACCGCCTGCCTCATGTCCACGTTCATGAGCAACACCGCCAGCGCCACGCTCCTCCTCCCGCTCGTCATGGGCCTCAGCGCCCTCGACCCCAGCCCACTCGCCCTCAGCGTCGCCATCGCCTGCTCGCTCGCGATGGCCCTGCCCATCTCCACGCCCCCCAACGCCATCGCCTTCAGCTCCGGAGAAATCCGCGCCAAGGACCTCCTGCTCTTCGGCGGAGCCGCCAGCATCATCGGCCTCGCGCTGCTCATCACGCTCGGGCCCTGGTGGTGGAGCGTCATCGGCCTCTAATCAACGGAAAAGAACGCCTCATGTCACAACCCGAACCACTCGCCTGCCCCGACTGTCAGAGCCAAAAGCTCCGCGGCCTCTACGCACGAGACCCCACCGCCGCACCCGTCGTCTTCATCGCCTGCGCCGCGTGCGAAACGCTCATCGCCAGCTTCCGCCTCGACCACGCCTTCCTCAACGCCACCGAACCCGAAGCCGTCGCCGCCATGCTCGGCAACCGCGCTTTTGAATCCGGGCGAGAACTCACCGAGAACCTCGACACCCTCCGGGCCGAAGCCCAGCAGCGCTACGACGCCGCACGCGCACAAGACGACCCGGCCGATGCCAACAGCAACAACATCACACCCGGCGAAGCACCGGACGCGTAACACACAGACCCTCGCTTCCACCATTGTGTCCAAATCCCAGACGCCCCCCCCTCGAGGAAAGCGCCAAGCAATCGACCCCGATCTCCCCCAAGCACGATCCATAATGGATCCTGCCCGAGGGCTGGTGCGCAGCCTCGCACGCACGCCCGGAGATCAAAAACACGCAGAACAAGCACACGCTGAAAGAGAGCGCATTTTGTCGACCACACCCCACCGTCGCACCCTCGCCCGTGTCTCGATCATCGCCACCATCGCGGCCGCCGCCGGTGCCTCGGCACAGACCGAGTACGCCTACGACGACTGCGTCTCGAACGTCACCCTCGGCCCGCCCCGCACCTTCGAGGAATTCGGCGACATCGACATGCTCTGGGGCAACTACTTCTTCACCGAAGAACCTACCGAGTACGTCACCCGCGTCTCCTTCGGCCTCGGACGCCTCTCCGAAGACCAGACCATCCGCATCTGGATCTTCGACGACCCCGACAACGACGCCGACCCGACCAACGCCGTCCCACTCTTCTCCATGACCATGACCGGCGAGAACCTCGGCTTCGATTTCAACATCGCCGACTTCGCACCCGTCCAGGTCTCCGGCGGCTTCTTCGTCGCCATCGCCCACCTCGCCGAGCTCACCTACGACGAAAACGACAACCCCGGTTACCCCTCCCCCGCACGATTCGACCCCGACGCCCGCGCCGACCGCTCATGGTTCTTCTACGACAGCGAGATCCCCGTCAACGACCTCGGCTCCTCCGGCTTCGTCCAACCCATGAACGGCCCCTTCGTCCCCATCCAGGGCGCCTTCGCCATCCGAGCCACCACCATCCCGGCCCCCGGCCCCCTCGCCGCCCTCACCCTCGCCGCCACAACCCTCACCCGGCGCCAACGCGAAAGACCAATCCCACAAGCAAGAATGAGCGGGGCCGGACTCGAACCGGCGACCATTCGCGTGTAAAGCGAACGCTCTGGCCAACTGAGCTACCCGCCCGAAGCCGCTTGCGCGCTGACGCAGGCGGTTCTGCATACCGAGCATCCTACCTCGCCCGCCGAACGCCGGTGCAGCCCGCGCCCGCCCGGTTTATCGCCTCAGCGAACGACGGAACAGCCAGACGCCCAGCACGAAACCCGCAACCCCGAACCCCGCCAGCGCCACCAGCGGCACCACCGCCTCCGCCGCGCTCGCCCCGCGCCACACCGCGTTCTCCACCGCCAGGATCGCCCACTTGAAGGGGCTCACCCCCGCCACCTGCCGCATCCACTCCGGCATGAACGCCAGCGGCACGCCCCCGCCCCCGAACAGCGCAAGCACCAGCAGCACCGCCCGCCCGAACCCCTCGCTCCCCCCCTCGGTCCGCCCCACCGCGCTCAGCGTCATCATGATGCCGGTGAACGCGAACGACGCCGCCACAAACCCCGCGGCCAGCAGTCCCACGCTCCCCACCCGCACGCCAAAGAACGCGACACCAACAAGAATCAGCACCGTCTGCACAAAACAAGCCGTTGCAAAGCAAGCGACCGCCTTCCCCGCGAGCACCTGCGAAGACGACACCGGCGCCACGAGCAAACGCGTCATCGTCCCCCGCGTCCGCTCGGTGACCAAGCTCATCCCAAACCCGATCACGCACGCCATCAACCCCCACGCGTTCCCCTGCGGGATCGTCAAGTCAAACGAACTCCGCGGCCCCGACCGCGCCACCGCCACCTCCTCAAACCGCACACCCAGCCCATTCCCAAAGCCCGAGCCCGGGCCCGCTCCAGTTCCATCCCCGCTCGGCGCATCGCCGCCATCCCCGCGTGCGTGTGCCGCTTCCATCTCCGAAGCCATGACGTCGAGCTGATCGAACACGCCCCGGAGCGCCAGCCGCATCGGCAGGTTGATCGTCCCCGGCTCCGCCGACGCCACCATCGCCCGACCGTCCGCCGCCGCCCGACGCACCCCCTCGGCCTCTCCCATCGCCCCGCTCACCGTTTCAAACAACGCCGCCGTCACCGCCCCCTGCAGCAACCCCGTCGTAAACCGCTGCCCGGGATCCACCACGCCGCGGACCAGACCCTCGTCCCCACCCCCGCCCCCAAAAAGCCGCGTCGGGCTTGAGACCGACTCTCCGAAACCCGCCGGGAGCACAAGCATCGCCGCCCGCTGCCCGCGTCGCACGGCCCCCGCACCCACCTGCGCATCCCCGATCACTTCGATCCGGAGCGACTCGTTCCGTGTCAGACGTTCCATGAACGCCGCCGACGCCGCGCTCCCGTCCTCGTCCACCACCAGCACCCGCACGCCCGTCGGCGTCCCGGTGGTCCCCGAAAAAATCAGCCCGAACAGCACCGCGAACGCCACCGGAAACACCAACGTAAAAAACGCCCCAGCGCGGTCGCGCCGCAGCAGCAGCAAATCCTTCAAAGCTAACGCAAGCACCGCACGCATCAGTCCCGAAGGCTCCTTCCCGTCAGGTGCAGGAACACGCCCTCCAGGTCCGGGCGCTCCAGCCGCACCTCCCGCGCCCCGGGCTCGGCCGCGACCCGCGCGATCTCGCGCATCGGGTCATCGGTCTCGATCCGCTCCGGCTCACCCTCCTCCGCCCCACCGCCGGGCCCGTCGCGCAGCACCGTCACCACGCTCTGCCCGCCGTGCGCCGCGATCAGCTCGTCCACCGTCCCGAGCGCCAGCACCCGCCCCTGGTCGATCACACCCACGCGGTCGCACAATCGCTGTGCCTCCTCCATGTAGTGCGTCGTGTACACCACCGTCCGCCCCTCGCTCTTGAGCGCGCGCACAAGCTCGAACAGCGCGTGGCGCGAGTGCGGGTCCACCCCGGCCGTCGGCTCGTCCAGCAGGACCAACTGCGGATCGTGCACCAGCGCCGCCGCGATGTTCAGCCGGCGCTGCATCCCACCCGAGTACGCGCTCACGCGGTCCCTCGCCCGCGCCGTCAGCCCGACGCGCTCCAGCAACTCCGCCGCACGCCGCTTCCGCGTCGCGCGGTCCAGCCCGTGCAGCTTCCCGAGAAACAGCAGGTTCTCCTCACCCGAAAACTGCTCATACAACGCGATCTGCTGCGGGCACGCCCCGAGGTGCCGCCGCACCGACGCCTTCGTTGGCGAGCCCAGCCCCGCCAGCTCCACCGAGCCCCGATCCGGGCGCAGCAGCCCGACCGCCATCCCGATCGTCGTCGACTTCCCCGCCCCGTTCGGCCCCAGCAGCCCGAACACCTCGCCCGCCTCGATATGCAGCGACAGCCCGTCCACCGCCACCGTCGACCCGTACGACTTGTGCACATCACGCAGCGTCAGCACGCGCTCAGCGTAGCGGCCCAACCCCCACCACACCGCCCCGCGCACGCGATACCCTTCCGCCAATGCCCGATCACACCAACCCACCCCGCATCTGCACCATCGCCAACACCCAAATCGGCCCCGGCCAACCCCTCGCGATCATCGCCGGGCCCTGTCTGCTCGAGTCCAAAGAGCTCGGCCAACAGGTCGGCGACCACCTCGCCAACCTCTGCCGTAAACTCGGCCTCACCTACATCTTCAAAGCCTCCTACGACAAAGCCAATCGCTCCAGCCTCCACTCCCCGCGCGGCCCGGGCCTCGACACCGGCCTCCGCTGGCTCACCGACATCGCCACCAGCCTCGCCGTCCCCTTCACCACCGACCTCCATGAGCCCGCCCAGGCCGAGCCCGTCGCCCAGGCCGCCGACCTCCTGCAGATCCCCGCCTTCCTCTGCCGACAGACCAACCTCCTGCTCGCCGCGGGCGAGGCCGCCGCGAAACACAACCGAGCCGTCAACGTCAAGAAGGGCCAGTTCCTCAGCCCCGCCGAGATGGTCGGCCCCGTCCGCAAGCTCCACGAGGCCGGGTGCGACAACGTCCTCACCACCGAACGCGGCACCTTCTTCGGCTACCACGCCCTCGTCAACGACTTCGCCGGGCTCGAAGACCTCATGCAGCTCGACTGCCACAAATTCTCCGACCTCGGCCCGCCACCCGTCTGCTTCGACGCCACCCACTCCACCCAGCGACCCGGGCTCGGCGAGCAGTCCGGCGGGCGCCGCGAACGATCCGCGGGGCTCGCCCGCGCCGCCGTCGCCCTCGGCGTCCACGCCGTCTTCCTTGAGATCCACCCCGACCCCGACCGCGCCATGAGCGACGCCGCCACCCAGCTCCCCCTCGAAGCCGCCGAACCCATCCTCACCGACCTCGCCCGCATCCGCGACGCCATGCGCCAGTAAACTGCCGCCCGACATGCCACCCGTCTGGTTTTTCATCGTCTTCGGCGTCGTCGCGGTCGCCCTGATCGTCTTCGAGTCGATCCGCTACCACCGCAAGGTCGCCCGCAAGCGACGCGAAGCCCTCGAAGCCGCTGGCTTCGAAGTCTTCGACCGCATGAAAAAAGCCGACAAGCACGAATGCTTCACGCCCTTCGAGCACATCACGCCGAGGCTCCGAACCGGGCACAAAGGCCTGAAATGGTTCGCGATCGGACTGCCCCAAGCCAGGATCGACCCCACGCTCCGCCCCCGTCTCTTCAACCACAGCTACACCGCCAGCAGCGGACGCAGTTCTCAAACATACCACCACACCATCGCCGCCTTCCCCTGCCCGCCCTACTGGCCGGAACTCCGTCTCGAGCCCACAAACACCCTCAACCGCTTCTTCCGCAATCTCATCGCCACCGGCAAGCCCCCGCTCGAACTCGAAGACCCCGAGTTCACCAAGCGATGGCGCATCACCACCGACGATCCCGACTTCGCCCTCCTCTGCCTCACGCCACAGATTCAGGCGTTCATCAACACCCTCCCTGGTGCGCACAAAACCGACTCCTGGTGGATCGCCCGCGGCTGGATCTGCTGTCTCCGCATGACCAACATCCGTAAGCACGACGAGCTCATCGCCTTCAGCGACCACCCCGCCGACCTCTTCGCACAAATCCCAATCGAGTTCGCCTACTACAACGCGCCCTAAGCCCAGTCGGTCCCGCGCGACAATGAAAAACGCCGACCCTACAGGGTCGGCGTCATCAATAGTTCTTAAACAGCAAACGCGCGATCAGTTCGCCGCGACCGCCGCACGCAAACGCGTCAGCGCCACCGGACGCGGCGCATCCTCCGCGATCGGATCGACGTGCACCTTACGACCCTGGAAGACCACGCGACCATCGGTCAGCGCGAACAGCGTGTCGTCCTTCGCACGCTTCACGTTGAACCCGGCCTGAAACTTCGTCCCGCACTGGCGGATGATGATGTTCCCGGTCTGTGCGAACTCGCCGCCGTAGAGCTTCACGCCCCGGTACTGCGGGTTCGAGTCACGCCCGTTTTTCGTCGAGCCCTGGCCCTTTTTGTGCGCCATCGCGGCACTCTCCAAACACCCACCGAGGCGAGGCGCCACGGGGTCGATTGCGAAATCATACCATCGGCCCACAACCGGCCCGAGGCGAGGGCAAGCCTAGGCCACACCCCACAAACCGTCCACCCCCACCACAGCCCCCAACCCCAACGCTCTCCCCAACCTACTCCCTCCCCTACCAACCCAATGCCTAGTGCTTCATCCCTTCCCTACCGCATAATCCACCGCGGACGCTCCGCCATACCAAACGGGCGCGAACGGGACGGGTCGATGTTCCCCGGCGTCGCAAAACGCATCTCGTACGTCTTCCGCAGGTTGATCACCCGCTCCTCCCCCGTCTCCGGGTCCGTCCAACGCAGGACCTCGTTCTCCCCGCTGAAACCGGCCGCATAAACCACGATCTGCCCGACGTCGAGCTTCTCCAGCGGCCAGACCACCAGCCCCTCCCGCGCGTTCTCCTCACCCTGCTGCAGCACACCCAGCATGTCCACCTGGTCCACCAGGAACGGGTTGTCCAGGCGACGCAGCAGCTCCCCGGTCACCTCGAAAGGCACCCCGCGCCCCGCACGCTGAAGACGACCCTGATCCGTCGCCATCTCGAACACCGGCGCAAACAGCAGGTCGCGAGCCGTGTAATTCGTCACGGTGTAGGTGAAATACACGTACGCCCGAGGCTCCACCACCACCGCACCATCCGCCTGACGGATCGGCGTGTCCACCACCGCCGCGCGGAGCGGGCCGGGGCGGAGATCCAGTTGCCAACGCCTCGGCACCGGGTCCGGCTGCGGGAACATCGCCGAAGCCGAACTCGGCCCCAGCGGCACACCCGACGGCAGCCACCCTGAACCCGCCGCCAACGCCAGACCCAGCGCCATCGCTCCCAAAGCTCCCGGTCGGACGTCCATGCGGCGATACCTCAAATCCGGTGTCCAAAAGCCAACGCAACAGCCCGAAGCACGGGCCCAAACACAGACCCGAAGCACAAGCCGGGCCAGTGGTGGCAACTGTACGTCGCCAAACCGGGGCGAATCGCCCGCGTCACGCTCCGGTAGTCTACAACGGGCCGCCGCACCCCCACAACCCGCACCCCCGGGCCCGCCGCCGAGCCCGCAGCGCACGCCTCGCGGCGTCACCCTCGATACCCCCATCCCAACGCCCCGGATCCCCAAAACACCATGCCGAGACGCCTCAAACCCACCCGTTGCAGCCCAGGCCCGGCCCTGCTTGTTGCCCTGCTCGCCGCCCTGATCGCCTGCCTCACCACCGCCGCCCTTGCTCAGCCCGGGCGCGAGGCCCCCGACGAGCCCATGGCCCCCGCCTTCCGCGCCTTCGCCGAGGGCGAATACGCCGAGGCCGAGGCCCTGCTCCGCCCCCTCCTCAACCAATACCCAGATTCCTTCATCCTCCGCTACAACCTCGCCTGTGCGCTCAGCATGCAGGGGCGACCCGACGAAGCGGTCGAATACCTCTTCGAAGCCGCCCGCCTCGGCTTCACCGACGCCCCCACCATGCGACGCGACCCCCACCTCGCCGCCGCCCGCGAGACCGACGCCTTCCGAGCCCTCGACGAACGCTGGGACGACCTCCTCCGAGCCCACGCCGACGCCACCTTCGAAAGCCTCCAACGCCAGTTCGGCCCGCGCTACATCTACCACCGCGACGACGAGCAACGCCTCCTCTTCGCCGTCGGCTTCGACCAGACCCTCTTCGACCAAGCCCGCGCCGAGATCGACCGCACCCACGACTGGTTCGTCCGCGAGGTCGAGCCGAGCGTCGATCGCGCCCAGCCCGAGGACGCCTGGGTCAGCATCGTCCTCCCCACCCGCGCCGATTTCAAAACATGGGCCCAGCAACGCTTCGGCCCCGGCGGCGCCGGCTCCTTCTTCCAGATCGGCGGCGAGTACAACCACGACCGCAAGCAGCTCGTCGCCGCCGACCTCGGCCCCACACTCCGACACGAGTACGCCCACGTCCTCCACTGGCGCCACAACGCCCGACTCGCCCAGCAGCACCACATCTGGATCCAGGAAGGCCTCTGCAGCCTGCCCGAAGACCTCGACCCCGACCCCGCGATAGGGCTCCACCAGCCCGTCCCCAACTGGCGCACCAACAGCGTCAAACGCCTCGCCGCCGGGCTCAGCCTCCCCCCGCTCCGCGACTACCTGCGCATCCCCCGCGACCGCTTCACCAGCGGGCGGCCGCTCGCCAACTACGCGATCGCGCGCTCGCTCATGCTCTTCCTCCACGACCGCGGGCAGCTCCGCGACTTCTACCGCCTCTACACCGAATCCCTGAGTGACAACCCGACCGACGACCCCGCTGGCTATCAAGCCATGCTCGACGCGACAGGGCTCGCGCCCCACGAGTTCGATCGCGCCTTCCGCCTCTGGCTCCGCGACCTGCCGGAAGTCGCCGAGCGCATCCCCGTCGGTGGCCCCAGCCTCGGCGTCGAGGTCGACGCCGGCACCGGCCTCGGCCCCACCGTCACCACCATCACACGACCCCGAGCCGAACGCCGAAACTTCCCTCTCCGCCCCGGCGACGCCATCACCGCCATCAACGGACGCACCACCCGCGACCTCTCCGAACTCGTCCGCGTCCTCAGCGACCACCAGCCGGGCGAAACCGTCGACGTCCGCGTCCGCACCCGAGGGAACCAGGAAACCACCCACCGCATCCAACTCGTCGAACGCCAGCCCGACTAAATCTCTCCCCCCCCACACCCATCGAGCACCCCCATGCCACACCCGCACGACGCCCCAGCCGCCAAGCCCCCCATGAGTTTCCCGATGAAGCTCCTGCTCTTCACCGCACTCGGCCTAGCGCTGCTGATCGCACTGATCGTGGCGTTGTACATCGTCAGTGCGGCGCGCCTCAGCAGCGGCACCGTCAACATCGCGCGGAATTACGCCGCCGAAATCAACGAGCAATACACCAAGCCCGACGCCGAGGACCCGGCCTGGCCGCACTACCTCGATGCCTTCGCCTACATCATCGACCGAGACAGCCCCGCACGCCTCGTCTATGAGCTGGACCTCACCCCCGACCAACCCGCGGCCGCCACGTTCCGCGAGTGGCTCGCGGAGAACCCCGGTTACCGCGAGGCCTTGCTCACCGGCGCCTCGCGCCCGGCGACTGGATTCCGCATCAGCGACGCCGAGAACCCGCTCTACGCCGAGCGGTTCGGCAGATACGTGGACAAAGAGCCGAGCGAGAACCCGATCCTGATCAACACGCTGCTCCCCCAACTGGGCATGATGCGAGATTTCACGCGCACGCTCCGCGCCCACGCCGCCCTCGCGATCGCCGACGGGCGTCCCGACATCTTCCTTGAAGACGTCCGCGCCATGCTCGCAATCGCCGAGCACAGCGCCCAGCCGCCCATGGTGATCTCGCAGATTGTCCGCTACGCGATGATCTCGCACGTGCACGACACGGTGTGCCGCGCGATCCACCGCAGCCCCGAACATTTCGATGATGCCAGCCTGAACGAACTCGCTCGGCTCCTCGACCGGATCGACCTGGACAGTCTCACGCCGTCGCTCACAGTCGAACGCATGAGCTTTGAAGACATCCTGCAACGCGCGTTCACAGATGACGGCCAAGGCGACGGCCGGATCACCGCCGAGGGCATCGAGCTCATCAGCACCGTGATGTTCGACATGAACCCCGGCGTGCTCGAAAAGCAGATGATGCCGCTCGTCGCCGGGTTCTACCCCTCCCGAGCCGAAGCCCTCGCGCGGTTTAACATGTTCGCCGACGCGATCGAGAAACGCGCATCACAGCCCGTCCACGAACGCGCACACGATCCCACCATCGACGACATCGAAGTCGAGTCCCGCCTCTTCGGCATGCTCGAGATCGACCTCGCCATTATGTTCCTTCCCAGCTTCAATCGCATGCTCGTCATGGGGGAGCACTCGAAACAGATGGTCATCGCCACCCGCGCCGCCGTCGCCCTCGAACGCTTCCGCCGCGACCACGTCCACTACCCCGCCACCCTCGACGAACTCGTCCCCGACTTCCTCGACACCCTCCCCATCGACCGCGCCACCGGCGGCCCCCTCGTCTACCGACTCGACAACAACACCCCCATCCTCTACAGCGTCGGCCTCAACTACACCGACAACGGCGGCGACCACAACCACCTCTCATGGATGCGATGGCTCCCCCCCGAAGAACTCGCCCGGCGTCTCCAACTCGACCCCGTCCCCGACAACCTCCCCACCGGCGACTGGGTCTATTACCCACCGCCACCACCGCCATCAAGGGGTAACTGACCGCCGACTTCCCACCACACGCCGCCGCCAAGCCGCGGCTATCGGGCCTTCCCCCAAGGGAACCGCCCGCGTCGCCCCGCGTCCAACCCGCATCCGAGGCCCCGGCCCCGCCTCGGTGCGAGGAGAACGCATGGCGATGCCGCGCTGGATAGTCGCACACCCTGTCAAAATCGCCCTGCTGCTGATCGTCGGGCTCCCGCTCCTCCTGTACGCGATCATCGCGGCCCGCTTCTACACCGCCTCGCCCAACATCGCCCGCAACTACATGCAGGAGATCAACGACGCGCTCCCCACCGAGGGCGAACCCGCCTGGTCAGGCCTGGTCGATGCGTGGGCCACCTTCTATGCCGCCCCGGTTGAGATCCGAAACAGCATCTGGGGCAACGACGCGTTCGACCCGCAGACTCACGCGGACACCGTCGCCTGGCTGGCGGCCCACCCGGAGCACGTCCCCGCGATCCGTGACGCCGCCCGAAAGCCACGCCTCGGACTCCGCTTCACCGACGCCACCGATCCCGTCTATGCCCGCGCGAGCATGCCGGATTATGCGCCCGAAGAGCCTTCCGAGAACCCGGTGCTCTGGACGATCGTGCTCCCGCACCTCAGCGTTGTGCGCCAGCACGCGCGCACGGTGGCCGCGCACGCGCTGATCGCCGCGGAGGCCGGCCAAACCGACGACGCCATCGCCGATATCCGCGCCATCCTCGACCTCGCCAACCACGCCGCGGACCCGCCGTTCTACATCACGCAACTCGTCCGTGCGGCGATCGTCGCCCTCGCCGCCGACACCGCGGTGCGGCTCGTCCACGAGCACGCCGACCGCTTCACACCGCCCCAACTCGACGAACTCGACCGGACGCTGGCGTCCTTCGACCCCGCGAGCCTCGTCCTGGACATGCGCTTCGAGCATATGGGCTTCGACGACACGCTCCAGCGGGTCTACACCGACGACGGGCGCGGCAACGGGCGACTCACCCCCGAAGGCGCCCGCCTGCTCGCGGAGATGGTGTGCAGCACACCCGAAGTCATCCCCAACTGGGCCCGCTACATCCCGACCGCCCCGCTCTTCGCAATGGGCTTCCCCTCACGCCGCACGCTGAACGAGGCGTACCACACCCACCTCGACGCGGCCCGCCAGCGAGCCGCCACACCGATCTGGCAATGGGGCCCCATGCCCGACCTCGCCGACCCCGCCGAGGCGGCGCGGGGCGAGCGCCTCCTTCTGGTCTGGCTGCCCGTATCTTTCAGAGCGGGCGTCGAATCCGAGCGTGCGAGGATGCTTCTGGAAGGCGCACGCGTCGCGGTCGCCCTCCACCGGTACCGTGCCGAGCACGGGCGCTACCCGGAGACGCTGGATCAACTCATCCCGGCCTGGCTCGAGCAGCACCCCACCGACCGCGCCACCGGCCGCCCCCTGCCCTACCGCGTCACAGAGGGACGCCCCCTGCTCTACAGCGTCGGGCTCGACGGCATCGACGAAGACGGACGCCACACCGACGAAGCCTGGAAAACATGGCGACCACGCCCAACGACGGGCGCCCACGAGCCCCGGGGCGATTTCCAGATCTACCCACCCCACGAGCCCACGCCGAACTGACCCATCCCTCGCTCCCCTGCCCCGGCGGGGGAGCTGTCGGCAGAGCCGACTGAGGGGGCCGACCGAATCTGAATCCCTGTGCCACTGACCTTGTCCCCAAGGTCAGTGCTCCCCACTCCCGCCCCCTCTCCCGTCCGCGGGAGAGGGCCGGGGTGAGGGCTCCCCACCCTCCCCACTCTCCTCCCCGCGATCTGGCCATCTGCTCATCTGCGATCCGGCCATCTCCCCTCCCCCCCTCGCTTGCATTTCTTGCGCACAGCGCCGATCCTCTGCCCATGAGCCCAGACCCTGCCGCCGCCACCGCATCCGATGCCGCCGCCGTCGAGCCCAAGCCCGGCGTCCCCGGGCAGGTCCGGCGCATCCCGCCCGAGTCCCCCCTCGCCGACATCCTCGACGGCGACGCCCGCCGCGAAATCCGCGTCCACGACCACGGCTTCATCGCGCTCGTCGACGTGATGCCCCGCCTAGTTCCGGCGGGGCAGACCGCCGACGCCGCCATCGTCCAGGCCGCCCGCGTCTCCTATGGGGCCGGCACCAAAAAAGTCTCCGAAGACGCGGCCCTCATCCGCTACCTCCTCCGACACCGACACACCACACCCTTTGAAATGGTCGAGCTCAAGTTCCACATGGCGATGCCCATGTTCGTCGCCCGCCAATGGATCCGTCACCGCACGGCCAACGTCAACGAATACTCCGCCCGCTACTCCGTCGTCCCAGACCGCTTCTACCGCCCCGCCCCTGACCAAGTCCGCAAACAGTCCACCAGCAACCGCCAGGGCGGCGAGGACGCCTTCGACCGCGCCGACCCCGCCCAGGCAGCGACGGCCGACGGGTATCTCGCCTATCTCGATGCCGTGGAGGCGCAATACAAGACCTACGAGTCGCTTCTAGAGCAGGGCGTGAGCCGCGAGCTGGCGCGGGCCGGGCTGCCGGTGAGCGCTTACACCGAGTGGTACTGGAAGTGCGACCTGCACAACACTCTGCGATTCTTGAGCTTGCGCCTCGACGCCCACGCCCAGCAAGAGATCCGGGTCTACGCCCAGGCGATGCACGACCTCATGCTGGAGATCTGCCCGGTCACGATGCAAGCCTGGCGGGATTATGAGTTCGAGGCGATGCACCTGACTCGGCTCGAGATCGAGGCAATCCGACGCGTGGCTGCGGACCCTACAGCCGATAACTTGCCTCTCGATACCCCAAATAAGCGGGAGCAAGCCGAGTGGGACGCCAAGCGCGCCCGCCTTGGACTTTGACAGTTTAGGGACCGCCAGGCCACAGATCAAAAACCGACTATCCGGATGATCTCCGTAAAGTGCGCTTATTTTTTGACAAGATCATCCCGTAGAAAGCCGGCTCTCGAGACCCGAGAATAACCATTTTTGGGGATTAACTTCCGAGTGTTCAGACACGATAAACCCCGTTCTGGGCATGGCAGAGCGACTTTTGAGCAAAAATGGCCGAACTGATCGAATTTTATCCGGGTCCCCAATCCCCTGTACGGATCAAAAAATCGCGTGAAGGCGTCTGGAAATCGGCTTGCATCCCTCTTGGTCTTGGGCTATCTTGATCATGGGTCAGGAACGAGTGCATCGTTCGGTAGAGTTTACACAGAGGAGTGGGGTGTTCCCCCTCCCCAAGATCTTATGAGGAGATAGTAGAAATGAAGAATGTGATTGCAATGATCGCCGTCGCCGGTCTCGCTGGCGCCGCGGCTGCCCAGAACTACGAGGTCGCCATCGATTACAACGGCACCACGTACGGCTTCGGTGGCACCAATGACCAGCTCGTGATCGCTCCCGGCGAGACGGTGAGCATCAGCGTGTGGGGCACCGGCGGCAACGCCAACAACATCCCCGGCTTCACGGCGTGGGACAGCTTCAGCTTCTTCATGGACATCACCGGTACCTTCGACCTCGGTGGTATCACGACGTTCGTCGAGGACCTGAGCGAGACCGCCCCGATCCCGAGCGCTACCCCCAGCACCGGTTGGGCCAACACCCCTGACACCTGGACGCAGGGTCGTCGTCCCGGCGGCGGCGTCGGCAACCCCTTCAACTTCCTGAACAGCCGTGGCTTCCGCTACGCCCCCGTCGTTGGTGCCATCGCGCAGACCTACGAGGCGACCTCGATCCCCGGCGGCCTCCGTGTCACCCAGAGCGGCAACCAGTTCGTCGACATGTTTGCCGGCAACTCGACCCTCATCTCGACTCTCTTCGAAGAGTACGTCAACTTCGAAGAGGACATCGAGATCTTCCGCATCGACTACACCCCGACCACCGAGGGCGACCACGTCGTCAGCGCCACCACGGTCGGCGCCACCGCCTTCCTGAACGGCAGCTTCGCGGTCGGCCAGAACGTCCTCCCCCTCATGCTCGAGGGTGACTCGTTCACCGTCACCGTCATCCCGGCCCCGGGCGCCTTCGCCCTCCTGGGCCTCGGCGGCCTCGTCGCCGTCCGTCGTCGCCGCTAATCAGCCTCGACACACGCTTCAACCCTGAAGCGTTTGGATAACTTCAAGAGCCCCAGGCTGTCCGCAGCCGGGGGCTTCTTTTTTGCATCCACTCGCCCAATTGCAAAACACCCGCCCTGAAGGACGGGTGCTTTCGATCGCCCATCATGCCGCCCACCCGGAGCGTGCGCTCAGGCGTGGTATTCCATCACCGAGTGCAGCTCGCCGTAGCCCTGGAGCTTCTGGCGTCCGCCGAGGAAGCCGAGCTCGATGAGCACCGTGATCCCGGCGATCTCGGCCCCGCACTTGGCGACCAGTTCGCAGCTCGCCCGCATCGTGCCGCCGGTCGCGAGCAGGTCGTCCACGATCAGCACCCGCTGCCCCGCCCCGAGCGCGTCGGAATGGATCTCGAGCCGGTCGGTGCCGTATTCCAGGGCGTAGTCCACCCCGTGCACCGACCGCGGCAGCTTGCCCGGCTTGCGGATCGGCACGAACCCGGCGCTCAGGCTCTGGGCGATCGCCGTCCCGAAGATAAACCCGCGGCTCTCCGCCCCGATCACCAGATCCACACCCCGACCACGGTACGGGTTCGCCATCAGCTCCACCGCGAGCGCCAGGGCGCTCGGGTCGGCCAGCAGCGGCGTGAAGTCCTTGAACAGCACCCCGGGCTTCGGAAAGTCCGGGACATCACGGATGAGCGCACGCAGACGGTCCATCACCGCGTCGGCCTCCAGCTCGGTCGCGCTAACCCCCACGAAACGGGCGCACGACGGACCACCAGCATACGCGGAGCCGATCGCTCCCGCCGCGTACAGTGGACCGATGCCATCGCCCAAGCCCAACAACAAGCCGCCCGCCCGCCTCGAGGTCGTCGAGCCCATCGGCAACCGCGTCCTCCTCCGCAAGGACGAGGACAAGAAGCAGACCAAGAGCGGCATCCACCTGCCCGACAAGATCGAGATCCCCACCCTCACCGGGCGCATCGTCGCGATCAGCGAGCAGGTTCGGCGCGACGAGGACTACCCGCTTCGCCAGTACGACCGCATCCTGTTCAACCCCAAGCACGCCGTGCCGGTGGATTTCGAGGGCGACAACCGCCTGTTTGTGATCCCGGTCGAGGACGTCGTCGCCGTCTTCCGCCTGGCAGGCGAGGCCGACGACTGACGACGGGCCCCCATCGCCGCCCTCGCACCGAGGGGCCCGCTGGCGACCGTCCCTCGCTACGCTCTTCCCGATGTCTTCGGTCTTCGCACAACCGCTCGCGGCCCTGCCGGACCCGCTACCCCTGCCGGGGCCGAGCTCGCACGTCGTGCAGGCCGACGTCACACCGCCGGGGTCCAAGAGCCTGACCAACCGCCTCGTGCTCCTCGCGGCCCTCGCGACGGGGGAGAGCGAGCTTCGGAACCCGTTGATTCAGGCCGACGACGCGCAGCGGATGCTGCAAGCCGTCAGCGCCCTGGGGGCCGAGACGTCGCTCGCGGACGATCCGGGCGGGGCGCCGCGTCTCCGAATCCGCGGCGCCGGGGGTCGGTTCCGGGCCCCGGTCGGGCAGAGCACGACGCTCGACCTCGGCGGCTCCGGCACGGCAACGCGCTTCCTCGCCGCCGCCAGCGTCCTCGCGACCTCGCCCGTCACGCTCGACGGCAACCCTCGGATGCGCCAACGCCCGATCGGCGAGCTCGCCAGCGCCCTCTCGCAACTCGGCGCGAGCGTCGAGCACCTGGGCGAGGCGGGCTTCCCGCCGATCCGCGTGACGCCGCCGGACGAGCTGCCCGAGTCCCCCACGGTGACCCTGGACGCGAGCCGGAGCAGCCAGTTCGCCTCGGCGTTGCTGATGATCGGGCCGTTCCTGCCGGGCGGGCTGACGCTGCGCCTCACGGGCGCGCCCGCGAGCGCGCCCTATCTGCGGATGACCGGGGAGCTGCTGCACCGATTCGGCGCGGGTGTGCGCACGACCGACGACCTCCGCGTGCTGCGCGTGAGCCCGCCACCCGCTCGCCCGCAGCCCGGGCTGGACGCGTTCCGGATCGACATCGAGCCGGACGCCTCGGGCGCAACCTATTGGTGGGCGGCCGGCGCGCTGCGCGCGCACACCACGATCCACGTCCGCGGCCTCCCGGACACCACGACGCAAGGCGACGCCGCGTTTACGGAGTTGCTCCACCGCATGGGCGCGCGCGTGCATCGAACCGGGCGGAACGCGCCGGACCCGGCCGACCACGGCGTCGCGGTCCTCGCCCCCGTCGGCGTCCCGATCGAACCGATCCTCGCCGATCTGAGCGACATGCCCGACGCCGCGATGACCCTCGCGGTCGTCGCGAGCTTCGCCAAGGGGCGGAGCATCCTCCGCGGGCTGAGCACGCTGCGGATCAAGGAGACCGACCGCATCGCGGCGTTGCAGGCCGAGCTCGCCAAGATCGGCGTGCAGATCGAGACGCCGGTCATGGGCGACACAAGCGCGATCACCATCACGCCGCCCGATCGGGGCGTCGATTGCTCGCCCAACTGCCCCCCGGTGCGTTTTGACACCTACGACGACCACCGCATGGCGATGAGCCTCGCGCTGGTCAGCCTCCGACGCCCGAACGTCTTCATCAACGACCCGGCGTGCGTCGCGAAGACCTACCCCAGCTTCTGGCAGGAATTCGGACGCGTGCTGATCCCGGGCGATCGAGCGGAGTGAATCTACACGGGCGCTGCGGCGATGCGGCGATGCGGGGGGTTATGTTCCGCTCTCGACCGCCGGCGTCCGCGGCGTGGCGTCGGCCCCGTTCGCCAGTTTGAGCCCGACGATGCCGGCGACAATCAGCCCGATGCAGATGATCCGACGCGCCGTCGCGGGCTCTTTCCCGAGCCAGATCGCGATGCTGGCGACGCCAACGGCGCCGATGCCGGTCCAGACGGCGTACGCCGTGCCGACCGGGATCGTCCGCATCGCGCGGCTCAGCAGGTAGAAGCTGATGCCCATGAGCGCAAGGGTGAGCACGCTCGGCCAGAGGCGGGTCCAGCCTCGGGTGGCGGCCATCGAGAGCGCCCAGGCGACCTCGAACAACCCGGCAATCAACAGCATCACCCACGCGTGCATGACCAGCCTCCGTTCCAGCGCCCCGAGAGCGGCAACCCCGACCACGCCCCCCCGTCGGCGGAGGGTAGCCCAGATTGCCGCGCTGCCCGCACGCAGAAAAATCGTCAGAACCGAGGGAACCCGACGCCACCCCAAGCGTCGAATCGGTCCGAGGCCCGCGAAGGCTGTTCTGGCGCACCAACCCCCTTGGGCGCGGACGGCCCATGCGCCATGCTCGCGGGCGATCGCACACCCTGAGAGGAGTTTCCATGCGCCCCATGACCGCGCTCGCCTTGGCCGCCGCCGGTGTCTCTCTGTCTGGGCTCACCCCGCTCGCGTCGGCGAGCGTGCCGCGGACGCTGACGCAACTGTTTGTGCTTGAAGACGCCCCGATCGCGAACCGGCCGGGGGAGACGCTGACGCCGCACCCGCAGGCTGGCTTCATTCAAAATAGCTACATCAAGTACATGGCGGCCACGGATGGTGTCAACGTGAGCTTCGTCGCGGCCTCGACCGGCTCGCCGCAGGCGGGGCACTACACGTGGTCGCCGGGTATCGGGATTGTGGCGAACGCGGATCAGTCGACGCCCTCGCCGTATCCCCAAGGCGGAACAGTCGGCGATATCTTCTCGCGCCACCGGATTGATCGCGGGCGCGTCGCCTTTTTCACGTTTCAACCCGAAGGTGCGGTCGGCTTCGCGGATCTGGGCAACGGCGTCATCCCGGTGATCAGCCTGGGTCAGCCGAGCATTGCTGTCCCTGATGAAACCGTGACCGGGTTTAGCGGGCTCGCGATCGAAGGGAACGCGGCATATTTCACGACCGCGGAGCGCAACACGTTCACGTCCCTCCAACGCGTGACGCCCTCCGGACGCGAGGTCTTGACACAGAGCGGTGATCCCATTTTCTCGCCCGGTGGAACGCAGGTCGGCACACTCGTACGAATCGATACCAATTCGCTCCAAGTCCCCGCCATCGCCGGTGGCGCCGCAGTATTTGCAACGTTGGTACCCAACCGTTCCCTGATTCTGCATCGCGACGGCGTCAACACACGCGTGGGTGACGGCTTCACCAGCAACAGTCAGTTCAGCTTTGACGGCCGCCATGTGCTGTACCCGACTTCGGCCGGCCTCGCGATCTTTGATGAGCAGACGGGCGTCTCGACCCTGTTCGCCGATGCCGACTCACCCTTCCCCAAGACTGCAGGCTTCGACGGCTACGCCCTCGACGCCGGGCGGGTGCTTTACACCTCGATCACCGACGACTTCGCCGGCATCGTCCTCTACGAGCGGGGCGCGTACACACCTCTGATCGATTTATTCCGCGACACCGAGATCGGCGGCGTGCAGGTGCCGAGCGTTGATCTCGGCGACTTCTTCAGCGTCCAGTCCTTCGCCAACGACGTCCTCGTCTTCGAAGGCACCGACCCGCTCACCGGCCTCCAGGCCGTCTACAGCCTGACCATCCCCGCGCCCGGCGCGATCCCCCTCGCGGCCCTCGCCCTCGCCGTCGCCGGGCGACGCCGGCGCTAAGCCCGGCGCGCCGGTTCCGAGCCCCTCACCCCTGCCCCCTCATCTCGGCCCGGTGCTTTTCGGCCGGCCGACGATGCACGCGACGAACGCCGACGCCCTCCAGCGTCGGCGTCGTCGCGCGCCGGGCGAGCCCTATTCCCCTACCCTTGCCCCACAACAACGCTGTCTCGAACAACCAGCGCAAGGAGCCGCCGAATGCCCGCCAAGATCACCATGACCGACGCCGGCCTCAAGGTCCCCGATCAGCCCATCATCCCCTTCATCGAGGGCGACGGCACCGGGCCGGACATCTGGCGGGCCTCCGTCCGCGTGCTCGATGCCGCCGTCGAGAAGGCCTACGCCGGCAAGCGCAAGATCGAGTGGCTCGAAGTCCTCGCCGGGGAAAAATCCCACACCAAATCCGGCGACTGGCTCCCCCAGGCCACCCTCGACGCCTTCAAGTCCCACCTCGTCGGCATCAAGGGCCCCCTCACCACCCCCACCGGCGGCGGCATCCGATCCCTCAACGTCGCCCTCCGACAGCAGCTCGACCTCTACACCTGCCTCCGCCCCGTCCGCTACTTCGACGGCGTCCCCACCCCCGTCAAACGACCCGAAGACACGGACATGGTCATCTTCCGCGAGAACACCGAGGACATCTACGCCGGCATCGAGTTCGAGGAAGGCACCGACGACAATGCCACGTTCAAGACGCTCCTCCAGGACTACTTTCCCGACCGCTACAAGAAGATCCGCTTCCCGGACAGCGCTGGGCTGGGGCTGAAGCCCGTGAGCCGCGAGGGGACCGAGCGCCTGGTCAAGGCCGCGATCCAGTACGCGCTGGACAACGGGCGGACGAGCCTGACGCTGGTTCACAAGGGCAACATCATGAAGTACACCGAGGGCGCTTTCATGAAGTGGGGCTACGAGGTGGCCGTCAAGCACTTCAACGCCCAGCCCCTCGACGGCGGCCCCTGGCACGTCATCGACCTCGGGCAGGACACCCGCACCCTCACCCACCGCCCCACCCTTGCCGGCAGGGCCAAGGCCGCCCCCAACCAGCTCATCATCAAGGACGTCATCGCCGACGCCTTCCTGCAGCAGCTCCTGACCCGCCCGGCCGACTACGACGTCGTCGCCACCATGAACCTCAACGGCGACTACATCTCCGACGCCCTGGCCGCCTGCGTCGGCGGCATCGGCATCGCCCCGGGCGCCAATATCAACTACAACACCGGGCACGCCATCTTCGAAGCCACCCACGGCACCGCCCCCAAGTACGCCGGGAAGGACCAGGTCAACCCCGGCTCGGTCATCCTCAGCGGCGAGATGATGCTCCGATACCTGGGCTGGCCCGAAGCCGCCGACCTGGTCGTCAAAGGCATCGAGGGCGCGATCGCGGCCAAGACGGTCACCTACGACTTCGAGCGGCTCATGGACGGGGCCACCCTGCGCAAGTGCAGCGAGTTCGGGGACGACATCATCCAGCACATGGGATAACGACGCATGCGACCACGAGACATCACGACTCGCTGATCGCGCTATCGCCAAAAAGGGGCATCGCTATGTCCATATCCCGCGGCACAACCAAGCCCGGCTATCCGAACCGCAACGGCCAACTCAACATCCGCCCGCTGATGATCCCCGGCACCGATCACGGCCAATCCCTTTATCAGCTTGCCTGTACCCATTGCGGCACCAATTACGCCGCTAACGGCAGCGACATCTTTCAACGCAAGTGTCCGAACTGCCAAGACGGCAACCCCAGCACCGGCGGCTGGGCGGCTTGGACACCGGGTTAGCCAGAGCAGGGCTGACGTTTCACGCAGCTATCCACCTACACCTTTTTGCTCTTCTCATCCAGAAAGAACGAGATCCGCACCACGGAGTGGAGCACCGGGAACTGGACGCGGACTTGGAAGGCGTCAAACTCGCGCGGGTCCCACGCGACGCGGTCGCAGGCGGTTCGGAGCATCTCCTGCAGCCGCGGCTCATCGGGGCTGGCCCCGATCCGGTCGCCGGAGCCGAGGGCGGCGATCCGCTCGCGGAGGGGCAGGGCCGTGCTCCGGACCGCGGAGGGCGCGTCGCTCCCCGGCGCGTGCGCGAAGACCAGCAACTCCGGTCGGACCTCCCCGAACGTCGGGCGGTGGACGAGCAAGGTGGAGACCAGCAGGCCGGTCGGGGTATTGAACAGAACGTTGGACCCGAGCCAGCGTCGCCCGTCGGTATCGCGTGCGGTCTCGACGCTTCGTGAAACGGTGGCGAAGGCGAGGTCCATCTCGCTGAGGCGTCCGATGCTGCGGCCCGCGAGCTCGCAGGTGCTCCACCCTTCCTCATCGGTGCGCATGCGGAACTCGGGGAGCGGCTGCGAGCAAAACTCCGGCATCAGCGGCGCGCCGTAGCGTTCGATGGTCCCCGGCTCGATCGGAACGGTGGAGCTCGGTGTCGCGGGGGTGTGGAGAGAGAGGCGGTAGCCATAGACCCTGATGTTCGCATCGGGTCGGAGGCGCCGGAGCCCGTGCTTGCAGCTGAGGATGAGGCGGTCGGTGGAGCCGTCGGGGTTGCCCTTGAGGAGCGTGGTGGTGCTGAGGACGTCGATCTGGGTGCCCCAGATATGGCTGAGCCCCCGATAGACGCTCCGCCGATGCTTGAGCTCGATCTGCTCGGTCTGCTCATTCGGGGCGACGGCGGCGACCATCGCATCAAAATCCGGGCGGGCGCCGGCGTGGGCCTCGACGACCTTCTCGAAATCCTGGAGGCTCTGGCGGACGCCCTGGATGAGCGTGTGAGGGACGCCGACGCTCTCGGCCGAGGCCATCGCGCGCCGGAGTGCCGGGAGGGTCGGGACGTGGATCGCGGGCGCGATGGAGGCGTCGCCGCGGATGACGTTGAAGATCTGCCAGCAGATCTTCGAGTCGAGCCCGAGGGCCTTCTGGAGGTCGGTCGGGCGTCGCATGTTGCCCGGGACGGCCGCGACGAAGTCGGCCAGCGCCGAACGCACGCCCTGGAGCGCCAGCCCGGTTTCCTGCGTGAATGAGGGCTTGGGCGTCACGTCGTGGTGTTCTTCGACGCCCCGGGTAGAAGAGTTCATTCACAACCTCCGACCCGGCAGGACGCGAAGAAGCAGAGAAGGCTTGGCTTCTGCACAAGATCCTGACATTGGACGCGTGCTCTTCGCATAACGAGACCTGTTTCCACCATACCTGCCCCCTGCATTACTGCCACCAGAGACACGCCGAGACCCATCCTGAAGGCGACATTCAAGCCGAAACAGGACGTCAACACAACGCCACGGTCAGATTTTTCTAAAAAAATTGCTCGAAAGTATTGTGCAGGGTCTTCGCCCCGGTTATTTTCAGGCCGACCCGCTCGGCTCCCGGCGGCTTGAGCCGCCACCGGGCGAGAGAGACACAAGACAGCTCGAGGAGCAGACCATGCACACCACCCGTACCCGAATGAACTTGGGGCTTGCCATGCTCGCCTTGACCGGCACAGCCGCCGCTGCTGTGGAGATCAATTTCACGCGACTCGCCCGATCCGGCGACCAGGTCCCCGGAGGCACCGAGACCTTCGTGAATTTCTCAGCCCCCTCCGCTTCCAACGGCAACTACGCCTGGTCAGGCGAAGCGGTCGGCGCCAGCGGCATCTACGCGCGGATCAATGGCGTGGATCAGGCGATCGCTCGCAGCGGCGACGCCAACCCAGCCGGGGGCACGTTCACCGACTCCAACTTTGGCCTCGCCTTGGGCAAGATCGACGGTGAAGACGTCGCGTTCCGCGCCGCCGGCGGCATCTACGCACGGTTCGCGGGGAACCCGCTCCAACTTATCGCGAATACCAGCACGCTCAACCCGAACACCGGGAGCAATTACACAAACTTCCAGCAGCCCTACATCTCCTCGGGCGGCATCGGATTCATGAACGCCGCCAGCGGGCCGCAACTCAGCATGACTGTCTTTGCGGGCGGCACGCTGAACCCCGTGATCAGCGCCAACGACACCCTCCCCGCGCCGATGAGCGGCAACCTGCGACTGGCGGGGCAAGGCGTGTACAAGGACGGGATCGTCGGCATTCAGGTCTTCGATAGCGGCTCACCCTCTCGCCAAGGCATTCTCACGAACCGCGGCGGGAGCTTCAACATGATCGCGAGCGGCTATCAAAACATCCCCGGACAAAGCTTCAATTTCGGACAATTCCTCGATCCAACCATCCAAGGCGATCACATCGCCTTCATCGCCTGGGGCCCCAACGGCACCGGGCCCAACGGCGTCGGCTCCTACAAAGGCATCTTCCTCGACGACAACACCAACCCGCTCACGACCCTCGTGGATACCAACACGTTCCTCAGCGATGGACGACGTATCACCGATCTCACTCGGGGCCCCGGGCTCTTCGGCGACACCATGCTCTTCATTGCAGGCGTCGACGGCGGCAACGCGCTCGCCAACGTCTTTGCGTACTACGAAGGCGAGATCGTCAGCATCGCCGATACCAGCACGCCCATCGATGGACGCATGCCTGCCTCGTTCAATATCGCCGCAGACGGCGCCCTTTATGCCGAAGACCGCGGCGTCTTCCTTGTCAACTTCACCGACGGCTCGCGAGGCATCTACGCGTTCGTGATTCCCGCGCCGGGCACGGGCGTGCTGATCGCCGCCGCCGGGCTCGTGTGCGCGCGACGCCGCCGGGCCTGAGCCGGAGCCCGCGTCCGAAACACAAGGCTTCCACACCGCCCCGTGCTCGCACGCCGATTGCTCTCACACGAACACGCACGCTCGCACGTCGGGCGTGCGTGTTTTTGTGCGCGCACCGCGGGCCGCGGAGTGGGCGTCCCGTGTCACCGACGCCGGGGCCAGTTGGGCGTTGGCAGAAAGGTGTAATCGGGCGTCGTGTGGACCGCGCCCTCCGGCACGGGCACGCCCTGTCGCGCGTGCCCGTCCAGGTAGACCAGCCCCGCCTCGACGCGCCTCGGCGTGAGCCACCGCTGCCCGCGGTCGGCACCGTCGTCGTAGTTGTAGATCGGGTGCGTGCCGATCACAAAGGTCTTGCTCGTATCGAGAACGAAGGGCATCCGCCCGCCGCCGTCGGGCACGAGGGTCGGCACGGCGTCCACGCCGGGTTGTTCGTCGGGCGCGTGCCCGTTGAGGGTGTAGCTGGTGCCGACGAACTCGTACATGGAATCGGTGCGATCCAGGCCCGGGATCGGGACGCCGGTGTGCTCCGACCCGCGATCGACCGGGGAGCGGAAAGCGGGCATGTCGTAGAACGGGCCGTCGTCGTCCGGGGGGAGGTTGTCGGCGACGTACGGATTGAGCGGGCGTTGGGCGGCGCCGATGGTGTCGATCCCGAAGAAGGGCAGACGCCCGCGGGCGCCGCCGAAGAGAGTGCCGATGACGCTCTCCCGCCCGTCGCCGACCGGGCCGAACTTCTGGGGGAGGTGTCGATCGAAGTCATCGGTGTAGGCCGAGACCGCGACGCCGAGTTGCTGCAGACGCACAAGGCAGACCGCGGCCCGGGCCGACTGACGCGCCCCCGCGAGCGCGGGCAGAAGAAAACCCGCCAGCAACGCGACGATCGCGATAACCACGAGAAGCTCGATCAGCGTGAACCCGTTCCCGGTGGCGTGGCGCACGCTCGTTTCCTCATGGCGCATCGAACAACCGTATGCCCCCGCTCAGGTAGAGGACTCGTCTCCGAGCACGTTCACGAAGTGCTTTTCCTGCACCGGGACGACGACCTCGAGCACGTGCTGCAGGACGGCCGCGGGAGAGCCGATCGCGTCCACCTCGCGGATGATCTCCTTCGGGTAGTAATCCAGCACGGGGCGCGTCTCTTCTTCATAGACGTCCCACCGGCGCAGGATCACCGACTCCTTCGCGTCGTCGGCCCGGTTTTCCTTCACGGCTCGACGCTGCAGACGCTCGACCATCTTCTTCTTGTCGCGGCAGACCAGATGGATGATTTCCAGCACGTTGATGTGCTTCTCCATCAGCTTCGCCTGGTTCACGTTCCGCGGGATGCCGTCGAGGATCAAGAGGTCATCGTGCGGCTTGTACAGGCTCAGGATCGTTTGCGCGCGGATATTCTCCGCCCACATCTTCACCGTCACCTCGTCCGGCACCAGCTCGCCCCGGCTCGAATACTCCCGGAACGTCCGCCCGAGCTCGCTGTTCACGTCCAGGGTGCGGAAGACCTCCCCGCAGGAGAGGTGGTAGAACCCCGGCACGAGCCCCAGGATCTTCCCCTGTGTTCCCTTGCCGGCCCCCGGCGCCCCGAACAACAACACGGTCTGGTAGCGGTGCGGCATGTGCAACGGTCTCCGTCGGCGTCACCGGGCCCGAGGACGCCAACCGACGCCGAGCCCACGCCCACAGAGCGTAACCCCAGCAAGGCCCGCTGCCAACGGGCCGCCGCGGGTTTTCCGCGCCGACAAGAACGATCGGACGCGAATCCGCGGCGGAGAGCCGTGGCATTGCCCGTGCTCGTGCACGCGCCGCATACGCGTTCTATGTCAGCAAAAGAACACCCCCCGGCCCAAAGGACCGGGGGGTGTTGGTGTCTCGCGTTGCTCTCGGCGGGCTAGGCCCGGGCCGAGAGCGTGCTGTGGCTCACCCGAAGGTGATTACGGGGCGCAGGTCCCGCTGCCACCGGGCTGGACGGAGAGGAAGGCCGCGAGGAAGAAGTTGAGGTCCGCAACGGTCACGACGTTGTCGGGGATGCCGTCGAAGGCCGGGCCGGTGATGTCGGCACGCGGGGTGAGGTTGGTCCACTCGCTGAGGAAGAAGTTGAGGTCGGCGGTGGTGACCGCACCGTCGGCAATGCCGTCGAAGGCCGGGCCGGTCTGGTCGGCCTGGCAGGGGTTCGCGACCGGGCAGGAGGTGCCGGCACCCTGCGGCACGCCACCGTTGGCGCTGCAGTCACCCGCGTCTTGCTCGGTGCACTGGTTCCACGAGCTGCCGATGCCACCGAGGCAGGCGTCGCCGCCGGCGCCGGGCTCAGCGATGCTGAGGAGGTAGGTGTTGAACCCGTTGGCGCAGGTGAAGCCAGCGCCGCTCTGCTCGCCGAAGATGCCCTCGCCGTCCAGCTCAGCGCTGGTGATGAGGATCTCGTACTCGGTGCCGATGTCGAAGCCTTCGATGCTGATGGTGGTCTGGCCGCAGGCGCCGCCGGTGAAGGTCAGGCCGGGGCCGAAGCAACCAGCGCTGAGATCCGAGAGGATCACGATGAAGGGGACTTCGCTCTCGACGGAGATGTCGAGGTCGGTCGCCGTCGCGGTGAAGCGCCAGCTATCGAGGTCACGGCTGCCCGTGCCGAAGGTGTAGAGGCTGCCGAAGCCGGTCTGGCCGACCGCGATCGGGCTCGAGGGACCGGGGGTGCCGCCGGCGGCGACGCCGGTGCAGCCCGGGTTGACGGTGTTGTCACCGCAGGCTTCGCCATCGCTGATGGCGCTGCCGGGGGGGGTGATCTCGCAGTCGCTGACGCTGATCACGGCGACGTAGTCGTTGGCCGTGCCGCAGGGCTGACCGCCGAAGATCTGCGGGAGGACGCGGTAGTAGTACTTACCGGGCACCGTCGCGACGAAGCTGAGGCTCGAGGGGCTGCAGCTGCGGGCGATGTTGCGATCGCGGATGAACAGATCCTGACCGCAGCCGGCCGCGTCGAGCTCGATACCGTTATCGATGCTCGGCCCGATGCGCTCGACGATCATGTCACGCTGGGACTCGACGAAGAACTGGACGACCGCCGGAGCCGACGGGACGTCGATCTCGAACCAGTCCGAGTCGCGCTGCTCGCTGGTGCTCCAGATGTTGCCGGCGACGACGTCGCCGTCCTGGACCTGGATGTGGACGGGGCCGCCGTCCTGGAAGCAGCCGCCGTTGACCCGGCCGTTGCCGGTGTCATCGCAGGGCTCCTGGTTCTCTTCGATGATGTTGGCGCTGTCGAAGAGATCGCTGTTGATGAGGTCGCACGGGCCGCAGACGACCGGGTCCGGGCCCGGGGCCGCGACGTTGACGACGTCGAGGGTCAGGTCGTCAGCGCGGTTGAGGTCGCTGGTGACGAGGATGAGGTACTCGGTGCCGACGTTGGGCGTGAAGACGGTCGAGGCCGTGGTGAAGCCCTGGGTCGCGTTGTCGGGCTGACCCGCACCGGTGACCGGCCACAGGAACTCGCACCCGCCGCAGTAGACGACGAACGCGGGCTCGGCGCTGCTGCTGCTGAGCGTCAGCTCGATGGGATCGTTGTTGGTCGCGGTGAGGGTGTACCAGACGCCCGGCTGGGTCGTCGGGAGGACCTCATCGGCGAACTCGGGCGCGGCCGGGCCCTGGCTGATGGTCGCGCAGAGCGTGTCCGCGACCACCGAGTCCGGAACACTCAGCGCGAAGCTGGGGTCGTTCTCGGCGTCGGTGCACTCGTCGTTGATCGGCGGGAAGCCGCAGAACACGAGGCAGTCGTCGGCGGCGAAGATATCGATCGCGACACCGAAGCAGACCGCGAAGTCGCCCGTGCCCTCAGAGCCGGGCTGGAACTGGTTGGCTTCGGGGGTCTGGAAGAAGCGGCCGTTGCCCTGGGGCGACTGCTCCCAGAAGATCGAGCAGCCGTCGGCGATGTGCTTGATCTCGAGCGCGTAGCACTCGAAGGCCGTCACGGGGACGGAGCGGCTGAGCGAGATCTCCCAGCGGATGATCTGGCGGCCGGCGAAGAGCGGGTCGGTCGTGACGACCTGGGTCACGGTCGCGTCAACGCCCGTGGTGAACGAGTCGAGCACGTTCGCCTCGTCCGGAGCGCCGTTGGCGCCGATCGGGAAAACGTTGACGATGAAGTTGTTGGTCTGGGCGATGCAGGTCGCCTCGGTCGCCAGGTCAAAGAAGATGCCCTGGAAGCAGACCTCGTTGATGGACCCGTTCGTGGCCGGGACAAAGTCCTCGGCGGTGCGGAACGCGGTCATGTTGTTCGCCGTCGTGCCGCCCTCGGGCTGGCAGTTCGACGTCGGCTGGCAGTCGGGGCTCAGCACGCGGGTGCCGAACCGGTTGACGTCGGTGATGAACTGCGAGAGGGCGGTGCCCTCCGAGTCCACGCCGGCGAACGTGATGTCGCTCATCACGCGACTGGGACGGGCCGGGGCCTCGCCGCTCATCGCACGCTCGACGAGCTGCATGTTGAGCTCACCGATCTGCTTGCGAGCCGAGACGGGCGACGTCTGGGCGACCGCATCCGGCGCGGCGATGCCGACCGGAGCACTGGACACGGACCGGACTTCGGCTTGCGCCGCGCCCGCCGCGAGTACCGACCCAGCGCACAGCGCCAGGCCGAGGATACCGCTACTACAGCTCCTCACGAAACACCTCCTCTAAACAGGTCATCATCAGCGCGACGCAGCCGGAAGACACCCGCGACCGTGCGGCGTCCACGCTCTTCCTCAGTCAGAGCTCTAGGAATACTGGAAAACGCCTCGCCGTTCAAGTCCCTCGGGCAAATTTCCCCCATCCGAAGGGGATTCTCGCCCAAACAGCACCCCTCGAACCCACCCAAGCCCCCTAACTTCACAGCAATCGGCGGGGGGAACCCCGTTACCGGCCCGACCTGTGCATCACAAATGAAAAGGGATGAGGCACCAGAATCCCGACGTAAACCCTTGGGAACGCGCAGGCTTAATCCTCGGGTTCCTCTCGCGGCTCGTCGGCGGGGGCCATATCCAGTAGATGAACCGTGACGAATCCGCCGGTTTCGTGCGCGGTGGCGATCAGCCATGACCCGCCCCATCGCACCCAGGCGGCATCCGCGCTCCCGAGCCCGCCCTCGGCAGCCGTGACCTTGAGCCCGACCAGACGAGCCGCGCTGCGCACGGTGAGATCCGTGACGCCGAACCCGCCGGGGTTTCGGAACGCGCTGAGCGCAAGCAGCCGCCCGCCGACCGAGATCACGTCGATCGACGTGGGCTGCGGGCCGGTGGTCGTGGACGAGGCGTCGGGGGTTTCGGGATCTTCCGGGAACGCGTTGAACCGCGCGGGATCCTGCTCGGCGATCGCCTGCTCGAACGCCGAGCCCGTGTCGGAATAGCGTTCAAGCGAGGTCCCGTCCCACGCGGTCACGCTGCGGGCGCCCAGCGCGTGGGGGCGGAGCAAGCCTTGCTCGCGCTCGGTGCCGAAGAACGTGCAGACGCGCAGCGAGCCGAGGTCCGCGGGATCCCGCACCGCGGGGATGTTGGCGAGCACCTCCGCGAGAAAATCCTGCTCGAGCAGTTCGAGCAACGGCGCGTGGTCCTGGAACGGGTGCCCGGGATCGCGGAGGTCGCCGCGGAGCGAGCCGGTGTTCGCCGTCGCCATGATCGCGCGCCCGCTGGCGTCGCGGAAGAGCGCGAGCGCGGTCGGCATCGGCATCGCGCGGAGGCGTTTGTCAATCCGGATCCCGCCATCATCCGAGCTCGCGTCGAGGGTCTGCACGAACGATCCGAGCGGGCGGATGCTCCCGATCGTCTTCGCGATCACGTCCACCGAAACCACCGCGTTATTCGCCGGGAGCAGCACGTACGCGATCCGCCCCAGCGTCGCGACGCCCGCCGGCTCCATGTCCAGCTCCGGCACCACCGCGTTCATCGGGTGCAGGCGCACTATCCGACCCGACGGGCCCGCACCGGGGCGCTCCGGCTCGATGTGCTCGTTCGACAACGGCAGCGTCGTGCGATCGACGTCGTCCCAGCTCCCCCTTGCGGCACGCACCAACGTCACGCTCCCGGGGGGATCGATCACCGACAGGATCGGCCCCTGGGCCGGCGAGCCGTCCGGGCTCGGCTCCGCGCCCTCGGGCGCTTCCCCGCGTTCGACGCCGAACGGGCCTTCGTCGGCGACAACAAACCCGCTGGAGTTCTCCAGCCATGCCAGCTCCCGCGGGCCGTAGCCGGTCGTCCCCGACCACACGACGCGCCCGGACGCGGACTCGACCACGACCACCCGTCCCGCTTCCGCCCAAGGCTCCGCCGGTCGCATCGTCACCGCGGCGTGGCGGGCGTTCGGCGAGACCGCTACGCAGACCGTCCGCCACCCCTCCCCCGCGCCGAGGCGTTCGGGCGAAGCCGTCCACCGCTCTTCGAGCTCTCCCGTGGGGAGCACCCGCCACGCCCGGACGCCCTCGTCGCCGGTCGCCACCACGACCGCGCCGTTCGGAGCCGCGGAGATCGACCGAGCGCCCGCCCACTCGACCTGGTGCATCCGCTCAAACCCGACCGGCGTCGCGACCGGCGCCGCCTCGGGCCCGGCCCCTCCCCCCGGCTGCGCAATCGCCAGGAAACACGCCCAAACGCACGAGAACAAGATCATCAGGCCTCCAACCAAGCCGTGCTCTGCCGCAGAAATCCGAAAAAGACCGGCCGCCGCGGCTTCCAACCATGTGTACCGAAAGATCGTGGAGAATACCGCAACCCCTCCGTGGCAGCCCCGCGTCAGCAAGCCCCCCTGCCGACCTCCTCGGCACGAGGGCACCCCCGGGGCGCTCTAAAAGACCGATCAGGCACCTTTCAAAAAGCCGCTTCGCCGGATTTTGGGAACACGCCGCACGCTCGCACGTCATACTGTTTGACTGAGAGGGTGTATGGGTGTGCGCGATGCACCGGGCTGCTCGACAGCCTCTGGAAGGAAGCCGCATGATGCCCCGAACCGCTCCGAACGCTCCCGCTCGACGCCGCCGTCCGGCCGCCCTGATCGCCGCCTCGGTCAGCGCGATGGCCGCAGCCGCGCTGCTTGCGCCCGCCACGTGCCCGCTCGCCCCCCTCTCGGCTCAGGCCGCCCAGGTGCAGCAGGACAACGCGGGGCGTGAAACCCTCGTCCGCCTCTCGGCCCCGCTTACGATCCGGTTCGAAGAGCAGCGGCTCGAGGACGTGCTCCGCTTCATCCAGGAAGCGACGCAGACCGAGTTTGTCATCTACTGGGGCGATGACGAGCCCGGCGGCTCCGGGCTCGATCGCGACGCGCTGATCAGCCTCAACGCACGCAACGCCCCCGCGCTGGCCGTGCTCGAACGCGTGCTGAGCCGCACGCGCGACCCGTTCGGCTTCGGCGGCGCGGGCTCGGCGACCTGGCAGCTCTCCGATTGGGGCGAGTTCACCATCGGCACGCGCGAATCGCTCAACCGTGAGCGTCGCGTCGAGATCTACCCCATCCTCGATCTCATCGTCGAGATCCCCGACTATCCCGAGGCCCCCGCGCTCGACCTGCAGTCCGTCCTTCAGGCCGGGCAGGGCGGCGGCGGGCAAAGCCCCTTCCGCGACGACCAGACCGACCGGCAAGAGTTCATCCCCGACGCGGAACGCGCCGAAGCGATCATCGAGATCATCACCCGCAACGTCGAGCCCGAGCAGTGGGAAGACGCCGGGGGCACCGCCGCCACCATCCGGTACTGGCGCGGCAACCTCCTCATCAACGCGCCGGACTACGTCCATCGCGGGATCAACGGCTATCGCTGGTGGCCCAGCCAACGCACCTTCTCACGCAACATCGACGGGCGACGCTATGTCAGCATGGCCCGCGACGTCGGCCTCTCGGTTCCCAAGGACCTAACCAACCACCCGGTCTCGCCCATCCCGCCGGCCGCCGAGACCACGACCCCGCCGCGACCGGAATAACGCGGCCCCTCCATCCGCAAATTGCAACAACGCTGACCTCCCCGAGAGAGGTCAGCGTTGTTGCGTTGAAGCCGTGCTGCGAGGGCTCAACCCGTGCTCAGCCCACTGCTCAACCCTGCTGCGCCAGCTCTTCCACGCTCGGGCAGGTGCAGATCAGGTTGCGGTCGCCGTAGGGGTTGTCCACGCGACCCACGCTCGGCCAGAACTTCTGCTCGCGCACCCACGGCAAGGGATACGCCGCCCGCTCCCGCGTGTAGCCGTGCGCCCAGTCGTCGCGGCTCACCGCCTCGGCCGTGTGCGGCGCGTGCTTGAGCGGGTTGTCCTCGCGGTCGAGCTCGCCCTTGTGGATCAGCCCGATCTCCTCGCGGATTGCGATCATCGCGTCGCAGAAGCGGTCGAGCTCCGCCATGCTCTCGCTCTCGGTCGGCTCGATCATCAGCGTGCCCGGCACGGGCCAGCTCATCGTCGGCGAGTGGAAACCGAAGTCCATCAGCCGCTTGGCGATGTCGTCGACCTTGATCCCCGCATCGAACGCGCCGCCCTTGTCAAACGGGCGGGCGTCCACGATGAACTCGTGCGCCACGCGACCGTTCAGCCCCTTGTAGAGCACGTCGTAGTGCCCTTCGAGGCGCTTCGCCATGTAGTTGGCGTTGAGGATCGCGACCTCGGTCGCACGCCGCAGGCCCTCGGAGCCCATCATGCCGATATACATCCAAGAGATCGGCAGGATGCTCGGGCTGCCGTAGGGCGCGCCGCTGACCGGCCCGATGGACTTGCCCGTCTGCCCCTCGACCGCGACGACGGGGTGCCCGGGGAGGAAGGGCTGGAGGTGCTTGCGGACGCCGATCGGGCCCATGCCCGGGCCGCCGCCGCCGTGGGGGATGCAGAAGGTCTTGTGCAGGTTCAGGTGGCAGACGTCCGCGCCGCACGCGGCGGGCGTGGTCAGCCCGACCTGCGCGTTCATGTTCGCGCCGTCCATGTAGACCTGCCCGCCATGCTCGTGGACGATGGCGCAGATCTCGCGAATCGAGCCCTCGAAGACGCCGTGCGTGGAGGGGTAGGTGACCATGAGCGCGCCGAGCCGCTCCGCGTTCGCCTCGGCCTTCGCCCGCAGGTCCTGCAGGTCCACGTTCCCGTCCCCGTCGCAGCGCACCGCGACGACCTTGAACCCCGCCATCACGGCGCTCGCCGGGTTGGTCCCGTGCGCGCTGGTCGGGATCAGGCAGACGTCGCGCTGCGCCTCACCGCGATCCTGGTGGTACGCGCGGATGACCAGCAGCCCGGCGTACTCGCCCTGCGCGCCGGCGTTGGGCTGGAGGCTGATCGCGTCGAAGCCCGTGATGTCCGCCAGCCAGCCCTCGAGCGTCGCGAACAGCTCGCGGTAGCCGCCCGTCTGCTCGCGCGGCGCGAACGGGTGCAGCGCGCCGAACTCGGGCCACGTGACCGGGAGCATCTCGCTCGTCGCGTTGAGCTTCATCGTGCACGAGCCGAGCGCGATCATGCTGTGCGCGAGCGAGAGGTCCTTGTTTTCCAGGCGCTTCATGTACCGCAGCAGCTCGTGCTCGGCGTGGTAGGTGTTGAACACCGGGTGCGTGCAGAAGGGGCTCGTGCGCACGAGCTCGACCGGCAGGCGCGGGGCGGCGTGCGCCTTCTCCGCCGCCTCGTCGGCGTCGAAGCCGACGTCGGCCGACCCGTTGTTGAACGCCGCCGCGAGATCGCGCAGGTCGCGGCGCGACACGGTTTCATCCAGCGAGACGCCGACGGAGCCGTCGCCAAAGTCGCGGAGGTTGATCCGCATCTTGGACGCCGCCGCCAGCACGGGGCCCGCATCCCCGCCCTTGCATTTGACGCGGATCGTGTCGAAGAAGTGCTCATGCGCGAGCGTGTGCCCGTAGCGCGTGACGGCCGAGGCGAGCGCCGAGGTCGCCGCGTGCGTGCGCGTCCCGATCCGCTTCAAGCCCAACGGCCCGTGATAGACCGCGTACATGCCCGCCATGATCGCCAGCAGCGCCTGGGCCGTGCAGATGTTGCTCGTCGCGCGGTCGCGCTTGATGTGCTGCTCGCGGGTCTGGATCGCCATGCGATAGGCGATGTTCCCGTGCGCGTCGCGCGAGACGCCGATGATCCGCCCCGGCATCTTCCGCGCGTGCTGCTCGTGCGTCGCGAAGAACGCCGCGTGCGGCCCGCCGAACCCCATCGGCACGCCGAACCGCTGGCTGCTCCCCACCGCGACGTCCGCCCCCCACTCGCCGGGCACCTTCAGCACCGTCAGCGCCAGCAGGTCCGTCGCCGCGACCACCATCGCCCCGGCGCCGTGCGCTTTCTCCGCGACCTGCGCATAGTCCGCGACGCGCCCGTCCGTTGCCGGGTATTGCACGAGGCAGCCCGCGACCTCGCCCGAGCTGAAGTCGAAATCCGCCGCGTCCTGCACGACGATCTTCACGCCCTGCGGCTCGCCGCGGGTCTTGAGCACCGCGATCGTCTGCGGGTGGCAATCGCTCGCAACCAGGAACGTCGTCTTCTGCCCGCTCGCGACGGCGAAGCACATCGCCATCGCCTCGGCCGCCGCCGTCGACTCGTCCAGCAGGCTCGCGCCCGCGAGCTTCAGCCCGGTCAGGTCCGAGACCATCGTCTGGAAGTTGAGGAGCGCCTCGAGTCGCCCCTGCGCGATCTCGGCCTGATACGGCGTGTACTGCGTGTACCACCCGGGGTTCTCCAGGATGTTCCGCTGGATGACCGCGGGCGTGACGGTGCCGTGGTAGCCCGTGCCGAGGTAGCTGCGCCAGACCTGGTTGCGCGAGGCGATCTGGCGGAGCTCTTCGAGCAGCTCGCGCTCGCCGCGGGGGGCGCCGACGCCGAGCTCCGCGCCCGTGCGGATCGCGCCGGGGACGGTCTGGTCGATCAGTTCATCGAGAGACCCCACGCCGACGGCGCGGAGCATGTGCGCCACCTCGTCCGGGCTCGGGGCGATGTGACGCGGCACGAACGCGTCGGTCGGGTCCAAGACCCGCGCCGCTTCACCAACACCCATGCCCGTGGAACTCACCTCACCCGATGCGGCCAACTGCGTCATATGCCTCGCCACTTCTCCGTCGGCACTCCCGCCGACGGCTTGCAACCCCTCTAAAACCCTAAAGCCCACCCCGGAACACCACCCGCCGGGCAACCGGTCCCCGCCGGCGCCGGTTCACCTTCCCACAAGGCCTTTCACGGGCCTGTTATGGTAGGAGTCTGCCGCCCCGATCAAGCGGGGCGATCCGCCCGCGACACCGGGCATGCTCGTCACCCCCCCGCCTTCCGGAGAAGACACCCGATGCCCTCGAACACGCCCGCACGCCGACGATCTCGCGCCCCCTTGTTCGCCCTCGCGGGCCTGGCCGCCCTCCCGCTGCTCTCGCTCGCCGAGGACACGATCAGCTTTGTCACCGACGACCGCGCCCCGGTCGCCCGCGCCCTCGAACTCGCGGGCCCGGACGTGCAGCGGTACAACGAGCACATCACGACCCTCGCCAACCCGTTCATGCAGGGACGCCTGCCCGGCACCGACGGCATCGAGCGGGCCGCCTCCTACATCCAGTTCTACGTGGAGAAGTTCGGGCTCGAGCCCGTCTTCGATTCAGGCGACGGCTACCGCCAGCCGTTCCAGTCCGGCTCGTTTATTGACGTCACGGAGCGCCGCCTGCAGGCCGCCCTGCCCAGCGGCGAGGCCGTCACCTTCCACCCCGGACGCGACTTTAACGTCCTCGGTACCAGCGGCAACGGCTTCTTCACCGCCCCGGTCACCTTCGTCGGCTACGCGATCGAGCAAGGGCCCGACGGCTACACCTCCTTCCCCGAGGACATCAGCCTCCGCGGGCAGTGGGCGATGATCGCGCGCTACGAGCCCATGACCGACGAGGGACGCAGCCAGTGGACGCGGCGCAACTGGTCCCCCGCGGCGGGCCTGACGAGTAAGTTCCAGGCCGCCGCCGACCGCGGTGCCGCGGGCATCATCCTCGTCAACCCGCCCGAAACCGGGCGCACGCAGCTTGAGGACGAGCGCTCCATCACCGGCCCCACGCTCACCGACATCCCCGTCATCCACATGAGCTACGAGACCGCCGACCGCCTGCTGCGCGCCGGCGACGAGCAAGGGCGCGGCTTCACCGATCTCCGACGCCTCGCCGACGACGGGCACGCCCCCGTCCGCACCGCGACGAGCCTCACCGTCGGCGTCGAACTCGAGCGCAAGCCCATCACCACCGACAACGTCGGTGCCCTCCTCCCCGGACGCGGCGCGCTCGCCGACGAGTACATCCTCATCGGCGCCCACTACGACCACCTCGGCCCGGGCCTCTTCGGCTCGCGCACCCCCGCCCTCCGCGGCACGCTCCACCCCGGCGCCGACGACAACGCCTCCGGCTCCGCAGCCGTCCTGCTCGTCGCCGAAAAGCTCGCCGAGACCTACGCCCAGATGCCCGAAGACGCCGACGCCCGCTCGATCATCTTCCTCTGGTTCACAGCCGAGGAATCCGGGCTCCACGGCGCCCGCTACTACGCCAACAACCCAGCTCGCCCGCTTGACCAGACCATGACCATGCTCAACCTCGACATGGTCGGACGCATCCGCAACGACCGCCTCTCCGTCTCCGGCACCGGCACAGCCGAGGGCTTCCTCAACCTCCTTCAGCCCCACTTCGACGCGTCGGAACTCGAGATCGTCCTGCCCACCAGCATCAGCGGGCGCAGCGACCACTGGCCCTTCTATCAAGCCGGGCTCCCCGTCCTCTTCGCGATCATCGCCGACTTCCATGACGACTACCACACCCCCGAAGACGTGAGCTGGAAGATCAACCGCACCGCCGCCGCCAAGACCGCGAACCTCTTTCATAACATCGCCCACGCGCTCGCGCAGCACCCCGATCGCCTCACCTTCACCAGCCCCGATCGCAGCCAGCAGCAAGCCTCCGTCCCCCCCATGGGGCGCGTCAGCGTCCGCGTCGGCATCGCCCCCGGCAATTACGACGGCGACGGGCAGCCCGGCATCCTCGTCGCCGACGTCTCCGAGGGCACCAGCGCCGAAGAAGCCGGCATCCGACAAGGCGACCGCATCACCGCATGGAACGGCCGCGCCACACCCACTGTCGAAGCTTGGATGCCCATGCTCACCAGCCACCAGCCCGGCGACAAGGTCCTCGTCACCATCCAACGCGGCGACGAACAGCTCGATCTCGAGATGACCCTGCAAGCCCGCCAGACCGGCGGATAAACGCCGTCAACCAGGAATGGCCAAGCACACAACACCCCTCAGGCGAGGGGTGTTGTTGTTCCAGCTTTTTACGATCCGCCGCTTTTGGGCTTCCCGCGCATCTGCTATGTTGCGAGTCGGGAGGGATGCCCAATGCCCATCACGTGCCGGACAGTCCGCATCGCCTTGACCGCAGCAAGCATCGCCTGCCTGCTCGGGCCGCTGATCGCCCGCGCGAGCCCGGAAGCGGCCGAGGCGTGGTTCCGCACGGCCTGGGAAACCCCGCTCCCCACGATCGACGACATGCACCTGCGCGTCATCGTCGAGTCGCACGAGACGCCCACGCGGGCCGAGCTCGCCGCGTGGCGGCGCGAAGTGGAAGGGCGACCCGATCACCCCCGCCGACGGGACATCGAGATCGCCGAGCGACGCCTCGCCCGCGGACCCGACGTCCGCACCTACGACATCTGGCTCGGGGCGAACGGGCACGGACGCATCAACAGCACCGACCACGACGGCTACGAGTTCGACGTCGCCTTCGACGGACGAACCGCGTGGGGACGCGCGCCCGCACAGCTCACCGTTTCCAGCGCCGGGCGCATCCCGCCCGAGTACGACCACCCGGGCGAGATCCGGCGCATCCAACGCCTCGTGCAATCCCTCGCCGCGGGCGGCTTCAGTGTCGCGAACGCGGGCCACGGCATGCGCGTCACCCGCTTCCAGGCCACCCCCGATGCCACAACATGGACCGCCGATGCCGGCCTCCCCGAACAGGGCATGATGATCCGCCTCTCCGGCACCTTCGACCCCGCAACCAACACCGGCCTCGCGACCGAAGCCCTCGTCACCCAGAGCGACGCCTCGCCCGAAGAGCTCGGGCGAAGATGGGGCTACCGCGAATGGACCTCCGTCGCGAACGCCCCGTTGGCGACCATCGCCGAGGAGTTTCTCCCAAACCGCACGCTCGAGTTGCGACACCGCGTCGAGTCCGCTCGCCCGCTCGAGCGAGGCGAGTTGCAACGCGTCACCGCGCTCCCGGACGCGAAGCGTCAACACGACGCCGTCCGAGGCGAGATCGACGCCCTCACCCTCGTCGACAACCGCCCGAGGGGCGGCACGGTCCGCGTCACGCCCCCGCCACACCCTGAGTCAGACCCCGTGTCCGAAGACGCGCACCCGCCCCCGGTCCGAAGCTTCGGGCTGCTCTGGTTGCTCGCAATCCCCGCGGTCGCCGCGGCGATCGGCGCGGGCGTGCTCTTCCGTCGCCACCACGCCTGAGGGCCGCCGCGATGCGAAACGCGACACCTCGCCATCATCCGCGAACGCCATGTGTACAAGCCGCCGGGCTCACCGCGATCGAGCTCGTCATCGCGATCACCGTCCTCGCGATCCTCATCGCGCTCAGCATCCCCGCGATCGGGCACTTCCGCGAGTCCGCACGCGACGCGCAGTCGATCTCCAACCTCCGCCAGCACGCCGGCGTCTTCGCGTCCTACACCGCCTCGCACGACGACCAGTGGCCGCTGCTCATCCCGCCGAGCCAAGAAACCATCGACCTCGGCGGCCCCGAGCCCCGCCACTACTTCGAACAGTTCTGGCTCTGGCACGTCTTCATGGCCCGGGACGACTACGACACCAACTCATGGAACCAGGTCTTCTTCGACCCCCGATCCAACGAGACCGGGCACACCGACTATCACTACTCCCAAGCCTTCGTCGCCGACCCGCTCTTCTGGAACCCCAGCACCCGCCTCGATCGCGCGCAGCGCCGCTCGACCCGCGTCAGCGAGGTGCGTCACCCGGCCGCGAAATCGCTCTTGTTGCACCAACCATTGGATCAAGAACTGGAGCAGGTCCACCCGCAAGCCGGACCGATCTATCGGATGACACCCTCGCCATGGGTCTTCATGGCGGCGGCCGACGGGAGCGCCCAACGAACCCACGCCTGGCGGATCGCTCGGGGGTACTTCTCGCCGAACGGCGTCATTCCTAGGGAGAATACGGACATCCGGCTGACATTCGTAGGCCAAGCCGCCCCCGGCACGTGGACCCTCGACGGCGTCCGCGGACGCGACCTTGCCGACCGCTAACGCTGCCAGTTGCCGGAGGCGTGGCCAGAGACTCACCTCCCGCGCACGTCCCCGCCGTCGCCCTGGTGGAAGCGGGCTTGCAGCTCGCGTTGGCTGTGGACGCCGAAGTGCTTGTAGATCGCTCGCTTGTACTCCGCCACGGTGTGCGGGCTGAGCGTGAGGTGCTCGGAGATCTGCTTGCGGCTCCAGCCCTCCAGCAGCAGCCCGAAGACCGTCCGCAGACGCGGGCTCAGGCCGGCGACACTCGGGCCTGGCGTGCCGCCGAGCGGCAGATTGCCCGTATCGGTGTGCAGCGGGCCGAGCTCACTCATGACCACGTGGACCAGGCGACGATCCCGCACCGAGAACGCCGGGCGTCCCGTCGCGCGGTGAAACGCGACGACGCTCCGCCCCGACGCGCTCAACGGGTAGACCGAGCACACAAACTCGTCCATGTTGTGCGGGGCCCGGTACTGCTTGTAATGCCCCGAGGCACGCCACTCATGCGTCGGGACAAGATCTTCCCGGCGGCGCGTGAAGTGCTCGCCCGCGATCAGGTCCGGCGTCATCGCCTCCCGCTCCGGCGGCGGGAGCTTCGGGTCGTACATGCCCTGATAGAGCATCGCGAGCTGGCGCTCGTCGAGCCCGTTGTAGAGCAGCGTGGAGAACGCGCCGTCGAAGCGTTCGCCGATCGAGAGCTCCGAAACCGCCCACAGCCAGGCGTCCGCATCGATCAAAGCCGCCAGCCCGCTCGCGATCCGTCGCTTCATCGCGGGGGCGCTCTCCCGCGCAGCCGCCGCCTCGCTCAGCAAGCGCACCACAGCCCGCACGTCCTCGACGTGAAGCCACGCACCGTCCTCGGTCTCACCTATCGGATCTCCGCCGACGCCGCGTCCCCGCGAGCGCCACCCATCCAATCCACTTCCGCTCGCAAGCACGCCGCCGAAGCCGGGCGGAGCCCAAACAAGGATGGCGTGCCCACAACCCCGATGCTAGGCCTCGATCCAAGGCGCAACCAATAAGAACATGCGCCGGCACGCAGAACTTCATACAAGAACCTGCGCACACTTTCCCGGAAAACTACGCCGCACCCCGCACGCTCGCCCCGCGCCGCCCGGGGCTCAACAATCGCCCGCCACGCAACGCCTCTGATCAAGGACTCCACCCATGACACCCCGCGAGCGATTCGAAGCCTCTACCGCCGCCGCACGACGAACGCTCTGCCGCCTCGCCGTCAGCCTGCGCACACCGCGGACCGACCCGATCCCCCAGTCGCTGGGTGATCGCGTGATCCGGTTCCGCGACCCCGCCCTCGCCGATCAGCCCCTTCGCCCGAACCCCGCCTACGCCGAGCCCCCGCGCACGCTCGGCCCCGCCCCGCAGCAACGCCCCACCAACCCGCGATTCCGCGCGATCGGGCACAACTACCACGTCGCCCACATCCCCATCGCCCCCGGCACCAGCCTCTACGCCACCGGCGAAGTCGCTGGCCCCTTCCGACGCAACGGCACCGTCACCACCTGCTGGAACCACGACGCCTTCGGCTATTCCGACAAAACGCCGCACCTCTACCAGTCCCACCCCTGGGTCCTGGGCGTCCGCGCGGACGGCTCCGCCTTCGGCGTCTTCTGCGAAACCACCAGCCGATGCACCATCGACCTCGCCGCCGGCATCAAGTTCGAAACCTTCGGCCCAACCCCCGCGATCGTCGTCATCGAACGCGACCACCCGCGCGACGTCGTCCGAGCACTCGCCGAACTCACCGGCACGATGCCCCTCCCCCCCCGCTGGGCGCTTGGCTACCAGCAGTGCCGCTGGTCCTACCACCCCGACGCCCGCGTCCGCGAGATTGCCCAGGGCTTCCGAGACCGCGACATCCCCTGCGACGTCATCTGGCTCGACATCGACTACATGCACGAATTCCGCTGCTTCACCTTCGACAAAGAACAATTCCCCGACCCCAAGGGGCTCAACGACCACCTCCACACCCTCGGCTACCGCGCCGTCTGGATGATCGACCCCGGCATCAAGGTCGATCCCGACTACTTCGTCTACCAGCAGCTCACCGAGGGCGGCTACGCCGTCACGGATAAACACGGCGCGGAATACCACGGCTCGGTCTGGCCCGGCCCCTGCGCCTTCCCCGACTTCACCAGCAAGCAGGTCCGCCACTGGTGGGCCGGGCTCTACAAGGATTTCATGGCGACCGGCATCGACGGCGTCTGGAACGACATGAACGAGCCCGCCGTCTTCCACGTCGCCACCAAAACCATGCCCGAGTCCAACCTCCACCTCGCCGACGACGAGCTCGGCGGCCCCGGGCCCCACACCCTCTACCACAACGTCTACGGCATGCTCATGGCTCAAGCCACGCGCGACGGCATCGCCGCCGCCAACCCCGACAAGCGACCCTTCGTCCTCACCCGCGCCGGCTACCTCGGCTCCCACCGATACGCCGCGACCTGGACCGGCGACAACCTCTCCACGTGGCAGCACCTGCACTGGTCCATCCCGATGGCCCTCAACCTCGGGCTCAGCGGACAGCCCTTCGCCGGCCCGGACATCGGCGGCTTCGGCTACCTCGCCACGCCCGAGCTCTTCGCACGCTGGATGGGCATCGGCGCCCTCCTCCCCTTCGCACGCGGGCACACCAACAAGTACCGCGACCCCAAGGCCGACGGCGCCGGCGTCGGCGGCGACACCATCATGCCCGACCACGAGCCCTGGTCCTTCGGCGAGCGCACCGAGCACGTCTGCCGACTCGCCATCCAGCGCCGCTACCGACTGCTGCCGTATCTTTACACGCTCTTCGAACGCGCCAGCCGCCTCGGCGACCCCGTCGCGCAGCCGCTCTTCTTCGAGGACCCCGCCGACCCGAAGCTGCGCGACGCCGAGGACAGCTTCCTCCTCGGCCCGGACGTCCTCGTCCGCGCCCGCACCACCCGCCAGGGCGAGTGCGACGCCCCCATGCCCCGCGGCGACTGGCGACGCTTCGAGCCCGCCGCCGCCCACCTCAACGACCCGACCGACGCGGACCTGCCCGAGCTGTTCATCAAGGCCGGCGCGATTGTCCCGATGGGCCCGATCATGAACTACAGCGACGAGCGCCCGCTCGACCCGCTCACACTGGTCGTCGCCCTCGACGAGCACGGCAAAGCCGACGGCGCCCTCTACGAAGACGACGGCGACGGCTTCGCCCATCAGCAAGGGCGCTACCTCCGCACCGTCTACCTCGCCGAAACCGACGCCCGCGACGTCACCGTCCGCATCGAAGACGAATCCGGCAACATGCCCCGCCCAACCCGCGCCCTGCACGTCGAGATCATCACCGCAGACGGGCGAGCCGCCAAAGCCACCGCCCAAGACGGCCAACCCATCACCCTCCGCCTCCCGTAACCATCCCACCCGCAAAAGAAAAAACGCGAGCCTAAAAAGCCCGCGTCCATCCAACCCCCCCGAGTACCTATTGCCGAATCCCTAGTGCTTTCCCTACACGATCTCCACGATCTCAAACTTCATCGTCCCCCGCGGCCCGCGCACCGCGATCGTTTCCCCGATCCGCGCCTTCATCAGCGCCTCGCCCATCGGGCTGTTGCTCGTGACCTCCGTCACGCCCCCCGTATCGCTGCCAGTCGCCTCACCGACGAGGCGGAACAGTTCCTCCTCGCCGTCGGAGACGTCGCGCAGCTTCACCGTTGAGCCCAGGAAGACCACGTCCTTCGCGATCGCCGCATCGTGGTCCACAACCTTCGCGTGCGTCAGGCGGTCCTGCAGGCGTCGGATCTCGGCCTCCTCCAGCCCCTGCTGCTCGCGGGCCGCGTGGTACTCCGAGTTCTCTTTCAGGTCGCCAAGCTCGCGCGCCTCGGCGATGCGTTCGCTGATGACCGATCGGTGATCCAACAAATCCTGCAGCCGCTTCTGCAACTGCTTCTTCTCATCGGACGTGATCAGTTCCATCGTCGGCTCCCTTCGGTGGCGCAAACGCACACGGGCCCGACGACGCGCAAAGTGGCGGCGGCGGACCCGATCCACCACAAATTAGGCCGCCCGAGCACCCGGGACCACCCCGTCCCCGTCGTTACCCGAACCCGCACCCCGCGACCCGACGCCGCGCATCCACGCCCCGACCCACCCCGCCAGACCCACCACCATCACCCCGCCGATCGCCCACCAGTGCCCGCTCGACGCCCACGCGCTCCGCCCCGACCACGACCGGTCCCGCACCAGTTCCAACTGCCCCGTCCAGGGCGAAGCCATCCACGACAAACGCACGCCGTCCGCGGACGCCGCCACACCGCCGCCCATCCACGAACTCACAAGCCACCACCCCGGCCCCGCCAGGCCCAGCCCGACAAACGCCAGCGCCCACCCCGTCGCCACCCGCGCCGGCAATCGGCGCATCCCGGGCTCACGCGCCCCCAGCGCCCACGCGAGCCCCGCGCCCACCAGCACCGACCAGGCCGTCAGCAACGCGACCGACCCCGCCATCACCTCGATCGGCCACCGCGCCAGCAGCGCCTGAGGCCAAAGAATCGCCTGCGCCGGGAACACCACCACGAACACGTCCTTCGCCGAACCCCGCACCCCGCCCTCGCTCGGGAGCGACTGGCTCAACCGGACCACCGGCCACAGCAGCGTCGCCCCCACCATGATCACCGTCAACAAGCCCCGAGCCGCGTAGCGGTAGCTCTCCACCGACATCAGGCCGTCCGTCCCCGCCGACACGAACGTCCCCACCGTCGCCAGCAACAAAAAAACCGTCCACAACAACGCCAACGCGCGAGGCTCCGCGCGACGGTGCGCCCAGTTCCGCTTGCCCTCCGGCGGCGGCTTGCCGAACAAGTCCAACTCGACCGCGCCCTCGGACGCCTCACCCGAAGGCGTCAAGTCGTCCGACACGAACGACGCCGTGTCCGACGAGATGTCGCCCGAATCCTCGCCCACACCCTCGCCCGAGCCCGCGGACCCCGACGCCTCACCCCCCGCCAACCCGGGCGACGGCGCTCCATCCTCGTGATCGTCGCGTGCATCGATCACGAACGCCCCGGCTCCACCACCACCGGCCCCTGCGGGAAGATCTCGATCCGGCTCGCGCCCGCGTCGATCCGACCGTACTGCTCATAAAAACGCTGCAGGCGGCTCAACTTGCCCTCCGTCGACGTCTCCCCCGGGCGGAACCCGCTCGGCGACGCGCCCCACACCACACGCGTCCCGTAGGTCGTCACGATCACCAGCCCATCGCCCCCACGCCCGCCTTCCAACCCTGACACGTCGATCCCCGCGACCTGCCCGCGCCACACCGCATCCCCCGGCAACGCGCGCAGCAACGCCATCGCCGCCGGCACCCCGCTCCCGGGCCACGCACGGAACACGTCGATCCCGCCCCCCGCGTTCATCGGCGGCCCGTTCGCCACGCCCGAGATGAACACCCGCCCGCTCTCCCCCGTCGCGTACGCCGACACCGGCAGCACGCCACCGTCGTCCGCGATCAGGTGCTCCCGACCGCCATGGCGCACCACCGCCAGCGGCACGCGCCAACGCCCCACCACACGCAGCGCCCCGTCCGCCTCGCGCGACACCCGAGGCTCATCCCGGAACCAACCGCTCTCGTGCAGCACACGCGACACTGCGCGCAACTGCCCACCGCTCATCGACGCCCCCTCCGACGCCGCGGCCGCCACCGCCGCGCTCGTCAGACGCTCCTGAAAATACGACGACAGCCAGCTCGTCGGCGCCCCGCTCTCGCCCGATGCCCCGCGAGCCGTCGGCCAGTCCACCGCCACGCTCACCCGCGCCCGCTCCAGATGCGACGACGCCCGAGCCTCGAGCGCACCGTGCCCCACAATCAAACCCCACGCGACCGCGGCGCTCCCACCCAGCATCAACGCCACCACGCCCACGCCCTTGCCCAGCGGCCCGCGCCACCACGGCGCCACCAACAAACCCCGCGGCTCGCGCCCCAGACCCGCCGCCTCCCGCGCGCTCCGACCGCTCTTCTTCTTCGCACCCGTCTTCGACCGCGCCATCACACACCCCCGCCGATCGCCTCAGGAGCGACGCCGCCATCGACCATCGCCCGCGCCGCCAGGCGTGCGCACAGCGTCGGCATCTCGATCCCCGCCGCACGACCCGCCATCGGGAGCAGGCTCGTCGCCGTGAACCCCGGCATCGTGTTCAACTCCAGCAACCATGCCTCCCCGTGTTCGTCCAGCAAAAAATCCACACGCGCCAGATGTCGCACGCCGATCGCCCGCGCCACCGTCAACGCCCGCGCCTGCACCGTTTCCCGCGCGCCCGAAGGCAGGTCCGGGTTCGCGGTGTACCGCGTGTCATTCCGCTCGTACTTCGCCTGATAGTCATACACGCCCGACGCAGGCGCAATCTCCACGATCGGCAGCGCCGCGAGCCCATGACCTTCCAGATCCACCACCCCCACCGTCAGCTCGCGCCCGCGCACGAACGCCTCGACCATGTTCGGGCGGCCGTGCTCGCGCACCGCCTCCACAGCCGCCGCGTACGCCGCCGCCGTGCGCACGATCCGCAGCCCCACGCTCGACCCCTCGTGCACCGGCTTCACCACCACCGGCAGGTCTAGCGCACAAACCTCGTCATGCGGATTCACCAGCGCCGCGTCCGCCGTCGGCACGCCCGCGCGCCACGCCGCCGCCTTGGTCGCGAGCTTGTCCATCGCGAGCCGAGCCGCGCGAGCCCCGCACCCGACGTACGCCCGCCCGTCCGCCTCCAGCAAGTCCTGCAGCCCCCCGCCCTCGCCGAACGACCCGTGCAGCACCGGGAAAACCACGTCCCCTTCGAGCGCCCGCAACTCGTCCGCCGTCACACGTCCGATCGTCGCCTCGACGACCCCGCACCCGGCCTCGCGCAGCGCCGACGCCACGCCCGCGGCGCTGCGCAGGCTGACCTCGCGTTCCGCGTCCGGCCCGCCCCCCAGCACCAGCACACGCAAGCCGCTGAACTCGCTCACGACACGCTCTCCGATCGCCAGATGACCACCTCGGGCTCTAGGGTGACGCCGAACGCCGAACGCACCCGGTGCCCGACCTCCACCATCAGCCCGACGACGTCCGCGGCGTTCGCGTCCGGCGCGGTCACAACAAAGTTCGCGTGCACCTCGCTCACCCGCGCCCCGCCGACGGTCAGCCCCTTGCACCCCGCGCGATCGATCAGCAGCCCCGCGCTCACGCGCTCGCCCGCCGCCCCGACGCCAACGATCGCGTCGGTCAGCGTCGGGTTCTTGAAGCAGCACCCGGCCGAGCGCTCGCGCATCGGCTGCGAAGCCGTCTTCGTGCGCATGATCTCGTCCCTGCGATCCCGCAGGTCCGCCGCGTCGCCACGCTCAAGCCGGAACGCGACCGCCGTCACGATCAACTCCCCCAGCCCGCTCGTGCGGTACCCGAACCCCGCCGCCTCGCGCGTCAGTTCGACCTCGCGACCCTGCCGGTCCATCGCATAGACACGCTCGACGCGATCCGCGAACGAGCCGAACCGTCCGCCCGCGTTCATCGCCGCCGCCCCGCCGACGCTCGCCGGGATCCCCGCCAGCGTCTCCAGCCCGCCGAGCCCCGCGCGCACGCACAGATTAATCACCCGCGGCAAGCGCGCCCCCGCCCCCGCCACGACCCGCCCGCTCGCCTCGTCCACCTCGATCCGCGTGAACCGCTCGCCCTCCAGCGAGACCACCAACTCCCGCACGCCACCGTCGGCGACCAGCAGGTTCGCGCCGTCCCCCACCACCCGCAGCCCAGGATCGTTCGCCAAGCACGCGCGCAGCTCGTCCTCATCCCGCGGGCGCGCCAGCCGGTCGGCCGCCCCACCGCACCGAAACCACGTCGGGATCTTCGCCCCACGCTCGATCCGCACGCCGCCCACACACTCCGCGCTCGCCGCCGTCACGACGCACGCTCCGCGTCAGGCACCGGGAGCCGGGCACCAGGCACCAGCGGAGAAGTCTCCATCCGGTCCGGTGCCCGGTGCCCGGTGCCCGATGCCTCCTCGGGGCCCAGCCCCGACGCCTTCCCCAAATACGCGTGCGCCACCTGCCACACCGGGCCCGCGCCCATCACCACCAGCGTGTCCCCCGCTCGGCACAGGTTCTCGAGCTGCTCCACGATCGCCTCGAACGGGTAAAGGTGCATCGCGCGCACGCCGCGGGTGCGCAGGCGGTCCACCAGGTCCGCCGCCGACACCTTCTGCTTCTCCGCCTGCGAGTCCCGCACAAAGTAAATATGCGGCACCACCACCGCGTCCGCCTGCTCGAACGCGCTCGCGAACTCCTCCAGCAAAAACCGCGTCCGGCTGTGCTGGTGCGGCTGGAACACGCAGATCAGCCGCCCGCCCTTCGCCTCCGGACGCTCAAAGTCCCGCAGCGCGCGCAAGGTCGCGTCGATCTCCGTTGGGTGGTGCCCGTAGTCGTCCCACACCCGCACCACGCCCCCCGGCACCGGGCGCTCGCCGAGCAGCTGCACGCGACGGTCCAGCCCCTCGAACGCGCCGAGGCTCCGCCCCACGATCTCCGCGTCGGCCCCGAGGGAGACCGCCAGTGCGCACGCCGTCGCCGCGTTCATCGCGTTGTGCGCACCCGGCATGCGCTGCACCCAGCTCGCGACCGTCTTCCGCTCGTGGTATAGCGTCACACGCCGCGTCGTCGGCTCAAAGCCCACGACCCAGTCCGCCTCAGGCGAGTACCCGATCGTCTCGACCGCGCACCGCACGCCGCCGGTCACGTCGCGCCGGTGCGCGCCCTCGTGGGCGATGATCAGCTTTCCCCCGTCTTCCGCCGCCGGGAGCAGTCGCGCAAAGCCCGCAAAAGCCTCGACCACTGCGTCCAGCGAGCCATAGACGTCCAGGTGGTCCGCCTCGACCGCGCTGATCGCGCCGATCGTCGGGTGCAGGTTATGGAACGAGCGGTTGAACTCGCACGCCTCGGCGATCAGCACGCCCGGCCGCCCCGCCATCGCCCCCTTCGCGATCGTCGCCCCGCCGAGGCGGAAGCCGGTCGAGTGCGCGCCGCGCCCCGCGAGCGCCCCGCCCGCGATCTGGCGGCTCGTCGCGCCCACGATCGCCGTCGGATCGAGCCCCGCGTCGACCAACGCCGCCGAGAGCATCGCGCTGGTCGTGCTCTTCCCGTGCGTGCCCGCGATCGCCACGCCCGTGCGCCCGAGCATGCACCTGCCCAGCGCCTCGGCGTACACCATCGTCTCCACGCCCCGGCGCACCGCCTCCAGCATCTGCGGGTGGTCCGCCTTTACCGCCGCCGACGCGATCACCACGTCCACGTGCTCCGGCAAGGCGTCGTGCCCGCCCGCGAGTGGGTCGAGCCCGACCGGCATGCCGTCGGCGATGAGCGAAGCCGTCGCCGCGGACCGCTGCATGTCGCTCCCCGCGACCTCGGCCCCCAGGCTCCGCAGCATCCGCGCCAGCCCGCTCATCCCGCACCCGCCGATCCCCAGCAGGTATACCCGTCGCCCACGCACCGCCCACGGGCGCGAGAGCGCACCGCCCACCGATTCGTCGGCGTGCGGGAGCGTCGCGGGCATCGGCGGCGGGGTCTGGGCGTGCATCATCCAAAGGGTATCGGACCGCAAGCCCCCGTCGCGTGAAACGCCCGCCCCACGCGACTTTTGCACGATTCAGCCATCAGGGATCAGCCATCGGCCCACGAAGGGAGGCCCCCTCTCTCCCCCCTCTAGTGCCGAATGCCCAATGCCCAGTGCCTCCCCCACCTACCCTCCCCGACCATGCCCGACACCCCCGCCCTGCCCTACAAAATCGCCTGCCTCTGCGATCTCCGCGACAAGGACGGGCGCGTCCTGCTCCTCCGGCGCAAAAAAGCCCCCAACCAGGGCCTCTGCTCCCCCATCGGCGGCAAGCTCGACATGACCACCGGGGAAAGCCCCGCCATGTGCGCACGACGCGAGATCCTCGAAGAAGCCGGGCTCGACATCCCCATCGAGCGCCTCCACCTCCTCGGGCTCATCGCCGAGACCGCCTTCGAGGGCCAGGGGCACTGGCTCCTCTTCTACTACCGCGTCATCGGCCCCGTCGAGCTCGAGTCCCACGAGATGAACGAGGGCCTCCTCGAGTGGCACCACCCGGACGAGCTCGACCACCTGCCCCTGCCCGTGACCGACCGCGAGATCATCTGGCCCATGGTCCGCAAGCACGCCCCGGACGACCTCCACGCCGACGCCGGCTTCTTCGCGATCCACATCGACTGCACCCAAGGCGACCTCCGCTGGACCGTCGAAGAAGAAAAACCCGCCGCCAAACCCTGAAATCTGACCTTTGTGCCCACGGACCCTGTCCGCAAGGTCAGTGCTCCCCCCTCCCGATCTCCAGCTCTTCCCCCTCCCGATGCCCACTCCACGCGGCCCTGACCATCCCCACGCCAAACCCTCGAATCGGCGCACACCCCGGGAACGGCCGCCCGGCGTCGGTTCGTATACTCCCAGCGTGATGCACCGCCGATCGAAGCTGCCGAACCCGACCGCCGAGACCCGCCGCGTGACGCTGCGGCGTCTGCGAACGCTTCTGCTCGCCTGCGTGACGCTGCTGAGTTGGGTCGCCGCCCAGCCCCCCGCCTTCGGGCAGAGTGCCGCCGACGCCGCCGCGCCGACCAGCGCCGCGACCGTCCCCGCCGCCCGCCAGGCCGACAACGTCGCGATCATCACCATCCGCGGCCCGATCGACATCCACACCGCCCGCAGCGTCGAGCGACGCATCGGACTGGCCGAGCGATCCAATACCGACGCGATCGTCATCGACCTCGACACCCCCGGCGGCGAGGTCCACGCCGTCATCGCGATCACCAACGCGATCCGCGGCTCCAGCATCACCAACACCGTCGCCTGGATCAACCCCGACGCGATCTCCGGCGGCGCCATCATCGCCCTCGCCTGCCGAGAGATCGTCTACAACGATCCCGCGCGCATGGGCGACGCCCTGGTCATCACGCTCGGGCTCGGTGGGCTCCAGCCCGTGCCCCGCGACCTCCGATCCAAGTTCCTCAGCCCCGTCCTTGCCGATGTGGTCGACTCCGCCCGGCGCCATGGCTACGACGAATATCTCGTCCAGGGCTTCGTCTCCCAGGGCATCGAGCTCTGGCAGGTCCGCGAGATCGAGACCGGCAACCTGCTCACGATCAACGAAAACGAGTACCGGATGCTCTTCGAGGGCGTGCCGATCCGATCCAACCCGATCGTCGCGAGCATCGGCGCCGGACGCACCCTTGCGGGCGGCGAGAGCGGCGCTTCCGAAGGCGAGTCCGCGGCCCGACGCGGGGGCGAACGCCCACCCGTCCGCTTCGAGGAGGGCGAGCACCCCGTGGTGCCCGAAGAGGACTATTTCAACCCCGCGACCGAGGAGGTCGCCGAACTCATCGCCTCGGTCAGCGTCGCCCTCACCGAATCCACGCAGCGACCCACCATCACCCCCGCCGACCGCGGACGCTACGAGTTCGTCCGATACGTCAGCACCGGCGACGGCCCGCTCGTCGTCACCCGCGACGAGGCCCTCGCCCTCGGGCTCGGCGTCGCCACCGTCCGATCCGACGCCGAGCTCGAGGCCTTCTTCAGCGCCCAGAACCTCCGAAGACTCGATTTCAGCTGGTCCGAATCCCTGGTCCGCTTCATGACCAGCATCCCTGTTCGCGGCGTGCTCATCGTGGTGTTCATCCTCGGGTTCTTCATCGAGATGACCAGCCCCGGCACCGCGATCGCCGGCTCCATCGCCGCGATCGCCCTCGTCGGGCTCATCGCGCCCCCATTCATGATCGGTATGGCCGGGTGGTGGGAGATCGCCGCCATCACCCTCGGCATCATCTTCATTCTCTGCGAGATCTTCGTCCTCCCGGGCTTCGGCATCTTCGGCATCCTCGGCATGCTCATGCTCTTCGGCGGGCTCGTCGGCACCTTCGTTCCCAACGACGGGCCGCTCTTCCCCGACTCGCCCCAGGCCCGCTCCGACCTGCTCTTTGGCGTCGCCACCGTCGCGCTCGCCGTCATCACCTCACTCGCCGGCATCTGGTTCATCAGCAAGCACTTCGCCACGCTCCCCCTCTTCAGCCGCCTCGTCCTCCAAGACGCGCCCAACGAGGAGGCCACCACCGAGCCGATGCTCGCCGCTATGAGCGAGCCCGCCCACCAGCTCCGCATCGGGGACCTCGGCGTCACGACCACGCCGCTCCACCCCGGCGGCACCGCCGAGTTCGACGACCAGCTCGTCGAGGCCGCCGCCGAACTCGGCTTCATCGACGCCGGCACCAAAGTCCGCGTCGTCCGCATCGACAGCTTCGGCGTCATCGTCGAGCCCGCCGACGACGCCGAGAACGCATGAACCCATCCCCCGCCTCGCCAACCCGATACCCTTTCCCGCCTTCTCCCATGGGCGGCTTCCAGAACGCCGAGCCCCGGCACGGACGCGGAGGTGATCCAAGATGGACGAAGTGATGCTGTTCTGGGGCCTGGGCCTTCTCGCGGCGGCCCTGCTCCTTCTGGTCGTCGAGCTCTTCGTCCCCTCCGGCGGGATCATCTCGGTCACCAGCGTCTTGGTCGCGATCGCCGGCGTGGTCTGTCTCTTCCGCTACGACGTCACGTGGGGGCTCATCGGCGTGCTGATGGTCCTCATCGGGGGCCCGGTCGCCTTCGCGTTCGGGCTGCGGATCTGGCCCGAAACACCCGTAGGGCGCGCGATGCTCGGCGAAGAACCCCCTGAAGCCGTGGAGGCCCGCCAGCTCGCCGAGCTCGAGCGCGAGACGCACCGGCGCGCCCTGCTCGGGCGCACGGGCAAGGCGCTGACGGACATGCGCCCGGTCGGGAGTGTGGAGCTCGTCCCGTCGGAGGGGCACCCGGGTGAGCGGATCGAGGCGATCGCCGAGGGCGCGTGGATCGAACGCGGGCAGCCGATCCGCGTGACCGGCATCGAGCACAACGAGATCCACGTCCGCAAGGCGTAGACCCCACGCCGGCCCCGACGCGGGCGTACACTCGGAACTCGCCAGAACTTCACCCGATCACGCGCCCGTCCCGGGTGCGCACAGGGAGATCCCCGACCCATGGAAGCCATTCTGATTGCTGTCGGCGTCATCGCCGCTCTGTTCATGCTCGTGCTCGTCTTCGTGCTCGGGCAGTTCCTGAACCTGTACATCCAGGCGCTCTTGAGCAAGGCGCGGGTCGGGTTGCTGGACCTGATCGGGATGCGCCTCCGGAAGGTGGACATCCGGACGATCGTGCTGAGCCGCATCCGCGCGGTCAAGAGCGGGCTGGAGCTCAGCTCCAACCAGCTCGAGACGCACTACCTCGCGGGCGGGCGCGTGCCCAACGTCGTCAGCGCCCTGATCGCCGCCAAGCGGGCGCGGATCGAGTTGGACTTCGACACGGCCTGCTCGATCGACCTCGCCGGACGCGACATCCTCGACGCCGTCAACACCAGCGTGAACCCCAAGGTCATCGACTGCCCGAACCCCGCCCAGGGGCGGACGACGATCGACGCGGTCGCGAAGGACGGCATCCAGCTCAAGGCCCGCGCCCGCGTGACCGTGCGCACAAACCTGGCCCGCCTGGTCGGCGGCGCGACGGAGGAGACGGTCATCGCCCGCGTGGGCGAGGGCATCGTCAGCGCGATCGGCTCGGCCGAGACGCACAAGAACGTGCTTGAGAACCCGGACCGGATTTCGAAGGCGGTGATGAGCCGCGGGCTGGACGCGGGGACGGCGTTCAGCATCTTGTCGATCGACATCGCGGACATCGACGTAGGCGAGAACATCGGCGCGAAGCTGCAAGCGGATCAGGCGGAGGCGGACAAGCGTCGGTTCCAGGCCGAGGCCGAGCAGCGCCGCGCGATGGCCGTCGCGCAGGAGCAGGAGTTCAAGGCCGAGGCGCAGAAGAATCGGGCGCTGGTCGTGCTCGCGGAGGCCGAGGTGCCCAAGGCGATGGCCGAGGCCTTCCGCAAGGGCAATCTCGGCGTCATGGACTATTACAAGATGCAGAACGTCGTCGCCGACACGGACATGCGCAGCTCGATCGCCGGCGACGGCGGCGCCCAGGGCCCGCAGACCTCCAACTGATCGGCTCGCCAGCCGCGGGCCCGCTTCCAGCAAGATCCCACCGACAGCCGCCCGATCGGGCGGCTTTTTCGTGGCTTACCGCTCGCTCGCCGGGCCGGACCCGGCGGCGCGTTCGAGCAGTTCCGCGACGCGACGCGCCCGCCGGCTGTCCCAGATCGGGTTCGTCGGCTCCGCGGGGGGCCAGGGCGTCGCCCGTGCCGAGCCGTCCTGCGGCACGCGGTCATCGGTCAGCAGCGCGACCCGCCGATCGACCTGCCCGCCGCCCGGCAAGGCCGCGGGGGTGCGCTGCGCCGGAATCGGCTCCCCCGGGCGCGCGTCGGCCCGGCTGAACCGGCCCGGAGTCGATCCGATGTAGAACACCGTCCCCGGCGGGACCTCCCGCCCGGTCACATAGACCGATCGCGGGAAGACCGCGTGCAACGCCCCGCTGCTGGCGACCAGCGTGCCCTGCCCGAAGTTGTACACGTCGCCGAACGCGGCGGATTTACGCAGGTCGAGCGGGCGAACGCGCAGGCTGCGCGCCAGCGGGCCCACCCCGTCCACGCCCGCGTCGATCGGGCGTCCGACCCCGATGCCGTCGCGCACACCGACGCCCGCGCCCGCGCCGACCTCCGCGCGCAGGCGCCATCCGCGTTCCCGGTCCTGGTCGTCGCTCGCTGAGGCGTCGCCCGCCGCGACGATCATGCCGGCGCCCGCGAGCGCGCACAAGGTGAGTCGGTGCGAGCGGGTCCGTGTTGTGCGGCGTGGTCTTCGCATCGGTTCCCCGGCGTGGTTTTATCGTTCCGGCACGAGCAGCACCCTGAGCACAATCCGCACACCCTCGCCGCCTTCGGCCTGGAGCTGGTCGATCCGCTCGCCCCGGGCGCGCCACCGGTAGACGCCGTTGATCAGCGTCTCGTCGATGCCGCGGTGCCCGGTGCTCTGACGGATGCCGCGTGCGTCGGGGACGAACTCGACGAGGCTCGGTCGTCCGTTGGCGTCGAAGGTGATCGCGATCGTGGGGTTCCTCGGGCGGGCCAGGTGCTGGTCCACGCGACGCCAGCGGATGTGGTCGGTCAGCAGTTCGAGCCCCTCGGCGGCCGCGGGACGCCCCGGATCGACCACGAGTGTCGGCTCGTTCGAGACGGCCTCGCTCGCCCGGTCGCTGGGATCCCCGCGCTCTCCGCCGGAGCCGCCCCCACCGCCGCCGGTTGGGGTCGGCGGCATCGGCGGGCTAGGCGGGGTGTCCGGGCTCGGGTCGCGCTCGCTCGCCTCCCGCGCCGGGCGCGGCGGGGCGGGGCGGACCTCGCCCCCGGGCTTGACCGTCGGCAGCAGCAACTCCGCGTCCAGAAAATGAACGTCGGGCTCCACCGGCACCGTCGACGGCTCGGTCTCGCCCGTCGCGGGTGTCGGCGTGGGGGTGGCCTCTTCGGAAGGGTTTGTCGCGGGGGCCGGGGGTGTCGGGGGTGACGCGTCGGGGCTCGCGGCGCTTGGCGCGAGCGGGCCGGGCGATCCGGGGTCGCCGGGCTCGCCCGGCGTGGGCGTCAGGGCCGCCTGTTCGGTCTCGCTCCAAGGGGCGAAGTGCGGCTCCGGGTCCTCATACCCCAGCCAGGTCAGCGTAACCGTCCGGCTCCGCTCGATCCCGAGGCGGGTGCGGTCGTCCTCGTCCGGGTTCGGCGGCTCAGGCGGCCCCGACCAAGCCCCCGCCGAGCCGGCGGAGGCCCAAAGCAGCGGTGAGGCCAAACAGGCCGCGATCACCACGTGCCCGGCGACGCTGATCGCGACGCTCCACGCCATCGCCCCTCGCCCGGGGGCAAAAGTTGCCCGGAGCGCGGGGACACCCGGAGCGGGGCTCCGGGGTGTCGAGTGGGATGGCTGCGACGGCTTGATCATGCTTTGGAAGGATCCGGCAACGGGCTCTACGCCGCTCGAAACGACCGGTGCGGGCGGAAAAGTCGGTCATTGCGGCTTCGAACCGCCTGAACTGCCCGGAATACCGCCGCGCAGCACCCTGTTCAACCGTATAACCTTGCGGCACGCCCGGTTCATCCGGCGTGCAGAGTTGACCATGCACCCGTGGTTTTCACTGGTTTCGGCTTGGAGCCGGGCCAGCTTCCGGGGACTGACCGGTGGGGTGCGGTGCGGACCGGCGTTGATTCAGGTGCATAAAAGCTTGGATCGGTGCGGGCTCGCAGAAATGCTTTTCAGGAAACATCGATTGCTCGTTCAAGGAGACCCCATGCTTCTTCGTACCGCCGCCGCCGTCCTGATCGCCTTCGCCGGGGTGGCTGCCCCCGCGTTTTCTCAAGAGGGCGAAACCATTCGCCAGACCGTGGGCGCGGAGCCGACCGTGCAGGAGCGCCTGACCATCGGCGACAAGGCGCCCGCGTTGTCCGCCCAGGAATGGCTCAAGGGCGATGAGGTCACCGAGTTCCGATCCGGGCACGTCTACATCGTTGAGTTTTGGGCGACGTGGTGCGGCCCGTGCATCGCGGCGATCCCGCACCTGACCGATCTCCAAGAGGAGTACGGCGACAAGCTCACGATCATCGGGATGACCAGCGGCGACACCCGCGGGAACACTTTGGAGAACGTGCAGGCGTTCGTGCAGCAGCCGCCGAGCGAGATGGGGTACACCGTCGCGTTCGATCAGGAGCGCGAGACGTGGAACCGCTATATGACCGCGAGCGGCCAGGGCGGGATCCCGACGTCGTTCATCGTGAACCAGCAGGGGCAGATCGCGTGGATCGGGCACCCGCTGAGCATGGACGACGCGCTGGAGCAGATCGTCGCGGGCGAGTACGACATGGACGCCGCGATCGAGCGTCAGCGCCGCGAGACGGATCTGCAGGCCCAGGCCGACCCGCTCCTGATGCAGGTGCAGCAGATGCTGCAGGAGGGCGACGCGGAGGGTGCGATGGAGGTTATCGACCGGATCGTCGCGCTCGACCACGAGCTTTTCGGGCAGCTCGGCGTGCAGAAGCTCCAGTTCCTCATGTTCCAGATGAACGACGAGGCCGGGGCGTTGATGTACGGCAAGAAGCTGTTCGATGAGATTCTCGTGGACAACCCCGAGATGATCAACGGCGTTTCGTGGAGCATCCTGACAACCGACGGCATCCCGCCGCAGTATCACACGATCGGGTTCTACGGCGCCCGCAAGGCGAACGAGCTGACCGGCGGCGAGGACCCGATGATCCTCGACACGCTCGCCCGCGCTCAGTACATGCAGGACGACTTGGACGAGGCGCTCAAGACCCAGCGCAAGGCTGTGGAGCTGGCGAAGGAGCAGGGCAAGCTCAACGGGAGCGAGATCGCCGAGCTTGAAGAGCGTCTGGCGGAGTATGAGGAGATGGCCGGCGACGAGTAAGACGACCAGAGCCTTTCACGATTTCAAACGCCCGCGCCGGTGTGTTCACCGGCGCGGGCGTTATCGTTGGTGCGGGGCTCGGTGCGCGAACGATTCTCAGTTGTGCAGGTCGCCAAGGCACAGCCCGTACGCGTGCATGGGCATCGCGTGGGCGCATTCCGGGCAGGTGAGGGTGTCGGTGTCGGTGTGGAGGCCTCGGATCTCGTATCGGCAGCGAGGGCAGCGGAGGGCTTCGGGGCCGCGACGGAGGGCCGAGGCGATCAGCCGATCGCGGAGCCAGAGCCCCACGCCTCCGCCGAGGAAACAGCCCAGGTACGGCCCGAGGAGCAGGCTGAGCAGGCGGGAGACGGCGCTGTGCATGGGGCCGAACGCGTGCTCGGCGGCGAGCCAGATCGCGGGCCCAAGCGTGTACGCGCCGGCGATCCAGACCCCGGCCGCGAGCAACCCCGCCGCCACGCAGAGCGCCGGGCGGGTCTGGCGGAACCGTCGGACGCGCCGGAGCAGTCGTTCGCCCTCCGGCTCGGGGAGCGCGTCGAGCTCCGGGAAGGCGTGGATGAGTTTCGTCGTGCACAGTCGCATGTGGTTCCCGACCCCTCCGGGGCTGGCCCCGGCTCCCGCCATCCGCGCTAGCGATGGCCGATCCTCGCCCATGGCGCACCTGTGGTCGGCGCAAAGAGAGCGACGATCTCAGGTTGTCGGACGTGCCGAGCGCGTGCTTGAGCGCCGCCCGGTCATTTCCGCATCCCGATGCGGCACGGTTCGAGGGAAACCCACCCGGAACTTCATACATTCCAAATAAAACGACGGCACCGGGGTTGCCCGGTGCCGTCGAGATCTGACCAGTGCATCGTGAGCCCCGGGCTCTCCCGGGGATGTGGCTCACTGTCGCGCGGCGTTACCGGGTGCGACGACGACGGGCGGCCGCGAGGCCCGCGATCGCGAGCACGCCCGCGGCGCCGGGGGCGGGGACGACCGTGAACGAGCCCCAGAAGACGTCGTACGCACCCTGACGCTGGGCGTCGAAGGCGAACTCCGTGCCGTCCTGGAGGATCGCGAAGGAGAGGTCCGCGTCGGCGTTTCCGGGCTGCCCGGCAACAAGGATGTTGGGGAAGTCCATCACGGGCTGGTTACGCTGGATCGAGTCGTCCGGCGTCGCCTGATCGTTCGCGAGGTTGCGCAGCCCGATCGCGAGGTAGTAGGTGCCGGCCTCGTAGTCGCGCTCCAGGAAGGACTGGAACGTTGAGCTGTCCGGGCGGATGTTCTGGAAGCCGGGGATCGGCTGCAGGTTCTCGTCATAGACGTGGATGTGCGTGCGGGTGTCATGCCCCTGATCGATGGTCGTGATCGCGAGCTGCCCGGGCTGGAAGACGCCCAGGTTTTGCGGGGTGACCATCTCGGTCTCCATGGTGATGGTGTAGTCGGAGGTGGTCGCGGCCGTGCCGAAGACCTGGTAGAAGAACTGCTCGCCCTTGCCGAAGCCGTACCACTGGTTGAAGATCGCGGGATCGGTGTTGGCGTTGGTCGCCTGGATGAGGCTGTCGGTGCCCGGCTGGATCTCGCCGCTGGCGTTCTGGTTCAGGCCCTTGATCCAGCCGCGGTGCGGCGGGGTGTCGGATTCGAAGAGGAAGCGGTGGCGGTAGATCGCCGGGGCGGCGGGCTCGACGTTGACGAGGAAGTAGGTGCCGTTGGCGGTGCCGGTGCTGTTGCCGGTGATGGTGCTGCCCGCGGCGACGAAGATCTCCTGGGCTTCGGTCTTGCTGTTGAAGGCGGGGTCGGCGACCCACTGGGCGGAAGCCGCGCCTGCAAAAGCGGTCAGGACGGCGGCTGCGGTGATGGTGCGAAACGTCATGGTCTGGTCTCCTCGGTCTCTCTCAATGCGTGAACGAATCGGTCAAAAAACAGTGCTGTGCAGAAATGCTCTGCGGAAGCGTTGGGAAGCTGTTGGCGAGGTTCAGCGACGGCGGCGCGAGGCCATCAGGCCCGCGAGCCCGAGCAGCGCGCCCGCGCCGGGGGCGGGGATGATCGCGAAGGTGACGCCCCCGACGCCGAGGACCTCGCCCTCCCAGAGCCCGGCGTCGAAGCTGCGCCGCCCGGTCTGGAGGAAGAAGTACTGGTTGCCCGCCTCGAGCTCGAAGGCGATCGTGCGGTCGGCCAGGTTCGGCGTGCCCGGCGCGGTCCCGACCCACAGGTCCAAGCGGTTGTCGTTGGGCGCGCTGGGGTCGAAGTCGTCCTGGTAGATCGCGATGACGCCGTTCCAGTCGCTGAAGGTCGTCGTGGTGAACTGGTAGATCCCGTCGGTCTCGACAAAGAAGGGGACGGCCTCGTAGCGGATGTTCTGCACCGTGCTCGGCGGCTCAGCGGCGGCTTCGCGGGTGTCGCGGAACCGTGTCCACGTCGGGGCGTTAGTCGTGTCGCCCCCGAAGCTGCTGGAGACGATCTCGCGGGTGTCCATCGTGATGCGGACGTCCTGCCAGGTCGTGTCCGTGAACGCGTTGGACTGGAGCCAGTTGAACTCCAGCGGCGTCGAGCCCGAGAGCCCGCCGTTGCCGAACACGCCCACCCATCGCAGCGAGCCGGGCTGGAACTGGGGCACCAGCCCGATCTGCGCGTTGATCGCGGGCCCCGGGTCGGCGACGAACGTGCCCGGGCCGATCGGGCCGTCGGTGAGCGCCCAGATCGCGTCCCACTGGCGGGCGTTGAACCCGCCCGCGGGGTTGGGGATCCAGTCGAACTCGACCTTGTAGGTGGTGTACGTCTGCCCCGCTTCGAGCACGTTCGTCGGCAGCTGCAACGACTGGAGCGTGTTGCCGCCGGAATCATTGGGCGTGGTTACCGTGAAATCGGGGAACACCGCCGGCTGCGCCGCGGTGAGACCGCACGCGGCAACCAAACCCAAACCGCACGCGCTGACGCGCAGCGCACTTTTCGTCATCATGTCTGTCCTCTCCAATCAACCCCACGAGCCGGGTGTGCAAACCCTTGGCAAGTGAACCTATCAATTGGAAATGACGTGTCAAGACCTCGTTTGTAACGACATGGGAAATGCAACCATCTTAATATAAAGATTGTGTCTTTAAAACTTGATCATTGCGCAAAGATTCTGCCAAAAAACGCGTGATAACCACCGAAAAAAAGGCCTGAGCTACGATCACAGCCCGCACACAGTGCGGCCATGAGGGCCCCGTACTGAAGAGAAGTTTCCTCTAGAATCGAGTGCTTTCCCTAGGGGCATTCGCCCCGCACGCTGGTGTTTCCGCGTCGCATGGCGCGTGGAGGGGCGGAAACCCGTGGCGATTCTTTGCCGCGTACGGGTCTCGCCCACAAGTGCACGGAGGATGCGAGCGTCAGTGCTCGGACGGCTTGGGCGAGGCGGGGCGCGCCTTGGCCTTAGCGCCGCGGATCCGCTTGGGCTGCAAAACCGAGGAGACCGGCGCCGGGGAAGGCGGCGTCGTCTCGGAAGGGCCCTCGCCCGCGAGGATCTCGTTTGCGCCGGCGGGCACGGCTTCGCGTGGGCCGCCGGCCTCGCCGTCGCCCGGTTCGTCATCGCCTTCGCCGGGCCCCTCGATCGCGCGTCGGCTGATGACGTCGTAGCACGTCGCCAGCAGGCCGACCAGCGGGAAGCGCCGCCCTTCGAACGGGCTCGGGCCCAGGCGTCGGAGGAGCGGGTGGCTCACCGACGGCGCTTCGATCGCCAGCGGCACCCCGGGATCCCCGCCCGACCAGAATTCGCCCGCGAGGTCTTCCAGCGAGCGGACGCCCGTGCCGTCGCCCCCGCCGGCGAGCACCGGGGCGTAGACCGCGGTCGCCGCCCCGCCGGCGGCCGCGACGGCGCGGCTCTGACGCAGACGCTCCATCAGGTCGTCCGGCTCGAGCCCGCGCAGGCGGAACGCGACGAACGGGTCCTGCGCCAGATGGTCCGCGACCAGGTGCATGACGCACAGCAGGTGCTTGCACCAGTCCCGGTTGTCCTTGCAGGTGCACGAGCCGACGAGCTCGCGCGCGTCGCCCGGGATCAGGCGTGTCCCGAGCGGGTCGAGCAGGGTGTCGATGTCCCTCGGCATCTCGCCCGCGAGCAGCTTGGCGGCGAAGACGGCCTGGTCGGCCATCGCGCGGATCAGCCCCTCGCGTTGCTCCTGATCGAACCGCCGCACCTCGATGGTGACCTGGTAAGGGCGCGTCATCCGCCCCTGGACCGTCGCACGGACGACGCCGTCCTCGATCGTGAGGCGTTTGGTCTGCCCCTGCTTCGCGTAGTCGAGCGCCTCCGGCGCGTCGGACGAACGGTCGAAATGCTCGACCAGCGCGTCAGTCAGGCGACGCCACCGCTCCCCGGCCCAGGCGCTCGGACCCGTCGGCGGCTCCTTGAGCAGCTTCACGCCCTGGCGCACCCGTCGCGGGTGCATCGGGAGCGGCTTCTCACGCCGAAGGAACTGTCCCTGGTCGCCGGTCATGCTCGGTCGTTACTCCGGATCGGGCCCCGCCCGCTCGAAAACCCCGAAGGGAAAGGGTTGGTCGCTCGCCGCGTGATGTCCACTTCCGCCGCCTCGGGCCGGGTTTGGGGCATCAGAAATCGTCCGCGATCGCGTCGGTCCGCAGGCTCAGGATGTCGCGGAGCTGCTCGGTGTCCAGCTCGGTCAGCCAGCGCTCGCCGGCGCCGACGATGTTCCGGGCCAGCTCGGTCTTCCGCTCGATCATCTGGTCGATGCGCTCTTCCAGCGTGCCGCGCACGACATACTTGTGGACGTGGACGGTCTTGGTCTGCCCGATGCGGTAGGCGCGGTCGGTCGCCTGGTCCTCCACGGCCGGGTTCCACCAGCGGTCGAAGTGGAAGACGTGGCTGGCGGCGGTCAGGTTCAGGCCCACGCCGCCCGCCTTCAGGCTCAGGATCAGCACCGGGTGCTTGCCCGTCCCCTCCTGGAACTTGTTGACCAGGACCTCGCGCTGCTTCTGCGGCGTGCCGCCGTGCAGGAACAGCACCTCCCGCCCGGTGTGCTGTCGGATCATCGACTCGAGGATGTGCCCCATCTGGCGGAACTGGGTGAACACCAGCGCCTGGTGCTCCTCCGCGAGCACCTCGTCGAGCATCTCCAGCAGACGCACGCACTTGCCCGAGCGCCCCGGCTCCGGCCCGCGCGCGCTCTTCACATCGTGATCCTTGAGCAATTGCGACGGGTGGTTGCAGATCTGCTTGAGGCGGATCAGCGTGCTCAGCACCAGCCCGCGACGGTGCATGCCCTCCGCCTGATCGACCTCGCCGAGCATCCGCCGCACCGCGTTCTCGTAGAGCTCCGCCTGCTCGCTGGTCAGGTGGCAGTACTCGCGCGTCTCCAGCTTCTCGGGCAGGTCGCTGACGACGTCCGGGTCGGTCTTGAGCCGGCGCAGCACGAACGGGCGCACCAGGCCGCGGAGCTGCTCGGACTTCTGCGGGTCGCGGTAACGCTCGATCGGGACGGCGAACCGCTTGCGGAACGCCGCGGCCGTCCCGAGGTAGCCGGGGTTCAGAAAATCCATGATCGACCAGAGCTCGGTCAGCCGGTTCTCGACCGGGGTGCCCGTCAGCGCGATGCGCCGCTCGGCGTTGACCGCTCGCACCGCCTGCGTCTGCTTCGCCTGCGGGTTCTTGATGTTCTGCGCCTCGTCCAGCACGACGCGGTGCCAGCGCATCTGCCCGAAGAGGTCCTGATCCCGGTTCGCCAGCGCGTAGGTCGTGATGACCAGGTCGCAGTTGGACGCCTTCTCGAGGAACGCCGAGCCCTGCAGACGCTCCACGCCGTGGTGGATCGTGACGCGCAGCTCGGGCGTGAAGCGCCGGGCCTCGTACATCCAGTTCCCGACGACCGACATCGGCACGATGAGCAGCGTCGGGCCGACCGGTTCGACGCCGGTTTCCCCGCGTTCGCGTGCCGCGGCCGCCGCCTCGCGTTCGTGCATGCACAGCGCGAGCAACTGGACCGTCTTGCCGAGGCCCATGTCGTCGGCCAGGCAGACGCCGAAGCCGAAGCGCTCCAGGAACGACATCCAGCTCAGCCCGCGAGACTGGTACGGGCGCAGGGTGCCGTGGAAGCCCTTGGGCGTCTCGAGGATCGGCAGCGCGTTCCCACCGCCGCCGAGCAGCGCGCCCACCCAGCCGCCGGCGTCGAGCCCGACGATGGGGAGCCCGGTCTGGGCCCGGTCGGCGGCGTACGCGAGGCGCAGCGCCTCGCCGACGCGCATCTCCCCGCCCGGGTTCTCGCGGATGAACCCGACCGCCGCCATGACGTCCTCGGGACGGATCTCGACCCATTGCCCGTTCACGCGCACGAGCGGCGCCTTCTTCTCCGCGAGCTTCTCGAACTCGCTCAGCGTCAGCGTCACGCTCCCGACCGCGATCTCCCACCGGTAGCCCACGAGCGTGTTGAGCCCCAGCTCCGGGCCGGCGGCGGCGGACATGCCCGTCCCGATGGCGCTCCCCGCGGCGTCTTCCGGGTCGTCGAGGCGCAGACGTGCCCCGAGGCGCGCGCTCGGGCTCTCCCACCACTCGGGCACGTGCACCGAGAAGCCCTGCTCCTCCAGCGGCGTGCGGTGCTCGCGCAGGAACGCGTACGCCTCCTGCGTGGTCAGCAGCAGCTCGATCGGCTCCGGGTCTTCCAACGAGCGCTCGAGCTGGCGGAAGACGCGGGCCGCGCGCCCGAGTTCGCCCAGCAGCAGCTCTTGCGGGTCGTCGACGCGCCAGCCCTCGACGGTGATCGTCTCGGTCGAGAGCGACCAGACGTCGGCCGCATCGAGAAAGACTTCCGGCGCGTCGACCGGCTGAAGGTGGAAGCTGAGCGACCAGTGCAGAGCCGCGGGGGGGGCTTCGAGATCCTCGATCAGCTCCATATCGACCGGCTCGTTGAGGCGGAGGCAGAGGCGCCACGTGCTGCTGGCGCCGCGCTCTTCCAGGCCCCCGATCCACCGGCGCACCTGGCGCACGGTGTCGGCGACGCGCGGGAGCGGCACGGGCACGGGGCGCCCGGATTCTTCGAGCAGGCCCGTGAGCCAGGCGACCTGCTCGTCGGCCGCGGGGTCCTGCCCTTGGATCGTGTCGCGCATGGACTCGGCCGAGAGGGCGCGGCGAGCCCCGTCGTCCACCAGCGCCGCCGTCATGGACTCCACCACCGCCCAAGGATCGTGGCGCAGGTCGTCCTCGACCGCGCGCACCACCGGGGGCGTGCGCGCGACCAGCTTGTTCACGCGCTCCGCGACCTGTCCGTCGCCGAGCCAGGGCATCCACGTCCCGGTCAGACGCCCGGAGCCCTCCTGACGCAGCATCGGCACGAACCGCTGTTGCGCAAGCACGTACCGCGCCAGACGCGCGACCGAGGCGAGAAACTCGACACCCGGGCCCACTTGCAACCCCGCCTCCGGCTCGCCCGGGTCGCGCTCGATCGCCTCCGCGTCGCCCGCGTCGAGCAGCGCTTCCAGCACGCTCCCGGCGTGCGAGGGCGGCACCACGACCGTCGGCGTCTCGAACCGCCCCAGCCCCTCGATCGTCACGTCGTCCGCGCTCACGCCGAGCGCGTGCGCCAAACGCGGGCTCGGGCTCGGACGCCCCCCGCTCGCGGGCAGGACCAGCGCGAGCCGCCCGACGCGCAACGTCGCCCCCGCGGGCGCAGGAAGCAGCCCGCGGACGCGGTCGAGCAGCGCCGAGGCGTCCTCGGCGAACGGGTGCGTCCCCGCGTCGATCGGGCGTGCTTCTGGGTGTCGCCCGGCGAACCACGCCTCGCTCTCGCCCCAGAGGTGCAGCCCGGCGTCGCTCCACTGCGCGTGAACAACCAACGACGCCTGCACGGCCGACGCGGTCCCGGTAGCTCGCGTGAGGTCCTGCAACTGGCCCTTCCTTGGCTTCGGCACGGTTGAGGCCCGCGCGGCTCCGCCGGGTTGCCGGGGATCGCACCGAGCCGGGCGAATGGGGGCGCAGGGACTCGAACCCTGAACCTGCGGATTAAAAGTCCGATGCTCTACCGATTGAGCTACGCCCCCGAGGGGTTCTCCGCCCGCGCCGGAGCAACGGGCCGAGCGGTCATGGTATGACACCAACCCCCGCCGGGGCAGACCACCGCCCGACCGACCGCCGAAACCCGTGCCTCGCCCGGGCTCAAGGCGTGACGCCGGCGAGCGCGCCCGAACGCGTCGCGCCGCCGTCGGCTACCGAGCCCGCCCTCAGCAGGCTCAGCAGCAGCTCCGCGTGGCGTTCGCTCGCGCCCTGGTGGTCGCGGACGCAGGCGATCCCGCGTTCGCCCATCGCGCGGGCCCCGTGCGGGTCGCTCAGAATCGACGCGAGCTCGCCCCCGATTGCCTCGCGCGTCACACGCCGAAGAGCCCTGCCCCGCTCGAGCGCGCCGACCGCGTGCTCAAAGTCTTTGACGTTCGGGCCGATGAGCGTCGCCTTGCCGAGGGCCGCGGGCTCGATCGGGTCCGACCCGTACAGCGGCGCAAAGCTCCGCCCGAGCACGACGACGTCCGCGAGCGCGTAAAGCGCCCGCAGCTCGCCGATCGTGTCGAGCAGGAACCGCGTCGAGCCCGGAGCCCCCGGCGTGCGCGCGCTGCGCCGCACGCACCCGGGCAGGCCAGCCGCGGCCTCATCGAAGCGCGTCGTCTGTCGCGGCGCGCACGCGAGCTGCGTGCCGGGCACGACTCGCCCGCTCTGCTCCAGCGACACGAGCGTCTCATGTAGCAGCTTCTCCTCACCTTCGGCCGTCGAGCCCGCGACGATCAGCGGGCGCGAACGGTCGATGCCGAGCTCTTCCGCCAGCGCCGCGGCCGTGCGCACGAACGCGTGGTTGCGTGCCGCGTCCGGGTCGGCGGCGTCCCACTTCATGCTCCCGGTCAACAGGCAGTCGGTGGGCTTCACGCCCATCGCCTCGAACCGCTCGGCGTACGCCTCGTCCTGCACGCCCGCGAACGCCAGCGACCGGAACATCGGCGAGACCACACGCCGAAAACGGTGATACCCGCGGAACGATCGCTCGCTCAGGCGACCGTTGATGACGCCGACGGGGATCGACCGCGCCCGGCAGGCATCAAGAAAGCCCGGCCAGAGCTCGAGCTCCACCAGCCCGACCGCGTCCGGGCGTACGGCGTCCAGAAACCGGCGCACGCTCCACGAAAAATCCAGCGGGTACCGCACGACCGTCGCGAGCGGTGCGTCGCCCGCAAAGAGCGCACGCGCCCGGGCGATGCCGGTGTCGGTCGTCACGCTCACGACGACCTCGGCTTCTCGCGCAAGCCGCGGCACCAGCGAACGCAGCGCGTTCACCTCTCCCACACTCACCGCGTGCAGCAGCACCCGCCCCAGCCGGCCCGGTGCGACGGGCCCGAGGGCCTCAGTCCTCCCGAGGCGCGCGGGCCAATCCCCCCGGCTCTTGCGCAGGATCACCGGCGACATCGCCACGCCCGCCAGGATGTACGCCAGATCACGCGGGTGCAACGCGGCTCCAGGTGGCACAGCTCTCCGAGCTGTGTGGTGCGGCCGACGGTCAGGATACTGGGGAGAAGAAAACTCGGAGAGCCGTCACCAGATCCGACACAGCTCGGAGAGCTGTGCCACCGGGACGGCGCTCACTGCCCCCCGAACCATCGCAGGCGCCAGCTCCCGTCTTCCATGACCATGTCCATGAAGGTCCAGCGGAGCCCGTCGGCGGCCATGCCCGTCACGGTCATCCGGTAGACGCGGTCGCCCTGTCGCTGCATCAGCACGCCGGGCGTGAACTCGCCCTGGGGCATGCGCTGGAAGAGCTTTTCGATCCACTCCGAGCGCTGCTTGAGCTCGTCAAAGGCGAGGGCCGGGTCGAGCCCGCGGTCGTGGAACTCCTGCTTGGTGCGCGTGCTGAGGACCTGAGCGACGAAGAGTTCGCGTTCGTTGTTTCGGAGGGTGGTGAACAGGTGTCCCATGAGCTGTCGCCCGGTGCGGGCGCGGAGGATGACGGTGCCGTCGTCGAGCTCTTCGCGGGGCGCGCCCCCGGGGAGGCCCACGACGTCCTGCGATCGCGGCGTCACGGTCGCGGGGTCGGCCCCGCCGCCGGTCGCGCCCGGAAGGTTGGCGAGCATCATGCCGTCCTGGCGGACGACGCGGGTCTCGGTTTCGCACGCGCCGAGCATCGCGGCGACACCGGTCGCCGCGAGCGCGCCGATCGTGATGCGATGTTGCTTGCGTTGCATGCGCCACCCCGCGGTCGGTGTTCAGCTCACGAGGGCCTCGCCCACGGGCGTTCGCGTCGGCTCGTCGCGCCCGCGCCGCCAGGCGTCGTGCGCACAGAAGGCGTCATCGGTTCCCGTGCAGTCGTCCCGCACGTGGCACCCGCGGGATTCCTCGCGCCAGGCCGCGCTGCGGGCGATGATCGCGCCCGCGAGCAGGAGGTTCTGCGTCTCCCAGCCCATAGGCTCGTCGAAGATCTTATCCAGCGTGTACTTCGCCCAGAAGCCGAGCATCTCGGCGAGGTCCGTCAGTCGCGGCCCGTTGCGCACGAGCCCCGCGTTGCGCCACATCGCCGAGCGCAGGCTGGACCGCACGTCGGCGAGGTCGAGCTCGGCGTGGTCGCTGGGGCGGATGTCGCTGACGATCGGGACCGGGGGCGAAGAGGGGGCACCGCCCCCACCGCTCGTGAACCCGTTCCCGTTCGTCGCCTTCCGCCCGGCGCGATCGCCGAAGACGAGCCCTTCGAGCAGCGAGTTGCTCGCGAGACGGTTGGCCCCGTGGAGCCCCGTGCAGGCCGCCTCGCCCGCGGCGTAGAGCCCGGGGACGCTGGTCCGCCCGTCGGCGTCGGTGCGCACGCCCCCGATCGTGTAGTGAGCCGCGGGGTGGACGGGGATCGCGTCGCGCTGCGGGTCGAGCTCGAACTGCTTCAATCGCGACGCGATGCCGGGGAACCGCTCGGCGAACCGCTCGATGTGGCGGCAATCCAGCCAGACGTGGCGACCGCCCTGCTTGTGCATCTGGCGCACGATCGCCTGGCTCACGACGTCGCGTGGCGCCAGCTCGCCCAGCTCGTGGACGTCCCGCATAAAGCGGTGCCCGCTGGTGTCGACCAGGTGCGCGCCCTCGCCGCGGATCGCTTCGGAGATGAGCAGGCGGGGCGCACCGGCGAGGTAGAGGGCCGTCGGGTGGAACTGCACGAACGCGGCGTCGGCGATCTCGGCCCCGGCGCGGTAGGCCATCGCGAGCCCGTCGGCCGTCGCTTGCGGCGGGTTGGTCGTCTCGCGGTACACACCCCCCGCGCCGCCGCTGGCGAGGATCGTCGACCGCGCCCAGATCATCTGCAGCCCGTAGCGCGGGTGGTGCGTGATCGCGCCCATGACCGGGCTGCCCGGCTCGTCGCTTGGGGTCACCAGGTCGAGCGCGAAGCACTTTTCGAAGACGCGGATCGCGGCGTGCGCGCGCACGCGTTCGGTGAGCAGGCGCTGGATCTCCGCGCCGGTCGAATCGCCCCCGGCGTGGTAGATGCGCCTCGCCGAGTGCCCGCCCTCGATGCCGGGCGTCGGCTTGCCGTCGTCGCCCGCGTCGACACGCATGCCCCACTCGAACAGCTCGCGGACGCGCTCCGCACCCTCTTCCACGACCATCTGCACAACGTCGCGGTCGCAGAGGCCCGCGCCGGCGGTGAGTGTGTCCTGCACGTGTGATTCAAAGGTATCGCCGGGCTCGAGGGCGGCCGCCACGCCGCCCTGGGCCCACGCGGTCGCCGTCTGCTCGAACGGGCCCTTGGTGAGGAGGATGACCTCGGCCCCACGCTCGGCCGCCGCGAGGGCCGCACGCAGCCCCGCGACCCCGCCGCCGATGACCAAGACGCCCGTGAAGATCTGCGGCAGGAGCCCGGATCGGAAGGGGATGAGGTAGCGGCGCTGGTCGAACAGTGGGTTCATCTGGCACAAGGGTATCGCCCGGGGCGACGCGGGGGATGCGGGCGGATGCCGAGGAGCAGAGTCCGGTGCCATGGAAACGCGGAGCCGACCGCCGCGGTCGGCGGAGCTTTTCCATGACCGGCTGCGGACGGCGTCGCGAGCGTGGGAGAGCGGGGAGCCCGGAAAAGCTGCGCCCGAAGCGGGCTCCGCGTTTCCGGGGCACCGGACGGGTGGCGTAGAACGCGGATCACTCCGCGGGCTTGCACGCGCACCCGGTCGTGCCGCACCCCTGCGGGCCGCACCCGGCGGGGCGCGGGCCGAGGAACCGCTCGACCTTGGTGTTCAGCCAGTAGGCGTGGTTCTCGAGGTGCCAGACGTTGCCGATGACCAGGTCGCGGACGGCCAGCTCGCCGCGTTCGGGGTGCATGACGGTGCGGGCCCAGGCGCTCTCGTCGAGCTTGCCCAGCCACTCGCCGACCCACTGACGCATCGTCCAGATCGCGCCGACGAACGCCCCGATCGGCGGCGGCGCGCCGTTCAACGCCGCCCCGCCGCTCCCCGGCGACTGGTACAGCCCCGCGTCGATGAACGCGTCCTCGTCCCACAGCCCCAGCACCGCCCCCGGCTCGGCGACCGCCCGCCGGATCCGGTGCGCGATCACCAGCTCCGCATCGGCGAGGTGCCCGAGCAGGACCCGCGCCGGCCAACGCCCGACGCCGGCCTCCGGCGCGAAGGCCGTGTCGAGCTGCTCGTCGCTCAGCTCGAACACCCGGTCGTCGAAATGCCCGACGCTGTAGCGGTAGCGCCGGACGAGTTCGCGGTTCTCCATCTCGGCGATGGAGTCCCAGAGTGCGGTGGAGCCGTCGAAACCGACGACGGGGGCGGCGGGGGAATGCTGTGTCATTGCACAAGGGTACGCGGGATGAAATCACCAAATGGTCAAAACGCCAGATGGACAAATACGGCTGGATCGAGCCTCATTCCTATGATCTCGCATGACCACCGAAACTCCCGCGCTCCGTGTTGTGACCATGCCGCGGGACACCAACCCGTACGGCACCATTTTCGGCGGGGTCATCCTCAGCTACATCGACCAGGCCGGGTTCGTCGAGGCGCGCCGGCACGGGTGCCACAAGTGGGTGACGGCCAGCGTCGAGCGGGTCGATTTCAAGGCCCCGGTCCACCTGGGGGACGTCGTCAACTTCTACGCGACGACCTCGCGCCTCGGGACCAAGAGCGTGACGGTGGACGTTCGCGTGATCGCCGAGCGGGCCGCGACGGGGGAGCGGGTCGATGTGACGACCGCGACGCTGACGCTGGTGAGCGTGGGCCCGGACGGGAAGCCGGTCCCGTTCAAGACGGCGCCGACGCTGGAGACGTGGTGAACGCGGAGCACTGACCTTGCGGACAAGGGCAGTGGCCCACCGGGCTTCCTTCTCCGTCCCCCATTGCCTCGTCCCTAGGCTGTGTCTGAGGGATCATTTGTTCGGCGCACGGCCGGTTGCGCGATTGAG
>RECY01000009.1 GCA_007693785.1 Phycisphaerales bacterium | reverse complement strand
CCGGCCTCCGCATCACGGTCAAGAAGCTCGGCATCGGCGTCGACCGCTAACACGCCTCCTCGCCCGTCTCCCCTGCCCGCCCCCGCTCCCAGCGGGAGAGATGCCGAGCGCAGCGAGGCGGAGGGGGCCTGACTCCCCCCTCTCCCCCCGGGAGAGGGCCGGGGTGAGGGCTCCCAACGCTCCCCTCACTCCCCATCCGATCCCCGTCCCCATCGCAAAGAAGGACAGGCCCAGCCATGCGGATCGCCGTCGATGTCATGGGCGGAGACCACGCGCCGGACGCGATCCTCCGCGGCTGCCTCCAGGCCCTCGAGCACCTCGCCCCCGAAGACCAGCTCGTCGCCGTCGGCGATCGCGCGGTGATCGAGGACATCCTCCGCGAGTCCGACGTCCGCGACCCGCGCCTGGTCATCGAGCACGCCCCCGACGTGATCGAGATGGGCGAGAGCCCCGCCAAGGCCGTCCGCACCAAGGACGACTCCTCCATCGTCCGCATGGCCCGCCTCGGCAGCCTCCGCAACCGTCCCGAGGGCGGCGAGCCGGTCGACGTCGTGCTCAGCGCCGGCAACACCGGCGCCTGCGTTGCGGCCGCGATCATGCACATGAAGCGGCTCCCCGGCGTCCACCGCCCGGGGATCGCCGTCATCATCCCCGCCTTCCACGGGCCCGTCGTCCTCTGCGACGCCGGCGCCAACCCCGAGCCCAAGCCCGTCCACCTCTGGCAGTACGGCGTCATGGCCTCCACCTACGCCGAGATTATCCTCGGGCTCACCAACCCTCGCGTCGCCATCATGAACATCGGCGCTGAAGAGGGCAAAGGCTCCGACCTCGTCAAGGGCACGCGCGACCTGCTCAGCCGCACGCCCGGCATCAACTTCATCGGCTACGTCGAAGGGCGCGACTTCTTCGAGGGCGTCGCCGACGTCATCGTCACCGACGGCTTCGTCGGCAACACCGTCCTCAAAATGGCCGAGGGCCTCGCCAAGAGCATCTTCAACGCCATCGCCCAGGAAATCCTCGAGACCGACCCCGACCTCGCCCTCCAGTTCGAGCCCGTCGTCAAGCAGATCTACAAGAAGAACGACTACCACGAGCACGGCGGCGCGCCGCTCCTCGGCGTCAACGGCGCCATGATGATCGCCCACGGCTCCAGCGAAGCCCGAACCATCCGCGCCGCCGTCCGAAACGCGCGAGCCTTCGTCGCCAGCGGCGTCAACGACAAGATCATCGCCCGCATCGCCGAAACGGCCCACATCGCGACCCCCGACGTCGCCACCGCCTGACCCCCATCTCCACCTCCGGCACCACGGCTTGGATTCCGATCCAAACCGTGCTCCCTCCCCCTGCCCTCCCCCGCCCCTGCGGGGGAGGTGCCGAGCGCAGCGAGGCGGAGGGGGCTCCCAGACCCCCCCCCCCCCCCCCCCCCCCCCGGGCGGGGGTGGCCCCGCGCGCCGCGTGGCGGTGGGGGCTCCCTCCCCACCCTCCCCCCCCGGTGCCACGGCTTGGCTTCCGAGCCAACCCGTGCTCCCCTCTCCCTCTCCCTCTCCCTCTCCCGTCCGCGGGAGAGGGCCGGGGTGAGGGCTCCCCACCCTCCTTCTCCCTCTCCCCCTGTGCCACTGACCTTGTCCCCAAGGTCAGTGCTCCCCACCCCAACAACAAACCAGAAAACCGAAGAACAAAGAAACCCAGAAGCACTGACCTCTCAGAAGAGGTCAGTGGCACATTCGGCCCCTCCTCTCCGACACCACAGTTCGGATTCCAATCCAAACCGTGCTCCCCACCTCGACCTCCCCATCTCCACCTCCTCCCCCCTCCCCCCACACCCGCGTACCATCCCCCATGGCCGACAGCCAACCACCACGTTCCCCCGCCCACGATCCCAACGCCGCGATCAACACCGCCCGCCCCGGCGTCCACGCACGCCCCCCGGGCGTCCGCATCATCGCCTCCGGCATCGCCGTCCCCGAGAAAACGCTCACCAACAGCGATCTCGAAAAGATCATGGACACCAGCGACGAGTGGATCGTCCAACGCACAGGCATCCGCAACCGCCACATCCACGACCCCCAAAAGGGCGACTCGGTCAGCGGCCTCGCCACCGAGGCCCTCCGCAACGCCCTCCAAGACGCCGGGATGGTCCCCGACGACCTCGACCTCATCGTCGTCGCCACCATGACCCCCGAGTCACCCACCCCCAGCGTCGCCTGCCGCGTCACCACCAAGCTCGGCGTCCGAAACATCGGCGCGTTCGACCTCAACGCCGCCTGCTCCGGCTTCGTCTACGCCCTCAACACCGTCTTCGGGCTCATGGCGACCGGCGCCTACCGCAACATCGCCCTCATCGGCGCCGACACCATCACCCAGCACGTCGAGTACTCCACCTACGGGCGAGGCTCGGCCGTCCTCTTCGGCGACGCCGCCGGAGCCGTCATCCTCCAACGCACCGACGACCCCATGCCCGGCCTCCTCGCCCACATCCTCCACTCCGACGGCCCCGGCTCCAAAGACCTCTACGTCCCCACCGACGAACGCACCCTCCCCGAAGGCGTCGAGTACAACCCGCGACACGTCAACCGCGTCCAGATGCACGGCCCCGCCGTCTTCCGCTTCGCCGTCGGCACCTTCCCCAAACTCATCGAGGAAACCCTCGAGCACGCCGGGCTCCAGGCCGCCGACGTCGATTACTACATCTGTCACCAGTCCAACGTCCGCATCCTCAAAGCCGCCCAGGAACGCTTCGGGCTCGAAGACCGGCAATTCCCCATCAACATCGACCGCTACGGCAACACCGTCGCCGCCTCCGTCCCGCTCGTCTTCCACGAGCTCCGCCAGGGCGGCAAGATCCAGCCGGGCCAACGCGTCATGTTCCTCGGCTTCGGCGCCGGCCTCACCTGGGCCAGCAGCCTCTGGCAACTCTGACGCCAACCATGGCCCCCGACCGCCCTATAGCTCGCACACAAACCTCCCATCTTCTCAGGATTCTCACTTGAATTGAGAATCATCGCGCCGGGGTCTTGACCTCATCCCACCCCCCTTCGATAGACTCAGGGCCACGGCGCGCCAGTTCCGCGCCCACCGCAAGAGAGAGATCACGAGGGGGAGACCCACATGCACCGCGCCTTGATCACCACCGCCGCCATCGCGGCCGCCGCTTGCTCTGCCGCCGCCAGCCCGCTGAGCGATTTCAACCTGATCGTCTTCGGCGATCACCAGTCCGGCTCCAACGTCTGGGGACGCGTCGCCGTCGGCGGCAACATGGCTGGCAACGCGATCGACGTCGGCACCCGCCTCACCCCCTCGGGTGACTTTGTCGGCCAGGACGCCCTCATCGTCGGCGGCAACATCAACGCCGGCATCAACCTCCAGGCGGGCGACCTCCGCCACGGCGGCACCCGCAACGGGCACCTCAACCTCAACGGCGGCGGGCCCAGCGTCCAGAGCGTCTTCCAAGACGCCAGCGCCGCCTCCATCGTCGCCGGCATGGAGACCGAGGTCCGCAACTTCTCCAGCCAGCTCTGGAGCCAGACCACCAACAGCACCGCCGCCATGGGCAACCTCAGCAACCGCTACACCCTCACCACCGGCGCCACCACCACCGGCGCGACGGCCGTCTTCAGCCTCGACGCCGCCGTCTTCAGCAGCCACCAGTGGGCACAGATCACCCTCGACAACGCCGCAGGCGCCGAAACCATCATCATCAACGTCGACGCCTCCAGCACAGGCGGCAACGTCAGCTTCAACGCCGGTAACATCGACGCCAACACCTTCGCCGACTACTCGGCCAACATCGTCTGGAACTTCTTCAACGCGACCAACATCATGGTTCAGCGCGAGCTCTTCGGCTCCATGATCGGCGCTGACGCTCACCTCACCAACTTCACCAACCTCAACGGCTCCATCGCCGTCGGCTCCATGACCCAGAACGGCGAGGTCCACGGGCCCAACTTCGCCCGCAACGTTCCCATCATCCCCCTCCCCACCACCGCCGCCCTCGGCGCCCTCGGCCTCGGCATGATCGCCACGCGTCGCCGCCGAGCCTGAGCCGCAGCGACTCGGCTCAACGCCGGGTCCACGCACGAACAAGACACCACCACCGACGACGCCCCCCGCTTCACGCAGGGGGCGTCGTCTTTTGTGCTGTGAATACCGCTGCGTCGCACCCCTCGCGCCGCTGGCGACGAGTTCAGCTCTCCACCAGCGCCCGGTTGTACGCCGCCATCGCCTTCCCGCGGGTCAGGATACCGATCGGTAGGGTCGGGTCGATCGGGCTCGTGACGGCCAGGCTCGCGACGTCGTGCGCGCCGAACTTCGCCATCACGCTGTCGAGCGGCTCGTCGTACCGCACGCTCGGCACCTCGCGCAGCAGCTCGGCCACGAGCAGCAGCGGGATCGCCTCGCGGTCGATCAACGCCGTGCGCATGTCGCCGCCGGTGACCATGCCGAGGTAGGCCCCGCTCGTCTGATCGACGACGACGTAGTCCGGCACGCTCCAGTGCGCGTGCATCTCGACGAGCTTGCTCAAGGGGTCCGACGCGTAGACCGGGTCCGGCATCTCGAGCAGGTCGCACTTGCCCGCGCTCAGGCGGCGCAGGAGCGAGAGATCCAAACTCCGCCCGACGTTCACGCCCTGGCGTCGTAACCGGTAGGTATAGATGCTGTCGCGCTCGATGAGCTGCGCGATGACGACCGCGACGATCGCCGCGAGCATGATCGGGAGGATGACGTACGCGTCGCGGGTGAGCTCATACAGAATCAAAATCGCGGTCATCGGTGCGTGGGTCGCGCCGGCGACGACGGCCGCCATCCCGACCAGCGCGTACGCCGCGGGCGAGCCGCCCGCGGGGATCAGTCCGAACCGGTCGAGGAGCACGCCGACCGCCGCCCCCACCGCAGCCCCCAAAAACAGGCTCGGCGCGAACACACCACCCGAGCCCCCCGAGGCGAGCGTCAGCGTGGTCGCGACCGCCTTCATCGCCGCGAGCAGCACGAGGAACCAGAAGACCATCGGGAGCGCGCCCGGGTCGCCCGCGTCGGCCTCGGGCGTGAACGCCCCCGGGCTGATCAGCCACCGGATCGTCTCGTACCCGTTGCCGAAGAACGCCGGCACGCCCGCCTCGGACCCCGGCCCCCCACTCGCACCCACGCTCCGCGTCAGGTGCAGGAACGCGACGCCGAGCACGCCGAGCATGAGCGCCCCCGTGATCGGCTTGACCACCGGGTGCAGCTTCACCTCGCCGTACAAATCCTCCCCCGCGTGCAGCAGGCGGTTGAACCCGACCGCGACCAGCCCGCACACCACGCCCAGCAGCACGTAGCTCGGCAGCTCCGGCATGCTGAACGCGTACGCCTGGATCGTGTCGCCCGAGGCGAAGATCGCCTCGTTCTCCCCCATGAACGCCTGCGTCGTCGCCGTGCTGAAGACGGCCGCCACGACGATCGGCGTGAACGTCCGCAAGCTGAAATCCCGCAGCAGGATCTCCATCACGAAGAAGACGCCCGCGATCGGCGCGTTGAAGATGCTCGCGATCCCCGCCGCCGCACCGCACCCGACGAACGTGTTCATCCGCTCGCGGCTCACGCGGAACTTCTGCCCCACCACCGAACCGGCTGTCGCGCCGATCTGCACGATCGGCCCCTCCGTCCCCGAGCTCCCCCCCGAGCCGACCGTCAGGATGCTCGCGAACACCTTCACCACGCCCACGCGCAGCGGGATCACCCCGCCCTTGTCGATGATCGCCTTCATCACCTGCGGCACGCCGTGCCCCCGCGCGTCCGACGCGAACAGGTGCACCAGCACGCCCGTCAGCCCCATCCCGATGACCGGGATCGCGATGATCAGCCAGTCGGCCCCCTCGCTCATCGTCCCGCGGGTCAGTCGCTCCACCCAGTGCAACGTCTCGGCGAAGGCGATCGTCCCGATCGCTGTCAGCGTGCCGATCGCCGCCCCGAAAACGATCAGGATGAACTGCGGATCACGCAGCATGCGCAGCAACACCGCCGGCAGGCGACGCCCGCCGCCCTCACGCGTGCTGTGCTCTGCGCCGGGCATCTGATCGCCCCTCCGTGCGTGGATCCGTCTCCGGGTCGCGATGATACCGGCGAACGGCGCACCGATCGTGCTCGCCCGAAAACGACACCGCCCCGGCTCGCGAGCCGGGGCGGTGCTTGGAGGAGGTCCGGATCCGCCCGGTCGTCCCGATCAGACAGCGCCACCCGTGGTGCGCCCTGATCCCGAAAAACGCGCCGGGCGGCGTCGGCTCAGAACCGCGGACGCGCCGGCGCGGGAGCGGGCTCGCCGGCGCCGTTCATCTCTTCAAACTGCTGCGCCATCGCGGCGAAGGTCTCGATCACCTGCGTGGGCACGACGACGCGGGCCTGGAACCCGCCGCGATCGGTGGTCCCGCCGATGCCGATCGGCGCGAGGTCCGCGGGGACCTGGATGTCCATGCCCGCGCCCATCATCGCGAGGAAGCTGTTCACCGTCGTGAAGATGCTCCCCACGCCGATGTAGCTCTCGAAGGTCGCGCCCTCGGGCATCTGCTCCGCCACGCTGCGGAGGCTCCGGTTCCGGGCGAGCCCGTTCCCGTTCTCCGCGGTCCGCATCGCCTGACTCATCAGCGGGGTGTTCTGGCTCATGGTCATGACCAGACCGCCCTCGGCCTTGCCGATGTACCCGCTCGCGCCCATGCTCGGGCCGAACATCATCATCATCATCTGCTGCGCCTGCATCGCGCCCGGGTCGTTCGGGTTCGGGCGGATCGACATGCTGTACGTGTCCACCTGCTGGCCCTCGACCTGGGCGCCCCCGCCCTGGTACGCGGTGGTGTACGTCATCCCCTCGATCTGCATCCCGTTCATCTCGTTCAGCATCCGGCTGTAGTTCCGGGTGTAGGCCTCCGGGTCGCTGGTCTTGTAGTAGTACACCGTGTTCGTGAACAGCCCGCCCATGAGCGCGCCCGGCGTGCCGATGACGTAGCCGATCCCGTCCAGGCCCTGCATAAACGTCGCCGGGTTCATCGCGTTGGGCAACCCCTCGTTGGCCTGCATCGCCATCTCGGTCATGTTGTTCATCAGCTTCTGCATCCCCGGGCTCGAAAAGTCGGCCGAGCCCGCGAACAGGAACGGCACGTCCGGCACGCGGGCGAGCACCCCGCGCGAATCGCCCGGCGCGTCGAAGAACCCGCCGATCTCGCTCCCCTCGTTGAAGTTCGCCGCCAGGTCCACCCGGACCCCGGTCTCCCCAAACCCGAGCCCGACCATCCCCACCCGCGCGTCGCGCAGGAAGCTGCCCGCGACCATCTCGACCATCTGCATCTGCTGCTGCACCTGATCGCCCTGCTGCCCGGCCATCATCGCGAACATCTGCGCCTGCTCTTTCATCCCCTCGAGCCCCTGCTCGAGCTGGGGGCGCAGGGCCGGGATATTCGCGATGATCACCGTGTCCGACTGCTGGGCGACCCGCAGCCCGACGGGCCCGACCGCGCGCTCGTGACGCGCCCCCTGCCCGCCCTCGCCGGAGAACGCCTGAACGACCTCGCGCACCGGGCCCATCACGACGTACCCGCCGCCGATGTCCTTCGCGAACGCCGTCTCGTCCCCGACCTGCACCTCCATGATCCCCGCCCCGGGCGTCCCCCCGAGGCCCTGCACGAACGCGTTCGCGTCGGTCACCGGCACGATCACGACCAGCGGGCCCTGCTCGCCATCCATATCCAGCGGCTGGCCGTCCGGGGAGGGCATCAGCGCTAGGCTGATCGAGCCCCCGGCGTTCAGGCCGGCCGTCCCCATCAGGTCGCCCATCATCCCCAGCGGGATCCGGTTCGACGCCGGCAGGGCGGCGTTCAGCCGGTTCACGTTCGCCGAGAACGACTCGATGTTCCGAACGCTGGCGACCACCAGCGCGCTCTCCGGCACACGGTCCAGCGATGCGGGAAGCCCCGCCAGAGCCGGCCACGCCAGAAGACCCATGGCCAGCGACGCCAGCCCCGTCCGAGTTGCAGTCCGCATCGTTGCTCCCTATATCCCTGCAAAAAAGTTCTGAGAACCGAAGAACCACGCCGCGACGCGACGCCAACCCGGCCAAACGTCCGCTCAACACGCGCCCCGCGGGAACGCCCCTGAAAGCCTCGCTCGCAGGGACCCAAGTATACCGGCCCGCACGATTCCACTACCGCCCACGGCACACCCCGGCTGCGAGCGAACCACGCCCCAGTCCTTCCGACACAGCACACCCCGATTTCAAGCACCAACCCCCGAACCGGGCGAACCCCGACCGCCCAGGCCCCACCCGCCAATCCCAGCCCCCAAGTGCAAGTGCAGTTGACCTGCCCCCCTGAATCCGGTCCAGGTTCTGAGTTAGTCTCAGGGCCTTCGGA
>RECY01000010.1 GCA_007693785.1 Phycisphaerales bacterium | reverse complement strand
ACCTTCCAGCCCAAGGACGAGAAGAACCAGGACTCGACCGAGCTCACCGGCGACATCAACTACCGCAAGATCGCCCAGTACGGGAGCGACAGCGACCCGCGGGCGTTCAACTTCGACGGCGAGCTGAACATCGCCAACCGCGGGATCTGCGAGTTCATCGAGGTGCTCAAGCTCGACGTGGCGTTCCTGTACGACCTGCTCGGTGCGAGCCAGGAGCACACGATCAAGCCGAAGAAGTTCGCGCAGACGTACATCGACGAGGTGATCGTCGGGCACACGAACGAGCCGGAGTACAAGCGCCTGCAGTCCAACGAGATGATGGAGGCTTTCCGGGACCGGACGATCAAGATCGATGTGCCGTACAACATCCGGCTGGACGACGAGATCAAGATCTACCGCAAGGACTTTGGGCCGGAGCGGATCCGAAACGTCCATGTCGCGCCGCACACGCTGGATGTGGCGGCGATGTGGGCCGTGCTGACGCGCCTGCGCGAGCCGAAGAAGCCGGGGCTGACGCTCTTGCAGAAGCTCAAGCTCTACAACGGCAAGAGCATCCCCGGCTTCACCGAGGACTCGGTGAAGGAACTCAAGGAGGAGTCGGCCCGCGAGGGGATGGAGGGGATCAGCCCGCGGTTCATCCAGGACAAGATCTCCAACGCGCTGGTGAGCCGCCAAGCGGTGGAGGACAAGAGCATCAACCCGTTCATGGTGCTCAACGAGCTCGAGCACGGCATCGGGCAGCACTCGCTCATCACCGACGAAGAGACCAAGAAGCGTCTGCGCGAGCTCCTCGCGGTCGTAAAGGACGAGTACGAGGACATCATCAAGGGCGAGGTGCAGCGGGCGATCAGCGCCGACGAGGAGGCGATCAAGCGTCTGTGCGCCAACTACATCGAGAGCGTCCGCGCGTACACGCAGAAGGAAAAGGTCACGAATCGGTACACCGGCAAGGACGAGGAGCCGGACGAGCGGCTGATGCGGGCGATCGAGGAGAAGATCGACATCCCGGACAGCCGCAAGGACGACTTTCGCCAGGAGATCATGAACTACATCGGCGCGCTGGCGCTCGACGGGAAGAAGTTCGAGTACAACACCAACGCGCGTCTTTACAAGGCGCTGGAGCTGAAGCTCTTTGAGGACAGCCGCGACACGATCAAGCTGAAGAATCTGGTCTCGAGCGTCGTGGACGACGAGACGCAGGAGAAGATCGACGTCGTGAAGCAGCGCCTGATCAAGAATTTCGGATACAACGAGGTCTCGGCGACCGACGTGCTCAACTACGTCGCGAGCATCTTCGCCCGAGGCGACAGCAAGGGCGGGTGAACGAGCGGGTAAAGCACCAACGCGCGATCACGACGCCCCCGGGGCGACGGTGTTCGGCTCGGCTCAGCGACCGCCGCGGCTGCCGAAGTGAATCTCGAGGTAGCGGGCAACGTAATCGACGATGCTCGCGGCTTCCGGGATGTCCGGGTTGCTCGTCATGCCCAGCGGCTCAAACCGCATCCCCTTGAACCGCTGGCACGCCTCGTCCACCGTCAGCCCGAACTGCATCGCCAGGCTGAACGCCCGGCAGAACGCCTGGCACATCCCGCTCAGCGCGCTCCCGGCCTTGGCGATCTTGATGAAGATCTCGCCCGGCGTCCCGTCCGGGTAGAGCCCGATCGTCAGATACCCCTCGTGGCCGCCCACCGAGAACTTGTGCGTGACGGCTTCGCGCGTGGATTCCAGCGGGCGGCGGGTGGCGGTCATCATGGGGCGGGCGTCCTTGTCCTGGCGTGCGCTCGGCGTGTCCGGGTGGCCCGCGCCGGGCGATGGACCCGGCTCGGGCGTGCGATCGATCGGTCGGCCCGTGCTCATGATCTCCCAGCGTATCCCGCCGACAGACCGCCCGAGCCCTCACGCGAGGCGCCAGAACCCGCGCGCCTCCCGCGATGGGTATGGATATCGGTCTTGGAACCCGGGGATCCCCACAATATGTTGGGCGTTGGTGGGGAGGGGGCGGGGCTGTGCGCAATCCGCGGGGCGGGCTTGCTCGGGCCGGGTCGAAGGCCGATACTTCCAGTAGATGATCCGATCGGCCCCCGATCCTGAAGCCGACCCGGTGCGCGCCCACCGACGCGATCCCGTGCCTAGGCACGCGCCCTCGGCTTGGCCGACCCTCTTCGTCCTGTTGCTGACCGTCGCCGCGACGGCCGGCGCCGGGGCGGCGGCTTCGGCTGAGGCGTTCCGCCCCACACGCGCCATCGTGGACGCGTGGCAGGCCCGGTCGGTCTTCGGCGTCGCGTCGATGCCGCCCGCCCACGCCCGCCTCGACCGCGTGCGGGCGTTCCGCCCGGAGCACGCCGACACGCCCAGCACCGGGAGCGTCCGCATCGACGGGCGACGCCCCGCGCCGCGGCTGACCAGCCTGCCCCCGCCCAGCCGCACCGCCTGAGCGTCCCAACCGCGGGACGCCCTCGCCCCGCCCGCGCTCCAATCGGCGCACGCGGGGCACGACGCCCGGCGCGCGCAAACGCCCGCCGGGCGGCCGGCGACGGCATTCGGGTTTTCAGATTCACGCACAGACACAGACGATGCGTCCCACGCCGTCGCGTGCGCCCCAACCTGCGGGCGCCACCGGCTGGCGACGCGAAGGACGACTGCCATGGCGATTGCTGAAGCGAAGAACCAGGGGATCCCCGTGATCGGGCCGATCCTGAACAAGCTCATCGGGTCCCGGAACGATCGGTTCGTCAAGAAGTACACGCAGCGGGTGGACGCGATCAACGCGTTCGAGCCCGACATGCGGAAGCTGACCGACGAGCAGATCATGGGCAAGTTTGAGGAGCTCCGCGCCCGCCGCGACGAGGGCGCCAAGACCGAGGAGCTGATGGCCGAGGCGTTCGCCGTCGCCCGAGAGGCAATGGACCGGGCCGTCGGCATCCGGAACATTTTCAACCCCGAGTCGGGCTTCGACCCGAGCAGGCTGCCCGAGCACGCGCGACGCCTGTTCGACGAAACCAAGGCGGCGATGGACGCCGAGGCGCCGATCCCGCCCGAGGGGCGTTTCCGCGGCGAGCTGGGCGAAATCGCCGGCTGGCGGCGGCTGCCGATCCCGGTCGAGCTCTACGAGGCGATCCGGGAGCTCTACCCCGAGAGCCGCCCGCCCTTCCGGGCGCGCCCCTTCGACGTGCAGCTGATCGGCGCGATGGTCCTCTCCGGCGGCAAGATCGCGGAGATGAAGACCGGCGAGGGCAAGACCATCGTCGCCCCGCTCGCGACCTATCTCGCCTGCATCGAGCGGATGCAGGTCCACGTCGTGACCGTCAACGACTACCTCGTGCAGCGCGACCGCGACTGGACCAGCCCGTTCTTCCAGGCCCTCGGGCTCAGCGTCGGCGCGATCCACCCGCAGCACATGCAGGACGAGAGCATCAAGCGCGAGATGTACCGCTGCGACGTGGTCTACGGCACCACCAGCGAGTTCGGCTTCGACTATCTCCGAGACAACATGAAGCGGTCGATCGAGCAGCAGGTGCAGCGCAAGCGCCAGTTCGCGATCGTCGACGAGGTCGACTCGATCCTCATCGACGAGGCCCGGACGCCCCTGATCATCTCGGGCCCGGCCCACGACGACCAGCCGCGGTACGACCTCGCCGACCAGCTCGCGCGTCACCTGGTCGAGAAGCAAAAGCCCTGGCAGGAAGCCAACGACGCGGCTCAGGCGTGCAAGGAGCGGATCAAGGGCCTCGAGGGCGACATCCGCCAGGTGCGGGACAAGGAACGCGTGCCGGAGCTTCAGAACCAGCTCGCGGCCGAGAAGGCCCGCCTCCCCGGGCTCGAGAGCGATCGCGACCAGCACGTGCAGTTCTACGAGGTCGAGATGACGCGCCGCTCCGCGCACGTCACCCACGACGGCATCGCCGAGGCGCAGCGCGTCGCGCAGATGGGCTCGTTCTACGTCGGGCAGAACATGGACCTCCCGCACCTCTTGGAGAACGCGATCCGTGCGCACGCCGTCTACACGCTGGACAAAGACTACGTCGTCATGGACATCCCCGACCGGATGACCGGGCGGACCGAGCCGAACGTGGTGATCGTGGACAACAACACGGGCCGCCCGATGATCGGGCGTCAGTGGTCCGACGGGCTGCACCAAGCGGTCGAGTGCAAGGAGCGCGTCCCGATCAAGCAGGAGACGCAGACCGTCGCGACGGTGACGATCCAAAACTTCTACAAGATGTACAAACGCCTCGCGGGCATGACCGGCACCGCCGACACCGAGGCTCAGGAGTTCCATGACATCTACAAGCTCGACGTGGTCTCGATCCCGACCAACCGGGCGGTGAACCGGCGCGACTTCGACGACCTGATGTTCCTCCGTGCGAAAGACAAGTGGGACGGGCTGGTCGACGAGATCAAGCGGTTCCACGACGTCGGCCGCCCCATCCTCGTCGGCACGACCAGCGTCGAAAAGAGCGAGCTCGTCGCCCAAACGCTCAGCCGCAAGCACGGGATCCGCCACTCGGTGCTCAACGCCAAGCAGCACGAGAAGGAAGCGAACATCGTCGAGGACGCCGGTCAGCTCGGCGCGGTGATGATCGCGACGAACATGGCCGGCCGCGGCACCGACATCAAGCTCGGCAAAGCGACCCGCGAGGCCCTGCTCGACCACTGGCTCAAGCGCGGGATCGCGGGGCGCGGGCTCACGGTCGAATCGACCGAGGACGAGCTCCGCGAGAACGTCTACCGCAAGGTCGCGCCGGCGGAGCTCGGGATCAAGAAGCGCGAGGCCGAGGAGATGGACTTCGCCCAGCTCGAGCTGGAGCTGCTCCGCGCCTGGGCGGGTCAGTACACCTGGCTGGGCGGGGGCAAGATCCAGTCGGCCTCCGCCGATGAGCTCCGCAACGCCCTCGACGACACCGGCCGGTTCATCCTGCACCGCATCCGCTGGTTCGAGAGCGTCGAGGACCTCGGCGGCCTCCACGTCATCGGCTCGGAGCGTCACGAGAGCCGACGCATCGACAACCAGCTCCGCGGGCGTTCGGGGCGTCAGGGCGACAACGGCTCCAGCCGCTTCTTCGTCAGCTTCGAAGACGACCTGATGAAGATGTTCGCGGGCGAAACCGTCATGCGCGTTCTCTCCCGGGTGGGCATGAAAGAGGGCGACGCGATCGAGCACCCCATGCTCAGCAAGAGCGTCGAACGCGCTCAGCGGAAGGTCGAAGAGCGAAACTTCCAGATCCGCAAGAACATCCTCGAGTACGACGAGGTCATGGAGGTGCAGCGTCAGGAGTTCTACGGGCTGCGCCAGCGCGTGCTCGAAGGGCGTGACGTCAAGGGCCTCATCTTTGGGTACATCGAGGACGCCGCCGAGGACGCCGCGGGCGAGTATCTCGATCCGACCTACCCCGCCGAGTGCGCCGCGCAGTTCGCCAGCGACCGCCTGGACGCCTCGATCGTCCCCGAGCGTTTGAAAGGACGCGACGCCGACGAGATGGAGGTCGTGATCCGCCGCCTCGCGAGCGAGGACGCACGCGCGACGATCGACGTCACCCTCGGCGAGTACATGCCGATGGAAGGCAGCGAAGTCTCGGTCGATTTCGACTCGGCCGGGCTCGTCGCCTGGGCGAAGGAGCACTTCGGGGTCGAGCTGGATTCCGGCGAGCTGCGCGAGGGCGGGCTGGAGGAGCGGCGCGCGGTGCGCGAGAAGCTGCTCGAAGCCGCGACCGAGCGGATCGAGCAGGCCGACCTCGCCGGGATCGGCGAGTTCCTCGAAGCGGACTACGGCCCGAAGCAGCTCGCGTCCTGGTGCGACCGCAAGTTCGGCATCGAGATCACGCCCGAGGAGATCAAAAAGACCAAAGCCGACGACAACGCCGACCCCGTCTCGCTGATCGTGGACCGTGCGCGGGATCTCTACCGCAAGCGCGAGATCGAGTACCCGGTGGATTTCGCGATGGAGATGGCGATGGCCGTCGCCCGTCAGAACCCAGCCCAGGCGTTCGACCAGCTCGCGAACTGGGCGACGCGTCGCCTGAGCGTGCCGCTGGAGGCCGACGAGATCCGGCGCACCCCGCCGGCGAAGATCCGCGACCGCTTGCTCGAGGGTTCCAAGAAGTTCGTTGACGACGGCGTACTCGAGGCGACCATTCAGGAAGCGATCGCGCAGCCGGACGACGAGGCGCTCGAAGCGATGCTCCGGAAGAAGTTCGGCAACGGCGTGCCGGAGTCGATGCGCTGGCTCGTCGGCCAGGAACGGAACGACGCCGTGCGTGCGCACATCGAGAACCTCATGCGATCGGAACTGCTCTACTTCGAACGCACCATCCTGATCGAAACCTTCGACACCTCGTGGAAGGACCACCTTTACGGGATGGACCAGCTCCGCGACGGCATCAGCTTCCGCGCCTTCAGCCAGCAGGACCCGCGTATCGCGTTCAAACGCGAGGGCTCGCGGTTGTTCAAGACGATGCTCCAGACGGTGCGCGAGCGTGTCACAGACTATGTCTTCCGCGCGAGGATCGGTCCCGCGCCCAGTGCGGCCCCGATGCCCCCGCGATCGGCCGCCCCGCAGGGCGCACCGATGCGAACCGGCGCGGGCGGGGCCGGCATGCCGCCGGCGCGTCAGGGCGGCGGGGGGGCGACGGCACGTCCGCAGGGCTCGGCGACGGCATCCGGCCTGCCCGGGCTCGCGATGCCCGGGATGCCGGTCTCGGGCGGGCTCTACGAGCCGCCCAAGCGTCCCGCGCCCCCCGCCGACGCCGGAACCGCGACCGACGCATCGCAAGGCGTCCAGGAAGACGGCGCCGCGTCGGACGATGATGCGCCGAGCGCTGATCCGCAGAGCCAGGTCGACGCCGCCCGCGCCGCGCTCGACGCCGACCGCGGCTCCAAACGCACGCGATAGTCCCCGCAAGCGCCGCACGACACAAAGCGGGAACGCCGACATCGGCGTTCCCGCTTTTGTATTTCGTGATGAGGCGGTGAGAAGCGGTCGGTTTGGTGTTCAGGCCATCGGGGCCCCGGCTTGGTTCAGGTCCGCGGTGTGGCTGGGCATACGAGCGACTTGGGCCGGCATGTAGCGTCGGGCGCGAGCGTTCGGGTCCGCGTCGTCCAGCGGCGAGCCGTCCATCCGGAATTTGCGGACGCGCCCCTCCCGGCACAGGCGGGTCAACGCCTGATTGATCGTCGAGCGCAGCGAACGCGGTGCCGCCTGCGAGTGATAGCCGACGTCCGGCAGGGCCGCCGCGATCTCCGAGGTCGTCATCGGCTCGCAATAGGCGTCCAGCGTCCAGATCGCCAGCACCGCCTCCGCGAGGTTCGGGTGGCGCATCTCCCGCCCCGGCTTCAGCTCGCGCACATGGTCCGACGACAGCACCCGGGACGTGCTCAGGCGTCGATCGTGCTCGCCCTGGATTTCCCGCTGGCGACGCCGGATCGCGCTGATCCGCCGGTCCACACGGTCCGCGATCGTGCGATACGCCAAACGGGCGGCTCGCTCCTCCGCACGCTCCCGCTCGATCCACCCCGACGCCTGCTCCAGTTCCTGACGCAACTGATCGTCACTGAGCGACCGCGGGTGCCGCGACGAATCGAACGGCAGTTCGTCCGGCGTGGACACGCCCGCGTTGCTCCACGGGCGCTGCTCCTCAACGTGGTTCGCCTGATCCGGCACAGTCGCCCTTCTGCGTCCTGCGTGCATTCGGGCGGGCGGGGCAAGAGCCCCAAACGCCGCGTGCTCGTTCGTACTACGGTCGTAGCCGACCCGATCCGGGGTGTCAACGCCCGGAATGATGAAGCTCTGGCACCCGTGAGCACGGGGTCAGGAACGTCAACCCCTACCGATGCCAAGCCCTCGGCGTTTCGATACCATCGCACCGCGGATTCCTTTTGTGGCGATCGGGTGAGAACCATTGGTTTGTGGGCCGGGATCAAGCAAGCCCCCACCCGCGTACAGCGGGGCGGTGGATCGGGCAGTTCGTGGAGGACGCGCATGCAGGCGGAGTGCAACAGAACCAACGCTCAGCAGGCCCCTGGGTTCACCCTGGTGGAGCTGCTCGTGGTCATCACGCTGATCGTCGTCCTCGTCGGGCTGACGATCGTCGCGGGCTCACGGTTGCTCGAAGGCGGTCGCGAACGCCTCACCGGCGACGCGATCAAGGCCCTCGACTCGGCCCTTTCGACCTACACCTCCGAAAACGGCGCGCTGCCCCCGCCGTTCGTCCGCGACCCGCGAGCCGGGGATCCGAACATCACGGGCAACTTTGACGACCTCGCCTGGCCGCTCGCCGACGCGCGCGATATGTCCGGCGTCGGCGAGGGCGTCATGCTCAACAGCGTCGGGCTCTTCATGCACCACGCTCGGCAGACCCCGGCCGTCGAGTCCATCCTCGCCGGGCTCCCGGGCGAGCTCATCCAGCTGTACAGCCCGAGCCCCGACCCCACGGGCGGGCGAGACCAACAGCCGCGGATCAGCACCGTCGTGGACGCCTGGGGCAACCCGATCCGATTCGTCCACCCGGCGTGGCACGGGCTGTACTACGACGGGACGGTCTCTCCGGACGCGGACAATAACTCGACCAGGCCCGTGGATGTTCGCGGGAGTGGTAGTCCGGTGCAAACGGTCCGCTTCAGCGTGGGTGGCGGTGACGTCACCATCGGCGCTGCTCCGCGCGGCACCGAGATCGCCGGCAACCTCGCCCTCCGTCGCAATAACAGGCTGCAAGATCCGACCACGCAGGACGTCTCCGCGATCGACTCAGACGGCGGGCTCGTCACGGGCGGACGCCCGTACTTCTACTCCGCCGGGCCCAGCGGCAACCCTGGGGACGTCGAGGACAACGTCTACACCACCCGGCCCACCATCGCACAACTGCAGAATTAACGCTCCCGCCCGCCCCCGCGAGCCGGTCCGAGAAGGGTGGGGCGGTGAGGCACGGCAGATGATTGGGCATCCCCCTTGCCGGGCGTCGCCTTGCGGGCTAGGCTACGGGCCGAATTGACGGGGTGTAGCGCAGCTTGGTAGCGCGTCTCGTTCGGGACGAGAAGGTCGGAGGT
>RECY01000031.1 GCA_007693785.1 Phycisphaerales bacterium | reverse complement strand
GCGGAGAAGCCGATACACTAACTCTGTCGGTGGACTAAACCGTGGGGGCAGGTCAGTGCTGCCCACGAACGCGCCCGGGGTCTCGGTGCGTCGGGAGCAGCATTTCCGGTACTACACGGGCTCGTATCACGCGACGACGAACCCGGGCTATCCGCACCAGCTCCGGCTGTGGGTGGACGCGGAGGGGTGCCGTCAGTACGACTGGCTGGATCAGAACCTGTCAAATAAGAGCTTCCTCACGGCGAGCGAGGGCGATCTGAAGCCGTACGCGAGCAGCTTCTGGCAGTACGACACCGATCGGCGTGTGACCACGGTTTGGCACAACGGGGAGTGCGGGTGCGCGGGCGGTCTGGACGGGGAGTACGTGTTCACGTACTCGGCGGTGAACGGCGCCCACCCGGCCACGAGCGGGTACGACCCGGAGTGGCACCGCCGGGTGGTGGTGCAGACGCCGGGCGACGGGTTTATCACGCAGTACCTCGACGAGGTCGGGCAGCCGCTGTCGCGCGTCGTAACCGATGCGGCACCGGACGCGAGCCCGTCGATGGTGCTGGCGACGTACGTCGAGCGTGACGAGGAGGGGTTTGTTTCGGTCATCCATGCGCCGTCGAACGTGACCGCCTACGACCCCACGACCTCGGCTTTCACGCGGAGCGCCACCGATGGCCTCGTGACGACCATCGAGCGGGCCACGGGGCTGACGCGTGGGATGATGGACCTGGTGACCTGGCAGGTCGGCACGGGCGGCTCGCCGTATCTGCTGTCCTCGCCGGATTATGAGACCCAGCAGCTGGACCTCGGCCCGGTCGCGTTGACGCGTGTGCTCGGGGGCTCGGGCTACACCTACCGCGACGAAACGGCACCCGGCGATGCGCGTGATGCGGGCATCCCCGTCACGGCGGTCGATCACATCGTGCATACCGGGACGTCGATCCCGGAAGTGACGGTGCAGACGCTGCCGTCGGTGCCGTCCGGGCAGAACGGCCTGACGGGCGACGCGATCAGCAAGCGGGCGATGACGCTGCAGGGGCGCACCACGTTCACCCGTGATGCGGAGGGGCGGATCTCGTACACGGCGTACGACGCGGCGACGGGGCTCGTGACGGCGCGGGTGCGCGACGCGGACACGACGAGGAGCGGCAGCGGGGAGGTCTTCGAGGGCGTGACGATCCCGAACGTGGGTGGGCACGATTTTGCGAGCGCCGGCGACGCGGTGCATCTCGTGACCACGTATGCGCACGACGAGCTCGGCCGGGTGACGCACGTCGCGTTGCCGAACGGGCGCGTGACGCGGACGCACCGGACGGCGTTGGCCGACGGGCGTGAAGCCGTGCTCTCGGTGCCGCGGTACGTGAGCGGCAGCGGGGCGTTCGAGGGTCCGGTGAGCTACACGGTGCGGAGCCACGCGGGCGCGGTCGAGTTCCGGGCGACGATCGTGCTGCCGGGCGGCTCGACCACTGCGGGGATCGGGGGCTGGATCGATCACACCGAGGCGGACCCGATCGAGGCGCTGGTGCTCTCCGGGGCGACGCTGAGCGGCGTGGGCACGAGCGTGCACGACACGGCGGGCGGGCGTGTGCTGGAATCGCGGAGCTACTTCAGCATTCCGTCGAGCCTGCCGGGCACCGCGGGCACGCACTACGACGCCACCACATACGGGTACGACAACGGCGGCCGCCGCGCGCGGGTGGCGGCGCCGAGCGGGACGATCAGCCGGACGGTGTACGACGGTGTCGGGCGTCCGACCGAGAGCTGGATCGGCACGAACGATCAATCGTTCCCGGGCGGGTCGACCTCCGGCACGGACGACATGGTCAAGACGAGCGTGACGGCGTACGACGCGGCCGGCCGTGTCGCGAGCGTGACGCTGGACGCGGACGGGAACTGGGGCACCACGGGTGACCAGCGTGTGACCTCGTACGGGTACGACGGCCGGGACCGCCGGGTGCTGACGGTCTACCCGAACGGGCCGCACACGTTTGTGCGCCTGGACAATCTCGGGCGGGTGATCGAATCGGCGAGCTACAGCGACGTCGCGGGTATCACGATTGGCACCAGCACACCCGACGCCACAGCCGACGACCGGCTCAGCCTGAGCAAGACGTACTACGACGACCGCGGGCGGGTCTTCAAGACCGAGCAATTCGAGATCGACCAGGGCGACGGCTCGAAAGCCGGCGAAACGCTGGTGAGCGAGACGTGGTACGACCACATGGGCCGCGCGATCAAGCAGCACGGGGGGAGTATCTCCAAGACCCGGTACGACCGGCTCGGCCGGGCGACGCACGCCTTCACGATCGCCCGGACCGACGACGCGACCAACGACGACGCCGCGAGCGTGGCGGGCGACATCGTGCTGACCGAGCGTCAGACGCTGTTCGAGGACGAGACCGGCAACGCGCTGATGACGATCGTGATCCACCGGCACGAGGACGACTTTGGCTCGGGTGAGACGACCGGGCCGCTGGACACCAACGCCGACAACGACGCATGGATGGTGACGGCCGCGGACGTCGCGGGGCGGTTCGAGATCCGGTCGATGTGGTACGACGAGCTCGATCGGCTGGTGGAGTCGGTCGCCTTCGGCACCCACGGCGGAGCCGACTTTGACCGCGACGGGCTCGCGGTCCCGGCCCGGTCCGACGACGCGCTCCGCACCACGCGTGTGTACAACGCCGACGGCACGCTGCGGTCCACGATCGATCCGCTCGGGCGAGAGAGCCGCACGCTGTACGACGACGCCCGTCGCGCCGTCGCCACGATCCGCAACTACGTCAACGGCACGCCGAGCGGCCCGACCGGCGATGACGACCTCTACACGCGTTTTGTCTACGAGTACGGGCTGCAGACGCAGGTCTGGGTCGACTTGAACGGCGACGGCGTGCAGGACACCGACGATCAGGTCACGCAGTACATCTACGGGACCACCACCGGGGGCGACTCGCAGGTGGCTTCGGGTCACATGCTGCGGGCCGTGCGCTACCCCGGCTCGGCCAGCACCGCGGTCACGATGGCCGACGTCGACACCGACGATGCGGACCTGGTGAGCTACGCGTACAACGCGCTGGGCGAGACGATCCGTGTCCAGGACCAGGCTGGGAACGTCATCGCGACGTCCTACGACGTGCGCGGTCGCGCGGTAGCGCAGGCCGTCGCTACGCTGGCGAGCGGGTTCAACGGCGACGTCCGCCGGATCGAGACCGGCTTCGACGACCGCGGGATGGTCTCGACCGTCACGCAGTACGACGCGGCGACCAGCGGGAGCGTGACCGACCAAGTCGCGTACACCTACGATGACTGGGGCAACCTCGCCCTGTTCGAGCAGGACCACAACTCGGCGATCGACGCCGACGCGTACAGCATCGCGTACACGCACGCGCATCACGCCGCCGCGTCGTGGCGCACGATCCGCCGCACCTCGCTCACGCTCCCCGGCGGGCAGACCTACGCCTTCGCCTACAGCGACGCCGGCGGTCGCTTTGACGACGATCTCGCCCGCGTCACCAGCGTCGGGACCACCGGCGTCGGCGCCATCCCCCTGGCGAGCTACCAATACCTCGGCGTGGCGAGCGTGGTCCGCACCGACCTGCCGCAGCCGGAGCTCTACTCGGCCGTCAACGGCGGGGGTACCGGCGTCTACGACGGGCTCGACCGCTTCGGGCGCATCACCAGCTCGAGCTGGTTCAAAGACCTGCCGATCACGGACTACCCGGTGTACGACGTCGCCGTCACCTACGGCCGCACCGGCACCGTCGGCCGCACGGTCGAGTCCACGCCCCTCATGGCCGGCTGGGACGTCGCCTACACGCACGACGACCTGGACCGCCTGACCTCCAGCGAGCGCGGCGTCTGGTCGGGCTCGGCGATCACGAGCGGTCAGCAGACCGAGGACTGGACGCTGGACCACCTGGGCAACTGGCTGCTGCACGAGGCCAGCTTCGACGGGCGTGAGGACGCCCGGACCCACAACGCGGCCAACCAGCTCGTGGCCCGGGACCTCGACAACAACAGCACCGACGACGTCATCCTCGCCTACGACCCGGTGGGGAACATGACCGACGACGGCAAGGCGCACATCCTGGTCTACGACGCCTTCGGGCGCTTGGCCGAGGTCCGCAACCGAACAAACAACAACCTGATCGCGGCGTACCGCTACAACGCCCTGGGGCACCGGATCGGGGCCCACGTGGACGTCAACCTCGATGGCGAGGTGGACGGTGACGACCCTTGGACGTTCTACGTCTACGACGAACGCTGGCGTCTGGTGGCGTCGTACGCGGAGGGCGACGACGACCCGACCGAGCAGTGGCTGCACCACGCGGCCGGGCTTGGCGGGCGGGGCGGTTCGAGTTACATTGATCAGGTGATCATGCGTGAACGGGACACCACCGCCAGCGGGACGCTCGACGAGCGGGTGTACATCCTGCAGAACTGGCGTGCGGACGTGATCGCGCTGACCAACACCGACGGGAACGTGCTGGAGCGGGTCCGCTACGACGCCTACGGGCAGCCCTTCCGGATCGACCCGGCCGACCTGACCGGCCCGAGCGGCAACGCGATCCCGGACGGGGTGGTGAGCACGTCCGATCTCAACCTGTTCTTGGCGTGGTGGGATGTGAACGACCCGCGCGCCGACGTCACGGGCCCTGGGCTCGACGGCTGGCCGGACGGGGTGGTGGGCACGGCCGACCTGAACCATTACCTGGCCCTTTACAACAACGCGACGCCGGGCGGGCGCGGCACGCTGAGCCAGCTCGGCAGCGTGCTGGGCTACGCGGGGTACGTGTGGGACCCGGTGATCGGCCGCTACCACGTGCGGCACCGCGTCTACGACCCGGACCTGGGGCGGTGGACACGGAAAGATCCGCTGGGGTATGTGGATGGGCAGAATCTGTACCAATATGTTCGCGGCGGCCCGCTCACGGCCGTTGATCCATCGGGCCTCATCTGTCAGGGCATGTCTTGCCCGCAAGGGCCCTCACGCAGGGGAGGAGCGGGTTTGCCGGGTTCCGATGACAACGGTGTCAACCCGGAGTGCCGCCCAGGCTGCATAGGTGGGATCTGCGATCGAGGGATCTCGTCAGCGTGCGGAGATGGCGGAGGTGTTGAGCCGGATATCTGCCGGATTTGGTTGATCTGTGATCCAATCCCGCGTACCGGTGCCCAGCATTGTTACCTGCTTCGGCAGTCGGGATCTGATCGGGAAAATTGGCAGATATGCCGAGGCGGACCTCACAGGGGAAAGTCTGGAAGCAGCAGTTCAAGTAGTTCAAGTTCAAGTAGCTCGAGTTCGAGTGGCATCTCGAGATCATCGGGCATACCAGTTTCGAGTTCTTCTTCGAGCGGCGGGGACCGCCCGGGAGATCCTCCGTCGCCGCACTGCCCGGATGGGCGGACGCCTAAGGAACGTGGAGAGTCGAACCCGATTCGTACGCAATGCAATGAATACTTGAAGTCGCCCGATCAGCGAGATCCGAATGTAGAGTTTGACTTGGACAACGATCCCCGTGCTGTTCTGGTGAGTTCGGATTGCTCGGCTTGGAGTTGCATTCAGGATATGACGAGACGGTTCGACTGTATCGAACGTTACCGGTTGTTCGGTCCGAATTCCAATACCGTGATTTCCAATGCGTCTCGGTGTTGCTTTCCCAATCAAGTAATTACGCCCCCTAGGACAGGTCTTGGCCCTGTTGGATGGGAAAATAAGGAATGGGATTGTGGAATAGTAGGAGAATAGTGTTGTACAATTTTTTCGGTATATTCTGTGTGCTTGTGATCATGGCATCCGCCACAAAGGCGTTCGCAGGAGCTGATACCGAGCCGGTTCGCTGTGGCACGGGGTTCCTGAATAGAAACGCGGACGTGGTAGGCTGCCCTTCCCTTCAGTGGGTTTCCGGCTCGGTGCGCGCCTGGGCGGCCGGCAAGCTTCTTGAGTTTGGGAAAGAGGATGTGGCCGAGGAGGTGCGGTCTGCCCCTCAGTTAAACGGCGTGCGAGGGCTCGGGCTTAGAGTGGATTCAAGTGGGACATATTTATATGTTAGTGTTACAATATTCACGCCATTGGAAGACGGTTCTGGAAGGGAGTTTAGCGTCAGGCATCTCGCGGTTTGGCCGCTGATCGCTGCCCCGCGGGGCAGCGTTGTGCCCCCCGTGTACGAGACGGAGTTGCCGCGTCACTTCGTGCCGAACCGTGGGTCAAGAGAGCACGTGGCCGTCTTGCAGCCGCAAAACACCGGTCGTGGCGCGTGGTCGGCGATGAACGTTTACCGTGAGCAGATCACGGAGTTCAGTCCGGAGATCATTCAGATCTCACTCGGACCCAATGGCGCTTGGGTCGGGTGGGACACACGCACCAAAGATGTCGTCGGCGGCCGGATTGACTGGGAGGCGGATAGGCAGGACGTCGCGTTTCGTGTCCAGCTCAACTTCCGCGAGCATTGGATTAGCGAGCCTTGGCGGAGCTGGGAGCCCATCAGACGTGCGGTCTGGTCAACGTGTGGGCGGTATGCCATTGTGGAGAACGGCGCGATTCTCGATACTGAGACGGGAAAGCCGATCAGTGTCAGGCAGCGTTGGGGACGCCCGGTGGGTCTGCTCACATCCGAGCAGATGCCAGAGGACGCGGTCGTCGGCTTTTATGCCGTGCCAGCGTCAAAGAGTTCGAGACTTTTGAAGGTGCTCATCCGGGAAGACGGGCAGGGGGAGTGGAACGCAAGGGTGAGCCGTGTCAGCGCTCAAACCCGCGGCATGAGCCCGGAGACTATGTGGTCGTCGCCGACTGCTGACATGTTGTTTGGCTATGTCTCTATCACGCCAATATTATCCAATTTTGATAAGAGATTCGATATCCAGACAGCGCCAATGGTTCAGAACGGTCAGTTCGTTCCGATCGTGATTCGCCTGCCCGCAGCAGGCCCGGATTCGGCAGATATCTCTGGTCATATCAGAAATCAGGTGTTTGACGGCTGGGTGCGATGTCAATGTAAGTAAATGATCTATACGCATGACCGTTCGCTGTGGGGCCAGTCGTCCATCAATGAGGGACGACCCGATCGAGCAGTGGCTGCACCACACGGCCGGGCTTGGCGGGCGGGGCGGTTCGAGCTACATTGATCAGGTGCTCATGCGTGAACGGGACACCACCGCCAGCGGGACGCTCGACGAGCGGGTGTACGTGCTCCAGAACTGGCGTGCGGACGTGATCGCGCTGGCCAACACCGACGGGAACGTGCTCCAGGACTCGCACCGAGAGAGGCCCCGGTGCGTCGGCGGCCTCGGCGTCGCGGGGCTCGTAGAAGGTCCCCGAGTCCGAGGTGCCTCATCGCCGGTGTGCTGTATTCAAGACGAACCCCGACGCCCCGGCATGGGCGCGATGCTCCGCCCGCAGTCTCATGCGGTTCCTGTCGTTGAGCCTGACCTGTTCGACCCCGCCGCGACAAACATCCCCCGGTCGGCCTTCTTGAAGCGTGCCTCGTCGCCCTTCTTGGCGATCTCGCGGATCATCGCGGCGTAGAGCGTGGCGTGCGGCGTCTGGCCGCTCGTCTTCCAGCCCGCGGCAACGGCGCGCTCGGCGATCGCCTTGGCGGCCAGCGGCTCGTTCGCCTCGGCGAGGACCTTCGCGGCGAGGTCGAGCCCGCTCGGGCGCTTACCGCCAGCCGCGTCGCTCTTGGTCTTGCGCTGTGTCGACCGCGGGATCGTGATCCCCTCGGCCAGGTTGCCGCTTCGGATCGCCTCGAGCATCTTGGCGGCGTCCGCTTCGGACTCGGCCATCGCCCGCTCGCTCGCGGTCATGCCATCTTTGCTGGCGGCCCGCTGGTCGCGCTGCTTCGCGTTCTCCTGGTCGGCCGCAGCGATCGCCTTGAGGTTGGCGTCGACGCTGGCGTTGGTCTTCGCGACCGCCCGCGTGGTCTTGGCCGGGGCCTTCTTCGCGGCCGTCTTGCTGCTGGTCTTCTTGGTGGTCGTCTTCTTCGTGGTCTTCTTGGTCATGTCGGTACTCCTTTGGGTTCTGAAAACAGCGAAGCCCGCAACGAGCGGGCTTCAGGTCAGGGGCGGGATGGGTCGGATCTCGATGTCCCGGTGGCAGGTCGGGCACTTGGTTCGGCTGGGTGGCGCGGCCTTGCGGCCCGCCTCGTACGCCCGCTCGAGCGCGTCCTTCATCGTCCAGACCGCGATGTCGTGGAAGTCGAGGCCGTCGCTGTGGCGGGTCTCCAGCGTCTTGATGCCGAGCGCTTCCCGGGCGATGCGATTGATCGTGTTCTCGCGTGTGGTGGGGGTGGTGCTCATGGGCGACTCCGTACTGGTTGGCGTTGGACGGGGCCGGGAGGATCCGCCCCGCGTGTCACGTATTCAGCCATGACACCGCGCCCAAGGGAAGCCGATTCCGCCTTGAATTCCAGATGTTTTCGAGACTCCGCGGCATACCAAGGACATGTCCTTGAAACCACGGCGGCGCACCGCGTGCATACGCCGAAACCGCTCGAGAAACCCGGTTGTTTTCCGAGATTCCGCTGGATCCGTTCGCCGTTTCATGGCTCAGTGTGCGTGCGCTCGCCGCCACTCTGACCAGGAGCACCCGATCATGGATCCAGCGCCCACCACACCATCCGCCATCACGCCCCCAGCCCCAGCCCCGATCCCGCCACTCCGCGGCTCGCGCCCACCGATCCCCGTTTCCCTCGACACACTCCCCGTAATGCCGATCGCGGACCTCCGCGCGCTCTGGTCGGCGCACATGGGCCGTGCCGCGGCGCCCGCCGCCAAGCGCCTGCTGATCCGCGAACTCGCCTGGCGCACGCAGGAGCGCCGCCATGGCGGCCTCGACGCCCAGATACGCCGCCAACTCCATCGCGCGATCCGTGCCGCGAGCAAGAGCGTGGTCCGCAGCCTCGACGACGGCGATCAACACGCCTCGACGCCACCCGCATCCTCAGCACCCCCAACACCCAAACGCCGCCCCCGCGGCACCGCGTCCACCAACCGCGTCCCGGGCCCCGATCTCCCGCCCGGCGCCCGGCTCACCCGCACATGGCACGGCCAGCGCCACGAGGTCCACGCCCTCGGGCCCGGCCGCGGCTTCGCCTACCGCGACCGCACCTACGCCACACTCAGCGAGATCGCCCGAGAGATCACCGGCACACGCTGGTCCGGCCCGCGCTTCTTCGGCCTCACCGTCCGCACGCCCTCGAAGAACACCTCGGATCGCGCATGACCACGCCGACCCCCACACCAACCCTCCGCTGCGCCGTCTACACGCGCAAGTCCAGCGAGGAAGGCCTCGACCAGGCCTTCAACTCCCTCGACGCCCAGCGCGAGGCCGGCCTCGACTACATCAAAAGCCAGAAGCACCAGGGCTGGACCGCCATCACCACGCCCTACGACGACGGCGGGTACTCCGGCGGCTCGACCGACCGCCCCGGGCTCCAGCGGCTGCTCGCCGACATCAGCAAACGCCGCGTCGACGTGGTGGTCGTCTACAAGGTCGACCGCCTCTCGCGGTCGCTGGCCGACTTCGCCCGGCTCATGCAGACCTTCGACGAGCGCGGCGTCTCGTTCGTCTCGGTCACCCAGCAGTTCAACACCACGACCTCCATGGGCCGCCTCACGCTCAACATGCTCCTCTCCTTCGCCCAGTTCGAGCGCGAGGTCACCGGCGAGCGCATCCGCGACAAGATCGCCGCCACCAAGCGAAAGGGCGTCTGGGTCTGCGGCCAGCCACCCCTGGGCTACCGCCTCCCGCGCGAGGGCGACCCGGGCTTTTCGACGGGCGACCGCGTCCTCCGCGTCATCGAGCCCGAGGCCGAGCTGGTCCGCGCGATCTTCCGCGGCTACCTCGAACGCGCCTCCCCGGTCGAGCTGGCGGCCCGGCTCAACGCCGAGGGCCGCACGACCAAGAAATGGACCAGCAGCCGCGGCGTTACGCACGGCGGGCGCCCGCTCAACGCCGCCTTCATCCACCGCGTCCTGACCAACCCGGTCTACATCGGCAAGATCGCCCACACCCGCGGCCGAAACATCCGCGGCGTACCCAAGCAGACCGAGGTCCACGAGGGCCGCCACGAGCCGATCATCGACCGGGCGACCTGGGACCGAGTGCACGCCGAGATGCGCACGGCCGAGCGCGCATCCCGCCGGGTCTGGACGCACACGCACCTGCTCAAGGGCAAGCTCCGCACCTTGGAGGGGCACGCCATGAGCCCGGGCTCGGTCCAGCGCCCAGTCTCGAAGCGGGCGGACGTGTGTCGCGCCCTCGGCGAGGACGCCCGCCGCATCGTCCGCTACTACGTCAGCCAGAAAGCCGTGAAGCAGGGGTACAAGACCTGCCCGATCAAATCGATCAGCGCGGCGCAGATCGACGAGCTGGTCCGGGCGGTGGTGCTCGGGCATCTGCACCGCGAGCACAGCGCCGACCTGCACAGCCAGGAGCCCCAAGCCCGCGACCGCTGGGTCCGCGAGGTGATCCACCGCGTCGTCATCGCGCCCGACCAGATCAGCATCGAGCTGGCCCGCGACCGGATCGCCGCGTGCATCGAAGCGGTGCGCGAGACAGCGTCGGGGTCCAGCCCCAGCCCCAGCCCCAGTTCTAGTTCCAATCCCAGCACGCGGGCACGCGGCGCGACAGCTCAGGTCCCCGTGTGCCCCTTCACGCCCGAGCTCGACGACCGCGGCCCGCGATTGGTCCTGACCCTCCGCGTCCAGATCAAACGCCACGACGGCCGCCGCGTGCTCCTGAGCCCCGACGGCCACGACCTACTGACCATGCTCGCGCCCGACGGTCGCCCGATGCCTCAGGACCACCTCGTCCGCGCGATCGGTCTCGCGTACGCGTGGCGACGCGACCTGCTCGAGCCCGGCGCCACCATCGACGCGGTCGCGCAGCGCGCCGGCGTCGCGCCCTCGCGCCTCCACGCGATGCTCCCTCTGACGCAACTCAGTCCCGCGGTCCTCCGCGCCGTCTTCACCGGCACGCTCAGTTCGAGCACGACACTCGCCGATCTCCAGCGCACCGCCCGGGACCTCGAGTGGTCACGCCAGGCCCAAGCCCTCGGCGTCTGAATCGCGGGGCCTGCTCATTCGCACCTGCTCATTCGCAAAGACACCATCCGCACATCGATGCCGCGTGAGGACCAACGCATCGCGGCCGGGCGGGAGCGGTCGATGTCGTTTCGGGCTTTCTCGGTGTCCGGCCCGGGAACGCCGCCGACCCCGAAATTCCACACCACCGAAATGGGCCCCGAGAGACGCTCGCGGGATCCTCGCGACACCGGACGCTCTCCGGACGGCATGTTCGGATTCGAACCCCCGGTGACCCGCGAAAATCGCGAGAAATCGCGAGAAAAACGCCCGAAACAAAAAAACGGAAGACCCTAACAAAGAGAGTCTCCCGCGCAAGCGGAGAGGGGGGGATTCGAACCCCCGTGGACCCGAAGGCCCAACCGGTTTTCGAAACCGGCGCGTTCAACCGCTCTGCCACCTCTCCAAGCGTGTCGGTGCAGCCGGGTGGCTGCGGGTTGCCGCATCATAGCGTCGGTGTCTCGGGGTGACGACCCCTTGGCTCGCGGTTGTCAGGGCGATTCGGCGGGGGCCGCCCCGGGAAGCGTCGGCTGGCAACTCGGCTTGTCACGATCGGAACCGCGACGATGACGCCGAGGGCCGCCCCGGCGACGACGTCGCTCGGGTAGTGGGCGCCGAAGAGGACGCGAGCCAGCGCGACGACCGCGACCAGCGTGATCCAGACCCATCGGGCCCGGGGGTAGAGGACGGCGAGGAAGACCGCGAGGGCGACCGCTGCGGAGGTATGGCTGCTGGGGAATGACCAGAAGTCACTGCCGATGGGTTGCCAAAACTCCCAGGCGTGGCGAGGGCCGAGGGGCGGGGGGAAGGGGTGGACGCCGGTGGGGGCGAGGATGACGCCGGCGTCATAGGTTTCGTGCATCCTCGGGCGCGGGCGCCCGATTAGGATCTTGCCGATGTAGGTCGCGAGCCCGGTCGCGGCGGCGGCGGCGGCGAGGTCGGCGAGGCGTCGCCGGTTGGCGGGGGTGAGCGTCCAGACCAGGACGGCGACGAGCACGAGCGAGCCGAGGCCGCCGAACTGTTGGAGGGCTTCGAGCTCTCGCCGGAAATCGCCGCCGAGGCGGAGGTTTCTCGCCCACTCGGCGACGGCAGCGTCGTATTGCCAGAGGATGAGCACGCCGAGCGTCCCGAGCAGGATCGGCCATCGCCAGAAGCGTTGACCGGGGGTGTTGAGCCAGCCGAGGGCGGGCGCGAGCGCCGTGCGCAGGGCGGCGGCGATCGCGTGGAGCCACCGCACCGGGGGCGTCAGGCCCCGGTTATAGTCGCGGGCGGCTTTCCACGGGCTCGGCGTGCTCGGGCGCGTTGGCATCGGGCTCCTTGCGTGTGGTCTGTCATGGCATGATGTGTGTTGTGGGCAAGCGCTCGGTCGGATCATTGCCCCCCGGAGGTGGGATTGCACGCTCGGCTCGGCTCGATCCGCGATCGGTTCTGTTTCCGGGGTGGGGCCGCGTGGTGGCGGAACCCCGCGGCCGGCGGCTTGCTGCTGCTCTGGTGCCTGGTGATCTATCTGCCCGGGCTGTCGGCGCTGCCGGTGATCGATCGGGACGAGGCGCGGTTCGCGCAGGCGAGCCGCCAGATGTTCGAGTCGGTCGCGCTCCCGTCTGATCAGCGTGTGGAGGCGTTGCACCGGGGCGGACTGGTCGTGCCGATGATCGGCGAGCGGGACCGGCTGAACAAGCCGCCACTGGTGTACTGGTTGCAGGCGGGCTCGGCCGCGATATGGACCCGGGGCGATCCGGCGCGCGACGCGATCTGGATGTACCGCGTGCCGTCGGTGCTGGGGGCGATGGTCGCGGTGCTGGCGACGTGGTGGCTGGGCGTTCGTGTGTTCGATCCGCGTGCCGGTGCGTTGGGTGCGGCGATGCTGGCGGTGGCGCCGATGGTGGTGTGGGACAGCCGCCAGGCGCGGGCGGATCAGTTGCTGCTGGCGTGCACGACGGTCGCGATGGCGGCGCTGTGGGTTGTGTGGCGTCGGTCGTCACGGGGCGAGCGCGTGCCGATGCTTGCATTGGGAACGCTGTGGGTCGCGATAGGGCTCGGCGTCTTGGCAAAGGGCCCGATCGCGCCGATGGTGGTTGTGCTGGCGGTGGTCGCGATCGGTGTGCTGACGCGATCGTGGGCGTGGATCGCGCGTTTGCGCCCGTTGATGGGGCTCGTGATCCTGGGTGCGATGGTGCTGCCGTGGGTATTGGCGGTAGCCGCTCAGGTCGGCTTTGGGAACTACTTCGAGATCGTGTTCGACGAGGTGCTGGGTCGGAGCGCCGCGCCGAAGGAGGGGCACTGGGGCCCGCCCGGGTATCACTTCGTACTGCTGATGGCGTTGTTCTGGCCGGGCGTGATCGTGACGGGGCTGGGGCTGGTTCGTGCGGTGCGCCGGGGCGTGCGCACGCCGCGGGTCGCGGGGGGGCTCGGGGTGGTGAGCCGTCTGCGCGGCGTCTGGTATCGCTGGCGTCGCCGCCTTGCGGGTCGAAAGGGCGAGCTGTTCTGCCTCGCGTGGCTCGTGCCGAGCTGGGTGGTGTTCGAACTGGTGAGCACCAAGCTGCCGCACTACACGATGCCGCTGTACCCCGCGGTGGCGCTGCTGACGGCTCGCGGGCTGCTCGCGGCGCAGGCGGGGTCCATCGCGAGCGCGTTCGGGAAGCCGGCGCGCCTCGGGTATCGGCTCTGGGTCGTGCTCGGGTGGGTGCTGCTGGGTATGGCGGCGGTGGGGGCGATCTGGAGCGTGCGGCTCGGCGGCCTGCAAGCGCTCGCGGGCGTTGCGGCCGCCGCGGCGTGCGCGGGGGCGGCGTACGCGCTCTGGCGCACGATCGATGACGCCGACGACGGACGGTTTGTGCGCACCCAAGGCGTGGGGCTCCTCGCGGGCCTGATCTTTGCGGTGACGGTGACGGTCGCGGGTGTGCCGGGCGTGGTGCGTCTGACGGATCGCCTGGAGGGTGTGATCACGCAGGCCGACCCGGCGGGCGTGCGCCCCGTCGCGAGCGTGCAGTATCACGAGGACAGCCTCGTGTTCGCGACCCGCGGCCGATTGGTGCGCCTCAACGAGCCCGACGTCGCCCAGTGGCGCCGGGCGCATCGCGACGGCGTGCTCATCGTTCCCGAACGCCTGGCCCCCGCGCTCGTCGCCGACGGCATGACTCGCTTCGGCGGCGCGACCGGGTTCAACTACTCCCGCGGGCGGCGCGAATCGCTCGCCGTGCTGACGGATCGCCCATGAGCGACATGAGCGAGCACGACCAGACGCGACCGGAGAGAGCGTCAGTGACCCCCCCGACGCCCGGGCCGACCGGGGTGCTCCTGATCGATAAAACCCTCGGGCACACCTCGGCCTCGGTCTGCAACAACATCAAGCGGCGACTGCGCCGCGGCGGCGCGCCCAAGCGCGTCAAGGTCGGGCACGGCGGCACGCTCGACCCGCTCGCCTCCGGCGTCCTCGTCGTGCTCATCGGCAAGGCGACGCGGTGCAGCGCGCAGGTGATGGGCGGTGCGAAGACCTACGAAGCGAGCGTGGACCTGTCCTGCGTCTCGCCGACGGATGATCTGGAGGGCGAAACGACGGTGATCGATGTGCCGAGCCCGCCGAGCGAGGCGGACGTGCGGGCGGCGTGCGCACGGTTTGTCGGCGAGATCCAGCAGCGCCCGCCGGCGCACTCGGCGATGCGCATCGACGGCACCCGCGCCTACAAGCTCGCCCGCAGCGGGCAGGGCCCGCAGCTCGCTGCGCGACCCGTGCGCATCGATCGGTGCGAGCTGACCGAGTACGCGTGGCCGATCGCTCGCCTTGAAATCGACTGCGGCAAGGGGACCTATATCCGCAGCCTGGCGCGTGATCTCGGCGAATCGCTCGGCACCGGCGGCGTGCTGGCCGGGCTGCGCCGCACGCGTGTGGGGATGTTCACCATCGATCGCGCCAAACGCGTGGATGACTTGGCGGAGGTGCTGACCGAGGCGGACCTGGAGCGCCCTGAGGCGTTCGGGCTGGTCATCCCACCCAAAGGACAGGGCTAGCCGCGGAGGGCGGCCCGCAGTCGTTCGATCAGCTCACAATCCGTCCCGCCCGCGTCGGCCCGCCTCGCGTTCGGGAAGTCGTACGCCTCGAACGGCCCGAGCTTGCGCTGGGCCGCGTCCTCGCTCGCGAACCGCGGGACCGCGTGCCCGTGCAGTTCGGGCACCTGGTTGCACAGGATCAGGTAGTTCACCCGCTCGGCGCCGGTCGCCTCGAGCACGGCGTCGCCGAGGCGCACAAAATCGGTCATGAACGCGGCACGGGCGTCCCCGCTCAGCTCGTTCACGCTCGCCACGACCGGGTCCGGCAGCAGCATGCAGCACCCGGTGATCGCGTCGGGCTGGTGGTTGCCGAGGATCGCCCAGCCCGAGGGCAGGCGGGCGAGCAGCTGCGGGTCTTCACCGCGTCGGAGGCGCTCGACGCGGGCGGTGATGGCGCCGGTGGTCATATGTGGTCCTCGAGCGTCTGGAGCAGCTTCAAGAGACGCTCGCGCAGCGGCGGGAGGTACTGCTCGCCGGTGTCGTACAGGCGACCGGGATCGACCTGGTCGTACACATGCACCACGAAGTTTCGGAAAGAGCGCATCGCGTCCCACTCGATCTCGGGACGCGTGCGTTTGATCGCGTCCGGCACCTTGTTCGCCGCCTCGCCGAGCATGGCGAACGCTGCTCGGACCGCGTAGACCGAGCGGAGGTCCTCGGCGAAGCTCTCGCGTGTGTGCCCCTGCATGAAGCCGACGATCGCGTCGATCGCTTCCAGCATGTGCGAGACACGCCGGCGAGCCTTGAGGCGCTGATGCCCCGCTTCACGCGACAAGGATCAGGTCCTTCTCAACCTCGGCCCGGAAGCCCGGGCGCAGACGCGGGTGGTCCTCGATCAAGTCCACCTCGACGCCGAGCAGGGACTGGAGTTCGTCGCGAAGCCGACTCAGGGTGACCAGCGTCACAACCGCTTCGGGCTCGAATCGCACGAGCACGTCCACGTCCGCTTCCGGGTCATCCTGCCCGCGCGCGACCGAGCCGAATAGGCCGAGCGAGCCGACGCCGTAGCGGGCCCGCAGCCCCAGCATCGCTCTGCCAAGCTTGGCAAGAACCGTGTCGCGTTCCATACCCTATTCTACTCGGTTTCGCTCTGAAACGCTGTGGCGCACTACGGATTGCTGGTAAGCTGTGTGGCATGACACGCTACATCCGTCTCGTTGTTCCGCTCTGGTTCGCCGTATGCGTCATGCTCGTGCCTTTCGCCCGGGGTGACGACTCGCCCGCGGGGGAATCACGCGATTACGTCTTCGTCTTCATCACCTCCGGCCCGGTCACGCCGACGCGGGAGCAGGCTCAGGAAGCCATGCAGGGGCATTTTGCGAATATGGAGCGGCTCGCCGAGGTCGGGAAACTGCTGATCGCGGGGCCGCTGGTCGATCCGCGGTCCGACCCGAAGCACCGCGGCATCTTCGTCTTCGACGAGACAGACGTCGGCGAGGGTCTCAAGCTGGCCGAGACCGACCCGGCCGCCGAGATGGGCGTCTTCACGATGACCGCCCACCGCTTCACCACCGACCGCCCGCTGACGGACCTGCCGCGCCTGGAGAAGGAAGACGAGGCCCGTCGCCTGGCCGATCCGGACGTGCCGGACGCGTGGGAGGGGCGGAGGTACTACTTCGCCTCGGCCCCGTGGGACGAAGCTGCGGGGGGCGCCGCGAGCCGAGCCGCCGGCGTCCCGATCGCCGGTCGCCTGCACGGGGCGGGAGCGGACGGCACGGACCTGCTCCTGATCTGGCTCGACGCGGAAGCCGAAGCCGCGGCTCGGGAGATGCTGCCCGAAGGGCCGGCGTGGACGGTGCACGGGTGGTACGGGTCGAAGATGGTGGCGGAAATGGGGGCGTAGTTCGAGCCATCCGGCGTGGCACGGGCGTCCCGCCTGTGCGAAAGCACGTCAGAAGGTCTGCACGGGCGGGACGCCCGTGCCACGCCGGATGTAGTTAGCCGAGCATCGCTTTCAAATACCGCCCCGTGTGGCTCGCCTTGTTCACCGCGACGTCTTCCGGCGTGCCTTTGGCCACGATCGTGCCGCCGCCGTCGCCGCCTTCGGGGCCGAGGTCGATGAGCCAGTCGGCGCACTTGATGACGTCGAGGTTGTGCTCGATGACGACGAGGGTGTTGCCGGCGTCGACGAGGCGTTGGAGGACGGTGAGCAGGCGTCGGATGTCCTCGAAGTGGAGCCCGGTGGTGGGCTCGTCGAGGATGTAGAGGGTGTGCTCGCCGGTGCCGGTGCCGTCGGGGCGGACGCCCTTGCCGAGCTCGGTCGCGAGCTTGATGCGCTGGGCCTCGCCGCCGGAGAGGGTGGTGGAGGGCTGCCCGAGGGTGATGTAGTCGAGCCCGACGTCGCGGAGGCACTCGACGAATCGCAGGATCTTGGGGTGGTTCTCGAAGAAGCCGCAGGCGTCCTCGACGGTCATGTCTAGGACCTGGGCGATGCTCCTGCCGCGGTAGGTGACCTCGAGCGTCTCGCGGTTGTAGCGGGCGCCGTTGCAGACCTCGCACTCGACGAAGACGTCCGGGAGGAAGTGCATCTCGATGCGTTTGGTGCCTTGGCCCTGGCAGGCCTCGCAGCGCCCGCCGCCGGCCTGGCTCGTGACGTTGAAGCTGAACCGCCCGGGCTTGTACCCGCGGATCTTGGCTTCCTTGGTCGCGGTGAAGACCTTGCGGACCTCGTCGAAGACGTTGGTGTAGGTCGCGGGGTTGCTCCGCGGCGTGCGCCCGATGGGCGACTGATCGACCTCGATGACGCGGTCGACGCGGGTGATGCCGTTGACGCGGGTGTGCGCGCCGGGCTTGTCCTTGGAGCCGAGCAGCTCGCGCCGGACGGCCTTGAGCAGGATGTCGTTCACGAGCGTCGACTTGCCGGAGCCGCTGACGCCGGTGACGCAGATGAACCCGCCGGTCGGGAACGCGGCGTCGATGCCCTTGAGGTTGTTCGCCTTCGCACCCTTCACGACGATCGCTTGCTTCTCGCTCAGCACGCGCCGGGTTTCGGGCGTGTCGATCGTCCGGCGTCGGGAGAGGTAGTCGCCGGTGAGGCTGTTCGTGTCGGCCGTGACCTGGTCGACGGTGCCCTGGCTGACGACGCGCCCGCCGTGGACCCCTGGGCCCGGGCCGATGTCGAGCAGGTGGTCGGCGGCCCGAATCATGTCCTCGTCGTGCTCGACGACGATCACGGTATTGCCGATGTCGGTCAGGTGGCGCAGCGTCGCGATGAGCCGGTCGTTATCGCGCTGGTGCAGCCCGATCGTCGGCTCATCGAGCACGTAGCACGCGCCGACGAGCCCGGAGCCGACCTGGGTCGCGAGTCGGATGCGCTGGGCCTCGCCGCCGGAGAGGGTCGCGGTGCGCCGGTCGAGGCTGAGGTACTCGAGCCCCACCGAGGCGAGGAAGCGGAGGCGGTTGCCGACCTCGCGCACGATCGGCTCGGCGATGACGAGCTGTTCCTTGCTGAGCTTGAGCTTTTCGACGAAGCGGATCGCGTCGGTGATGTTCAGGCGGCTCAGCTCGCTGATGTTGAGCTGCGAGCCGTCGGTGTGCGCACGCCCGATGACGTTGGTGCTGAACGCCTTGGCGGTGTCGGCTTTGTGCCCGCTCTCGATCAGCACGTGCAACGCCTCGACGCGGAGGCGGTCGCCGCAGCAGTCGGGGCAGGTGCGCTCGGACTGGAACTGGTGCAGGTGGTCCTTCGCCCAGGTCGACTCGGTTTTGTCGAACCACGCCTGGAGCATGGGGAGAACGCCGTCCCAGGCGACGCCGTCCTCGGGGGTCGCGCCGTGGAGGAGGATGCGGTAGGTCTCCTCGTCGAGATCGCTGACGGGGGTGTGCATATCGACGCCCATCGCGCGCGCCCAGCGTCGGAGCAGACGCGGGTAGATCATGCCGCCGGGGCCGTTCTTCTTCCACGGCGCGATGCCGCCGCGGTGGAGCGTGCGCTCGGGGTCGGGGGCGACGAGTTCCTCGTCGAACTCGAGGATCGACCCGAGCCCGTGGCACGTCGGGCAGGCGCCGAACGGGGAGTTGAAGCTGAACAGGCGCGGGCTGAGCTCCGCGAGCGCGATCTCCGGGTGCTCCGGGTCCGCGAACTTCTCGCTGAAGGCGTGGTCCGTCCACTTGCTGGTGTCGTCGGGGTCGTTCACGCTCAGCACGACGGCCCCGTCGGCCATGCGCAGCGCGCTCTCCACGCTCTCGGCCAGGCGCTGGCGCGCGTCGGGCTTGAGCACCACGCGGTCGATCACCGCGTCCACGTCGTGCTTGTGATACCGCCCGAGATCCAGCGGGTTCTCGCCCCCTTTGGCGAGCACGTCGCGCAGGTCATGCACCGTGCCGTTGACGCGCGCCCGCCCCCAGCCCTGCTGATGCAGCGACTCCATGACATCCTTGTGAAAGCCCTTCTTCCCACGCACGACCGGGGCGAGCACCATCAGGCGCGTCCCCTCCGCCCACTGCATCACGGCGTCCACGATCTGGCTCGCGCTGCTCGCGGTGATCGCTCGCCCGGAGCGTTCCAGCACCGTCCCGTCCTTCTTCGCCTTCGTCACGGCCCAGCTCACGGGCTTCCCGCACCGGGCGAACAGCAGACGCAGGTAGTCGTAGATCTCCGTCGTCGTCGCGACGGTCGAACGCGGGTTGTGCGAACTCGAACGCTGCTCGATCGCGATCGTCGGCGGGATGCCCTCGACCTCTTCGACGTCGGGCTTCTTGAGCTGGTCGAGGAACTGGCGGGCGTAGGCCGACAGCGACTCCATGTACTTGCGCTGCCCCTCGGCGAAGATCGTGTCGAAGGCGAGCGAGCTCTTGCCGGAGCCGCTGAGCCCGGTGATGACGACGAGGCGATCGCGCGGGATGTCGACGTCGATGTTCTTGAGGTTGTGCTCTTTGGCGCCGCGGACGCGGATCATCCGCGCGTCGGCGTCGCGCCCGGCTTTCCGGGGCGAGGGCGAAACCGGCACCTCGATCGGCGTTCGCGGCTTCTCGCGTTTGGAGGGTGTCCGTGCGACCGCGACGCCGTTGGAGGCGTCTGATTTCGATTTCCGCTTGCCCATGCCGCCGGACCTCCGTGCCCCGTGCCTTCGGCGTCACCCCTGCCGCCGTCGCGAGCGGGAATGGTATCCGTGGTGGCAGGGCCCTCCGAGCCGTGGCTTATGGCAAATGCAAAGAGACGGCGCTTGGCGAGGCGCTCCGCCGGACCTGCCCCGAGCGTGATTACGGGGCTTCGCTCGGGTGCGTCGGGGTGTTTTGCCCATCGGGCTGGGCCTGCCCCGGGGGCGGCGGAGGCATGGACGCTTGACGGGCCCGCCCGAAGAGCCCGAGCAGGACGAACCCGAGCGCGACGCCGAAGAGGTAGATCGACAGACGGCGCAGGAACGCCCGGCGCTCGCTCGGGGGCTGGCTCGGGATCCGGGGTTGGTTCGCCAATGCACGCTCCAAGGTCGCGAAGCATCTGAGGTGGCACAGCTCTCCGAGCTGTGTTCTGTGGTTCATGCTGACAAACAGATCCACACCGCCCGGAGAGCTGTGATACGGATCAACACAGCTCGGAGAGCTGTGCCACCAGGAACCTTAGCGCCCGCCCGGCTTCCGGCGCTTCTTCCCGGCCTTGGTCCCCGGCGCCCCGGCCTTCCGACGCCGCCCCTTGCCGCTCAGCACCGCCTCCAGTTCGCTCCGCTTGATCAGCACCGACGTCTCCGGCTCAGCGGCGTCCACCAACTGCTTCAGGTGCTGCACCTGGTCGCGGAGCAGGGCGGCCTTCTCGAACTGCATCTCCTCGGCCGCCCCGAGCATCTCCGTCGTCAGCGTCTCGACCAGCTCCCGCGCGTCGAAGACGGGCTCGCTGCCCTGCACCGCTTCGCGGGCCGTGCGCCGGGCGCTGAGCTCGGCCTGAATCCCCTTGCGGATCGCCTTGACGACCGTCGTCGGCGTGACGCCGTGCTGCTCGTTGTAGGCGACTTGCTTGGCGCGCCGACGCTCGGTTTCTTCGATCGCGGCCCGCATCGAGGGCGTCATCGCGTCGGCGTACATGTACACCACGCTCCCGGCGTTCCTCGCCGCCCGCCCCATCTGCTGGATCAGGCTCGTCGCCGAACGCAGGAAGCCCTCCTTGTCCGCGTCGAGGATGCAGACGAGCGTGACCTCGGGCAGGTCGAGCCCCTCGCGCAGCAGGTTGACGCCCACGAGCACGTCGAATGCGCCCGATCGCAGGTCGGTCAGGATCTCGAGCCGCTCGAGCGTTTCGATCTCCGAGTGCAGGTAGCGGACTTTCAGCCCCTGCTCGTCGAGATAGTTGGTCAGGTCTTCGCAGAGGCGTTTGGTGAGCGCGGTGACGAGCACGCGCTCGCCGCGCTCGGCCCGTAGCTTGCAGGCCGCCAGGAGGTCCGCCACCTGCCCCTTCGCCGGGCGGATTTCGATCGGCGGGTCGATGAGCCCGGTGGGGCGGATGACCTGCTCGACGATCTCGCCGCCGGCGCGTTCGAGCTCGTAGGGGCCGGGCGTCGCGGAGACGTAGACCACTTCCGGCACCATGCTCTCGAACTCCTCGAACCGGAGCGGGCGGTTGTCGAGCGCGCTGGGCAGGCGGAAGCCGTGCTCGACGAGGACTTCCTTGCGCTGCCGGTCGCCGTTGAACATGGCGCGGACCTGCGGCATCGTCACGTGGCTCTCGTCGATGAGCAGGAGCCAGTCCCCGTGGTTGGCGCGGATCTTGCGGGCCGCCGCTTCGCCGGGGTTGCGCGCGAAGTCGCCCTCCTCCGGGGCGCGCACGAACCCGATCCCGTCGGCCCCCTCCGGCGGCGCGTAATCGAAATAGTCCATCAGCGTAAACGGACGCTCACCCGGCGCACGCCCATCCATGAACCTTGAGTAGTTCTCGATTCCGCTGCAGAAGCCGACCTCCTCGATCATCTCCAGATCGTGCTTCGTGCGCGCCAGCAGGCGCTGCGCCTCCAGCAGCTTGCCCTCCGAGCGCAGCTGCATCACGCGGTCGTCGAGCTCTTTGCTGATCGAGTCGAGGGCGGTCTGCATCCGGTCCTCGGGCATGACGTAGTGCTTCGCCGGGAACAGAAAGAACTGCTTTTCCTCGGCCAATAGCTCGCCGCTGGTCGGGTTGACCAGGTCGACGCGTTCGATCTCGTCGCCGAAGAGTTCAATACGGACGGCGAATTTCTCGTACGCGGGCCAGACCTCGATCGCGTCGCCGCGGACGCGGTAGGAGCCGCGTTTGAAGTCGATTTCGGCCCGCGCGTACTGCATGTCGTTAAGGGCGAGGAAGAAATCGCGCCGCTGGATGCTGGAGCCGCGGGTGACGGTCATGACCTTCTGCCCGTACGCCTCGGGCGAGCCGAGGCCGAAGATGCAGCTCACGCTCGCGACGACGACGGTGTCGCGCCGCGTGAGGATGTTGCTCGTCGCGGCCAGACGCAGCTGGTCGAGGTCGTCGTTGCGGCTCGCGTCCTTTTCGATGTAGATGTCCCGCCCCGGGATGTACGCCTCGGGCTGGTAGTAGTCGTAGTAGCTGACGAAGTAGTTGACGCTGTTGTGCGGGAAGAACTCGCGGAGCTCCTCGAAGAGCTGGGCCGCGAGGGTCTTGTTGTGGCTGATGATGAGCGTGGGCTTGTTCACGCGGGCGATGACGTTCGCCATGGTGAAGGTCTTGCCCGTGCCGGTCGCGCCGAGCAGGACCGAGGCCCCGCGCCGGGCGTTGATGCGCTCGACGAGCTGCTCGATCGCCTGAGGCTGATCGCCGGTCGGCTGGAAGGGGCTGACGATCTGGAAGCGTCGCCCCTCTCCGGTCGCCCGGTTGGCGGCGGCCACCTCCGCGGGCAGCGGCGTTGCCCGAATCTCGTCCTGGTCCGGCTTGATCGGCATCGGGTGATTCTAAGCGGGGCGGTGCGCGCGAAAAAGCCGCTGGAACGGGCGAAAAGCCTCGTCCCAGCGGCCTCTGATGGGTCCGGCGGGTGCGACGCGAACGCCGATCTCGCTCAGCGACGGCGTCGGGCGAGGGCGCCGAGACCGGCGAGCGTGAAGGCCGCGAAACCGGCGGGGGCGGGAATGACGACCTTAAACGCCTCGAGCTCGCCAAAGGGGTTGAGCCCAGCGCCGACGATCGTGAGCCCGTCGGGCGTGACGTGGGAGACGGTGTTCAGCGTCCACCCGGTGAGATCGATCCCGTAATCGTTGATGAGCACGTCCTGCAGCGGGCGGCTGCCGCTATCGGCGTCCCAGACGAACGCGAGCGAGCGGAGATTATCGGCGAACTCGTCCTCGCGCCAGTTGCCGATGACGAGCGAGCCGCCGTTGATCACGCCGATCGCCTCGCCGGCGGCGTACCCGCTCCAGAGCGCCAGCACGTTCGCGGTGCCGTCGCTGTCCCAGAAGGCCGGACGCGGGACGCCGTCGAAGTCCAGGGCGCCCGCGATCGCGCTCCCGTCGGCGGCGATGTCGATCGCGATGCCGGCGCCGTTGCTCCCGGGGGCGCTGGCGAGCACCTGGAAGCCGTTGGTCGCGTCCCACGCGATCGGGCGTCGGACGGGGTCGTGGGCATAGCCGACAAAGCGCGAGCCGTCGTTCGTCACGTCGGTGAAGCTGGCCTCGTTCCCGCCCGCCATGACACCGATGTTCTGGAGCCCGCCGGCGGCGGTCCAGATGACGGCGTCCGACCCGCCCATGAACGACTGATTCACGAACCCGCCCGCGACGGTGCCGTCGTAGTTGATCGCGTTCAAGCTGCTGAAGGTCATCGGGTTGGTTGGGAGGACGGTCGGCGTGCCCGAGGCGTCCCAGCGGATGCCTTGGAAGCCGCCCGGCCCAAGCCCGAGGGCCACGGCGTGCTGCCCGTCGCCCGAGATCGCGTTGACATATGCCCCGTCGAAGCCCGCGGGCACCGCCAGCAGGTTCGCGGTGGTGCCGTCCCAGATCACCGGGACGAGGTTGTCGCTCGCGTCGATCGCGTTGCCGCTGACGAACCGCCCGTCGTCGGACACCGATGTCGCCTCGCTGAAATCTCCGCCCGCGAGGTGCCCGAGCGGGATGAACGCCGGGGCGGCGATCGCGGATCCCGCCGCGAGCGCGAGGCCCAGCCCTGCGCCCGCGACCAACGCCTGTACGACTTGATGACGTGTCTGCATCGTCTCTTCCTTCTCCGATGGGAACTGGCGCGGACTGGTGCTTGCCTTGAGCTCTCTTGGTCGGCACCCGATGCCGACGAGCCCGTTCTAGCGCCCGCGCCGGTCGTCCCGGCTTGGGCACCATACCGGAATCCGAGCCCCGCTCCAAGCTTTCCGGGAAAGTTTCCGGGAAATTTTCTTCACGGCGTCTGCCTGCTTTGATACAGTGATGACATTGGGGGTTTGGCGGGCGTGTTGCGGGTGGGTTTTGGGCTTGCGAGCGGGAAGCGTTCGCGAGGGGTCTCGTATGCATCAGGCGTCGGAGCAACCCGGATTTTTGACCGACGCCGGGCGGGTCGTGGAGCCGCTTTGCGAGGCGTTGCGAGAGCTTTTGGATCCCCGCGTCACCCAGGGCGACCAAGCCCGCTCTTCAGACGCGCCCGCGCGCGAGGCGGGTCGTCCGGTTTCCGGTCGCGCGGTTCTGCCGATCAATCCCACTCTTCGCTCCCGCGTGACGCGCGCGATCGAGTCGAACCACCTCCCGTCGACCCTGTACTTCCTGCCGGGCCCTTCGGGCTTGCGCGAACTGGTCAAGGCGGCGAAGAAAACGGGGGCGGACGAGGCGGCGGTGGAGCGGAGCCTGGGGCGCATCGGGGACTACGAGGCGTTCCTGCGCCTGGAGAACATCAGCCGCGATGCGCTGCACGCGATGGTGGGGGACCTGGCGCCCGAGGCCCGCGCCTCGGTCGTGCGCACGAACGCGCAGTCGGTCCACAAGTCGATGTCCAACCTCATCGGCTACTCGGCAGAGGTCATGCTCACCGCGTTGATCCTGTTCCCGAGCCCGACCCCCGGGCGCTGCGAGCTCGCGCAGGTCTCCGGCTTCGACGGGTTGCAGCGTCATCGGACGGGGGCGTGGTTCATGACCAGCGGGTACGGACGCACGGCGGGGGGCGCCCCGCTCGCTCGGACGCTCGACGGCGTGCCGACCGAGGGACGCGGGCCGAGCACGCTGCTTAGCGAGTATTGCTCGCACCCGACCCCGAGCTTCGAGGCGAGCCACAGCGGGCGTCGGCACGTCCACCGCCTGGTCGAGCACGAGGTCGCGCTCCGCTCGTCCTGCACGTTCTTCTTCGGCGAGCGCATCGCCGACGCGTACGCCGATCCGGCTGAGGAGGTCCCGGGCGCTGGGCGTCTGGCGATGATCTCGTCGGTCATCGCGACGCCGGCGAAGCACCTGCACTTCGATGTGCTCGTACACCGCGACGTGTGGCGCGGGGCGGACGTCCGGATGGAGACGTTCCGCACGGTGCCGCACGGCCCGGTGGACGAGCAGGCGATCGAAGAGCGTGCGCCCGACCGGATCGAACTCGGGGCCCGCGTCCAGCGGGGCGAGCACGCCGACGCGGCGCTGCCCGCACCAAGGCTCCGTCGCTACGGCGCGATGATGCGGGAGGCGATGGCGCGCCTCGGGCTCGCGCCGGACGACTTCCGGATCTACCGGTGCGAGGTCGTCTACCCGCTCTACGGCACGCAGTACGCGATGTGCTTCCGGATGCCTTAAAATGGGCTCGCCCACGACGAGCAGGGCTCAGTCGCGGAGCTCGATCCGGATCGGTCGGTTGCTGCGCTCCGTGCCCGTCGTCACCCGCCCGTCCTCGTGGATGATGCGCACGTGGACGCGCCGCTCGGCCGGGGCCCAGTCGCCCTCGGCGACGCGGCTGGTGACGGTCACGATGTCGCCGACGAGGCTGGCGCGGAACTCGGTCAGGCGGAACCCGCCCTCGCGGTACGCGTGCCCGTCGCCGTCGTCCTCATAGAGCGTCCCGGAGGCCCGCCCGTTGTTGTCGAGGGCCACGATTAGCGTCAACTCGTCCAGCGGCCTCTCCCCGACGTACTGCTTCACCGGGCCCGTCGGCAGGATCGAGCCGGCTTTCAGGTACATCTCCGGCAGATACTCGTCCTCCGAGTCGCCGTCGATCTTGTGGGCGAAATCGAACCGTCGCCAGTCACCCTTGGGCAACGCGAAGACGCGGTCGGCCTCCGGCGTCATGAACGGCACCACCAGCACGCCCGAGCCGAGCAGGAACGCGTCGTCCTCGGAGCGCAGCGCCGGATCCGCGGGATCCGCAAAGAAGACCGGGCGCATCACCGGCAGCCCCGTCGTCGCCGCCTCGCGGAAGAGCGTGTAGAAGTAGGGCAGCATGACGTACCGGCGCTCGAGCGCACGCCGGCTCGTTGCCTCGACCTCCGCCCCGAACGACCACGGCTCCTTGTCGATGTTCCCCTTGCCCGTGTGCCCGCGCGCGAACGGCATCATGGCGCCGACCGCCATCCAGCGGCGGAACATCTCCGCCGTCCCGTTGCCCGCGAACCCGCCGATGTCCGGCCCGTTGAACGGCTGCCCGCTCAGCCCCAGGTTCAGCGTCATCGAGACCGACCACTCCAGATGGTCCCAGTCGGCGACGTTGTCCCCCGACCACGTCGCGGCGTACCGGTGCCCGCCGAGGAAGTTGGCCCGGCTCAGAACGAAGACGCGCCGGTCGGGCGCGGCCGCCTGGATGCCGTCGCGCGACGCGCTCACCATCTGCATCCCGTAGATGTTGTGATACCGCTGGTGGTTGCCCTCGCCACCGAGCGCTTCGTCGGCGCGGTGGACGTTGTCCTCCGGCATCGTCTTGCTCTCGACGTTGAAGATCGCCGGCTCGTTCATGTCGTTCCAGACGCCGGTGACGTTCTGCGCGATGAAATCCTGGTAGAGCGTCGCCCACCACTCGCGCGTCTCGCGGCGCGTGAAGTCCGGGAAGAGGCAGGGGCCAGGCCAGACCTCGCCGCGGAACGTGCTTCCGTCGGCTCGCTTCACCGCGTGGTCGCCCTCGACGAGCTGATCGCGGACGAAGTAGCCCTCCTCGTCCTTCACGCCCGGGTTGATCATCCAGACGTTGTGGAAGCCCTTGCTCAGCAGCCAGTCGTTGAGGCCCTTGGGATCCGGGAAGTGCTCATCCGAGAACGTGAACGTGCGGAAGCCGTCCATGTAGTCGATGTCCATCCAGATCACGTCGCACGGGATGTTCCGCTTGCGGAAGCCCTCGGCCAGCTCGCGCACGACCGACTCCGGGTAGTAGCTGTACCGGCACTGGTGGTAGCCGATCGCCCACTTGGGCGGCATCGGCATATAGCCGGTGAGCTCCGCGAGCTTGCTCGTGACTTCCTGCGGCGTCGCGCCGTCGATGACGATCAGGGGGAACGCGCGCCCCTCGGCCGCGAAGACGATCGCGTCGTCCCGCGTCTCGATTCGGCATCGGTAGGTCGTGTCGGCGATAACGCCGAACGCGGTGCCGTCGGCCCGCACCGCGAGCACGTAGGGGTGCGACTGGTACAGGCTGAGCGAGTTGTTGTTGTACGCGTAGGCGTCGGTGTTCCAGGTTTCGGTGACGCGTCCGTTGCGGAGCAGCTGCCCAGGGACCTCGCCGGTGCCGTAGAGACTCGTGCCGGCCTGGAGGGGGATCCGGGCGACGTAGCGCCCGTCGTCGTCGGTCGAGAATTCCGGGCGCACCGCCCACCCGCCTTCGGTCACCGCCTCGCCCCGCTCGCGACGTTCCGGCTCGATGAAGGAGATGCTCGGGAGCGCGTTCTCACGCGCCTCGGCGGAGTGGTCGAATCGCTGCACGCCCCGGTCAAGGCGGAGCGCCACCTGGGCTTCCGCCAAGCCCGAGGCCATCGTCAAGGCAAGCACGCTCAAGACCGACACGCGACGGGCAAACACCCCACAGCAGCGGGGGGTACGGCGAGCATTCGGGCGACCCGGCATCGGCTTCTCCTGGTTCAACATGGTCATGGGCACTCCGGTCGGCACGGGCACATCGCCCCGGCGGGGGCAGTATTCGGGCTGGAGCGAGCGTCTGCAAGTCCGAGAAAGCGCCAAGGCTCGATCCGACGGCCTCCGGGCCCCGAATAATGAAGCAGCAGTGGCCTCAAACACCTCAGAATCACGGGAACAGGGCCCGTCCAGCGAAAATCCACGTGTTCCGGGGAGATCTTGCTCGAAACTTGGGCGGAATTGTGGCATACTGAGCGCGAAAATCTCCGGTAGGTCGGACGCCTCAGAGGGTTTTGGGAAGCCCTTTTTGAGGGAATTGGTGTACACTTGATTCTCCCGCGCTGACGTTCCGGGCGGGATCACATACTGGCAGGCCCATGCTGACGCCCGAAGTCGGGGCGGCACGGGCGATCGGCAGCACGAAACGGAGCAAGAGCAGCCATGCGGATCACGGACACGATGCGGGCCCCTCAGCGGATGCACACCAGGCGCGGGCGATCGGCGGGCGGCTGGGCCGCGGCGGCTTTGCTCGCCCTCTCCGGCGGGCTCGCGACGCCGGCGTCGGCGCAGTGGGAAGAGAGCCCCGGCGTCATCCTCCAGTGGTTCGAGCAACGCTGGGTCGATATGGAACGCAAGGTCCCGGACTTCTTCATGGGCGGGTACGGCGCTGTCTGGCTCCCCCCCATCTCCAAGACCTTCGACCCCGCCAGCCCCGGCTACGACCCGTTCGACCGCTTCGACCTCGGCTCGCCCGATGCGCAGACGCTCTACGGCACCGAGGCCTTCTGGGCCGCCGCTCGTGACGAGCTCCAGCGCGCGGGCGGGCTGGTCTACGTCGACATCATCATGAACCATAACTCCGGGCGCCAGACCGGCGGCGACTTCCAGCAGCGGGGGGGCTACCCCGGCTTCTGGATGGGCCCGATCAACCTTCCCTTTAAGCTGTCGGTCGCGAACTGGGGCGACTTCCACGCCGGCGTCGCGGGCGGGTTCCTGCAATCAGAAAACCCCGGGGGGCCTCGTTACGACACGCTGCGAGGCGACCTCGTCGCGCTCATCGACATCGATCAGGCGAGCAACAACTTCTTCGTCCGGCAGCCCGTCCAAGCGGGCGACCCGGACAACATCCCCTCCGGCACGATCTACAACCGCCCGAACCCCGCCAACTTCCGCTTCTACCCGGATCTCGACCTCGCGGCTCAGGAGATCGTCAACCCCGGCACGTTCCGCAACCCCGGGACCTTCGTCAGCAACTTCCACCCCTTCAACCTCGGCGAGCCGATGCAGGGCGACCCGATCACGGAGAACGCGACGGGGTATCTCGAGCGGTGGACGCGATGGATGCTGGAGGTGCAGAAGGTCGACGGCTTCCGCCTCGACGCCGCCAAGCACATCCCGAGCTGGTTCTGGGACAACATCTGGGATTCCAGCGTCTACATGCGTTGGGAGCGCCCGGACGGGCAGATGGCGACGCCCTTCAGCTTCGGCGAGAGCACGGCCGGCAACCAGGAAGTGTTCGATAACTATGTCCGTCGCGTCACCGGGCAGAACCGCCCGGGCGACAGCTTCGGCAACCGCGACACCCTCGACCTCGCCGGCGCGGGCGCCCTGCGAAACCTGATCAACGCCAACGGCTTCGGCACTTGGGCCGACGCGCTCTACAACGCCGGCGGCGGGCACATCGACCTCATCGACGACGGGTTCAACAACGGCTCGCTCGGCGTCTTCCATGCCTTCAGCCACGACAACGGCACCGTCGGCGACGGCAACAGCATGCCACCGCTCCCCACCGAAAAGCAGATGGGCTACTTCGTCCACGCCTACCTGCTCATGCGCACGGGTGAGACGATCGTCTATCACAACGCGCGCGGGGCCGCTCGGTCCTTCGGCTTCTTCCCGCGAGAGGGCACCTCGACCGCGCTCGGCTGGAACCCGAACACCGGCGAGCCCGACGACGTCATGACCAGCCTCGTCCGCCTCCGCAACGAGTACGGTCGCGGCTGGTTCATCCCGCTCAACGGCAACGTCAGCGACGTGCTCGTTTTCGAGCGGCGCACCCCAGGCAACGGGCGGGCGAACGTCCTCGTCGCGGTCAACGACCGCTACGACCCCGGGCAGGTGACGCTCAACGTCAACACCGGCTACCCCGCCGGCACGCGACTCGTCGAGCTCACCGGCAACGCCGCCGATCCGCAGGTCAACCCCGGCGGCACCATCCCGCAGCAGATCCAGGTCGGCCCGGGCGGGCAGGTGCAGTTGGTCGTGCCCAACAACACGAACGCCGGCGGCGAGCACCACCGCGGCTACCTCGTCTACGGCGAGGCGCTCCCCGAGGCGACGCTCACGCTGACCGAAGTTACCGGCAGCATCCCCGGTGGGCTCGTGACCAATCCGAGCGCCAACCCCGCGACCAACCGTCTCACCTCGATCCCGGTCATCTCGAGCGACACGTTCGAGATCCGGGTCGAAACGGCCCAGGGCCTCGCGACCGACGCGAGCAGCATCGACGTCGACGCCGCGTTCCGCATCAACGCGGGGTTCGAGGACTGGAACGGCAGCGGGCAGGCCGACTACGCCTGGGGCGAAACGCTGCAGGGCTTCGATACCTTCACGACCGTGAACGATCCGCTCGCCGGCGGCGGCGCGGGGCTCTACGTGCAGGAGATCGACGCGACCCGCCTCGACGAGGGCCTGAACTACATCACCGTTGCCGTCCTGAAGCAGCGGAACGCTGGGGACGACCCGCTCTTCCGGGAGCTGCGTCAAGTGGTCTACATCGATCGCCTCCCGCCGGAGGTCAGCCTGGTCGGGGGCGACAACCAGATCATCACCGCGCCGATCGCGCAGTTCTTTGCAGAAGCCGAGGATCGCACGGTGCGCCGCGTCCACATGCTGGTTAACCTGCCCGAGGCGGCCGACCCGGTGACCGCCGCGAGCGGGCTGAACATCACCCTCCAGCGCGATCGCAAGCTCTTCCGCACCAACCTCGCCGGCTGGCAGCCCGGGGAGAACCGCCTCACGCTTGTCGCGTTCGAAGAGAACGGCACGCCCGGCGTCCACGAGTACAAGGTCTATTACCAGGTCTGCCCGGCCGACGTCACCGGCCCCGCGCTCGACGGCCTCCCCGACGGGCTCGTCACGACCGCGGACCTCAACTACTACATCGGCCTCTGGATCGACAACGATCCCGCGGCCGACCTGACCGGGCCGGCGCTCGACGGCGTGCCCGACGGGCTCGTCACGACCGCGGACCTCAACTACTTCATCGGGCTCTGGCTCGACTGCGACTGAGCCCCGCACAAGCCCCCAAGCCGCATGAAAACACGCCCGCCGCGTTGCTGTGCAACGCGGCGGGCGTGTCGTTTGGACACATACGGACAGAGGCGGATCGCCGCGTGATCGCCGCCGCTTACTTCACGCCGTCCTTCTCGGCCATCATCGCGAGCATGTCCACGCAACGGGCGGCGTACCCGGCCTCGTTGTCGTACCAGCTCACCACCTTGAAGAACCGGTCGTTCAGCCCGATGCACGCTTTGGCGTCGTAGATCGAGCTGTGCGGGTCGCCGATGAAATCGCTCGAAACGACCTCTTCCTCGGTGTACGCCAGCACACCCTTCATCGGGCCCTCGGCCGCCGCCTTCATCGCGCCGTGGATCGCGTCCAGGCTCGTCGCCTTGCTCGTGCGGAAGGTGAGGTCGACGCACGACACGTCGGCCGTCGGCACGCGGAACGCCATGCCCGTCAGCTTGCCCTTCAGGTCCGGGATGCAGAGCGTGACGGCCTTCGCGGCGCCCGTGCTCGCCGGGATGATGTTCTGGTAGGCGTTGCGCCCGCCGCGCCAGTCCTTCTTGCTCGGCCCGTCCTGCGTCGGCTGCGTCGCCGTCGCCGCGTGGACGGTCGTCATCAGCCCCTCTTCCAGCCCGAACTCGTCGTTGATGACCTTCGCGACCGGCGCGAGGCAGTTGGTCGTGCAGCTCGCGTTGCTGATCACGGTGTCGGTCTTCGGGTCGTACTGCTCGTGGTTGACCTTGTAGGCGAGCGTCTTGACGCTCTCGGGCGTCTTGGTCGGGGCGCTGATGAGCACCCGCTTCGCCCCGCCGCCGGCGATGTGCTTCTTCGCGTCCTCGCCCCCGGTGAACAGGCCGGTCGACTCGAGCACGTAGTCCACGCCCATGCTCTTCCAGGGCAGTTCCGCCGGATCGCGCACCGCCATGGTCTTGGTCGTGAACCCGTTGACCGTGAAGCTGTCCTCGGTCGCGCTCACCTCGGCCGGTTTGCAATCGACGCGGAAGCGCCCGTGCATGGTGTCATACTTGAGCAGGTACGCCAGGTTGTCGGCCGGGACGAGGTCGTTGACGCCCACGATCTCGAACCCGCCGTGCTGGGTGGCGATCCGGTAGAAGAGCCGCCCGATGCGTCCGAAGCCGTTGATCCCGATGCGGATAGCCATCCGTGTCTCCCTTTCAACAGAAATGTGCGAGCCGGTGAGAAGCCGATTCTAGGGGTCACCCCTCCCCACGAGCCGCGACCGTCAGGGAGCGGTCCCTCACACTCCGGTGCCACAACGTCTTTCAGACCGCGACCACCCCCGCCAGCGCCGCCTCATCCGCGAGTTCCCCCGACGCCGGGTCCAGCATCACCCGCCCGCCCACGATCGTCCCCACAGGCTTTCCGATCATCGCCCGCCCCAGGAACGGCGTGTTCCGGCTCTTACCCTTCAAATCCGCTGCCGACACCGTCCACGACAGCTCCGGGTCGATGATCGTCACGTCCCCCGCCGAGCCGACCGCCAGCGAGCCGAGGCCGAGGCGGTCCAGCCCGCACAGCCTCGCCGGCTCTGCCGTCATCAGCTCAATCAGCCGCCCCCACCCGATCCGCCCGCTCCCCACCAGCGCCTCGGCGTAGAGCGCCAGCGCTGTCTCCAGCCCGATGATCCCGAACGGCGCTTCCTCAAAGGGCAGCCCCTTCTCGTCGCCCGCGTGCGGCGCGTGGTCGGTCGCGAGGATCGTGATCGTCCCGTCCGCGACGCCGTCGCGGAGGGCCTCGACGTCCGCCCGCTCCCGCAGCGGCGGGTTCATCTTCGCCATCGGGTCGCCGAACCATCCGCCGCCGTCCGGGCTGTGGGCGGCACACGCCTCGTGGGTCAGGATCAGGTGGTGGGGGGAGGCCTCACCCGTCACCGCCAGCCCGTCGGCCCGTGCACGACGGATGATCTCGATCGTCCCCGCGCTCGAAATATGCTGCACGTGGTACCGCGCCCCGGCGTGCTTGCGCACGAGTCGCACGTCGCGCTCCGCGATGATCTCCTCGGCTTCCCTCGCCCAACCCGCCACGCCGAGCCGCTGGGCCACCTCCCCCGCGTGCATCGGGGCCGAGCCGGTCAGCGTCGCGTCCTGGCAGTGCTGCATGAAGACCAAGCCGGCCGCCGAGCACGCCGCCAGGGCTCGGTTCATCACCCCCGACGTCGGCACCGCGTCCCCATCGTCCGAGATCGCCACCGCCCCGGCCTGCGCCAGCAGACCGATCTCCGCCAGACGTTCACCCTGTCGCCCCTGCGTCGCGGCTCCCACGACGAACACGCGGCTCCGCGCCGTCCGCGCGATCGCGTGCTGCAGCAGCAGCACCATCTCCGGCGTATCGATCGCCGGGTTCGTGTTCGGCATGCAGCAGACCGTCGTGAACCCGCCCGCGATCGCCGCCCGAGTCCCGCTCGCGATGTCTTCCTTGTGCGTCTGCCCCGGCTCGCGCAGGTGCACGTGCGGATCGATCAGCCCCGGGCACACGATCCGCCCCTCGGCCTCGATCACCCGCCCCGCCGCCGACCGGTCCAGCCCGCGCCCGACCGCCGCGACGCGCCCGCCCGCGATCGCGACGTCCGCCACGCCGTCCAGCCCGCTCGCCGGGTCAATGACCCGCCCGCCCGTGATGAGGATGCGCTCCATAGCGGGCACGGTATCCGCCCGCGGGGGCCTTCGGCAGGCATCAGGGGCCGGGGACCAGGCACCAGACGCAGAAACACGCCGACTCGGGCTCCCCCTCCGCCTCCCCCCCTCCGGTGCCACGGCTTGGATTCCGATCCAACCCGTGCTCCCCCCTCTCCCCCCTCCCCTCCCCCGGTGCCCGGTGCCTGGCTCCCGGTGCCTGCCCCGCCCCCCTCGCCAAACCCCCGGAACCGGCCTACCCTACCGGGCTACGGGGTGTAGCGCAGCTTGGTTAGCGCGTCTGACTGGGGGTCAGAAGGTCGGAGGTTCGAATCCTCTCACCCCGATTTGAGTAGATTCAGTGACCTGGGCAGGTGCCGATATCACTTTATCCACGCACGAGCCTCACTCGTTGTCGTATCCCGATTCCTGCTCACGAAACCATTTCATGGCCAATTCCTCGTAATCGAGGGTGTCGGGGTCAACCAGCCCGTAGTAGTCCTCTGGTGAGTACGTCGTTGTGCGTGTGTAATGTCCGGAAAGCATTGCGGCAGCGAGTTCTGAGTACCCACTGAGCTTGAGTCCACAAGCCGAGCAGGCGAAAGACGTCGGTGCGACCGATTGCTTTACCACGATTTGGCCGTCTATATCAGAGACACGCGGGGTGCCAAACGTCTCACCTTGAAGCAAACCAGTAGACTTGCATGAAGGGCACTGCACTCGATGGTGACCATGATGCGATAGTTTGTCGCCTTCATCAGCGGCGATTTTTTGGACCGCTGCCTGCTCGATCGAGTTCTTCGCTTGAAATACTTTCTTATGCGCCGCTATGGCAGCGGCAACTCGCTGTTTGATGTCATTTTGGTTATCAGAGAGGATTTTCGACGCTATTTCCGCTTGATCTTTGCCGAGAACTGTCTCGAGTGTTTCACCTAGGGCGTGTCTGACGGATCGATGAGGGCAAGATATCGTCTGAGGAAGGCGAGC
>RECY01000021.1 GCA_007693785.1 Phycisphaerales bacterium | reverse complement strand
CCGGCCTCCGCATCACGGTCAAGAAGCTCGGCATCGGCGTCGACCGCTAACACGCTCCCTCACCCGTCTCCCCTGCCCTCCCCCGCTCCTGGCGGGGGAGGTGCCGAGCGCAGCGAGGCGGAGGGGGCTCTCCCCCCTCTCTCTCCCTCCCCAACCCAACCCGCGCACAAAAACGGCTCGGCGAAAACGCCAAGCCGTCGCACAGTCACCACCCAGCCCGCCGCCTTCACCCGATCGACGGCGCCGTCCCCTGCACCGGGCGGTCTTCACGGGCCGTGGGGTCGCTCGGCGCTGTCTGCACGCTCGCCGGGTCGATCGGGTTGAACCGCGAGCCGTAGAGCGGGATCCGCTTGTTCTCCGTCGTCGAGGGCAGCAGCGGCTGGATCAGCATGAGCAACAGGAACAGCCCGATGTTCGCCAGCAGCATCGGGACGAGGCCGATCTGCCCGAGGTAGACCATCACGCTGGTCATCACGATCACCGCCAAGCTCAGGGGGATGACGTTCTGCCACCCGAGCATCATGACCTGGTCGTACCGAAGCCGCGGCAGGCTCCACCGGATCACCATCATGAAGCAGATCAGGAAAACGACCTTCCCGAAGAAGACCGCGAACTTGGCGAGCATCGCGAGGATGCCCGTCGCCTCGGGGCTGGTCAGCGGGTCGTTCACGAACGGGATCGCCTGGAACCCGCCCAGGAACAAGAGCGCGAAGAACGCGCAGCTCGTCACCATGTGCGCGTACTCGGCCAAGAAGAACAACGCGAACCGCATCGAGCTGTACTCGGTGTGGTACCCGCCCACCAGCTCCTGCTCGGCCTCCGCATTATCAAACGGCGCCCGGTTCGCCTCGGCCAAAATCGCGATGAAGAACACCACCGCCGCGATCGGCTGCGCGAAAATCAGCCACCCGTGCTCGAACTGGTGCTGGATGATCCCCATCGGGATCAGCGTCCCCGTCAGGAGCAGCACCGCGAGCAGGCTCATGCCCAAGGGCAGCTCGTAGGAGATCATCTGAGCCGTGCACCGGAGCCCGCCGAGGAACGAGAACTTGCTGTTGGACGCCCACCCGCCGAGCGTCACGCCGTAGACCCCGAGCCCGGCGACCGCGAGGAGATAGACCACGCCGACGTTGACAGCCAGGCCCGCGACGGTGACGTCGCCCCCGACGATGGGGAAGCCGAGGATGTCGAAGTCGGGCACGCTGACCACGCCGCCCCACGGGATGATCGCGAAGCCGATCAGCGCCGGCACGATCGCCACCAGCGGCGCGAGCGTGAACAGCGCCTTATCGACGCCCGAAGGTGCGTAGTCCTCTTTCAGCAAGAACTTGAGCCCGTCGGCGAGCGGCTGCCCGAGGCCCCAGAAGCCTTTCAAAAAGGCGAGCCATGGCAGGCCGAAGTCGAACCCGACGCGGTTGGGCCCGATGCGGTCCTGGATGTAGGCGGAGATCTTCCGCTCGAGGTAGATGAGGTAGGCGACGGTGAGAAGGACGACGTGCACGATCAGCACGAAGGTGGCCGCGCTGACCAGAACCTGGGCCGGGAGTGACTCGGGCAGCAGGGTGCTCAAAAAGGAGTCTTCAGGCATGGTCGCGGACTGTAGCGGCCCGCGCCCCACCGAGCGAGCCGCACCCCGCCGACCCACCGCCGCTCGCCCCGTCCGAGACCGCCTCCGGCACCGGCTCGTACGCCATCGACGGGCGTGCCCCGTCCCCAGCCTCGACCGTCGTGATCGCGACCGTCCGCGCCCGCTCGCGCGACATCATCACGCTGATAGCCGGGCGATCCGCCCACCGGTGCCGATGAAACGCGTCCTGCACCGCCCCCGTCGGACACGCCCCCACGAGACGCTCGAACAGCGCCACCCGCGGCTCCACCAGCTCGTCCCCCAGCCCGCTCGACACAAAACAAACCGGGCGGCACAGCCCCGCCGCCCCGCCGCTCACCACCCCGCTCTCGAACCGAAGCCCGTCCCACCGGGCCGACGCCACCGCCGGGCCGCCCTCTCCCCGCCCCACCGCCAGCACCCGGAAGGGCGCCAACCCCGACAGCCGCGCCTCTCCTCCGACGACCCGCAGCACCGCCCCCCCGAGCTCGCCGGGCGACAGCCCGGGGTCATTCTCAAACAGTTCCGGGATCAGCACCCCGCGAGACCGCACGGGCGCGGGCCGCCCCGCGCCCGCCGGGGTGTTCACGTTGAGCACGCAGAGCGTTGTGCCGAGCTCGCTCGTCCCGATCCATGTCCCGCCGCTGTCCGGGTCGGTCGGCATCGTGACGCAAACGCCCGCCGCCGAGGCCCGGCGCGCCTCGGGCGGCCGCCCCGCCGAGCGCCGGCGCTGCTCGTCGCGGTTGTGGACGAGCCGGTACCCCGACCGGCCCCACGAGATGATCGAAACCGTGCACACCGCTCGGCTCCTTACCGCCCCGCGCCCGGGCCGAAGCCGCCTCGCTCGTGCGCGCACCGCTCATACTCCATCGTGCTGGGCGCTTTGCCGAAGCCCGCCGGCGCTTCCACCCCGTGCTCGACCGCGATCGCCCGGAGCATCGCCTGATGGTGCACCGCGTGATGGGCGGCGAACGCGATCTCTCGCCCCACGGTCGACTCCAGCTCCGCCTCGCCCCCGTCGCCGGTGAGCATGACGCGGACGCGGACCGGGGCCGCCAGCGCCGCGCCGTCCAGCCCGCGCACGACGCCGACCAGCTGCTCGATCTCCGCGATCGCGGCCTCCCGCTCGGTCTCCATCGGCACGTCGCGCTCCCGACGGTCGTAGTCGATGCACGCCCCCGCCTCGCGGTCCACGATCGCGCGGTAGTGGTCCACCGTGTGGCGCACGTGCTTGCCGATCGTCCCGCCGGGCAGGATCGCCGACGGTGCGCCGTACGCCTCGGGCGAAGCCGAACGCACCAGCGCCCCGCACTGCGCCAGCGTCGACGCCGCCGCGAGGGCGACCGACGCCCCCGCCGAACGCGCCTCACCCTCGGCCCGAGCCCCGCCGGGCACGCCCGTCGTCAGAATTTGCGATCCCATCCCGTTCGACTCCCGCCCGTTGCCCGGGCACGCCCCCCGAAGCCGCACACCCCTAAGCCTACGGCTCCACCACCGCCAACGCCGGGCTCACACGCTTCACCTCTTCGATGATCTCCCGGTGATTCGCGCACCGCGGGCACTTGTGCTGCCCGCCCAGCTTCCCGCGGCTCTCCAGCCACCGGTGAAACGCCCCCACCCCGAGCGCCGACACCCGCGGGCGGACCATCCCCACCCCGTCCTTCCGCTTGGTCGTGTAATCCACGTTCTGCGCCTTGAGCGCCTCGTCGAACGCGTCCCGGAAGGCCGCGAGCTGCGCTCCTTCCGCACCGCCCTCGATTTCCACAGCCAGTTCCAGCCCCGCTCGCGTGCGCACGCCCTCGCCCCCACCCTCATTCGGATACACCGGCGCCGCCGTGAACTCGCCGACCGTGACGCCCGTCTCGCTCGCCGCCTGCGCCACGGCCCGCTCGATGTGCTCGACGATGATGTTCTCGCCGAACGCATTAATGAAGTGCTTGTGCCGCCCCACGATCCGCACCCGCCCCGGCCCGAACCCCGCGCCGACCTCACCCGCCCGCGCCACCGTCTCAAACTCCACCACATCCCCAAGCACGTACCGCCACAGACCGGCGCACGTCGAGAGCACCACGACGTACGGCCGCCCCCGCTCCACCTCGTCCGCCAGGTACGCCGGGGGGTTCGCGTCCCCGATCCGCTCCAGCGGCACAAACTCCAGCACGTTCCCGATGTCCACCAGCAGCCGCAGCCCCGGGTCCCACGCCTCGTCCTGGATCGCCAGGAACCCCTCGCTCGCCGGGTACAGCTCCAGACGCTGCGGCAGATCCTCCGCCGCATCCCCCGACCACAGCTTGCTCACCCGCGGCACGAACGGCGTGTACTTCACCCCGCCATGCACGAACACCCGCAGGTTCGGCCACACCTCCCGCGCACAGCTCGCCCCGGTCAGTTCCAGCACTCGCTCCATCAGCACGATCGCCCAACTCGGCATCCCGCTGATGAACCGAACGTCCTGACCCGCGCACAGCCGCGCCATCCGCTCGATCTTCGTCGGCCAATGGCTTTCGAGCGCGATCTCCGGCCCCGGCGAGTACACCTCGCTCAGCGGCCAACGGATCAGCTTCGTCACCAGCCCCGACAGGTCCCCCGTGCGCACGCGGTGCGCGTTCGTCTCCACATCCGACGACCCGCCCAGAAACAGCGCCCGACCCGACATGATCTCGGGCAGCGACTCCCCGAACCGGATCAGGTGCGCGAAGATATCCAGGCTCGCGAGGTAGTTGGAGCGGAACATCGCCTTCGTCACCGGGATGAACTTGTCCCCGGCCGTCGTCCCGCTGGTCTGCGCAAAATCCCCCACCAGCCCGGGCCACAGCACGTCCCGCTCGCCCCCCTCGCGCATCCGCTCGATCTGGCGCTGGAACCCGTACCAGTCCTGCACCGGCACCGCCTCGCGGTACGCCCGCACCAGCTCACGCCCGTCGCGGATCCGCAAGAGACGCTCGAACCCGTGCGCACGCCCGAACTCGGTCCGCGCCGCCGTGCGCAGGAGCTTGCGGAGCGTCGCCCGCTGCAGCCGCCCCGTCTGGTCGCGCCAATAGTCGTGATCCCCGAGCCGCTCGGCCCGGTAGCCCACCCGCGCGTGCAGCCCGAGCCCAACGCCCGCGGTCCATCGCAGGGGGCCACCTTCGCTCAACGCCCGCGCCCCTCGACCCCGACGCCGGCGAGCTCATCGACGAACGACCCCAGCGCCTCGGCGAAGCCCTCGGTCGCTTCGAGCATCGGCACGTGCCCGCACCGCTCGAACCACTCGATGCGCGCGTTGGGGAGCAGGTGCATGAACGCCTCGGCAGCCGAGGGGGGCGTGACGACGTCCTCGCGTCCCCAGATCAGGAGCGTCGGGGCGTGGATGTTCCGGATTTTCTCCCCGAGGTGGTTGCGCCGAGCCGTGCGGCTGAGGCGGACCATCGCGCGTGCGCCGTGGCGATCGCTGAGCTCTTTGTGCGCGCGCTCAAGGTCGGCCTCGCGCATGTGGCTGGGGTCGTAGAACAGCTCGCCGATCTTCTCGCGGAGCCAATGCTTGCTGGGCTTGATCTGGACCTCGCGCACCATGGACCGCTCGATGAGCCCGCTGGAGCCGGCGAGGACGAGGCCCTTGACGAGCTCGGGCTGCTCCAGAGCGACGCGGAGGGCGACGTGCCCGCCGAAGCTGTTGCCGACCAGGACCGCGGGCTCGCGCAGGTGATCTCGGAGATACTGGGTGGTGAGGCGTGTGACGCCGCCGATGGAGCAGTCCTCGCCGCGAAGATCGAGCAGCGGGATCTGCAGGAGCAGGCATCGAGCGCGGGCGTGCATGAGGGCGACAACCCCCTCCCAGTGCTCATTGAGCCCGACGAGCCCGTGGAGGAACACAATGGGGGGCCCGACGCCGATCTCGACCAGGGTCGCGGGCACGGGGGCCGCGAGCCCGTCGAGCGCCAGCGGCGTTGCGCTCGCCCCGGGCAGCGCGCGGACGCCGCGGGCGGCGGGTGCGGTGTTGCGCTCACTGGCGGACGCTCGGGTCAATGCTGCTGGCTCCACACGCGCGGGTCCGCCCGAACGAGCCGGGCCCGCCAATCCCCATGCCTTCGAGGCGAGGCGGGGCCCCCGGCCCCGTCCCCCGAGCCGCATCCTACGCGTGGTCCTTCGCGGCTCCCACTTCGGCGCCGGAACCCGGGACGCCCCGACCGTGCGTTGCCCCATCGCCCGGCTGCAGACGACCCTGCTCCAGACGCAAAATCCGGTCCGCCCGCTCGGCCAACACCGGGTCGTGCGTCACCATCACCATCGTCAGCCCGTGCTCGGCACGCAACGACGCGACCGCGTCCAGGATCTTCTGACCCGTCGCACGGTCCAGATTGCCCGTCGGCTCGTCGGCCAACAACAGCTTCGGCCCGTTGATCAACGCCCGCGCGATCGCCACCCGCTGACGCTCGCCACCCGACAGCTCCGCCGGGCGGTGCCCGAGACGGTGGCTCAGCCCGACCGTCTCCAGCAGGCTCTCGGCCCGGTCCTTCGCTTCACGCTTGTGAGCCGAATAGGCGAACCGCCCGCGCCGGATCATCGGCCCGAGCAGCACGTTCTCCAGCACGGTCAGCTCGGGAATCAGGTGATAGAACTGGAAAACGAAGCCCACGTCACGCGAGCGGTAGCGGTCCAGGGCGGCCTGGCTCAGGCGGTCGAGGCGATGGTTCTGAAAGTCAATGACCGGCGGTTGCCCGTTGGAGGAGGCCTTGTCGGGGCGATCGAGCCCGCCAAGGAGGTGCAGGAGCGTGGACTTGCCCGACCCGCTGGAGCCGAGGACCGCGAGCCACTCCCCCTGCTCGACCGTGAGCGCCAGGTCGCGCAGCACCGGGACCGGCTCCCGCCGGAGGTGGTAGGTCTTGCTCAGATGCTCGACACGCAGGATCGACACGCTCGACAACCTCTTCCCGGCTTATTCAAACCCCAGCGCCCGCACCGGGTGCATCCACGCGGCCCGGATCGCCGGGATCAACGCCCCCACCACCGAGCTCAGCAAGCCCCCCCCGAACACCACCGCCACCTTCCACGGCACGATCTCGGTCGGGATCCGGGCGAAGTAATAAATGCTGGGATCCCAGATCACCGTGTCCATCCCGAACGCGCTCCCGATCGCACCGATCGCGTCGTGGATCGCGTTGATGTTCAGGATCACCGCGAACGCGATCGCCAGCCCGAGCACCGTCCCGATCAGCCCGATCGCCGCCCCGTAGCGCAGCCACAGCCACGCCACGCCCCCGCGGCTCGCTCCGATCGAACGCAAAATCCCGATGTCCCGAGTCTTCTCGCTCACCATCGCCCAGAAGATCGCCAGCACCAGGAACACGGCCGTGAAGCTGATGATGCCGAACAGAATCAGCACCAGCGCCGTCTCCTTCTTCACCGCTTCGATCAGCGTCCGGTTCTGGTCTTCCCAAGTCTGGATGCGGATGGTGCCCATGCCGTCGCCCTCGGGGGGGACGCGACCGGCGTGAACCTCGGCGAACTCGCGATAGATCTCGCGGACGCGCTGCGCGAGCGGGCGCGGGTCGCGCCCGTCGCCGACGCCGCGAACCAGCACGGTCGTGACGCGGGCCGGGTCGCGGACGAACTCCCGCGGCGCGGCGACGCGCTCCTCGCCGGTCTCGGGGTCGAAGCCGATGTCGAACGGGTCGAACGCGACGCTCGGCGCCAGGCGACGCCCCTCGTTCATGTTCAGCATCGCCTGGATCGCGCCGAGCTCGACGAGCACCGTCCGCCGATCGATCTCGTAGAGCCCGCTCTGGAACTCATTGGCGACCGGGAACACCCGCGCCACCATGTCCAGCACACGCCCCTGCTCGTCCTGCGGGGCCACGTACAGCGTCACCTCGTCGTTGAAGATCGCCTGCTGATGGAAGCGGAAGCTCCCGTCCGCGGCGGCGACCGCCGGCGCCCCGGGGACAAAGCCGCCCCAGGGCTTGCGGATGTTCGCGTCGGCGACCGCGATCCCGGGCACGATCGCGGGGCGCAGCACGCCGTCGTCCCCAGGCTCGGCGAGCGCGAGCCCGAACTCCCTGTGCATCGCCCAGACCTCGTGCGAGCGGAGGCGCCAGTCCTCCTCCTCGTGGTCCTTGGGCATCGGCTGCTCGCGCGGGACCCAGTAGAGCGTGTCCTCGTAGTCGGTCACGCGGGCGTAGCTCGCGCCCTCGACCGCGCGCACGATCACGGTCTCCTGACGACCGCTGGGGAGGCTGAGCACGCCGAAGGTCTCGATCATCGGGGCGGCGGCCTGCACCATCGGGTCGCCCTCAAGCCGCTCAATCAGGTCGTCGTAATGGGCGAAGCCCACGTTCGACCACGTCACCGCGACGTCACCGGTCAGCGTCCGCCCGCTGTCCACCAGCATCGCGAGAAACCCGCCCATCACCGACCAGACGATCAGCACCATCGCCGAGCAGAGCGCCACCGCGACCGCCGCCAGCAGCGGCATGATCTTGCTGAACAGATAACGACGGGTGAGCAGAGCCTGATACACGCGCACAGTCTATGGGCGGCAACACCCCACCGTTTCAGATCGCCCCTTGCGCCCCCTACCTCGCCCGGATGTGCCACTGACCTTGTCTGCAAGGTCAGTGCTCCGAGCTCTCACCCTTCTTCAATCCTGATCCCTGCTGGGCGCACGCAAGCGGAGCGTTGAAGAAAAAAAGGGCGGCCCGGAGCACTGACCTCTCAGAAGAGGTCAGTGGCACATCCGGATCTGGCCCTTTGGCCCTTTGTGATTCTGGCCATTTCCACCCGGACCCCCTCCGTCGGCTGCGCCGACACCTCCCCCGCCGGGGCGGGGGAGGGGGGAGCGCGGGACGCTGCCGGGGCACGAGTGTCGGCTCGCGAAACCTACCATCCCTGCGATGTCCGCCCTCTCCTCTCAGCCCGCGGCGATCGACGCACCCGCTGTCCCCACAGCCCCAGCGATCCGCCCGCTCCGTCTCGGCCCGGTCCAGCTCGAGACCAACCTCCTCCTCGCCCCCATCGCCGGCTACTGCGACCTCGCCTTCCGAACTGTCTGCCGCCGCTTCAACAGCGACCCCCACGCGGCTTTGGGGCGAACCGGACGCCCCGCAGGCCTCGGGCTCGCCTGCACCGACCTGCTCTCCCCCGTCGGCCTCCTCCGGGGCACCGCACGAAGCCTCGATCTCGCGCGAACCAACGACGAGGACCGACCCGTCGGCATGCAGCTCTACGGCGGCGACCCCGCCCTCATGGGCGAGGGCGCGAAGTGGGCCGCCGACCACGGCGCGACCGTCGTCGACATCAACATGGGCTGCCCCGTCGACAAGGTCACCAAAAAAGACGGCGGCTCCAAGCTCATGGTCCCCGACGAGGGGCACCTCGCGAGCGACGACCCCGGCGCGTGCCGCAGCTTCTCGCTCGCGCTGCGCATCGCCGAAGCCGTGCGCGCCGCCCTGCCCGACCACGTCCCCCTCACCGCCAAGATGCGCCTCGGCTGGTCCTGCGCGGGCGACGCGCCCAAGCTCGCCTGCGCCCTCGCCGACGTCGGCGTCGTCGCCTTCACCGTCCACGGACGCACCACCGAGCAGAAGTTCAAGGGCGAAGCCGACTGGCACGCGATCGCGCACGTCGTCAAGGCCGTGCGCACGAAAACCGCCCACTGGCCCGGCGGCCCGCTCCCGGTCATCGGCAACGGCGACGTCAAATCCCCCCAGGACGCGCAACGCCTGATCGAGATCAGCGGGTGCGACGGCGTCATGATCGGGCGCGGCGCCCTCGGCACGCCCTGGATTTTCCGCGACACCTGGGCCTACCTCACCACCGGACTCATCCCGCCCGAGCCCAGCGAACACCAGAAGATCGAGACCGTGCGCACCTACTTCGACCTCATGTGCGCCCACCGCGACGAGCGGTACGCGCTCCACCAGGTCCGCGCCCGCATCGCCTGGTTCGGCAAACGCCTCGGCGGGCTGCGCGCCGACGGACGCCCGGAATCGATCAAGCCCTTCAAAGAAGCCGTCCGCCTCGCCCAATCCGCCGCCGACGTCCACGCCGCGATGGACGGCTTCCTCGCCGGCGAGCTTCGCGCCTAACAAATGCGCCTCCGGTGCCCCGGAAACGCGCAGCCCGTCCGCGGGCGCAGCTTTTCCGGGACTCCCCTTCTCCCCGGCTCCTGTTCACCATCCGCGCCCGACATGGAAAAGCTCCGCCGACCGCGGCGGCCGGCTCCGCGTTTCCATGGCACCGGACAACTCAACTTCCATCTTGCCCCCCGATCCACCCCCTCGGTAGGCTCCCACCACCCAACCCAAGCACCCCCGAGAAGGAACCCCCGATGCCCAACGACGACGGCCTCACGATCTACGCAGAAGCCACCAAGCGCCTCGACGAGGCCGCCAAGCACTCCAAGGCCCACGAAGAAACCGTCGAACGACTCCGCCTGCCCAAGCAGATGCTCGAAGTCGCCATCCCCGTGCGCATGGACGACGGCGCTCAACGCTTCTTCCGCGGCTTCCGCTGCCGACACGACGACACCCGCGGCCCCGCCAAGGGCGGCATCCGATACCACCCGGACGTCACCGCCGGCGAGGTCCGCACACTCGCCTTCTGGATGACCTTCAAATGCGCCACCGTCGGCATCCCCTTCGGCGGCGGCAAGGGCGGCGTCGTCGTCAACCCGCGCGAGCTCAGCAAGGCCGAGCTCGAACGACTGAGCCGCGGGTACATCCGCGCCATCGCCGACGCGATCGGCCCCCTCGTCGACGTCCCCGCGCCGGACGTCTACACCAACGCCCAGGTCATGGCCTGGATGGTCGACGAGTACGCCCAGATCGTCCGCGCGCGCACGCCCGCGGTCATCACCGGCAAGCCCGTCGCCCTCGGCGGCAGCCTCGGGCGCGACGACGCCACCGCACGCGGCGGCTTCAACATCGTCCGCGAGCACGCCTCGCGCGAAGGGTGGGACCCCAAGAAGCGCACCGTCGCGGTCCAGGGCTTCGGCAACGCCGGGCAGCACTTCGCCAAGCTGCTCGCCGATGACGGGTACAAGGTCGTCGCCGTCAGCGACTCCCGCGGCGGCGTCCACAACCCCGACGGGCTCGACGTCGACGCCCAGCTCGAGCACAAGCTCGGCAAGGGCAAGCTCAGCACCAAAAACGCCAAAGACATCAGCAACGAGGACCTGCTGGAGCTCGAGTGCGACATCCTCGCCCCGGCCGCGCTGGAAGACGTCATCACCAAGAGCAACGCGAAGAACGTCCAGGCGAAGATGATCGTCGAGCTCGCCAACGGCCCGCTGACCGCGGACGCCGACAAGATCCTCTTCAAGAACGGGCAGTTGGTCGTGCCGGACATCCTCGCCAACGCCGGCGGCGTCACCGTCAGCTACTTCGAATGGACGCAGAACCTCCGCGGCGAATACTGGAAGCTCGACCGCGTTCACGAACGCCTCAACGAGATCATGGTCCGCGAGTTCGCGGCCGTGAAGGCCCGCAGCACCGAGCACGAGATCGACATGCGGACCGCCTGCTACGCCCACGCCCTCGACCGACTCGCCGAGGCCCACGAGGCGACCGGCACCGGGGACGATTTCAAGGCCTGAACCCCGCGCCCCGCCGTCGCGCTATGCCGCGCCGGTCCACCGCCGAGCCCGGGCGGCTTCTCGGACCACGCGCGAGCGAGAGCGGGCAGCAAACGGGCGGCGGGGCCGAGGGCAAGGAGCGACGCCGGCCGAACGTGCATCCCTCGGGCGCAGACGCGGGTATCTGTGATTGACAGAGTCGACAGTGGGTCGCCCCGGCTTACGCAGTTGGCACACCCGGCCGGCGCGTCGCCAAGGGTGGACCAACCGGGTGGTTTCCGTGCTCGGGGCGGTACACTTTCAAACAGACGGCACGCCCGCACCCCGGGGCATCACATCCACGGGGCGGGCCAGAATCGGTGTTTGTTCGAGATCTTCGATTTTTTTGGGGCGCCCTCGCCGATCCGGGTCACGGGTCGAGGGCCAGCGAACGGGTGTTTGTTGAGAGTCCTGGGACTGTGAAAATAGATGGGGAGTGACGAGATGCCACAGCGAGTGGGTTCGGCGGAGCGCGTGACGAAGGCCTGGCGCGGGCTGGTGATGGCTTCAGCGCTGGCGGCGGTCGCGGGATTGCCCATGGTGCACGCGCCGTCGAGCACGGCCTCGGCCCAGGTGCTCGAGCCCGAATCCAACCCCGCCCCGGCTCCGGGCGTGCGCACCAGCCCCAGCATCCAGCTCGAAACCACCACGCTCGACGTCGGGCGGCTGTTCGACACCGATCAGCCCGTCGCCCAGGTCATCCGCTTCACGAATAACGGCACCGCGCCGCTCGAAATCGTGGACGTCAGCGCCTCCTGCGGCTGCACGGCCGGCAAGCCCGACAAACGCTTCTACCAGCCCGGCGAGAGCGGCGAGATCGAGGTCACCTTCAACCCTCGGAACCGCAACGGGCAGCAGCGCACCCGCGTCACCATCCGCACCAATGACCCCGTCCGCCCGAGCCAGGTCATCAACGTCTCGGCGTTCGTCCAGAAGCGGGTCATCCTCGAGCCCGCGCTGATCAACTTCCAGCGCATCGCTAAGGGCGAGGGCACGAGCCAGACCCTCCAGGTCACCGGACGGGGCGAGCACTTCGAGATCGAAGAGATCGCTTTCCTCGAAGGCGATCACTTCTCCGCCAAGATCCTGAGCCGCGAGCCGGTCGAGATCGAGGGCGAAGACGGGACCATGATCCGCTACACGCTGGAGGTCACCATCAGCCCGGACGCGCCCGTGGGCACCAACCACGACCGCATCCGCCTCCGGACCAACGAGGGACGGGGCGAGGAGAGCGGGGGCGACCAGGCTCAGACCGTCGCACGCGAGAACCCGCGCGAAGCGACGAACGGGGCCGCCCAGCGCCCGCTCGCGCCGATCGACATCGCGATCACCTCCAGCGTCCTCGGCGAGATCGTGACCACGCCCGACCGCGTCACGCTCCGCGGCGTGCAGGCGGGGCGCGCCTTCACCAGCCAGATCCGCATCACCCACCGCAGCCGGGGCGAGTTCCGCATCCTCGATTCCAAGGTCACCATGGCCGGCGTCAAGGAAGAAGACCTCCCCGGCGTCGTCATCCAGCCCGCCCCGGAGGGCGGCTACCGCGTGCTGCTCAACGGCGTCGGCCCGGCGAACGAGCGGTTCGTCCGCGGCGAGATCATCCTCACCACCAACGTCCGCGGCGAGGAAGAGCTCCGCATCCCCTTCTTCGGCAACGTCGTCAACGTCCGCCGCTGAGACCCACGCTCGTCGATTTGCAAACCACACGCCGCCCCGAGCGCGATCGCACGCCCGGGGCGCTCGAAGTCCGGAGGTTCTCCAGCATGGGCCGAAGCTGCGGGGCACGAGCCGTCCTCGGACAGTCGCTCGCGATCGTCGGCGTCGGGCTGACCGTCGCGCTGGCGCACTCCTGGGTCGTCCAGGCGAGCGAGCGGCCGATCCGCCTGACCAGCGGGCTCGGCGCCCGCAGCGCCGAGCGCCCCGCTGCGACACGAAGCACGACGCCGCCCGCCCCCGCAGCGATCGCGGGCGACAGCGCCCCCGAGCCCGATCAGGCGACGGCCCCACCCGGCTCCGACCCCATGCCGGGCGACGCGGCGCAGGACAGCCTGGAGCAGGGGCTCGGCACCGGGTTTGACAACGGGTTCGACCCGGGCGCCCTCGCCTTCGAGATCTCCACCGAAGAAGCGCACGCGCTCTGGCAGGACGAGCTCGCGATGTTCGTCGACACGCGCCTCCACCGCGAATACGAGGGCGGGCACATCCCGGGGGCGTTCTGGCTCCCCGCCGACCTGTTCTCCCGCGGACGCACACCCGAAGCGGTCAATTTCCTCGACCCGGACTTCCCGGTCGTCCTCTACTGCGGCGGGGGCGATTGCGACGCGTCGAAGAACACCGCGCTGCTCCTCGAAAACTACGGCTTCACACGCCTGCACATCTTCACCGACGGGATCCCCGCCTGGATCGAGGCCGGGCACCCGACCGAAGCGGGCCCGGACCCGATCACCGGAGGCCCGCGATGAGCACGACGCCCAACCCGCGTCCCGCCGGGGCGTACACGGGCGGCGATCTCGCCCCGCGTTCGGCCCCTTCGAACGTGCCGGGGCCGCGGATCCTGCTCGAACTCGGCGTGATCCCGCTCCGCCTGATCCTCGGCGGGCTGTTCGTCTTCGCAGGCGTCATCAAGCTGCTCGACCCGCAGCAGTTCGCCTTCAGCGTCTCGGCGTTCCGCATCTTCCCGCCGGGCGTGGGAGACCACCTGACGATCGTCTCGACCTTCGCCTTCCCGTGGGCAGAAGTCATCCTCGGCGCGCTGCTCATCCTCGGGCTCTGGACGCGGGCGAGCGCCCTGCTCACCACGCTCCTGCTGATCGGGTTCATCGGCGCGATCATCAGCGTGATCGCACGCGGGCTCGCGGTCGAGTGCGGATGCTTCGGGAAGATCGATTTCATCTGCGGCGCCAAGGTCGGCGCGTGCACCGTCGCCCGAAACTCGGTCATGCTCGTGATGGCCGCCGCCATCCTTGCGATCGGCGGCGGGCGACTCTCGCTCGACCGCCGCCGCTCGCCAAGCCACCGCTGAACTGACCACGGAACACTGACCTTGCGGACAAGGTCAGTGGCACATCGCACAGCCTCACTCCGCTGCCGCCGTTGGCGTGCGCAGCCGCTCGATCGTCCCCGTCGTGCTCCGCCCCGGGAGCAGGTCCACCAGCTCGACGCGCCCGCCGAGGGACTCGACCAGCGCCCGCTCCGGGATCGGCTTGTCGCGGTAGTCCGCGCCCTTCACGTGCACGTCCGGCTTCACGACCGACAGGATCGCCTCCGGCGTCGCCTCGCCGAACACCACCACCGCGCCGACCGACTCCATCGCCCCAAGCACGGCCGCCCGATCCGCCTCGCAGTTCACCGGGCGGCCCTCGCCCTTGAGCGCGCGCACGCTCGCGTCGCTGTTGAGCCCGACGACGAGAAAATCGCCGAACGCCTTCGCCGCCGCCAACGTGCGCACGTGCCCGGCGTGCAGCACGTCGAAACACCCGTTCGTAAAGACCACCCGCTCGCCCGCCTCGCGCCGGAAGCGCAGCTCCAGCTCGAGCTGCTTCGCGGTGCGGAGCTTGCCGTCGAGGCGGCCGTGGCGGACGAGGATCTCGTGGTGGATCTTGTCGAGCGGGATCGGCTGCACGCCGAAGATCTCGACCTCCAGCCCCGCCGCCGCGTTGGCGAAACGAACGCTGTCGAGCCACGAGCACCCGTTGGCGCGCGCCGCGGCGAGAGCCGCGAGCATCATGTCGCCCGCGCCGGTCACGTCGTAGACCTCACGCGCGATCGTCGGCACCGCGACCGGCTCGCCCGCTCCTTCCAGCAGCAGCGCCCCGTGCCGATCCAGCGTCAGCACCACGGCTTCAAGCTCCAGATCGTCGCGGAGCACGGTTGCAAGGCGCGCGTTGTGCGCCGCCGAGCCCTCGGCGTCGGTCGGCAGGTCGGTCGCCAGCTCCGCCTCGGTCCGGTTCGGCGTGATCGCCGTCGCGCCGCGGTAGCGTCCGTAGTCCTCGATCGCCGCCGGATCGACGAACACCGGCACGCCCGCGCGGCGCGACGCCTCGATGATCCGTGCGCACAGCGCCGGCGTGCACACGCCCTTGTTGTAATCCTCGATGCAGACCACGTCCGCATCGCCCAGGCGCGACTCGAACGCGCGCACGAGCCGGTCCATCACCGCCTCGCCGATCGCCTCGCGGCTCTCAAAATCCACCCGGAACATCTTCTGCGGGTGGCGCTGCTGCGCGAGCCCGATCAGGCTCCGCTTCACCGTCGTCGGACGCGACGCGTCGGCGATCAGCCCCGCCGCCGCGACGCCCTCGTTCGCGAGCGCCTCACGCAGGATCGACGCTTCGTGGTCCTCGCCCGTGACGCCGAACGCCTCGACACGCCCCCGCATCGCGACCAGATCCAGGCACAGGTTCGCCGCCCCGCCCGGGCGGCTCTCGCTCTGACGCACGTGCAGGATCGGCACCGGCGCGTCCGCGCTCAGCCGCTCGGCGTCGCCCGAGAGCAACTGATCCAGCATGAAATCCCCCACCACCAACGCGGTGAAGGGCTTCCAATCCGCCAATCGCTCGAGCAGGGCGTCCATGCCCGAAGGTTAGGAGACTTCCCCAACGAGCCGCGACTGTGAGGGAGCGGTCCGCAGAAAGCACCAGGAGCCGGTGACCAGGCACCAGTGCGCGATGCTCAGGTCCGGTGCCCGGTGCCCGGCTCCCGGTGCCTATCGGCCCCCGCCCCGGGTCGCCGCCACGACCATCCCCGCCAGCTCCGCCTCGCCCGTGTCGAAACGCATTGTCAGCTTCGGGCGCACGACCGCGCAGGGCCACCGCCCCGCCTCCACGCCCCGCAGCTTCGACCAGTCCTTCTCCGTCACCACGATCCGATCCGCTCGGCTGCCCATCGCCAGCTCGATCAGACGCGACACCGCCCGCGCCTCGAACGGGTCGTGATCCGGGAGCACCATCTCCCCCACCACGCTCCCCCCGGCCGCCTTGCGCACCGCGCGCAGGAACCCGTCCGGGCTCCCGATCGCGCAGCACGCCACCACGCGACGACCGCGCAGATCCTCGATATCGACCTCGAGATCCTCGCCGTACTGCTCGGTCACCAGCCCCGCCCAGACGTGGCGGCAAACCGCGATCGGGCTCGGCCCGCCCGCCGCCACGACCTCCCGCGCCACCTGATCCACGAACGCCGGCGCCACCAGCTCCGCGTGCGTCAGCACCACCGCGTCCGCCCGCGCCAGCCACGACGTCGGCAGACGCAGCCACCCGCCCGGGAGCAACCGATCCCGCGTCGCGGGGCGCGCGCAATCGACCAGCACGACGTCCAGCGCGCGCGACAGACGCCGGTGCTGCAAGCCGTCGTCGAGGACAACGCAGTCCGCCCCCCGCGGGTCGCGCTCCAGAAACGCCCGCACGCCCGCAGCCCGGTCCGCCTGCGCCACGATCGGCACCGGGGCGCCCTCGCGCTCGAACACGCGCCGATACTCCGCCGCCTCGTCGCTCTCGCGAGAGCCGCCCTTGCGGTACCCGCGCATCGCGATCAGCGGCTTTCGCCCACCCGCCCGCAGCGCGCGCACGCACCACGCCACCGTCGGCGTCTTGCCCGTTCCCCCCACCGTCAGGTTCCCCACGCTCACCACCGGGATCGGCAGACGCTCGACGTTCCCCGCCTTGTCGTATTTCGCCTGATCGAGCCTCAGCCCGAGCCCGTACAGCTTCGACAACCCGCGCCCCAAGACCCCCGGCACCGGCCCCGGCGGGCAACGCGGCGCGCCCGTCTCCCCAAGGCTCACCGTCGCGCGATCGCTGATCGGGCGAGGGCTCAAGAACCGCCCTCCCCGGTGGCATGGCTTTCCGAGCCGTGTTCCCCGCTCCTGGTGGCACGGCTCTCTGAGCCGTGTTGGCCCATTTTTTCCTGCCGCTCCAGCTCCAGCTGGGCCGCCACCTGCCCGCGCAGCTCGGCCAATCGCTCGCGCGTCTCAAGCCGCGTCGCCCGATGCAGGCGGACGGTGTTCATCGCGTCCAGCCACGCGACGACGATGATGATCGCCAGCAGCCCGATGATGAGCATCCAGACGAGCGTGAACGTGCGCGCGTCGGCGGAAGTCGCGACGCCGAACGCGTAGGCGATCAGCGGCACCGTCCCCATCATGAGCACGCCGTTGACCGTCCGGATCCGACGCCGACTCGCGGGCATCCCCTCGGATTCACGGATCGCCGCGACATGAGCCGCGATCACCAGCAGCGTCAACCCCGCGAGCGGGAAGACGATCCACCACGCCAGCAGCGGCGTCGCCGACTCGGCCTGCCCCAGCACCCAAGACCCTGAAAACACCGACAAGCTCATCACGCATCAGGCTAGCGTGCCGAGCGGTGCAGCGCCCACACACGCAGGCGGTGCCCCGGAAACGCGGAGCCGCTGCGGCGGAGCTTTTCCGGGATGTTGCGCTCAGATTCGCAGGACACGCGCGGGTGGGGCCCGTCCGTGTTCGTCATGGAAAAGCTCCGGCCGCGGACGGCCTGCGCGTTTCCATGGCACCGGACCTGCCAAGCCGCAAACCACGACGCCTCACACCCCGAACGCCGCCAGCTTCGCCCGCAACCGCCCCATCGGCAGCCCCATGATCGTCGTCGGGTCCCCCTCGTACTCGATCGGCCACCCCGCCTCCAGCCGCTCGCCCAGGTTGTACGCCCCGGCCTTGCCCGCCCACTCGCCGCTCGCGACGTACGCCCGCAGTTCGTCCTCGCCCGGATCTCCGAATCGCACCTCGGCCCGGTCGACGAACAGCTCCCGACGCCCCGTCTCGGCACACACCAGCGCCACGCCCGTAAGCACCTCGTGCCAGCCGCCGCCGGCGCTGGCCGCGATGAGCGAACGCAGCGTCGCCTCGGCCGCCGCCGCGTCCCGCGGCTGCCCCACCAGACGCCCCTCCACCACGCAGACCGTGTCCGCCCCGAGCACGACCGTCGCCTCGCCCGCATCGCCCAGCCCCGCCACCCCGGCGCTCGCCTTCAGGTACGCCAAGGCCGCCACCCACGACGAGGGCGAGACCACCCCCGACGCCAGCACGCCGTCGTCTACCCCCGGGTGCGTCGCCTCGTGCGCCACGCCCGCCTCGGCCAGAAGCGACCGGCGACGCGGGCTCTGGCTCGCCAGCAGCAACCGGCGCCGACGCCCGGGCGCAAGGCCGCTGGTCGCCACACCTTCGGGCGTCTCGGGAGATTCGGGCTGGATGGATCCGGGCAGCATCGTGATCATCAGTCTACAGGACGCTCGGCCCCGCCTCCCCCGTCAACCACCGCCCCGGGCGCGAAACCTGCGCTCACCCGCGGCTACCGTTCCTCAATGCCCAACGACACCACCCCACCCCAAACCGGCCAGGCCCGCAACCGAACGCCGCACGCCCACCTCTGCCAGCTCGATCTTGTTTGGGAAGACCGCCACGCCAATTTCCGCAAGGTCGAGCAGGCCCTCGACCGCGCCGACGTCCACCCCGGCGACCTCGTCGTCCTCCCCGAGCTCTTCGACTCCGGCTTCAGCCTCAACACCGAGCACACCCGCGACAAGGACCGCGAGACGCTCGATTTCCTCCTGCGACTCGCCGACGACCTCGCCTGCACCATCCACGGCTCCCGCACCGTCCGCGATTGCGACTGCACCCACGCCGAGAACCACGCGACGATTGCTGCGCCCGGCACCGCGCCCGGAGATAGCCCCGACGCCGAGCCCCGTCTCCTCACCAGCTACGCCAAGATCCACCCCTTCACCTACGGGCGCGAGCCCGAGGCCTTCGTCGGCGGGCGCGAGGTCGTCACCTACCCCTGGCAGGGGCTAACGATCTGCCCGGCCGTCTGCTACGACCTCCGCTTCCCGGAGCTCTTCCGGCGCGGGCTCGCGATGGGGGCCGAGCTGTTCGTGATCGGCGCCAACTGGCCCGCCCCGCGCCAGCACCACTGGCGGGCGCTGGCGATCGCCCGCGCGATCGAGAACCAGGCGTTCGTCCTGGCCGTCAACCGCGTCGGGAGCGACCCCCACCTCCCCTACGCCGGCGGCTCACTGGCGATCGACCCCAAAGGCGAGATCCTGGCTGAGGGCGACGAGCGGGAACGGGTTCTGAGCGTGCCGATCGAGGCCGAGGCCGTGCGGACGTGGCGGGAGGAGTTTCCGGCGTGGAGAGACGGGAGGCTCTGACTTGCCCACCACAGGAATACACAATTAGCAACGCACACGATCCACACGCATCTGCGCACAGCAATCGAGGCTTCGCCTCCGCCCCGCGAATCCCGATCAAGGCGATCGTGCTGGTGTTGCTCGCGATTCTGCTCGCCGCGGTGACGTGGTTCACGCACTCGGTCACCGATGAGGTCGATATCCACTCCGGCGCAACCCGGTCGTGGACCCACCTCTACGCAGGGCTCGTCCCCATCCGAGTCCCAAGCCGCGACCGGGCGAGCCCGCTGCCCCGCCCAACAGACGTTGAGCCCCACTGGGAACCCTGCTTCAGCGCCGGCCCATTCTTGCCGAAGGGAAACTACAGATACGGCACCACCCGAATCATGTACACCCAACTCGCGTGGTTCATCGACGAATACGCGTTGACCCCGGAAGAGGCCGATCAACTCATCGCCCGCGCCATCCCCCTGCTCGCGCAGCCAGGCGTTACCCTCGACCCCGAGCACGGCCTCGTTCTTGAAGCACCCGACGGGACAAGACATCAAATCTGGTCAAAATATTAGTTATAATCTAAAAAATAATAATTACAGATACAGTATTGATTATCGCTTACGTCGAGAGCACAGAAATCCTGCACCAATCGCCATCATACAGATCGGACCAGGCCCTGGAATCGCAGTAACAATCCGAATGTCATCAGTCCAGCGACCCACCTGATGAACAAAATCGATCCTCAGTCGATCGGCAGAGATCTCGAAAGCGTCTTGCTCTGGATTATTTGCATCGAGCTCGAGCCCCCGAAATGAGTTCCCATTATATATGACACCGGGACGTCCAAGAATCGGATCTGTTGGACCGAGCTGACTGCCGATATATACACCAAGAATCGGCACATCAAAAATGACGTATCCGGATAAAATTACAGGCCCATCACCAACGGGATCGGTGCGGACCATATAGCTCCTTACACGAGTTCCGGCATGAACAATGCCATTCACAAGCTGTGATTGATCGTTGACAAAACCAGGATTCACATGCCCAAGAGTGATATCCTGCGGGAGTACAACCTCCCGCTCAAACCAACCGCGGATTTCTGTATCGCTTTCCCACTGATCTAAAAGAATTGATGGCGGAGGCTCGCGGAGCACGACATCCCCGCCTATTTCAACAATCGAAGCGAATGAAGACGCCGCAGCCAAGCCAATCGAGCCTGCAACAAACCCGCATTGAGCCTGAAAATACCGATGGCACCGCATCACAACCCACCCTTCCGTTAGCGTAATCGCTCGGAAATAGATGCCACCGGTTGATCAAAATACAAATCATTGCACGTTTAATTTTTTTAATGAGCAAATGGCCTATACGCAAATCGAGTAAAGAACGGGATTTACCCACCTCCCGTCACCCGCTCCACCTCTTCCAAGCTCGTCGCCCCCTCGCTCGCCAGCCGCCACCCGCTCTGCTGCAGCGTTGTGAACAGCCCGCGCTCGGCCGCTTTGCGGATGCCGCCGATGCTCGGGCTGTTCAGGATCAGGTCGCGGATCTCTTCTTCCACACGCAGCAGTTCGAAGACCGCACGCCGCCCGCGGTAGCCCGTGCCCAGGCACGCGTCGCACCCCACCGGCACGTAGCTCTGCGTCTTGCCCTCCAGGAACTTGCCGATCCGGCTCGCCTCCCCCGGCGGCACCGGCACCGCCCGCTTGCACCGGTCGCACAGCACACGCACCAATCGCTGCGCCAGCACCAGGTCCATGCTGTTCGCGACCAGGTACGGCTCCACGCCCAGGTCCAGCAACCGGAAGATCGCCCCGATCGTGTCCTTCGCGTGGACGGTCGTGAAGACGACGTGCCCGGTCATCGAGGCCTGCATCGCCGTGCGGGCCGTCTCCTCGTCGCGGATCTCGCCGACCATGATCACGTCCGGGTCCTGACGCAGGACCGATCGCAGGAGCGCCTTGAAGTCGTTGCCCTTGTGCTCGTCGATCGGGATCTGCGTCACGCCCTCGAGGTGGTACTCGACCGGGTCCTCGATCGTGATCACGTTCCGCGCGTCCCGGTCCACCTCGCGCAGCGCGTTGTGCAGCGTCGTCGTCTTGCCCGAGCCCGTCGGCCCGCACACCAAGAGCAGCCCCGCGTCTTTCTTGCACACCGCACGGATCGGGTCGATCATCATCCGCGGCAGCCCCAGCTCCTCGATCGAACGCGGCGCGTGCGCACCGTCCAGCACACGGATCACCAGCTTCCGCCCGTGCACGCTCGGCGCCAGGCTCACCCGCATGTCGATCCGGCGCGACTCGTACCGGATCGCGCAGTGCCCGTCCATCACGGCGTCCCGCGCCGCCTGCTGCATCGCCGCGGCCGTGCGCACGAGCCCCTCAACCAGCTCCCCCACCTTCTTCGGCAGCTCCCCGATCCAGACCATCTGCCCATCGACCCGCATCCGCACGCGCCACGTCTCGGTCGTCGGCTCCATGTGGACGTCGGTCGCCTTCGCCTTCTCGGCGATCTGCATGATGAGCTGGAACGCGACGCCGCCGTCGCCGCGTTTGTCGAGGTTATCGAGTCGCTTGCCGTTGGCGTCGATGACCTCGACCGTGGGCTCCGTCGCCCGCGCCGGCGTGAGGTGGTCGAGCACCGCCTGCAGCTCGTCGGCCCAGAGCGCCCGCATCGCCCCGTTCGCCCCGCCGCCGCGACGGGCAAGCTCCCCGCTCGCGCTGTCCAGCGTCAGCTCCTGGCGCGCGTCCGTCTCGACCGCGAACTCGGTTCGCCCGATCCCGATCACGTCCCCCGGCTCCAGCACCGCCAGCCCGACCACCACGCCGTTGACCATCGTCCCGTTGCGCGAATCCAGGTCGCGCACGACCACGCGCCCTGCCGCGTCGGTCTCGATCACGCAGTGCCGACGGCTCGCCCGCTCGTCCTTGATCCGGATCGTGCAGTCCGGGTGACGCCCGATCACGATCGGCTCCGCGTCGATCTCCACAGGCTTGGCGAGCCCGGCCTTGGCCCGCAGGCGGTAACGTCGTCGCATCCTCAGCAAGCCCCTTTCCGGGGCGCGCCCCGGGCATCCACACCGCCGATCCTACCGCGTCTTTTCACCACCCGCCCGCTACCATCCGGCCCCATGATCGACCTCAAACAGCTCCGCGAGAACCCCGACCGCTTCCGCACCGGCGCCCGCCTCAAGCGCATCGACGTCGACATCGACCGAGCCCTCGAGCTCGACGCCCAGCGACGCGCCGCGATGACCGAGCAGGAGTCGCTCCGGGCCGAGCAGAAGAAGCTCGAAAAGGAACTCGGCCCGCAGATGGGCAGGCTCAGCGGACAGCTCAAGAAAGCCGAGGGCGACGAACGGGCGAAGCTCGAAGCCGAATTGACCGAACTCCGCGCCAAGCCCACGGCCCTCAAGACCGCGATCCAAGCCAAAGAAGAAGTCGTCGCCGCCCTCACGCCCGAGCTCGAGGCCCTGCTCCTCCAGATCCCCCTCCCGCCGGACGCGGACGTCCCCGAGGGCGCGGGGAGCGAGGGCAACGTCGAGCTCCGCACCTGGAGCCCGAGCGCCCCGGACGCCGTCCCCGCCGGCGGCTCGTTCCAGGACGCCCGCGGCTTCGCGCCCAAGACCCATCTGGAACTCGTCGAGAGCCTCGGGCTGGTCGACTTCGAACGCGGCGTCAAGCTCGCCGGCACGCGCAGCTACGTCCTCACCGGGCTCGGCATGCGACTCCACCAGGCCGTCCTGCAGTACGCGATGAATTTCATGGCCGATCGGCACGGGTTCCAGCCCATGTCCGTCCCCGTGCTCGTCCGCGAAGAGGCGATGATCGGCACCGGCTTCTTCCCCGCCGGACGCGACCAGGCGTACCTCGTGTCGGAACAGGCCCGCGGGGCCGGGCAGGACATGTACCTCACCGGCACCGGCGAGGTCGGGCTCATGGGCCTCCATCAGGACGAGATCCTGGACGAGGCGAGCCTGCCGCTGAAGTACGTGACGGTCTCGACCTGCTTCCGGCGCGAGGCCGGGGCCGCCGGGCGCGACACAGCCGGGCTCTACCGCATCCACCAGTTCGACAAAGTCGAGCAGGTGGTGATCTGCAAGGCCGACGAGGCGGAAAGCCGCGCGTGGCACCAGAAGATGCTCGGCTACGTCGAGGAGCTCCTCCAGAGCCTTGAGCTCCCCTACCGCCTCCTCCAGTGCTGCACGGGCGACCTCGGGCCCAAGAACGCCGACATGGTGGACATCGAGTGCTGGATGCCGGGTCGCGGCGAGCTGGATCCCAGCGGCCGCCCGCGCGGCGACTACGGCGAGACCCACTCGGCCAGCCGCCTCTACGACTTCCAGTGCCGTCGTCTCAATATGCGCTACCGCGAAAGCGGCTCGGGCAGTAAAGGCGGCACCGTCTTCTGCCACTCGCTCAACAACACCGTCGCCGCCAGCCCGCGGCTGCTGATCCCGCTGCTGGAAATCCACCAGCAGCCCGACGGCTCGGTCCGCATCCCGGACCCCCTACGCCCGTGGATGGGCGGGATCGACCGGATCCCTGCAAGCCGCTGAACAAGCCCGCTTCCGACGCCGAGTCAAGCCAAGCAAATATCATCTATTTATCCCAGATGACCAAATGACAATCTACACGCCGCCCCCGAGGTGAACCACCCACTCCGGCGGATCTCAAGAAGCCTGTTTTTGGGGATAATATGGAGCAATTCCCTTGCCAATCAGGGTGAAGCTCTGTTTGCACTTCGTAAATAGCTGATATTCCTTGGTTTCCGTCTGGACTGCGTAAAAATCCGGGGTAGGCTTTCGCCGCAAATATGAGGGACGGTCGGCCGCTCTTGGAGGGGAGGTCGATCGCCAAAACCAGGGAAAGTGAGGGCATTGTGAAGAACATGCATATGATCGCGGCGATCGCCGCGAGCGCCGTCGCCACCGCCGCTTCCGCCGGCACGTGGATCGGCAACCACGCTCAGTTCGAAGGTCTCGCCGACAGCTACGTCGTCGAGCACTTCTCCGGGCAGGGATTCGTCCCCGGCCTCGCTGCGGAGGGCGGCTACGTCTCCGGCGGCAACAGCTTCTCCCGAAACGGTGACTTCAACGGCACCTGGGTCTCTAGCCAGAACGACACCACGTTCACCTTCCAAGGCGTCAGCCCCGAGCTCATCGCCTTCACCCCCATCTTCACCAGCAACAACCCGGTCAGCATGACCGTCGAGATCCGCGACGTCGAAGGCGTGCTTATCAGCACCACCACCACCCAGGTCATGCCCTCGAACTTCACTCTCGGTGGCAACCAGGGCCTGATCGGCTTCGCCGCCTCGGAGAACACCCGCATCGGCACCGTCCGCATCCTGCAGGATCAGGGCACCCTTACCCTCGACGACTTCACCTTCGGCAGCGTCGACCGCAACGTCCCCATCATCCCGCTTCCCTCGGCCGCCGGCCTCGGGCTGCTCGGGCTCGGGGGCCTAGCCCTCCGTCGCCGCCGCTAACCGCCCCGCGACAGCAACAACTCGATTCCAACCCCGCCGCCCGGTCCTGAGATGGACCGGGCGGCGGTCGTTCATCCCGACGTCTTTTCGCTTTTCCACCCGCCCCCCGGCATCACATGCCTCCAGAGGTCCGAAAGTCGGTGTAGCCACCCCAAACCAACACCGTTTGTGGACGTGAAACACAGTGAAAGTACCCGTAAACCAATATAAACGATAGATTTATGGAATAAACCACCGGGTTAGGGGGTACACTTAAACCCATAGGGGGATTGTGGACGCACCCCGCTTGCCGACGGGCGGGAATTGCTGAGTGCAAATGTGCAAGACGAGGGCGTCGGCATCGTCAGATAACGAAGAGATGAGGACACGATGAACAAGGCAACGATGACCGTGATGGCTGTTTCGGCCGGCCTGGCAACGGGCGCGACGGCGGGCACCTGGGTGGATTCCGACAACACGCTCCGCACCAGCGGCGCCGTGCAGACCGAGGAGTTCGTGACCACCGACCTGCACCCGAGCCTTGTCGGCTCGGGCGGGTACGTCCAGACGCAGGAGAGCGTCTGGGTCGCCAACGCGAACTTCTCCAGCTTCGCCTTCACCGGCGAGAGCACCGACCGCTTCGGCATGGCGTGGAAGCCCGCCGCCCTTCAGGGCGATCAGGTCTCCGTCGTCATCCAGCTCCGCGACGCCGATCAGCAGATCATCGCGACCATGGGCAAGGTCTTCAGCGTCGCCGAGATGCAGGGCGGCGAGATGTACTTCGGCTACATCGGAGATACCAACATCGCCGACGTCCGCATCTGGCAGGCGAACGGCCAGATGACCCTCGACCGGGTCGACTTCGGCAACCGCAACGTGCCGATCATCCCCATCCCCTCCGCCGCTGGGCTCGGGTTCCTCGGCCTCGCCGGGCTCGCCGCCCGTCGCCGCCGCTGATCACCCCCTCCAACCAAGCTCCGCGAACGCAGCGGCCCGGTCCATCCGACCGGGCCGTTGTTCTTTTGCCAGCTCACAACCCCAGCCGCGACAGCGGCACCGTCCCCTCCACGTGCACCGGCTCCACCGCGCCCGTCCGCAGGTACGCGATCAGCCGGCGCATCTCCCCGTGCGGCGGGGCCGCGAAGATCATCGCCTCGTCCGTCCGCGGGTGCTCGAACGCCAAGAGCGCCGCGTGCAGCATCTGGCGACGCACCTCGTGCTCAGCCTCGCCCTCGCGCTCGGGAAGAGTCAAGAAGCGCCCGCCGTACATGTCGTCGCCGACGATCGCCCAGCCCATGTGGCTGAGGTGGACGCGGATCTGGTGCGTCCGCCCGGTCTTCAGCTCCAGCTCGACCAGCGCGAAGTGCTGATCCCCCACCGCCCGCTCGTGCAGGCGGTACCGCTCCCGCACGCGCATGATCGTCAGGCTCGCCTTGCCCTGATCGTCCCGCCGCACGACCTGCTTCTCGCGGTACCCCTTCTCGCGGCTCGGGTGCGGGCCGAGCGGCAGGTCGATCACCTCTGTGTCCCGCTCCGGCGAGCCGTGGACCACCGCGAGGTACCGCTTGTCGACCGTCCGGTGCTCCCACTGGCGGCTCAGCTTCCAGTGCGTCTCGTCACGCTTCGCGAACACAATGCACCCGGTCGTGTCGCGATCCAGGCGGTGGACCACGCCCGGGCGGGCGAACTCGTCCCCCACGGCACTCAGCTCGCCCCCGGAAACGTGCTTGAACCGCCACGCGAGCGCGTTGATCATCGTCCCGCGCAGCGCCGCCCGCGCGGGGTGGACGATGATGTCGGCCGCCTTGTTGATGACGATCAGATCCTCGTCCTCGAACAGCACCTCGAGCGGGATGTCCTCCGGCACGATCGCCGTCGCCGGCGGCTCGGGGATGACCAGACGCACGCGGTCGCCCTTGCCGAGCTTGAGCGAGGCCTTCGCGGGCTGCTCGTTGACAGTGACGCCGCCGGACTCGATGTGGCGCTGGAGCTGCGTGCGGCTCATAAACGTCACGCGCGTCGTCAGGTACTTATCCAGGCGGGTCTTGAGATCCCGCTGGAGCGTGAAGGTCACCGCGGGCAGTTCGTCGTCGTCGCCCGCGTCCTCGCCCGCCTCGCCCCGCCTGGCGCGGGCGGCTTCCACCGCGGCCCGCACCGCGTCCGGGTCCACCTTCCCGCCGGGCTTCACCAGCGGGCGATCGGTCTGAAAACTGGTTTCGACCCGCTCATCGGGCGACGAGCCCGCGTCCGGCGCCGGGCCGACGGGCGGGCGGCTCACCGACCGCCCGAGTCCGGCGCGGGCTCACCCGGGGCCGGCTCGGTCGGGGCTGGCTCCGCAGGGGCGGGTTCTGTCGGCATCGGCATCGGCGCGTCCGGCATCTCGGGCATGTCCGGGAGGATCGGGCCGAAGTCCAACGGGGCCGCCCCGTCGCCGTCGGGCTCCAGACCGGTGTCGATCCCGGGGATCAGGCCCGAAGGGGCGCGGTCCGGGCGGAGCTGGAGCCCCGGCATCGGGCGCGCGGGCAGATCGTCCTCCGAGAACAGCGTGCGTCGGACGAGCGCGTGCTCGAGCGATTCGATCCGCGCCCGGGCCGCCACGGCGTGAGCCGGATACTTCGCGCGTTCGGCGAGCTCGATCACCCGCTCGTAATGCGACCGCGCCGCGTCGGCGTCGAGGCGAGACTCGGCGACCGCCGCCAGCCCGTAGTGAGCCGAGATCGTCAGCAGCGCCTTGTCGAGATGGCCTCGGCTGCGCTCGAGCACCCAGCGGTAGTCTGCCTCGGCCGCGCGGAGGTAGCTTTCGCGTGCCTCTTCGGAGAGCATCGCGTCCGCCGGGATGCGCCCGGTCTCGTCCGGTATCGCCGTCGGCTCCACCCCGAGCACCGCGACCCGCATCCGGCTGTCCCCCGCGAGCAGACGCGTCAGCAGCCCCACGCTCCCCACGTCGCTGTACCGGCGCGAGATGTCCTCCAGCGCCGTCGGGCTCGGCGTGCCCGAGCCCATCGTCAATTCCATCTCCATAAACGCCGCGTTCCGACGGCTGTCCGCCGCCTGCTGCTGACGCGTGTAGAGCAGGTACACCACGCTCAACCCGCACAGCACCAAGAGCACCGGCGTCGACCACTTGCGCAGGAAGTCGACGAACTCGGTATTGATCCGCGAGTCCTCAAGGCCCGCGCCTTCCTTCACCTGCATCTGACGTTGGCGGTCGTCCATGGCGTGGGATCCTGTCGTCACAAAGCAGCCGGCGCCGGGGCCGACGGGGCGAGAAACGTCCTGAAAGGGATGCTAGGAGCCCCAGAACCGCCACGGGCCGGGGTGCGCCAGGTCCGCGGTCGGCACCAGCGCCTCCCGGATCATCCGCACGAGCCCCTCCAGCCCGACCGGATCCTCAAGACACGCGACCGACACATCGTGCGCCCAGGTCGCCGCCCCCAAATCCGCGCGGAGCGCGACCCGCAGCACCGACTGCCCGCCCCGCCCCGCACGGCGCGGGGGCGGAGCGCCCGCGTCCCCCGCGAGCAGCACCAGGTCGGCCCGCTCCACAAACCCCTGGGCGATCGCCCACGCCTGACGCTCGGTCGGCGCCGGGTCCTCACGCACGCCCGGCGTGTCCAGCCAACGCACGACCAACCCCCCAAGGTTCAGCGTCGCGCCCACGTGGTCCCGCGTCGTCCCGGGCTCGTCGGCGACCGTCGCCACCGCCCGCCCCGCCAGCGCGTTCAGCAGCGTCGATTTGCCGATGTTCGCCGCCCCCACCACCGCGACCGTCGCCGCCTCGATCAGGCGCCCAAGACGCGCGTCCCGCGACGGGTCCGTCACCGCACCCTCACCGGCCTCGCGCCAGCGACGGGGTTGATCCAGCAGCAGGTCCACCGCGAGCGGGCTGGAGGCACGCGCCAGCGCCGCCAGCGTGTGCGCCTCGATCGCGTCCGACGCCTCGGGGTACTCGGCGTCACTCTGCTCATCCGCCGCGACCGCCCCGGCGCTCTCCATCGCCGCGACGAGCGCGCGCACGACGCCCGGGCCGCCGTGCGGCATGCACTGGGCGTGCGTCGGCGTGAGACGAGCGACCAGCCCGCGGTCCACGCCCGCGAGGTCGCGGAGGCGGACCTCGCCGACGCCGAGCGCGTGATCCGTGGGCGTCATCCCGAGGCGGGCGAGCAGGGCGTCGAGATCGGCGGGCGTGGCGGCGGTGAGGTCGATGATCGCGATCGCCGCGGGGCGTCCGGGGGGCGTCGAGAGGCGGTAGCGGGGTGGCGTGGGCATGAGATTCGCGACAGAAAAGAGGGAGCACACAGGTCGGCGACCTGTGCCACCGGGGAGGTGCGGGCGAAGCCCTTTCAGGCGAAGGGGTTGTCGTCGTCGGGTGCCGATGGCTCATCGTCGTCGCCGTCGGCCTCCGCCTCGGCCGCTCGGATCGCCGCTTCCACCGCCGCGTGGATGCCCATGAGCTGCAAGTCCGGCACGAGGTGCTCGACGATCTCGTCGTGCTCAAACAGTCGCGGCGCGTCGCCGCCGGTCGCGATCACCTGGGGGTAGGCCCCGTAGAGGTCCGCGTAGCGTTCGAGTTGGTAGCGGACGAGCCCGAGGATCGCGCCGATCACGCCGAGTCGCATGGCGCTCGCGGTGTCCTTGCCCAGCGGGCCGTCCTCCGCGGGGGGCATCTCAAAATCCAGCCTGGGCAGGGCGGCCGTGTGCTCGTGCATCGAGTGCAGCATCATCGTCAGCCCCGGCGCGATCACCCCGCCCTGGAAGACCCCTTGCCCGTCGACGAGGTCCACCGTGACGGCCGTGCCCGCGTCGATGACCACGCACGCCTGCTCGGCCGTCCCGTACGCGCCCAGCGCGTTCAGCAAACGGTCGTGCCCGACGGTCGTCTCGTCCCGCAACGCCATGCGGATCGGGATCGGGATGTCCCGCCCGATGCGGCTGATCAGCGTCGGGCGGAGCCCGGCCCGGTCCAGGATCGACGAGAACGCCTCGGCGGCGTCGGCGCGGACGGTCGCGATCGCGACGTGGAACGCGTCCGGCTCCAGCCCGAGCTCGCGGAGCTGGGCCGCGAGCTCGTCCGCCTGGTCGTTGCGGATCGACATCGGGCGGTCGAGCTGCCCGGCGCGGAAGACGCCGAAGCGGGTGCGGGTGTTCCCGACCGCGACCGCGAGCAGGTCCGGGCGGGCGTGGGCGTCGTCGCCGGGGTGGAGTTCCAGTGGCATCGGGTCGGGCTCCGGGGGTCGGGAAGGCTGGGGCGTGTGCACGGGGGCGAGGGGAACCATATAGAGTGATGGCGTGCTGGAGCGATGCGCGGTGGATCCTTCGTTGGAGCGGGTCAAGGCCGAGGGCAAGGCCGGGGCGGTCGCGTTCCCGCTCGGGGTCTACCCGATCGAGCCCATGGAGCCCCGGGCGGGGTATTCGGTCCGCTTCGAGCAGGCCGACGGGGACGACGACGAGGGCGAATGGGAAGAGTGGCCCGACCGCTACGTCTTCGAGATCGTCTGCCCCGCCCCGCGCCTGCCTGCCCTCTGGCGGACGCTCGCGAGCCTCCTCCCCCCCCGGGTCTACCCGATCCTCGACGTCATGGGGCACGACGCGTACCGCGAGATCGACCCGTACATCGCCTACGACCTCGTCGGGCTCGAGCACCTGATCGACGGCACGCGCCGCTACGGGCCTTTCCTCTTCGAGGACGGGCTCGTCGGCTTCGGCGCGATGTGCGACGAGCCCTTCGCCTACATCTTCATCGACGAGCACAAGATCATCACCGTCCGGTGCGAGCCGGAGGACAAGGAAACGTTCGAGCAGGCCCTCGCGGCGTTCGACCTCGAAGCCGTCCCGGAGCCCCTCGGCGTCGACGCCGCCGCCCACGAGCACCGCGGCGTCCTGCTCACCCCCGAGGACCGACCGGACCTGCTCTCCGCGGAGGAAATCGTCGAACGCCTCCGCGACCTCTGGGCCCTCACCCTCAACATCGACACCGAGACCAACACCGACGACGACGGACGCGACCTCGGCACCACCGCGTGGCGGTGCGTCGTCCGCGTGCGCACGGAGGAGGACGACCTCCCACCCGGCGCCGGCGAACCGCCCGGCTCACCCGATGCCGCCGACGGCGACCCGGACGACGATGACCCGTCGCCGGTCGCCCCGGAGCCGCCCGCGTCGTACCGGTACGCGGAGGTGCTGCTCCACGCGAGCTCGCTGCGCGAGGCCGAGGACCTGGCGTACGAAGCCGCGAGCGACCTCGCCTCCCGCACTCCCCCGAACCAGGCCGCCTCGCCGAACCACCCCTCGCCGGGCCCGTCCTCGACGAGCCAGCCCACCGCCGCCCCGTCCAAGCCGACTCCGGCCAAGCCGGGCCCCGCCAAGGCGGGCCCCACCAAGCAAGGCCCGGCGTCCGCACCCCGCCAAGGCGGCTCCCCGCCCGGAGCCTTTGGCGAGCCCGGCGCGGCTGATGAATTCGAAGACGATCTCCTCGGCTTGCTCGAGGACGAGGCGTTTGTTGTCCAGGCGGACCGGATGACGCCCGAGGCGTTCAGCGAGCTGCTCGCCACGGGCGGCGAGCGGGGCGCCCGGCGGATCCGCCAGGGCGTCGCCCGCGTCGTCCTCACCCGCTGGCTGAATTGAGCCAAAGCTCGCGGCCGCTTCGGGCCCACCGCGCTCGGGCACGTCACCGGGCGCGTTCTTCACGGGCGTGACGGGAACCGGGGCGTCGATCGGAGCGGAGCGGGTCGGCGTGGATGGGCGTTCGCGGGGCGTCCCGCCCCCGGGTTTGCGTTTCGCCCCGGGCGGCGGTAGATTCCCGCAACCAGTGGACGGCGGCCCACGCGTCGGCACCGACGCAGCCTCGGGCCAGCGCCCGGCGTGGTTCGGGCCCTGCGGAGCGCCGGGCCGAGCGGGCGTGCAGCGGATTCCCGGTCGGCGAGCGGGGACCCGATCCAGCGGGTATCCTGCGGGCCCCGAGGCGTCGCCCGAGCGGAAGGCCGTGCTCACCCGCGAGCGTCGGCGACGACGTCGGGAACAAGCCGCACGAGCGGGATTGGATGAGCGGAGTAGGTCGCCCGCCCCACGGGGCGCGCGTCAGAGCCGGATGGAAGAGAACCCGTCGCGTGCCCGGCGCGGAGCCGGCGCGTGCAGCCCACGATCACCCCCCATTAGCCGAGTTCGGTTCGCCGGAGTCATACCGATGCTGAAGAAGTCGCCCGTGAGGTTCCGTTCGACCCGTGCCCTGTTGGCGGCGACCGCCGCGTTCGCGCTGGGGGCTGCCGCGTCCGCGGGCTCGCCCGGGATGGCGTCCGCCTCGCTGGTGGACGCCTCGGCCCCCGCGGAGGTCCAGCTCAGCCAGGCGAACGAGCTGCTCGTCCGCGGGCAGTCGATCGAAGGGCGGAGCGCGTTGATGGCCCTGCTCGGGCCGGACGGCGGGCAGCGTCTGAGCGATCGCGAGCGCGGGCGTCTCTACGAGCTGCTCGCCCAGGCGGAGCGCCAGATCGCCTCGGCCGACCCGGCGGACCTGTGCCTCCAGCGTGCGTCGTACGCGCTGCGTCGCGACAACCTGGTCGAGGCCGACCGCCAGGCCCGCGCCGCGCGGGAGCTGGCGGGCGGGTCGAGCGTCGGGGCGGACGGGTTGATGAGCGAGATCGCCCAGCGTCGGGGCGAGCTCCGGTCCAACCTGGGCTGGACGGTCGCGTCGATTCTGGACGCGGCCGAGCGTGGCGACCACGCGTCGGCCCGCGAGGCCCTCGCGACGCTCGACCGCTCGGGGCTCACCCTCGACGCCCGCGAGCGGGCGCTCGTCGAGCGCGTGCGGGACCGCCTGCAGGGCGTCGCGATCGCCGGGGGGCGTTCGTCGGCTGCCGCGACGGTGACGCTCGCGGTCGTCAGCAACGAACAGCCGACCGATCCCGAGCCCGACGAGCCCGCGGGCGAGCCGGCCCCGAGCGACCGCGACCTGATCGAGGCCGCCCGTCGTTTCGAGGCGCAGAGCCTCCTCGGCGAGGCGAACCGTGCGTTCGACAACCGCGAGCTGAACACGGCCGCCGAGAACTACGCCCGCCTGCTGGAGGAGTACCGCCAGTTCCTGAGCCCCGAGCAGGCCGAGCAGGCCCGCGACCGCCTCGCCGAGGCCCGGACACTGCTCCGCGGCGGGCGCGCGCCCGGGGGCGTTCTTCAGGACCAGGTCGCCCGCAACGAGGTCGCCCGCCAGAACGCGGTCGCGGAGTTTGAGAACTTCCTCGCCCAGGCGCGCCGATCGCTCGAGACCGGCGACACCGCGCCGGCCCGCAACCTCGCGGCCCAAGCCCGCCTAACCATCACCGCCCGCCAGGACCTGTTCCGTCAGGCGGAGTTCGAGAACTTCCAGGGCCAGATCGACCAGATCCTGAGCCGCATCGCGACCGTCGAGGAGCAGAACCGCCAGCAGGAGCTCTCGGACCGCGAGCGGCGCGTCCGCGAGGCGCAGACCGAGGCCGAGAGCCGCCAGCGCCAGGAGCGCGACCGTCGCATCGGCGAGGCGCTCGAGCGCGTCCGCGCGTTGCAGATGGAGCAACGCTACGAGGAGGCGCTGCAGGTCATCGACGAGATCCTGTTCATCGACCCGCAGCACGTCGCGGGGCAGCTGCTCCGGGACGCGATCTCCAACTCCAGCCTCTACATGCGGTACGACCGGGCGCGTGGCGACAACATGTCCAGCTACGCGAACCAGTTCGTCCGCAACATGGAAGCCCTGCGGATGCCCGATTCCGTGCTGGACTTCCCGCGCGACTGGCCCGAGCTGAGCTACCGGCGGACGGGCGCACTCGCGAGCGATGAGCCGGTGGAGAACCGTCGCGTGCTCGCGGCGATCCAGCAGCAGCGCCTCCCGGCGAACTTCCAGGACAACACGCTGGAAGAGGCGCTCGGGTTCATCCAGACCGTCACTCAGCTCGACATGGACGTGCAGTGGGACGAGCTGGAAGACATCGGGATCGACCGCCAGACCCCGATCACGCTCCGCCTGACGGAGGTCCCGGTCGAGACGGTGCTGACGCGGGTGCTCGACCGCGCGAGCCGCGCGAGCTTCGGCAGCCGGGCCGACTGGGCGGTCGTGGACGGGATCCTGACGATCAGCAGCGACGAGCAGCTCCGGCGGAACACGGTGCTGAGCATCTACGACGTGCGCGACCTCATCGTGGAGGTGCCGGATTACGACAACGCGCCGGCGCTCGACCTGCAATCGGTGCTCCAGGCGGGCCAGGGCGGCGGCGGGCAGAGCCCGTTCCGCGACGAGCAGGACGGCGACCGCGAGTTCGTCCCCTTCGAGGAGCGCGTGCTCGACCTGATCGAGATCATCCAGCGCAACGTCGACCCGGACGGGTGGGAGGACGCGGGCGGGCTGACCGGCTCGGTCTACCGCCTCGGCGGCAACCTGATCATCAGCAACACGCCCAAGAACCACCGGGCGATCCGCGGGCTGCTCAGCCAGCTCCGCGCGACCCAGGCCCTGCAGATCAACGTCGAGACCCGCTTCCTGCTGGTCAGCCAGGACTTCTTCGAGCAGATCGGCTTCGACCTCGACGTCTACTTTAACGTGAATAACAACCAGGCCCGCGCCGCCCAGGCGGTCGACGGCACCGTGCAGGGCTCGGACTTCTTCAGCTTCAGCCCGACCAACGCCGATCCGCGCTCCGGCCCGGGCCTGCGGCGCACCGTCTCCGGCGCCGGCGTGGACACCACCGGCGACGGGCAGCCCGACATCTTCCCGAGCCAGGGCATCGTCAACCCCACGCAGTGGTCCCCCGTCGGGGCGACGCAGAACTCGCTCGGGCTCGCGAACGCCCTGATCCCGAGCACGGGCATCGCGGCGACCGTCCTCGGCGGCGCACCCGCGCTCGGCGTCGCGGGGCAGTTCCTCGACGACATCCAGGTCGACTTCCTCGTCCAGGCGACCCAGGCCGACCGGCGCTCGGTCAGTCTCACCGCCCCGCGCCTCACCTTCACCAACGGGCAGACCTCCAACATCTGGGTCGCGACCCAGCGCTCGTTCGTGAGCGACCTGGCGCCGGTCGTGAGCGACTCGGCCGTCGGTTTCGACCCGACCGTCGAAGTCGTCAGCGAGGGCGTGGTCATGCTCGTGCAGGGCAACGTCTCGGCCGACCGGCGCTATGTCACGCTCAACGTCGATGCCGCCGTGAGCACGATCGACTCGTTCGAGACCCAGGCCGTCACCGCGGTCGCGGGCGGGCAGCTCGTCAGCTCGGCCGACACCCAGTCGTTCATCCAGCTCCCCACCGTCACCGTCACCCGCGTCCAGACCACGGTCACCGTGCCGGACCAGGGGACGATCATGCTCGGCGGGCAGCGCATCGTGAACGAGGCGGAGGTCGAGACCGGCGTCCCCGTCCTCAGCAAGATCCCGATCATCAGCCGCTTCTTCAGCAACCGCATCGAGCTCAAGGAAGAGTCCACGCTCCTCATCCTCCTCAAGCCCACCATCATCATCCAGAACGAAGAAGAAGAGCGCAACTTCCCCGGCCTGCTCGACAGCCTCAGCACCGGGCTCGGCGGCTAACCCGCACGCCCACCCGACCGACCCGAAACCACGCGCCACCAAGCCCCGGCCCGAACGCCGGGGCTTTTTTGCGCCCGCCGCCCCCGGGAGGCGGACGGCTCGGCGAACCGCCCCGGGCGGAGCGGGCGCGGTCGTCCGCTTCGGGCCCCCGCGACGTCTATCATCGCCTCGCGCAGCCGAGGCACGCACGAGGCGGCCCCCGGCGCGGGGAGGTGTCCCGGATGACCAACTACCAGAGCCGGCTTCGGATCAAAAAAGTCGACGACGTCACGCGCGTCGAGTTCATCGACCGCAACATCCTCGACGAGGGCAACATCCAGGCGATCGGCGAGGAAATCACCGACCTGATCGACCAGGAAACCGTCCCGAAGCTCCTGATCAGCTTCGCCAACGTCGATCACCTCTCCAGCTCCGCCCTCGGCACGCTGATCACCATCAGTCGGCGCGTCAAGAACCGCGGCGGCGAGCTCCGCCTCAGCGACATCGACCCGCAGATCTACGACGTCTTCGTCATCACACGCCTCAACAAGATCTTCGACATCCACGAGACCAGCGAGGACGCGATCAAGTCCTTCCAGGCCTGAAGCCCCCCGCCCGTCCGGCCCACTCGCCCGAGCCCGTCCGGATCCTTGCCTTGCCGCGTATGAGCAAGACCACGCACACATCCCACTCCGGCAACGAGCCCGCGGACGCCGGGCGCGTCGAACTGCCCAACGAGCGGGACGCGATCGACGCGCTCCAGCGCGCGGTGCTGGCGGCCGTGGAGCGCCACGCCTATCCCAAGGCGAGCGCGTTCGCGGTGCGCCTCGCGATCGAAGAAGCGGTCACCAACGCCTTCCGGCACGGGCACCAGGGGCTGAGCTCGGACGAGACGGTGCTGGTGGAGTACGAGGTGGGCCGCGATGCGGTCCGGATCGAGGTCGAGGACCGGGGGCCGGGGTTCGACCCCGGCGACGTGCCGGACCCGACGCTGGACGAGAACCTCGAAGTCCCCTCCGGACGCGGCCTGATGCTCATCCGGGCCTACATGACCGAGACGAGCCACAACGAGCGGGGCAACCGGCTGATCATGCGGTACGCACGCCCGGCCCCGGACGCCTGAATCGGGCCACCCGAGGTGCCCGAACAGTGGCTTCAGCGGATCGAGCCGCCTAAAATAGAATGATTCCAAAGTAAACGGACCCCGAGGTCCGGGCTGTCGGTCGCCGGATCGGCTGATCGAGCCCGGGCCCCCTGCACGGAGATGCCGATGTCGCTGAAGCTCCCGATCTATTTCGATCACGCCGCCACAACCCCCTGCGACCCGCGGGTGGTCGAGGCGATGCTGCCGTACTTCACCGAGGTCTACGGCAACCCGGGCAGCCGGAACCACAGTTTCGGCTGGGCGGGCGAGGCCGCCGTGGACACCGCTCGCGATCAGGTCTCGAACCTGATCGGGGCCGACCGCAAGGAGGTCGTCTTCACCAGCGGCGCGACCGAGAGCAACAATCTCGCGATCAAGGGCGGGGCGCAGATGTACGCGAAGAAGCCGGCCGGCAGCACCGGGCGCGGGCACGTCATCACCGCGACCCACGAGCACAAGGCGACGCTCGACCCCTGCAAGCGCCTCCAGAAGGAAGGCTTCGACGTCACCTTCCTCGAGCCCGGTCGCGACGGCATCATCACGGCCGAGATGGTCAAGAACGCGATGCGCGACGACACCATCCTCGTCTCGCTCCTCTGGGCGAACAACGAGATCGGCACGATCAACGAAGTTCCGGAGATCGGCGCCCTCTGCCACGACCGCGGCGTCATCTTCCACGTCGACGGGACGCAGTGGGTCGGCAAGATGCCCACCGACGTCAACGCCGCCCAGATCGACCTGATGTCGTTCAGTGCGCACAAGATGTACGGGCCCAAGGGCGTCGGCGGGCTCTATGTCCGTCGTCGCCGCCCGCGCGTCCGCCTCACGGCCCTCGCGGAGGGCGGCGGGCAGGAGCGCGGCTTCCGCTCGGGCACCCTCAACGTCACCGGCATCGTCGGGCTCGGCAAGGCCGCCGAACTCGCATCGCAGGAGATGACCAAGGACGCCGACCGCCTCCGCAAGCTCCGCGACAGGATCGAGACCACCGTCACCGAGAAGCTCGACACCGTGCAGATCAACGGGCACCGCGAGAAGCGACTGCCGCACATGACCAACATCTCCTTCGGCTTCGTCGAGGGCGAGAGCCTCATGATGGCGTGCAAGGACATCGCGATGAGCTCCGGCTCGGCCTGCACCAGCGCCAGCCTCGAGCCCAGCTACGTCCTCAAGGCCCTCGGCGTCGGCGACGACCTCGCCCACTCCAGCCTCCGACTCAGCCTCGGACGCTGGACTACCGAAGAAGAAGTCCACTACGCCACCAACAAGATCATCGAGAGCGTCGAGAAGCTCCGCGTCCTCAGCCCCCTCTACGACATGCACAACGAGGGCATCGACATCACCAAGATCGAATGGGCGGCGCACTGAGGCGAAAGGGCCGGATGGCAAAGGGCCAGATGGCCAAATCGGAATCACGGAACGGACACGAACACAACGAATCTGGCCTTCTGGCCATTTGAACATCTGGAGCTTTCCCATGGCATACAGCACCAAAGTCGTCGACCACTACGAGAACCCCCGCAACGTCGGGTCGTTCGGCACGCAGAAAGAGATCAAGGAGCGCAAGGACGTCGGCGTCGGGCTCGTCGGCGCGCCCGAGTGCGGCGACGTCATGCAGCTCCAGATCAAGGTCGATGAAGCGACCGGCAAGATCGAGGACGCCAAGTTCAAGTGCTTCGGGTGCGGCTCGGCGATCGCCAGCAGCTCCCTCGCGACCGAGTGGCTGAAGGGCCGCACCGTCGACGAGGGCCTCGCGATCAAGAACACCGAGATCGTCGAGGAGCTCAGCCTCCCCCCGGTCAAGATCCACTGCTCCGTGCTCGCGGAGGACGCGATCCGGGCCGCGATCGCCGACTACAAGACCAAGAACGGGATCGAAGCTAAAGAACCCGCCCACGCCCACTGAGCCCCTTCGAACGAGCGGTCGGGTCAGGCACCAGGAGCCGGTGACCAGGCATCAGTGATGCGGCCTGAACACTGGTGCCCGGTCCCTGGCTCCCGGTGCCTTCCGCAGGACGCTCCCTTACCATGCGGCCCGTCCGAAAACCCGCAAACCACGCCCCCGCCAGCCATTGAACGCAAGCCCCGGCGCACGCGTACAGTTGGTAAGCCGAAGGAGACCCACCATGACCACCGACACCCAGGCCCCCACCGAAGCCGGCGTCATCCTCACCGAGCTCGCCGCACGCGAGATCCGACGCATTGTCGACGAGCAGGAACTCGACAAGGACAAGGTCCGCCTCCGTGTCGGCGTCAAGGGCGGCGGGTGCAGCGGCTTCAGCTACGTCCTCGACCTCACCGAGACCGAAAAAGAGACCGACGAGGTCTTCGAGCACCACGGCATCAAGCTCGTCTGCGACCCCAAGAGCCTCCTCTACCTCTCCGGCACCACCGTCGACTTCCGCGACGAGGTCATGGGGCGAGGCTTCGTCTTCAACAACCCCAACGCCACCACCAGCTGCGGCTGCGGCTCCAGCTTCTCCGCGTAAACCCGAACCACCACCGCGAACAACCCCGCCCACCGGCGGGGTTGTTGCTTTCAGACCCGCCGCACCCCCGATCACCGCTCGGGGACCAAGGGCACGGATTCCCTCCCCAACACTTGTCGCGAGATGGGGGTTTCCGCTACTCTGAGCGTTGCGGGCGGATTTCCCGAACCCGGCGGCGAAGACCGTGACGCCGAGCACACGCCCGGCAAGCAAGGCGCACCATGGGCATGCAGTCCTCCACATCGCTCGAGACCACCCAGGGCTACGCCCCCCCCACGGTCAGCCAGTTCAGCGTCTTCCTCGACAACCGGGTCGGCAAGCTCTACGACGTCCTGAGCGCGTTCGAGGAGGCCGAGGGCTGCCAGATCTGCGCCATCAGCGTCCACGAGGCGAGCGACCACGCCGTCGTGCGTCTGGTGACCAACAGCGCCTTCATCGCCAAGCGCATCCTGCGTGACGGCGCGCTGCCGTACTCGGAGCACCCGGTGCTCGTGGTGGAGCTGAGCCGCGGGCACTCGCTCAGCAGCCTCTGCCTCTGCCTGCTCGGGGCGGAGGTGAACATCCACTTCGCCTACCCGCTGATGCTCCGCCCCAACGGCACGCCGACGATCGCGCTGGCCGTCGACGACCCGACCTTCGCCGGGCAGATCCTCCGCCGCAAAGAGTTCCGCCTCTTCGGCGAGTGCGACATCCTCGACCCGCACTGAGACGCCAACGCCTCTCCCACTCCCCCCGTGGCACGGGCGTCCCGCCCGTGCGCGATACCCCCCCGATACACACCCAAGCCCCTCGCCCAAGCCGAAACCCGCGGCCCGTCGCTCTATTTGCGCCCCCGCCGCAACAACGCCGACAACAGCTATATCCAACCCGCAGAGCCCAATGAAACCATTGGCACCCTGCGGCGTCACACCCAACCGGAAGGACTCGTCATGCCCGCACCACCCACCTCACGCCGACGATGGACCGTCGCCCCGCTCGCCCTGAGCCTCGCCCTCACCACCCCGTCCCTCGCCGCCCCGCCCGACTACGGCCTCGATTTCGTCACCGTCGGCGATCCGGGCAACCGCGGCGCGACCGCCGAGGAGGCCCCCGGCCTCTTCGGCGGCTACCCCGGGTCCCCGAGCTTCGAAAACCCAGGCAGCGTCGGCTACGAGTTCCGCATCATGCGGAATGAGGTCACCATCTCCACATGGGTCGACTTCCTCAACGCCTACACGCCATACCACGACGGCCCGCTCGTCGGCTTTGGGGACGCGTACTACGGCGCAGGGGGCGGCTCCACCTTCACCTACACCGCCGGCACCGGCGACTACCCCGCGACCGGCATCGGCTGGCACACGGCCGCCCGCTTCTGCAACTGGCTCCACAACGGCAAGGTCAACGAGGCATGGGCCTTCGAGACCGGCGCGTACGACACCAGCCACTTCGAGCCCGACGAGAACGGCAAGTATCAGGACAGCAACGTTCGCTTGCCCGGTGCCAAGTACTGGATCCCGTCCGTCGACGAGTACATCAAGGCCGCGTACTACGATCCGAACCGCCACGGCCCCGGACAACCGGGCTACTGGCAGTACCCGCACATGTCCGACGAGCCGGTGACGCCGGAACAGTCCGACGTCTGGTTCGAGGGCGAGTGGGGCGTCACGCCGTGGATCGAACTCCTCGGCCAACCCGTCGGGCAGTACCCCGACGTCCAATCCCCATGGGGACTCCTCGGCGTCTCCGGAGGAGCGGGAGAGTGGCTCGAAGACCCTGTCCCAAGCGGGAACAACTCCATTCGCAGGAGCATCATCTCTCAGCACAGTGGCGGCGAGTGGAGCGCGTTGCTTGACGACCGACTGGACTACTGGCTTGCCGGCGGGGGGCCTAGCAATCCTTATGGCGGTTTCAATGGGCTTCGGATTGCAAGCATGATTCCCACGCCGAGCACAGGCCTCGTGCTGATCACGGGCGCGTTAGTCACAACCACCCGGAGGCGAACCCGATGAACCGCGCACGCACCACCACCGCCGCGCTCGCCGCGGCAACGCTCGCCGCCATCACCACCCCGGCCCTCGCCGCCCCGCCCGAATACGGCCTCGACTTCGTCACCGTCGGCGATCCCGGCAACCGGGCCGTGACCGAGGCCGAGGCGCCGAAGCTGTTCTGGGCGCCAGATTTTGAGCCCTACCAGAACGCCGGGGCCGTCGGCTACGAGTTCCGTATCATGCGGAACGAGGTCACCATCTCGCAGTGGGGCGAGTTCCTCGAGGCCTACGCGCCCCACTACCAGGGCCACCGCTCCAATCTCAACGGCCTCTACCACGGCATCAACGCCGACAACCAGTTCGTCTACACCCCCGGCACCGAGAACCACCCGGCCGAGTACATCGGCTGGCACACCGCGGCCCGATACTGCAACTGGCTCCACAACGGCAAGATCAACGAGGCCTGGGCCTTTGAGACCGGCGCGTACGACACCAGCCACTTCCAGCCCAACGCCGACGGGCGATACACCGATATCAACGTACGCATGCCCGGCGCGAAGTACTGGATCCCATCGGTCAGCGAGTACATCAAGGCCGCGTACTACGACCCCAACCGTTACGGGCAAGGCGAGCCCGGCTACTGGCCCTACCCGCACATGTCCGAAGTGCCCGTCACGCCCGAAGAGTCCGACGTCTGGTTCACCTCCGACGAGAACACGCCCGGGAACATGCTCTTCAACGGCCCTGTCGGGCAGTACCCCGAGGTCCAGAGCCCGTGGGGATTGCTCGGCGTCTCCGGGGGAGCCGGGGAGTGGTTTGAAGACGCGATCGTGAACCCTAACAATGGGCAAAGCAGCAGGTTGCAAAATGCGTCCACGTACGCCATTGGCGATCTCGGCGCATATCTGCTGGATGTCATCGATGATTGGCACTCGGGGGCCAGTGGCGAGTTTGGCTTCCCCGGCATCCGCATCGCCTCAACAATCCCGTCACCCGGCGTTCCAGGCGTCCTGCTGATGGCGGCTCTGATCTGCTCGCGTCGGCGACGCTGAGTTCGGGCCGAGCCGATCGCGTTTACGCCAGCCCCTGCGCCCCGAGCCAGCGTTCCGCGTCGATCGCGGCCTGGCAGCCCATGCCCGCGGCCGTCACGGCCTGGCGGTAGTGCGCATCGGCGACGTCCCCGGCCGCGAACACGCCCTCGATGTTCGTCGCGCTCGACCGGCCCTTCAAATCAATGTACCCCGCCTCGTCGAATTCCAGACCGGAGTCCTCGCGCAGGAACTTCGTCGCCGGCGTGTGCCCGATCGCGAGGAACGCGCCCTTGACCGCCAGCTCCGACCGCTCGCGCGTGACCGTGTCCTCGAGCACCAGGGCCCGCAGCTTCTCGTCGCCGTGCTCGTTCTGCTCGCCCAGGAAATCGACGACCTGCTTGTTCCACAGCACCTCGGCGTTGGGCTTATTCAGCAGGCGCTCCTGCATGACCTTGCTGGCACGGAACTCGTCCCGCCGGTGGATGATATAGACCTTGCTGGCGAACTTGGTCAGATAGGTCGCCTCTTCCATCGCGGTGTCGCCGCCGCCGATGACGGCGAGCGGCTGATCGCGGAACATGGGCAAAGCGCCGTCGCAGACGGCGCACGCGCTGACGCCGCCGCCGGACATCGCGAGGCGCATCTCGCTCTCGAGCCCGAGCCAGTTGGCCGTCGCCCCGGTCGCGAGGATCACCGCGTGCGCGCGCACGACGTCGCCCTTGTCGGTCGTCAGCTCGAAGGGCGTCGCCTTGAAGTTCACCTTCACGATGTCGCGCCCGGCGATCGTGGTCCCGAACCGCTCGGCCTGCTGCTGGAACTTGTCCATCATGTTCGGCCCGGTCACGCCCTCCGGGAAGCCCGGGTAGTTCTCCACGTCCGTCGTCAGCATGAGCTGCCCGCCGGGGAGGACGATCCCCGGGTTCTGCTTCGGCACGCCGACATAGACGACCGGGTCGAGGTTGGCTCGCGCGGCATAAATGGCGGCCGTCCAGCCCGCCGGACCGGAACCAATGATGACCAGCTTGTGAACCTCGGCGTTGCCGTTCTGCTCGCTCATGCGGGTGAACACTCCGATCCGTTTGGAACCCACCGACCCCGATCCAACCCGTCTACCACACCAGAACACCCGCGGCTGCGTGCCGCGGCGTTCACTCCGGCGCCGCCTCGCGCGAGAGCGACAAGAGCGGCGGCCAGATCAGGTAGTCCTGACCACGCCCCGCCTCGCGCCAGTCGTTCTCGATCCGCTCGGCGAAGTTCCGACGCCCGTTGAACCCCACCGAGTACAGCACAAACGTGTCGTCGAACAGGCTCACGCTGAACGCCGAGTCGAAGTATCCCGTCCCGATCATCTCGTGCGGGTCGTTCGAAGCCCGGACGTCGCGGATCGGCACGAAATACTCCAGCGGCGGCACGCGCCCGCGCGCACGATCGCGGTTAAACGGGTCCGCCTCGATCGCACGCAGCCATCGCGGGCGCACCGACGAGATCACCGGCGGGAAGCCGCCGAACGCCGTCCGGTATCCCACGATCGCCAGCGCCTGACGCGTGCCCACGATCTCGGTCCGAAGGCGGTCACGCTCGGCCATCAGCTCCGTCGGGTCCCACCCCCGCGCGCGGACCACCGCGGCGACCGCCTGCTCGCTCGGGCGCGCCAGACGATCCATCTCGAACGGGCGGCGCAGACGCGCGTTGTCGATCGGCAGGCGCCACCGCGATTCCAGATCCGCGAACAACGCCTCGATCGTCCGGCGCGTGTCCGAGAGCCCCGCCTGCACGCCCGAGCCCTGTTCGTACCGGGCCGCCTCACCGAACAGACGAAGCGGGCGGTTGCTCGCGCCGATCTGCGCCAGCGTCGTCGCGTACAGGTCCGTGTTCGCCCCGCGAGCCGTCAGCACACGCTCGGCGACCTGCTCGGCCGCCACGCGGTCCCCGATCGGCACGCGGATCCGCTCGGTCCCCAGGAAGCCGTCCACGCTATCGAGCTGCGCGATGACCTCCTCGGCGTCCCGAGCGCTGAACCGACGCCCGCTCAGCGTGTCCAGGTACACCACGTCCCGGATCCGCTCCATCGCGAACGACGCCTCGCGCATCCCCCAGACCTTCTCCCGCGCGAACGGGCGGTCGGCCATCTGGCGGCAGAAATACGCCCAGCGCACCAGCAGGTCCGCCGCCGCCCGGACCTCGCCCTCGCCCGCCAAACGCGACGCCTCAACGTGGACGAGCGTCCCGGTGTCCGCGATCCGGTCCATGTACCCGTGCTGCGCGCTCGCGAGCAGCGGCGGGTCCCCGAGTTCGGTGTAGAGACCGGCCGCGATCAGGTCGATCGGCACGCCCTCGGCCCCGTAGGGCTGCGCGAACGCGTGCGCAAAGCGGTAGTCCGTCTCCTCGGTCACTTCCCGGATCGCCTCGAGCACCGCCCGCTGCGGCGCGCCCATCGCCCAGGACGCCATCGCCGGGAAATCCGGGTGGGCCGCCAGCTTGCGCACCGCGTCCATCCGCACGCTCAGCACCCCGGGACGGTCGTCCATCGCCGCCAGGCGCGGGAGCAGGATCAGGTCGCTCCGACGCTCCTCGGAAACGTTCGCGAGCGCGGCGTTCACACGCCCGACCGCGCCCGTCCCCTGCGCCGATGCCCCCGAAGGCGCACCCCACACAACCAGGCACGACGCGAGCACGCACCAGGCCCACAGACGCGAACAAACGATCCGGCGGCGGTTCAAAAGCTTCATGATGGGGGATGGTAGCCGACCAGCCCCGAACGGGGCCCATCGCCCCGGACCGAGGCCCCGACGACCGGCGGGCCGAGCGGGAGCACGGTCCCTAGCATTGCGACCGCCCTTTGCCCGGGCGGAGGCGGAGCCCACAAGAGAGCCCCCGGGCGTCCAGACGCCCGGCGTGCGGGAGGAAGCAGGCATGATCGTCGGTGTTCCGAAAGAAGTGAAGGCGGACGAGTACCGCGTCGGCCTCCTCCCCGTCGGCGCGGACCTGCTCACCCGGGCCGGGCACAAGGTCTACGTCGAAACCGGCGCCGGCGACGGCACCGGCTTCACCGACGAGGACTACCAGAAGATCGGCGCGACCGTTCTCCCCACCGCCGACGAGGTCTGGGCCAAGGCCGACATGATCGTCAAGGTCAAAGAGCCCCAGCCCGTCGAGTACCCCCGCATGAAAGACGGGCAGGTCGTCTTCACCTACTTCCACTTCGCCGCGTCGAAAGAGCTCACCCTCGCCTGCCTCGAGCGCAACATCGTCGCGATCGCTTACGAGACCCTCGAAGCCCCCGGCCCGATGGGACGCCCCACCCTCCCCCTGCTCACGCCCATGAGCGAGATCGCCGGACGCATGGCGACCCAGGAAGGCGCCAAGTACCTCGAGCGGCCCCAGGGCGGGCGCGGCGTCCTCCTCGGGGGCGTCCCAGGCGTCGAGCCCGGGCACGTCCTCGTCCTCGGCGGCGGCGTCGTCGGACAGAACGCCGCGATCATCGCCGCCGGCATGGGTGCCGACGTCATCATCATGGACGTCAACCTCGACCGCATGCGCTTCCTCGAAGAGGTCATGCCCGCCAACGTCACCACCATCTACTCCGACCCCCACGCGATCCAGAAGTACCTCCCCTGGGCCGACCTGATCATCGGCGCGGTCCTCCTGCCCGGCGCGAAGGCCCCGCACCTGGTCAAGCGCGCCGACCTCGCCCGCATGCGCGACGGGGCCGTCATCGTCGACGTCTCCATCGACCAGGGCGGGTGCGTCGAGACCAGCAAGGTCACCACCCACGGCACGCCCACCTACACCATCGACGGCGTCGTCCACTACTGCGTCGGCAACATGCCCGGCGCGGTCGCCCGCACCAGCACCCAGGCCCTCAACAACGCGACGCTCCCCTGGACCGTCCGCCTCGCCAACCAGGGCTACGAGAAGCTCGCCGCCGCCGAGCCCGGCTTCCGGATGGCCGTCAACATCGACCGCGGCAAGCTCCTCAACCGCCCCGTCGCCGAAGCCCACGACCTCGAAGTCGTGACGGCCTAATCCATGCTGACCCTGTGCCACTGACCTCTTCCGAGAGGTCCGTGCTCCCGCCCTCCCCGTTCTCGAATGCTCTGAGATGACGACATAAAAGATCCGGGCCGCTCAGCGACCCGGATCTTCCCAGTTGTTCTTATGCTTCGGTGACGCCCGGTGCGGGCGTGCGCTCACGCGCTCGTCGAGAGCCGGATCCGCGGCTGCGCCCGGCGAGCCGAGCCGTGCAACCCGGCGTTGCGTCCCTGACGCTCAAACTCGTCGGCCCGCGTCTCCGTCTCGCGGCGCAGGTCCGGGCGGATGTACTTGCTCGGGCGATCGTCGTTGAGCTGCGCGTTCAGCTTTGTCAACGCCTCGTCCACGATCTGACGGACGCGCTCGCGGCTGATCCCGACCTCGGTCGCGATCTGCTTCAGCGTCAGCGGCTCCTGACCCTCCAGCCCGAAACGCAAACGCAGGATCCTTGCCTCACGCTCGTCGATCGACGCCAGCAGGCGACGCAGCACGTCCAGCTCTTCCCCGCGGAGTGCGTGGTCGTCCGGCGTGCCCGTGCGCTCGTCGGCCACGATCTGGCTCAGCGTCGGCGCCTCACCCTCGCGACCCATGCTCTCCTGCGGCGGCGCCTTGAACGCGCGGACCGCGCGCTTGATGATCCGAATCTTCTTCACCGGAAGGTCCATGTGCTCGGCGAGCTGCTCCACCGTCGGCACATGCCCCAGCTCCGCCTCGAGCTGGCGGCTCGCCACCTTCCACTTCGCGATCAGCTCCACCATGTACGCCGGGACGTGGATCGGCTGCGCCGCGTTCATCAACGCGCGCTTGATCGCCTGCTTGATCCACCAGCTCCCGTACGTGCTGAACCGAGCCCCCTGGGCCGGGTCGAACCCGTCCACGGCTCGCATCAGCCCGATGTTCCCCTCCTCGATCAGGTCGGTGAGGGGGAGCCCACGGTTGTTGTAATTTTTCGCGATCGCGACTACCAGACGCAGGTTGGCCCGAATCATCCGTTCGCGTGCCCGTGGGCAGTTGTCGTTGATGATCGCCCAACCAAGTTCCCGCTCCTCCTCTGCCGAGAGAAGGGAGACCTCATTGATCTCGCGCAGGTACATCTGCAGGTCGGATTCGACTTCACGGACCGCGCGGGCCCGCTTTATGGCGCCACTCATTGCCACTCACTCTCTTCCCACGGTCAGGATGCCACTCCGGAGGGGAACGTACCCCCACTTTGCGACCGTGCCAGTCAATTCCGAGAACAAATTTCGATTCGTGCCGTGCATCGCCCGGTTCCATCGGGGTTCGGCCCTCAAACCTTCGCATCGGCCACCTTTCCCGATGCCACGAACCGATCGACTTGACAGCTTGGAACGGATCGGCGCTCCCGGCGGGTCCGAGTTGCGCCCAACCAACGCACGCCGACACGCCCGACCAGCAAACACCCCACCGGACCGGCGAATTCCACGGAATCCGCGACGAAACCGCCCCGACAACCCGGGCCGCCCAAACCATCTATTTTCACATCCGTGCGGCGTCTGCTTCGGGCCCCGCGATCGGGCCCGAGCGATCCATCCCAGATCGCCAGGCGAAGGACATCCGGACCGGGCCGCCGTGCCCATATCATTCGCGTCCGAGACGTCGATTCTTCCCCGAAGGGAAGCCCTCGGCAAGCCCCCCAACCGGGGCACGGGCCCAACCCACGACGGAGCCGACCCACGACGATGAACCGCGACCTGACCGAGCTCCTGCGTGAATGGCCGTTTGAACCCGGGCGGATCAACGTCCGCGTGATCCGCGGCTCCGACGGCGAGCCCCTGATCCAGGTCCGCCTCGACCTCGGCCTGCTCCAGATGCGCACCGAGGGCCGTCCCGACGGGCAGCGCCCCCACGGGTTCGATTCGCTCCTCGACTATCACGAGGACCGCTTGGACAAGATCGCCGAGTTCGGGCTCGACCCCGACGCGCCGTCGCCCCGCGCCGCGGCCGACGATGAGACGAGCGAGAACGCCGAGGCGGACCACGAGCCCGACCCGGACGCCAGCGAGCCCGCGTCCTTCGACGACGGCGACGACCGCCCGCCCGCTGGCGGGCTGGGCGACCGCCCCGCCGACGCCCACCCGATCGAGGACGACGCCCCGGCCCCCGCCGCCCTCCAGCTCGGCCCCGACGCCTGCCGCGAGCTGCGCGAGGAGGCCGTGCAGTATTACCACCGCTACATCGCCCTCCTGGTCGTGGACGACTACGAGGGCGTGGTGCGCGACACGACGCGCAACCTCCGCGTGCTGGACCTCTGCCGCAAGCACGCCGCCACGCCCGAAGACCGCGCCGCGATGGAGCAGTTCCGCCCCTACATCATGATGATGCGCGCCCGGGCGGCCGCCAGCCAGGCGCTCAAGGACAACGAGCCCAAAGCCGCCATCTTCGCGATCGATCAGGGCCTCGAAACGCTCAAAGACTACTTCACCGACCTCGGGCATCCCGAGGCGTTCGAGGCCTCGTCCGAAGCCGACATGCTCCGCGGCATGCGCGAAGCGCTCGTCCCGAAGCTCCCCGTCAGCCAAAAAACCGAACTCCGCCAACGCCTGCAGGAAGCGCTCGAACGCGAGAACTACGAACTGGCCGCGATCCTCCGCGACGAGCTCCGCCTGATCCGCGAGTAAATCTCGGCTGCACAGCCCTCTATCTCTCGGTGCCACGGAAACGCGGAGCCGACCTTCCGAGGTCGGCGGAGCTTTTCCGTGCTCGGGTACGCACGGTGCGGCTGCTGGTGGCTGGCGGGAAGAGTGTGGGAGAACGGGGAGTCCCGGAAAAGCTGCGCCGCGGCGGCTCCGCGTTTCCGGGGCACCAGAGTTGGAAGCAACCAGAAACACAGCTCAGAGAGCTGTGCCACCAGGGACAGCACTTCACACCCCGGCCGGGTCCTTCGGCCGCCCGCGCTTCACCCAAACCGCCAGCAGCGTCAGATCCGCCGGCGTCACGCCCTCAAGCCGCCCCGCCTGCCCGAACGTCGTCGGGCGGAACCGCATCAACGCCTCCCGCGCCTCGGTGCGCAGGCTCGTGATCAACGCGAAATCCACCCAGTCCGGCACGCGCCGGCGCTCCATTTCCTGCGCCCGCCGGATCGATGCCCGCTCGCGCTCGAGATACGCGTCGTACAGCCGATCCGCCAGGACCGTGCGCACGCTCGCGGCGCTCGCGCCCGCGAGATCGACGTGCGACGCGAGCGCCGCCGCGTCGAAACCCTGACGACGCATGATGCGAGACAGCGGCTCATGATCCACCCGCGCCGCGTCGATCGCCGCGTGCAAGCGGTCGATCTCCGCACGCCGACGCGCGAAGTGATCTCGCCGAAGCCGACCGAGATCCACCCCGTCCCGTCCCGCGTCTTCCTGCAGGACGCACGACTCCAGCAAACCCAACTCCACCGCCCGACCCGTCAAGCGGTCCGCGGCGTTATCCGCCCGCAGCAGCAAGCGGTGCTCCGCACGGCTCGTGAACATCCGGTACGGCTCGGTCGGCGTCTTCGTCACCAGGTCGTCCATCAACACGCCCGCGTACGCCTCGTCGCGCCCGAGCACGAATTCGCCCTGTGCGCGCACGAACCGCGCCGCGTTGACGCCCGCGATCAGGCCCTGAGCCGCCGCCTCCTCGTACCCGCTCGTCCCGTTGATCTGACCCGCAAGGAAAAAGCCATCCACCAGACGCGTCATCCCCGTCACAAGGATCTGGTGCGGGCGGACCATGTCGTACTCGACCGCGTACCCGTAGCGCACGATCTCGGCGTTCGCGCACCCCGGCATCGTGCGCACGACCACGTCCTGCACGTCCCGCGGCAGGCTGCTGGAGATCCCGTTGCAATACACCACTTCATCCCGCAGGCTCTCGGGCTCGAGGTAGACCCCGTGCGACTCGCGCTCGGCGAAGCGCACGACCTTGTCCTCGATGCTCGGGCAGTATCGCGGGCCGACGCCCTCGATGTCGCCGGTGAACATCGGCGCGCGGTGCAGATTCGCACGGATCGCCTCGTGCGCTTCGGGCGTCGTGCTCGTGCGCTTGCACGCGACCTGCGCCAGGCGCGGGAACGCGCCGAGCGCCGGCGTCAAGTCGCTGAACGGCGTCGGCTCCGCGTCGCCCCATTCATCGGGGAGCGTGTCCCAATCGAGGCTGGAGCGCCGGAGCCGCGGCGGGGTGCCGGTCTTGAGCCGGCCGAGCTCGAAGCCGAGGTCTTCGAGGGCTTTAGAGATGCCGACGGCCGCCGCCTCGCCGTGTCGCCCGCCGGGCGTGCGGGATTCGCCGGTGTGCATCAGCCCGCGCATGAACGTGCCGGTGGTGAGCACGACCGCGCCGGCTTCGAGGCGGAGCTCGCTCTGATCGGCTTGGCGGATCTCGACGCCGACGATGCGCCGTTGTGTGCTCCCCGGCACGCGCTCGATAATCAGGCGTTCGACCGCGCCGGGGATGATGTCGATCTCCGCCCGTGCGCGCACGAACTGCTGCACCGTCTCGGCATAGGCGTGCTTGTCGCACTGGGCCCGCGGGCCGTGCACGGCCGGGCCCTTGCTCGTGTTCAGCGTCTTGAACTGGATCCCCGTCGCGTCGGTCGCGAGCCCCATGAGCCCGCCGAGCGCGTCGACCTCGCGGACGAGCTGCCCCTTCGCCAGCCCGCCGATCGCGGGGTTGCAGCTCATGACGCCGATCTTGGTTGGGTCGAGCGTGACGAGCGCGACCGAGTGCGGCTCGCGCAGCAGGTTGGCCGCCGCCCACGCGGCCTCCACCCCGGCGTGCCCCCCGCCGACCACGATGACCTGGTACCGAGCCCGGTGCATGGGAGGATGGTAGATCGGCTGGAGAGCCATCAGGGATCAGGGATCTGCCATCAGCATGGATACAGGCTGATGGCTGATGGCTGATGGCTGATGGCTAATCCCTAGTCGCTACCCCACCCTCTCAGTCCGCCAGCTTCACGATCATGAAGCCGTGGGCCGACAGGCGGTCGGCGGGGGTATCGCCCAGGAGGCTCTGCCCGCGCCGCGGCTCGACGTTCAGGCCCAGACCCTGCACCGGCTCAGCCCCGAGGTTGAAGACGCAGAGCACGCGCTCGCCCTCGAACTCGCGCACGAACGCGAGCACACTCTCGTGCGACGAGTCGAGCAGCGTCAGCTCGCCGCGGCGCAGGGCTTCCTCCTGCTGACGCACGCGGATCAGGCGCTGGTAGTGCGTCAGCATCGAGCTCGGGTCGCCGAGCTGCGTGCGCACGTTGACGGTCTCGTAGTCCGGCTTGGGCGCGATCCAGGGCTCGCCGGTCGTGAAGCCGACGGTGCCCGCCTCATCCGTCCACGGCATCGGGGTGCGGAGCTGCGGGTCAGGCTTGTCGGCCGACATGGCGAGCTCCTCGCCGTAGTAAATAAACGGCACGCCGGGGAGCGTGAACTGAATCGCTGCCGCGAGGCGCGCGAGCTCCTCCCGGTTACCGAGCTCGTGCATCACGCGGGGCTGGTCGTGGTTGCGCAGGAACGTCGCGTACATGCCGAGCGGGTAGACGCGCTCGACCTCGCGGAGCGCGCCCACGAGCCGCTCGGCCTTGGCGTCGCGCAGGGCGTCAACCAGCGCGTAGGAGAGCCCGAACTCGAAGGCCGTGTCCATCTGATCGCCGACGTAGCGGCTCACGTCCTCGGTCCCACTCCAGACCTCGCCGACGCTGAAGGCGTCGGGCTTGAGACGCTTGGTTTCGTCGAAGAACCGGCGCAGCCAGGCGTGGGTCGCGGGGGTGTTCTCCTGGATGGGGCCGTCCTCGATGAGGTGGCGGATGGCGTCGAGGCGGAAGCCGTCGATGTCCATATCGTGCAGCCAGTAACGCATGAGGTCGAAGATCGCTTCGGTGACGGGCTCGTGCTCGAAGTTGAGATCGGGCATGCCGTGCCAGAAGATGCCGTAGTAGTAGGTGCCGTCGTTGGCGGGGCTGGGATGCCAGACGTTCTGTCCCCACGGGCCGCGCCAGTCGGGGCGCTCGTTGCGCCAGATGTACCAGTCGCGGTATTCGGAGTCGGGGTCGACGGACTTCTGGAACCACTCGTGCCGGCTGGAGCTGTGGTTGATGACCAGGTCGATGACGACGCGGATGCCGCGTGCTTTGCAGGCTTCCATGAAGGCTTTGAAGTCCTCGGTGGTGCCGTGCTCGGGGTTGATGGCGCGGTAGTCGGCGACGTCGTAGCCGTGGTAGCTGGGGGCGGGGTGGATGGGCATGAGCCAGATGGCGTCGATACCGAGGTCGGTGTCGGTGTTCGGGTCGCCGTCGTTGAGGTAGTCGAGCTTTTCAATGAGCCCGCGGAAGTCGCCGATGCCGTCGCCGGTGGAGTCGTAGAAGCTGCGGACGAAGAGGTGGTAGAAGGTCGCGTCGTGCCACCAGTGGTCGAGGTGGTCTCGATGGTCGGCTCCGAATCGCTCGGCGGCCGGGGCGGGTCGGTCGGCGTCGCGGGCGCGGGCGCGTTCCTCGGTGGTCGCCTGCCCGTAGGTCGGGATGGCGAGAAGGACAGCGGTGAGCGTGAACGCGACAAGGGCGACGCGGCGGTGCATGGTCTGAAGCATGGGAGAAGCGTACCGCGATCGTGTGTGCCAGGATGCTTGCCCGGAGGTATCGTCACGCATCGGCGCACAAGAGCGTCCGGTGCCCCGGAAACGCGGAGCCGCCGCGGCGGAGCTTTTCCGGGACTCCCCGTTCTCCCACGCTCTTCCCGCTTGCCGCCACCGTCCGCATCCGAGCACGGAAAAGCTCCGCCAACCTCGGAAGGTCGGCTCCGCGTTTCCGTGGCACCGAACTGATCACTGATGGCTCTCCCGGACCGCTCCCTCACGGTCGCGGCTCGTCCAGGCTCAGTGGGCGTTGCGGTGGATGAAGCCTCGGAAGAGGGTGAGCCAGAGGATCTTGAGGTCGAAGCCGAGGGACCAGTGGCGGACGTAGTAGAGGTCGTGCTGGAGCCGCTTTTTGAGGCAGGTGTCGCCGCGGAGGCCGTTGACCTGGGCCCAGCCGGTGATGCCGGCTTTAACGTGCTGGCGGAGCATGTAGCCGCGCCAGTCTTCGCGGAAGCGTTCGATGAGCTCGGGTCGCTCGGGGCGGGGGCCGACGAGGGACATGTCGCCCTTGAGGACGTTGAGAAGCTGGGGGAGTTCGTCGAGGCTGGTTTTGCGGAGGAAGCGTCCGATGGGGGTGACACGCGGGTCGTCGCGCGTGGTCCAGGCGTCCTCGCCCTCGCCGCGGGCGGGGGCTGATTCGTCCTCGACGTGGTACATGGTGCGGAACTTGTAGATCTTGAAGCGTTCGCCGCCGAGGCTGACGCGGCGTTGCTTGAAAATGATCGGGCCGGGCCCGCCGAGGCGGACCGCCAGGGCGCAGAGGAGCATGATCGGGCTGAACAGGACCATCGCCATCGAGGCGCCGAGGATGTCGAGCAGTCGCTTGCCGAAGCCCCCGAGCCCGAGGGTCGGGCATTCGCGGTAGCTGAGCACGGGCATGCCGTCGAGCTCCGCGACGGTCATCGACTGCGGGAGATACCGCGGCTGCACGTCGGGGATCACCCGCACGTCCACCACGAATTTCTCGAGCGTTTTGAGGACCTGCGGCAGCTTGGCGGCCTTGGCGTTGGGCAGGCAGATATAGACGGCGTCGAGCTTGTTCTGGGAGAGGATCTCTTCCAGATCCCGCAGGCCGCCGACGACGGGTCGCCCGAGGCAGGTCTCCCGCGCGGTGGTTTCATGGTGGCTGATGAAGAACCCGACGTGGATGCCGGTCCATGAGTTTCGGCTGAGCGTGCGGCAGGCGATCTGCCCCAGCCGCCCGGTGCCGATGATCGCGACGTGGCGCAGGTTCCAGCCCCGGCGGCGCAGCGTGCGCAGCCCGATGCGGAACGCGAGGCGGTAGGCGAGCAACAAGCCCGGGAGCATGAGCGTGAGCAGCCCGAGCTGGACCCGCCCGGCGTCCATGACCTGCCCGAAGGCTGTGATCGTCGGCAACGGGGACCCACGCCCGATCAGGTCGCTCCCCACCGCCCACAGCGCCACGATCAGCACCGCGACCGCCGCCAGACACGCCCGGACGACCGAGCCCATCTCACCCCACAGGCTCCGGTCCCGCCGGGGGCGGTAGAGCCCGAGGACATAAAAGGCGTAGAGCGTGATCGGGATCGCGAAGGGGAGCAACGGCTCCTTGACCCAGGATTCCCAGCTCACGGGCAGCCCAAAGCCGACCTCGGCCCGGAAGTAGAGACGGAGCGGGAGCCACGCCGCGTAGCAGGCCGCTGCGATCACGATCGCGTCGAGCGTCACAAGCAACGCAACGAACAGCTGATGCTGCTTCTTGAGCAAATCCGCTTCTCCCGAGCCTCGCAGCCGCCGGCTTCCCCGCGTTTCGCCTCCCAGCGAGCGGGCGTCGCGCACGACCTGCCGCCTCGGACGCCGCCTGCGGAGCGGGCTTCCCCTGCCCCGTGGCGTTTGCGGGTGATCCGTGCCCCGGCCCGGGGCTTTCCCGCAATCGGCGTGCCGGCGCAGAGTCTAACCGCTCCCCCGGGCTCGGCCCACCGCCCGGGCTCGCGATTCCGGATCAACCACGCCCGAGGCTACCCTGTTCCCGTGCTGCTCCGTTCGACGCGTCCATCCCCGCCCACGCTCGACGCCCTGCTGGGGGCGGAGCTGGCCGCCTCGCTGAACCGCGTCGACGTCCTGAGCCGCAAGATCCTTTCCGGCAAGATGCCCGGCGAGCGGCGCAGCAAGAAGCGCGGGCAGTCGGTCGAGTTCGACGACTACCGCGAGTATGTGCCCGGCGACGACCTGCGCCACGTCGACTGGAACGTCTTCGCGCGCCTGGACCGGTTCTTCATCAAGCTCTTCCGCGAGGACGAGGACCTCGCGCTGCACCTGATCGTGGACCGGAGCCCGAGCATGGACGCCGCCGGGGCGGACGGCGAGGGCAAAGCGGGAGAAACCAAGCTGCTCGTCGCCCACCGGCTCGCGATGGCGCTGGCGTACATCGGGCTGGTGAACCAGAACCGGGTACGGGTCTCGCTGTTCGGGCCGGCGCGGACGGGCGAGCCCCCGGCCTACTGGCGACTCGCCCCCCTCCGCGGGCGGCGCAACATCCAGCGGGTCGGCGCCTTCCTGCTGGAGAGCCTGAGCGGGGAGCCGGTCTCGGCGGCCCGGGTCAGCTTGCCGACCGAGGCGGACGACCCGAGCGGGATCAACGCCGCCGTCCGGGCCGCGGCACGGGAGGCGCGCGGGGTCGTCGTGGTCCTGAGCGACTTCATGGCGTCGTCGGGCTTCCAGCGCGGGCTCAACGCGATCGGGGCGGCCCCCGGCGTGGACGCCGCCTGGGTCCAGATCCTCACGCCCAGCGAGCTCGACCCGGCCCTCGACGCCGAGCGCGGGCTGCTGGGCGACCTCGCCCTCATCGACGCCGAGACGGGCAAGCGGGCGGAGGTGACCCTGAGCCCGGCCGCTGTCCGCGCCTACCGGCGACGCATCCGCGAACAGATCGACACCCTCGCCCACGACTGCGCCGCCCGCGGCATCACCCACCTGCTCCACACCACCGACACCCCGATCGAACGCCTGCTGCTTGGCAGTCTGCGCCAGCGAAAGATGATCGGGTAAAGCGAACGCCCTCCGCGGGACGGTTCGACACCGCACCCGTGGGAGTCTTCGTGATTCACAGTGCGGAACCTATGCCGATCGGATCACTCGCCCGCTTCCATTCTCTGGGCGTAAACCTCCGCCAATCGTGCACCTTGCGGATTTTCCGGTGTATCGAACAGGCGGGCGTACTCGCTCGCCAGCGCATGAGCCATGTGATAATCCCGGAGCTGCACCGCGTTGGACATCGCGAACCGCAGGTCGTTGCGGTACTCGTTGATCTCCGAGCCGGGCGGACGCGGCACGCTGCTGAGCTGCCCGTCGTGCGCACGGTGCAGTTCGAGCAGTTCGAGGCGGACCCCGAGCGCCCCAGCATCGTCGCCGTCCTTTTGCAGATACTCCGCGAGTTGGCGACCCGCGAGCAGGCTGTCGGCGTCCTGACGGTCCGCGACTTTCTCGTAAAGCATGTGTAGAGCGTTCGTCGCGCCCTGGAGTGTCCCGTGCCCGGCGTTCAGCGGGACGGTAATCGCTGTGAGACGCAGGCGAAGCGGGGCCGTGTTCGTCCCGTCCGGCTGATCATGGCGCGCAATGAGCTCGTCAAAAATCCGCGCCGCCTCGCTCGGCGTGCCCTCGCGGACCGCCCGGTACGCCAGCGAACTCCCCGCATTCCGCAGCGTGCTGAACGGCACATCCTCGGCAAACCGCGTCAGTGTCAGTTCATGGATCTCAGCCGCACGATCCGATTCGCCGGCCATGTCAAAATATAATGCCGTCAGTCCCAATAGCCGACCTGGCTCATTATTCCGACCAGCCTCGGCGAGCAACACCGGGTTTTCAAGCAACGTGTCGAGTGCTATGGCGTGCGCCTCGGCGACCGCGGCCCAAAACGCCCGCTGCGCCTCTTCACCCCCTTCGGTCGGCAACATATCGCGCTGGATCACCGCGACCAGTTCCTCGCTCAGCATGTACATGCTCCGCGCCGGCACGCCGGCCGCACGGAGCAAGCGCAGGAATTCGACCGTTTCCGTCGGTGTGGAGCGCATCGCGTACGCGATGGCCGCATCCGACGCTTCGGGATAGCGGGAATGATCGAGAAACACCGCGGCGGGCACGCCGGCGAGCATCGGCTCGGGCGTAGGCCGTGCCGTCGCGTCGACATCAGGGAACATTGTATCCACCACCGGTAAGCGCGTGTCCGCGTCGTCGAGCGGAGACACGCCGACGCCACGCAGCAGCGACAGCAGTAGCAAAGCCGCTGCGCCCAGCCCGAGCAAGAGCATCGCCCCGATTGCGAAGGATCGTAAATTGTTCATTATGGCTCAGCTCTCCACCTTGCACCCACAGCACGGGATCTCGCCGTTTATTCCGATGCAGCAAGGCGTGTCTTCGAGCTCGGCCGGGGGGTCATCGCTAATCACGTTGCAGATACCGTAACCGGTTGATTCAAGGCAGTACGTGTAGGTCCATTGGCCATCGCGCTGCCATCTGGATCGAAATTCTGTGTATGTCACCTCCCCATCAACGCAGCAATTCCTGGCGAATGTTTTAATATCTCGCACATGGCACTGCCGCTGTTGGTACAGCAAACTTGGCAATAAAAAATAGGTGTGCTCGCCAGACGGAGCGAGTATGGGCAACGGCGGTGAGATCGTTTCCGCCTGCAGATGCCTATTAAACATAGCAGCAACGAGTGCCTGCCAAGCGAGCGGGGGCATACCGGCATCGGTTGACCATGTGATCCGATACGGGGCCCGTTGCACACCAAAGGCCGTGAACACGGGGATATCGTCGCACCAGACCAGATCGCACAAACCCGCCTCGATCAACAACGTGGCCCAGAGTTCCCGTGTGCATACAGGCTCGGTGGCTTGCGCAGCTGGCCAAACACGGACAAACGCCACGGTCTCGATCAGTTCCCACCCTCCGGCGCTGTCCGGAGGGGGACACGGGTTCCCCGGATCAACCGGGGGCGGGCTATAGGGAACGCCTGAAGGATCTCCCGATACCGTGGTCCCAAAAATCGACACGACACCCAAAAGAAAACACGCCGACACCGCACTCACGACCGCCCAGCACCCATGACCTCTCGTTCGAAGCTGTTTACCGGCTGTGCGGCTGTGCGGCTCAGAAAACGTTGCATCGGACCTCCCATCAACCCCTGTGTGTGATCCATCCTTTGTGCACAGGGTACAGAGTCCGAGGCTCTCATGCAAGCCAGGTAGGCGGACTGCATAAACACGCCCCGGACCGGGCGCCGGCGCGGGACGCCGGATCTCGCTCAGGAACTCACTCAGCCCGTCCCGCCGCGGAGCTTGGCGAGCAGGGCGTCGTCGATGCCGAGGAACTCGCGCATGTGCCGGTCGTAGGTCTCGGCGTCCTCGTCGCGGGAGAGGTCGAGGCGCAGCTCGTTGATGACCTTGGTGCCCTGCCCGATCCACTCGTTCCACGTCTCGCGGCTCACGTTTGCCACGATCCACTTCCCGACCGGGCCCTTGAACGGCGGGCGGTCCATCTCGGTGCCGGGCTTGCTGGTCACCTGGCAGATGAACGCGCCCTCGGGGATCGGGGCGGCGGCCTTTTCCTGCACGGCCGGGAGGGGCTCGCCGATCGACTCGAGCAGCTCGCCGATCGCCTTCTTGGGCATCAGGTCGCCGCGTTCGGCCGCGACGGCGTAGCCCTCGCGCAGGACCTCCGCCGCACGCGGCTTGTCGCCGCCCTCGATCAGCGAGCGACCCGCGAGCTGGTACGCCTTGCTGAAGCTCGGGTTGAGCTGTGTGGCGCGGAGGTAGCTCTCGGCGGCCTCGGCGTGACGCCCCGCCTCGGCGAGCGCGCCGCCCAGCGAATAGTGCGCCATGTCGTTCTCGGGATCGTCGGTCGCCATCTTCGTGAACTGCGCGATCCGTTGCTCGATGTCCATGCCGGCGCACTCCTTCCCGGGCGATGCGAGGGGCCCGGGTGGAACAGTAGCGCGGGCTTCTGTATCACGGACCTTGTCCGCAAGGGTCCGAGGTACATGTCGCGTACCATTCGGCGTGCCATCTGCTGTGCCCGATCCTGCGCTCGCGACCGATCTCGCCGGGCTGACGCTGCGGAGCCCGGTCGTGCTCGCGGCCGGGACGGCCGGGGTGCTCGACGAGGTCGGCGACGTCCTCCCGCTGGACACCCTCGGCGCGATCACCACCAAGAGCCTGACGGCCGCCGCCCGCGAGGGGAACCCGACCTGGCGCATCCTGCCCACCCGCGGCGGGATGCTCAACGCGATCGGGCTCTCGAACCCGGGGATCGACGCCTTCTGTGCGCATGTCGCGCCGCGGATCGCTCGCCTGCCCGTGCCGATCATCGCGAGCGTCGCGGGGTTTTCGATCGACGACTACGTGCGCGTCGCGGCACGACTGGACGAGCTGCCCGCGCTCGGGGCGATCGAGCTCAACGTCTCCTGCCCCAACGTTCACGGCGGGACGGATTTCGGCGTCGATCCGAAAGCACTCGGCGAACTCGTCCGCGCACTGCGCCCCGTGTGCAGCCAGACGCGTTTGTTTGTCAAGCTGAGCCCGGTGGTGATCGGTTCGCCCTCGATCGCGGCGCTGGCGCGGATCTGCGTGGAGCCGCCGGGGGCGAGCGAGACGAGCGGGCCGAACGGGCGTCCGGGGGCGGACGCGCTGTGCGTGTCGAACACGATCCCCGCGATGTCGATCGACGTGCGCACACGCCGCCCGCGCCTCGCCAACCGCACCGGCGGGCTCAGCGGCCCGGGGATCCACCCCGCGATCGTCAAGCTCGTGCACGACGTGTATCGGGGCGTGGGGCAGCCGACAGAGACGCCGATCGTCGCAATCGGCGGCGTGCTGAGCTGGGAAGACGCGGCGGAGTTCATCCTTGCGGGGGCGAGCGCGGTCGGCATCGGGACGGCCCTGTTCGCCGACCCGCGCACGCCGACGAAGATCACACGCGGGCTGAACAAGTGGGTGCGGGCGCAGGGCGCGGGCTCGATCCAGGAACTGATCGGGGCAGCCGAACTCGCGTGACCGTGTGCTTCCGTCACGCTGTGCCACTGACCTTGTCCGCAAGGTCAGTGCTCCCGATCTTCCCACGCTCCACCCCTCGGTGCCCCGGAAACGCGCAGCCGCTGCGGCGGAGCTTTTCCGGGCTCTGCGCCTTCAATGCTCTTGCCAGAGCGATGCTGTCCGTCTTTCCGCATGGAGAAGCTACGCCGCCCGAAGCGGGCGACTCCGCGTCTCCATGGCACCGGCTTGGGTGCCGGAGAGGAGCATGGGAGTCACGGGCGAGACGACAGAGAGAGAGAGAGAGAGCACGGAGCACTGAACCTTGCGGACAAGGTCAGTGGCACATGCAGATCCGGTCAGCCGACCTCGACCGCTTCGCTCTCGCGCATCCCCGCGAGCGCTGCCCGCAGCTTGCCGCTTGGCTTGGAGGGCTCCGCGGCTTCGGGCTCTGGTTTTTCCGCGGCTTTCGCGTTGCTCTGGTTCTGGATCTGCCCGTCGGCCCCGACCTGATCGAACCGGACGCTGACGCGCTTCGACACGCCGCGTTCCTGCATCGTGACGCCGTAGAGGCGGTCGCACTGCTGCATCGTGCGCTTGTGGTGCGTGATGACGATGAAGTGGCTGAAGCTCGTGAACGCGCGGACGACGCTGCCGAACCGCTCGGTGTTCGCCTCGTCGAGCGCGGCGTCCACCTCGTCGAGCACGCAGAAGCAGCTCGGCTTGCTCTTGAAGATCGACATGAGCAGCGCAACGGCCGTCATCGACTTCTCGCCGCCCGAGAGCTGGCTGATTGATCGCGGCTCCTTGCCCGGGGGCTTGGCGATCACCTCGATGCCGCTCTCCAAGAGGTCCGTCTCGTCCGTCACGACCTTCTGCCCGTCGATCTCCTTGACCAGCGGCATCAGGCGGACCTCGGCACGACCGCCGCCGAAGAGCTTGCGGAACATGCCGTTCGGGCCGCCGAACTCCTCGCGGATCGTCTCGAAGACCTCGCCGAACCGCTCGCGGCTTACCTTGTCGAGGCGCTCGATCAGCTCCTGCAGCCGCGCACGGGCCTCGTCGAGGTCGGCGACCTGGGCGGCGAGTTCCTCGTTACGCCCGGCGAGTGTCCGCTCTTCTTCGATCGAGTCCAGGTTGACGTTCCCGAGATCCCGGATCTCCTTGCGCAGCGCGTCCGCCTCGCGCTGCCCGCCATCGCGATCGATCGGCGCAACCTCGCCGTCCCGCATCAGCGCGCGGTACTCGAAGTAGTCGCGACCGAGATCGACGCGGATCTCCTCGAAGGTGCGCTCTTCCAGCGTCTCGCGGCGCACTTCCAGCTCGCGGCGCGAGGTCTCGACGCTCGACCAGTCCCGCTCGATCCGCTGCGCGAGACGCCGAGCCTCGCCCAGTGCCTGCCCGAGCGATTGCGCGGCCGCCTCGGCCTCCGCCAGTTCGCCCGCGAGACGGTCGGCCTGCTCGCGCAGCTCGCGCTCCTGGGCCGAGCTTTCCTGGATCGTGCGCTCGGCCTGCGCGATAGCGCCTTCCAACTCCGCGCGTCGGCCTTCCGTGCGCTCCAGCTTGGCGCGCAGCTCGCGCGACTCGCGCTCGCACTGCTCGCCCGCGGCTTCCAGCCTCGCCAGCTCCCGCTTCGCGCCCGCGACCTGCTCGTGCAGACGCCCCGCCTCGACGCGGGCCGCGGTCTGCTGCTCCCCGGCCGCCTCCCCGCGCAGACGCTCGCGATCGACCCGGGCCGCCAGCTCGTCGGCGAGCGCCTGCTGCTCGTCCCGCAGCGCCACAAGGCGTTCGGCCCGCGCGTCCAGCTCCGCGCGGTCGCGCTCCAGTTCCGTGATCTTCGTGCGCACGCGCTCGGCTTCCTCGCCGAACTGCGCCAGGTCTCGTGCCGCACGCTCCAGCTCGCGCGCCAGGCGGTCCGCCTTCGCGTGCTCGCCCGCGATCGCACGCTGCGCCTCGGCCAGCTGACGCTGGACGGCGCCCCGACGCTCGCTGAGCGCCGCGGCCTCGGCGTCGACCGAGGCGAGCGCCGCACGCTCCGTGTCCAGCGTGTTCGACGACGCCGCCAGCTCATGCTCGAGCGACACCAGCTCGCTCCGGCGCTGCAGCACGCCCGCGGCTTCGCCGTCGTCGGCCCCGGGGGGCCCGGCCTCCACGCGCCCGTCGCCTTCGAGCACGCTCCCGTCGCGTGTGACGAATCGCGCGCGGGCGAGCGGGCCCGCGCCGAGGAGCTGCGCCGCGTCGAGGTCCTCGACCAGATACGTGTGCGCCAACAGGCGATCCAGGAGCACGCCGACGCGTTCGCTCGTCTCCCCCGGAGCCGCCCGCACCAGCGAGCGCACGGGCGTCACGCGGTTGGCCGGGAGCGACGCCTCGCCCGCGTCGACCGCCGACCGCGAGGCGTCGTCGCCCGTCTCCAGCGGGACAAACCGCACGCGACCCGGGAGCCTCGCGAGTTCTTCGGTCGGCGGCAGCTCGCGCAGCGATCGCACCACCAGCCCGCGCAGCACCGGGCCGAGCGCCGACTCCACCGCCCCCGCGCCCTCGCCCTCGGCTTCGATCAGTTCCGCCAGCGGCGCGAGCACGTGCGCAAACCCGCGACCCGCGTCGCGCGCTTCCAGCACCGTGCGCACGGCCTCGCCCAGCCCGGCGCGGCTCTCGACCATCTCCGCCAGCGTCGCGCGACGGCTGTCCAGACGCGCCACCAACTGCTCCAACTCCGCCACGCGACCGGAACGCTCCGAGCGGTCGCGCGAGCGAGACTCCAGCGAGGCCTGCGCCTCGGCAAGCTGCGCCTCGCTCGAGGCGATCGCGCGCTCCAGCTCCCCCACGCGCTCACGGGCCGACGCTAGCTCGCGCTCGCCCGCGTCGCGCTCCTGCGTGCGGGCGGCGGCACGGGATTCGACCGTGCCCGCCTGCTCGGCGAGCTGCTCGGCCCGGCGGCCGTCGGCGAGCGAACGCGCGACCAGCTCCGCACGCTCGCGGTCGATGCGAGACGCCGCCGAGCGGTGCTCGTTCCGCTGCGCCTCCAGCCCCGCGAGCGACTCCAGCACCGCCGCACGCGCCTCGGCCGCCGCCTCGAGCGCACGCTCCCGCTCGGCGAGCGACTCGGCCAGCCCCGCGATCGACTCCCGCTGCGCCTCCGCATCGCTCCGCAAGGCGCCCGCGCGCGATTCGAGCTCATGCAGCCGACGCTCGTCGCCCGCACGCTGCTCGTCGCTCTCGGCCATCGCACGCCCGGACATCTCCAGACGCTGCTCGGCCTGCTCCCGCGCGTGCTTCGACGCCAGACGCTGCTCGTCCGCACGACGGTGATCCCCCGCTAGCTCGTGACGCCGAAGCTCCGCCTCCTGCTTGGTCGATTCCAGGCCCGTCACGTCTTCGACCGCTTCGTGCCGCTCCTGCTCCAGGCCCCGGAGCTGGCTCGTCAGCCCGTCGAGCCGCTGGCGCAACTCGTCGTACTGATCGAACGCCAGCGCGAGCCGCCACGCGCCGAGCTCCTCGTCGAGTTCCTTGAACCGGCGCGCCTTCGCGGCCTGACCCTTGACCAGGCGCAGGCGACGGTCCGTCGACTCGAGCTGCTCGCGCGTGCGCACGAGGTTGGTCTCGGTCTTTTCCAGCTTGCGCGCGGCCTCGACGCGGCGCTGGCGGTAGCGGGCGATGCCGGCCGCCTCCTCGAAGATCGCGCGACGCTCCAGCGGGCTCGCCAGAAGCATCGCGTCGACCTTGCCCTGCTCGATGATCGAGTAGGCGTCCGCACCGATGCCCGTATCGAGGAACAGGTTGCGGATGTCCTTCAGGCGGCAGCGGCGCGCGTTGATCAGATACTGGCTCGTCCCGTCGCGGTAGAGCCGACGCTCGACCTCCACCTCGTCGGCGTCGATCGGCAGCCCGCGCCGGCGACGCTTGGCGACCGCGGCGTTCCCGCCCTGCGGCGCGCTCGCGTCCTCGCTCAGTTCGGCCGCGGCCTGCCCGATCGATTCGGGCGCAACATCGCCGCACGCGAGGCTCGGGTCCTCGTCGCTCGCCAGGTCGAGCTCGACCATCTCGACCGAGTCGTCTTCAACGGGGTTGTCAAAGGTGAGCGTGACCGAGGCCATCCCGCTCGGGCTGCGCCCGGCGCTGCCGGCGAAGATGACGTCGATCATCTCCTTCCCGCGCAGGCTCTTGCTGGACCGCTCGCCCAGCACCCACTTCACGGCGTCGACGATGTTGCTCTTCCCGCACCCGTTCGGGCCCACGACGCCGACGACCGCGTCGTCGAAGGTGAACTCCGTCCGGTCGGCGAACGACTTGAACCCGTGCAGGGTCAGCTTGCTCAGGCGCATCGCGTAGAGACCTCCGTGCCTCGCGTTCACGACGCTCCGCGCCGCGCCGCCCACAGACTCACATCGGCGTCCGAGACACGAACGCGCCACCGCTCCATCGCGACCCGTGCCGCCCGCGACATATGGTATCCGAACCCCGCGCCGACGCAATCCGCGGTGCTCGAAAACCGGAGCCGCCTTGTCGGTCGCACCCGGTGCGCAGCCGCCTCCCCGATGACGCGGATCCCCCGAGAACCACGGCTACCGACGCGACGCGGGATCCCGCGGGGGGATCGGCACCACCAGGCGGCGCGGCTCATTCTGCGCCGGCAGCGTCGAGCCCGGCTCGAGATCCCCCAGTGTCGGGGCCACGTCCGGGGTGAAGAAAATCGGCTCCGTGTCCGACGCCGACTCCGGGCGCTCCTCCGTGATCGCGCCGCGCGACGCCTCGAATAGGTTCGCCAGCAGGCGGTCGCGCTCGGTCGCAAACTCCGCCTTGGTCGCCCCCCCCTGGTGGATCGCGTGCAGCACCCCCACCACCTCCGCGTAGGTCATCCCGAGCCCGGGACGCGGGTCCTCCGGCGAGGAGCGGCGCGACAGAAAATCCACCAGCTCGGTCAGGCTCGGACGCACCTCGTGCACCGTCACGCGCCCCGTCCGCGGGTCACGGTACCGCACCCGCAGACGCTCCGCTCCGGCTTCCTCGGCCACGATCCACAATCGATCGTTCCACGCGCTCACGAACACCGGCGTCTCGATCGAAGGCGCCTCCCCGAACAGCACCACTCGCGGCTCGCCCTGCTGGGTGATGTAGATCAGCGGCTCCCCGCCCTCCACACGGTCCATCAAGAACGACGCCCCCATCGCCCTCCGGCTCACGCCCTGGATCGTCCCCTCCGGAAGGTGGACGCGCGCGTGACGCTCCAGCGACGCGACCGAGATCGCCCCCGTCCCCTGCGGACGCTCACGCTCACGCGCCAGCAGGCGGTTGAACTGTGCACGCTGCGCACGCTCGGCACGCGCCTCGTACGCCGCCACACGCACCGAGAGCTCCCGGCTCCGCGCCAGCTCCCGCAACGCCTGATCCACCTGCGGGCCCGCGCTCAGGCGCGACACCAGCGAGATCGCCTCCGAGCGCAGCACCGTGCTCGGCGCGTCCCGCGCGATCTCCAGCAGCGGCAACGCCGCACGGGGATCACCCAGCATCGCCCCGGCCCGCAGCCCCGCCAGCTTCGGGATCAGCTCACCCTCGTCGTACAGCTCACGGCAGAACGGGATCGCCGGCTCCCCCAGCCCCACCAGCGCCCACGCCAATTCGTCGGCCAGCGCCGGGAGCGAGCGGATCTGACGCACGTACTGCTGCGCATACTGCTCCGGCGCAAAACGCCCGTCCACAGTCAGAAAACGCAGGATCTGCAGGAACTCCTCCGGGTTGTCGCGGTAACGCCCCGGGATGTTGATCTCGACGTCCTGTGAGCTCCGCCCGCGAGCCGTCGGGCCCCGGTCGCCGGCCCGCTCCGGGAAGCGCGAGTTGATCGCGTCCACCACCGACCGCGCCATCGTCGGCGAGGCGTTGTCCAGCACGAGCTGAATCCCGAACGGGCTCGTGACCACGCCCCCGTCCAGGATCCGCCCCACCGTCCGGGTCACGCCGTCGCCCTCGCGACCGGGCTCGGCGAACGGGTTGATGTAGATCTCTCCGCCCGCCTCGGCGAGCTTGCGCGTCTGATACCCCCCGAACGTCTGCGCCCCGCCGACGCGGAGCTCGGTCGTCCACAGCCGCCCGCCCTCGAGGCTCGTCGCGTTCAGCGCGCGCACGAAGACGTCGAACGAGTACCCGTCCGGGCTCCCGGGCGGGATGACGGCTTCGACCAGCACCACCGCGACGCTCGGGTCGCGCAGCAGCTGTCGCGGCGTCTTCGGCTGCCCGCTCAGCGGGTCGACCAGCGCCCCGCTGGCGCGCGAGCCGCGGCCGATCCCCTGCTGTCCCATCACGCGTTCCATCGTCCCCGCGACGCGGTCATCCAGCGTCCCGCCGCCGGTCCCGTTGAGCCCGACCACAAGCCCGAACCCGGAGACGAGCGTGGGCTCGAGCCCGTTCATGCTGGAGCGTGCAAAGATCGTGTTGCGCAAGGCCGTGGGGATGTCGCGCACGACGGGCGTCACGGTCGTCGGGCTCGGCGGCGGGCGCCTGGAGCCGCAACCCCACCCCGCGGCCGACCACACGCCGCCGAGCAGCACGATCAAGATCGACGTCACGGCGCGCCCACGCGCGTTCCAAGCCCCGAGGCGGGGCGTTGCTCTCCGAGCCATGCGTTACTCCAACCGGTTGTGCGCCAAGGCGATGGGGCGAGGCCGTCCACCGCCGTCCCGCCACGCCGCCCACACTCTACGGGGTCCAAGCGGATGGGATCGAGGAGGGGAGAACTCGGAGCCCAAAGCTCGGAACGCAGAACTCGGAACTCGGAACTCGGAACTCCAAATCCGATCCGCGGCTCCGAGCTCCGAGTTCCGAGCTCCACCGCCGCATTCCTCCACGGCATTCACCCCACGCCGCACCCCGCTCGGCACAACATATAGTGCAAGCCCCGCAATGCAGCCCCAAACGACACCCAAGATGTGGACAATCTGACACTTCGCGGAAAGTTTTTTATCGCGCGCAAATCCCGCTCCCCAAAACACTTGGGCGCTACCGACACCTTCCCCACCGCAAACGCACCGTATTTTGCGCTCCATCCCTCTTGCACCCACGATCGATAGTGGTATCGTCACCCCTGCGGTTCCACGAAACGGGCATTTCTTGCCGAACCGCTCGCCAGTCTGATTCGTACGATGTTTGGGTAGTGCGAACGATCGCGCACCAGCGCGATCGGTGTGTCTGCGTGCCGAGGGCGGGGCGCTCGTCGGATCCGGGTTTTCAAAAGGGCGGGGCCTCCACCCCGCGCGTCCAGGAGTTTCAGCAACCATGGCCATCCTCAGCGACACCCAGATCCGACGACTCATCCCCATCGAGCCCTTCGAGGACGCCATCAAGCGACCCGGGCGCGTCTCCTACGGCGTCTCCAGCTACGGCTACGACGTCCGCGTCGGCACACGCTTCAAAATCTTCACACCCACACCACGCACCGGCGGCATCACCGTCGTCGACCCCAAGAACTTCTCCGACGACCTCTTCGTCGAGCTCGACACCGACACCCTCGGCACCGACCACATCATCATCCCACCCAACTCCTTCTGCCTCTGCGAAACCGTCGAACGCTTCGAGATCCCCCGCGACATCCTCGTCGTCTGCGTCGGCAAGAGCACCTACGCCCGCTGCGGGCTCATCGTGAACGTCACACCCCTCGAGCCCGAGTGGCGCGGCAAGGTCACCCTCGAAATCTCCAACACCACGCCCCTCCCGGCGAAGGTCTACGCGAACGAGGGCATCGCCCAGTTCCTCTTCTTCAGGGCCGACGAGGTCTGCGAGATGAGCTACGCGGACAAGCAGGGGAAGTATCAGGATCAGGACGGGCTTGAGCTGCCGAGAGTGGATTGACGCGTCACGAGGCGGACATCCGCGGCAACACCACCCCGCGGCTGTTTCATAAAGTGACAAAAATCCGCCAGCGTAGTCCAAAGGAGAGAACTCGATGCCAGAATACATGCCTGCTTCAACCAACCCCAGCAAGCGCAGCGGACCGCCCGTCTTGCTAGATTTTAGCTTCACGCGATTTATCACTCTCCGCGTGATTAAAATCTTGTATGTGCTCGGCCTTGTTCTGGTCGCCTTAGCGTGGGTCGTATTCGTGATCCGCGCATTCAACGAAGATGTTTTTGCCGGCATTGCCGCGATCGGCATCGGGATATTTGTCGCGTTACTCTACATAATATTATTTCGTGTTTGGCTCGAGCTAATCGTCGTCATCTTCCGTATTGCCGAAAACACAACCAAGCTCGTCGAAATCATGAAGAACGCTCCTCGTTAACTCGTCCTCGACTCCCCCGTTTCAATGGTGAAACGCCGGGCGTCGGAGCCCCCGGCTTACCGCCCCACCTCAACCATCGGGACCACGCATGAAGATCACACGGAAGTTCACCACAGCAGGAAGCGATCCGTTCAGCAGCGTTGAATGGACGACTCGGGCGTCGAAGATCAGCAACCCGGACGGCTCGATCGTGTTCGAGATGCCGGACGCCGAGGTGCCCTCGACCTGGAGCCAGCTCGCGACGGACATCATGGTGAGCAAGTACTTCCGCAAGGCCGGCGTGCCGCAGATGCGCGAGGCGTACGCGATCCTCAAGGAGGGTTGGGCGGCGGCGTCTGCGAAGGCGGGCAAGAGCGGGAAGAAGGGGGAAGCGACGGGCGGGACGCCCGTCCCACCAAGGGGTGGGAGAGATGGGGAGGGTGTGCCGGCGGGCGTGCTGACCGACGAGGACGGCTCGGTCGTCTTCGGGCCGGAGCGGTCGGCCCGCCAGGTGATCCACCGCCTCGCGGGTTGCTGGACGCACTGGGGGCGTGAGCACGGGTACTTCGACACGCCGGCGGACGCCGAGGCGTTCTACGACGAGATCGCGTACATGATGGTCCACCAGATGTGCGCGCCCAACAGCCCCCAGTGGTTCAACACCGGGCTGCACTGGGCGTACGGCATCACCGGCCCGGCCCAGGGGCACTGGGTCTGCGACCCCGCGACCGGCGAAGCAAAACTGGCGAACGACGCGTACTCGCACCCCCAGCCGCACGCCTGCTTCATCCAGAGCATCGATGACGACCTGGTCAACGAGGGCGGGATCATGGACCTGTGGGTCCGCGAGGCGCGCCTGTTCAAGTACGGCTCGGGCACAGGCACGAACTTCAGCCGCCTGCGGGCCGAGAGCGAGACGCTCTCCGGCGGAGGCAAGTCCAGCGGCCTGATGAGCTGGCTGAAGATCGGCGACCGGGCCGCCGGCGCGATCAAGAGCGGCGGCACCACACGCCGGGCCGCGAAAATGGTCTGCCTCGATATGGACCACCCGGACATCGAGCAGTTCGTGAACTGGAAAGTCCGCGAGGAGATCAAGGTCGCCGCGATGGTCGAGGGGCTGAAGCGCATCGCCGGCGAGCGGGCGAGCATCGACGACCCGGAAACCGTGGGCGACACGGCAATGCGCCTCGGGCTGAAGCTCGATTACGACTTCAACGGCGAGAGCTACCAGACCGTCAGCGGGCAGAACAGCAACAACAGCGTGCGCATCCCGGACGGCTTCTTTGATGCCGTGGACGCGGACGGGGAGTGGAAGACGTTCTACCGCACGAGCGGCGAGGTGGCGAGCGTCTATCGGGCGCGGGAGCTGTGGGACTCGATCGCGTACGCCGCGTGGCGGTGCGCCGACCCCGGCGTGCAGTACGACAGCACGATCAACGCGTGGCACACCTGCCCCGGCGCAGGCCCGATCAACGCGAGCAACCCGTGCAGCGAGTACATGTTCCTCGACGACACGGCCTGCAACCTCGCCTCGCTGAACGTGCTGAAGTTCTACGACGCCGAGCACCGCGCGTTCGACATCGAGGCGTACGAGCACGGGGTCGACCTGTGGACGATCGTGCTCGAGGTCAGCGTGCTGATGGCGGCCTTCCCGAGCCGCAAGATCGCCGAGCTCAGCTACCGCTACCGCACGCTGGGGCTCGGCTACGCGAACCTGGGCGCGATGCTGATGCAGGCCGGGATCCCGTACGACTCTGAAGAAGGCCGCGCGATCTGCGCCTGCCTGACGTCGATACTGACCGGGCGCAGCTACCGCCAGAGCGCGCTGCTCGCCCGCCAGCTCGGCCCGTTCCCGGGCTACGCCCCGGAGAAGGAGCCGATGCTGCGGGTGATCCGCAACCACCGTCGCGCGGCCCACGGCGTGGCGCGGGATTCGGGCGAGTACGAGAAGCTGCGGATCGCGCCGGTGCCGATCGACCACGAGCTGTTCCAGGCCGCGGGCGTCCCGCTCGCGGACGCGGGCAAGCTGCTGGAGCACGCGGTGCAGGCGTGGGACGACGCCGAGTCGCTCGGGCGCAAGCACGGCTTCCGCAACGCGCAGACGACCGTCATCGCCCCCACCGGCACCATCGGGCTGCTGATGGACTGCGACACGACGGGCGTCGAGCCGGACTTCGCGCTGGTCAAGTTCAAGAAGCTCGCCGGCGGTGGGTACTTCAAGATCGTCAACGCGAGCGTCCGACCCGCGCTGACCTCGCTCGGCTACGACGAGGGCGAGATCACCGAGATCGTGCGCCACATCCTCGGCGCCCTCTCGCTCGAGGTCCCGATGCCCGAGGGCGTGACCGGCGAGGACGCCGACGGGACCTTCGCCGACTGGCTCCTCGCCAAGGGCTTCACCAGCGAAGAACTCACCCGCATCGAGGCCTCACTCCCCGGCGTCTTCGAGCTCGGCTTCGCGTTCAGCGCCTGGGGCCTCGGCGATGAAACACTGATCCGCCTCGGCGTGGACCCGGCGTCCGCCAAGGCGGACCCCTCGTTCAACCTCCTCCGCACGCTCGGGCTCAAGACGGCGCACATCGAGCGTCTCAACGACCTTATCTGCGGCTCGCAGACTATCGAGGGGGCGCCGCACCTCGCGAACCATCACCTGCCCGTCTTCGATTGCGCGAGCAAGTGCGGGAAGACGGGCGAGCGGTTCATCGCCTCCGAGGGGCACATCCGCATGATGGCGGCCGCCCAGCCGTTCATCAGCGGCGCGATCAGCAAGACGATCAACCTGCCCCACGAGGCGAAGATCGAGGACATCGGCGCGAGCTACCGCCTGAGCTGGGAGCTCGGGCTCAAGGCGAACGCGCTCTACCGCGACGGGTGCAAGCTCAGCCAGCCGCTGAGCACCAAGAGCGACACCAAGGCCGACGTCGATCTTGAGGACGACCTGGAAAGCGACGCACTCGCGATCAGCGAGGCACAGGACGAGGTCGCCGAGGCGGTCGCCTCGGTCGCGCACGCCGCCGCGAGCGGTGCGGCTCAGAAAGCCGAGGCCGAGACCGTCCGCATCGTCCACCGCCCGATGCGCCGGCGCCTGCCGGACACGCGCCGCAGCCTGACGCACAAGTTCAACATCGCCGGGCACGAGGGCTACCTGACCGTCGGGCTCTACGAGGACGGCATGCCCGGCGAGCTGTTCGTCACGATGGCGAAGGAAGGTTCCACCATCGGCGGGCTGATGGACTCGCTGGGCACCGCGACGAGCGTCGCGCTCCAGTACGGCGTGCCGCTGGAGAGCATGGTCCGCAAGTTCACCCACCAGCGCTTCGAGCCCGCGGGCATGACGACCAACCGCGACATCCCCATCGCCAAGAGCCTCGTCGACTACATCTTCCGCTGGCTGGGCATGGAGTTCATCCCCGGCTACCGCGAGGCGAACGCGCCGAAACGCCCCGGGCAGCCTGCGCAGAGCGAAACGGAGAAGGAGAACACACGGTGGCGAGTTGCCGCAGCCGACCGGGTCGTGACGCACGACCACGACGTTCTGGAATCACGCCACACGACGCGCTCCCCGGGCGGCTCGCCGAATCCGACCGGCGCCGACCGCAGCGGGCACAGCGAATCCCGGGACGTGACGATCACCGAGACGCGGGCCGCCTCACGACTCGTCGTGCAGACCTCGGCCCTCTCGGCCGCGCTCGATGCCGCGGGCGACGCGCCGCCCTGCGACGTCTGCGGGACGATCACCGTCCGCAGCGGCACGTGCTACAAGTGCCTGAACTGCGGCAACAGCATGGGGTGCAGCTGATGAACTAACACCCGTTCTCTCCGCCCGGGCCGCCGCTCTCCTCGGCGGCCCGGGCGCACGGCGTGGCGACGGCAGGCCCGTCCGCGGCAACTGGTCAAGGGTCGGCGCGTCAATGACTGACGCCCGCGGGGGTGACGAGGATCGTTGCTCCCGGACACGCCCGGTTCGGACTCGGCGTCAGACGGCGACATCTGTGCCCGCAGCGGCCTTGCTCTTCCTCTCTCTCAGCGCCGCCCGCGAACGCCACGGAGGCCGCCGACCGAACCAGACCAGCGCTCTCCCCGCGGACACACTCGGCCTGCCCGAACCCACGCCTCTCTCGGGGATTCGAGCCCCGGCAACGGGCGCGAGGCGTTCACGCCCGCCCGAAAAACCGCCCCTGCCCGTGGCGGCCCGCCAAAAGCTCGAACCCCAACCTCCCCACCCCCCGGCGAGCACCGCTCGCCGGGGGGTCTTTGTTTCGACATACCCGCGCGTGTTCAAGCTCGCGAGCCGCTCACGCCCCGCCGAGGTCCAGCGCCGCCTTCCCCCGCGGCAGGTCGAAGCGGTCGCGCGTCAGGCAGTAGCTCGCCCCGCCCATACGACCCACGCTCGCGAGCCCGCCCGCGTCGGTGTGCAGGCGGTCGTTCAACAGCCCATCACGCGCGTGGACGCGCACGACCTCGCCCAGCACAATGTTCCCGCCCCCCGCTTCGCCCGGGTTCGTGCGCACGATCCGCACCGTGCGGCACTCAAAGCTCGCCGGGCTCTCCAGCACACGCGGCGGCTTCACCACGCTGCTCGGCGTCGGCGTCAGCCCCGTCAGCTCGAACTCGCTCTGGCCGAACGCCAGTTCCTCGCCGGCCGCCGCGACCTGCGTGATGAACGACTCGCTCGCGACGTTCACCACGAACTCCCCCACGCCCCCCTCGCCCGCCGGCTTGGCGTTCCGCAGCGAGTCCTTCTCCGACCCGTCCTCCTTGTTCGCCGGGCAGAACATCAGCAGCATCGGGTTGCTCCCGACGGCCGTAAAAAACGAGTACGGCGCGAGATTCGGGCGACCCTCGGCGTCGCACGTGCTCACAAACGCAATAGGCCGCGGCGTCACCAGCCCGATCAGCAGCTTGTAGCGGTCCTGGTACTTCAGCTTGGCGGGGTCGAGTTCCATACGCCGAGCCTATCGAGCCCGGGTCCGCACGTCCGGTGCCATGGAAACGCGGAGCCGGGCTTTCGAGCCCGGCGGAGCTTTTCCATGCCGGGGACGGACGGCTCCCATTGCAGAACGAGCGTGGAAGAAGAAAGAGTCCCGGAAAAGCTGCGCCGCGGCGGCTCCACGTTTCCGGGGCACCGGCAACAATCCCCCATGCCCGACACGCCGCCCGATCCCTCCCGCGCCCGCACCTGGGCGACGCTGCTCGCCTATTGGACCGAGTTCGCCCAGCGGGCCGTCGCGTTGCCCGCGGACGGCGACGGCGGGCGCTGGAAGGCCTCGGTCGCGCCGATCATCGGGCTTCAGGCGATCACCCACGCGCTCGCGGAGACCGACGCCCTCCCGCCGGACGAGCGCGCCCTCGGGCTCGACCGGGGCGAGCTGCTCGTCCGCCGCCACGCGAAGGAGCTCCACGACGCCTGGCGCGGCGAGCCCATGCCCGAGGCGATCGACGAGCTCCTCCACGACGCGGCCCACGCCCTCGTCGCCGCCCAGTCGCTCGGGCTGGAGTGGCTCGTGCGGGCCGAGGCGCTGGAGGCCGAGCACCCGGCTGAGATCGTCGCCGCCCTCATCGCGAGCGGCTTCGCCGGCGACCTCGACCTGCCCAGCCCGGGCGTCCCGATCTTTGCCGGCTGCGTCGCGGCCCACCTCCGCCCCGGGCGGCGCGGCGCGATCGACCCCGACCATGCCGCCCTCGTGGGCGAATTCCTTGGGCAATCCGAGCAACTCGTCACCGCCCCCCGCGCCGTCCGCGTCCGGCGACTCGCCTACCGCCAGTTCGATTTCGCCAAGGGCGGCCCCGTCCGCGACGTCCTCGCGCCGGAGGACCAGCTCCCCGCCGGGCAGCCGCTGCTGGTGCGCGCGATCGAGGGCGGCGAGGCGCAGCCCGTGGCTCTGCCGCCGAGAAGGTCCGCCCCGATCCCGCCGCTACCGGTGGAAGAGTTCACCGGCTGACCCTCTCCGGTGCCCCGGAAACGCGGAGCCGTCTGCGGCGCAGCTTTTCCGGGCTCCCCCTCTCTTCGATCTCGATTTTCCAACGCTCCCCCCACACCCAACCCCGTCCGACCCCGAGCATGAAAAAGCTCCGCCGGGCTCAGAAGCCCGGCTCCGCGTTTCCATGGCACCGCAGAGGCTGGCCAACAGAACCCTCCGGTGCCCCGGAAACGCGAAGCCGCCGCGGCGCAGCTTTTCCGGGTCTCCCTATCCGCCTTCCACGCTCCCACTCTCCAACCTCCGCGCTTATGATCCCGTCCCACGCGACCGTCCGCGCGGGTTCCGTTCGGTTTTTCAAGCTCAATCACTTGCCAGGGGAGCCACTCGATGCCCACGCGTCGCGCCAAGATCAGCATCATCGGAGCCGGGAACGTCGGGGCGACCTGCGCCCACTGGGCCGCCGCCAAGGAGCTCGGCGACATCGTCCTGCTCGACATCCCCGACCGCGTCGGCGTCGCGCAGGGCAAGATGCTCGACCTCGCCTGCTGCGGGCCCATCGAGCGCTTCGATGGGCATCTCGTCGGCACCAGCGACTATAAGGACATCGCCGGCTCCGACGTCGTCGTCATCACCGCGGGCCTCCCGCGCAAGCCCGGCATGAGCCGCGACGACCTCATCGAGACCAACGTCAAGATCGTCAAGAGCGTCAGCGAGCAGGTCAAGCAGCACGCGCCCGACTCGATCGTCATCGTCGTCAGCAACCCGCTCGATGCGATGGTCTACACCGCGTGGAAGGCCACCGGCTTCCCGACCCACCGCGTCATGGGCCAGGCCGGCGCGCTCGACGTCGCCCGCTACCGAGCCTTCATCGCGATGGAGATCGGGTGCAGCATCGAGGACGTCCAGGCCCTGCTCCTCGGCGGGCACGGCGACGACATGGTCCCCCTCCCCCGACTCACCAGCGTCCACGGCATCCCCGTCACCGACCTGCTCTCCGAAGACAAGGTCGCCGCCTGCGTCGAACGCGCCAAAGTCGGCGGCGGCGAGATCGTCAAGCTCATGGGCACCAGCGCCTACTACGCCCCCGCCAGCGGCACCATCCAGATGGTCGAGGCCATCGTCAAAGACAAAAAGCGCATCATCCCCAGCGCCGTCTACTGCGAGGGGCAGTTCGGCGCCAAGGGCCTTTTCGTCGGCGTCCCCGCCCTGCTCGGCGCGAAGGGCGTCGAGAAGGTCGTCGAGTTCAAGCTCGACGCCAACGAGCAGAAGCTCTTCGACGAGTCCGCCAGCCACGTGCAGGACCTGGTCGAAACCGTCAAGAAGATGTTCCCCGAGCTCGCCTGAAACGCCACGATGCCGATGCCGGTAATCTGGACGCGTTGGCACGCGCCCCGCGCCCGCCTTCCCCAGAAGCACGACACCCCCGGAGGAGCAGACCGATGCACCGCACCACACGCCTCATCGCCCTCGCGAGCGGCCTCGCCCTCGCGTGCCCCGCGGCTCTCGCCAACGACCACATCGAGCGAGCCGCCGAGCTCCTCGCCGGCTCCTGGCGCACCGCCAGCCCCGTCCCCGCCCATGACAACGGTGGCGACACCCACGTTTTCATGCACGTCGCCCCCGTCGGGCTCATCGACGTGGACAACGCCTTTTACGTCGAGCTCGCCCGCGAGGACAACGCTCACGAGCCCTATCGCCAGGCGATCTTCCAGCTCTACGACCACGACGGCACCCTCCGCCTGCGCACCTACGAGTTCCGTAACGTCCCCGGCATCCAGCCCACGCTTGTCGGGCTCTGGGCCGTGCCCGAGGTCTTCCCCCAGCTCCAGCGCAGCGATCTGATCGCGACGCTCGACGTCGAGCTTGAAGCCGAGGGCGACGGGTTCCAGGGCGCAACCCCCCACCCCTACCCCACCGGGCACGGCGGCGCGGTCAACATGACCTCCAGCGTCCACCTCGCCGCGGGGCGTCTGGTCACGACCGACCGCGGCCTCGCCGCCGACGGCTCCATCGCCTGGGGGCAGGACGACGACGCGAGCTACACCTTCGAACGCGCCGAGCCCAACGTCCGGGCCGAACTGCTCTCGGGCGGTCTGGTCGTGATCGACTTCGCCCGCCCCGAGGGTGAGATCGAGGCCAGCAACGGGACCGACGTCACCGTGGAGTACAAGGGCTGGGTCCAGGACCTCAACGCCCCCGTCGCGACCGGCGTGCAGTTCGCCTCCAGCGAGCGCGACGGGCAGCCGTTCACCTTCCCCCTCCCCGGACGCCTCATCGACGGGTGGAACGCCGGCATCCCCGGCGCGACCGTCGGCACCATCCGACGCATGGTGATCCCGCCCGAGCTCGGCTACGGCGAGCGCGGCGCCGCCGGCGGGCAGATCCCCCCCAACGCCACCCTCTTCTTCGAGGTCCGCGTCCTCGACATCACCTCCGTCGTCGCCGAATAAGCCCCGGGCTGTCACACCCCCAACCCGACCAGCACCGCGGCACGCCCTCACGAGCGAGCCAGACGGGTGAGACCTCGTCATCGGACATCCAAACACCGAATTCCCCGCCCCTCGGCGGGTTTTTTTCGCGCCAGTCGTCCGCAACCGCAAGATTTCGCTTGCGGTATAAGTGAGTTAGTGCTAACTTGCACTTCTGCCGGGCGGCGGTCGCCCGGTCGGCCCTCCCCGGGCCCAGCCAGAGAGCGAGGACCCCTCATGTCGGACCACATCATCACCGCACACGTCACTCGAACGACCACGCGCACCCGCACCGGACGCTGGACCGCCCCTTGCCGGGCCCTGGCGGCCGCCCTGCTCGGGCTCGCGATCGCCGGAGGCTCCACCGGGTGCGCGACCGCCGGGGAGGGCGCCTTCGGGGGCGCGGCCCTCGGTGCGCTCGCCGGGCTCGGGCTCGGATCCCTCACCGGCGACGCCGGCAAGGGCGCGGCGGCCGGCGCGATCATCGGCGGAACCACCGGCGCCGTCATCGGCGACGCCAACTTCCGAGCCGACCAACGCGCCAGCTTCGGGCGCGCCCCCCAGGTCCACCACTCCCACCACTATCACTCGCACAACTACCACCGGCACAACTATCACCGCCACACCCACACCTATTACCGCTCAAGCCGCCACTACTACCACCGTCGCAGCTACTGCTGGTAAGCCGCGGCCCGGTCGCCGCGACGCCCCGCCAGAGGGACGCCGAGCCGCGCGAGCCACGCCCGATGCCGAGCGCGTCGGAGCGTGGCTCGCGTGCCGGCTCAAGCCGGTCGCCGGGGCGTCCGGAGCTCGAAGTCGGCGGCTCTGGAGCGTCAGGCCGCCGGATTGGGCGTGTTGTCCGTCGAGGCGATCGCTCGGCAGACATCCGCGAGGCGCTGGTGAAGTTTTTCGTGCTCGGGCGTCGCTTCGAGCAGGGCGAGCAGCTCATCGACGAGGGCCGCCCCTTCGCCGGTTGCCGCGGCGATCGCGGCGTCGCCCAGCGTCTCGCTCGCGTGCTCGAACCACGAGACCGGGGGCGTGCCGCGGAGCTCGTCCCGCGTCAGGCACCCCGCCTTGGGCGTCGCGCAGGGCGGGGGCGTGACGCGCGTGCGCACGATCGACGCGCCCACCGCGACGATCGGCCACTGCCCGCCGGAGGTCATCGGCTCCCGCGTCACCACCAGCCCCGCGACCCGTGAGGCCGACAGCGTGTCGGCGAGCTGGCGGCCCTCCGCCCCGATCATCGGGGGCTGCACCAGATAGCACCCCGGCGCAAGCCGCTCGGGCAGGTCCTGCGCCCGCGCGACCACGAACACGCCCCCGCTCGCGCCCGCGTCGCTGGCGAGCTGGCGGACCTGGCGGCGCGCTTCCTGCAAGGGGAGGCAGATGCGGGCCATGCGCTCGTAATCGCGCTGCTGGTGCGCACGCCGCAGAGCAGTCGACGCGAGCTCGATCGCCTGGAAGTAATCCGTCCGTGTCAGCGCCGCGGAGGCGCGCTCCATGAGCGCATCGAGACGGGCCGCCCGTTCCGCGGGCGATCCGAACCCCTCCAGCGACGCGTGCTCGACCACGCTCAGCCCCCCGCCGCCGGGTTGTCACGCGCGGGCCCGCCCTGGATCTGGTCGCCCATCGCGTGCAACATGCCCGCCCAGGCGACGGATTCCTCGTCGAGGTCGTAGGCGAGGGTGTCGCTGAGCGCGGTCCAGTCCTGATCGGTGACGGCTCGCTTCAGCTCGCCGAGCTTAGCGGCGAGGCTCTGCACACGCGGGCCGACCGTCTCGTTCGCGCCGCTGGGCAGGGTGAGGCGCATCGCGTCGAGATCGATCCCGAGCAGGGCCGCCCCTTTCTCGACCGCGTCGTGCGCCGCCTGCCAGACGCCGAGCACCTGCGCGAGCGTCGCGAGCGCGTCCTCGATCTTGCCGCTCTGAACCGCCTCGGCGGCACGGGCCTGCCCCTCGCGGAGCTGCGCGACCGCGTCCCCCGCGTCGTGGAGGGTGACGGCGACCAGGCTCCGCGGGTCGGCGCTGGTCATCTGAAGTTCGCCCGCCTGCATCGGCTCGCTCGAAGGCGAGGCGAGATCGTCGGCGGGGACGGGCGAGCCGTCGGCCTCCACTTCCACGATCACGCGCCCGTTCGCCGCCGCGGCGGCCGCCGCCGCCTCCAGCGCCGATCGCAGGCTCGCCGATTCGACCGTCAGCTCCGCACCGTCCAGCAACACGCGCATCCGAGCACCCCTATTGCAACACGAGCCGCCGATCGGCGACGCCTCGGTCAGTTCGAACCTTCCCCCACGCGACCGGAGTGATCCCCGACCGTCCGCCCTTCATTCCCCGCGAGCATCGGCTGCGGCGCGGGGTCCTCGCGTTCGCTCGCGCGGGCCGCTTCCTCAGCCGCGAGACGCGCCACGCGTCGTTTCTGCTTTTTGATCAATCGCAGGTTCCGAGCGTAGATCACCACCCCGGTCGATTGCCCCAGCACGCCCACGAAGTCCACACGCCAGACAAAATAGGTAAACAGCGCCACGCCGCCGAAGAAGCTGAGCCACCAGAACAGCGGCGGCACCACGCTCTCCCGCCGGTTCTCGCTCACCACCCACTGGATCAGCATCCGCCCGAAGAAGCACACCTGCCCCCCGAGCCCGAGCGCGATCCACGTGAAGTTCCACCACGTGCTGATATTGAAAAAGCCCAGCAGCCCGCGCTCGAACGCGGGGCGGGCTTCCCACGCGGCGCTCCGCTCGGCCAGCACGCGCTCGAACTGCGCCGACGGGATCCAGCCCATCGCCTCCAGCTCCGCCGGCGCGATGAAGTGATACTCGAACCCCCCCGTCCCGTCGCGGGACGTCTCCGGGCGGGCCTCGCGCTGCTCGACACGCAGCGCCGTCGCCCCCGTGCGCACGACCAGCACGCTCGCGTCCGGATCATGCACCGATTTGCGAGAGAGCGAGGGCTGCAGCACCAGCCACATGCCGAGGAAGATCAACGCCACCATCGCGATGATCGGCCCGGGCTTCACAGCGCCGCCCCTTCACGCGCAGGCGAAGCCGACGAACGGGCGCCGCCCGCGGTCAGCTCCGTCACACGCCCGACCGCACGCCGACGGCTGCGCATCCATCGCACCGCGAAACAATCGATCAGCCCTGGGATCGCACGCTTGGTGATCCCCGCGCCGTACTTGGGCACGCCGGCCGCCCGCGGGCGGTGGGCGACGGGCATCTCGACCACTTCATACCCGAGCTGACGGGCCGTGACGGGGATGAACCGGTGCAGCCCCTTGAACTCCAGCGGCAGCGCCACGGCGATCTCGCGCTTCATCAGGCGCAGCGAGCACCCGGTGTCGCGGATCGTGTCGCCGAGGATCATCCGCCGGAACGTGCGCCCGACGACGGAGCCGACCTGACGGATCCAGGCGTCGCCCTCGCGCCGGGCGGCCGAGCGGTCCCCCTGCACGAACGCGGCCCCGGTTTTCTCCATCACCTCAAGCATGCGCACGAGATCGCGCGGGTCGTTCTGCAGGTCCGCGTCGAGCACGCCGACGAGCTCGCCCCGCGTCGCGCCGAACCCGTGGAGGAAGGCGACCGACTGCCCGTTCCCCCCGCCGCCGGCCGGCTTGCTGAGGCAGAGAATGCGGAGCCAGGGTCGCCCGTCGGCGGCGAGCTCCGCGCCGAGCGTCGCCGTGCGATCGGTCGAGGCGTCGTCCACGATCAGGAACTCGAACCCGCCCGGCACGCCCGCGAGCGCCTCGCCGACCTCGCGGACGAGGGCCTCGACGTTTTCTTCCTCATTGTACGCGGGCGCAACGACGGAGAGCCTCGGGCGTGGCCCGTGGTGATCGCCTGGGGTCGGTTCGTCGTCGCCGTCGCGGCTCGTGGGATGCACGGGACAAGCGTAGCCGAACCCGGTGCCGAACGCCCGCCTTTCGGAGTCGGGGGTCCTCTTCGAACGGGGTCTAGGATCGATCGGGATGGGTCTTCATCGAGGGGGATGGGCCGAAACCCGGGGCGGGCGTCCCGCGCGGGTGTCGCCCCGGTCACCCGTTTCTTCGCACCTCCAAAAGGAGCCGCACCGATGCACCTCCGCCACAGCGACCACGACCACGGGCCGAAGACGGTGCCCGTCAAGTTCATCCTCGAGAACCCCGCCGAACTGCTCGACGACCACCACCACACGGACCTGAACAAGCCCGAGCACGAGGTGATGGCCGCCCGCGGCGAGCACCTGCTGGAGGTCGCGGTCGAGGCGGGGATCAACATCGAGCACGCCTGCGGCGGCGTCTGCGCGTGCAGCACCTGCCACGTCTACATCGAGCAGGGGATGAACCAGCTCTCGGAAGCGACCGAAGCCGAGGAAGACCGCGTGGAAGAGGCCCCGGGCCTCCAGGTCAACAGCCGCCTGAGCTGTCAGTGCGAAGTCGAGGGCGACGGCCCGATCATCGTGCGCGTCCCGGCGTGGAACCGGAACGCGATCAAGGAAATCCCGCACTGAGACGGGCGGCCCTCCCCACCGTGGCACGGGCGTCCCGCCCGTGCGGCTCATCAACCAAATCAACCACCCCCCAACCAACGCACACCCGAACCAATCCCCATCGCCGTCGGTACAATCCTGCGATGAGCACCGCGAACGTCCGACGCATCGAGTTGGAGCCGATCGGCGAGCGTGAGCTCGAGATCCTCCGCGCCGTGCCCGGCGAGGCGCGGGTGCAGTCGCTGGACACGCTCTATGCGCAAGCCGTGGCGTTGATGCGGGCTCAGGTGCGCGAGCATCATCCGGAGTGGTCCGACGAGCGGGTGCGGGCCGAGGCCGTTCGACGGATCGCCGATGTCGATGAGTAGCCTTCTCCAGGCTGCGGTGAACGCGCTCCACGCCGTCGAGGTGCCGTTTCTCATCGGCGGCTCCGTCGCCTCCTCGTATTACGGGCAGGCCCGTTTCACGAACGATGTGGACATCGTGATCCGGATCCGCCCGGACGACGCAGCCGAATTCGTCGCCGCGTTTGACCACGACCGTTTCTATGTCAGTTCTGAAGCAGCGCAGCTGGCCGCGAGGACAGCGGGCATGTTCAACGTCATCGAGCCGGGCACCGGGCTGAAAATCGATTTCATCGTCGCCCCGACCGACGTGTACACGCTCGCGCAGTTCGGGCTCAAGCGTCCCGCGGTGCTAGACGGCGTGTCGGTCTTCCTCGCCGCACCCGAGCACGTTGTGATCTCCAAGCTCCGCGCGTTCGCCGAGGGTGAGAGCGAGAAGCACCTGCGGGACATCGCGAACATGATCCGCTACATGAAGGCCCCGCTGGACCAGCCCGAGATCGACCGCTGGGTCCGCCACTTCCATCTCGAAGACGCCTGGGCCCGCGTCCGTCCCGCGGACGCCTGAAGCCGCCCGCCCCTACCCTTGCCTGTTCATGGGCAAGCGTGTTCTCCACGATCGGTATTTCAAGCAGGCGAAGGCCGAGGGCTACGCCGCGCGGTCGGCCTACAAGCTCACCGAAATCGACGACCGCCACAAGATCCTCGGGCGCGGCACCCGCGTGCTCGACCTCGGCTGCTCGCCCGGCTCCTGGCTCCAGGTCGCCAGCGAACGCGTCGGGCCCAAGGGGCGTGTGGTCGGGATCGACCTCAAGCCGGTCGCGATCCCGGAGCCGGCGAACGTGCGCACGTTCGTGGGTGATATGCGCACGGCCGACGCCGGCGAGTGGTGCCGAGCCGCCGGCGGGGCGCGGTTCGACGCGGTCATCAGCGACATGGCCCCGAACACGACGGGCGCGGGGGACGACCTGGTCAGCGCCCAGCTCTGCCGCGAGGTGCTCGCGGTGCTCCCCCGCGCGATCAAGCCCGGCGGGCGTCTGGTGATGAAGATCCTGGAAGGCAGCGAGTACACCGCCGTCCTCCGCGAGACCAACCGCCTGTTCGACGACGCGAAGGGCTTCAAGCCCAAGGCGAGCCGGGACGTGAGCCGCGAGATGTTCATCGTCGCCTGGCGCTACAAAGGTCCGCTGGAGCACGTCGATCTCGATGAAGCCGGCGAGGCGCCGATGGAGCCCACGGGCGACTCCGCCGGCACCACAACGGGCCCGCGCCCATGACCTTCCTCGCGCCCATCCCGGCCCTCATCGCCGGCGCCATCGCCCTGCCCGCGCTGCTCACGCTCTACTTCCTCAAGCTCCGACGCCGCCCCGTCCGTGTCAGCTCGGTCGCGCTCTGGGAGCGGGCGCTCGCGGATCTCCAGGTCAACGTCCCCTTCCGCTGGATCCGCGCGAGCTGGCTCCTGCTGCTGCACCTGCTCGTCCTCCTCGCGCTCCTCGCGGCCCTCGCCCGCCCGGCGATCGAAACCGCCGGGGGCGTGCCGGACCGCGTCTACATCCTCATCGACCGCTCGGCCTCCATGAACGCGACCGACAGCCCCCGCGCCGCGACACGCCTCGACGAGGCCCGCGAGCGCGCGATCGAAGCGGTCGATCGCCTCGCGCGTCGTGGCTTCCGCGGTGAGGCGGTCGTCATCGCCTTCGCCGCCGAGCCCGTCACGCTCACGCCCGCGACGTCCGACCTCGGCGAGATCCGCGCCGCGATCCGCGCGATCGAACCAACCGATGAACCCGCGGACCTCCCCGCCGCCTTCCGCGTCGTCGATGCGCTCGCCCAGGCCGGGCTGACCGACGACGAATCCGACCTCGAAACCGGCGAGGACGTCTACGCCGCCCGGGCCCGCGTGCTGCTGTTCAGCGACGGCGGGTTCTCGCTCAGCGCCGAGCCCGCAACGCTCGGCAACGCCGCGATCACCTACCAACCCGTCGGCCCGGAGCCAGAAACGCCGGACGCCGAACCCGGCGCCTCGCCCAACCTCGCGGTGGTCGCCCTCGCGGCCCGTCGCGACTACGACGACCCGCTCACCGCCCGCGTCTTCGCCCGCGTCCAGCACACCGGCGACGAGCCCCGCACCGTCCCGCTCACTCTTTACGCGGGCGGGGAGCGCGTCCGCACCCGAGCCGTCGAACTGCCCGCGCGGGAAGCGGACGGGCAACCGGGGCAAGCCGCCGCGACCTTCGAGCTCGAAGCCCCCGCGGGCGCCTTGCTCGAGGTGCGCCTGCCGGGGGGCGACGCGCTCTCCAGCGACGACTCGGGCTTCGCGTGGCTCCCCCCGCCCCGCCGCCCCAGCATCCTGCTCGTCGCGGGCGACGCCCCGTCCGACGTCGCGGGGCAGATGATCGAGGACGTCCTGCGCGAGCTCGACCCGGCCCGCCTGGACCGCGTCGGGCTCGCCCGCTACGCGGAAATCACCGGCGAGCCCGAAGCCGCCGCCCGGTACGACCTGTTCGTCTTCGACCGCGCCGAGCCGGGCAACGCCCCGCCTTCGCCGAGCCTGCACTTCGGCGTCGGCGTCCCGGCCGAGGGCATCACGCTGAGCGAGCCAGACGAGCCCCGCTCCAGCGGCGTCGCGACGTGGCGACGGGCCGACCCGCTCCTGCGCGACGTCGCGCTCGATCGCGTCCGCGTCGCACGCCCGCTGGATGTCTCGATCGCTTCCCCAGCCGCCGACCGCCCGGTGGAGGAGCTCGCGTCGGGCTCGCGCTCGGCGTTGATCCTGCGGGCCGAGCCCGGCGGGCTCACGCGCCTGATCGTCGCGTTCGACCCCGCGCAATCGACCTGGCCGGTCGAGGTCGGGTTCGCGATCTTCCTCGCCTCGGCGATCGAGCAGCTCTCGGGCCTCGGTGACGGGGCGGGCTCGCTCGCGCTGCGGACGGGCGCCCCGGCGACGGTGCCGATCCCGCCCGAGCTGCGCACGAGGTCGTCGATGGCGCTCACCGGGCCCGACGGGCGCACGAGAGAGGCCGCGATCCGCCACGGCGAGGGCGCGGCACGGTTCGGGAGCCTGTCGCGCGTCGGAACCTACCGCGTCGAGGGCGCCCCCTCGGCCCCGCCGGTCGCGGTCAACCTCTTCAACCCCGAAGAAAGCGCCCTGCGCGTGCGCACGCGGCTGACCGTCTCCGGGCAGGAAGTCCGGGGCGCGGGGACGGAGCGGCGTGCGCGAGCCGAGGTCGGCCCCCGCGAGATCTGGCACTGGTTCGTGCTGCTCGCGGTCGCGCTGCTCGCGGCGGAGTGGCTGGTCTACAGCGTCAAAAGCCGCGTCGTCTGACCGCGGACGCTCACCACGCCCAACGCCAGGGGCGTGCCCTATTCACACAACCTGAGCGCCCCGCAAGCCGAAGCCTCGGCCCGCGACCGGTACAGTCCTTCCTTCACAGATCGCCGCCCCCGAGGCGATCAGCCCCAAACGACCGAAGGAGTGCCCGATGCCCGAGACGCGTGCGCCGCTGGAGCCTGTCGCGACCCCGCCCGCCGGGCGTCACCCTTCGCGCCGCTCGGTGCTGGCGGCCGGCTTCGCCGCGGCGATCGCCGCCCCCGCCGTCGCCGCTCCCCCGCGACCGGTCGCCCGGGTCCCACGCGCCGGCGCGACGCCGCGGAACGTGATCCTCATGGTCACCGACGGCATGAGCATCGGCACGCTCACCCTCGCCGACGAGCTGCACCGCCTGATGCACCAGGGCGAACGCTCCCGATGGGTCAAGCTCTGGGACAAACCGGGCGTGCGGCGCGCGCTCCAGCGGACCAACAGCGCTGACGGGCTGGTGACCGACTCGGCCGCCGCCGCCACGGCCTGGAGCATCGCGCAGAAGGTCAACAACGGCGCGATCAACATCACCCCCGACAACCGCCAGCCGGAGCCGATCCTCGTCCGCGCCAAGGCCGCCGGACGCGCCACAGCGCTGGTCACCACCACCCGCCTCACCCACGCCACGCCCGCGGCCTTCATCGCCAACGTCCCGCGGCGCAGCCTCGAAGACGACATCGCACGACAGCTCGTCGAACGCTCGGTCGACGTCGCCCTCGGCGGCGGGCGACGCCACTTCCCCGAAGACCTGCTCAGCAAGCACCGCCTCCAGACGGTGCGCACCACGGCGGAGCTCGAAGCCGCCGAACCCGGCGACGAGCCCCTGCTCGGGCTCTTCCGCAACGGGCACCTGCGGTACGAGCTCGACCGCCGCTCCTTCTTCGCCGAGCGCGAGCCGGACCTGGCGCACATGACGCGCATCGCCTTGCGCCACCTCGAAGCCAAGGACAAGCCGTTCGTCATGCAAGTCGAGGGCGGGCGCGTCGACCACGCGTGCCACGGCAACGACGCGGGCGGGATGCTCTACGACCAACTCGCCTTCGACGCCGCCGTCGGCGCCGTGGAGGATTGGGCCGCCGAACGCGACGACACCTTGGTCATTGTCACCACCGACCACGGGAACGCGAACCCGGGACAGACGTTCTACGGCCCCACCGGCATCGAGGCCTTCGCCAAGACCCTCGCCTTCAAGCACTCGTTCGATTGGATCTTCGACCAGGTCAACGAAGACGCCGAGAACGGACGCGATCGCCCCGAAGCTATCCACCGGCACGTGCGCACCGCGACCGGCATCGAGCTCGACGAGACCGAAGCCGAAACCGTCGATCGCGCCATGAACCGCGAGCGTGTCTCGCCCTTCCGACTCATGAACGCGCCGTGGTGCGTGCTCGGGAGCGTGATGGCGAACCACACCGGCGTCGCGTTCCTCAGCCCGAACCACACGAGCGACCTGGTCGAGGTCACCGCCTTCGGGCCCGGGGCCGAGGCGATCCCGCAGTACGTCGAGAACGATCAGCTCGGCGCGATCGTGAACCGTGTCGCGACGGGCGTCAGCGCCCGCTGATCGGGTCCCACGTGCGGAGGTCCACCGCGGCGCGGGCGGGCTTTTCGTCCCATGGGAGCATCCGTTCGGGCCAGCTCGTCCGCACGCCGCGCGCGTCGGTGCGCTCCAGCGAGAGCAGCGCCGGGGCGTCCTCCGGGAGCCACCCTTCCGGCACGCCGACCCACGCCCGCCAGCGGTCGTCCTCGATCGAGACCCGCACCGGCACGCCGCGCCCGCGATCGTCCACCCCGACCCCGTCGGGCGAGACCCGCACCCATCGCGACCCGCCCCACGGGCCGACCCGGAGCGTCACGCGCTCGGACGCCATCGCCGCCCCTTCGGGCATCGGATCCCAGCGGCACTCCAGATACAGCGTCCACGTCTCGCCCGCCCCGCTCTCCCGCTCCGCCCCGGGGGCGTCCTCGGGTGCGGGTGGGCGGTGATCGGTGCGCATCAGCAGGGCGGCGGTCGCCCACGCGGGTTCGGTGGCGGCGTCCTGCGTCGCCGAGGTGCGCTGCCAGGCGCGGAGCGTCCACGCGCGTTCCAGCGGGCCCATGCCGAGCCCCGGGGGCGTGATCGGCCTCGCCCCGGGCGCGACCGCCAGCTCGCGCACCCACTGCCCGGCGTGGGCCGAGAGGCGCACCGGGCCCACCCCCGCCCGCCACGTCGCGGGCCCGGGGGGCTCGATCGCGAGCACGACCGACGACATCGCGGGGACGGGCGTGAGCTCCGGCGCCGCGCCGGAGCCGTCGGCCGAGAGCCAGCCCAGCGTGCCCGTCGAAGTCAGGTTGGCGAGCGCCACCGTGACGGCCGGCGTCCCGCCCGGGCCCGGGGGCCCGTGGCGTTCCAGCACCCACGCCACCCGCTCCGGCTGCGAATCAAGATACGCCCGGACACGCTCGGGCCGCCGGCCCGCCGCGAGCGTCGGATCGAGCAGCGTGCGGAGCAGCTCCTCCAAGGCCGCGTCCTCGCTCGGCCACACCGGCGCGAGCACCGGATCCTCACCGACACGCCCGTCGCGCGGGAAGCTCGCAACCGCGACCAGGCGACGCTTCAGGCGCTGAGCGAGCGCCGGGTCCTCGCGCCAGAGCCACGCGAGCCCGACGCGCCACCGCGCCTCCGTCTGACGGGCCGTCGCTTCGAGGACCGCATCCCCGAGCCCGCCCTCGTCTTCGAGCAGGCCGAGCAGGCCCGGGCGGTACGGCTCGTCCTCCGGCGCCAGCCCGTCGGCGAGCAACCGGTACCGCCACCGGCGCAACGGATCGCCCGACAACGACGACGCGATCGAACGCACCGACGGGTCCGTGCGCACGTGCTCGGGCGCGGGCGGGGCCCACGGCGTCTCGCTCGTCGCGCTCTCCGCCGCCACCTCCCGAAGCACCAGACGCGGGTCCGGCAGCCAGTGCATCGGCACCCTCGAACGCCCGAGCCACAGCCCCTGCCCGATCCCGTCGAGCGGCAGCTCCACCGTCGCCACCCACACCCCCGCGCCCACGCCAGCCCCCGCCTCCGCGAACCCCAGCACGCGGCGCGGGGGCGTCGGCGTCAACCACCCGGGCGCGTCCGGAGGCGACGGGGGCGTCGAGACCCACCAGAACCCCGAGGGCAGCAGGCGACCATCATCCAGTCGCGCCAGCGGGGCGCGATCGGTCGGCAAGCCCTCGACCCGCACCGGCACCACGAGTACCGAGCCGCCCACCGCGTCCACACGCGGCTCGGTCGGCACGAACGACGTGAACCCGCGCGGCGCGGGCCCGGGCGCGGCGCACCCCGCGAGGCACCACACCAGCAGGATCAGCACACCTGCGGCACCACGACGCTCGCGAGACAGGGACACGATCATTCCGCCGGGAAGAGGAACCGCAACGCCTCCGGCAGGCGGGCCTCCCACGCGGGCTCGTTGTGCGTGTGCCCCTCGCCGATGACCAGCTTCGTGCGCACGCGGTCGCTGCCCATGTCGCGGATCTTTTCTTCCAGCTCGCGCACCGCGCGCACGTAGCGCCGGTTGCGGTCCGCCTCGCCCGCGCCCGTCTCGGTGTCGCCCATGCCGAAGAAGATCTCGCGGGGCCAGGTGGTGACGCCGTTCGCCCAGTGACGCCACTGGTCCTCAAGGCTCAGGAGCGGGAGGCTCTCGGCGATGACCTTGCCGAAGACGCTCGGGTGCTTGGTCGCGGCGTAGATCGCAATCGTCCCGCCAAGGCTGGCGCCGCCGATCGCGGTGTGCTCCGGGCCGGTCTTGATCCGGAAGGCCCGCTCGACGCGGGGCATGACCTCGCGCCGGAGCCATTCGACGTAGTCCCCGCCGCGACCCTGCGAGCCGCCGAGCTCGCCGAAAGGGAGGTACTCGTCGATCCGGAAACGCTCGGCGTGGGGGATCGCGACGATGATGATCGGCTCGATCTCCCCCGCTTCGATCAGGCGTGTCGCGCTCTCGTCGGCCCCGAACTCGCCCGGCACGCCCGGTTGACGCTCGAATACGTGCTGCCCGTCCATCATGTACAGCACCGGGTACCGCCGGCCCGCGTTCGACTCGTCCTCGTAGCCCGGGGGGAGCCAGATCAGGGCGTCCCGCACCATGCCGGCCGCGCCGCCCGCGCCGCCGGAGACCTGCATCCGACGCACCGTCCCGGTCACCTCCAGCGGGCGATACGTGTTCAGGCGCAGCGAGACGTCCGCCTCCGCGCCCGCCGACTCCCGGAAGGTCGACACCTCAAACTCGAACACGGGCACCTCGCCCGGCGACAGGCGGCTCGGATCGATCATCGGGAGCGTCCGGTTGTCCGTGTCCGCGCCCTCGGGCGTCGTCTCCACGCTGTTCCAGCTCCCCAGCGTGAACTTGAACTCCAGCGGCTCGCGGTTGCTCGGCTTCGGCAAGACAAGCTGCCAACGCATGTCGCTCCGGGGCGACATCATCTGGGCCGACGCGTTCCAGCCCGTGTGGTTGCTCGCCAGGTAGACCGGGCGGTCGCCGCTGGACATGTCCGAGCGGTCGCGGACCACGATGATGAAGCCCTGCTCCAGCGATTCCGGGCGGACCATGCTTGAGGCGTTGTCCGAGGTGTTGTCCGAGGCGTTGTCCGGCCCGTCGCGTTCGTCCTGGTACGCGCGTTCGGCCTCGCGCATCTCCGCGGCAAGGCCCGCCTCTTCGCGTTCGCCCCGCTCGCGTCGCTCGGCGAGCCACTCGCCCAGGTAATTGGCGCCCGCGCTCTGCCCGCCGCCGGCGCCCACGGGCTCCTGCTTCTCGGGCGGGTCCGCGAGGGAGACGAAGATGAAGCCGATGAGCGCGAGAACGGTGAGGATGGGTGCCATGAGGAACAGGGTAAGCCAAACCTTCTTCATGCCGCCACCTCCGAGCCACTGGATGCCCCCAGGAGATCATTGCCCCCGCGATCGGCTCGGGGGCTGGGAAGGTCCCGACGTACGACAGCGGCCCGGGCGTGGGGGCCCGGGCCGCGAGGAAACTTGTGCGCACGCCCGAGGGTTTACTTCGCGTTCGCGTAGAGCTCGCTGACCTTGTTCCAGTTCACGACGTCCCACCAGGCTTTGATGTAGTCGGGGCGCTTGTTCTGGTAGTTCAGGTAATAGGCGTGCTCCCAGACGTCGAGGCCGAGGATCGGCTCCCCGCCGCACCCGGCGGCCGCCCCGATGCCGCCCATGATCGGGTTGTCCTGGTTCGCGGTCGAGCAGACCTCGAGCTTGCCGCCCTTGACACACAGCCAAGCCCAGCCGGAGCCGAACTGCCCGGTCGCTTTGGCGGCGAACGCCTCTTTGAACTTGTCCATGCTCCCGAACGCCTCGTCGATCGCCTTGGCGAGCTCGGCGGAGGGGGTGCCGGTCTGGCCCTTGGGGGCCATCCATTGCCAGAAGAGGTCGTGGTTGAACGCGCCGCCGCCGTTGTTGCGGACGGCGGTGCGGATCTTCTCCGGCGCGTCGCCCACTTTCTCGAGCACCTCGCGAAGGGGCTTGCCCTCCAAGGCGGTGCCCTGGACGGCCTCGTTGTACTTGGTGACGTACGTGTTGTGATGCTTGCCGTGGTGCAGGCCCATGGTCTGGGCGTCGATCACGGGCTCGAGGGCGTTCTCGGCGTACGGCAGTTTGGGTAATGCAATGGACACGGGAGGCTCCCTTGGTCTCTCGCCCGGCTCACCCGGGCCGTGATGCAGCCTTGCTCCGTGGTCGCCGACGATCGGCAAACCCACTCCCCGGCGGCACTTGAACAAGATTGCGGATTTTGTACGGTACAGGCTTCAAAAAATAAGGGTGGAAAACCACCCCGACCGGCCTTGAGAGCCGAACGTTTTGTGATACCATCTCAGCTCGGCCCGCAACGGTCGCGCGACCGAAACGGGTTATCAGACGCTAGACCAGGGACGCGTAGGAGGCAAGCCGAGGGCGACAATCCGATGCAGAAACACGCGCGCGACCTTGCCCCGATCCGGGCAGCGGAAACCTGCCGGTTTTCGGTCGTGCGGCGAGGGCGTGCCGGGGTGTTGATCGGGCGGGAAGTTCCGGATTTTTGGTGTAGACGAGTGGCGGGACTGGTTTCGGGGGGTTCCGGGTGTCATGATGGCGACCCGCTTCGGGACGAACGGGCTTGGGGACGGCGTGTTTCGCGGAGGACCGGTGTGGTGGTTGGGGGGATCGCGACGATCACCCGTCTTTGGCCTCTGCGGGGGCTTGTTTGTTGAAACGCTGAGCGTGCCCTGCCGTATGAGATAAGCGGCGTGCTCGGTGGGTTGGTGGTGCTGTCTCGGCACGGAGCGGCTGGCAGCGGTGAAGGCAAGGGTTTTGGGTCGCTTGGATGCGCCTGAAGCCGAGAACGGGTTTGGATCCGAGCGCCTGGCCGGAGAAGGCGGCAGGACTCCGGGGGCGGCGCAGCCGCCAAGGTCGCGCGGGACAGCCGATGCGGGGCAAGCGATGGTGGTTTGCACCGGATATTGGGGGTTTTGCAACTTGGAATGATTCCAAGACTGTGGAACACTCTTGGCATTCGGCGCGTATGAGTGGTTCCTGCGGAGCCGCCCGGCTTGAGGCCGGGCGAAACCAGACGGGCGCGGGCGACGATCCGTCGCGGATCCGGCGGGGCCTTTAAAAGGTCGGCCGATCCGGTCGGGGGGAGCCCAGGTCTTCGGACGGCGTCTCGGGCTGGTGGGGCCGGCTCTGCGGGGTGAACCGGGTGGTGTGGATTTAGGCAAGTAAACGGCCGGCATGGCGTGCCGGTGACACACATCGTGGGCTTCGCCAACGAGCGAGGCGGGTTGTTCTGCCGGTTGACACCGGCCGATCGTGCGAGCCAAACGAAAGGCTCGGGCGGTGGGCGGGGTTGACCTCGGAAGGACCCGGGCTCATCCGCGGGGGCGAGTCTCACGAATCGGCAGCAGGACGAACCGACATGACGAGAACAACGACGAAACGACAGCTCAAGCCCCGGGACCAGATGCAGCGGCGTCGGCGGGTGGGCGTGGGGCCTCAGACGGGCTCGGGCGGCTATGCGCGCCGCCTCAGCGACCGCGACGAGGCGTTGCTGAAGCAGATCCTGAGCAAGCCTCAGGATTACATCGACAGCCCGGCGTTCTACGAGGACGACGCGGCGACCAAGATCTACGACGAGGCGCCGGACATCCAGAAGCCGGACACGACGTGGTACCACCCCGTCATGGACGACATCTCGGCCCAGCGCGGGCGGACCGTCAAGAGCGCCCAGCAGGTCATCCTGACCGGGGCGGAGGAGAAGGTCCTCTTCCACCAGTTCAACTACGCGCGCCACTGCATCCGTGAGATCCAGAAGGTGATCGAGGCGAGCCCGAGCCGCCAGCCGACGCCGGATCAGGCGGAGGAGCTGCTCCGCTGGCACCGCCTGGCGGAGCGGATCCGCGAGCAGATCGCCGAGACGAACCTGGCACTGGTGCTGGCGATGGCGAAGCGGACGCGGATGAGCGAGGTGGACTTCGCGGACCTGGTGTCCGAGGGGAACATGGCGCTGCTTCGCGCGGTGGACAAGTTTGACGCGGGTCGTGGGTATAAGTTCAGCACGTACGCGTGCCGTGCGATCCTGAAGGCGTTCAGCCGTCAGGGGATGAAGCTGAGCAAGTACCGCCAGCGGTTCCCGACGGACTTTGATCCAAAGCTGGAGCGGAGCAACTACCTCGAGACCAAGCGTGCGGACTTTGAGAAGGACGCGGCCGACGAGGTGCGCCGGATCGTGCTCGACAACCGTGCGGACCTGACGGACGTGGAGCGGACGGTGATCGAGTACCGCTTCAACCTTCGTGAGGACGGGCCGATCGAGGACGAGAAGCCCATGACGCTGGAGCAGGTCGGGCAGATCATCGGCGTGACCAAGGAGCGCGTGCGCCAGATCCAGAACAAGGCGATGGAGAAGATCCGCCTGAAGCTGGAGTCGAACTTCCTGGGCGTCGGCGAGGGCGCGGAGAAGGCGAAGGAAGAGGCCGCCAAGCAGGCGGCCGAGGCCCTCGCCGGGTCCAACGGTCGCTGACGACCTTATCTAATGTCGTAAATTACGAAAACCGAATTCGCCCGGGCCAAACCCGGGCGTTTTTTATGCATTCTTGACTTGTGTTCGGAGGCGATCCGTCGATATTCTTCGTAGCAATTCAGTGGATGAATCTCTGTGCGGGTGAATTTCTGCGCGGATGGGGCCGCCAAGCGGCGGCAGAAAGGGACGCGAGATGGCATCCACCATCGCTCACCGGGCTCGCCCGGGCTGCTGTATTATTACGATTTTCGTGTTTATGTGCCTGCTGCACGCGAGCACGGCGTGGGGGCAGGGATATCGGCTTCGGGAGATCCCCGCGCCGCCCGGTGTCACGGTGGACTGCATGCAGGCCGCCCGGCTCGGGCATGACGGCGCCGTCAGCGGCACGGTCCGCACGCCGACGGGCGACCGGGGCATGGTCTGGTTGCCGGTGGCGTCGCACGGGCTGCCCGCGGGCTCGACCGACCTCGGTCGGGTCACGGGTTCGGGTCGTCTGATGACCGCGGGAAGCATGTTCGTCTGGACCGCGCGGGCTGGGACCGACGCCGAGACTTGGCGCGGGCACGTGGGGCTCGTCGATGGGACGACGCTTCTGCTGGACGCGCCGGTGCCCTGGGGTTCGACCGGGGCCGAGGGGCTGTCCGGCGCGGGCGACATCGCGGGGTGGGCCGAGACCGACGGCGTGGACGACTGGGGTCGTCCGCTGTGCGTGGGCGTGATCTGGGCGAGCGGGTGGACGCCGGCGGACGGGTACGGCGAGAACGGGGCGATCCTGCTTCCGACGCCGAGCGGCTTTGATCATGCCGAGGCGCTGGGCGTGAACTCGTCGGGCGTGGCGGTGGGCCGGGCGCTGGTGATGGGCGAGCCGGTACACATCGCGCAGATGCCCGCGGCGATCGACCTGCCGGAAGGGGTGCAGCGTGCGGTGATCTGGACGCCCGCGGGCGTGCGCCTGCTGGACGACCTGGTGGCGAACCCGCAGGGCTGGACGCTGACGCGTGCGGTGGACATCAACGAGGCGGGGATGATCCTGGCCGAGGGTCGGTCCGGGACGGGATGCCGCCGGATGGTGCTGCTCGAGCCAGCGGGCGCGGACGCGGACGGCGACGGCGTGATCACCGGCAACGACGTGTTCCAGCACATCCAGGACGTGATCGAGAACTCGTCGCGAGCCGATGTAATGGGCACAGGCGAGGTGACCCCGGAGGACACCATCGCGTTCTTGACGATGCACGGTGAGCAGGACGCGGGTGCCGTGGCGGGCTCGGACCTGCCGTCGATCGATGACGGGTGCGGGACGGTGTGGGCGATCGTTGGAGCACTGGGCGTCGGGCCGCAACAGACGCTGGGCGCGCTGACCGATGCTTCACAACCGGGCGGTGATCCGGCGGATGACCTCGAAGGGTGCAAGACCTGTAAGGAATGGAATGCATGGAAGCCGGGGCAGTATCACCCACGCTGTAACCCACATTGCTACGGATGCCCTGGCGATCATCCAAATAATCCGCACCGCCCGAATGGCGCGCCAGGCTGGCCTGGGAGTGCGGACGACAATCCGTTCGCACCCAACGGCGGCCCCGGCGGCGACGGGGGGCCCGGTGGCAACGGGGGCGACGGCGGCTCCGGTGAAACCCGTTTTGGATGGCCACCTGGTAAAGGCGGCGATGGGGGTAAAGGCGGTGATGCCGTGCCGGGTTCTGGACGTCCTGGAGGGAAAGGCGGCTCCGGCGGATCGGGCGGCAATGGAAAAGATGGTGGCAACGGCGGAAGCGGCGGCAAGGGCGACGGCCCGGCGAGTGGCGGGCACGGGGGATCCGGAGGCAATGCCGGTTCCGGCGGCAACGGCGGAGATGGCGGCAACGGCGGCGCAGGCGGCGACAGTTACGGAAACGGTGGCTCCGGAGGTGACGCGGGTGCGGGCGGTGAAGGTTTCGTGAGTCAACCAAGCGGTGCCGGCGGCAAGGGTGGCGAAGGTGGCTCCGGGGGTGGAAACACCGGGAATGGCGGTAATGGAGGGCGCGGTGGTCCCGGAGGGAACGGGAACTCTGAACGCGGCGGCAACGGCGGAGAAGGGGGTGCCGGCGGCAACGGCAGTGGCTCGGGCTCGGGCGGTCGAGGCGCTTCCGGAGGCGATGGCGGTCATACTACAGGGAACCCGCGAAACGCCGGTAATGGAGGCGAAGGCGGAAAAGGGGGCACCGGCGGTTCGAATCGCGGCACCGGCGGCGATGGAGGCAACGGCGGCAGCGGCGGCAACTCGAATACCAACGGCAAAGGTGGCGATGGCGGCAAAGGCGGCGATGGGGGGAACGCCGGCAACCGGGGCAACGGGGGCAGTGGTGGCAACGGTGGTCGCGGGGGTAACGGTGCCGGGAATGGCAGCGGCGGCTCCGGCGGCGAGGGGGGCAACTCCGGCAGCGGCCGTGGAGGCTCGAACGGCAACCCGGGGGCCCAAGGCAATCCATGAGTTGTGCCCACCAATGTCTCTCCCTATCGCACGCTTGATTACCGCACACGCTTCATGACACCCCCGCCCCGGGCCTCGCCCGGGGCGTTTTCTTTCGTGGCGTGCGCGTTCGGGGGGAACTGTCCGTGCTGGCGGGCGGAAGGTGGGCTGAGGGGTGTTGCGGGCCGACGCCCGGAGCGCGGTTCGGCTAGGCTTAGCGGCTCGCCCCGGGGTGCGACGCGGGGGCTGGGAGAGGCGTGTCGGCGATCGGCGCCGGGCGCGTAAAGAGGTGCAGATCGATGAGCGTGAGCAGCGACACCCAGACCGACGCCTCGCACGTGGGGCACGTCGTCCTGCCGGGTGAGAAGAACCACGACCCGCACTCCACGCGGTGGGGCAAGTTCCTGCTGGCGACGATCAAGTTCGAGGCGTCGGACCTGATCATCAAGAGCGATCAGAAGCCAAAAATTCGTCTGAAGGGTTCACTGAAGCCTTTGGACACGGAGGTGGTGACGGCCGAGGAGTTCCGCTCGATCGCCGACCACATTCTGAGCCGCGAGCAGTTCGAGGACCTGCACAAGTTCGGGTCGGTGGACTTCGCGTACGACTACGACGACGTGAACCGGTTCCGCGTGAACCTGTTCATGGCGAAGGGGAAGCTGAGCGTGGCGGCGCGTCGGATCACGGCGGACATCATGCCGTTCGAGAAGCTGCACCTGCCGCCGATCATGGCCGACATCGCGATGCAGCCGCAGGGCATCGTGCTGCTCTGCGGGGTGACGGGCTCGGGCAAGTCGACGACGATCGCGTCGATGCTGGATTACGTGAACGAGCGGAAGCCGGTCCATATCGTGACGATCGAGGACCCGATTGAGTACGTGTTCACGGACAAGAAGGCGACGATCAACCAGCGTGAGATCGGGATCGACTGCCTGGACTTCAAGGTCGCGCTGCGGGCGTTGGTGCGTGAGAACCCGGACATCGTGCTGGTGGGCGAGATGCGGGATAACGAGACGTTCGAGGCGGCGTTGCACGCGGCCGAGACCGGTCACCTGGTGTACGGGACGATCCACGCGTCGAGCACGACACAGACGTTCAGCCGCATCTACGGGTTGTTCGAGCAGGAAGAGGTCGAGCAGGTGCGCCGGATCCTGGCGTATCAGATGCGGGCGTTCGTGTATCAGAAGCTGCTGCCGACGCTGCACGAGAACATCCACCGGATCCCGGCGTTGGAGATCCTGATCAACAACTCGATCGTGTCGAAGTTTGTGCTGGAGGAGCGCGAGAACGAGCTCCGTGAGTATCTGAACACGATCGAGGCTCGTCAGGCGGGGAACAAGGATTTCAACCAGTCGCTGGTGGAGCTTGTGGAGCAGGAGTTCATCCACATGCGTGTGGCGCTGGACGCGTCTCCGAACGTGGACGACCTGCAGATGCGTTTGAAGAAGCTGAAGTGATGACCGCGGGCGGGCGTCGCTTCGCCCCGGCGTCCCGCTGCGATCGGCGGCGTCGCCGATGCGGGTGGTCGCCGGCTCGAGAGGCCCGCCGCCGGCTGGGCGGGCTGGGGGTGCCGAGAACGTGATCGAGCAGACAGTGGCATCGATGTTGTTGCCGGACGCCGGCGCGGGCGGTTTCGCGACGCTGGCGGCCGAGGGGTACATGCTGGTCTCGTGGTGGAAGCCGCTGATCCTGCTACTGCCGCTGTTGGTGTGGGGGTACGTGGTGTCGTCGGTGTACGACAAGCACGCGGCCCGCTTCCACCTGCCGCGCGAGCACTGGAACACGCTGCACCTGTGCGTGGGGCTGGCGGCGTTCGTGGTGCCGCTGCTGATCCCGCTCGCCGAGTGGTGGGGCGTGATCGTGGCGCTGGCGGCGCAGCTGGCGATCCTGAGCGTGAGCATCTTCAGCTACCCGCTGGTGGCGAACAAGGACGAGCGTGTGCCGGAGCGGCACCGCGTGAAGTTCAGCCTCGCGGAAGCGATCGCGGCGCGTCGGGCCAAGTCGGCGGCGACCAAGAAAAACGCCGAGACGAGCGAGCTGGAGATCACCGACGCGGACAAGACGCGCCTGCCGCCGCCGGAGAGGGAGACGCCGGAGTTCGAGCTCCGCGTGGCGGCGGAGAAGCTGGTGCTGCGTGCGAAGGAGCTTCGCGCGAGCCAGGTGGACGTGCTGCCGGCGAAGGACGGGTCGTACGTGCCGAGCTATCTGATCGACGGCGTTCGTCAGAACGGCGAGGCGATGCCGCCGCAGCAGGCGGTGCCGATCCTGGACTTCTGGAAGCGCGTGGCGGGGATGGACGCGCAGGAGCGTCGCAAGCGTCAGAGCGGGTCGTTCAAGGTGCGCCGGGAAACGGACTCGACCGACGTCTACGCGAGCAGCAGCGGGACGCAGGGCGGGATGCGCCTGACGATGCAGTTCGACCAAGCGAAGGCGGTGCGCAAGCCGATCGAGGAGCTGGGGATGCTGGAGGCGCAGCTCGACGCGGTGCGCGAGCTGGTGTCGGAGCCCGGGGGCGTGGTGCTGCTGGCGGCGGGGAGCGATCAGGGCTCGACGACGACGACCTACGCGATCACGAAGCTGCACGACGCGTACACGTCGAACGTGCAGACGGTGGAGCCGGAGCGGACCGAGTCGATGCTCGAGGGCGTCCGCCAGAACGTGATCGACCCGTTGAACCCGGACCAGGACTTCGCGAAGACGGTGCGTTCGATCCTGCGTCGCGACCCGGACGTGGTCTCGGTCGCGACGCTGCCGGACGCGGAGACGGCCCGCGAGATCGCCTCGGGCGACCTGGCGCGGTCGCGTGTGTACGTCGCGATCCGGGCCGACTCGGCGCTGGCGGCGGTGCAGCTCTGGGTGAAGAGCGTGGGCGACGCGGAAAAAGCGAGCCAGCACCTCAAGGGCGTGATCGCGCAGCGCCTCGTGCGCCGCCTGTGCGTGAACTGCCGCCAGGCGTATCAGCCGAGCCCGGAGATGCTGAAGAAGCTGGGCCTGCCCGTGGACCGCGTGAAGCAGCTCTTCAAGAAGGGCGGGCAGGTGATGATCAAGAACAAGCCGGAGCTCTGCCCGGTGTGCAACGGCGTGGGGTACATCGGGCAGTCGGGTGCATTCGAGGTCTTCCCGCTGGGCGAGACCGAGCGGGGCCTGATCAAGGCGGGCGACCTGGCGGGCCTGAAGGCGGAGCTTCGCAAGCGTCAGCTCCCGACGATCCAGCAGGCGGCGTTGCGTCTGGCGGTGGAGGGCGTGACGAGCGTGGAGGAAGTGGGGCGCGCGACCGCGCCGCCGCCGCCGAAGGCGAGCTCGAAGAAGCCGACCCCGCCCAAGTCACCCGCCCCCGCGAGCTGAGCGGGCGACGGGGGCGGTCAGGGGATAGGGTGGCCGAGGGCTGGGCGGTGGAGATCGGGTTGGCGACGGGACGGGCGGGGCACGGCCCCCGCTCGCGGCGGGCCGGGCCTCTCGCCCGAGACAGATGGAGACGGACCGATGATCCTGAATCTGATCGTGATCGCGGGCGTGCTGGGCATCGGGTACACGTGGGTGACCCGCGGGTTCTTCAGCGCGCTGCTGCACCTGATCTGCGTCGTCATCGGCGGCGCGATCGCGCTGGCGGCGTGGGAGCCGCTGGCGTACCTGATCCTGAACAACGTGCCCGAGAGCGGGTTCTTCGCCTTCCTCGAAGGCGTGGCGTGGGGGGCGGCCCTGATCCTCCCGTTCGCGACGGCGACGGCGATCCTCCGCCTCGCGGTCGATTCGGCGGTGCCGGGCAACGTGAAAGTCTCGCCGCCGGTCAACTACGTCGGCGGCGGGGTCTGCGGCGTCATCGCCGGGGTGCTCACCATGGGCCTGGTCGTCACCGGCATCGGGTACACCCGCGTCGCGTCGGACCTGTTCGGCTACAAGCCGCTCGCGACGACCACCAGCGGGCTCACCCAGGAAGCCTCGCTCTGGTTCCCCGTCGATCGCCTCACCGGCGCGACGTATGGGTATCTCTCCAGCGGGATCCTGAGCACCCGCCAGCCCCTGAGCACGTGGTACCCGGACTTCGCGACCGCGCCGGCCGCCCTGCGCATGAGCCTCGGCGACGGCAAGGGTCGGAACGTCGTCCCGCCGGAAGCCGTCCGAGTCATCTCGTCATGGACGCTGGGCAAGGACGATCCGCAGACCACCCTCCGCGACCTGATGCGTGACAAGTGGAGCCCGGCGGTGCAGAACCCGCAGCGGCTCGACGGCGAGCCCTTCAACCCGCAGAGCCACATCGTGGGGTACATGCTCCGCATCGGGCCCGAGGCTCGTGAGACGCGCGGGAACGTCGTCGTCAGCGAGGGGCAGATCCGCCTGGTGACCCGGAACCCGCGGACGGGGTCGAGCAGGGCGGTGCACCCGATCGCGGCGGTCAGCCCCGCGGCCGGGGAGACCAACCCGCCGATCTACGGGCGCTGGCGGTTCGACGGGAACTTCCACCTGACCAGCGTGGGCGGCGCGGCCGAGACGCTGATGGGCTTCGAGTTCGTGGTGGAGCCCGGGTACGAGCCGGTGGGTCTGACGATCAAGAACACGCGGGTGCCGTTGCGCGGGCTGGAAGCGTTGGCGTTTGCGAGCCACCAGGAGCGGGACCGCGCCATCGAGGCCGGCGCGCTGCTGGCGGGGGTGGGTGAGGCGGGCGAGTTCGATGCGTCGTCGGCGTCCCGCGTCGGCACCGGGCCGGGACAGGGCGGGGCGCGGGACAGCGGCGTCACCGTCGGGCGCGCGCTCCCCGGGCGACTGGTTATCCAACGCGGCACGCACCGCAGCCTCGAGATCGACGGGAACGAGATCATCCGCGGGACCCAGGCGTTCGACCCGAGCGAGTTCGGGCGTCTCGCGGCGGTCCCGCAGAACCTCCAGATCCGCCAGTTCCGCACGACGCCCGACACGACGCTGGTGCAGGTCGACGTGAGCCTGCGGTCGCGCCAGAGCCTGCTCGGGCAGGCGGCCGCCGCGGCCGAGCGCGTGGTGCCGCCGGAGCTCGTCGACAGCAACGGCATCCGCTATCAGGCGGTCGGTTACGTCTACCGCGACCAGTCGATCATCCGCCTCCGCTACACGCCGGACCGCCCGATCCGCGGGCTGAGCGAGCTCGAGAGCGACGGCGTCGGGCTGAGCCGCTCGTCGGCGAACCAGGAACTCACGCTCCTGTTCCGCGTCAGCCTCGGCGTGAACGTCGAGCGGTTCGTGATCGGCAACACCGTGGTCGCCGAGTACGACCCGCCGATCGACGCCTCCGGGCGGCGCTGAGCCCCACACTGGAAACCGGCGATCCCGGCACGCCGAGCACTGTCAACACAACAACGGCCGACCCCGCGGGGCCGGCCGTTGTGCTTGCAAGGCGGTCTTCGGACGCCTCTCGCAGCGCCTCAGCGCTGAAGAGGCGTCGGGTTCAGAGCTCGTCTTCCGGGCGGCTGCGGGCGGCGGGGGCCTGCTGGGCGCCGGCGGCCGCGGCCTCCAGCTTCGAGCCGCCCTCGGCGTCACGATCGCGGTCGCGCCCGCGACGGCGCGACTTGTCGACGAGGTTGCCCTCGTTGTCGAACTCCATCTCCTCCCGCTCGTCCTCCTGGAGGGTGCGGTCGGCGACGACGTGGATCTTGACGGTGCCTTCGAGGTCGCTCGCGAACTTGACCGAGACCTCGTACACATCGATCCGCTTGATGCTGCCGGGGAGGCGGACCTCGCGCGGGCGGACGGGGAAGCCGAGCTCGGTGAGGGCCTCCGCGATGTCGTTCTGCGTGACGCCGCCGTAGAGGATGCCCTGATCGTTGCAGGCGCGCTGCATGGTGACGTCGAGCCCGTCGATCTTCCGGATCGCCTCTTCGCGCTTCTTGCGGAGGGCGGCGACTTCCTTCTCGGCCTCGGCCCGCTTGGCGGCGAGGCTCTGGATCAGGTCGTCACTCGGCTTGGTCGCCATCCCGCGGGGGAGCAGGAAGTTGCGGGCGTAGCCGAGGCGCACGTTGACCACGTCCCCGACGATGCCGAGGTTGTCGACGTTCTCAGTGAGCAGCAGCTTGACGTTTTTGCGCACGTCGCTGTCCTTTCTCGCCGGGGCGCGTGGCCCGTGGTCGGCGGGGAAAGTTGAGGAGCCGGGCCGAAGCACACCACGCGGCGTGCCGGCCGAGCCCCAACGAGGGTCCAGACAATAGGCGGCGTGAGGGAGAGGGGGAGCCCGGAAAGGCTCCGCCGCGGCGGCTGCGCGTTTCCGGGGCACCAGAGATGAGGAAGGGAAGCACGGGGTGCAAGAAACATGTGCCACTGACCTTGTCCGCAAGGTCAGTGCTCCGGACCGCCCTCCTCAGGCTCTTCGCACGCTCCTCTCGGGAGGGGCATGGGAAGAGGGAGAAGCTTGGGAGCACTGACCTCTCGGAAGAGGTCAGTGGCACAGCATTCAGGAATCCGGCGTTTGGCTTAGAACGGGATGTCGTCGTCGGCGAAGTCGTCGGCCGGGGCGCTGCGGGCGCCGGCCGGGGCGTCCTCCTCGTAGCGCTGTCCCCCACCGCCGCCCCCGCCACCACCGCGGCTCCCGCCGCGCTGACCGCCGCCGCCCCCGCCCTGCCCGCCGCCGGAATCGACGAACTGGAAGGTGTCGACGACGACCTTGAGCTTGGACTGCTTGGTGCCGTCCTTGCTCTCCCACTGGTCGAGCTTCAGGCGTCCCTCGATGAAGACGGGGCGTCCCTTGGCGAGGTACTGGGCCATGACCTCGGCCGTGCGCCCCCACGCCTCACAATCCACGAACGTGACTTCTTCTCGGCTCTCGCCGGAGGCGGTCTTGTACCGGCGGTTGACCGCCAGACCCAGGTTCGCCACCGCCTGATTCCCGCTGGTGTGGCGGACCTCGACGTCCCGCGTCAGGTTGCCCATCAGCAGGACCTTGTTGTAGCTGCCGGCCATGTCGGTGCTCCCTTTCTCCGTGCGACGATCCCCGTCGCCCGCCCGAGTCTACACGGACGGGCACGGGGCGAACCCGGGGCCTCGATCAGTTCTTCGCCTCGTCGTCGCCCTCGGCGCTCGGGGCGGTGTCGGCGTCCTCGCCCTGCCCGGCGCCCTCCTCGGCCGGGGCCTGCTCGCCTTCGGTGGCGGCGGGGGCGGCCTCGGGCTCCGGGGCGCCCAGGCTGACCGTCGAGCGGGTCTGCTCGACCTGGTCGGCGCGGTCGGCACGCATCTTCGCCTCGGCTTCCAGCTCCCGGCGCGCGTCGGCGGCCTTCATCTGGTCCATCGACAGGTGGTCGGCACGCAGGAGCAGGATCCGCAGGATCCGCTCGGACAGGTTCACGTCGCGGTCGATCGACTGCACGCGGGTCGGGTCGGCCGAGATGTAGCAGAGGATGTACACGCCGCGCTTCTGCTTGTCGATGTCGTAGGCGAGGCGGCGCTCGTCCCACTTGCGCATCGCGAGGCGCTCGGCCCCGGCGCGCTCGAAGATGGTGTCGATGTGCTCGATGATCCCCGCGAGGTCCGTCGCCTCCTGCTGGCTGATCAGGAACATCACCTCGTAATTCACGGTCTTGGTCGAGGCCGGAGCTTCCGTCGTCATGGTCTTCCCTTACTGCTTCGCTCTACACGGGCCCACAAGCCCGCAAGTTTGGTCCAAAAAATCGCACCCATCCACGGCGCACACGCGCCCGCAATCAAATTCCCTGTCTCTGCGCTCTCTATCTCTCTCTGCCCTAGTGCCTAGTGCCTAATGCCTTCCCCCCCACCTACGCCCCCCACCCCGGATCGATATCCGCGGGCTTCGCGTTCCAGCCCGAGGACTGCCCCGACTGGGCGGCCCCGTTGAAGGCGTTCATCGCGCCGTCGATGCCCTCGCTCGCGAACCGCTCGGCCGCGTCGGCCGCCCGGTCGAGCGCGGGCCCCATCGCCCCCAGTTCCGCCTCCGTGAACTTGCCCAGCACCCAGTCGGCCCGCGCGATCGGCGCCGGGGGCTCCCCGATCCCGACCCGCAGCCTCGGGTAGAGCTCCGAACCCAGCAGGCGCTGGATGTCGCGGAGCCCGTTGTGCCCGCCGGTGCCGCCGGAGGCGCCGAGCTTGATCACGCCCGTGGGGAGCGCGACCTCGTCGAGGACGACCAGGAGCTGGGTCTGCGGGTCGATCTTGTAGAACTGGCAGGCCTCGAGGACGCTCCTGCCCGAAAGGTTCATGTAGGTCGTGGGCTTGACGAGCAGGCACCGGCCCGCGCCCGGGAGTGCGGCCTCGACGACGCCGGCGTGGAAGCGCGAGCGGAGCGGCTCGCCCGGCGCGTGCCGAGCGATCAGCCGATCGATGACCATGAAACCCGCGTTGTGGCGGGTGTCGTGGTACTCGCGTCCCGGGTTGCCGAGGCCGACGATGAGTCGCATAGGAGCTCACGAAACGAGGCTGAGGCTGATGAAACGGGCGAGGCGACAGGCTCAGTCCTTCTCCTCGTCCTTCTTCTTCTCGGTGAGGACTTCCGGTGCGGCCTGGCCTTCGACGGTCGCCTCCTCGCCCGTGCTTTCAACGTTCTTGACGACGATCTGCGCCACGATCGCGTCCGCGTCCGACACGAGCTTCATCGTGTCGAGCGGGAGCTTGATCTCCGAGGCGTGGATCGATTCGTGCGCGTCGAGTTCGGAGACGTCGACGTCGATCTCCTCGGGGATGTTGGTCACGGTGCACTCGATCGTGATCTGCGTGGTCGGGTGCATGAGCAGCGCGCCCTCGGTCTTGAGGCCCTTGGGCGTGCCGATGAGGTGGACGTGGACGTTGGTCTCGACGCGCTCGTTGAGGTTCACGAGCGTCAGGTCGGCGTGGATGATCTCGGTGCCGAGGTGGTCGAACTGGAGGTCCTTGACGAGCACGGTTTCCGTGCGACCGTCGAACTCGATGTTGAAGACCTTCTCGCCGCGCTCGATGTGCTGAACGGCCAGCTTGCGATCAACGGCGACGGGGATCGGCGTCTCGCCGTGCCCGTAGACGATCGCGGGGAGCCGCCCGCCGGCGCGGAGGCGCTGGGCGTAACGCGAGCCGAGGCGCTCGCGGCGCTCGGCGATCAGGGTCGTGGTCTCGTGCTGCATGGTTCGTTTCCTTCTCTAGCTCGCCGGCGACGCTCGCTGGCGCGGTGGTGCTTCTGGTCGATCCAACTGCGTGTCTCTCGGCCACCCCTCCGGTGGGACGGGCGTCCCGCCCGCCGATCCCTCTATGCTCTTTGCTTCGCCCGCGTTTGCTACCGCTTCGTCCCCGCCGTCTCGTGGAACAGGGCGCTGACCGACTGGTTGTGGTGGATCCGGTGGATCGCCTCGCCCAGCAGCTCGCCCACGCTCAGCTCGACGATCTTGTCCTGGATCGGCTCGTACCGATCGCCCGCGGGGATGGTGTCGGTGATCACCACGCGGCTGATCGGGCTCGCGGCGAGGCGCTGCATCGCCATGCCGACGAGCACCGGGTGCGTCGCGGCCGCGATGACGTCGGTCGCGCCCTTGTCCATCACGAGGCGCGCCGCCTCGCAGACGGTGCCGGCCGTCGAGATCATGTCGTCGAACATCAGCACCGTCTTGCCGCGGACGTCGCCGATCAGGTTCCCCGTCTCGACCGTGTCCCCGGTGATCCGGCGCTTGTTGATGATCGCCAGGTCCGCGCTGAGCAGATTCGCCATCCCCTCGGCGACCTTCACGTTCCCCACGTCCGGGCTCACCAGGCAGAGGTCGCCCAGCTCCTCGCGGATCGCGTGGAAGTGCTTCAGGAAAACCGGCGTCGCCGAGAGGTGGTCCATCGGGATGTCGAAGAACCCCTGGATCTGCGCCGCGTGCAGGTCGATCGCCAGCACGCGGTCGGCACGCGCGGCCGTGATCATGTTCGCGATCAGCTTGGCCGTGATCGGCACGCGCCCCTCGTCCTTGCGGTCCTGACGCCCGTACCCGAAGTACGGCATCACCACCGTCACCCGGCGCGCGCTCGCGCGACGCAGGCAGTCCAAGAAGATCAACAGCTCCATCACGTTGTCGTTCACCGGCGCGCACGTCGAGATCAGCACGAAGCAGTCGCGCCCGCGCACGTCCTCTTCGAGCTTCACGAACAGCTCGCCGTCCGGGAACTCCATCGTCTTCGCCGCGCCGAGGGGCAGGTCCAGGTGTGCGCACACGCGGTGCGCCAGGTGCTTGGCGTGACGCCCCGCGAAGACCTTCAGGTCGTTCTCGTCGCTGCGGCTCACGCGCCACCCCCGGTGCCCGACGAACCGCCGCGACGCTCGCGATAGATCCGGTCCACCTCCGCGAGCTGCTCGAGCGTGTTGATGCTCAAAATATCCTCCGGCGGCACCGCGTCGATCACCTCGACACGCCCGCCATCAGCAAGCAGAATCGCCGGGACGTCGGTCACGTAGTACTCGCCGGTCGTCTCGTTCTTGGTCACGCGCTCGAGCGCCTTGAACAGCCCCGCGACGCCGAAGATGTAGTAGCTCGGGTTCACCTCGCGGATCGCCAGCTCTTCGGGCGTCGCGTTCTTCTGCTCGACGATGCACGCGAAGCGCCCGTCCGCGCCGCGCACCACGCGCCCGTACCCGGTCGGGTTGTCCAGCGTCGCGGTCGCGAGCGTGCCCGCGGCCTTGGTGCCCCTGTGCAGGTCGAGCAGCGTCCGCAGGGTTTCGGCCCGGATCAGTGGGCCGTCGCCGCAGAGGACGAAGGCGTCGCCCCCGCCGCCAGCCGCCAGCTCCGCCTCGTACGCCCCGCGTGCGCACACCACGGCGTGCCCGGTGCCGAGCTGCTCGTCCTGCACCGCGAACTCGACCCGGTCGGCGTAACTCGCGCACGCCTCGCGGACCAGCTCCTGCTTGTAGCCCACCACGACGACGACGCGCTCGCACCCGGCCTCGAGGCAGGCGTCGATCACGGCGCACACCATCGGGCGACCGCCCACGGGGTGGCAGACCTTGGGCAGGTCGGACTGCATCCGCGTGCCCTTGCCGGCCGCGAGGATGATCGCGGAGAGGGGGCGGGCGGAACCGGTGTTGGTGGGCGTCGGCGTCATGCTCGTGTGCGCGAACGATCGGGGCGGCGGGCCCTCGGCGTTCCAACGATCCGTCGACGCGTGAGGCGGACTCAGCAGGCGTGCGCGCCTCGCCCGTCAGCGGGCGAGGGCAATAGCCCGACAAGGATTCGAACCCTGACCCCCAGTACCAAAAACTGGTGTGCTAGCCATTACACTATCGGGCCGAGGTCCGCGGCCGGTCGGTCGAGGGCTGGTGAGCCCGGAACGCCGGCGTGGTCAGTCGTCGCGTGGATCGTTCGATGCCGGGGCGGTGGAGCCTGGCGATCGTTGCGCTGCCTCCGTGTGCTGTGGGCCGCGCGGGTGTGAAGCCGCACGGGGCCGAACCGTCGATGCCGAAGAATCGCGGTCCGACGCCGCCCGGGACGATCCCGGGTCCGCACGCGAAGGCCGCGGCTGAGCGAACGCCTTGCCCCATACAGGCAAGCACGACCGCCTGGGCTGGACCCCCCTCCGCCGCTCGGAGGCAGGACCCATGCCGCGCCTCGGCCGGGGAGGCTCTCGCCCCACCGGCGTCCGTCGCGGACGGCCCAACTCGATGCCCGGAAGCATAGCCCGCACGCCACGCGATGTTTCCCCTCCGGTGCCCTGGAAACGTGGAGCGATCCGCCGCGGATCGCGTAGCTTTTCCAGGATCGGAAGCGGACGGGGTCGGGCGAGCGAGGGAGAAATGGAGAAAGGGGAGCCCGGAAAAGCTCCGCCGCGGCGGCTACGCGTTTCCGGGGCACCAGATATGCCCGTTATCCACCCAACATCGCCCGGACGGTCTCCACCTGATCCCGATTCACGGCGTGGGGCTCGCCGGGGTATCGCTTGATCGTCACCTTCGCCCCCATCCGCTCCAACACGGCGGCCGACGTTTCCACGCGGGACCAGGGAACGTGCGGGTCCGGGTCGTTGGCCCCCAGGAAAACGGGGGTGGCTTGGAGATCGCCCTGGAGGGTGTCGAAGTCGGTGTTTTCGGGGCCGATGAGCCCGCCGGTGAGGGCCGCGACGAGGGCGTAGCGCCTCGGGAACCTCGCGGGGTGGTCGGCCGCGACGCACGCGCCCTGGCTGAAGCCGATCAGCACCACCCGCTCGCTCGGCACGCCCAGGGCGTCGAGCTGCTCGATGATCGACTCCAGCACGGCGTGGACGGAGGCGATCCCCTCGCGGTTCGCCTCGCCCGGGGCCATGAAGGACTGGGGATACCAGGTGTTTTCGCTGGCCTGCGGGGCGAGGGCGGCGAGGGTGGGCACGTCGAGGGCGCGGTGGAGGCTTAGCATGTCCTCGGCTCGCCCGCCGCGCCCGTGGACCATCACCGCGACCCGCTCGGCCTGGTCCAGTTCCGGGCCCGCGTGCAGGACGGGCCGCCCGGCGTGCGGGCCGCCGGCGGGGGTGGTGTCGATGGTGTGGGGCATGGGTGGCTCCGCGTGTGCTGGGCATGTGAGAGCGGAAAAATGTGCCACTGACCTTGTCTGCAAGGTCAGTGCTCCGGGCCGCCCTCTTTGTTCCTTCTCATGCTCGATCCGGGAAGAGAGTGGGAGAGAGGGGAGAAGGGGGAGCACTGACCTCTCGGAAGAGGTCAGTGGCACAGGGAATCAGCGGGCGCTGGCTTCCAGAGGCAACGTCTCGGCGATGTTCTCGACGACGCGGTCGGCGGTGACGCCCTCGGCTTCGCCCTCGAAGTTCAGCAGCACGCGGTGGCGGAGGGCCGGGAGGGCGACGGCTTTGAGGTCGTCGGTGCTCACGGCCGGGCGGTTGTCGAGCAGCGCGCGCACCTTGCCGGCCAGCACCAGCGCCTGGGCCGCACGCGGGCTGGCGCCCACGCGCACGTACTCGTTGACCATCGGCGTCGCGAACTCACCTCCGCCGAACGGGCCCTTGGGGTGGGTCGCGAGGACCATCCGCACGGCATAGTCCTGCACGTGCGGCGCGATCGCGACGCGGCGCACGAGCTTCTGATGCCCGAGCAGTGTCTCCGTATCGAGCACGGGCTTGACCACCGGCTCGACCCCAGCGGTCGTGCGGTTCAGGATCTCGCTCAGCTCGGCCCGGTTCGAGTACCCCACTGTCAGTTTGAAGAGAAAACGGTCGAGTTGGGCTTCGGGGAGCGGGTAAGTGCCCTCCTGCTCGATGGGGTTCTGCGTCGCCATGACGAAGAAGGGCTTGGGCAGGTCGTGCGTCGTGCCGGCGACGGTGACGCTGCGCTCCTGCATTGCTTCGAGCAGGGCGGACTGGGTCTTGGGCGTGGCGCGGTTGATCTCGTCGGCCAGCACGATCTGCGCGAAGACCGGCCCGGGCTGGAAGCGGAACTCGCGGACAACGCGCCCCCCCTCGCCCTCGACCTCGTAGACGACGGTGGTGCCGGTGATGTCGGCGGGCATCAGGTCCGGGGTGAACTGGACGCGCCCGAAATCGAGGTGCAGGGCCTGGGCGAGGGTGCGCACGAGGAGCGTCTTGCCGATGCCGGGGACGCCTTCGAGCAGGGCGTGCCCGTTGGCGAAGAGGCAGGTGAGCACGCCGTCGACGATGTCCTGGTTCCCGACGACGACGGCGCCGATCTGGGTGCGGACGGCGAGATAGTCCTCTCGGAATCGTGCGGCGGCGGCCTGCACGTCCTGTGCGGTTTCGGCGGGGTTGTCGGGGTGGGCCGAGTCGCTCATCGCGTCCTTCGGAAGGGGGTGGGCGTGGCTCGGGGAGGGTGGAAAGGCCGCGGTGGGATTCGAACCCACGAATGACGGATTTGCAATCCGTTCCCTTAGTCCACTTGGGTACGCGGCCGGGTTCGTCCCCGGGCACCGGCGGGTTTCGCTGGCGCGGGGGATGCGGACGCTACGATCTTTAGGGGTCGGCGTCAATAGGGGCGGGGTGTCGTGCCCTGCCGGAACCGGAAGCCGCGCACGGAGAGCGCCCATGGACGATCAACGGAACGGCACCCTCGCGGGCTGGCGGGGTCTGGCGGCGATCGGGCTGGTTGCGGCCCTGATCGCCTCGCCCGGAGCGGCGGGGGCGAATGACGAGCCGTCGCCCCCGCCCGAATCCGGTGATCCGGCATTGGACCCGGTGCTCGGCGAGGAGCGGGTGGACGAGATCCGGATCGAGTTGGAGCGTCGGAGCCTGCCGGCCGACCGTGTCGCGCCGACGACGAGGCCCGGTGCGGCCCCGCGTCCGGTGCTCCGCCCGGATCTCTCGGAGATCCCGGGTCTGGAGGAGACGCTGGGCGTGCCGCGGGGTCGTCTGATGCCGGAGGCGACGTTTCTGGTCCGTCGTCAGGGGACGCTGCTCAAGGCGCCGAGCGGGGAGCGTGTGTTCGTGTTTCTGGATGCGCCGGAGGACCGCCCGGGGCAGACGGTGCCGCTGCGCCCGATGGTGATGATCCCGTGCGCGACGCTGGAGCGGATGGAGCGGTACGCGACCGGCGACGCGGGTCTGGAGTATTTCACGGTTTCCGGTGAGGTGTTCCTGTACCGGGGACGGAACTACCTGCTGCCGACGGCGTTCAGCACGAGCCCGCTGGAGGAGGCGATGGGCGAGATCGGGGCGCGTCGCGAGGCGGGCCGAGCGCCCGGGACGCCGCCGGCGGAGGGCGAGGCGGTGCCGCCGTCACCCGAGCCGGATCCGGACGTGCAGGATCTGATCCGCGACCTGGAGGCGCGTCGGGAGACAGCCCGGGGGCTGAGCGTGGAGGCGATCGAGGACGAGGCCCGCCAGCTCGGGGAGCGCGGTCGGGCGGCGTTGGCGGCGGAGCTGGGCTGGAACGAGGGTGAGACGCTGCTGCGTCGTCGCGGGCGTCTGACGCGCCTCGGCGGGGGGGAGTGGGCGTTTGTGACCGACTCGGGCGCGAGCGGGACGCGGACCGAGGCGCCGCTGGTGCTGACGCCCTCGCTGGCGCTGCTGCGTCTGGAGAATCTCGGGGCCCTCCGGGGGGAGTCGCAGGCGATCGAGCTTTCGGGTCGGGTGCTGACATACCGGACGCGGGCGTATGTGGTGCCGACGATGTTCGTGGTCCACCCGGACGGGGAGCTGTCGCCACTGCAGTAATGGGCGGGTGAGGCGTCGGGTTGGTTGGCAAGGCGTTGTGGTCGGGAGGTGCGCATGGTGGGTCTGGTGCGTCGGTGGGTGGTGTTGATCGCGTTCGCGGGGCTGCACGGGGCGGCCCTGGGTCAGGCGACGCCGCGTGCGGTCGAGGGCGGGCTACGCGCGGGCTGGACGGCTTCCAACTTCGAGGGCTGGCCGATCCAGGAGCGGATGTCGCACCACGGGGTCGCGGGGCTGCAGGTCGCGGTGATCGAGAACGGGCAGGTCGCGTGGACGCGGGCGTACGGGCTCGCGGACCGGGATCGCGAGCGGGCGGCGGAGGCTGGGACGCTGTTCCAGCTGGGGCACCTCAGCATGCCGCTGGCGGCCGTGCTGGCGATGGACCTGCACGAGGCGGGCGTTCTGGACCTGGACAGCGGCGCGAACAGCCAGTTCCGCGGGTGGCGGATCCGGACGGGGATCGGGGAATCGGCCGACGATGTGACGCTGCGGTCGGTGCTGAGCCACACCGCGGGCCTGGAGGGTGTGCGGTTCAGCGGGGCGTCGGGGGAGATGCTGGTCCCGCGTTTGATCGACAAATTGGAGGGTCGCCCGCCGGCGAACAACCCGCCGGTGCGTCAGGTGCGCCCGTCGGGCGTGTGGACGTTCTCGAGCGGCGGGTACGCGGCTTTGCAGCGCGCGATCGGGGACGCGTCGGGCGTGGCGTACGAGCGGGTGCTGCGGGACCGCGTGCTGGACCCGGCGGGGATGTCGCGAACGACGCACTGGCTCGGGCCTGTGCGGACGCTGCCAGCGGGGGCCGCCCAGGGGCACGTGATGCGTGATCCGGACGCCGGGGACTTGGCGGGGGTGAGCTGGTTTGAGGGGGACGCGCACGTCTACCGGGCGTCGGCGGCGATGGGGATGTGGTCCACAGCCGGGGAGTACGCGTCGTTCGCGGCGGGGCTCCTGCGCGCGATGAACGGGGCGGAGGGGGAGCTTCTGGACCCGGCGACGGCTCGGGGCCTGCTGGAGCCGGCGGCGTGGGACGTTGCGCCGATCGATCCGCTGCGTCCGAGCGCCGACGACTGGCTCGTGGGCTGGGGCGAGGGGTTCTCGATCCTGCGCCGCCCTGGGGCGGGGGATGCGGAGGTGTTCCTGGTGCACCGGGCGCAGACGCCGGGGTTCTGCGGGCTGGTGGTGCTGTCTCCGTCGTCGAACGGGGGCGTGGTGGTGCTGGCGAACCAGTTCGAGGGCGAGGCGCTGCTGTGGGAAGTGGCGCACGCGGTGGCGCGAGCGGGCGAGTGGCACGGGTTCGAGCGCCCGGACCTGCAGGACGTTCACCTCTGGCTGCGTGATTTTGAGGAGGCCGAGTCGGTCTCGCTGGTCGGCTCGTTCAACGACTTCACGCCGGGGCAGATGGTGTGCGAGCAGGCGTTGGACGGGACGTGGCGGATCACGATCGCGCTCCCGCCGGGGACGTACCAGTACGGGTTCATGGTGGACGGCGAGTTCGTGGGAGATACGCGGAACCCGATCACCGAGCGCGGGCCGGACGGCGTGGTGCGGTCGCGGCTGGTGGTGCAGCCGGTGCGCGAAGTGGAGTGACGCTCGCCCCGCGTGCCGCCCGTGGGCGGGGCTCACAGGCGCGTGGCGATGTAGTCGTCGATCGTCGGGAGCCAGCGCCGGGTGGTGGCGAGGTCGAATTTGTGGGGCAGTTCGCCTTCGGGGAGGGCGGCTTCGGCCTTGTGCTCGAGCACGCAGGCGAGGACGGCCTCGACGACGCGGCTCGGGCTGATGGTGCCGCCGGACCAGTGGTCGTGGTCGGCCCAGTCGAGGCGGACCTCGTGGCGGGTCTGGGTGACGGTGGCGCGGTCGGGTCGCCCGCTGGGGTCGCGGGCGACGTCGCTGATGCGGACCTCGTAGACCCACCCGCGGGCGGTTTCGGTTTCCTGCTGGACCTCGACGTGGGCCATGCCCTCGGCTCCCGTGCATCCGCGTCGCCCGACCGGGCCCGCGACGAGCGCACCGTCCGGGAAACCCTCCGCCGAGCGGGCGGTAGATAACACCGCTAGCGTAGCACGGCGGGCGCGACGGTCGGCCCCCCACCACCACCCAGCGTCACCACGGCACGCGGTCTGACCCTCGCAGACCAATCCCGCAGCCCACTCCCGGAGCCGCCTGAACCGATGTACATCTTCGAGATCATCCGCCTCGGCCTGAACGACCTGCGCCTGCACCTCTTGCGGAGCGTGCTGACGGCGCTGGGCATCATCCTGGGCGTGGCGGCGGTCATCACGATGGTCTCGATCGGCGAGGGCTCGAAGCTGGAGGCGCTCGCGACGATCGAGCGTCTGGGGGCGCGGAACACGATTCTGCGGAGCCAGAAGCCGCCGGAGTCGAGCCAGCAGCAGGGCGGGCAGCAGTCCGGCTGGCTGACACGGTTCGGGATCACGCGGGACGACATGGCGGTGATCGAGGCGAACTTTCCCGATGCGACATGGATCGTGCCGGTGAAGGCGGTCGGCGGGGAGATCCTGCGCGAGAACCGTCGCCAGGTGAGCCAGGCGTTCGGGACGACGCCGGAGTTCCCGCTGGTGAGCAGCGTGCGTGTGGAGCGCGGGCGGTATCTGACCAACGCGGACATGGAAAACCGCTCGGCGGTGCTGGTCATCGGGTCCGAGGTCGCGAAGGAGATGTTTCCCTTTGACGACCCGATCGGGCAGACGCTTCGGATCGACGAGCAGGCGCTGGAGATCGTCGGCGTGCTCGCGCCGGTCGGGCTGAGCGGGGGCTCCGGGGCGGCGCTGATCGGGCGGGACCTGAACCTGGACGTCCACATGCCGATCACGACCGCGCTGGCGATGTTCGGCGACCTGATCGCGCGCCGGGCGGCGGGGAGCTTCGAGGCGAGCGAGGTCGAGATCTCCGAGATCTACCTCACGAGCCCGGATCGGGAGCGGGTCCTGGTCGACGCGCAGCGTCTGCGTCGCCTGATGGCGATCCGCAGCGCGGGGATGAGCGACCTGGGCGTGATCGTGCCGTATGAGCTGCTGGACAAGGCGCGCCGGGACGCGCTGACGTGGAACCTGGTGCTCGGTGCGATCGCGGGGATCAGCCTGCTGGTCGGCGGGATCGGGATCATGAACATCATGCTCGCGACGGTGACCGAACGGACGCGGGAGATCGGCATCCGGCGAGCGCTCGGGGCGACGCGGGGGAACATCACGGCTCAGTTCCTCGTCGAAACGGGCGTGCTGAGCGCGCTGGGGGGGCTGATCGGGGTGGCGCTGGGGATCGGGCTGAGCGTGGCGATCGAGTTCACGGTGCCGCTGCTGCCGGACGCGCCGCTGGTCGGACGGTTCTTCGATCGGGACGCGGCGCTGCCGACGGCGATCACGACGTGGTCGATCGCGCTCTCGTTCGGGGTCGCGACGCTGATCGGTCTGGTGTTCGGGATCTACCCCGCGATGCAGGCCGCGAAGCAGGACCCGATCGTGGCGCTGCGACACGATTGAGTCGTCCCTGTGCGAATAGGTTGCGGGGGGCAAAGAAACAGCGGGCCCGTCGGGCCCGCTGGGGGTTGCGCTGTGTTGTGCGAGGGGTCGGCGGGGATCAGTCCTCGCCGAGGAGGGCGCTGATCTCGTCGTCGACGGGGTTGCCGGCGCGGTCGTCGGCGGGGCCCTTGCGCTTTTTCTTCTTGGGCTTGCCGCCCTCGTCGTCATCGTCGTCGTCGTGGTCCTCCGCGGCGGCGCGGGCGGCTTCCTCAGCGTGGGCGCGTTCGGCCTCCTCGAGCGCCTGCTGCTCGGCCTCGAGCTGCTCCTTGGTCATCTTCCGCTTGGCGGCTTCGACCTTGATCTTGTCCGGCGCGATGATAATGCTCGCCTGACGCCCCATCCAACGCGGGGCCATCTCGACCTTGCCGATGTCGCTCAGGTCGTTGGCGATCTGCGCCAGACGCTCGAGCCCGAGCTCCTTGTGCATCATCTCACGCCCGCGGAATCGCTGGGTGATCTGCACCTTGTGCCCGGCCATCATGAACCGGCGGGCCTGATCGACGCGGATCTTCACGTCGTTGGCGCCGATCTTGACGCTCCGCCCGAGGCGGATTTCCTTCATCTCGGCCTGCGTGCTCTTGCCGCTCTGGGCGCGCTTGCTGAGCTCGTACTTATACTTGCCGTAGTCCATGATCTTGCAGACCGGCGGGCGGGACTCGGGCGAGATCTCGACCAGGTCGAGGCCGACCTCCTGAGCCTGCTTCAGCGCGTCGTACGTCTCGACGACGCCGACCTGCTCGTTGTCCGGGCCGATCAGCCGGATGGGGCTGATGCGGATCATGTGGTTGACCCGCGTGCGCTGCACGGGGCCAGCCTCTCGGAAGAACCTTCGGTGTGCGATGTGCCTTCTCCTGGGAGCGGCCGGGGCTCGTGGGGCCCGGGGCTCGTGGCGAACTCAAAAAACGTCTGCGAACACAAAGCCTCGGGCCGACCGTCGGCCCGGGCGCGGAGCACGCGAAAACAGCACGCCCGGGTGCCCCGGGGCGCGGCGGATGACGGGAGCGTGATGGTTTCGTGCCGCCTTCACGAGGCGGCCGACACGGGGCGAGGCCGTGCAGCAGGGGCAAACCGTTCCGTAGCCAATCGTCTCGGCACCGTCAGAAGGCCCCAGCGGCTGACGCCGAACCGAAGAGATTCGGTTGGCGTGGCCCACCATCCTCGCGATCGGCATCGGGACCGCCCCAACGCCTCACGGCCAAGCCTAACGCCGCCGGAGGGCCGGGACAAGCAAAATCCGGGCAAACCGGGCCGCTTCCACCCGCCGGACCAGGCCAGACCGGGCCCCAAGGGGTAAGAGGGCCCGGCGGGGCGGCGGCTCAGCGGCTGGCGAGCAGGAAAATGTTCAGGATGACACTGATCGGAAGCAGGGCGAGCATGACCCAGAACAGGATTTTGAAGGTGGTCGACTCGTTCGCCCCGGCCCCGCTGGTGTCGACGGGGATCTCCGCGGGGGCGGCCGCGGCCTCGGCGGCGGCGATCGTTGAGAGGTCCGCGACGGGCAGCTCGTCCTTGTGCGCAATCACCGGCGTCTGCCCGGCGGCCAGGGCCCGCAGGTCGATCAGCAGGTCCTTGCAGTTGCGATAGCGGTCGGCGGGGCGCTTGGCCATCATCATCTCGATGACCTCGCTGATCCCGCTCCCGAGGCGTGGGTTAACGTGGTCCGGGGCGACGAGCTCGGCCTTGAGGTGCTTGTGCATGACGGCCGAGGGGTTCTTGCCCTCGAACGGCACGCTCCCGGTCACCATGTGGTAGAGCGTCGCGCCCAGCGAGTAGATGTCCGACGCCGGGCCGACGTCCGCCGAGCCGCGGATCTGCTCCGGGGAGATGTAGTACGGCGTACCGAAGGCCTTGCCCGCCTCGGCCTCGGCGGCCTCCTTGTCGCTCACCGCACGCGCCAGGCCCATGTCCGCCAGCTTCGCCACGCCCTCGCGGTTCAGCATGATGTTCTTGGGCTTCACGTCCCGGTGGATCAGCCCCTTCGCGTGGGCGTGCTGCAACGCCTCGGCGACCTGGATCGTGACCTCGACCGCGTCCTTCTCCGAGTACCGCTTGTGCTCGACGATGTCGTCGTAGACCGTGCGCCCCTCCACGTACTCCATCACGAAATAGTGGAACTCGCCGGCCTTGCCCACGTCGAACGCCTGCACGATGTTCGGGTGGTTGAGCTGGGCGGCCGCCCGTCCCTCGGCGTAGAACCGCTCGATGAACTGCGGGTTCTGGCTGAACTTCCGCGGGAGCACCTTGATCGCCACCACCCGGTCCAGGCTGAGCTGGCGCGCCTTGTAGACCGTCGCCATCGCCCCCGCGCCGAGCTTGCCGAGGATCTTGTAGCCGGGGATCTTCTGCCCGGATCGCTCGGCCTCGATGATCTGACGCAGGCGCGAGATCTGGCGGCGCGTCACGTACTCGGAATCCACCAGCACCTGTGCCAATGACAAAGCGCTGACGTCCTCCCGCGTCGCCCGGATCCGCTCCAGCGCGTGCTGGACCTCCTCCGGCGTTGCGAGGCCCTGGTCGATGACCAGACGCCCGACGAGCGTGTCGATGTTGGTGCCTTCTTTGGCGAGGCGATGGAGGGCTTCCTCGGCCGACTCGACCGAGGGCGCGGGCTCGGCGCCGCGCCCGATGGGGCGCGTCTTGCTCGGGTCGCTCCCGGCGGAGGAGGCGTCGGCGTGGGACGCCTCGGAAGCGGTCGGGTTGGGGTCGGGCTCGTTGGGCATCGGGCGCGGGTTCCCTGAACTCGGGCGGGCTTGGACACGGGGCAGACGCCCACTATACAGACGCCGGACCGCCCCGGGAGATCCCTTCGCCCGTCGAGCGACAAGGTTCGCCCCGCGGCGAGCCCAACCCCTGGACAGGACGCCCCATTCCAGCCGCTCGCCCAAGCCCTGCCTCCCTACGCTGCCCCGGATGCCCATTTCGACGCCCGAGAACCCGACCGATCACCCCTTGAGCGACCCACTGCTGGGGGGGCTGACCGACGCGCAGCGCGAGGCCGTGATGCACACGGAGGGCCCGCTGCTGGTCCTCGCGGCGGCGGGGAGCGGGAAGACGCGGGTGATCACGCGCCGGATCGCGTACCTGGTGCGCCAAGGCGTGCCGCCGTGGTCGATCCTGGCGTTGACGTTCACGAACAAGGCCGCAAGCGAGATGCGGGAGCGGGTGGCGCAGCTCCTCGGCGAGAACACGCGGGCGACGCGCGGGCTGACGGTGAGCACGTTCCATGCGTTGTGCGCGCGCCTGCTGCGCCGCTACGCGGAGGCGGCGCAGCTCCCCGGGTTGAAGCCGGACTACGCGATTTATGACACGAGCGATCAACTCGCGGTGGTGAAGCGGATCGTGCAGTCGCTGGACCTGACGACGAGCAACTGGCCGCCGCGGACGGTGCTGACGGCGATCAGCGGGGCGAAAAACGAGTTGAAGGACGCCGAGGCGTTCGAGCGTGAAGCCGGGGACTACTACAGCAAGACGCTGGCGCGGCTCTATACGAGTTACGAGAAGGCGCTGCGCGAGGCGAACGCTGTGGATTTCGACGATTTGCTGGTGCTGACCGCGAAGATGCTGCGGGATCGCCCGGAGATCCGACGCGAGTGCAACGAGCGGTGGCGGTACCTGATGATCGACGAGTATCAGGACACGAACAACGCGCAGTTCGTGCTCGCCACACTGCTCGCGGGCGAGGCTCGCCCGGGGATCAGCGACACGGCCGGGCTGCCGGGCGTGGACGAGGACGATGAGCCGGAACTGGTCCCGCCGAACGTGTGCGTCGTGGGCGACCCGGACCAGGCGATCTACGGCTGGCGCGGGGCGGACATCGCGAACATCCTGGATTTTGAGGCGCAGTACCCCGGCGCGCGGACGATCCCGCTCGGGCAGAATTTTCGGAGCAGCGAGGCGATCCTGAAGGCGGCCGACACGCTGATCCGCCAGAACCAGCGGCGCAAGCACAAGGATTTGTTCACGATCGACCGCGGCGGCGCGCCCGTCGAGGTGACGCGTGTGCGCGAGGAGCATGACGAGGCGAGGCTGGTCGTTGATTGGCTGAAGCACCGGCACGAGGACGACGAGACGCCGATCGCGTGGCGGGACATGGCGGTGTTCTACCGGACGAACGCGCTGAGCCGCGTGATCGAGGACGAGCTGCGCGGGGCGGGCGTGCCGTATGTTATCGCGCGGGGCACGGCGTTCTACGAGCGGGAAGAGGTCAAGACCGCGCTGGCGTACCTGCGTGTGGTGGCGAACCCGGCCGACGGGGTGAGCCTGTCGCGGATCGTGAACACGCCGACGCGCGGCATCGGGAAGACGACGCTGACGCGTGTGCAGTCGTTCGCCGCGTCGGCGGGGATCACGATGTTCGAGGCGTTGCGCCGGGCCGACGAGGCCGGGGGGCTGAACGCGCGGGCCGTCACGGCCTGCCAGAAGTTCGCGCAGACGGTCGACGACTGGACGGGGCACGGCTCGTTCCTCGGGGCGACGGTCGCGACGAGCCTGAGCGAGCTGGTCGAGCGTGTGGTGCGGGAGAGCGGGCTGGAGGCGATGTACGCCGAGCGGGCGCGGGCGGGCAAGACCGAGGCCGACGAAGAGCGCCTGGATAACCTGGGCGAACTGGTCTCGTCGGCGGCGGAGTTCGAGCAGAGCTACGCGCCGGAGAACGACCCGGCCGCGTTCCCGGGCGTCGAAGCCATGGCGCGGATCGATCGCGAGGGGCAGCAGGCGGAGGTGCCGGAGCTGCTGGCGCTGCTGCGCGGGTATCTGGAATCGGTCGCGCTGGTCGCCGACGCGGACGCGGTGGATCCCGCGCAGGGCGCGGTGACGCTGATGACGCTGCACGCGGCGAAGGGGCTGGAGTTCCCGGCCGTCGCGATGATCGGGCTCGAAGAGGGCCTGCTCCCCCACGCCCGCGCGCACGAATCGGACGACGCGATGGAGGAGGAGCGCCGCCTCTGCTTCGTCGGCATCACGCGCGCGATGCGACGCCTGCTGATCACCAGCGCGATGTACCGGACCGTCCGCGGGGTCAGCGAGCGCACGATCGCGAGCCGCTTCCTTGAAGAACTCGGGCGCGAGCACGTGCTGCGATCGGACCAGACCGACCCCTTCGGCGACGAGTTCGTGGAGGACGCCTATGACGACGCGGCCGACGAGCCGGGGGCGGAGGACGAGGCGTTCCCCAGCGGCGGCGCCACGCCCCCCCGCCACGCGCTGCGATCGGCGTCGTCGTTCCGGAGCGGCGGCTTCACCCCGCGACGCCCGTCGCAAGCGATGCGACCGGGCCCACACAAGGCCCCGCCCCAGCTCGGGCAGCCGCAGCGACGGGCGGCCGACGCGGCGATGGGCAAGCAGCTCCGCGAGACCTTCGCCGTCGGCACGCGCGTGCGCCACCCGCAGTTCGGGCCCGGGCGCGTCGTCGAGGTCGCCGGCGGGAGCTACGCGCGGGCGAAGATCCTCTTTGATGATCTCGGCGAGAAGACGCTCGTGCTGGAGTACGCACGCCTCGAAGTGCTGCGGTAAGCCGCGCCGGATCCGTGTTTGGTGGGCAACGCCTGTGCCACTGATCTTGTCTGCAAGGTCAGTGCTCCCCTTACTGATCTCTATCTTCGCTCACGAACCGGTCGTTCTTGCAGAACCACGTGTGGGAGCGTGAGCAGAGGGCGAGCACTGACCTCTCGGAAGAGGTCAGTGGCACAGGGCCGGGGGCGAGATCAGGTTTCGATCCGTCGCATCGCCTCGGCGGCCTCTTCGTCGTTGGTCGCCCAGAGCCAGGCCGCCTCGTCCAGGCGGACTTCCAGCTCGCGCTGCGGCGCGAGCAGCACGATCGGCTCGAAGGTTCGGCGTTCCAGAGCTCGCATCAGTTCCCGCGGGAGGTCCGTCGCGCGGGCGCTCAACTCCAGCGGCGGGGCGTCCGGGCGGTGCAGCGTCAGCGTGGTCACCGCGAGCTCGGCCAGCGCGCCCGCGAGGCGGACGGCTCGGGCGGGTTCGTCGCCGGCGGTGAGTGTCCCGTGGTGACGGGGGCTGGGCTGGTCCGTGGGCTCAGGCACTCGGCGCTCCGTCGCCCTTGATGGCGCTCGGCGCGGGCGGGGACCAGAGGTCTTGGTGGTGCTGCCCGTCGACGACGCGCCGGATGAGCAGGTAGACGATGACGCCGGCCGAGGCGAGATAGCTCAGGGCGATCGCGCCGACGAGCAGCACGGCGAGCTTGATCCAGAACTCGACGATCGCGCCGGAGGCGGACCAGAGCGCCCCGGCGTCCGGGTTCGGCAACGGTCGCCCGCCGAAGGCCGATGCGGCGTCGAGCGAGAAGCTCACGCCCAGGCTCGTGACCAGCGCGACCACGCCGATGAAGACGAGCCCGAGCAACTCGGCGATCGCGATGTAGACGACCAAGCGGATCGGGCGTGCGATCGCGTAGGCGTAGGCGCGTTGAACGGCGTCGATCGCGTCGGCGCCCTCACAGGCCATCGCGGCCAGAAAAATCGGCAGCGCGAGCAGCCCGGCGAGGGTGGCGACCGCCGCCAGCAGCCCCGCGGCGAGGGCGAGGGCGAACAACACCGCGCCGACGATGCTCACCCCGGGCAGCGTGAGGAGCAGGAACCCCGCGACGGCGATCGTGAGATAGATCGCCAGGACGAACAGGATCGGGATCGCGAGCGTGAAGAAGAAGCTCACGCCCCGCCCGGCGGCGAAGGCGAGGCTTCTCGGCCAGGGGTCACGCTCGTTGAGGGCGAACTCGCGGGCCGCCGACCGGGAAATGGCCCCCGCCCCAACGGCAAGGATCGCGAGCATCGGCACCCCGAGGACGATCGAGCTCACCGGGTGGCTGAATACGACCTCGACCGGCCCGGGCCCGGACCGCCCGCCCCCGCCCAGAAAAAGGATCGAGAGCCATTCGCCGACGAGCCCGGCGAACGCGTCGGCGAGGCGATCGGCGTAGTTCGTGTCGCTCCAGAGGCGGCTGATCGAGCCCACCAGCGCGAGCAGCACGATCGTGATTAACGCAAACCCCACCCGCGCCGGACGGAGCGCCAGCGCGGGGGCCCGGAAGATCATCGGCCAGAGCAGGCCGCGAGTCAGGTCCTCAAAACCCAGCGTCGGGGCCTCGCGCACACGCGCGGGCTCCGGCGCAGGGCGGGCGGCGTCCGGCGGTGACGCGGGCCCGGCGGTGTCGTTCGGCGTCATGATGCATCCCCTCTGCAAACCCGGGCGCGCCCTCGCGCCCGCGTGCGCCCGGTCGTCCGCCCGGGCCCCCCGATCGCTCATGCTAGCGGAATCCGCCCGCGGGATCGGGCGCGAGGCGGCACCCGGTCGATCGGCCCGTTTGCCCTCCGGGCGCGGGCGGGCGATGATCCCCCTATGCGAATGACCACGCTCCGGTGGGTAATCCCGATCTTTGCGCTGTTCGTGCTCGGCCCGATGGGCGGCGCGCTCGTCGGGAGCCTCCGCGCGAAGGACGGGAGCGGGGAGGTCACGCTGCTGCTCTCCTCGGGCGTGCTGGGAGGGCTTTTTGCGTGGTTCGGCGTCGGCGTCCTGACCCTCGGGGCCGGGGTGTGCGGGGCCGTCCTCGCGGATCGACGGACGGGACTGGTCAGCGCGGGGCTGGTGCTCGCGTGGGCGGCGTATCGGGCGGGGGCGATGGGTCGTGTGCTCGCGCTCGAGCCGGGGGGGCTGATCCTGCTCGTGGTCGAGGGCGTGCTGGTCGTCGGGCTGGTCGCGGGGGTCGCGACGGCGCTGGGGGTCGTGGGGCGGGAGCGGAGCCTGCCGGCCGACCGCGTCGTCCACCCCGAAGCCGAGGCGGGCTCGCCCGCGGCGCGGGCCGCGGCGATCTGGAAGGATCCGTCGGCGTTGGTCGGGCTCGGGGTGACGGCGGCGGTCTGCCTGGTGATGGCGTATCTGCTGGTGCGGAGCGACATGCGCGGGCAGGCGGTCCTGGGGGCGGTGATCGGGGCGATCGTGGGCGGGGCCGTCGGCGGGCTCGCGACGTCGGCGGTGAGCGGGCGACGACCGTCGGTCGCGCCGCTGATCACCGGTGCGGCGTTCGCGGGCGCGCTCGGACCGATCGTCGCGATGGTCATGACCCGCGACGTGCAGTCGTCGGCGATCACCGGCGAGCTGCCGGGGTTCGCGTGGACGCAGCCGCTCGACTGGGCGGCTGCGGGGCTGCTCGGGGTGCCGATCGGTGTGCGGTGGGCGTCGGGGCGGATCGAGAAGCAAGCCGCCGAGGCCGCCGCTCGAGCCTGAGCCCGGCGCACCGCCCGCACCGGCGCGAGCGTTGTGCCGATGACGGATCGCCGGGTGTGCGCAGTGCATCCGGGCGGCTCGGAGGCTCGAAAACGCTCGGGATTTCCAAGCCATGCGCGTGTGTCGGCGTGGGCGGTTGTGCCGTTCGGGTCGTCTCGTGCGCTCGGGCTTCCTAACATGAGTGTGACCATGCCTGAGACCAACTCCGGTGCAGCCCCGTCTGCGATCCCCGACGTTCAAGCCGCCGCCGATGCTCGCAAGATCGCGATCGACCGCGTCGGCGTGAAGGAAGTTGTCTACCCCATGCGTCTGCGGACGCGTGACGGGGGCGAACAAACGACCGTCGCGAACATCAACATGTACGTCTCGCTCCCCCATCACCAGAAGGGGACGCACATGAGCCGCTTTCTCGAGGTGCTCAACGAGCACTCGGGCGAGCCGGTCAAGCCCGAGGGCATCCCGGCCCTGACGCGTGCGATCCGCGACCGGCTGGAGGCGGAAGAGGCCCACTTCGAGGCCGAGTTCACGTATTTCATCCGCAAGCTCGCCCCGGTGACGAAGATGCCCGGGCTGATGGACTACCGCGTGCGGTTCGAGTGCACGAGCAACGGGGACGACGACCTGCTGCTGAGCGTGAGCGCCCCGGCGACGAGTCTCTGCCCGTGCTCGAAGGAGATCAGCGAGTACGGCGCGCACAACCAGCGCTGCCGCATCGAGGCGAAGGTCCGCTTCAACGGGACGCTCTGGATCGAGGACCTGGTCGAGCTGCTGGAGGCGGCCGCGAGCAACCCGGTCTTCGCGGTGCTGAAGCGTCCGGACGAGAAGTTCGTCACCGAGCGTGCGTACGAGAACCCGAAGTTCGTCGAGGACATCGTCCGCGATCTCGCGGTCGCGATGGAGGGCGAAGACCGCATCGAGTGGTACGCGATCAACAGCGAGAACTTCGAGTCGATCCACAGCCACAACGCCTACGCCCAGATCACGCGCGATAAGCGCGAGCGCTGAGCCGGGGCCCGCCCGCGGGCGAGACATCCTCCAATCGAGCCGGGAGCCGCGACCGTCATGGGCGGCTCCTGTGCGTTTTGACGCCGGTTGTGCGCCGGGTCTGGTCGGCGGGGGTGTTGGGAGCCGATGTAGGCTGAGTGGCGGCGTATCGTCCGGGTGCCACGCGGGCCCGCGCCCGCCGGGTTCAAGACCCCCCGCCTTGAATAGCCGACAGAAGTAGATCCGACAGATGTGGTTCGGACGGAGCCGACCGCGGTGCGAGGATTCCGGAAGCTGATCCCGAGCATGTTCCACCGGCGGCTGGTGCTGCTGGGGGCGGCGTTGCTCGTGCCGGCTTCGGCGATGGCGGTGCAGCTGACGCGCCTGACGGTGCTGGAGGGGGCGCAGCTCCGGGCCGAGGCCGAGAGCCGCCTGGTGCGCCGGTCGTGGACGCCGACGGTCCGCGGGCGGGTGCTGGACCGTCACGGGCGTGTGCTGGCGCACGACCGCCCGAGTTACGACGTGGAGGTGAGCTTCGACGCGATCAGCGGGGCGTGGGCCGAGCGTCACGCCGGGGCGTACGCGCGTCGGCGTCACGCGGAGGCGTGGCCCAAGCTCGCGCCCGCGCAGCGGGCGGAGTTGATCGCCCGCTACCGCCCCATTTATGAGGCGCACGCGGAGCTCGCGTGGGAGCGTTTCGCCCTCGCGGCGGGGATCCCGCGTGAGGAACTCGAGGCGCGAAAGGCCCGGGTCTCCGGGCGGGTGTCGTCGATGTTCCGGGCGATCGTGGACGCTCGGCGTCGCCACGAGCTGGAGGCCGCCCTAGCCCGCGGGCGCGAGCTGACCGCCCAGGCCCAGCAGGAGATCGAGCGACGGGCTTCGCGACCGATCCTCGAACAACGCTCGGCCCACGCCCTCGCCTTCCGCGTCCCCGACGAGGTCGGCTTCGAGTTCCAACGTCTCGCCGAGCAGCGGACCGTCCTGACCGAGCTGCTCGTGGACGGGATCAGCGAGGTGATGGTCACCGTGCCGACGATCCCCGGGCTGGAAGTCGCCGGCGCCGGCGACCGGCGGTACCCGTTCGAAACCGTCACCGTCGAGCTCAACCGCGGCACGCTCCCCAGCCCCCTCCGCGGCGAGGGGTATCAGTCGGTCACCGTCACCGGCGTGCTCAACCACGTGCTCGGCTGGGTCGCGACGACCAACCGGGATGAAGACGTCCTCGCCCGACGATCGGCGGCCCTCGATCGCGACCCAAGCTTCCATGCCCGGGCGATGACCGAGCGCGGCGTCGATCGCGGGGCCTACCGCGCCGGCGACGTCGCCGGGCGCGCGGGCGTGGAGTTCTCGGGCGAGCACGAGCTCCGCGGGCTCCGCGGGCTCCGCACCGAGCGCCTCGAGACCGGCGAGCGGACCGAGCTCCCCCCCGAGCCCGGGCGCGACGTCGTGCTCACGATCGACGCGATGCTCCAGGCCCGCGTGCAGGCGGCGATGAGCCCGGAGCTTGGGCTCGCGGTCAAGCAGGACTGGCACGGGTCGGAGAACGAGACGATCCCCGACGGCACCGTGCTGCCGGGGGCGGCGGTCGTGCTGGATATCGACACGGGCGAGATTTTGGCGATGGTCTCGACGCCCACGTTCACGCGCGAGCAGATGCAGCGGGACCCGTCGTCGGTGTTCGAGGACGAGATCAACCGCCCGTTCATCAACCGCGCCGTGGCGGTGCCGTACCAACCGGGGTCGATCGTCAAGCCGCTGCTGTTCACCGACGCGGTGACGCACGGGCACGTGCGCGTGGACGAGCGGATCGACTGCACGGGGCACTTTCTGCCGAACCGCCAGGACGTGATGCGGTGCTGGATCTACCGCCCGCGTTTCGGGCTGACGACGCACAACGCGCGGTTCGGCGGCCCGCTGGACGTGGTCGATTCGCTGATGGTCTCCTGCAACATTTTCTACTACACGCTCGGGCAGCGGTTGAACCGCGCCGGGGTGACGCGGGCGTACCAGTCGCTCGGCGTCGGCTCGCCGATGAGCCTCGGGGTGGGCTATGAGCACGCCGGACGCGTCGGGCCGGGGGGCGACCCGCGCGCCCTGGAGCCGAGCGACCCGATCTTCTTGGGCATCGGACAGGGGCCGATCGACTGGACGCCCGTCCACGCCGCCGAGGCGTACGCGACACTCGCGCGCGGCGGGGTGCGGATGCGCCCGCGCGTGATCGACGACGGCTCGTTCCCCGAGATCGAGGAGCTCGGGTGGCGCCCGGCGTCGGTGGACGCCGCGATCCGCGGGCTCGACAAGGCCGTCAACGACCGTCGCGGCACCGGCAACCACCTGATCTTCGCCGGTCGCTACGAGAACCTGTTCAACACGCCGGGCGTGACGGTCTGGGGCAAGACGGGCACGGCTCAGGCCTCGCCGCTGGTCGTGCGCGACGAAGCAACCGGAGAATCCCGCGTCGTGCGCACGGGCGAGCACAGCTGGTTCGTCGTGGTGGTCGGGCCCGAGGGCGGGCGGGCGCGGTACGCGATCGCGGTCGTGATGGAGTACGCCGGGAGCGGCGGGCGCGTCTCGGGCCCGATCGCGAACCAGATCATCCACGCGCTGCGGGCCGAGGGCTACCTGTGAGCGCGTCGCCGTCGCTCGCGGTGCTGGTCAAGGGCACCTGGGACCCGCGCCAGACGCTCCGAAAGAGCCTGCGCCCGATCAACGCCGCGTGGGGGTGCGTCTTTGCGGCGCTCGGGCTCAGCCTGATCGGGATCCACGCGATCGACGTCGCCGAGCGGCTCGATCCGGAAAGCGGGCGGCTCGCGGGCAGCGCGCTGCGACAGGCCGTCTTTCTGGGCGTCGGCCTGATCGCGTGCCTGATCGTCGCGATCCCGCACAACCGGTTCATCGGGGCGCTGGCGATGCCGGCGTATCTGGGCGTGCTCGCGATGCTCGTCTTTCTGCTGATCCCGGTCGTGCCGGAATCGATCGTCGCCCCGCGCAACGGCTCTCGCCGCTGGATCAACCTGGGCGTCGCGGACTTTCAGCCGGGTGAGGTGATGAAGATCGCCTATGTCCTCGCGATCGCGCATTATCTCCGCTTTCGCAAGGCGCACCGTCGTTTCAAGGGCCTGATCGTCCCGGGGCTGATCACGCTCCCCCCGATCGCGCTGATCACCGTTCAGCCGGACCTCGGCACCGCGATGCTCTTCGTCGGGAGCCTGTTCGCGATGCTCATCGCCGCGGGCGCGAGGCTGCGCCATATGGCGATCATCGTCTCCTGCGCGGCGCTCGCCGCCCCCGCGACGTGGCCCGTGCTCAAGCCCCACCAGAAGGTCCGCGTCATCGGCATGATCCAGCAGATCCAGGGCGACCGCAGCTCGGCCGACGACATCAATTACCAGTCCTTCACCGCCCAGACGCTCGTCGGCTCCGGCGGCCTCACCGGCACCGACGACCGGCACGCCCGCGCGCTCGTCACCTTCAACCGACTCCCCGAAGGGCACAACGACATGGTCTTCGCCGTCATCGCCGCCCGCTTCGGCATGGTCGGCGGGCTCGTGGTCATCGGGCTCTTCCTGCTCTGGCTGGGCAGCGCGCTCGTGACGGCCGCCCAGTGCATGGAGCCGTTCGGCAGGCTCCTGGTCGTCGGGCTCGCGGCCTTCATCGCCGTGCAGATGATCGTCAACATCGGCATGACCATCGGGCTGCTCCCGATCACCGGCGTCACGCTCCCGTTCGTCAGCTACGGCGGGTCCAGCATGCTCGCGACCTGGGTCCTCACCGGGCTCATCTTCAACGTCGGGCTCCACCGCCCCCGCCCGCCCTTCCGCTCCTCCTTTGAATACGCTGACGACCATGCCTGAACCCCGACGCACCCCCAAGCCCGCCTCCAACGCCAAGCCCGCGCCCGCACCCAAACCCAAACCCAGACCCAAGGGCTCAAAACCCACGCCCGCACCCCGCGCCCCGATCGTGTTCGACCTCCCCGCAGCCCCGCTCCCCGCGCCCGCGTCGTTCACCGCGGGGGCGACGGCCCTCGGCATCGAGTTCGAGCCCGGCGACGTCGAACGCCTCGGGCTCTACCTCGCGGCGCTGCTCAAAGCCAACGAATCCGCCAACATGACCGCGATTCGCGAGCCCGAAGAGGCCTGGACGAAGCACATCCTCGACGCACTCACCCTCTTGCCGGTGCTCAGCGAGCTGCCCGAGGGCGGGACGGTCGCCGACGTCGGCTCCGGCGGCGGGGTGCCGGCGATCCCGCTCGCGATCGTCTCCCCCCACCTCCGCTTTCACCTGTTTGAGAGCACGGGGAAGAAGGCGGCCTTCCTCGCCCAGGCCGCGGCCCACGCGGGGTGCGCCAACGTCACCGTCCACAACCTCCGCGCCGAGGCCGCCGGGCTGGATCGTGGGGAGAACCACGACGCCGCCGGCGTGCGCACACGCGTGGGGGGGCACCGAGACACGTACGACCTGGGCATGTGCCGAGCCCTGGGGCCGCTGCGCACCTCGCTCGAACTCGTCCTCCCGCTGGTCAAGCCCGAGGGGCTGGCGGTCTTCGTGAAGGGACAAAAGGCGGAGGAGGAGCTCGTTGAGGCGAAGCAGGCGCTCTACGTCCTGCACGCCTCGCACGCGGGGACGGTGGACACGCCGACGGGCAAGCTGGTGATCATCGAGAAACGCCGCGCCACTCCCAAAGGCTACCCGCGGATCGACGGGCTGCCGAAGCGCAAGCCGCTGTAAAGCACGCCCGGACGGACACGCTCCCAGGTGCCCCGGAAACGCGCAGCCGCCGCGGCGGAGTTTTTCCGGGACTCGCCCCGACCGCTTCGCCCCGAGCGCACGGGCGGGACGCCCGTGCCACGGTTTTAGGGCCGCACCCCGCGCCTCCCTAGAATGCCCTGTGCCCGGCGTGATCGACGACATCCTCGGCAACGGCGGCGTGATCGCGCGAGCGCTGGGCGGCGACTACGAGGCCCGCCCGCAGCAGCTGCGCATGGCCGAGGCCGTCGCGCGCACCCTCGCGTCCCGCAGCCACCTGCTCGTCGAGGCCGGCACCGGTGTCGGCAAGAGCTACGCCTACCTCGTGCCCGCGGTGCTGCGAGCCGTCGAGCACGGGGAGACGGTCGTCGTCGCGACCAACACGATCGCCCTGCAGGAGCAGATCGTGCAGCGCGACGTGCCGCTGCTGCAATCGACCCTCGCCGAGCCCGACGACGCGGCCTCGGACGCCCCCTGGCGCGGCTCGCTCCGCCCGGTGCTCGTGAAAGGGCGCGGGAACTATCTCTCGATCCGGCGTTTGAAGCTCGCGAGCCAGCGTCAGGACCGGCTCTTTCCGGACGCCGCCGCCCGGCGCTCGCTGCACGTCATCGAGGACTGGGCCTACCAGACCGACGACGGCACGCTCAGCACGCTGCCCGCGCTCGAACGTCCGGGGATCTGGGACAAGGTGCAGTCGGACTCGGGCAACTGCATGGGGCGCAAGTGCCCGAACCATCAGGCCTGCTTCTACCAGGCCGCGCGACGCGAGATGGAGCGGGCGAACCTGCTCATCTGCAACCACGCGCTCTTTTTCAGCGACCTCGCCCTCCGCGCCCGCGGCGTCGGGTTCCTCCCCCGCTACGACCACGTCATCCTCGACGAGGCGCACGGCGCGGAGGACACCGCGGCCGACCACTTCGGGCTCAGCGTCAGCGAGGGCAAGGCGATGCACCTGCTCGGCACGCTCTTCCACCGGCGCACGCGCAAGGGCTATCTCGCGCAGCTCAATCTGATCGACGACGACCTCCGCCCCGTCGAGCGGGCCGTGGGGCTCGTGGCGGACGCCGAGGAGGCGACGCGGGATTTCTTCGAGCAGCTCGCCCGCCTCGTGGAGCGGGGCGACCTGCCGACCGGTCGGATGCGCCGCCCGGAGATGGTCGAGAACGCGTTGACACCCGCGATGAACGCGCTCTCGGTCCGCCTGCGCTCTATGAAGGACCTCGCGAAGTCCGAGGCCGACAAGTTCGAGCTGAACGCCTACGCCGAGCGTGCGAGCGAGATCGCCGACGCGGCCGAGGTGATCCTCGCCCAGGCCCTGCCGGGGTACGCGTACTGGGTCGAGGTGACCCGGCGCGAGCACGCGAGCCGCGCGGGGCAGGGCGTGCGCGTCTCGGCGTCGTGCGCGCCGATCGAGGTCGCGCCGCTGCTGAAAGAGCATTTGTTTGAGAAAGGGCACAGCGTCGTGCTGACCAGCGCGACGCTCGCGACGCGGACCGTCGGCCCGGGCGAGGCGCTCGAGCACGCCGAGACGGCCTTCGCCCACGCGATGACCCGCCTCGGGTGCGAGGGCGCGGAAACGCTCCAACTCGGCAGCCCGTTCGATTACGCGCAGCAGGTCGAGCTCTTTGTCGACCGCACGATGCCGGACCCGAACGACGCGCGGTACCTGCCGGAGTTGTGCGCACGGATCATGGACCACGCCGCCGAGACCAAGGGCGGCGCGTTCGTGCTGTTCACCAGCCTGCGGACGCTGCGTCAGGCGGCCGAGGAACTCCGCTGCCCGCTGGAGGCGCTCGGGTGCCCGCTACTCGCCCAGGAGCTCGACGGCTCGCGGACGGCGATGCTCGAGGCCTTCCGCGCCGAGCCGGCGAGCGTGCTGTTCGGGGCCGCGAGCTTTTGGCAGGGCGTCGACGTCCGCGGCGCCGGGCTCCGCAACGTCATCATCACCCGCCTCCCCTTCGACCCGCCGGACCGACCCCTCACCGAGGCCCGCACCGAGGGCATCCGCGCCCGCGGCGGCGACCCCTTCCGCGAGGACAGCCTCCCCCGGGCCGTCATCCGCTTCAAACAGGGCTTCGGACGCCTCGTCCGCTCGGCGACCGACAAGGGTCGCGTCGTCGTCCTCGATCCGAGACTGGTCACCAAGCCCTACGGGCGGTTCTTCCTGAAAGCCCTGCCCGAGGGCGTGCCGGTGCGGGAGCTTCGGTGAACGTTGACTGGTGCCATGGAAACGCGAAGCCGACCTTCCGAGGGCGGCGCAGCTTTTCCATGCTCGGGCGCGGACGGTGTTAAAACACTGATCTCTCGAAAAGGTGCGTGGCCGGGGGAGGCCGGGAGGAAGAGGAGCCCGGAAAAGCTCCGCCGCGGCGGCTCCGCGTTTCCGGGGCACCGGTCCCGCAACTCGGAGCGCCGTGCCATCAGGTGTGCCATGAACGGGCGCGCCTGCTAGGCTTTCGGCTCAGCCGGGGCGGGCGATCGCTCGCACCGGACAACTTCCAGACCGCAAGCGGAGAACTCGATGCTCGGACGGGTGTTCAAGGCGTATGACGTTCGCGGGACCTACCCCGATCTTCTGACGGATCAGATGGCGTGGCAGATCGGCTTTGGGGTGAGCAAGTTCCTGCTCGCCGACGCCGAGGCCGCCGGCGAATCCACCCCGATGATGAAGAACGTCGTCGTCGGGCGCGACATGCGCACCAGCAGCCCCAAGCTCGCCAGCGAGCTGATCCGCGGGATCAACACCCACGGCGGGGACGTCATCGACGTCGGGCTCGTGGACACCCCCTTCGTCTACTTCGCGATCAACCACCTCGACTGCGCGGGCGGGGTCATGGTCACCGCCAGCCACAACCCGCCGCAGTACAACGGGTTCAAGGTCTCCAAGCGCAAGGCGAAGCCCGTCGGCGAGCCGACCGGGCTGGCCGAGGTCCGCAAGCACGCCGCGATCGTCGATCGCAACACCACGCTGCCCGTCATCGGGCGCAGCGAGAGCCGCGACCTCTGGGACGCGTACATCGCCCACGTCCGCCAGTTCCTCGACCTCGGCGGCAAGGCCGTCAAGGTCGTCGTCGACGCCAGCAACGGGATGGCCGGCACGACCGTGCCCCGCGTCTTCGGCAAGAAGGGCGCCGACGTGCCCGGGCTCGAGATCGTCGAGATGAACTTCGACAACAGCAAGGGCGAGTTCGTCCACGAGCCCAACCCGCTCGTCGCGTCCAACCTCGCGCAGCTGCAGGAAGCGGTCGTCGCGGAGAAGGCGGACCTGGGCATCTGCTTCGACGGCGACGCCGACCGGTGCGTCGTGGTCGATGAACAAGGCAAGATCGTCGGGTGCGACCTCCTGACCGCGGTGCTCTGCAAGCACTTCCTCAAGGCCCGCCCCGGCACGGCGGTGATCTACGACCTGCGCTCGACCAAAGCGGTCGCCGAGGAAATCAAGAACGCGGGCGGCGTGCCGGTGAAGGGGCGCGTCGGGCACGTCTTCATGAAGGCGGAGCTGGCCGAGCGTCGCGGGTGCTTCGGCGGGGAGCTCAGCGGGCACTTCTATTTCGCGGACAACTTCAACGCCGACTCGGGCATGATCGCGATGGCGACCGTGCTGAGCGTGCTGGCCGAGGAGGGCAAGGCGATGAGCGAGCTGGTCAAGCCCATCGCCCGCTACGCCCAGTCCGGCGAGGTCAACTTCGAGATCGAGGAGAAGGACGAGGCGCTCGCGGAGCTCAAGGAAACCTTCGGCCCGGGCTCGGATTACGACGGCTCGCTCGAAGAGCTCGACGGCGTCACCATCGACTGCTTCGACAAGCACGGGTGGTGGTGCAACGTCCGCAAGAGCAACACCGAGCCCCTGCTCCGGCTCAACCTCGAAGCCAAGAACGACGCCACGCTCCAAAAGATGATGGGCGAGATCGCGCCGAGGCTCGGCAAACGCGTCGACCACTGATCGCCTTACGATGACGGGCCCGCGCGGGCGGCGAAGGAGGCAGGATGAACCTTTCGCAGTTCTTCGAGCACTGGCAGATCCAGGAGAACCCGTTCCGAGGCGAGGAAGCCCGCCACGACGCGGTCTTCGCCCGCATGGCGATGCGCAAGGCCGCCGCACGCAAGGAGAACGCGGACCCGGCGACGCCCTCCACGCCTGCCGCCCGTCGCGGCGACGTCAGCGCGTACCACTCGGACTTTGAGAAGATCATCGGCGAGCTGGCGGCGCCCGCGACGGCCGTTGTCTTCGGCGAAAAAGGCAGCGGCAAGACCGCGATCCGCATGCAGATCGCCGACGAGCTCGCCCGCCACAACGCGCGTCACCCCGACGCCCGCGTCTTCCTCGTTCCCTACGACGACCTCAACGCCGAGCTCGACCATCTGCACGCCGGGAGCGGGCACCGCGACCCGCTCGAATCCATCAAGGGCGTGCGCCTCGCCGACCACATGGACGCGATGCTCTCGGTCGGGGTCACGCGCCTCGTGGACGCCCTGCTCCGCGAGGACGACGCGGGCGAGGACCTCCGCACGATCGACACCGCACGCCTCGGCAGGACCATGCGCAAGCGCGCCCGGCGCGAGCTGCTGCTGCTCCAGGCGATCTACGACCGCCACCCGCTCGCGCACGAGCGGACCGACGCCGTCCGACGCCTGCTGCGCCTGCCCACCCCGCCGCGCGAGGTCTGGTCGCGCCTGCTCGCCTACGGCGGCTGGGTGCTGCCGGTCGCGGTGCTGGCGGCGTTCTTCACGATCGGCGGCGGCGAGAGCAACAACTTCTGGATCGGCGTCTTCAGCGGGGCGGTCGCGGCCTGGGGCGTCTTCCTGCTCAAGCGACTGTTCTGGGACCGCCTGGTTCGTGCGGGGATCGCGCGCCGCCTGAGCCGCCAGCTCCGGATGCTCGACCGCCCGGAGCCCTCGCTCGCCGAGAGCCTGGAATACCTGGACACGATGCTGCGTCAGCCCAGCGTGCTCCCGGTGCAGGACTCGGAGGAGCAGCGGTACGAGCTGTTCGACGCGCTCCGTCGCGTCCTGCGGGAGCTGGGGTTCACCGGGATCCTGGTCGTGGTGGACCGGGTGGACGAGCCGACGCTGGTCGCCGGCGACGCCGAGCGGATGCGGGCGCTCGTCTGGCCCTTGTTCAACAACAAGTTCCTCCAGCAGGACCGCTTCGGCGTGAAGATGCTGCTCCCGATCGAGCTGCGCCACGCGCTCTTCAAGGAGTCGGCCTCGTTCTTCCAGGAAGCCCGCCTCGACAAGCAGAACCTGATCGAGCGCCTGACCTGGACGGGGGCGATGCTCTACGACCTGTGCGACGCGCGCCTGCAGGCGTGCCGCAGCCCGGGGGCTGAGCCGATCACGCTGCGCGACCTGTTCACCGAGGACGTGGCGCGTCAGGACATTGTGGACGCGTTGAACCAGATGCACCAGCCGCGGGACGCGTTCAAGTTCCTGTACCAGTGCCTGGTGGAGCACTGCTCGAACGTGACGGCCGAGGAGGGCCAGTGGCAGGTGCCGCGCCTCGTCCTCGAGCACGTGCGCAAAGAGCAGGCCGACCGCGTGCAGCAACTCCACCGCGGCATCCGTCCTGCGTGACTCTGCAACTCACCACCGCCCCGGTGCCCCGGAAACGCGGAGCCGCCGCGGCGGAGCTTTTCCGGGTCTCTCCCCGCTCAGGCCGAAGGCGTGTCGCCCACTCCGGCCTCGGGCTTCCCGCGGTTCTCCGGCTTCGGGCGTTGGCGGAGCATGACGACGAAGGCCGCCGCACTGATCACGGCCAATCCCCCCAGCACCACGACCAGGTACGTCTTGTCGTGGTCGTTCACGCGCCGCAGTCGCCGGAACTCCGGCGCGGTGCGGAAGGCGTCGAGCCCGACAAACTCCACGTCGATCTCGCCCGACTGGTACGCGTCCCGGTACGCCTCGCGCACGAGCCAGTCGGTGAACGCCTCGTCGGTGTCGGGCTCGATATCGCTCCGGACCAGCTCCGCGAAGCGATCGCGCTGCTCGCGGTAATCCGCGACGTCGCCGCGCACCGCGACCGCCCGCATCGTGAACACGCCCGCGAACAGGAGCGGGAGGAGCAAGCCCACATGGATCCCGATCATGCCCAGCGGCTTGCTCTTTGGGAGCATCGCCGAGAGCCCGGCCGCGATCAGCACAAGCACCGCCGCCGCCCCGGTCGCGTAGAGCGCGCTGGTCGCCCGGCCCGGGTCCGGCGCGAGCAGCACCGCGAGCACGCCCCCCGCCACCAACGCCGCCGCGTAACCCACCATCCAGCCGACGATCTTCATGCCAAGTCTCCAGGTTCTGAGTCACCGGAAGGCTAGGTCTGCGGATCGGTGCGGTTGTTCGCTCAGCCCTCGCTCTCCCCGTTCGGCTCGCTGACGAGGATCCCGCGTGAGAGGTCCTCCTTCAGCCGCTCGTGCAGGCTGTCGTCGGCCATCGCCTCCACGACCTCGCCCACACGCCGAAGCACGCCCCGCTTCGGGAACGCCAGGTGGCAGACCGGGTCCCCCGGCGCGACCGACGGCATCGTTGTCATCCCCAGCACGATCCCGTCCCGCGGCGCCACGATCACGTCGTGCTCCTGACCCGTCAGGCTCGCGCTCGTCGCGATCGGCTGACCCTTCTCCACCAGCTCCCCCGGCGAGGTGTGAAACTGCAAAAAACCGCCGTGCATCGCACGCACCCAGCGCGTCGTGTCCATCTCCACGCGGTACGCGGGCCTGCGCGACTCCCCCGCGATCATCCCCAGGTGCGCCAGGCAGCTCCGCACGCCCTCCACCGCGTACTCCACCACCGCCGGCTCCACACGCCAGACTTCCCCCGCTTCCAAAATAAACGTCGGGACGCCCGCCTTGCACGCGCTCCGGCGCAGGCTCCCGCGCGGGCCCTTGCCCGCGACGAGGATCTCCGCCCCGAACGCACGCGCCCACTCGGCCACGCTCGCATCGTCCATGTCCGCGCGCACGTTCGGGAAGTTGGTCCGGCGCACCGCGGCCGTGTGCAGGTCGATCCCGTAGTCGCACCGGCGCACCACCTGATCGAAAAACGCCCGCGCCAGACGGCTCGAGAGGCTCCCGTGCTCCGTCCCCGGGAAGCACCGGTTCAGGTCGCGACGGTCCGGCATGTACCGGCTGTGCCGCTCGAACCCCAGCATATTCACCACCGGCAGCATCAGCAGCGTCCCGCGGATCAACTCGAACGGCTCGCCCGTGATCAGCTCCCGGATCGCCCCCGTCCCGTTGATCTCGTCGCCGTGCACCGCCGCCGAGACGAACACCGTCGGGCCATCCGCCATCCCCCGCCACACGTACACCGGCGTCCGGATCGTCGCCCCCGAATAGCTCTCGCTCACCGTGATCGAGACCGCGCGCCGCTCCCCCGCGCCGATCGAAACCTCGCCCCACTCCCCGGGGTCCGGGCGAGACGCCGGGGCCTCCGCATCGACACCGTCAGCTCCGCTCATCGTCCGCCTCCAACGCCTTGATCAGCTTCGGGTCCAGCTTCCGCACCCGCATCTTCTTTCGGCGTTGACGCCGTTCGGGCACGAGATCCCGCATCGCCTCCAGCTTCCCGTAGCAGAGCAGCCGGTCCCCCGCCTCGATCTCCCGCGTGTGGCGCGGGTTGCTGATCACGCTCGTCCCGCGGTGCAGCGTCAGCACCGCGATCTCCCGCTCGCTGAGCACCGACGCCGCGATCGTCCGCCCCACCACCGGCGAGCCCTCGGGGATGTGCAGCTCCGCCACGCCGAACCCCTTGCTCACCGAGAGCCGCTGGCGCACGTCCAACTCCGGGAATGCGACCTGGTTCGCGATGTAGTCCACGATCGCCCCCGCCACGTCCAGCCCCGTCGCCGACTCGATCCCCTCCAGCCCCGGGCTCGAGTTCACCTCCATCACCAAGGGGCCCGCGTCGCTCTCCAGAAGATCCACACCCGCGATGCGCAGCCCCATGATCTGCGCCGCCCGCACGGCCGTCTCCTGCGCCCGCTCGTCCAGCTCGATCCGCTCGACCGACCCGCCCCGGTGCACGTTGCTCCGGAACTCGTCCCCCTGCGCCGTCCGACGCATCGCCGCCACCACCCGGTCCCCCACCACGAACGCCCGCACGTCCTGCCCCCGGCTCTCGGCCACGAACTTCTGCACCAGCACGTTCTGGCGCGCGCTCTGCAGCGTCTCGATGATCGCCTCGGCCACCTTCGTCGACTCCGCCAGAATCACCCCCACACCCTGCGTCCCCTCCAGAATCTTGATCACCACCGGCGCCCCGCCCAGACGCGCAATCGCCGGCAGCACGTCCGAGCGGTCCCGCACGAACGTCGTGTGCGGGATCCCGAGATCATGCCGGCTCAGGATCTGCATGCTCCGCAGCTTGTCGCGGCTGTTCGCGATCCCGTTGCTCGTGTTCGGCGTGTACACGTCCATCTGCTCGAACTGACGCACCACCGCCGTCCCGAAGTACGTCACGCTCGCGCCCACACGCGGCAGCACCGCGTCGTAATGGCTCAGCCGCTTGCCGCGATAAAACAAGTCCGGCTCGCCGTGCTCCAGGTCGATCGCGAACCGCAGCGTGTTCAGCACCTTCACCGCGTGCCCGCGCTCCGTCGCCGCCTGACGCAGGCGGCGCGTGCTGTAACAACGGGCCGCACGACTCAGAATCGCCAGCTTCAAGACACACCCTCCCCATCCACGCCCCCTCCCGAACCACCACCGCCCTCACCACCACCCTGCACCCACGCCGGGGTCAGGACGTACTTCCGCGACGGGTCCACGCAGACCCCCGCCAGCGCCGACCGCCCCACCAGCATCCGGCAGAGCATCCCCTCCCGGGCCACCAGCCCCAGCTCGATCTCACGCTCCACCGGGCCCAGGCGCATCAGCACCCGGCAGACCGGGCGCACCTGTCGCACCCCGCTGCTCGGCTTGACCACCGACTCGCGCACGACCTCGCTCTCGACCCACGCCGTCCGACGCTCCGGACGCTCCCGGAAGACCACCTCGAACCGCACCCGCCCGTTCGCCAGCCGATCCATGTGGGCGACGTGGATCGCGCTCGTCCGCGCCCCGGTGTCCAGCTTGGCGCGGACGCGCGCGACCCCCCAGCCAGGGAGCGTCACCCGCTCCCGCCACCCCGCGACCCAGAGCCCGCCCGCTCGTTCGCTCAACGCCGAACCTCCACGCCGAACATCCCTCGGGCCCGCCCGGGCCCGTGCCAACACCATACGATCCCTCACGACGCAGCGCAGCCGATGTGGACCGCACGAGCCGCACGACAAACCCCGACCGGAGCCCGAGCCGAGATGACCATCACCGCCTTCATCGACGAGCATTACCGCCACTTCAACGCCGCCGCCCTGCGCGACGCCGCCCGCGCCTATCGCGAGTGCCTCGACTCCGGCGCGCACATGCTCGTCACCCTCGCCGGCGCGATGAGCACCGGCGAGCTCGGGCGCTCCCTCGCGGAGATGATCCGCCAGGGCAAGGTCCACGCCATCTGCTGCACCGGCGCGAACCTCGAGGAGGACCTCTTCAACCTCGTCGCCCACCACCTCTACCGGCGCGTCCCGCACTACCGCGACCTGACCCCCGACGACGAGGCCGCCCTGCTCGAGGAGGGCCTGGCTCGCGTCACCGACACGTGCATCCCCGAGGGCGACGCGATCCGCGTGCTGGAAAAGGCGATCCTGCCCCTCTGGAAGGCCGCCGACCAGGCCGGCGAACGCCACTTCCCCCACGAATACTTCTACCGCCTCATCCGCGACAACGCCCTCGAGGTCAGCCCCGAGGCCGACATCAAAAACAGTTGGCTCGTGGCGGCCTGCGAGAAGAACCTCCCGATCTTCACCCCGGGCTGGGAAGACTCCACGCTCGGCAACATCTTCGCCGCACGCGTTCTCGACGCCACGCTGAGCTCCACCATGCCCGTCAAGGTCGGCCCGGAGATCATGCTCTCGGTCGCGAAGTGGTACCGCGAACGCAAAACCGACGCCCGCACGCCCGGCTTCTTCCAGATCGGCGGCGGCATCGCCGGCGATTTCCCCATCTGCGTCGTCCCCATGCTCCGCTACGACCTCGAGGAAGACACCCCCGTCTGGAGCTACTTCTGCCAGATCTCCGACTCCACCACCAGCTACGGCTCCTACTCCGGCGCCGAGCCCAACGAAAAAATCACCTGGGGCAAGCTCGGGCCCGAGACGCCCAAGTACATCGTCGAGAGCGACGCCAGCATCGTCGCGCCGCTGATCTTCGCCTACGTCCTCGGCTGGTGAGGCAAAAATAAAAAACAGGTGTTCGCACCTGCACCCGTGCCCGCACGCGCGCCCGAAACCCGTGCTCGCGACCGCTCTCGCGCGCAGAAACACCGAGAAATCAAGCTCGAAACGCACCACGGCCCGTGCGCACAAGCCGTGCAGTGCGCACGCATCGGGCCGGGGTGCACGCCCACCATAAGTCATGCGCGCACATGCCAGACATGAGGGGTTTGCCCGGCACAGACCTGTTTTGCTCGTTGCGGCTTGCGTCGTCAGCCGATATAGTCCGCGACATGCCTTAGGCGGCGCGGGTTGATGGCGTACACCCGCAACACTGTCGCCCGAAGGTGCGCACAGAACCACGCTGCTTTGTTTTTCGCATCGCACCCGTGCCCGCACGGCCGTGGGATGCGAAAGGACCGGGGGGGCCGCGACGGCCCGCGGACCACGCAGCGGCACGCCGCACAACCAATGTGTTTCGACCCCGCTTTGTTCCGGGCTCGAGCAAGGAGGCCGAACTATGCCGGATGTATCCGCAGCCTTGGCTGCGCTCACGCTCCTCGTTCCCGCCGCCCCCGGCGAATCCCCGGCCCCCACCCGGGACGGGCACCCCCCGCTGGCCCATTTCGCCGACATCCAACTCCTGGGCTCGCTCGGCGGGAGTTACACCGAAGCCCGCGGGGTCAACGACGCCGGGCAGATCGTCGGCTTCAGCTTCGACGCCCACGGGCGACGAAGAGCCTTCTTCTGGGATGCCGGCACCGGCATCATCGACCTCAACAACTACCTCTCCGGCTCCGACGCCTCGCAGTGGACGCTCCGCAGCGCCGAAGCCATCAACAACACCGGGCAGATCGTCGGCACCGGCTGGCGCGTCACCAGCGCCCAGACCATCACCGCCGCCTTCTCCCTCACCCTCCCAAACCGGGTGTTCTGCCCCGCCGACCGCACCGGGCCCGCTGGCTATCCCGACGGGTACGTCAACATCGCCGATCTCAACGATTTCCTCGAGTCGTACGCCATCGAGAGCGCCCCGGGCTACACCGGGCCGCTCACGTGCGACTACGCCGGCCCCGCCGGCCCCTCGCCCGACGGGCGAGTCAGCATCCACGACCTCAACTACTACATCTCGATCTGGGTTGTTTCGCAGGGGCCTTGCAACTGAACCGACCAACGCCCGCGCACGGGCGTGCGTCACACCGGCACACAACGCAACAGGCCCGCCGCGAGCATCGCGGCGGGCCTGTTGCGTTAAGTCTTTCGCAGGACCGGGACGGGCCCGGTCTTGCGCCAGCGATCGCGCGGGGGCGAACTCAGGCGAGCTCGACCTCGGCGCCCTGCTCCTTGAGCTTCTCGGCCAGGGCCTCGGCGTCCTCCTTGGAGAGGCCTTCCTTGACCTTGTTCGGGAGCTTGTCGACCAGGTCCTTCGCCTCCTTGAGGCCCAGGCCCGTCGCCTCGCGGACGACCTTGATGACCTTGATCTTGTTCCCGCCGTCGCTCTTGAGGACGACGTCGAACGAGGTCTTCTCCTCGGCAGCCGCGGCGCCGCCCTCGGCGGGGGCCGCCATCATGACGCCGCCGCCCGCGGCGGCCTCGATGCCGTAGGTTTCCTTCATGTAGTCGCCCAGGTCGACCGCTTCCTTCAGCGTCAGCCCGGCGAGCTGATCGCCCAGGTCCTTGATCTTCTGCTCGAACGTTTTGGTGGTGCCTTCGTCGCTCATGGTGCTTCTCGTTTCCGTTTCAAACTCGCCGATGCCCCGAAGAGCGGCGGCTTCAACACGCGACCGAGAGAGGCCGAACCGTTCGGCGCTTTAACCCCAGAGAGCAAGCTCTCCGAAAAACGGGGCCAGTCGGGCGCAGGTGTCTGCGTGGTTGCCGTCGGCGTGTCAGCCGACTTTCGAAATCGTCTCGCCGTCTTCCAGCTTCTTCTCGATCGCCTTGAGGATCCCGCCGAGCTTCGCGCCCGGGCCCTTGACCGAGGCGAGCAGGTTGCGCCCCGGGCTCAGGATCAGCGTGACGTCCTGCGCGATCGCCTCGTCGCGGGTCGGGTACTTGCTCAGCGCCTTCACGCCGGCCTCGCCCTCGAAGACCTGACCGTCGAGCACCGCGCCGCGGAGCTCGATGCCCGGGTAGGTCTTCATCAGCGCGACGATCTCCCGCGCGACCTCGACCACGCTCTCCGAGCCGTACGCCAGGACGTTCGATCCGGTCATGATCCCGCCGAGCGACTCGAGGCCCGTGCCCTCGAAGGTCTTGCGGAACAGGGCGTTCCGGACCATCGTGACCCGGATGTCCTTGGTCCGAAGCGTCTTGCGGATCTCGTTCGTGTCGTTGCTGCTGATCCCGCGGATGGAGATCAGCATCGCGTCCTCATGCTCGCCGATGCGCTCTTTGTAGTCGCGCATCACGATGTTCTTGACAGCCTTGCTCATGGCTCGGTCCTTTCACGTCTCTCAGGACGCCAGTCGGGTCTTTGCCGGTCAGGCGTTCGCCGACTGGTACCGGATCTGGACACCGGGGGTCATGGTCCCGGAGACGGTGATCTTCTTGATGTAATCGCCCTTCGCGGAGCTCGGGCGCGCCTTCTCGATCGTCGCCAGGAAGTGCGCGAAGTTCTCTTCCAGGTCGGCTTCCGGGAAGCTCATCTTCCCGATCACCGCGTGGATGTTCCCGCCCTTGTCCGTGCGGTACTCCACCTTGCCGGCCGCGAACTCCGCGACCGCGTCCACCACGTTCGGCGTCACGGTCCCGTTCTTCGGGCTCGGCATCAGGCCCTTCGGTCCCAGCACCCGACCCAGCTTCGAGATCACACGCATCATGTCCGGGCTCGCGATCGCGACGTCGAAGTCGAAGAAGCCGCCCTCGACCTCCGCCATCAGGTCCTCGCCGCCCGCCTTGATCGCGCCCGCCTCCATCGCCTTCGGCGCCACGTCCGACGCGCAGAACGCGATGACACGCTTCGCCTTGCCGATCCCCTTGGGCAGGCTCACCGAGCCGCGGATCATCTGGTCCGCCTGCTTCACGTCGACGCCCAGGTGCATCGCCACCTCGACCGCCTGGTCGAAACGCGGGGCCTTGAACTTCTTCAGGTGCGAGAACGCCTGCGACGGGTCCATCGCGACCGTCGGCAGGATCGCCTCGTTGCTCCGGGCACGCTTGCTCAGCTTGGCCATCGCGATCAGCCCTCCACCGTGATGCCCATGGACCGCGCGGTGCCGGCGACAATGCGCACGGCCGCGTCCATCGAGGCGGCGTTCAAGTCCGACATCTTCTCCTCAGCGATCTTCTCCGCCTGAGCGCGGGTGATGCTTCCCACGATCTTCTGCGGCTCGCCGGAGCCCTTCTCCACACCGGCCGCGTCCTTGATCAGCACGCTCGCCGGGCTCGACTTGACCTCGAACTCGAACGAGCGGTCGTTGTACACCGTCACGATGCAGCCGACCAGCTTCCCGCCCTTGTCCGCGGTCGCCGCGTTGAACTGCTGGATGAACTGGCCCGGGTTGACACCGTTCGCGCCCAGCACGGGCCCGAGCGGCGGCGCCGGAGTGGCGGCGCCACCCTTGGCCATGATCTTAAACTTGGCAGTAACTTCCTTCTTGGCCATCGCGCTCCACCTCCCACCGGCCCCGAGCTTTCGCTCGGCACGCCCGCTCCCGGCCATCGGGATCACGGGCGGCTCGGTGGTGCTACCGGTTCTGGGTTGTCGCCCCGCGCATAACCCGAGCCGCACAAGCAGCCCGGACACGAGCCTAGAAGCGTAGCGCCCTTCCCACCGCAGGCAAGGGGGGGCGGGGAGGCACTAGGCATTGGGCATTAGGCACTAGGGCGGAGGGGCGAGAGGGAGGGGAGCCGGTGCCCCGGAAACGCGCAGCCCGCCGCGGGCGGAGCTTTTTCGGGTCGGGACGCTCACCGCCTCGCCAGGGCCGACCCGTCCTCATCAAGCCCCAGCGCCTCGCGGAACGCCTCGGCGACCGGCTCCTCCAGCCCCGCCGCCACCGCTTTCGCCAGATTCACCGCGGCCGGGCGGTGCCGACCCTCCGCCTGCAGCAACGCCGTCACCGCCACCCAACTCGACGCCGAGTCCGCTCGGCTCGCGTGACGCACCGCCTCACGCAGCACCTCGCGGAACCGGCGGTTCACCCCGGCGCGACGCTCGGCCGGCCAAAGCCCCATGTCCAGCGCCTCGCTTGCCAGCTCCGGACGCTGCACATAGGCGAACCGCATCAGCGTCGCCCCGTCGCTCGCCCGACCGGCCTCGATCAACGCCACGCCCAGCAGGCGAGCCGAGGCCCAGTCCTCGGACGCGTCCTGCATGTGCGCCTCCAGTAGACGCACCGCCGACTCCATGTCCCCCGCACGCATCGCCTCGTGCGCCAGCTCCACCGGCGTCCGCGGCGTCGGCTGGGCGGCCTCCGGGGGTGCCGACGCCATCTCCCGGCCCATCGCCGCCTCATACTGATCCCGTACGAACTCGTCGTCCGCCTGCGCGGGCATGTACACCCCGTCCAGAGCCCGCAAGCGGGGCTCACACCACCACTCGCCACCGCTGCGACGGGGCGTCAGCCCTCGCTGCGGCGCTCTGAGTGGCGGGCCAAGTGTTGAAATGACGGGGGTTGAAACCTCCGTCGCACGTCGGATCACCGCGTCACGAAACCCCGCCGGGTCGTCGCGATAGTCGGCCGCGTTGAAACCCGGGCTGGTCGCGCCCGTCACACGCCGTCGCTCAGCCTCCTGCACCGTCAACCCGCGCTGGAGCATCGCGTCCCGCTCCGCGGCCGCCCCGGCCAGCCGCTCCGCCGTCCCGCGATCCGGCGAGCTGTTGAAGCCCGGGAGCCTCGGACGCACGCCACGCATCTGGTCCGGGCGCATCGCGGGGAGAAGCCTCGGCTTCGAACCCGGGCCCACGATCTGGTGACGTTGACCGGGGCGCACGATCACGGGCGGTCGCGTCGGGATGCTGGGCCGCCCGGCCACCCGGGGCGTCGTCCCGCCGACGTTGCCCGAAGACGCCGCGCTTTCGGCTGGCGCCGTCCGCGACTGCGCCCCAGCCACGCCCGGCAGGCCCACACACATCGCCAGCCCGACGCCGGCGACGATCAGCCCCGCGCGGAGGCGCGTCCGCCCGTTCATCGAACCCCGTGCCGTGTCGATGCTCATGCCGATCCCTCCAAACCCTCAACGCCGCGTTGCGGGCGTGCTCGTGCCACCAACATACTTTGATACGGACCGATTCCTGGGCCCGCCTCACAATAAGGTTCAACCCCCGACCCCCGCACCGGTTCCCTATGCACCCCGAAGGGGCCCGCATCGCCCGGCCCATGCACCCAAGCTTCCTGAATCAAGGGAAAACACCCTCGTTTAAAGCGGGCCGCCCGCCCCGCCCGGGCTTCCTAACCTTGCCCCTGATGCCGAGCCGCCTCTCGCGAATCCTGTTGGTGTGTTGGATCGTGGCGTTGTTCGCGGCCCTATTGCCGGGATGCGTCGCGGGCGGGGACATGCGCCTGCGTTCGGTGACCGATCCGGGGCGGGTGCTGAGCCCCCCGCTCCCGACGGCCGTGGTTGTTCGGCGGGACACCCGCTCGGCCGACATCTATCTGACCGACCTCTCCCGTCGCGACCTGGACCCGCTGGCGGACCTCTCGCTGGTGAGCGGGCACATCGTGCATATCCACATGTTCCTGCACCCGAGCGCGGGGCGGACGCCGATCGACTCGGCCGCGACCAACGCGACGATCCGGCACATGATCGTCGCGCGGGGCGCGGTGGGCGTGTACGAGGGCGCGGGGTTCGTTCTCCCGCGCTTGAGCGCGAGCGCGGACACCTTCCACGCGCGGATCCGCGACGCGTCGCTCCGGCTCATGCGCCGCGACCCGGGGTTCACCGACCCGCTCGGGGCCGTCACGTTCGACGCGAGCATCCGCGCGACCGAAGACCCCGCCCTCGCCCGCCTGATCGCCCGGAGATTCGAACGCGAAGCGCAACGCCTCCCGAGCCTCCGCGCCAGCGAAAACGAGGCGGAACAACCGGACGAGTAACCTACCACACTCGCGCGAGCGGGCGGACGCTCACCCGGCGCGGGACGTCCCGTCGTACCACGCGTCGAGCACGCCCGCCGGCGCGTCGCGGTAGAGCGATCGCAAGGTCGGCTCGCTCAGCCCGTGCCCGCGCAGCATCGGGGCGCTCATCGCGTCGTACCGGTCGGGCTCGAGCATCATCAGGTCCGTGTCCGCGATCGGGCTCTCCCGCTCGCCCGAGCCCTCCAGCAGCGTCCGCATCGCCCAGTACCGCGAGGCGTACAGCTCGAACGCCTCGCCCGCGCTGCTCGCCTGCTCGGACTTCATCGACGGATCGGCCGAGCTCGTCGGCACCAGGTGGTCGTCGCTCGTCACCACGTCGGTCCCGAAGAACACACGCCCGCGCCAACGATCAAAGAACGTGCGCACACGCCCGGACTCGTGCCGGCTCAGCTCCCGCACCATCCACTTCGTCGCCGACGTGTCCAGGTGCGCGTGCGGGTACCGCTCCAGCAGCGTGTCCAGAAAGTCCAAGTCCTCCGGCCACCCGCCCATGTGCGCCAGCATCCAAGGCTGGGTGTACGACTCCAGCATCCGCTGCAGCGGCGTGTACTGGTCCCGCTTACTCCCGAAGAACGACCCGTCGGTGTACTTGCCCCGGAACCACGTGTCCGGGTCCGCGACGTGGGCCATGAGCATCATCCCGCACTCGGTCGCGGCGTCCGCCTGCTGCCGACGCACCGGCGAATCCAGCAGCGCCAGGCCCTCGTGCCCCGAGCCCCGCAAGAACTCGCGCAGACGCGGGGCGACCCAGAACTTGACCATCCGCGCCCCGTAGACCTCCGCCCACTGCGGGATCCGAGCCAGGAACGCCTCGCCCATCGCGTGCGCGCGGTCCGGGAGGTGGTAGTCCGGGATCGCGATGAAGCGGGCGCGGTCGCCGAGCGCCTCGCGCACGCTCGCGGCTTCATCCCAACGCGTCTGCGTGTAGGTCCGGACCACGCCGTAGAGGCTCGCGGCCTCCAGCCAGACCTTCGCCGCCTCCCCGCCGTTCACGTGCGTGTGGGCGTCGATGATCCCCCCCGGGATCGTCGCGAAACGCGACGCCTCGGCGCGATAATCCAGACCCAGCCGATTCTCCGCCCAGCGTCGACTATCCTCGGGCACGTCCGACCACCCTTTCCGTCGCGATCCCACGGCGCCAATCCCGATGCGCCACGCCTCCGAGCACGGCACCGATGGTAGACCCCGACCGCCCCGCCACCGAAGCCGCGAACCACGGGCACCCGGGGCCCGCCCGCCCGCGGATCGCGCTGGTCCACGACTGGCTCTGCGGGCACCGAGGCGGGGAGGCCGTGCTCGAACGCCTCGCCCACGTCTGCGCCGCGCCCGAGCACCTCGCGGGCGAGCTCGTCGGCGTCTACACCATGTTCGACGACGGGCGGGGCATGGGCGCGTTCGACGACGGGACGCCCCGCGCGCCGATCGTCGACGCCCACCCTCACGTCGTGAGCACGCTCGGGCGACTGCCCCTCGCGAGCGGACGACTGCGCAAGCCCTTGCTCCCGCTTTATCCCGGCGCGTGCGCTGACCTGAGCCGACGGCTCGCGCTCGCGCACGCGCGCGAGCCGCTGGACTTGGTTGTCTCCTCGAGCAGCGCGTGGGTCAAGAACGTGCGCGCGCCCGCGGGCGTGCCGCACGTGTGCTATTGCCACGCCCCGATGCGCTACATCGGCTCGCGAAAGGACGACTACGCGACCAACCCCGCGATGCGTCTCGCCCTCACGCTCGCCGGGGGGCTGCTGCGTCCGCTCGACCGGCGCGGCTCGCGCCGCGTCACCCGTTTTGTCGCCAATTCGCGGTACATCGCGGGCGAGATCCGGCGCGAGTACGGGCGTGAGAGCGACGTCGTCCACCCGCCGGCGCGGACGTCGTTCTTCACCCCGGACCCCGGCGCGCCTCGCGATGGGTTCTGGCTCGTGGGCGGGGCGCTGGAGCCGTATAAGAAGACAGGTCTTGCGATCGAGGCCGCCCTGCGCGCCGGCAAGCCAGTCCGTGTTTTCGGGCAAGGCTCCGAGCTCCCCGCGCTGCGGAAGCGTTACGCGGGGTGCGAGGGCGTGGCGTTTCTCGGCAAGGTGGGCGACCTGGCGCTGCGCGAGCTGTTCCGCAAGGCCGAGGCCTACCTGTTCCCGCAGGTGGAGGACTTCGGCATCGCGGCCGTCGAGGCCCAGGCCTGCGGGTGCCCCGTCGTCGCCCGGCGCAAGGGCGGGGCGCTCGATTCGGTGATCGAGCACGAGACCGGGGCGTTCTTTGATGACACGCCGGACGCGACGGCTCCCGAGGCGATTGCCCTCGCGGGTGCGCGGGCGGCGGGGTGCGATCCGTCCGCCTGCCGGCGCCACGCCGAGCGGTTCACGCCCGAGGCCTTCGACCAGCAGATGCGCACGATCCTGGCCGGTGCGCTCGGCGGGGCCTGATCGGCGGGCACGCCTTGCCGGGCGTTCAACCGGCCTGTGCGTCGGCGTTCGCGGTGGGCTTGGGCTTGGGCGGGAGCCGCACGGCCCGGATGAGGCCGACGTAGATCTCGAAGTCCGACTCCAGATCAAAGTGACGCGCCAGCTCGCAGTCGAAGACCAGGCCCGGGCGTCGCAGCACAGGCGAGCCGGTCGCGATCGTGCCCACCGGGAAGGCGTCGAACGGGTCGGTATCGAGGTCAGTATCCGGGACGAGGTGCTCGGAAAACTTGCGGATCAGCAGCTTCTCGCCCGGGTCCACCGCGTGCAGGGCGAAGGCGCGGGCGTCGCGGAGCACCGGCTCGATCGCGTGCCCTTTGCGCACCGCGACCGCGACGAGCTGCGGCTCGGTCCCGCACGCCTGGACCGAGTGCACGAGCACGCCGCGACGCTCGTCTTCGAACGCGCTGGTCATCAGAAAACAACCGGCCGGGAGCAGGCTCAGCCCGTGCGCGATCTCGTGTTGCTGGATCGGATCCATGCGGCACCCGGAACATCGAGGCCCGGCGAGTCGGGGCCCTGGTGCGCAGCCGATCGAACGCCGGCCGTCGCTCTTCCCCGGCCCACGCCGAAGTTCCGGCCCAGACTAGCGAACACACGCATCCCCTGCACCAAACCCCGCACCGCCGACGAACCCCACGCCCCCACCTCGGTCCACCTCTGACCCCGGTTGTCACGCCTCACCGACGCCGAGGGTGCAGATTCCGGGCTCGCTCCCGGGTCCATTTTGAGTTATCCACACATCACGCACACGGCGGACGATCGCATGTGCTGGATCCCGCACGACTTGCGCGTCAGCACAAAAAACTGCCCAGAAAGCGGCGCAATGTGTTGCAATGTGGGGCAAAGTGGGGGACAATCCCAGTCGATGCCAACGGAGGAACTCCATCGTGCTGTTCATGGGCCATGCCGAGCTGACGATCGACGCGAAGGGGCGCTTGGCGATCCCTTCGAAGTATCGGTCACAGCTCCGGGACGGCGTGCGGAACGAGGGTTCGGGGTCGGAGGAGGGCCCCGCGCCGCGGTGGGTCGCGGTGCCCTGGCCGACCGGGCTGATCCGTCTGTACCCGGAGGCGACGTTCGAGCGTCTGGCGTCGAGCACGTCGGAGAGCCTGACCCCGGGTTCGGACGAGGCGGAGCTGGAGGAGACGCTGTACGGGCTCGCGGAGCACGTGGAGCCGGACAAGGCGGGGCGGGTCGTGCTGCCCAAGGCCCAGGTCCGGATGGTCGGGTTGCCGAGCGAGGTGGTCGTGGTCGGGGTGCGGAATCGTCTCGAGGTTCGGGACCGGGCGACGTGGGCCGGGGAAATCGAGCGGAAGTTCCGGTCGCTGCCGGAGCTGGTCGCCAAGCGGGAGTCGAACCAGGCGCGCGAGCGCTGAGCCGCGGACACGCGGGACGGGCGCCGGCGGGGCGCTCGGCGGCAGGACACCACGCCCACGACGGGCGTCAGATCGAGAGTCGGCGGGCCAAGGACGGTCGTCGCCGACGCTTCGGACGAGTGGAGCAGGAAGCCTCCTGATGTTCGATGGGCCAAGGACGGCCCACCTTTTTCGGCCCGCGTAACCAAGGAGGGAACGCGGGAAGAAACCACCTCCGGGCGGTCGCGCGAGCGGCCGCCGGAGATTCGCCACCCGCGGGGCGAGGCCGCCCCACCATCCCGCCCACCCAACGGCACGGGGCCCATACCACTCGCCTTCCCGGGAACCACCCCGCGCCGAAAAAACCAACGCCCGCGCCACACGGCGCGGGCGTTGGTCGTTCCATACGTTCGGTGGCGTTCGCATCCCGGCGCCGGCTGATGGACGCCAACAGACGGAGCCGACAGGGTCGGGCCGAGGCACGGGAGGGCGCGTTACAAGATCTCGCCAACACAGCACGCGACCGCCTCCGCCACCGTCATCTCGGCCGTCTTCAGCACGATCTCCGCCCGCTCCGGCGGCTCGTACGGGTCGTCGATTCCTGTGAATCCCGTGATCTCTCCTGCGCGGGCTTTTTTATAAAGCCCCTTGGGGTCGCGGGCCTCGCAGACCTCCAGCGGGGTGTCCACGAAAACTTCCACAAAGGGCAGCCCGGCCGCCTCGTGCAGGGCCCGGGCCCGGGCCCGGTCGGCTCGGTAGGGGCTGATGAAGCTCGTGATCGCGACCGCGCCCGCGTCGTTGAACAGCTTGGCGACCTCCGCGATCCGGCGGATGTTCTCCGCGCGGTCCTCGGGCCCGAAGCCGAGCCCGGCGTTCAGCCCGTGGCGGACGTTGTCGCCGTCGAGGCGGTAGGCGAAGACGCCCCGGTTCACCAGTTCCGCCTCCAGGGCGCTGGCGATGGTGGACTTCCCGCTCCCGCTCAGCCCGGTGAACCAGAGCGTGCACCCGCGGGCGCCGAGCTTCTCGAGGCGCGTCTGACGCGTGACCAGGCCCTCGTGCCAGACGATGTTCTCGGGGCTGGGGGCGTCGGGCATCGGTCGGCTCCTGCGTGGTGCGCACGAAACGGGCCCCGATCGGCAGCGATCACGCCCCGGCACCCGCGAAATCGGGCGGTCTACGATAGCGTCCACGCCCGATTCGGCGACACAGACAGGGGCTCGCCTGCCCCGGGGGGAGCGGACGAGACGATGCCGACCGGGCTCAACATCAACCACCTGCGCGTCCTCGAGGCCGAGGCGATCCACATCATGCGCGAGGTGGCCGCCCAGTGCGAGCGACCCGCCCTCATGTTCAGCGGCGGCAAAGACTCCATCGTCATGGTCCGCCTCGCGGAGAAGGCCTTCCGCCCGGCGAAATTCCCCTTCCCGCTCCTCCATGTCGACACCGGGCACAACTTCCCCGAGGCGATCACCTTCCGCGATGAGCTCGTTGAGCGCCTCGGCGAGCGGCTGGTCGTCGCCAGCGTGCAGGAGGCGATCGAGAGCGGGCTCGCGGTCGAGGACCCCGGGCGGTACCCATCCCGCAACCGGGCCCAGATCCCGACCCTGCTCAAGGCGATCGAGGACCACCAGTTCGACGCCCTCTTCGGCGGCGCCCGGCGCGACGAGGAAAAGGCCCGCGCCAAAGAGCGCATCTTCAGCTTCCGCGACGACTTCGGGCAGTGGGACCCGAAGAACCAGCGCCCCGAGCTCTGGAACCTCTACAACGGGCGCATCCGCAAGGGCGAGCACATCCGCGCGTTCCCCCTGAGCAACTGGACCGAGATGGACGTTTGGCAGTACATCGCGCTGGAGGGGATCGCGGTGCCGAGCCTGTACTTCAGCCACCAGCGGGACGTGGTCGTCCGCCAAGGTCAGATCATGCCGATCAGCGAGATCCTGCCGGCGGAGGAGGGCGAGGAGGTCTTCAACCGGACCATCCGGTTCCGCACGGTCGGCGACATGTCCTGCACGGCCGCGACGGCGAGCCCCGCGGCGAGCCTGGAGGACATCATCGCCGAAGTCGCCGCCGCCCGGGCGAGCGAGCGCGGGGCGCGGATGGACGACCGGACCAGCGAGGCCGCGATGGAAGACCGGAAGAAGGAGGGGTACTTCTAAATGGGCGGCAGCGGTGATGCTCAGGTTGTGTACGTGCTTCACGGCGCATCCTCCGCCTACGCCAACGCGATATTTTCATCGCTCGAAATCGCTGAGGCATGGATCGCCAAGCACAAGCTGACTGGACTTCTGACGGCGTATGAAGTCGATCGCCCAGGATATGAAAAGCGGCTTCTGCGGGATCAAGAGCGACGAACTCAGGGCAAACGGCCACTCGCGGCTGTTGATCCCGAGAGATACACAGATGGATCACGTCATTGGCACTTTTATCTCGGCTTAGGCGATAGTCACCCCGATTACCAAAAGGCGTCTGACCAATGGCACGCTGAGAACGCAAAAGAGTCGGAATCAAATCGATGACAACGGACCTCAGTTATGACAGCGCCCCTTCCGACGCCGCCGGCCGCCCCGCGTTTGATCGCGAGCGCTACCTGCACATGGACCTGCTCCGACTGCTCACCTGCGGCAGCGTGGACGACGGCAAGAGCACGCTGATCGGTCGCCTGCTCTACGACTCCAAGTCGATCTTCGAGGACCAACTCGCGGCTGCCGAGACCGCCAGCAAGAGCCGCGGCGACGAGCGCGTCAACCTCGCCCTACTCACCGACGGGCTCCGGGCCGAGCGCGAGCAGGGCATCACGATCGACGTCGCCTACCGCTACTTCGCCACGCCGCGGCGCAAGTTCATCATCGCCGACTGCCCCGGGCACGTGCAGTACACGCGCAACATGGTCACGGGCGCGAGCACGGCGAACCTCGCGGTCGTCCTCATCGACGCGCGACAGGGCGTCGTCGAGCAGACGCGACGCCACAGCTTCATCGCCAGCCTCCTCCGCATCCCGCACGTGGTCGTCTGCATCAACAAGATGGACCTGGTGAACTGGGACGAGGGTGTTTTCGAGAAGATCCGCGCCGATTACGAGGACTTCGCCGCGAAGCTGGAGATCGCCGACGTCACGTTCATCCCCATGAGCGCCCTGCTCGGCGACAACGTCGTGACCCGCTCCGAGCACATGGCGTGGTACCAGGGCCCGAGCCTGATGCACCACCTCGAGCACGTCCACATCGCCAGCGACCGCGACCTGATCAACGCGCGGTTCCCGGTGCAGTGGGTCGTGCGTCCGCAGTCCGACGAGCACCACGACTACCGCGGGTACGCCGGGCAGGTCGCCAGCGGCGTGTTCCGCCCGGGCGATCGCGTCGTGGCGCTCCCCGGCGGGTTCGAGAGCGCGATCGCGACGGTCGAGGTCGGGGGCGAACCGGTCGAGCAGGCGTTCGCGCCGATGAGCGTGACGATCACGCTGGAGGACGATATCGACGTGAGCCGCGGCGATTGCATTTGCAAGCCGGACAATCGCCCGCACGTCGGGCAGGACGTCGAGGCGATGCTGGTCTGGATGGCCGACGAGCCCATGCACCCGCGGAAGAAGTACGCGATCAAGCACACGAGCCGCCTCGCCCGCTGCATGGTGACGGCCCTCAAGTACCGTTTGAACATCGAGACGCTGCACAAGGAGCCGGAGGCCGAGGGGCTGACGCTCAACGAGATCGGGCGCGTCAGCCTTCGCACCACCGCGCCGCTGATGTTCGACCCCTACCGCCAGACGCGACAGACCGGCTGCTTCATCCTCATCGACGAAGCGACCAACCGCACCGTCGGCGCCGGCATGATCCTCGGCCCCGCCAGCTGAGCAACGCTCCCCCGTGGCACGGGCGCCACGCCCGTGCAAGAACGACTCAGTTGCCCCGGAAGCGCGCAGCTTTTGCGGCCTCAACTCGCGAACTATCGACCGGTGTCGGTCGCGTTCTGGATCAGGCTCAGCACGCTCGTCTGCTGCTGGCGTGCGATGTCGATCGCGGAGATCGACGCCTGCTCCAGGATCTGCGCCCGCACGCGTTCAGAGACTTCCTTCGCGTAGTCGGCGTCCTCGATCAGCGAGCGGGCGGCTGAGGTGTTCTCGAACTCGCTCATCAGCGTGCGGATCTGGCTCTCGTTGTCGCGCATCTGGGTGCCGATCGCCCCGCGCGCTCCGGCGACCTGGTTCACCGCGCTCTCCACGCCCCGCGCCAGCTCCTCGAACGACAGCTCCCCGCTGAACGCCCCCACCACAAGCCCGTTCAGCCCCACGCGCACCGCTTCCGGGCGCTCGGGGCGTGTCGGGCGTGCGTCATCGTCATCGCCCGAAGCCTCGTCCCGCGTCGGCGGGTGGATCATCGTGCTCCCGAGTTGGCTCGAGCCGAAGCCCTGCAGGATCTGCTGACCTTGAAACGTGTACGTGTTGGCGGTGAAGTCGATCGCTCTGATAATTTCTTCGGCCTCGACGCGCAGGCCCTCCATCTCGGCATCGCTCAGCCCGGCGGTGTTGGCCCCGGTCGTCGCGATTTCTTGCAGGCGGAGGAGCATGTCGCTGAAGGCCGACAACCCGCCCTCGCGGGCCGCGAGGTAGAGGTTGGAGCGCTCGAGCCCTTCGATCTTCTTCTGCGCGATCACGATCTGCTGATCGAGCTTGCCGACCGCGATCACGCCCGACGGGTCGTCGGCCCCGCGGTTGATCTGCTTGCCGGTCGCGAGGCGTTCGGTCGCTTGGAACGACCACGCCTGCGCGGTCCGCACGCCCCGCTGCGCGATCACTTCCGGAAGATTGAACAGGATCGACATCGCCAGCCGCCTCCGTGCGGGTCCACCGATGCCATGATCGGACGACCCGGAGCCCGACTGAAGCCGAACGGGGCAAACGTGGGGAACTAAAACGGGCGCTCGCGCTCGATCCACTCGGCCGTGCGCCGGACGCCCTCCTCGAAGCTCACCCGGGCCTCGAAGCCGAGGCGTTCCCGGGCCCGGCTGGGGTCGAGCGAGCGCCGGGCCTGGCCCTCGGGCTTGCTGGTGTCCCAGACGACCCGCCCGCGGAAGCCGATGACGCGGCAGATGATCTCGACCGCCTCGCGGATCGAGTGCTCGTTCCCGGGGCTGAGGTTGATCGCCCCGTGGCGTGTGTCGCAGGGGGCGGGCTGGCCCGTGGCGCGGGCCGCGAGGAGGCGCTCGGCCGCCAGGACGACGCCCGCTGCCGCGTCCTCGATGTATAGAAAGTCTCGTGTTGGCTCGCCCGTGCCCCAGCAGACAAGCTCCTCCCGCCCCTCGCGCACCGCCTCCAAGCACCGCCGGACCAGCGCCCCGACGAAGTGGCTCGTCGCGGGGTCGAAGTTGTCCCCCGGCCCGTACAGGTTCACCGGGATCAGGTAGCTCGACGCGAGCCCGAACTCCTGCCCGTAGGCGATCAGCGTCTCGAGCCCGACCAGCTTGCCGAAGGCGTACCCCCGCGTCTGCTCGGCCAGCGGGCCCGCGAACAACGCCCCCTCCCGGAACGGCACCGGCGTCGACTCCGGGTAGCTCGTCATGCTCCCCACCATGACCACCGCCCCGGCGCGATCCGCCAGACCGCCTCGCCGAGCGGCCTCGATGACGTGCAAAGCCATCGCGGCGTTGTCGTAGAGAAACCCCGCCGGGTGGGCCCGGTTCGCCTGGATCCCCCCGACGCGCCCCGCGAGGTGGATCACCGCGTCGGCGTCCGGAAAGTCGCCGAAGAGGCGTGCGCACGCCGCGGGGTCGCGGAGGTCGTAGTCGCGCGAGCGGGGCGCACAGAGGCGGTCCTCACGAACGCCACGGGCGAGCAGCGTGCGCACGACGTGCCGCCCGAGGAAGCCGGAGGCGCCGGTGACGAGAACGCGGGCGTCGGACCAGTCGATGGGCGCGGCATCGGTCATGACAGGATCATTGCGCGGCGAGGCTCCCGTGCCACGGCTTGACGTCCGGTGCCCCGGTAACGCGGAGCCGCCGCGGCGGAGCTTTTCCGGGTTTCGGGACTTCCACGCTCGTGATGCTGTTTACGCCCGGCATGGAAAAGGTGCGCCGACCGCGGACGGTCGGCTCCGCGTTTCCATGGCACCATGTCTGCGGATGCACGGGCGGGACGCCCGTGCCACGGGGGTGCTCACGCCCCGACGATGTGCTCGCGCGGGCCGGTGACGGTCTTCATCGCGTTGCGGGTGTCGACGATGAGCTGGGCGTGGTCGGCGACGAGCTGCCAGTCGTAGGCCGAGTGGTTGGTCGAGATCAGCACCGCGTCGTAGCCCGCCAGCGTGTCGGCGTTGAGCGGGACGCTCTCGAGCTGGATGTTGTGGCGGCGGACCTTCGGGGCCTTGGGGATGTGCGGGTCGTTGTAGTCCACGTGCGCGCCCAGGTCCTTGAGCAGCTCGATCAGCTCGAAGCTCGGGCTCTCGCGCAGGTCGTCCACGTCCGGCTTGTACGCGAGCCCCAGCACCAGCACGCGGCTCGTGCTCACAGCCTTGCCCCGGTCGTTGAGCGCGCGCACGAGGCGGTCGATCACGTAGTGCGGCATGTGCCGGTTGACCTCGCCCGCCAACTCGATGAACCGCGTGCTCAGCCCGACCTCGCGGGCCTTCCACGTCAAGTAGAACGGATCGATCGGGATGCAGTGCCCGCCGAGGCCCGGCCCGGGGTAGAAGGGCATGAACCCGAACGGCTTGGTCGCGGCCGCCTCGATGACCTCCCACACGTTGATGTCCATCGCGGTCATGACCGTCTTCATCTCGTTGACCAGCGCGATGTTGACCGCCCGGAAGATGTTCTCCAGCAGCTTGGCGCTCTCGGCGACCTCGGCACTCGAGACGCGGATGACCGACGCGATCGCCTGCGAATACAGCTCGTACGCCAGGTCGCCCGAGACGTCGTCGATCCCGCCGACGAGCTTCGGGATCGACTGGGTGTTGTGGTCCTTGCGACCCGGGTCCTCGCGCTCGGGGCTGTAGGCGAGGAAGTAGTCCTCGCCGACGTTCAGCCCGCTCGCGGCGAGGCGCGGGAGCATGACGTCCCGCGTCGTGCGGGGGTAGGTGGTCGATTCGAGGCTGACCAGCTGCCCGGGGCGGAGGGTCCGGGCGACGTCCTCGGTGGTGCGTTCGACGTAGCTGAGGTCGGGCTCGAGGTGCGGGCCGAGCGGGGTGGGGACGCAGCTGATGACGGCGTCCGGCTCGCCGAGGCGGTTGAAATCGGTCGTCGCCTCGAAGCGGTCGCTCCCGGCCATCTCCTTGACGTAGTCCGGGCCGAGGTGCTTGAGATAGTTCCGCCCGGCGTGCAGGTCGTCGATCTTGACCGGGTCGACGTCGAAGCCGACCACGCGGTAGCCGGCCTGGAAGAACGCCCGGGCGAGCGGGAGGCCCACGTACCCAAGCCCGATAATCCCGACCACGAGCGAACGGTCACGGATCTTGCTACGAAAGGTGTCGGCCTGGCTCATCGCGGTCGGTCTCCCCTGCGTGGGCGATCTCTCGGCAATCCCTCGAACACAACCCACCCCGGCCCCGGGCCAGAGCGGCGGAAACTGTATCGGCCCGGCAACCCCCCGGGTTCGCCCACTTCCACCTTCTCTGTCAACGACGCGCTCAATCCCAACCCCCACACGCCCGACCACACCTCCGGAGCCCGCCCCCACGCTTAGGATGCCCGGCCATGCCCGACCAGCCCACGACCTGCATCACCGGCATCGCCGGGTTCATCGGCTCCCACCTCGCCGAGCGCCTCCTCGCCGACGGGCACCGCGTCGTCGGCATCGATAACTACTGCGACTTCTACGACCCCCGCGTCAAGCACGGCCGCGTCCGGCACCTCCGCGAACTCGCCGACCGGCACGGGTGGGCCTTGGGTGACATCCGCGAAGCCGACATCCGCGACCGAGAAGCGGTGTTCGACCTCTTCCGAGCCGCCCGCCCTGATCGGGTGGTCCACATCGCCGCGATGGCCGGCGTCCGACCCTCGATCGAGAACCCGAAGCTCTACACCGAGGTCAACCTCGACGGCACCGTCAACGTCCTCGACGCGGCGGTCGAAGCCGGTGTCCAGAAGCTCGCCTTCGCGTCGTCCTCGTCGGTGTACGGGAACAACCCGAAGGTGCCTTTTGCGGAGACGGACGCGGTCGATCACCCGATCAGCCCGTACGCCGCGACGAAGAAGGCCGGCGAGCTGTACTGCCACGCCTACGCCCACCTGCACGCGCTGCCGATCGCGTGCCTGCGTTTCTTCACCGTCTTCGGCCCGCGCCAGCGCCCGGACCTGGCGATCAGCAAGTTCATGCGCATGATCGACGCGGGCGAGCCGATCCCCGTCTTCGGCGACGGCTCCACGAGCCGCGACTATACCTACATCGACGACATCGTCACCGGCATCACGCAGGCGCTGGACGCGATCGGGACCGAGCACCGCTACCGCGTCTGGAACCTCGGCGGCTCCAGCCCGGTGACGCTCGCCGAACTGATCGCGGCGATCGAGCGGGCCGTGGGAAAGAAGGCGGTGATCGAGCGCAAGGCGATGCAGCCGGGCGACGTGGAGCGCACGTTCGCGGACATCTCGCGGAGCCGAGCGGAGATCGGGTACGAGCCGAAGAACACGCTCGCCGAGGGACTGGCGCAGCAGTGGGCGTGGCTGTCGGCGGAGGGGATCGCGTGACCGACGGGCGTTTGCGAGTCTTGCTGTGGTCGATCAAGGGCGCCGGCCCGCACTACGGCGGCCCTGGCACCTCCGCGCTCCGCCTCTACAACACCGACCCCGGGCGCTTTCACCTCGAACTCGCCCACGGACGCCCGGATCACGAGCCCGAGCCGGTCTTCGAAGCCCAGCACCTGGTGCGCCCGTTTGTCGGCACGACGCTCGGCCAGATCGCCTACATCCGCGCAGGTGTTCGATGGATGCGCGAGCACGCCGAGCGGTACGACGCGATCCACGCGTTGCAGGGCTTTGAGTTCACGGTGACACCCTGCGTGGAGGCGGAGCGCCGCGGGACGCCGTGTGCCGTCAAGATCGCGGCTCACGACGCCGACATCGCCGACAAAAGCGGTTGGCGCGGCACACTCCGTATCGCGCAGCGCCGGAGGGAGCGTCTCAAACGCCTCTCCGCCGTTATCGCGATCAGCAGCCAGATCGAGCAGGAACTCCTGTCCTACGGCTTCGATCCGGACAAGATCGCCCGGATCCCCAACGGCGTGAACACGGATCGCTTCCGACCTGTCGCCGACCACGCCGCCCGATCAGACGCACGCGGGATGCTCGGATGGGCCGACCGACCGACCATTCTCTGCGTCGGCGGCGTCACACCCAGAAAGCGTCAGCACCTCTTGCTCGCAGCCCTGCAACTCGCCGGCGAGCAGGGTATCGATGCCCAGCTCGCGCTGGTCGGGCCGCCGAACGATGCGTATCTGCAATCGCTGCGTGAAGAAGCGACACGTCGCGGCGTGGCCGATCGCCTGGTACACACACCGTTTCTGGCCGACCCAACGCCCGCGTACCACGCCGCCGACGTCTTCGCGCTCCCCTCGGAAAGCGAAGGCATGCCCAACGCGGTGCTCGAGGCGATGGCGTGCGGGCTGCCGATCGTCGGCACGAGAATCTCCGGCACCACAGATCTTGTGATCGACGGGCAGACCGGCGTCCTGATCGAACCGAGCGAAGAGCAAGCCGCGGGGGCTTGTGTTGGCTATCTGTCGAACGCCTCAGCGAGAGACATGCACGGCCAGGCCTCCCGCGCGCGGGTCGAAGCAAAATTCTCGGCAAACGCCGTGCTCTGTGCGCATGAACAGCTCTTTGAAGCACTCAAAAGCCGATCCGCACCGGCACAGGCCTCGATCCGCACCGCCTGATCAGCCCGGAGAGATCGATGTACGGCACGAGCCTCAAGATCACGCCAACACTGAACGGCTTCGAGACAAGCGGCCCTCTCTCGGCTCGCTTTGGGCTTCACCCCAAGGGCCCTCAAAAGCCAGATCCATCACCTGCCGGCTGGTCGTGGGACGGCGCCGAACTCGACGCGTGGACGGACAGGCTGGGCTTCGTGCCGGTTTTTTACGGGGTGATCCCACACGATCGCTCACTTGTCGTTGGGAATAACCCACTTGACATGATCGAACTCGGCGTGTCCCGTGCAGCCGATGACCGAGCGATCGCAGCATTCCTACGACTCGGCTATTTCCTCGGCGAGGACACCCCGTTTCAGCACATGAGAGCGCTGCCCCCAGGAGGGCGACTGCGATGGTCCGGGCAGGAGCCGCGAGTCTCAGGCGGGCACCTCCCGACGCCGGAGTCCGAGCGTCAACCGGCTTCGCGTGACGATGCCATGGATCAGTACATCGAACTCTTCCGTGCCGCCATCCAATACCGTCTTCCAGGGGACGACGGGTACCTGCTTCCTCTGACCGGCGGGCGCGACTCTCGGCACATCCTCCTGGAACTCCTCCGGCAGGGCCGACCACCGGAACGCTGCCTCACCGTGCGCCCACACCCGGGCGCACGCATCGACGAAGCGGGCTTCGCAGCGGAGCTTGCGGAGCGGTTCGGGCTTCAGCATGTGTCGGTCGTGCCCAAGCGGCCCATGATCGCGTGTGAGTTCGTCAAGAATCGGCATACGGGGCTGCTCACCGACGAAGGGCCGTGGGCGATGATGCTCAGAGACCACATCGCGCAAGCACACCCCGGAAGCACCCGCCTCGCGTACGACGGCATCGCGGGAGACTCGCTCTCCGCAAGCACCTTTCTCACACCCGCACGCGACGCGATGTACCGGTCGCGGGATTTTGACGGGATCATCGCCAGCCTGACGCCCCTGACCGCACAAGAGTCCGCGATTCAATCGATGCTGCCGAGATCGCTCCAAGATCGGCTGGGCTACGCGGTCGCGCGCGAACGAATGATCGACGAGCTTGAGAGACACACCGAAGCTGCCAATCCGTTCGGTATGTTTATTTTCTGGAACCGGACACGTCGCGAGATCGCGCTTGTCCCTCACTTATTGATGCAAGGCGTTTGCGATTTTCACACACCATTTCTGGATGATGATCTTTTTGATTTCTTAAGCGGACTGAATGTGCAAAAATTTCGGCTTGATGGCGGTTTGCATCAGGACGTCATCGACCGGGCGTATCCCGAAGCCAAGAATATTCCGTACTTTCAGAAAGGCATGGGGCGTGCCGGACGATTGCCGGCGGGAGCCATTGAGCTCTTGCGCGCCATTCCACAGCTCATAGCTTGGCAACTCCGCCACGACCCCCAACACGCGTCACTGACGGTGCGCTGGGCCGCTACCCGCCTCACCGACCGCAACGCCACACGCACGGCTCCCCGTCGGATGGTCCAGTACTTCGCTCACCTGCTCAGCATCGCCTCGTTCGACCGTGAGACAACATGAGTCTCGACTCCAACGCTCTCAGCATAAACTGTTCATAAGCGTTCATTGTTCATCCCCTGCCCTTTCGGGAGTGCATCCCGGAGACGCCCGACCACCTCTTGTGATATCGGCCGCGCAAACCACCACATCCCGCCGGCGTACACGACCCCAAGCAGGGTCGCCGAAATGATCACACGCAAAGCTTCCCCAGCCCGCGTGTGCCCCGCCACCTCGGGCGGCACCAGTGAAGCCCCTCCGATCGCAACTCCGCACCCGATCGCCGCCACGATCAGCGGCGTTCGCACGACGCGCACCGCGTCAAACCATTGCACCCCTCCCGGACGCCCCGCGATCACAAACGAGACCGGGTTGATGATCACACGGGTCAGAAGGACACCGATCGCGGCGCCGACGGCCCCCATCTGCCACGCACCCAACGCGACCAGGCCCAACAGCAAGGCCGTTCTCACTGCAGCGATCGCCAGGTGCATCCGGTAGCGTCCCGCGGCCAGGAGCAGGCTCGTCGAGGGCGAGCCGAGCACCGCGAAGATGCCGGCCAGGCTGAGCAGTTGCAGGATGGGAATCGAATCGACCCAGCGATCCCCATAGAGCAAGCGGAGGACGGGGTCGGCAACAACCGCTTGCATAAGATACGCCGGAACGGTGAATACCGCGAGCAGCCGAGTCGAGCGGAGCAGCGCGCCCGCTTGACGCCGCACGTCGTGCTGCAGCGCAGACAGGCTCGGCAACAGTACTTTTGACAGATTGTCAATAAGGAGTTGGCCGATTTGCGTCGAGAGCATGAACGCGATGAAGTACGCGCCGACCAGCTCGGGCGGAACAAAAAAGCTCAGGATGTAATAGTCCCCGAACATCGTGAGGGTCGTCGCCATGGCGGCGGGGAAGAGCAAGGTGCCGCTCCGGAAATAGTGCCACCAAAGCGGGCGGTCGAGTCGGAGCCGGACCGTGGGACGCGCAAGAAACCACCCGCCGATAAAGTGCGTTAACTCCGCCGCAACTCTGGGCAGCACCAGCGCCATCACGCCGAACCCGCCAAGAGCCAGCCCGACGGACCCGATCGTCTGAACGCCAGCCATCGCCAACTGAAGACAAACGATCGGCCCGAAACGCATCTGGCGTTGCAGCAAGGCGACCGGAATCACCCCGAGCGCCTGAAGGGGTGCGACGAGCGCCAGCAAGTACACGGCGAATCGAAGCTCCTCACGCAGATCCGGACGGATCATCAGCGGGCCCAGAAGCAGAATCGACAGGCCGCCCAGTACACCCAGCAAGAGCGAGAGCCAAACCGCCGCACTCGCCCACCGCGCCACCGCACGCCGCCGTCGCACCAGGACCTCGCGGATCCCGATCCGCTTGATCACCGATGCGATCTCCGACACCGCCAAGGCCGTCGAGTACAGCCCGAAGACCTCCGGAGCAAGTAACGCCGCCAGAAGCAGCTGCCCCCCCGTGTTCAGCACCTTCAAGGCGAGCGTGCTCCCGACAAACATCGCGGCGCCCTGCGTGGTCCGGCGGCTCAGGCTTTGCTGCTTCATGCATGATCCCCGAACTCACCCGCAACACGTCGAGTCGAAACACCAGCGCAACAGTCCAAGCCTCGCGCCCGCGGCACGGGGCGCGATCAATGCTCCTGATCACGCACGGTCCGGGCCATTCCATCGTGCAGGTGAACCGCGACATCGAAAGACATCGCCTCCCGCATCACCTCCATGCTTGCACACGAATCTGAGACGTCCCCCGCTCGAGCGGGCCCGAAGCTTACGACGCCCTCGCGATTCAGAATCTCTCGCATCACCCCGAGCACCTCCAGCAGGCTCGCGCCACGCCCCGTGCCCACGTTGAACGCCTCCCCCCCCAGGTCGCGTTCGCTCGCCGCCGCGAGCAAGTTTGCGCGGACGACGTCGCTCACGAACACGAAGTCGCGTGTCTGCTCGCCGTCGCCGTGGATCGTGACGCCGCGACCGGAGCGGAGCCCCTCGGCGAACGCGCTGATCACCGCCGCGTAGCCGCCCGAGGCTCGCTGACCGGGGCCGTAGACATTAAAATACCGCAGGCTCACCGTGCTCAGGGGTGTCGTCGCCGAGGCCGCCCGCAGCAGCAGTTCTCCCGCCGCCTTGCTCGCGGCGTACGGGCTCGCCGGCTCGACCGGGTCCGTCTCCCGCGAGGGCAGACGCGGGCTCGCGCCGTAGACCGCGCAACTCGAGGCGAACACGACCCGGCGCACGCTCGCGTTCGCCGCCGCGGTGAGCACCCGCTGCGTGCCGAGCACGTTCACGGAGACGCACCGCGCCGGATCGTCCACGCTCTGTGGCACCGAGACCATCGCCGCCTGGTGGAACACCACATCGCACCCGGCAGCCGCCTCCTGCACGGCGTCCTCATTTTCCACCGAGGCTTCCACGAGCGTCACGCCGCCTGGGACGTTGGATTCGAGCCCGGTCGAGAAATCATCGAGCACCACGGCTTCCGCGCCGATCGCTTGGAGCGCGCGCACGAGGTGGGAACCGATGAACCCGGCGCCGCCGGTCACGAGCACGCGCCGCCCGCGAAGCCTCGCAAAGCGCGGGTCGTCAGAGGCGATCATCGCATCCCCATCGGCGGCTTCGCTCAACGCAGCGCCCCCCACGTCAGCACCGCTTGCACGACCGCCAACGCACCGATGGGGATCCAGTGCCACCTCTTTGCCGGCGCGCCCCGCTCGGCACACGCCAACGCCGTCGCCGCGATCAGCATCAGCAGAATGATCGGCTCCACGTAGCGCTGCCAGGCGTTCAGCGTTGCGACCTGGGCCGCCGTCTGCGCGACCAGCGCCGCGAGCAGCACCAGCCGGGGGCGCCAATCGGGCAGGGCCAGCCCCATCCACCCGATCACTGAGCCGCCGAGCCCGGCGAGCGCGATCATCACCAGCGACCGCTCCGCAACCGTCGGCCCCACCCGCGCAAGATGCCAGAGCCCGCCGAAGCGACCGTCCGCCACGCTGTAGGTGGTCATCGGCAGCGTCGCGATCACCGCCGCAAGCACCCCGGCCCCCGCAACAACCGCGACCGCGCGACCTCGCCCGAAGTCCGCGGCCCGAACCCGCACCGCCGGCCAGACCGCGGCCGCGAACCACGGTCCAAAGAATCCCATCACCGCTAGAGCCAGCGTGACCGCCGCCGGGTTTGTCCCCGCGTTGGTCGGAAAGAGCGAGCCCGTCCGCGGGTCGATCACGCCCCCCTGAAAGTTCGGCGGCACCAGCCCGCCCCACACCCACGCGAACCCCGCGACCACCGCGAACGCCGGGAGGGTCGCGAGCACCCCGAGCAAGGCCGCCTGTGCCCGACGCCCCCAGTCCCGGAGCCACCACCACGCCGCCGCCCGATCCGCGGGCTCGGGCGTCAGCCAGGCCGCGGTCCAGACCACCGCCGCCGCCCAGAGGTGGCTCTGGCGGATCGCCATCAGCCCCGCAAGCGCGAGGCCGACGAGCACAAGGCGAACCCCCCGCATCGGAGCCGTGACGCAGAGCAGCATCACCGCCGCCACGCCCCACCACCCCGCGTTCTCCGGCCCGATCCACGCCGCACTCCCCACGACATACGGCGAGCACGCCAGCACCCCGACGAGCCCGGCACCAAGCCTGGCGTCGATCCCCCGGCGAGGCGAGGCCAACCACCACGCGACGGTGCCCAGCAACCCCGCGGAAAAGACCACTCCGACAAGGCGCAATCCCACCTCGCCTTCGAGGCCCAGACGCGCGACCCACGAGAGCACGGCGTGGTAGCCGGGCGTTGTAGCAGTCCGCGAGCCCTCGGGGTCATGTAGAACGCCAACCTCTTGCAGTCGATGGACTTCGGCGAGGTGGAAGACGCGTTCATCGAAGCGCGGGCGGGCGTCCTGCCCGAGGTCCGTCGCCGAGGCGAGCCACGCAATGAACCCGTAGCCGACCACGCTCGCAAGCACGAACCCCCACGCCCACACCGGGACCGAGCGCGATCGGCGTGCGGCGTCTACACCCGGTTCAGGCGGTGCCGTGACCGGGTTTTTGGGGTTCTGCTCCAAGACGCTCCGCACCCATCGGTTCGTGGGGCGTACGACGCCAGCGTGCCGCCCGTTCTGCCGATACCTATAACGTTCCGCCAGCCGCCCGACTCCAGCCCCCGACCCCTCCCGGTGGCACAGCTCTCCGAGCTGTGTCCCTCCCAAGTCCCGCTCCCAACCGAGTCCGTCCCACCGATTCCGTCCTGAACGACCCCAGCAATGCCCCGAGTTCACGACACCCAACTCGCCTGCTGGGGCCGCCACCCGGTCGAGGCCGTCCGCGCCCTCCGCCCCGAAAAATGGGGGGACTTGGCCCGCGCGGTGACAGATCCCGATCTCCCGACCGTCCTCGCCCGAGGGCTGGGTCGATCCTACGGCGACGCGGCCCTCAACCGCGACGCCGGGCTCGTCCTTACCGAGCGACTCGGACGCGTCCTCAGCTTCGACCCCGACACCGGGCGGCTCCGGGCCGAGGCCGGGTGCTCGCTTGGGGAACTCATCGACCGGTTTCTCCCCCGCGGGTTTTTCCCGCCCGTGGTGCCCGGGACGCGGTTCGTCACGCTCGGCGGGGCGGTCGCGGGCGACGTGCACGGCAAGAACCATCACGCCGCCGGCTCGTTCGCGAGCTACGTCCACCGCATTGAGCTCCTCGACGCCCAAGGTCAGCCCCGGTGGGTCTCGCGCGAGGACGACCCCGACGCCTTCCACGCCACCACCGGCGGCATGGGGCTCACCGGCGTCATCCGCCAGGTCGAGCTCGACCTCGCCCCCGTCCCCTCCGCCTGGATCGACCAGCACACCGAGCGCGCGCGCAACCTCGACCATGCGCTCGAGCTCTTCGAAAGCACGTTCGACGCCTTCACCTACTCCGTCGCCTGGATCGACTGCCTGAGCGGCGGCGACAAGCTCGGGCGCAGCGTCCTGCTCGGCGGCGAGCACGCGCAGCCCGACCAGCTCGCCGCCAAGCACCGCGCCCGCCCGCACGAGGCGCCACGCGAGCGAAGCCGGAGCGTCCCGATCGATTTCCCGTCCTTCGCGCTCAACTCGATGAGCGTGCGCGCGTTCAACGCGGCCTATTACGCCCGCGCCAAGCCGGGGCGGACGGTTATCGACCAGCGCCGCTTCTTCCACCCGCTCGACGGCGTGCTCCACTGGAACCGCATCTACGGCAAGCCCGGCTTCCAGCAGTATCAGACCGTCCTGCCCTTCGACGCGGACGGCAACCGCAAGGGGGCGACGGCCGCCCTGCGCGAGATCCTCACCAGGCTCGCCAAGAGCCAGCGCGCGAGCTTCCTCGCCGTCCTCAAGCGATTCGGCGACGAGGGCGAGGGGCTGCTGAGCTTCCCGAAGCCTGGGTGGACGCTGACGCTCGACCTCCCGCAGCGCGACGGGCTGGACAAACTCCTGCGGGAGCTGGACGCGATCACGATCGACGCCGGCGGGCGGCGCTACCTCGCAAAGGACGCGAGCCTGACGCGCGAGGACTTCGAACGCATGGAGGGCGAACGCCTCGAGACGTTCAAGGCCGTGCGCACGCGACTGGACCCGGGCGGGCGGTTCAGCTCGAGCCTCGCCAGGCGACTGGGGCTCGTCCCGTGAGCGGCGCGAGCGGCTCTAGTGTCGGCGGGGGGCGTCGCGTCGTGCTCATCGGCGCAACCGGGAGCATCGCGCGCGCCATCGCGGCCCAGCTCGCGGCCCGCGGCGACACGCTCCTGCTCGTCGCGCGGGACACGGAAGAGCTCGCACGCGACGCGGCCGACCTGCATCACCGCTTCGCCATCACCGCCCATACCGCAACGCTCGACGTCGAACACCCCGAAACGTTCGACGGTTTCGTGCGTTCCGCGAGCGAAACGCTCGGCTCGATCGACGGGCTCGTCTTCGCCCAGGGCTTCATGGCTTCGCAGGAGGACGGCGAGCGTGACCACGAACTCGCCCAGCGCACGATCGACGTGAACTTCACCGCCTGCGTGCGCCTGACGCTGGCGTTCGCACCGCACCTCGCGGGGGCGGGCGAGGGCAAGGGGAAGACGGACCGCGCGCGCACGCCGTTTGTCTGCTTTGTTTCCAGCGTCGCGGGGGATCGCGGTCGCGCGTCGAACTTTATCTACGGCTCCAGCAAGGCCGGGCTCAACGCGTTCGCCCAAGGCCTGCGCCAGAGCTGGCGCGGGCGTACGAGCGTGACGGTCGTGAAGCCGGGCTTTACCGACACGGCGATGACCTGGGGGCTGCCCGGCATGTTCCTGGTCGCGTCGCCGGAGGCGGTGGCGGGCGATACGCTCCGCGCGATCGATCGCGGGCGGGCGGTGGCGTACACGCCGTTCTTCTGGCGGTGGATCATGCTGATCATCCGCTTAGTCCCGGGGTTCCTGTACGATCGCGTGAAGCTGTGAACGAGACATCGCCGCACAACACGGTGGAAGGCGAGAGCGCGACAACGGGCGCCACCGGAAGCGCCACGGGTGCCTCGTTCGTGCGCGCGCTGATCAAGCTCGCGCGCCCGCACCAGTGGGCGAAGACGGGGTTCGTGGCGCTGGGCCCCTTCTACGGCGGCGCGTTCCGCACGCCGGAGGACTGGATGGCGATCATCGGCGCGATCGCGGCCTTTGGCTTCGCCGCGAGCGCGTGCTATGTGCTGAACGACCTGTCGGATCGCGAGGCCGACCGGGCGCACCCGCGGAAGCGCCGCCGCCCGATCGCGAGCGGGCTGGTCTCGCCGCGTGCGGCGGTGGTGTACGCGGGCGTGCTGTACGTGCTGGCGTGCCTCGGCGTGGGCCTGGTCGCGCTCGGCCCCGTCGGCCCGGTCGCCGCGGGGTGGGTCGGGCTCGCGGTCGGGGTCTACGTGCTCAACGTCAACCTCTATACGTACGTTTTAAAGCACTCGGTCATGCTCGACGTGGTGAGCCTGGCGATCGGGTTTGTGCTGCGCGTGCTGGGCGGGTGTGCGGCCGTCGCGGTCGAGCCGAGCACGTGGCTGCTCAACGTCACGTTCTTCCTCGCGATGTTCCTGGCGTTCGGCAAGCGCCTCGGCGAGCGCCGGACGGCCGAGGGCGAGGTGGGGGCGATCCGAGCCGTGCAGACGGTCTACACGAGCGAGCTCCTGCGGATGAGCGTGGTCGTCACGGCCGTTGCGACGCTGCTGACCTACGCCGCGTATGTGCAGGAGATGGCCGACCAGTACACGCTGGGGTTCAACCTGCTCTGGCTCTCGATCCTGCCCGCGACGTACGCGTTGCTCCGCTGCATCGTGCTGGTCGAGCGCGGCGTCTATGACGACCCGACGGAGCTGGCGGCCCGCGACCGCCCGTTCCAACTCGCGGCCGTCCTGTTCGCGGCGATCACGTTCCTGGTCATGAGCACGATGACGCCGACGGCCTGGCAGCAGCACGCTTGAGCTTCGGCGGATGCGGCCGGATCGCCCTCACGCCTCGCCCCGCAGCTTGCGCCGGATCGCCCGGATCTCCTTTAACCGCTCCGCCAGGATCTTCTCCATCCCGTGCTCGGTCGGCTCGTAATACCGCGCGTCCACGCCGAGGTAGTCCTGCCCGGTCACGCCCCCCTCGAAGCGTTGCCCCTCGACCTTCCCCGCGTCGTGCGAGTAGGCGTACCGCTCGCCGCGCCGGTCGCGCACGCGCACGCTCGCATCCTCCCCGGCCTGCGCGATCGGCGAGGAGTTCGGATCGCGGATGTGCACCGGTACCATCACCGTCCGCCCCTCGCGCACGTCCTTTTCCGCGGCCTTGATCGCCACGTACGACGCGTTGCTCTTGGGCGCGAGTGAGAGATAGATCGCCGCCTGCGCCAGCGTGATCCGCGCCTCGGGCATCCCCACGCGCTCCACAACGTTCCACGCGTCCAGCGCGAGCCCGATCGCGCGCGGGTCGGCGTTGCCGATGTCCTCGCTCGCGAGGATCGCCAGGCGTCGCGCGATGAACCGCGGGTCCTCCCCACCCTCCAGCATCCGCGCGATCCAGTAGACCGCCGCGTCCGGGTCCGACCCGCGGACGCTCTTGATCATCGCGCTCGCGCCGTCGTAGTGCTCGTCGCCCGTCTGGTCGTAGACGGCCGCCTTCTGCTGGATCGAGTCCTCCGCCACCGCGTGGTCGATCACGATCGTCCGACCCTCGCCCGTGCCCGCCTCGGAGCCCGAGCTGAGCACCGCGACTTCCAGCGCCGTGAGCGCGCGCCGCGCGTCGCCGTCGCTCTTCATCGCCCACACCCGCACGGCCTCGTCCTGCAGCTCGATCGACAGCTTCCCGAACCCACGCTCCGGATCACTCGCCGCCCGGCGGACGACCTCGCCGATCTCTTCTTCCGTCAGCGGCTCCAGGCGGAACAGCGTGCTCCGGCTCACCAACGCCGAGTTGCACGCGAAGAGCGGGTTCTCCGTCGTCGCGCCGATGAGCGTCAGCGTCCCGCGTTCGACGTCGCCGAGCAGCACGTCCTGCTGGGCGCGGGTGAAGCGGTGGATCTCGTCGAGGAACAGGATCGTGCGCGGGCCGGAGTCTTCGAGCCTCGCCGCCGCCTGGTCCGCGATCTCGCGGATCCGCTTCACCCCCACGCTCGCGGCGTTCTCCCGCTCGAAGTGCCGCTTGGTGTACCCGGCGATCAGCTCGGCGAGGGTCGTCTTGCCCGTGCCGGGCGGGCCGTGGAGGATCAGGCTCGTGATCGCGTCGGCCTCGAGCATCCGGCGCAGCAGCTTGCCCGGGGCCAGCAGATGGCGCTGCCCGACCACCTCGTCGAGCGTCCGCGGGCGCACCCGCACCGCCAGCGGCTCCGCACGCCGACGCTGCGCCGCCCGCCGATCCTGCCAGAGGTCACTCATCAGGAAATGTTAGGGGGCACCGAGCGGCGGGCTCCGCGTTTCCGCGACCGGTGCCATGGAAACGCGCAGCCGACCGCCGCGGTCGGCGCAGTTTTTCCATGCCGGGGCACGGACGGTGCCGGTACACCTAACCGCAACGAAGACACCCGAGTCCCGGAAAAGCTCCGCCCGCGGCGGGCTCCGCGTTTCCGGGGCACCGATCCCGCCCCGGTGCCCGACTTCTGCTTTACTACGCCCGTGATCCGACGACTCACAGGACGATGCGAATCCGTCGAGGGCCTCGAGGCCCTTATCCAGCCCGAGGGCCACCCCCTCGCGTACGGCGTGCTCCTGCCAAACCACCTCGCCCAGCAACTGCTCGGCGTGGTCGCGGTCGAGGGGCCGCCCATGCTCACGCTCCACACCATCGAGCAGTACGAGCCGCAGGGGCAATCGACGAGCCTGACGCCCCGCCTCATCGGGTTCACCAGCCCGACCGAGCAGAAGTTCTTCGAACTCCTGACCAAAGTCCGCGGCCTCGGGCACCGCAAGGCCCTCAAGGCGATGGCCCGCCCGCCCGCCTGGATCGCGGCCGCCATCCAGCGGCGCGACGTCAAGGCCCTGACCGAGCTGCCCGAGATCGGCAAACGACTCGCCGAGACGATCGTGACCGACCTGCACGGCAAGGTCGAGCTCTTCCTCGACGCCGGCGAGCCGATCCCGGGCGCGGGACGCGGGGCGGAGGCCTTCGCCCCGGAGCCCTCGGGCCCGGCCGAGGCGGCGGTCGCGGCGATGGTCGCTCTAGGCGAGACCCGGGCCGACGCGGAACGCCTCGTCGCGCGGGCCGCCCGCGCTGCCGGGCAGGGCGAGCCCGACGCGGACGCGCTCGTCGCCGCGGCGTACGCCCTTCGCTAGCTTCGACCGCCCGGGCGAACGGGTTTTGGCGTATCCTGCGGGCACGATGCGTTTTGCGATGATCATGGCGGGGGGCGCGGGGACGAGGCTGTGGCCGCTCAGCCGACAGGCGCGCCCGAAACAACTCCTCCCCTTCATCCAGCGCGAGGGCGACGCGGAGCCGAAGTCCCTCCTCCAACTCGCGGCCGACCGGCTCGAGGGGCTTGTCCCTCCCGAGCAGCGGTACATCTGCACCGGCGAGGGGTACCGGGGCGCGATCGAGGCGGCGCTCCCGGCGTTCGCCGGCGATCAGATCCTGGGCGAGCCCGCGGCCCGGGACACGGTCAACGCTGTCGGGTTTGCCGCCGCCGTCTTCGAGACCATGCACCCCGGCGCGGTCTTCTGCGTCCTGACGGCCGACCACGTCATCGAGCCGGCGGGCAAGTTCCGCGAGCTCATGGACCTGGGCTTCCGTCTCGTCGAGGACGACCCGTCGCGCCTGGTCACCTTCGCGATCAAGCCGACCCACGCGGCGACCGGCTTCGGGTATGTCGAGCGGGGCGACAAGCTGCCGGGCTACGACGGGCTCGCGTCCAAGGTCGCCCGGTTCGTCGAGAAGCCCGACGAGGCGCGCGCACAGGCGTACGTCGAGAGCGGGCACTTCGGGTGGAACAGCGGGATGTTCGTCTTCAGCGCGCGCACGTTCATGAACTGCTTGGAGCGGTTCAAGCCCGAGTCCGGCGCGGGGCTGCGCCGGATCCAGCAGGCGTGGAGCACGAAGCAGCGGGACGAGGTCTTGGGCAAGATCTACCCGACGCTCCCGAAGATCAGCGTGGACTACGCCGTGATGGAGCCGGCGAGCCGCGACAAGGACGTCTCGGTGGTGACGGTGGAGATGGACCTCACGTGGCTGGACGTGGGGAGCTGGCCGAGTTATGCCGAGACGGTGACGCCGGATCAGGCGGGCAACCGTGCGGTGAGCGCTGGTCGCGTGCTCGCGGTCGAGAGCCGGGACAATCTGATCGTCGACGGCGAGCGCGACGGGCACACCGTCTCGCTGCTGGGGTGCGAAGGGCTCGTGGTCGTGCGCACGAAGGACGCGACGCTGGTGATGCCGAAGGCGAAGGCGGAGGCGCTGAAGCTGCTGCACGGGCGGCTGCCGCCGGAATTGACGTAGGACTGGGGAAGCCATCAGGGATCAGGGATCGGCCATCAGGCTTCGCGATCATGTCCCTGGCCCTCACTGATGGCTGATCCCTGATGGCTGATGGCTACTTGGAGACTCTTCTGCGATATCTCGCGATCGATCTCGGGGACCGTCGCACGGGCTTTGCCGTGGGCGATGACGTGACGGGGCTGGTGCAGCCGGCGGGCGCGACCGAAACCCCCATCGAGCACGCCGGGGGGATGAGCCTGGAGCGCGAGATCGAGCGGGCGATCGAGGAATACCTGAACCGGGGCGACGAGCTGGTCTTCGGGCTGCCCATCAACATGGACGGCTCCGAGGGCGTGCGCGCGAAGCGCGTGCGCGCGATGGCCGACCGCGTCGCCTCGCGCACGGGGCGCAGGGTCCATTTTCAGGACGAACGCCTGACCACCGCCGACGCGGACTGGCAGATGGCCCGCACCGGGATGACGCACGGGCAGAAAAAAACCCGCCGCGACGCGATCGCGGCCGCCACGATCCTGCGGGACTTCCTGACCGCCCTGCACAACCCCGCAGAACCCTTTTCCGATGACGACGAGGGCGATACGAACGACGACTGACCCGCCCGCGTACGGATCATGTTCAGATGCCGCAACGCGGGCGCGATCGAGCCGATAGAGACACAGGGTGAGGCGACGCCCCGTGACTCGGCACCCAACCCGCCCACGCACCACGGAGACGCACGGATGCAGACCCCGTTCCGACACGCCGCCGCGACGATCACGCTGGGCGTGCTCGCCCTCGTCCCGCCCGCGCTGACTCACACCGCGATTGCCCAGCCGGAGCGAGCCGGCGCAGCTGCCCATGTGCAAGGGGAGCAAGGCGAGCCGGGCGAGATCGCGTCGGTCGACGACCTGCTCCGTGCGCTCGAGTCGGCCGGCGGCGATATCTCGAATCTCACCGCCCGCGTCCAGTACACCCGCACGTTCGCGATCGCAGGCGACACGCAGACGCGCCAAGGGCAGCTCTTTTACGAGAAAGCAACTCTGATCAGCTCCGCCGGGCCGAGACCTGTGATCGAGATGAAACGTTTTGCGGTGCGTTTCGAAACGCTGATCCTGCAGGGCGGGCGCGTCGAGGAGGAGATCAAGGACTACGTCTTCGACGGCGAGTGGTTCGTCGAGCGGACGCCGGGCTCGCGCCAGTTCATCAAGCGCCAGGTCGTCCCGCCGGGCGAGGTGTTCGACCCGTTGAAGGTCGGCGAGGGCCCGTTCCCGCTCCCGATCGGGCAGAAGCGGGACGACATCCTCGCGGAGTATGAGGCGTCGATGGTCGATCCGGCCGAGGATCTGAACGAGAGCCTCGCGGGATTCGTGACGCGCGAAGCCGGGACCTACCGCCTCCGCCTGATCCCGCGCGATCCCGGGGCGAGCGCGCGCGAGGTCGAGGTCTGGTACCGGACGGACACGCTGCTCCCTCGCCTGGCACGCACGGTGAGCGCCGAGGGGGACGAGAGCTTCGTGCAGCTCGTTGACGTGCGCCAGAACGAGGCGGCCGAGATCGAGCCGGGCATCTTCAACATCCAGACCCCGCGCCCCGGGAGCGGGTGGGACGTCCGCGTCGAGCCCTGGCGCGGCGAGGGCGGGCGCTGATGATCACGTGCGGGCCGATTGGTTTCATGCGCACGCTTGCGGCCGCCTTGGTCTTCGCAAGCGCTGCCCCGCTCGCGATCGCGCAGGTCCACGCGACCGCGCCCGCGAGCGACGAAGCGCCTCGTGCGCCCACGATCGAGCCGGCCCGCTCGCTCCTGCGCGCCGTCTCCGCGCCGTTCCTGACCGAGGACGAATCGCGCGCGCTGCGGCTCGAGCACGGGCTCTGGACCGAGGCGGACCTGAGCGACCCGCGCTGGGCCGCCAAGGCCGCGATTGCGGTCGGCGCGTGGGACCATCCATCGTTGCAAGATGAAGGCGCGGACCCGCTTGACCGTGCCGAGGCGCTGGTCGCGATCGGCGAAGGTGAGGCGGCGCTCGATCTGCTAAACGATCTCGATAGCATCCGCGCGTTGCGCCTGAGGGCCGAGTCGTTGCTCGTGCTCGGCCGCACGGAAGACGCGGCCCGCGAGGCGGCGCGTGCCGTCGAGGACCGGGCGTCGATGTCGGGCGAGGACGCGTCGGCCCTCGTCGAGGCGTTGCGCGCGGGGCTCGTGCGCACGCGCGTGGAGGGCGCGCAGCACGCGGCCGGCGATTTTCACGGGATCATCGGCGCCCTCGGGCAGGCGCGCCAGGGGGCACCGCTCTCGTGGCGGGTGCGTTTGCTGGAAGCCGAGGTGCTGCAAGCCAAGAGCAACCCCGCCGAGGCGCGGGCCGCGATCACCGAGGCGCTGCGTCACCACCCGCGCCTCGCGCCGGCTTGGCGTTTGATCGCCGAGCAGCAGGTGGACACCTTCGGCTTCGACGCGGCGACCGCGATCGCGGGTCGCCTCGACGAGCTGACGGGCGAGCTGGACGCGGGCCCGAGCGCCGCGGGCGCGCTCGTGCGCGCCCGGGCGGCCCTGCGCGTGGGCGACCCGGAAACCGCCGAGCGCGAGCTCGCGGGCGTGCTGGAAAGATTCCCGAACCACCAGGGCGCACTTTCACTGCACGCGGCGGCCGCGGCTCGGGCCTTTGACTTCGACGAGGCCCAACGGCGTGTGGACGCGTTCGCCGAGCGTTCGCCGGGGCTGGCCGACGCGGCGCTCGCGGTGGGCGTGGCGCTCAGCGACGCACGCCAGTACGCCGAGGCGTCGGCGTTCCTGAACCGAGCCGTGGAACTCGAGCCCAACCGGGCGGAGGGGTGGATCGAGCTGGGCATGCTGGAGATGCAGTGGGGGCGCGACTCGGCGGCGCTCGACGCGCTCCGCACCGCGGCCCGGCTCGACCCGTTCCACACCCGCGTCGACAATGCGCTGCGCCTGTTCACCGAGCTGCTCACCTACGACACGCTCGACAGCGAGCACTTCCGCGTGCGGTTCCGCCCGGGGATCGACCGCGTGCTCGCGGAAGAGATGCTCGTGGAGCTGGAGGCGATGCACGAGCGCGTGACCGGCGACGCGCCTGGGAGCATCCGCCACGTGCCGAGCGAGCGGACGCTGATCGAGCTGATGCCCGACCACGCGTGGTTCAGCGTGCGCATCACGGGGATGCCGAAGATCTTCACCGTCGCGGCGGCGACGGGGCGCGTGATCGCGATGGAGAGCCCGAAGAGCGGGCCGCGGTCGAGCACGGGCCCGTACGACTGGCTCCGCGTGGTGCGTCACGAGTACGTCCATACCGTGACGCTGAGCCGCACGAATAACCGCATCCCGCACTGGCTGACCGAGGCGGCGGCCGTGCATCTCGAGGACGCCCCGCGCGACGAGCAGCGCGCGCGCCTGCTCGCGGGCGCGTACGCGGCGGGCGAGCTGTTCACGATGGACCGGATCAACCTGGGCTTCATCCGCCCGGAGAAGCCGACGGATCGCGCGCTGGCGTACGCGCAGTCGCACTGGATGTACGAGTTCATGATCGAGCGCTTCGGCGACGAAGCGCCGCTGCGGTTTATGGACGCGGTCGCGGAGGGCCTGCTCCAGCCGCGGGCGTTCGAAAACGCGCTCGGCGTGCGCGAAGCCGATTTCTACGAGTCGTTCATGGCGTGGGCGGGCGAGCAGGTTGTCGCGTGGGGGCTGGCGCTGCCGCGGGGCGTGCCGAGCGTGGAGGCGCTGCGCACACGAGCGGCAATCGCGGCGATGCGCGACGACGAGGGCGAGCAGGACGCCCCCGCCCGGCGCGGCTTCGTCTTCGACCCCGACGCCGAGCCGGTCTTCGACCTCGGCCCCATCACCACGATCGACGCGGACAGCCTCCCGCGCGTCACGCCCGCCCAGCTCGACGCCTGGCTCGACGAGCACCCGGCCCATCCGAAGCTGCTCGGCCTGAAGGTGCGAGCGGAACTGGAACGCCGCAACGGGCGTCCGGACGCCTCGATGCTGGAGCTTCTGGAGCGGTACGCCGAGGCCCGCCCGGTCGCGGAGCTGCCGCACCGGATGCTGGTGACGCTCTACCGCTCCGGCGAGGCGATCGCGAGCGGGCGTTCGCCCGAGGGCGTCATCCCGCACCTGGAGTGGCTGGACGTGCGCGAGGTGTATTCACCGGTGTACGCGATCGAACTGGCGCGTCTGTACGCGGACGCGGGGGCGCGGACGCCGGCGCTGGAGAAGGCCGAACGCGCGGTGCGGATCAGCCCATTCAACGCCGAGTACCGCGACTTCGCGGCCCGCATCTCGCTCGTGCAGCGTGACATCCCCCGGGCCGAGCGCCACATCCGGGCGTTGACCGTCCTGGAGCCGGACGAGCCGATGCACCGCGCCCGGCTGGAACGCCTCCGCGAGCTGCGCGCGTCCGAGCACTGATCCCGCGCGACTCAGCCGCCCGGCAAAGCGAACACGAATTCAGCCGGCCCCGGGCGGGCGTCCGCGCGCGGAGGCTCGTGCGGATGCACGTTCGGGCACGCCCTTGCCGGGGATGATCCCCGCCGGTCGTTCGCTGGTGGGCCAGCCGGTGTGCGCCGCGTAGCGGTCCCGCAGCTCGGACGCGACGCCGCGACCGCGTGACCGCCACTCGTCGGGCTCGATGACCGGGAGGAAGGTCAGCTTGCTTCGGCTTCGTCGCCAGAGGCTCGACCATGCCGGATCGACCTGCGGCGTCCCCTCCACCACCACCGGCAGCACCGGGGCCCGCGTGCGGGCGACGATGAGCCCGAGCCCGGGCATAAAGGGGAGCAGCGTCCGCTCGGGGCGCTCGATCCCACCCTCGGGGAAAAGCCCGAGCACGCCGCCGGCCTGCACGTGACGGATCGCCTCCCGCACGCTCTCGCCCCGGTCGCTCCCACGCTCGCCGGCTCGCTCAGCCGTGACCTCCTCGCCGGTCTCACGGGGGACGAAGATGATCCGCATCCAGCGCCAGAAGCCTTCCAAGGCGGGCAGGCGCATGTCCTCCGCCATCATCCAGCGGACGTCCAGCGGGGCGACCGCCTGGATCAGCACTGGGTCCACACCCGCGGTGTGATTCGCGACGAGGACGATCCCGCCCTCGCGGCTGGCGGCGTCCGCGAGGTGCTCGTACCCCTCGACCTCCAACCGGTGGACGCGACGGGCGTACCAGCGCGCGATCCGCTGCCCCATGTTGAAGAGCGGGTCGTCCGAGCGCGGGCCGTGCTCGAAGACCGAGATCAGCCTCCCGAGCCCGATCGCCAGCCACCCGGCCGCGACCGTCGCCACCACCACCAGGATGAACCAGAACAGGTCCTGCAACGCGACGTTTCCCCTCCGCGATGGGGTGCGGCGATCGGCAACCACCCGGGACAATCGCACGGGGGGGCCGCATGTTAGCTAGGGCCAACGAAATTGTTGCGATCCCCTCGCAGTTTCCAACACAGAAAACGCCCCGAGGCCTCCGGCGGCGCGTGGGCGTGACGGGTTTAGCGCCGGGCGTCGGGTCCGAGAGCCCTCGGGCGAGCGACGCCGGTGCAAAACCGCGCAAATCCTGCCGGACTCATGCCTTGCTCTCAGGCCCGAGGGGGAGCGGAACCGATAAGCGTTGCGGATATCAGGAGGTCTGCACGATGCCCGAAGCCGAGACGCCCGGACGCACCAATCCACCCCCGGAAACGGGCACCGGTGAGGCGGTGGTGGTCATCGGCACGTCGGCTGCGGTCTCGGAATTGGCCGGGCACATGCACGCCCTCGCGTCCTCGCCCGGCGTTCTGGGCTGTTTGTTGGAAGACCACCGGGGGGAGCACACCGTCGCCGGGCTCCCGGTGCTCGGCCGCTCCGGCGAGTTGGCGTCGGTGCACGAGGCCCTCGGGTTCACGGCGGCGCTGGTCACGCTCCCGGCGGAGGCCCGATCGGTTTCTCGGGCGGTCTGTGACGAGCTGGCCCGCCTCGGGATCGAAGCACGGGTGGTGCCGATGGTGAGCGAACTGGTCGCCGGGCGCGGGGCGACGACGACGACGTCTGACCGGATCACGCCGATGCCCGTCGGAGGCGTCGCGGGGCCGCACGGCTCACCGCTGGCGGGCTCGACACTGGACCTCGCAGCCCTGATCGGGCGTGAGCCGTACGGCATCGACCGGGTTGCGGCCCTGGCCGCCCTCCGCGGGAAGCGCGTGCTGATCACCGGCGCGGGCGGGTCGATCGGCTCCGAGCTGGCCCGCATCGTCGCGACCTTTGAGCCCGAGATGCTCGCGCTGATGGAGCGCAGCGAGAACGCGCTGTTCGAGATCGACCGCCAGCTCGCCCGCAGGCACCCGGAACTGGCCCGAAAGGCCGTGCTGCACGACGTCGTGGACGAGCGCGCGACGGCTCATCAGTTCGAGCGTCTGCGCCCGCACGTGGTGTTTCACGCGGCGGCGCACAAGCACGTGCCGCTGATGGAGGACCACCCCGCTCACGCGGTGATGAACAACCTGTTTGGGACGCGGAGCGTGCTGGACGCAGCGGAGCTGGTGGGAGCCGAGCGTTTCGTGCTGGTCTCGACCGACAAGGCCGTGCGTCCGAGCTCGGTGATGGGCGCGACCAAGCGCCTGGCGGAGCTATACGTGCGCGGGCGTCGGGGGTCGTCGCGGATGCGGCGCTGCGCGGTGCGGTTCGGGAACGTGCTGGGCTCGGCGGGGAGTGTGCTGCCGATCTGGTCGGCCCAGCTCAGCGAGGGCGGGCCGATCACGGTGACCGACGCGCGGATGACGCGGTATTTCATGACGATCCACGAGGCGGCGACCTTGGTGGTGCAGGCGGGGGCGATGGCGGGCGGCGACCGTCGCGGGGAGGTCTTCGTCCTGGACATGGGCGAGCCGGTGCGGATCGTGGACCTCGCCGAGCGGTTCGTGCGCCTGCACGGGTTTGCGCCCCGCATCGTGGAGGCGGGGGCGAGCAACGAGCTCGCGGGCTGGATCGGCGAGCCGGGCGACCGCCCTCGGATCGACATCACGCTGACCGGCGTGCGCCCGGGTGAGAAGCTGCACGAGGCCCTCGCGTACGAGGCCGAGACGCTGAGCCGGACGCGCCACCCCGGCGTCCGCGTGCTCTCGGACACCGGCGAGCGAGAGACCGACCTGGCATCGATGATCGCCGACCTGGGGGCGGTCCGCCGGAGCACGGACCGTGCGAAGGTGCTCGCGGCGCTGACGCGGTGGGTGCCCGAACTCGGTGCGGCCCCGGCGAGCGAAGAGCCCAAGCCGACCACGCGGGGCCCGAAGCCCGCGACCGCCGCGTAAACCCTTCCGCCGTCAGCGCTGCGTGAAGTCATCCCGCCCCCGCGTGGGACGGGGGGCGGACGCACGCCTCCACGGGACTCAGGCCGATCGCACGGTCGGTGCGGGGTTCTCGGAATCATCTCGCGTCTTCTCGGCTTCGGAGTGCGTGGTCGGCTCCAGTCGCGGGCCGGAACGTCCGAATGACGGTGCGTCATGGAGACACCCGGCGGGTCCATCCCGGTGACGCGACGCTCGAGCAAGTCGGGCCCGGCGCTCCGTGCCGAGCGCGAGCCGCAGCCCGCCAGCACGCCCGCGCCGGTCGCTGGGGATCAACTGCTGCTGGAGACGGCCGCCGCCCGCGAGAAGGCCGAGGCCCTGCTCCGCGGGCTGCTCCGCGCCCGCGCGTCGAGCCGTCGCCACCTCCGCACCCGCGGGGAGCCCGTGCCGTGCCCCGGCTCGACCGGCATCGACCACGCGATCGAGAGCACCCGGCGGATGGTCGCCGCCCTCGAACGCGCCGGGGCCCACCTCCGGACCACGCAGCACGACGATCTGCTCGAGCTGCTCCGCGACGAAGCCTGACGCGTTCGCGCCCGCCCGCCCACACACCAAATGCAGCGCACCGAATCCCGGTATGACGCCGACACCCCGGCGGGCGACCGGGGGCGTCCGGGTCTACGCTTGGCTCGTGGACGAGCACGTGGTGTCGAGGCCGAGGGTGTTGGTGAAGCGTCTGAGCGATCGGGCGTCGCTGCCGGCGTACCAGACCGAGCTGGCGGCGGGGATCGACCTGCCGGCGTGCCTCCCCGAGGGGGAGACGATCCAGATCTTTCCGGGGCGGATCGCGCTGGTGCCAACGGGGATCGCGGTCGCGATCCCGCCGGGGTATGAGGCGCAGGTGCGCCCCCGCAGCGGGCTGAGCACGAAGTTCGGGGTGACCGTGCCGAACGCGCCGGGGACGATCGACGCGGATTACCGGGGCGAGGTGAAGGTGGCGCTGATGAACCTAGGCCCGGAGCCGTTCACGGTGGAGCACGGGATGCGTGTGGCGCAGATGGTGATCGCGCCGGTGGCGCACGCGGTGGTCGTGGAGGCGGAGGAGCTCGGCGAGACCGTTCGCGGCTCGGGCGGCTTCGGCTCGACAGGTCGCTGAGACGCCGGGCTGGTGCTGAAGAATTGTTTGTGAACAGGTGGGCGTCGCGCGTCGTCGGCGTCGCGGGGCTGGGATGATGACGCGCGGGACGTGCCTCCCGCGCGTGGAGCGTGCGTGTGGCGAGTGATCGTGTGCGAGTGGAGCTGCCGGAGCCGACGCTGTGCCGGTCGTGCGGGACGGACCTGGGCGGGACGCTCGCGCCGGGGACGTGCCCGAGCTGCGGCGCGCCGGTGGAGATGCCGACGGCGAGCACGGCGGCCCCATCGGGCCCGGGCGCGCCCGACGCGCCGGCGCTGGCGACCCACAAGCACCCCGCGGTCGAGATGCTGACCGTGGCGCTGCCGACGGTCGTGACGATGACCAGCTACACGGTGATGCAGTTCATCGACGGGCTGATGGTCTCGCGCATCGGGGCCGACGGCGTGTACCTGGCGGCCCAGGGCAACGGCGGGATGGCGATGTGGCTGACCATCTCGTTCACGCTCGGGCTGACGACGGTGATCAACACCTACGTGAGCCAGCACCTCGGCGCGGGCACGCCGGAGCGGGGCGCGCGGTACGCGTGGGTCGGGCTGTATCTGTCGCTCATGACGACGCTGCCGATGCTGGCGCTGATCCCGTTCTTGCCGTCGATCTTCGCGATGGGCGGGCACGGCGGGCGGTTGCTGGAGCTGGAGAGCCGCTACGCGCAGATCCTGTTTTTCGGGGCGTTTTTCACGCTCGGGGCGCGGGCGGTGGCGCACTATTTCTACGGGATGCACCGCCCGCTGGTGGTGATGTCCGCGGTGCTGCTGGCGCAGGTCGTGAACGTGTTCGCGAACGCGGTGCTGATCTTCGGGGGCGAGGGGCCCGGGGAGGGGATGAGCGTTGGGCCCTTCGGATGGTTCTTCGAACTGACGGCCTCCTTCGCGGGGGCGCTGGGCATCCCCGCGATGGGCGTTGCGGGAGCAGCGCTCGGGACGCTGCTCGGGACGGCGGTCGAGTTCCTGATCCCGATCGCGATCTTCCTGGGCCCGATGAACGCGAAGTACGCGACGCGGGCGGCCTGGCGGTGCGGGTGGGGCGCGTTCAAGAACGTGCTGCGGATCGGGTGGCCCGGCGGTCTGATGTTCGTCAACGAGATGGCCTGCTGGGGCTATCTGATGGCGGTGATGCTCAAAGCGGGCGGCGAGGCGGCGGCCGTCCACGCCGCCGGCGGCCCGGGCGTGCTCACCCAGGCGGAGGTCACCGAGGCGGGCGTGGCGCACAACGCCGCGGGGTGGATCGCGCTGCGCTACATGCACCTGAGCTTCATGCCCGCGGTGGGTCTGTCGATCGGGGTGACGGCGATCGTGGGGCGCTGCATGGGCATGGGCCGCCCGGACCTGGCAGCCGCCCGCGCCAAGCTCGGGCTCCAGATCGGTGTGGTCTACATGGGCCTGTGCGCCGGCGCGTTCGTGATCTTCCGCGAGCCCATGGTCCGCCTGTTCCTCCCCGAGGGCCTCAGCTCCGAGGAGACGGCGCGGATGGTCTCGATCGGGGCCGCGGTCATGATCGCCGCCGCCGTCTTCCAGGTCTTCGACGCGATCGCGATTGTCCTCAGCGGCGCCCTCCGCGGCGCGGGCGACACCGTCTGGCCCGGCGTCGCAACCGTCGTCTGCTCCTGGACGTGCATCATCGTCCTCGGGCACGCCCTGATCGTCTTCGCCCCCCAGCTCGGCTCCATGGGCCCCTGGATCGGCGCCTCCGCGTTTGTCATCGTCCTCGGCGTGCTGCTCAGCTTCCGCTTCGCCGGCGGCAAGTGGAAGACCATCAAGCTCGTCCACGATGATCACACCCCCAAGCAGCCCGACCCGGGCATCTCCGGCGGCAACCTCCCGGGCGAGGCGTAAAAAACTGCAAAAAACCAGCTCGAAACACCGTTTTTGTTCGCATTCCGTTGGGATTAACGGTCGTCACGGGTTTGACCTCGGCGTACTGTTAGGTTCTGTGGCTTATTTTTCAGCGTGCGGCGAGCGACGCGGACCGGGGCCCGGTGGGCCCCGTCGGCGGGCGTGTGCGACGCACGCGAGGAGCGGTTGATGTCGAACGACCCGATGGACATGGTGATCGGCGCGAGCGAGACCTCGCAACGCGACACCGAGGCGGCGAACAAGCACCTCGCCGCGGCGAACGAGGCCTTCGCAGCCGGGGACAACCCCGCCGGCGTCGCCGAGCTGCGCAAGGCCTGCAACACGGACCCGCACCACGCCGAGGCGCTGTTCCAGCTCGCCTACCGCCTGGACCTGATGGGCGAGGAGGACGAGGCGGTCGCGCTCTACGAGCGTGTGATCGAGCAGGCCCCGCCCCACCTGAACGCCTTGATGAACCTCGCGGTGCTCTACGAGGACCGGAGCGAGTACGGGGCGGCCGAGCGGTGCCTGCGCCAGGTGCTCGAGACCGCGCCCAACCACGCCCGCGCCCGCCTGTTCATGAAGGACGTGCAGGCGAGCCGCACGATGATCATGGAAGAGCAGGAAGACCGCGACGTCCTGAAGAAGAAGGCGTTGTTCGACACGCCGGTGACGGACTTCGAGCTCTCTGTCCGCGCCCGCACGTGCCTGAAGAAGATGAACATCCGCACGCTCGGCGACCTGCTCCGCATCACCGAGGCGGAGCTGATGAGCTACAAGAACTTCGGCGAGAGCTCGCTGATCGAGATCAAGCAGATGCTGACCAGCAAGAACCTCCGCCTCGGGCAGGGGTTGGAGGACGCGCACCGGGCGGCCCGTCGCCAGATCATGGATCAGCTCAAGGGCACGGGCAAGGAGGCCGTCCTCGCCAAGCCGGTCGGCGACCTCCAGCTCAGCGTGCGCGCCCGCAAGGCGCTCCAGCTTCTCAACATCCACACGCTGGGCGACCTCGCCAGCCGCACCGAGGCCGAGCTCATGGGCGTCAAGAACTTCGGCGCCACCTCGCTCGAAGAGGTCAAGGAGAAGCTGACCGAGCTGGGCATCGGCCTCCGCGAGCTGGACACCTGAGCAATCCGCCCCGGAGCGATCGCCCCGCGCTCGTCACCTGCCACGACGGACCACCGGCCGCCCCTTTCGGGCGGCCGGTGGTCGTTATGACGCTCGCGCACGCGCTCCGCCGCCCGATACGCCGGAAGGCGCTTGTGCGCCGCGTCCCAACCAGTATGCTAAAGCATTGGCCCGCGGCGTCTTGTTGTGCGGGCCCGAGTGCTCGGCGAACGGCTTCGAGAAGGGGGCTCTCGATGCGTGAACGGTGGCGGTTTATCGCGGTGCTCGCGCTCACACTCGCGGGCGCGTGGGCGCTCTGGGCCTGGATGCTGGCGCTCGCGATCCCCGCGATCGACCTCGCGGGCGAGGCCGGGCGCATCTCGCGCCTGCTCGCCCTCTCGTTCCTGCTGATGACCAGCGCCTTCGCGCTCTACGAGTTCAAGATCCGCGATCAGGCGCCCGATCGGCTCGCACAGGTCGCCCCGGGCGCTTACTTCGAGCGCGACGGGCTCTGCTTCCGCCCTCTGATCCGCGTCTCGCACGAGGAGGGCGGGCGACAGCGCGCCGAGATCAGCCTCTATTACCAGAACCGATACGCCGGCGAGTGCGAGGCGATCATCCACCTCCGCCCGCCGGAGCGCACGGTCTGCAGCCACCGCGGGGGGCGGGATATCCACGTCGCGCTCCGCGTCGGGGGCGGCGCGTTCGGCGTCGTCCACCAGCCCGTCGCCGTCGCGCCCGAATCGCAAGGGCAGCCGGTCGAGTTCGAGCTCGCGGCCGCCGTCCGATGGATCCGCGGCCAGGGCGATCAGCTCCGAAGCCGCTGCGGCGAGCCCGTCGGCACCTTCGAGGTCGATTGGGCGCTCGCCTACCGCCAGAGCCGGCACGAGCTCTGCGGCGAGATCGAGCTCAAGCAACCCGCGCGGCTCTCGCTCACCATGCCCGAACGCGTCCTCGACGACATCGTCAAGGGCGAATACAAGATCGAGATCTTCGACGGGCTCGATTCGGCCAGAAACGCCTGACCAACCCGCCTCAGCGCGAACGTCTCATGCCGAGCCGGCGTCCGCCCCGTCGCCCGGCGGACGCTCGCCCGTGCGCCGGTAGGTCACGCGCGAGTCGGCGTATTGCTGCGGGCTGATCTTCAGGTCCGGCTCTTCGCCGCGCTGGTGCTGCGCGTGCAGATGCTTCAAAAACGGGACGCACCACTGGCAACCCGTCCCCGCCGACAGGCACTCGCTGATCAGCGACGCCACCGCCGGGTTCTCGCGGTGGAGATACGTCCGGATCTTCCGCAGGCTGACGCGGAAACACAGGCACACGTGGTCGTCGGGGTCCACGCGAAAAGTGTAGGGGCTTGCGAGGCCATCCCGTGCGTGGGGAGGGCAGACACGGGGCGGAGACCCGTGCCACCTTGGATCACTCGCGCCAGCGTTGCGCGATGGGCATGCGCCGCCCGGGGCCGAAGGCGACGCTGGTGATCTTCAAGCCCACGGCCGTCTGCTTCCGCTTGTACTCGTTCACGTCGATCAACCGCACGATCCTCGCGACGGTCGCCGCGTCGATGCCGGCCTCGCGCGCGATCGTCTCCGCCGACTGATGACGCTCGATACGCCGCTCCACGATCGCGTCGAGCTCTTCATACGCCGGGAGCGAATCGCTGTCGAGCTGATCCGGCGCCAGCTCCGCGCTCGGCGGCTTCTCGATCGTGCGCTCCGGGATCGGCGGCCTCGCAAACCCGCACTCGGCGTGGTGCGCGTTGATCCAGCGGGCGAGCGCGTAAACAAGCTGCTTCGTGCAATCGCTCAGCACCGCCAGCCCGCCGTTCATGTCGCCGTAGAGCGTGCAGTAGCCCACCGCCAGCTCGCTCTTGTTCCCGGTCGTGAGCAGGATGGCGCCGGTCCGGTTGCTGAGCGCCATCATCAACGCGCCGCGAACGCGGGATTGCAGGTTCTCCTCCGCCACGTCGGGCCGGCTCGCGCCGATGGCGCCGTGACCGAGCTCGGCAAAGAGCGGGTCGAGCGCACGCTGAAAGCCTTCCAGCGGCTCCCCGATCGGCGCGATCGGGCACGGGATGCCCAGCCGCTCCGCGAGGTCGTTCGCGTCCTCGATCGAGTGCGAGCTGGAGTAAACGCTCGGCATCGCGACGCCGACAACGCGATCCGCGCCGAGGGCGGCGACCGCGATCGCGCCCGTCACCGCGGAGTCGATCCCGCCGCTGAGCCCGAGCACGGCCTCGGCAAAGCCCGTCTTGCGCAGATAATCGCGCACGCCGACCCGCAGCGCGTGAAACGCCAGACGCTCCGGCTCGCACGCGAGTCGCGGGTCATCGATCGGGCGCTCGGGCGTGCGCACGCGCGGGTCGATGTCAGCGATCACGACCGCGGGCTCGAAGCCCGGGCCGGCGGCCGTGACACGCCCGTTCGGCGCGTGCACCGTCGAATAGCCGTCGAAAATCAGGTCGTCGTTCCCGCCGACCTGATTCACGCTCGCGACCCAGAGGCCGTGACGCTCGGCACGGCTCGCGAGCACGCGGTGATGGCGCAGCCCCTTGCCCAGCACGAACGGGCTGGCCGAGGGCACGACCAACACCTGCGCCCCCGCCGACGCGAGCGCCGCGACCGGGTCGGCGCACCGCGCATACCGGCTCTTGAACCCCGCGTCCTCGCCCTGCCACAAATCCTCGCAGATCGCCAGCCCGACCCGCACGCCCCCCACCTCGATCACGCACGCCTCGTCGCCCGGCTCAAAATACCGGTCCTCATCAAACACGTCGTACGTCGGGAGCAGGCGCTTGCGGTATGTCGCGATGCGATCACCCGCACGAAACGCGATCAAGGCGTTGACCGTTGAGCCGTCAGGATTGCCCAGCGGCGTGCCGAGCACGATCGTCGCGTCGGTGAACGCACCAGCCTCGCGCCCCAGCTCGTCCGCCGCACGCTCGCACGCGCCGACGAAGCCCTCCATCAGCAGCAGATCCCGCGGCGGGTAGCCGCAGATCGAAAGCTCCGGTAGCGCGATCAGGCGTGCGCCCTGATCGTGCGCCTTGCGGATCGCGTCGATCGCCAATCGCGTGTTCCCGGCAAGGTCGCCGACGGTCGGGTTGAGCTGGCAGAGGGCGAGTCGCATGGATGCACGGATCGTAGGAACGTTCACCCGCGTGCCTGATCGACCGGCGCTTCGGAGCGGACGCGGAGCAGGCGGTCCGGGCGGAGCCAAACGCCCCCGATCGCCGCCCCGATGAGCGCCGTCACCGCGTCGACCGCGCCGACGAGCAGCGCCGTGGGCGCGAACGCCTCGCCGCCGACGCCGAGCGCCACCGCGATCCCCGCCGCCCCCGCCTCGCGCGTGCCGAGCATCCCGAACGGGCTCAGCATCCCGACCATGAAGTAGCCGAGGGCCAGCACGACCGCCGAGCCGATCGTCAGCTCGACCCCCAGCACTTCGGCCGCGATCCAGAGTCGAGCCGACTGCACCAGCGCGTCCGCGACGCGGAACCCGATCCCGCCCGCGACCGCCCGCGCGTCGCCGGTCATCGCGAACCCGTGGTGCACGTGCCCGAACGCGACCGTTCGCGTCAGCCGCCCGGCGATCGGCAGGCGGTCCGCGATCGCGTGGATCCGCACCAGGCCGCGATCGCCCGCGAACACGCGGCTCGCCAGAATCAGCGCCGCCGCGCACGCCGTGACACCCGCGCCGCCGGCGATGAACCAGACGGCGTCGACCGAGGGACGCCACAGGCTGACCGCGACCAGCGGCGCGAGCGAGACCAGCAGCACGAGCGCGACGGCCGCGAACCACGCGCCGATCGTCAGCAGCGGCACGCCGTCACGCTTGCGGTGAATCAGCACGCGGAGCAACAGGCCTATTTTAAACGGCAAAAATGCGAGAAACGAGGCCATGGCGTTGACCGCGACGACGTCCAACGCCCGCAGCCGGTGCACGGGGCGCACCGCGACCCAGAACGACAAGCCGTTGAGCACGAGGCTCGCCGCGCTGAGCCCAACGAGCGCGAGCACCGGGCCCGCGCCCGCATCGGCGAGGCGGTCGAGCTGTTCGCGGTTGTCCGGGCTGAGCGCGAGCTGCGCGCACCAGCCGAGCAGGGCCAGGCCGAGCAGGAAGCCGAGCAGTTGGACGCCCGTGCGCACGATCCGTCGCGTGGCAGGTTTCACGGGCGTCGCTCCGGACGAAGCAGGCGATCGCGGTGCAACTCGAGCAGCACCGAGCCGCGCGGCCATGCGCGCAGCACACGCCCCTCGCGCTGCTCCTCCACGATCGCGAGCCACAGCGAGGCCGACGCCGGGCCGACGCCGGGCGGCACGTAGCCGCTGCGTTCCAGACGCGAAAGCTCCGCGAGATTGACCAGCGCGTGCGTCGCGCCGGCGTCGGCGAGCGCGTTCGACCACCGGTGCGGCGGCACGCCGGCCTCGTCGCCCACCGGCCACGCGTCCCACACCGTGCGATAGTCGTGCGCCACGCGTAGATACAGCGGCGTCGCGTCCCCCAGCAGCATCAACCGCGAGCCCGCCGGCAGCATCAGGTTCGCCAGCGCCACCGGCGACTGATCGCTCATCAACGCGTCCCGCTCGCCCTCGCCAAGCCGCGGCAACGTCTCGCGTGCGAGATCCCCCGTGTACCCCTCCACCCCGGACAGCAGCGGCAGCACCGGACGCCCTTCGCGTTCGGTCGCGAACAGATACGCCGTCGTCATCGATTGCGCCAGCACAAGCACCCCAGCACCGACCATGACCACGCCTATCGAGCGGCCACACGCCGCGAGCGCCCCGATCGCAAGCCCTGCAACGGGGGCCGCCAGCACGATCGACGGCAGCAAGAACCGCGACTGCACGTGCGTGCACGCGAGCCAGACTGCGAGCTGCGCGAGCAAGCCCAGCCCGAGCACCGCCCCCGCGCCGCGTGTCGCGCGCGTCAATAGCAATCCCGCGGCCGCCGCCCCAGCGAGGGGGAACAGCAGCCCCCACTGCGGGTGCAGCATCCCCCGATGGCGCTGACGCAGCGGCTGCGCGGACGCGCCCTCACCCGCCGGCTCGGGCCAGACCGCGAGCTGCAAGCGTTCGCCGATCGACCCCTCCGCCCGGTGAGCGGCGGCGTACCGCTCGTGCTGCGCGGGCGACCAGTGCGCCGTCCCGAAGACACCCGACGCGAACGGAAAGACCGGGTTTCCCGACGCCGCCGCGTTCCGCACCAACCAGGGCGAGAGCGCGACAAGCCCCACAACGAGCCCCACCGCCACCGGGCGCGCAAGACGATGGGCGCGCTCGCCGAGCCGCTGCCCGCGGGTTTCCTGCGCAGCCGTCCAGAGCAGCGCCATCGCGACCGGCGGCGTCAGCATCAGGATCGCCGTCGGCTTCGCCCCGCACGCGACACCGACCAGGGCCGCAGCCAACAACCACCGCCGCGCGGGATCCACCCCCGGCAAGATCGATACCAGCATCGCCCCCGCGCCGAGCGCAACGACGTACATCTCGTGATACGCCATCGACCCCGTCACCACGCTCCACGGCGTCGCGAGCACGAGCAGCCCCGCGAACCACGCCGCGATCCACCCGGCGTCAGCACGACACGAAGTCTCGGACGGCTCGTGCGCGCAGTCGTCAAAAGTACGGCTCACAAAAGCCGCGGCTGTCGCGCCGACGATCCACGCCGCGACAACCGCGACCATCGCCGAGAGCATCTGTGCGCCATAGACCGGCGCACCGGTGAGCATCCCACGCGGGGCCGAGAGCCCCCCGGGCTCCCCCGGCGCGAACGACGCGCACGCCATGTGCAGCCACGCCGCCTCGGCGTACCCGGGGAGGAAGCTGTACACGTTGTGCGCCAGCGGCCACAGGCGACCGCTTTCGAGCCACTCCTGCGGGAGTTGCAGGTGATAGCTCAGCGTGTCGTACCCGCCGAACTCGCTCCCCCACAACCACCCCGGCGGCACCGCCGACGCGACCCACAGCACGCCCAACGCGGGCAACGCCGCGAAGCACACAAGCCCGCCCATATGCAAACGCCCGAAGCGCACACTGCCTGCCGACGCTCCGCTTCGCCAGGCCCAAACCGCCAGCCCGACGCCGAGCGCGATGGTCGCGATCGCGACGGTTCGCCCGATCGCGTTCGCCCCGAGCAGTCCGAGCACGCCGAGCGCGTGGCTGAGCGTGAGCATCGCCGCGAGCCCGATCGCCATCGCGATCGCCGCCCCGCCGGACGCCCCGCCGAGCAATCGCTTCGCGATCATCCCGCCGTAGCCAAACGCCGCGAGCAAGTACGCTCCCGCGAGAGTGCCCCCGACGAGCCACCGCTCGATCACGACCATGAGCCCGAGCCCGAACGCCGTCTCGCTCCCCCAATCCGCGAGCACCCCCCCCACGACCAGCAGGCCCACGCCCGCGAGCAGGCACGCCTTCCCCCGCGCCCCGCGGTCGCGGTCCGCGGGGTGGTCGGATTGCGGGCTGGTCGCGCGAGGCGTCGGCACGCGCGGAGTGTAGCGATCGCCCCCGTCGGCCCGCCCGCCTTCGCCCGGCGTGCCGCACCGCCCCGCGGGCTACGCTTGACTCCATGGAACTGCCGCGGGCGGGCGAGTCGGGCGAGTTGGAGATCATCGAGCCCCTCTGCGCCGTCTTCCGGCGCAAGCTCAAGAGCGAGGGGCTCAAGTACACGCCCGAGCGGGCCCAGGTGCTCGACACGATCATCCAGCTCGACGGGCTGTTCGAGGCCGAGCGCCTGATGGACGACCTGAAGGACGCCGGCTTCCGCGTCTCCAAGGCGACGGTCTACCGGACGATCAAGCTGCTGCTGGAGGCCGGGATCCTGCAACGCGTCGCGATCGACAGCGAGCACGCCCGCTACCAGCTCGTTTACGGGCGTCGCCCACAGGTGCTCCTGATCCGCGTCGACACCGACGAGGTCGAGCCGGTGGACATGCCCGAGCTGGCGGCCGCCATCGAACGTCTCTGCCGGGAGCGAGGCCTCCAAGCCCGAGGGCACCGCGTCCACGTCTTCGCGGAATCGAAGCAATAAGCCGGCTGTGCTACTGACCTCTTCCGAGAGGTCAGTGCTCCCACACTCCCGCCCCTTCCCATGCTCATCCTCCGCCCCCACGAGCCGTCGACACATCCCCTTCCAACAACCACCGGATCACCTCCTCCGGCGGGCGGATCACGATGAACAGTTTTCGCCCGTTGGTCTGCCTCGTACGGCCGACGAGCATGCCGACAAACACCCAGCGGTCGGCCTCGGCGTCGTACCGCCCGACGAACGAGCCGGACCAACCCCGCCCCGGGTTCCGCCCACGCGGCGAAACAAACAGCATGCCCACGGGCATCGGCTCGTCATTAACCGATTCAGCTACTCGCGCCCGCAAACGGATCACTTCATGCTCACCTGCCCAATGGCCGCGGGCGCGGATGGCGTAAAGCGTCTCCCCGTTCACAACATGCCCGTCGCCCATCTCCCATACGGGCGGGGTGTTATCCACCCGCCAGTGCGCCTCAAAGGCGAGCCAGTCGTGCAAAAAATTCCCAAGCGGTTCGCCGGGATCTTCCATGGTCGCGACGCTCGCCAAGTCGCCGTGGTGAACCGAGCGTACTTGTGTCTGCGCTCGGCGGACTTCCAACCAGTCCATGTCCACTGCGCCATCGGCATCGATCACGAGCACATGCGCAGCCGTGAGCACCCGACGCCCCACGACGGTTCCGCTCACACGCCGCGAGGCATCATCGGTCCCCGGATCCGGAATCAAGACGCTCACCACAACCGGAACAGACTCCGGCATCGGCACCCGCGACGCGCACCCCGCGCCGAGTAGAGCACACCAGAACAAACAGACGCAGCCCAAAATCCCACGCATCATCCCCCACCCCATTCCGAAGCAACCTCGCCAAATCCGTCCGCTTCTGACGCATCCCCCTCCAGCAACCACCGGATCACCTCCTCCGGCGGGCGGATGATGACGAACGCATGCGGGTACTTGTTCCCGAGCCGCCCGACCACGATGCCGACGAATTCCCACGTGTCATCGTGCGTCCGGTACCGCCCGACAAACGAGCCGGACCAGCCAGCGGACAATCTCGCGCCCCGCCGGGTCTCGATCCCGATCAGCACGTTTTCCGGAAGGTCCTCGCGCGCCGAGGACGGGGGCTCGATGATCCGCAGGCTCGCAACCTCGCGCCGCTCGCCGGACCGCCGGTATCGGCTGCGCACGACGTACACCCGGTTCCCGTGGTGCGCCCTGTAGCCCATCGGCCGCCACGCCGCCTCTGGGGCGGGCTCCGATCCGATCGTCTCGTACGCCGCCCAGTCTTCCCGCCAGCGGCGCATGCTCTCCGCGAACTCCGACGACGCCGCCGAGGACGCCTCCCGGACTGTGCCGTGGGAGATCAAGCGAGCCTCGGCGAACGCACCCCGTGTGTACACCGGCCCCTCGTACAGTTGATCGTCCTTGATGTAAAATAAGTGTGCCGCGGTCAGCCCCCGGTTCCCAGAAACCAAAGCTGTGCCCGCGTAGCCCCCGCCGTCCGGATTCGGCCGGATCACGGACGCAACCCCCGGCCAACTCTGCGGCTCAAACTCCAGCGAGCGAGAGCCGCACCCCGCCGACACGCCCAAGGCCAACGCCACAACCAACAGCATGACCCGGATCGGGAGCAGGCTTCGCATCCGCCCAAGATACCGCTCGCCCTCACGCCATACCACAACGCCGATCTACCAAACGAAAATTTAAACTAACTTTTCCAGCAACTCCAACACCCCGCGCACCTCCGCCCCATTCGCCACCGCGTCGGCCCGCGCCTTCAGCCCCACCTCGGCGTTCTCCGGACACCCGAACCACGCCACGCGTTCGCGGATCGCCAGGTCGCCCATCGTGTCGCCGATCCCCGCCAGGCGTTCCTCACGCAACCCCAACGCCGCGATCAGGCGGTCGATCCCCGTCGCCTTGCTCACGTGCGACAGGTCGCAGTTGATCCACCGCACCGAGCTCGACACCCGCAGCGGCCAGCCTTCTTGCTCGAACCTTGCCACAAGCCGCGGCTTCAGGCTCATCAGATAGTCCGTGTCATCGTGATACAGACTCACGCTGCTCGTCTTGCCCGGCTGCTGGACGACGCCGCGGGGCCCGAACTCGCGCTCGATCCATCGCGACGCCTCGTCCACCGCCGCCTGGTGCTCGGGCGTGATCCGCGGGTCGCGCTCGTACCGGTTCTCGCGCGGGAACCAGAGCCACACGCCCATCTCGCAGACAATCGGGAGCGTCCGGTTCCCGATCGCTCGGCTCACCGCCTCCGCGAACGGCTGCGGGCGACCCGTGCAGAGCGTCACGACCGGGCGGTCCCCCTCGCTCTGCGCCCGCTCGTTCCAGGCCGCGACCTCGCCGAGAGCCGCAAGGTCGAGCGGGGCCGTGGTTTCGGGGGCGAGGCACCCGTCGATATCGCACAACACGGCGTCGAACCGACGACGCGTGGCGTGCGCTGTTTCGCGGTCTTCCGCACGTTCGGGGGTGTTCGGAGGCATCGGGAGCGATCGTAGCGGGGCCCGGGCCGATACCCTTCGCCCATGCTCCCGCTCTATGTGATCGCGGTCACGCTCGCCGCCGCCCTGCTCTTCGCGGTGCAGCCGATGGTCGCCAAGCTCCTCCTTCCCCTCCTCGGCGGGAGCCCGGCCGTCTGGAATACCTCCATGGTTTTCTTCCAGGCGCTATTGCTGGGCGGCTACGCCTACGCCCACGCGCTCATGCGGCTCCGGCGCTGGCGCGACCGCCTGATGCTCCACGGCGCGGTGCTCATCCTCCCGGCGCTCGCCCTGCCGATCGCGCTCCCCGCGGGGCTGGAGCCGCCGAGCGGGGCGATGCCGATTCCGTGGACGCTCGCGACGCTGGCGCTCGTCGCCGGGCTCCCGTTTTTCGCGATCTCGAGCGCCGGCCCGCTGCTCCAGGCGTGGTTCTCGCGCACCGGTCACCGGACGGCCCACGACCCGTACTTCCTCTACGCCGCCAGCAACGCCGGGAGCATGCTCGGGCTGCTCAGCTACCCGCTGCTCATCGAGCGCGCCTTCACGCTCGACGACCAAGGGCGGCTCTGGACGCTCGGGTACACACTCTTCGCCGCACTCATGCTCGGCGCGGGCGCGATCGCGTGGAAACGCGCCGGCGATGACACGATCCGTGCGCACGCCGACGAACACACGAACGACGACCACGCCGCCATCGGCTGGCGACGCCGCCTCACCTGGGTCGGGCTCGCGGCGATCCCCTCCAGCCTGATGCTCGGCGTCACGCAGTACGCGACGACCGACATCGCGGCCGTCCCCCTGCTCTGGGTCATCCCGCTCGCGCTCTACCTGCTCACGTTCGTCGTCGCCTTCAGCGGGCGCGTGCGCCTCAGCCCGGGCGTGCTGAGCCGCCTGGCGCCGATCGTCGCGATCGCGATCGCCGTCGCCTTCCTGCTTGAGGCGCGCGAGCCGATCGTCCTGCTGCTCGCGGTCCACTTTGCGGGGTTCACGATCCTCGCCTTGCTCTGCCACGTCCGCCTGCGCGAGGACCGACCGCCGGCGTCACGCCTGACCGAGTTTTACTTCTGGGTCGCCGTCGGCGGCGTCACCGGCGGCGCGTTCAACGCCCTGCTCGCCCCGATCGTCTTCGACCGCATGATCGAATACCCGATCGCGATCGCCGCCGCATGCCTCGCCCGCGTTGTCCTCGCCAAACCACGGAAAAACCGAGACAAACCGAACGCCGAGCCCGCTCGCCCGCCCGTCTGGCGCACGGCCCTCGCCGACCGCTGGCTCACCATCGGCGGTGTGGTCGTGTTGCTAACACTGCTCGTCGTGCTGGAAAACCTTGCCCCCGGGCTCGATGTCGCGGACGCCGCAAGCGAAGCGGAACTCGATCCCGAGCCCGGGTGGCTGATCGGCGCCCGCGTCGGCATCCCCAGCGTGCTCTGCTTCCTGCTTGTCTTCCACCGCATCGCCTTCAGCTTCGGGCTCGCGACGCTGCTCATCTTCGCCGTTGCGATCCAGCCCCAGCTCCGGCGCGACGTCCTCCACGTCGAACGCACCTTCTTCGGCGTCCACGAGGTCGTCCGCAGCGAGGACGGCAACTGGGTCACCCTCATGCACGGCACCACGCTCCACGGCATGCAATCCACCGACCCCGACTTCCGACGACTCGCCACCGCCTACTACCACCCCGCCGGGCCCGTTGGCGACGTCTTCCGCGCCCTCCACGAAGACCCCAGACGCGAACGCTGGGGCCTGCTCGGGCTCGGCACCGGCGCGATGCTCACCTACGCCAACGCCGGCGAGCGCGTCCTGGTCATCGAGATCGACCCGGCCGTCACCCGCATCGCCAGCAACCCCAACCTGTTCACCTTCGCCTTCGACGCCTTCGAACGCCGTGCGATCCTCCAGCTCGAAGAGGGCGACGGGCGACTCGTGCTCGAACGCCTCGGGCAGGACCCCGACTTCGAACCCCTCGGCGCGCTCTTCGTCGACGCGTTCACCAGCGACGCGATCCCGATGCACCTGGTGACGATGGAGGCGGTCGAGATCTACATGCGGGCGCTGGCCGACAACGGCGTGCTGGTCTTCCATGTCAGCAACCGGCACCTCGAGCTCGCACCCGTGCTGCTCCGCATCGGGGTCGAGCTCGGGCTCGTGGGCACGGTGCATCTGTCGGACCCACCGCCCGAGCTTCGAGCCCGCGGGATGCAGCCCTCGACGTGGATGATGCTCGCCCGCCACCCGGACCATCTCGCCCCCGCGCCCTGGACCCAGAGCCTCGGCGGGCAGTGGCACCCCGCCCTCCCCCCCGACGGCACGCGCCTCTGGACCGACCGCTCCAGCAACATCCTCGACGCGCTGCGACTGGATTAGCCATCAGCGATCAGTGATCAGCCATCAGGGGGGGATTCGGAGCCTGATGGCTGATGTCCGATCCCTGATGGCTTCTCCCCTCCCCTACAATCCCCCCATGCCTCCCCTCGACTATCAGACCGCCGGCGAGAGCCACGGGCCCGGGCTCGTCACGACCGTGACCGGGCTGCCCGCGGGGCTCGACCTCGACGAGGATTTCATCAACGCCGAGCTCCGCCGGCGCCAGGGCGGGTACGGCCGCGGCGGTCGCCAGCGCATCGAGACCGACCGCGTCGAATGGCTCACCGGCGTGCGCCGCGGGCGCACCACGGGCGCGCCGCTGACGATATTCATCGTGAACAAGGACAGCCGCCTGGACGACCTGGCGCGCACGCCGCCGGTCTACCGCCCGCGCCCCGGGCACGCGGACCTGGCGGGGAGCGTGAAGTGGCTGACGACCGATTGCCGCGAGACGCTGGAGCGTGCGAGCGCGCGGGAAACGGCCGCTCGCACGGCCGCCGGCGCGGTCGCCCGCTGCCTGCTCCGCGAGTTCGGGATCGAGGCGTTCGCGTTCCCCCGCTCGATCGGCGGCGAGCGCACGGACGTCGCGGTCACCGCGAACAACTGGCGTGAGCTGCGCGAACTGCGCAACGCGAGCGACACCTACTGCCCGGACAGCGAGGCGAGCGAGCGCCAGCGCGAGGCCGTGCGGAAGGCGAAGACCGAGAAGGACACCGCCGGCGGGCTGGTCGAGTGCCACCTCTTCGGCTGCCCCCCGGGCATCGGTTCCTGCACGGACTGGCGCGACAAGCTGGACGCGCGCCTCGCGTACGCCGTCATGGGTATCCAGGCGTTCAAGGCGGTCGAGATCGGGCTCGGGCGCGCCTGCGCGGATCTGCCCGGCAGCGCGGTGCACGACCCGATCGCCTTTGACCCTGCGAAGATCGACACCAGCACGCTGGGCTTCGTCCGCGAGCGCAACAATGCCGGCGGGCTCGAGGGCGGCATGACCAACGGCGAGCCCGTCGTCGTCACCGGCACCATGAAGCCGATCGCGACGCTGCTCCAGGGCATGCCGAGCGTTGACCTGAACACCAAGCAGCCCGAACGCAGCGCCTACGAGCGGAGCGACGTCAGCGCCGTGAGCGCCGCGAGCGTCGTCCTCGAAAACGTCGCGGCCTTCGAGCTCGCCCGCTGCTTCCGCGAGAAATTCAGCGGCGACTCCATGACCGAAACCCGCGCCCAGTTCGACGCCTTCATGCAGATCGCACGAACACTCCCCCTCGACCCGCCGACCGCGACGCTGGCGTGAACACGCGCCTTATACCCCGGCGAGGCGCGCCTCCAGCCCGCCCTTCACGCCCGCCCAGTCCTCGTCGGTGACCGAAAACAGCGCGGTGTCGCGGAAGACGCCCGGGCCCACGACCATGTGCCTGCGCAGAACGCCCTCGAAGCGGGCGCCGATCTTCTCGATCGCCGCTCGGCTGCGGGCGTTGCGAGCGTCGGTCATGAGCTGCACGCGCACCGCCGGGCCCGCCTCGGGCCACGACGGCGCGAACGGACGCCCCGCCCCGGGCGCGAACGCCGGGAGCAGCGCCGTCTCGAACGCGTGGCGCAGCATGAGATACTTCATCTCGGTGTTGATGCCCGTCCCCTGGCAGGCGGGCGCGAGCCAGGTGTGCCCGATCTCGACCGCCCGGTCCTCCGGGTCGGCCCCGAGGAAAGTCGTCATGCCGACGACCTCGCCCGCCCCCGCACGCGTGTCGAGCACCGCAAAGGCCAGCACGCGCTCATCCGCGAGCAGGTAGGACGTGAACTCGCGTCGGTCCTCCGCGGATCGCAACGCGTGCTGGCGCCAGAGCCATTGCAGGTTGCGGGGGTCCTGAATCGACGCGAGCGCGTCGTCATGCGCGTGCGAGAGCGGGACGAGGCGGCACCGCCGCCCTTCGAGCGTCACCGGCTGCATCATCCCCACGCGTGCGACCCCCCGTGCGCGATTCTCAGCCCTGGAAGCGTTCGACCATCTTCGCCGCGGCCTCATCCCCGAGCATCGCCGCGTGCTTGGCTCGGCGCAGCGCCTGCTCCGCGTCACCCACGCGCTCGGCCCATACCGCCGCCTCGCGCCACAGGCGCGCCGACGTCGGCGAGGCGTCCGCCGCGTCCGCGTACAGCGTCGCCGCGTCTGACACGCGCCCCAGCATCCCGTACGACTCGGCGATCAGTTGCAGCATCTCCGGCGAGCGACGATCCGTCTCCGACAACGCCAGCAGCACCTCCAGCGCCGCCTGCGGCTCGCCCTGACGCTTGAGCGCCCGCGCCTCGATCACGCGCCACGCCACCACCCGCGGCTCCAGCGCCTGCGCCTTCCTCGCCTGCTCGATCGCCACGCCCGGGCGGTTCTGGCGCAGCTCCACCTCCGCGAGCGAGCCCCAGACGACCGCGCGGTCCGGGTCGAGGCGCGAGGCGCGGAGGAGCGAGGCCGCCGCGGGGGCGAGCTCGCCCCGACGCATCTGCACCTGCGCGAGATAGAGCGGGTAATCGGGGTTGCCCGGGTCGTCACGCTGGGCGGCGGAGTAGTGCTCGATCGCGCGATCGTCGCGCCCGATCCGAGCGGCGAGCGTCCCCGCGGTGAACTCGGTCTGCGGGTCGCGCGGGCCGATCGCCAGGGCGGCCTCGAACTGCGTGTACGCCGCCGCGTAGTCGCCCGCTTGCATCTCGAGCGATCCGAGCAGCGTCCGCAGGCCGTGCGTCTCGGGGTGCTGGCGGACGCCCGCCTCGAGCACCGCCCGGGCCCGCCCGAGGTCGTCATCGAGCAGGTAATCCCGAGCCGCGGCGCCGATCGCCTCGATCGCGTCGTTCGAAAGCGATGCCGACGCGTTGCCCGAGGCCTCGGCCGAGTTCGGCCCGCCCCCGCCCCGCATCAGCAGCACCGTCGTAACGCCGCCCACCCCCGCCAGCAGCAGGAAGATCCCCGCCGCCAGCACCGCGGGCATCGCCGAACCCGTTCTCGCGTGTGTGCTTCGCATCTCAACGATCCTATCGGCCCGCGTACACTCCCCGCTCCATCCCGTGCGCGAGCCATGAACCCAAACGCGAACCGATCTTCGCGGGACGAACGCTCGCGACCCCGGGTTTTCACGACACCCCGCGCCGCGGACACGACATGACCACCACCACCGACCTCCCCAAGCAGTACACCCCCGCCGACCACGAGCCGCGGATCTGGCAGCGCTGGCTCGACGCCAACGCCTTCCACGCCGACCCGGACCGCGTTCTGAACGGCGAGGCCCCGCCCTACGCCGTCGTGATCCCCCCGCCGAACGTCACCGGCGCCCTCCACCTCGGGCACGCGCTCAACAACACCATCCAGGACGTGCTCGTCCGCGCCCACCGCATGATGGGTTACGAGACCATCTGGCTCCCCGGCACCGACCACGCCGGCATCGCCACCCAGACCGTCGTCGACAAACGCCTCAAGAGCGAGGGTAAGCCGGCGCTGGTCGATTACAAGAAGATCGAGGCCGAGGGCGGGAACGGGCGCGAACAGTTCACCGCCCAGGTCATGGCCTGGAAAGACGAGTACGAGGCCCGCATCACCGCGCAGCTCCAGGCGATGGGCTGCTCCTGCGACTGGGAACGCCAGCGGTTCACGATGGACAAAGTTTGTGCGCGCGCCGTGCGCGAGGCCTTCTTTCGCCTGTTCAAAAACGGGCTGATCTACCGCGGCAAGCGGCTGGTCAACTGGGATCCGGTCACGCAGACCGCCCTCGCCGACGACGAGGTCGAGATGCACGAGGTCGACGGCGCGTTCTACGACCTGCGCTACCCGCTCGTCCATCCCGCCGCGAAGGGCGAGCACCACAAGCCCGTCACTTGGGGCGAGCTCGCCGCCCGCGGCATGCCGGGCGCGGAAGCCCATCCCGACGACGAACAAGCCTGGGTCACCGTCGCCACCACACGCCCCGAGACCTACCTCGGCGACGTCGCGGTCGCGGTCAACCCGCGCGACCCGCGGGCCGCGGCCCTGCGCGGGCTGCGCTGCCGCCTGCCGATCGTCGGACGCATCGTCCCGATTATCGAAGACGACTATGTCGTGCTCCCCGTCGCCTTCGGCGGCCCGGCGGGCGACGCGAAGGCCGAGATGTCCACCGGCTTCCTCAAAGTCACCCCGGCCCACGACCCCAACGACTACGAGATCGGGCGACGCCACGAAGCCGAGATCGAAGAAGCCTGCTCCGCCGGCACATGGCTCATCAACGTCATGGCCCCCGACGCCACCATCAGCGCCGACCACGGCTGGACCGACATCAACGACGCCAAAATCTTCCTCGGCAAAACCCGCGAAGAGGCGCGCAAGCTCGTGATCAGCGAGTTCAAAGCCCGCACCGTGGCCGAGGGTCAGGAAGGCTCGCTGCTGGACCGCACCCGCCCGCACCGCCACAGCGTCGGGCACAGCTACCGAAGCCACGCCGTCATCGAGCCATACCTGAGCGACCAGTGGTATGTGAAAGTCACCGACGACCAACTGAAAGGCAACGCCCTGCGCGCGATGGCGCCGAACCAGCGCTCCGGTGCGACCCTACAAAACCTCGGTGGGACGGGCGTCCCGCCCGTCACTACCTCTTCTCTCCCCGAGCAGGAGGAGCCCGCCGGCGACGGGCAGCTCCGTTTCTACCCCGATCGATATTCCAAGACCTTCGAATCCTGGCACGAGAACCTCCGCGACTGGTGCATCAGCCGCCAACTCTGGTGGGGGCATCGGATTCCGGTGTGGAGCGGAACACTCACCGTCGATGCAAACACAGATCCACACACGGCAACAGACTTGATCGTCTCGGGTTTGTGGGAGATCCTGCACGATGACAGTCGCTGTGCCGCCGCTCAAGTTTTTGACGAGTCAGGGGAGCCCATTGCTCTCGACGACGTTCTAGCTATTCATCATCGCGATCGGACGTATCAGTTCTTTGTGTGTCTCGATGGAAGATACCAAGGAAACGAAACTGCACTGGAAGATCTGGGCTTCGTCCAAGACCCCGACGTCCTCGACACCTGGTTCTCTTCCGCCCTCTGGCCCCTCTCCACCCTCGGCTGGCCCGACCCGGACCAGTCCCCCGACACCAGGCACCTCCTCGACGCCTTCAACCCCACCAGCGTCCTCTGCACCGCGCGGGAGATCATCACGCTGTGGGTCTCGCGGATGGTCATGTTCAACAGGTATTTCCGCGGGGCGGAAAGCTCAGAACAGCAAAACAGCGGAACAGCGGATCGGACTGCGCGGCCATCGTCCGCCGCCACCTCCGAATCCGCTGCTCCGAGTTCCTCTCGCCATCTCCCCGGCCCTCTCCCCTTCCGCGACGTCTTCATCCACGCCATGATCCAGGACGGCGAGGGGCGCAAGATGTCCAAATCCCTCGGCAACGGCGTTGACCCGATGGACATCATCGCCTCCCACGGCTCCGACGCCATGCGCTTCACCCTCTGCCACATGACCACGCAGACGCAGGACGTCCGCGTCCCCGTCGAGCCCGACCCGAAGACCGGCAAGAACACCAGCCCGAAGTTCGACCTCGGGCGCAACTTCTGCAACAAGCTCTGGAACGCGAGCCGATTCACGCTGAGCATCCTGCACAAGTCGCCCGAAGCCGCGGACGTTTCCACCGCGGACGTGCGCACGCTCGCGCTCGCGGACCGCTGGATGCTCTCGCGCCTGACCGCCGGCGTGCGCGCGGCCGAATCGTCACTCGCCCAGTACCAGTTCAGCGCCTACGCCACGACGCTCTACGACCTGCTCTGGCGAGATTTCTGCGACTGGTACCTCGAAGCGATCAAGCCGACCGTCGCGGCCAGCCCGCAGCAAAGGGCCGTGCTGCGCACCACGCTCGACGCGATCTGCCGCCTGCTCCACCCCGTCGCGCCGTTCATCACCGAAGCGATCCACGAACAACTCCGCCAGGCCCCCGGCGGCTCCATCGACGGCATCGAACTCACCCCCCCGCGGAAGGGCGACACGCTCTGCACCGCCGGCTGGCCGATCACGGACGACGCGCTCATCGACCCTGAAGCCGACGCGGCCTTCGAGCGAGCCCGCGCCCTCGTCGCCGCGATCCGCGAGGTCCGCGCCCAGCACCAGGTCCCGCCCAAGAGGGCGATCACGCTGCACTGCGCCGAAACGCCCGACGACGAGACGGCCGCCCTCGTGCGAACGCTGGCAAACGTGGACACGATCACCGCCGACGCCCCCGCGGGCCCGAGCGTCGCGTTCAGCTTCGAGCAGCGGGAGCACAAGCTGAGCAACCTCGCCGACGCCGTGGACGCCGGGGCCGAACGCGAGCGCCTCACGAAGCAAATCGCGGAGCTCGACAAGTCGATCGGCGCGCTCGAAGGGCGGCTCAACAACCCCGGCTACGCCGAGCGTGCCCCGGCACACCTCGTCGAGCAGTCCCGCGCGCAGCTTGAGCAGGCAAAGGCCGACCGAGACGCGGCCCGCGCCGCGCTGGACACTCTCGCATGACCGCGTTGGTGCGCACGATGCTTGCATTGCTCTGCGTGGGCGCGCTCAGCGCCTGCGGCACGCCGCCGCGCCAGTTTCCCGCCTTGCAGATCAGCGAGGCGGACGGCCAGCGCCTGCCGACACTCGCCCCCCCGCGCCGCGAGCCCTGGACCTTCCGCGGCTCCCCCGGCACGCTCCTCACCACCACCCACTACCGCATCTTCACCACCGAGCGTAACCCGACGCTCCTGAGCCGCCTGCCAGACGCGCTCGAGCTCGCGCTGCACCAGTACACGAGCGAGCTCGCGCCGCTCCCTCGCCCCGCGCAGCGACTCGATACCTACGTCATGGCGACCCGCCCGCAGTGGGAACGCCTGACCGCCTCGATGGAACCGGACAACGCGAGCGTCTACCTCCAGATCCGGCGCGGCGGGTTCGCGGCCAACACGCGCTCGCTCCTGTTCAACATCGGCGTCCACGACACCATCGCGCTCGCCGCCCACGAAGGGTGGCACCAGTTCACGCAGGCGACGTTCCGCGACCCGCTGCCGGTCTATCTCGAAGAGGGCATCGCGACCTACATGGAAGGCTTCCGCTGGGAGGGCACGCGGCCGCGCTACCTGCCCTGGTCCAACACCGAGCGGTTCGACCAGCTCCGCGCCGCCCACGTCGGCGGCACGCTCTTTTCGCTGCAGGAACTCGTGAACACGCGCCCGCAGGATCTGCTCGTGCGCGTCGACGGGGCCGCGTTGACGTGGTACGCGCAGGTCTGGGCGCTCGTTCACTTCCTGCGCGAGCACGACGACGGCACCCACCGCTACGCCCTGCGCGACATGCTCGTCGACGCGCAGTCCGGACGCATGCGTGCGCACATGGCCGAGCGTCTCGGCTCCCGCGGCGCCCGCGTCAGCCTCCACAACCGCCTCGGCCCCGGCGTCCTGCTCGCCTACGTCTCCACCGACCTCGACCGGCTCAACGCCGACTACCAAGCCTTCATCGCTAGAGTCGCCGCCCCGGGCACGAAAAACGCGATCGTCGAAGGCCGAAGCCCGCTCGAGGACTGAAGCTGAGCACAGCCATGTGCCACTGACCTCTTCAGGGAGGTCAGTGCTTCCCAACCTCCCCCCCTTCATCGCTTCACACCCGCTATCGTGCAATGGCGGAGCAAGCCATGCTTGCCACGCCGTGCAATCAGACGACAAATCTTCACGTCAAAACAGCGTGTAGATAAACGGCGCGGCCGCCGTCCCGCTCAGCACCACGAACAGCCCGATCAGCAGCAGCATCGCCACGATCGGCGCGATCCACCACTTCTTGTTGTGCCGAAGAAAGTCCACGAACTCACGCACGATCCCCGGCGACTTTTCGCGCGAGGCCGACTCGAACGCGCTCGCCCCGCTCTCGCGATTCTGCTTTTCTCGCGTTGGCTCGTCCATCGCTCGCTCCGTGCGCGCCGTGCCGGCGCCTCTCTCGTTCAGAACTGTCGAAAATACCGCTTCGCATCCGGCGTCGGCGCCCGCTCCACCCAGTACGTCGGCGCGTCCGGGCGGATCGCCCGCTCCAGCGGGTCGCGCCCGATCGCGCGCATCACCAGCCCGATCGGCGTCAGCACGAGGTAGTAGACCGCCGCGAGCAGCGCGTGCGAGATCAGCCAACTCGCCGGCACCGTCGCCAGCATCCACCCCACATACATCGGCCGCCGCACCGGCGGGATCAACAGGAACACCAGCGACGCCGCGAGCCCCAGCCCGCCAGTCATCATCAGCGCGAGCCACCCCAACCCCACGCCCAGCCCGAGCGCCAGCCCGAGCGCGACCCCGAACACCAGCGGCACCGGCGCAAACAGCATCAGCACCCGCGCTGATGGGTCCCGATCAAACTCGATCATCCGCCCCAAACTCGGCGAAACGCTCATCGGTCTAACTCCCCGTGCACGGGCATCTCCCCCGTGCCACGGCTTCATAAACTAATCCAGCTCAAACTTCGCCAGGTGCTCGTCCACCTCGTGCTCGGTCCACCCCGGCTGATCCTCCTTCAGCAGCAGCCGATCCCCGACCACGAGCGCGTCCATATTCGTCGCCATGAAGCACCGGTACGCGTCCGCGGCCGTCGCCACGATCGGCTCGCCGCGCACGTTAAAACTCGTGTTCACCAGCACCGGGCACCCCGTCAGCCGATGCCACGCCTCGATCAGTGTGCTGAACCCCGGGTTTCGCGTGCGGTCCACGGTCTGCACGCGGGCCGAGTGGTCCACATGCGTCACCGCTGGCACCTGGCTGCGCACCTCGCGCACGCGATCCAGACCCGCCGCACGCGCATCGCCGTTCTCGTGCGCGACACGCCTGCCCGGCGCGACCGGACCGACCAGCAGCATGTACGGGCTGTCCGCGTTCTTCCCAAGCTCAAACCAATCGCCCGCCTCTGCCGCGAGCACGGCCGGCGCAAACGGGCGAAAACTCTCGCGGAATTTGATCTTTACGTTCATCCGCGACTGCATCTCGCGGCTGCGCGGATCGCCCAGGATCGACCGCGCGCCCAGCGCCCGCGGCCCAAACTCCATCCGCCCGCGACACCACCCCACCACCTTCCCGCTCGCGAGCAACAACGCCACACGCTCAGCCAACTCCTCGTCGTCCTCATACCGGCGCGACACCGCGCCCACGCTCGACAGCACACGCTCGAGCGACTCGCCCGTCTCGATCGCCGGGCCGAGCAACGAGCCGCGCTGCGCATCGCCGCCCGCGCCCGACCACGCGCTCGCCTCCCGCGGCTTCTCCAGCAACTGATGCCAGACAAACAGCGCCGAGCCGAGCGCCCCGCCCGCGTCGCCGGCCGCCGGCTGCACCCACACCCGCTCGAACGGCCCCTCCCGCAGCAGCCGCCCGTTCGCGACGCAGTTCAACGCCACGCCACCCGCGAGGCAGAGGTCCCGCATCCCCGTGCGTTCGTGCACGTGCCTGCCGATCGCGAGCACGACGTCCTCGGTCACCACCTGCACGCTCGCCGCGAGGTCCATCTCCCGCTGCGTGATCGGCGTCTCCGCCGACCGCGCCGGGCCGCCGAAGAGTGACGCGAACCGCGCGTTGGTCATCGTCAGCCCCTGGCAATAGTTGAAGTAACGCATATCGAGCCGGAAGCTACCGTCCGGCTTCAGGTCGATCAGCTTCTCGCGGATCAGCCCCGCGTACCGCGGCTCACCGAACGGCGCGAGCCCCATCAGCTTGTACTCCCCGCTGTTCACTTTGAACCCGCAGAAATACGTGAACGCCGAGTAGAGCAGCCCGAGCGAGTGCGGGAACCGCAGCTCGTGCGAGAGCTCGATCGTCCGTCCGCGTCCGACGCCGAAGCTCGCCGTCGCCCACTCGCCGACGCCGTCGAGCGTCAATATCGCGGCCGCTTCGAAAGGCGATGGAAAAAACGCGCTCGCCGCGTGGCTCTCGTGGTGCTCGGTAAACACAAACCGCTTCGTGTACGCCCCACCGAGCCCGCGCCGCATCACCCGCGGCAGGTGCAGCTTGTGACGCAGCCACAGCGGCATCGCGCGCACAAAGCTCCGGAACCCCCGCGGCGCGTACGCGAGGTACGTCTCCAGCAAACGCTCAAACTTCAGCAGCGGCTTGTCGTAGAACGCGACGTAGTCCAAGTCCCCGCCCTGCAGGCCGGCTTCGCTCAGGCAATAGTCGATCGCGTGCATTGGGAAGGCGTGGTCGTGCTTCTTGCGCGTGAATCGCTCTTCCTGGGCGGCCGCCACGATCTGACCATCGACCACCAGCGCGGCCGCCGAGTCGTGGTAGAACGCCGAGATGCCCAGAATCGCCGTCACGAACACCACTCTCCCGTGTCCCGGTTTACTCGCCCAACATCCCGCGCATCCGTTCATACATCGGCCCGAAGTCCCCGCTGGCTTGCACGCCGTGCTCGATCACCGCCAGCGCCTCGCCCCGTCGCCCGAGTCGCACATAGCTCAGCACGAGCGCCTGATCGACCGCCACCCGGTCCGTCCCGCCGAGACGGCGCTGCGCCTCGAGCAGCATCGGTAGCGCCGCTTCCCACTCCCCGAGCAACTGGTGCAACCGCCCGATGTTGCGTTCGGTCATCCCTGTGCGCGCGCCCACCTGCAGGATCAGGAACCGCCCGCGCCCGATCGCCGCACGCGCACGCTCGGCGTCTTCGCCCGTGAGCGCTTCGCCCCCCGACGCCGCCGCACGCAACGCGAGATCCAAATACACATACTCGAGATGCAGCGATGAATACGCGGGCACGCTCGCGATCGCCGGCTTCAATAGCCCCCGGGCCGCACCCGTGTCACCCCGGCGCAGCAGCTCCCGCGCCGCCATCCCGCTGAGCGGACGGCGCACGCCGCCGGTGTGCGTCTCGGCCCGCTGCCAGCGCTGCAGCACCTCGTCCATCCCGCTCGGCATCGCGTTTCGCAACGCCCGTGCGCGCGCATCAAAACGCGGCGCGGCCCCCGGGTTCGTCTCCCGCATAAACGGCACCGACAGCAGCACCCGCATCTGGTGCGCGACGCCGTAGCGGTCAAAAGGGTTGTCCCCGAGTCGTGCGCGGTAGTCCTCGTCGCTCGCCATCCTCGACGCACGCTCGCTCAAGCCCTCCCGTTCCAGCACCGCGCCCGCCAGCGTGCGCGCGAGCAACTGCTGCCCTTCGAGCGAGAAATGGACGTGGTCGTCCATCAGTTCCCACCCCACCGCCTTGCCCGGCGACGCCTCACGGAACGCCGCCAGCACGTCGACGAGCATCGCCGACGTCTTCTCCGCGACCTCGCGGATCGCCTGATCCGTATGCCAGTTCGGACGCCACGGCATCGTGTCGTCCCGTGTTGCATCCTCAAAATAGCGGCTGTACAAGACTTCCTGATCGAGATTCGCCGAACCCTCCGCCTCCAACAACGCCAGGCTCGCACGGCCCAGAAAGAAACTCAGCAGCGAGTGATCGATCGCCGCGAGGTGCGCCTCCGTGAGCAGGTCCACCGCCTCGCGCGGGCTCAACTCGCCGGAACGCACCCGCACCAGCGCGGCCTCGCCCTTCGCGCGCACCGCCTGATCGGCGTCGCCCCAGTCCGGCTCGCCCAGCGGCGCCATGTCGCGCTCGTTGCTCGCCAGGGTGCAGAGCAGCATCGGCACACCGATCGCGTCGCAGGCCGCGGCCATCTCCCGCAGGTTGTGCGAAAGGTTCCGCACCGCCGCCTCCCGCAGCGGCGAATCCACGCCGATGAACGACTGCCCGACCATCGTCTCCATCAGCGTGCGCGCGCCGTCGGCCTCCGCGTCCTGTCGCGCCCGCACCACGCGCCCGCGCCAGTCCCCGATCGCCTGCCCGATGCCCCTCGTCTGAAACCATCGCTGTGCGCGCATCGCCCCCGGCGAGCGCGCGCCGCGGTTGAGGCTCGCGACACCGAACGCGCCGTAGAACTCGTTGTTCCCGCAGTAGACGATCACCACGTCCGGCTCGAACGCCACCGCCTCGCGCAGGATCTCGAGCACCGGGTAGCTCGCGATCGCGGTCGTGCCGAAGTTCAGCACCTCGACGTCCCGCTCCGGCATCGCGTCCGCGAGCATCTCGCGCAGGAACGCCCCCGCGCTGAACGCCGGCGGCTGCGGGAAGCCCTTGATCGCCGATTCGCCGAACAGCATCACCCGGAACGTGCGCTCGGGCTTCGGCGTCACAAAGCTGAACAGCTCGATCGTCCCCGGGCGGTCCCGGTTCATGTAAAAGAAACTCCCCGGCCCCTCGGTCGACGTCGTTACCACACGCCCGAGCTCCGGGCGATCGGGATCGACCGCCCCCAGCACGCGCAGCGTCGGCGGGCGACCCCCGAACCCCGCGAGCCGCAGCCCAGCCTCCACGAGCACCACCAACACCAACGGGAACACAAGGCAGACCGCGATGAACAGCGCCTTCTTGCGCGCGCTCAGCGTCGGCGTCGCGCCGGCTTTTCCAGAGGGCTTCGTTCGTGTGGGCGGCTTCGGCATGCTGCACATGAAGGTACCCGGGGGCGCGAGACGGGGTCGGGCGTCTGCCCCGAGCGGAACATCAGCGGGGAGCGCCATGGAACAGGAAGGCGTTTCGGTCGGCGCAGAAGAACGGCCCGGGCGAAGGGTTCGCCCGGGCCGTCGGAGTCGATGCGAGCCCTGCGCGACGCCGGGGGCGTCCGCGCGGGGCGAGTCGTGGTCGGATCAGCGACGACGACGGGTCGCGACCGCAACGCCGCCGAGGAGGCCGAGGGCGAACACGCCCGGGGCCGGCACGACGGTGTACACCAGCGGGAAGGCTTCGGAGAAGTCGCCCCAGTCGCCGATCTGCTGCCCGGGGTTGCCGAGGCTGTCCACAGCGCCGTCGCCCTCACCGCCGCCGGAGGTGAAGACGTCGAACTCGATGTCCTGCCCGACGACGATGCCGAGCAGGGCGAGGGGGGCGGTGAGGGTGACGGTGTTGCCGCCCTTGGTGATGCTCAGGCCCGGGGTGGCGTCGTTGGTGGAGCCGTCAAGCTGCCACGCACCGCCGTCCCAGCTGTACGCCTCGAGCCCGTTGCCGCCGTCAACCCAGCTGCCGAGCCAGTTGTTGGCGCCCTGACTCATGCCGATCGGGCGGCCCCAGCCGTTGCCCGCGGTGTCGCCGCCGGGAGCGCTGTCGATGATGACGAGGTACTTGCCCCAGTCCGTCGCGTCCACATCGCCGTCCACGGTGATGACGAACGTGATGTCATCGAGCGTGTTGGAGACTTCGACCTGGACGATGTCCAGGATCCCGTCCCCGGCCGTCGTGAACGTGTCGCCCACTGTGTCCGTGTATACCACCTGACCCGAGGCCAGCCCGGCGATCGACGCCAGCGTCGCAATAGTCACCGCAGTCCGCATCATGACCCTCTCCAATTCTTTGCTGCACCCGCGACGGTGAGTGCCGACGCGAGGAATCCGATCTCTCCGCGCCCAAGCCACGCCCGGACGCGCTCCAGTTCAATCTGGACTCAAGCATCGCAACAGGTGTGATCACTCCATGTGTGAACACCCCATACTGCTTCGGCCCAAGCCGTTAGCACTGAAGCATACAACCCCGTATCGGGGGTCGCAAGAGCAAAATCGACAATCCCACCGGATTTTCCCGCCCCGAACCCATACCTTTCAAAAAGCCCGCAAAAACCCTTGATTCTGACGATCTCACACCTCGATTGGCGGTGATTCAAGCAAAAGACCGGGGCTCAAACCAGGGTTATGGCTGGTTGGTCCGCCCACCACCCGCGACCCGCGGAGCCGGGGCGTCGTCACCCGGCGTGCGAGACGGGCTGGGGGGCACGCCGAGGTAGAGCAGCCCGCGCTCCATCACGCGCCCCACCACCGGGCCGGCCACGTGCGACCCGAACGCCTCCCGACGACGCACCAGCTCCGGCGCGGGGTCGTCGATGATCACCAGTGCCACCAGGCGCGGCGCCTCGGTCGGGCCGGCGGCGATGAAGCTCGAGTGATACTGCCTCGGCAGATACGCCGGCACGCCCCGAGGGCGGCGCATCCCCTCCGGCGGGTCGCCCACCGCGACCTTCGCCGTCCCGCTCTTGCCAAAGAGGCGGTACCGCGCCTCCGGCTCCGCGGGCAGCCCCTCGCGTCGGCGCTTGGTCGCCTCGCGCTGACGCATCGAGTCCACCACCGTCTCCATCGGCGTCCGCGCCAGCACCGCCGCCCACGCGGGCACCGCGCGCTCGGCGATATCCGCGTCCGCCTCGCTCGAGGCCGACAGACGCACCGTCGGCAGCGTCCCCGCCAGCTCGCCCGGGCGCGCGAACGCGCTGAACCCGCGCACCATCTGCAGCGGCGTCACCGCCACCTCGTGCCCGAACGCCACCGACGTGTGCGTAAACCGGGACCAGCTCCGCAGCGGCGTCACCATCCCCCGCGGCTCGCCCGGCAACGGGATGCCCGTCCGCCGACCGAAGCCGAACGCCTCGATCGAACCATGCACCTGGCGCGGCTCCATCCGCTCTAGCACCTTCACCATCCCGATGTTGCTGGAGTTCACCAGCACGTCCGTCCACGACTGGCGGTCCCGCTTGACCACGTCCTCCAGATATCGGCCGTAGAACGTCCGGAACCGGCCGCCCTCCGTGTCGATGATCTCCTCCGGCGTCACGACACCGGCCGCGAGCGCCGACGCCCACATGAACGGCTTGAACGTCGAGCCCGGTTCGTAGATCGCCTCCACGCACCGGTTGATCGCCAGCGCCGGGTGCAGCTTCGCGCGCTCGTCCTCCGGCACCACCAGCAAACGCGGCGCACGGCTCGTGTTGAAATCCGGAAACTCCGGCTCGTCCGCCCGGGCCAGCTCGCGCGAGACCCACGGGATCGGCACCACGCCCTGCGCCTCCCGGCGCACGTCGGCCATCGCCAAGATCTCGCCGGTGTACGGGTCCATCAGGATGATCCGCCCGCCCTGCGCCTCGGCTCGCTCCACGCCGCGGCGCAGCTCCTCGATCGCGATCCGCTGCAACTCCAGGTCGATCGACAATGCCAGCGGCACGCCGCGACGGATCGGCTCCCAGTCCCCCGCCTCGATCCAGAGCGCCCGCCCGCGCGCGTCCCGCGCATACCGAGCGACGGCCGGCGAGGCCTCGAGCGTCTCGTGATTCGAACGCTCAACACCCAGCCGCCCCTCGGCGTCGGTGCTGAATTTTCCGACGATATTCGCCGCCAGCAGCCCGCCCGGGCTCTCGCGCACCGGCACGCGCTCCAGGTGGACGCCCGGCAGGCGCTCGCTGCGCACCGCGGCCGCCTGCGCGTCGGTCAGCACGGGGCCCACGCGCAGATACCGTTGCAAACGCACGCGCTGCGCCTCGTCCGCGGCTTCGGTGCGATCGCTCCCCCACGCCTCGGCGAGGGCCGTCCACGCGCGACGCCAGCGGCTCGCCCCCGCGTCGGGCTCGGCGACCGCGGGCCGCCCCGCCGCCGCCTCGCGCTCACGCTCGGCGTTCAACGCCAACGCCCCCACCACACGCGCGCCGACCGCCGACGCGTCCTCCTGCAACAACTCCGCCAGACGCCCGATGACCTCGTGCGGCTCCTCCGGCAGCTGCACCGGGTCGATGAACACACGCCACGCGAAACGCGTCGTCGCCAGCACACGACCGCGCCGGTCCAGGATGTCGCCGCGGATCCCCGGCGTCGTCGCCCGGGCCTCGCGCGACGCGATCCGGGTTTGCAAACGCTCGTCCGGCATCGTCTGCAGGCGGACCACCTCCGCCATCGACAGCGCAAACATCACCAAGACGCCCAGCACCACGCACGCCGACACCGCCTCGGCACGCGAGCACCCGCGCAGACGCGACCACCACCCGCCCATCACGCCGGCCCCTCGCCCGAGCGACGCTCGGCCTGCTCCGCCACCTGATCCGGCAACCACCACGCCGGGGGCGCGGGCGCACAGCCCTCCGGCACCGCCGACTGCAACGGGCCCAGCATCACCGACATCGCCTCCACCTGCTCGGGTGTGATCCGCATCGAGATCTCCGCGCGCATCCGCTGCAGATCCCGCTCGTGATGACGGATCCGCAGCCGCGCCTCGGCCATCTCGTGCGCCGCCTGCAGCCGCGCGTGACGCACCGACAGCAGCGCGCCCCCGCACGCCCCGCACGCCAGGATCGTCACGACCAGCTTCGCGAACACGCGTCGCCTTTCCGCGGGCTCGGGCCCGATCAGCGGGGCGGGAGGCGGAGGGTCATCCCCACGCGGATGTCGTCCGCGTCGTCGATGCGGTCCCGGTTCAGGTCGATGATCTCGCGCATCCGGCGCACCGTTCCGAGCTCACGCTGCGCGATCCGGCCCAGCGTGTCCCCGCGCTGGACCGTGTACGTGCGCGCGCCGCGAGCCTCGCCCGCCGCGGGTGCCGTGCTCGGCGTCGGGGCCGGGGTCGGCACCGGGGTCGGCGCCGAAGCCTGCGCCGGCGGCTCGGCCTGGGTCCCGGCGCTGTTCCAGCCGCCCAGCACCGGCTTGCCGTTGAGCATGTCCGGGAGCACGAGCGACACGCCCACGCGCACCGCCCCGTTCGACCCGACTCGGCCCTCGTTCGCGTCCGCCAGCGCCCGCCACAGATGCCCGTCCCCGTAGTGCGCCTCGGCGATCCGGAACAGCGTGTCGTTGTTCTGCACCGTGTAGCGGAGGACGGCGTTCGGCGTCTCGCGTTGCACGACCTGCAACGCCGAGGGCACCGGCACCTGCCCGAACCGCTCCAGCAGGTTCCCCCCTTGGTGAATCAGCTCCGTCGCACCGTTCTGCGCGTCTTCCAGGAAGGCGAGGGTGTTCTCCCGCAGCGCTCGCGAGCGGCTGTCGCGCGAGGGCGACGCCACGGGCTCTTCGAGCGCCAATTCCAGCGAGGGCACTTCCACACGCCAGCCGTCCGGATCACCCGACGCGATCGCCGGCTCGACCGTCTCCGGCGGACGCAGGTCCAGCGTTCTCGCCACTTGGGGCTCGGGCGCGGCGGCGCCGATCCGGTCGTGCAGACGCTCGACCGCAGGCGCGGGCGCGGGGTTCGCGTACGCCGATCGCGGCGCGGGGCGCACCGGCTCGATCGGCGCGAGCGCCACCATCGTCTCGTCGGCGCTCCCGGACCCGTCGAGCTGCACGCGGCTCGCTTGGGACAGGTGGTCAGAAACCAGAACCCCCACGATCAGCACGAGGGAGAACCCGATGATCAGCGCCAGCTTGTGCTCTCGAGTCACGGCCGCGTCCCTGCGATCTGTTGTGCCGACCCCGCGCGCCGGCGGGCGATCCTTCACCCACCAGCCGAAACCCGCGCCGGGCCGACCGTTCTCAGTTGTCCCACGCCGACGCGCCCGCGAACCGAGCGCCCCGGCCTCTCTCCGCCCCGATCCCCCGCAAATCCCGAGCCGCCGGGCCTTCGCCCCGCGCCCGAACCTCTTACCCGCCCGCCTCACCCGCCGCGAGCCGCACCGCCCGCATCTTGGCCGAGCGTGCCCGCGGGTTGTGCCCCGTCTCCGCCTCGCCCGCGACCACGGGTCGTTTGGTCAGCCGTTCGACCACGCCCCGCTCGGCGAGCCCGCCGAAGGACCGCTTGACGGGGCGGTCTTCGAGCGAGTGGAAGGCGATGATCGCGACCCGCGCGCCGGGTCGGAGCCAGTCGCCGGTTGTCGAGTGCCGCCCTCCGCCCGTGTCTCCGCCTGTCGCTCTGCCTGTGTCGGTGCCCGCCGCGCCGGAGCGAGCCGCCGAACGTTCGACCGCCTCGAGAAACGCCGCGAGGCTGCCCAGCTCGTCGTTGACCGCGATCCGGAGGGCTTGAAACGACCGCGTGGCGGCGTCGATGGTCAGCCCCTGCCGCCCCCGTTTGCCACCTTTCCCGCGTCCGTGCCCTGCAAAACCGATCGCCGATCGGACAATCGACGCCAACTGAGCCGTGGTGGATATCGGTCCCTCTGCGCGAGCCGCCACAATCTTTGCCGCGACCCGGCGGGAGGCCCGCTCCTCGCCGAACCGCCACAGAACATCCGCGAGCTCCTCTTCGGGGAGCGTGTTCACCAATTCCGCCGCCGTGATCGGGGCCGAGGGGTCCAGCCGCATATCCAGCGGCCCATCGGCGCGGAAGCTCAGCCCCCGCCCCGCGTCGTCCACCTGGTTCGAGCTGAAGCCCAGGTCCGCCAGGACCATGTCCGCCGCCAGCCCGCGCTCGAGCATCACGCGGGGCAGGTCGGCGAAGTTGCCGTGGATGCTTTCGACGCGGATCCCCGGGGCCGCCGCCTCGACCGACGCCCGCGCGCGGGCGAGGTTGCCCTCGTCCAGATCGTTGAGGATGACCGTGCCGCCCGGCACAAGACGGGGGGCGATCAGCACAGCGTGCCCCCCCAGCCCGGCCGTGCAGTCGAGATACGTCTCCCCCGGGCGCGGGTCGAGCCGCTCCAGCACCTCCGCCGGGAGGACGGGAACGTGACGGGCGGCTGGGTCCGACGGCGCGGGGTTCTGCACGCCGGGAGCCTAGCGAGCGGAGCGGGCCCTGTCCGGTGCCATGGAAACGCGGAGCCCGCCGCGGGCGGAGCTTTTCCGTGACGAACTTCGGACGGCGGATGTGCCACTGACCTTGTCTGCAAGGTCAGTGCTCCGGGCCGCCCTCGCTTCTTCTCCGTTCCTCCCTGAACGAGGACGCACGGCGTCAGGAGCAGATGAAGAACAAAAAGAAGGGGAGCACTGACCTTGCAGACAAGGTCAGTGGCACAGGAAGAGAGAGACAAGAGGTGGGAGGCCCCCTCGGTCGGCTTTGCCGACAGCTCCCCCGCTGGGGCGGGGGAGCGACGGACACGCGACCCCACTCATATCCTTTCCCATGCAACCCACCCGCCTGCTCTGCCTCGCCCTGCTCGCCGCCCTCGCCGCATCGGTCGGGTGCGGGCCGGTGACCTTCAGCGTGACGCTCGGCGAGGCCGACGTCCGCCTCCGCGAGTCCGCTGTCCTGGAAACGCCCGACCGCTCGCGCGACAAGATCGCGATGATCGACATCGACGGCGTCATCCTCTCCATCGACGAGCCCGCCCTCGGCGGCGGGCGCTCCAACACCATCGATCGCGTCGTCCGACGACTCAACATCGCCGAACACGACCCGCGCGTGAAGGGCGTCGTCCTCCGCATCAACTCCCCCGGCGGCGGCGTCACCGCAACCGACGTCCTCTACCACGAGATCCGCGCCTTCCGCGAACGCTCCGGCAAGCCCGTCGTCGCGAGCATGGGCGACACCGCCGCCAGCGGAGGCTACTACCTCGCCCTCGCCGCTGACCGCGTCGTCGCTCACCCCTCCACCATCACCGGCTCGGTCGGCGTCATCATCCCGACCGTCAACGTCAGCGCCGGGCTCGCGAGCCTCGGCATCCAGGGGCGGGCCGTCGTCAGCGGGCCGAACAAGGACATCGCCAACCCCCTCCAGCCCGCGCGCGACGAGCATTATGCGATCCTGCAAGCGATGGTCGACGAGATGCACGCCACGTTCGCCGAGCTCGTGCGCACACGACGCGGGCTCGAGGGCGAGGCGCTCGCGAGCGCGACCGACGGGCGTGTGTTCACCGGCGCACAGGCTGTGGAAATGGGGCTGATCGACCAGACCGGTGGGCTGCGGGACGCGTTCCGCCTCGCTCGCGAGCTGGCAGGGATCGAGGGCGCGCAGCTCGTCCGCTACCACGCCCCGAGCCGACGCCCGACCACGCCCTACGCGAGCGCCGAGCTCGGCGAGCACGCCCCGCGCGCCTCGCTGCTCCGCGAACTCGTCCCGGCGTCGGCCCTGGAGCCCGGGCGCGCGTACTACGTCTGGCCCGCCGGCATCGGCACACGCTAAAAGAGCGACTGGTCACTCTCCGGATGTGCCACTGACCTTGTCTGCAAGGTCAGTGCTCCGGGCCGTCCTCTTTGCCTCTACTGCTACTGTCGTGAGCGAGGGCGCACGGCGTCAGGAGCATGGGAAGAAGAAAGAGAGCGGGGAGCACTGACCTTGCGGACAAGGTCAGTGGCACAGGGGAGACGACCGTGGTCCCAAGCCTGTTGATCAGTTCGGCCCCGGGAAGCTCGGGTCGGTGAACCGCCCGTTGCGGTGAAAAACCTCCCCGTCGGCCTCGATCGTTCCGCCCGGCTCGCCGTTGCGTTCCCGCAGCTCGCAGACCATGTCCCAGTGCAGCCCGCTCTCGTTGTGCGAGCCGCTCTCGGGGTAGCCCGAGCCGACGGCCGCGTGGAACGTCCCGCCGATCTTCTCATCAAACAGCGTGTTCTTGCTGAACTCGGTGATGCCGTAGTTGGTGCCGATCGCGATCTCGCCCAGGCTCCTGGCGCCCTGATCCTGATCGAGCATCTCGATCAGAAACGCCTCGCCCTTGCGCGCGCTCGCATCGACCACGCGCCCACCCTGAAACGCCAGGCGCACGCCCTCGACCTCGTTGCCGTTGTACACCGCGGGGTACGTGTAGTTGACGTGCCCCTCCACCCCCTGCGGCCCCGTGAACACCTCGCCGTCGGGGAAGTTCTCCTCCCCCGCGCAGTTGATCCAGACGCTCTTGCTCGGGTCGACGTTGACCGTCAGGTCCGTCCCGTCGTGGTGCTCGGTCGCGGGGACGCGGAAGCGGAGTTCCTTTTTGTCCTGCAGGAAATCGCAGACGCGCTGCTGGCGTTCCTTGACCGCTTTCCAGGCCGCGACCGGGTCCGCCTCGTGCAGGAGCCCGGAGCGGAAGACGAAGTCCGCGTAGGCGCGGAGGCTCATGCCCGCGTCCTGAGCCGCGGCTTCGGTCGGGTAGAGCGTCCCGCACCACCGCACGTCACCCTGGGCGGCCCGCTCCATGAACCGCTTGCGCAGCGGGCGACGCGACGCATCCCGGGCCGCGACCCGCTTCGGATCGATCGCCCCGAGAAACCGCGTGTTCACGTCGGCCCAGAACGCGATGCGGACATCGACGCGGTCCATCACCAACTCACTGACCGGGCTCAGACGCGCGATCTGCTCGGCGCTACCCTCAGCGAGCATCAGCTCGTCGAGCGTCTCGCTCCGCACGAGCCACTCCGGGTGCCCGCCGGCGCGCAGCACGGCCTCGAACGTCGCCTCCACCAGCGGGTATCCCACCGACTCCGAAGCGATCACCACCCAGTCCCCGGGCTTGACCCGGGTCGAGTACCGAACGAGCACATCCGCCAACCGATCCAGCCGAGCGTCACGCATACCGAAGCCATCCTCTCGCATCACCGCATCCCTTGCCCGTCGCCGCACGCGCTCCCCACGCGTCGCGATCAGGACATCCAACGTTTCTTCTTCGCCGCCAGCCCCGGCGTCTGCGCCAGCTGCCCCCTGAAGCATTCCACCAACGCCGTGCGCACGGTTTCCATGGTGGGCCCCTCGCCGCCGAGCTCCGCCGCCAGGCTCGTCACCGGGCGATCCAGCCCGCACGGCTTGATCAAGCGAAAGTGCTCCAGGTTCGTCGTCACGTTGAGCGCCAGCCCGTGCATCGAGACCCACTTGCTCACGCGCACGCCCATCGCGCAGATCTTCGCCTCAAGCCCAAGGCTCCCCTTCGCCTCGGACCGCACCCAGACGCCCGTCGCCGGCGGATCGCGGAACCCGCGCACGCCGAACGGCCCGATCGCGTCGATCACCACCTGCTCCAGCAGACGCATGTAGTCCGCAAGGCGCAGCCCGAGCAGGTTCAGGTCCAGCACCGCGTACGCCACAAGCTGCCCCGGCCCGTGATAGGTCACGTCCCCACCGCGGTCGGTCGTCTCGATCGCCACCCCGACCGCCTGGAGCAGCTTCTCCGGCGCGAGCACGTGCCCCGCCGCGTCGCCCCGGCGGGTCACGGTGATCACCGGGTCGTGCTCGACCAGCAGCAATCGCCCGACCTCGGGCTCGCCCTTGGCGCGCGCGGCGATGACCTCCCGCTGGTGGCGGGCCTGCTCGTCATAGGCCGCCCGGTAGCCGAGGCGTCCGAGATGGATCACGTGTAAGTCGTCTGCCTGAGGCACGCCGATCCTATTCCGGCGCACGCCCCGCTACCATGCCGCCATGCCGACCGTGCACCCCTCCGCGATCGTCAGCCCCGAGGCCGACCTCGCCCCGGACGCCCAGATCGGGCCGTTCTGCGTCCTCGAAGGCCCCGTCCGCCTCGCGACCGGCGTCCGCCTCATCTCCGGCGTCCACCTCCGCGGACGCGTCGACGTCGGCGAGGGGTCCACGCTCTACCCCGGCGTCTGCGTCGGCTTCCCCGCCCAGCACCTCAAGATCGACCACGACGCCGACAACGCCGGCGTCCGCATCGGCGCACGCTGCACCCTCCGCGAGCACGTCACCGTCCACTCGCCCATGCCGAACACCGACGGGCAGCACGAGCACCCCACCACCCTCGGCGACCGCGTCTACATGATGGCGACCGCCCACGTCGGGCACGACGCACGCGTCGAGGACGACGCGATTCTCGTCAACGGCGCCCTCGTCGGCGGGCACGCCCACGTCGCCTCGGGCGTCAACATGGGCGGGCTCAGCGCCGTGCACCAGTTCACCCGCGTCGGACGCCTGGTCATGCTCAGCGGCATGATGGGCGTCAGCATGGACGTGCCCCCCTTCTGCCTCGTCAGCGAGCACAACCGCCTCTTCGGGATCAACGCCGTCGGCATGCGCCGGGCCGGCATCCCGCGCGAGGAAATCACCGCCGCCCGCGAAGCCTTCCGGCGCGCCTTCAAGCCCGAACTCACACCCGATCGCATCCGCGAGGAGCTCGACCGCCTCGCGACAAGCTCCGCCTGCGTCGCGGAGATGCGCGACTTCGTCGCCGAGGCCAAGCGCCCCGTCTGCTTCGGCCCCAGCCGCCCGCAGCGCGGCATGATGCCGATGATCAAGGCCCTGCGCCGCCAGCAAGACGACCTGGCCCCCGCCGCGACCTTCGACGACGATCGCGACGAGCTGTGAACCCCACGCACGACGCCATCCCGAACCCCGGCGGCCTGCGCACCGCCGCCCCTGCGCTGCGTCCGGGCGAGGCCGCGTTGTGCGTGCTCGCCAGCAGCTCGGGCGGCAACTGCAGCGTGCTGATTCACCACGATCGCGGTCGACGACGGGCCGTTCTGATCGACGCCGGGCTCAGCCCGCGCCGCACGGCCCTCGCCCTCGCCCGCCTCGGGCTCCGACTCGCCGACGTCGCCGATATCTGCTTCACGCACCTCGACACCGACCACTGCCACCCCGGCTGGAAGCGCCCGCCGCGGGATTGCAGCGCCACCTTCCGCATCCACCGCCGCCACATGGGGCGGGCCGAGCGCGCCGGGCTGCTCTACCACACCCACACCGAGCCCTTCGACGACGACTTCACGCTCGCACCGTGCGCCTGTGTGCGCACGTCCCTCTTCGAGCACGACCACCTCGGCGTCGCCGCCTTCCGGTTCGAGTTCACGGGCGAACCCTCTGAAAGCACTAAAAATACCGACAAAAACGAGCCCTACCCCCTCGCCAGCCTCGCCTACGCGACCGACCTCGGGCGCATGACCGAGCACGGGCTCCGCACCCTCGCCGGCGTCGGCGTCCTCGCGATCGAGAGCAACTACTGCCCGCGCCTCCAGCTCGACAGCGACCGCCCCGACTTCCTCAAGCGGCGCATCATGACCGGCGCGGGGCACCTCTCCAACGACGAAGCCCACGACGCGGCCTGCGCCATCGCCCCCCGCGAGCACGCGGTCTTCCTCCACCTGAGCCGCCAGTGCAACCGACCCGAGCTCGTCTCCCAGCTCCACGAAGGCGCCGACTACGCGCGCACGATCGCGCACCACGCCGAGCCCACCCGCTGGGTCCGCGTCACGCCGAGTGCGCCGAGCACCACGCCGCGCCCGGAGACGACGGCGCACCACCACAGACGCCACCCGCCGCAGCTCCCCCTGTTCGCGCACGCCAACGCACACGAGCACCCGCCCGCGCAGGCCCCCCGATGAGCCCCTTCGTCCGCAGCACCAAGGCGCGTCGCCCGCGCCTCGCGCCCGAGCCCGCGTGGCCGCTCCGCCTCGCGCGAGCGCTCCGCCGGCGCGAGATCGTCGCCGACGCCGTCCGCTACCGTGAGCGACGCCCCGAAACCCTCCCCCGCGCCCTCTCCCGCTACGCGCGCACGCTCCGCGTCTACCGCGTGCAGTTCCCTCATGGCGAGCCCATGCGCATCCGCGCCACGCACCGACGCCTCTACGACGATCTCGCCGCCCTGGACCTCGGCCCGGGGCGGCTCACCCTCTACCAGATGTGCGACGAACTCCTCCGCCCCGGCATGCGCGTGCTCGACCTGGCCGCGGGCACCGGCGGGCCGGCCGCATGGATCGCGCGACGCGTCGGCCCCAGCGGCGCGGTCGTCGCCCTCGAACGCGACAGCGAGAGCGTGCGTTTCGCGCGACGGCGTTACACGCCGCCGGGCGTCAACCAGCACGTCGCGTTCGAGATCGGGCACCTGGAGGCGCTCGCGGGCGAGCTCGACGCGAGCTTCGACGCGGCCTTCGCCGTCCACGCCGTCCGCACCGGCGACGACGCCGACGCCGTCATGCGCGAGCTGCTCCGCCTGGTCGCCCCCGGCGGCTGGATCCTCGCCGCCGCCCCCGCCACTGTCCCCCCGCCCACCCCAGGCGCGGGCGACGACACGATCGAACCACGAACCCTCCGCCCGGATGAACTGGCGCAACTGCTGGCCCCGGCCGACCGCGTGGACGTCCTGAGCAAAGCCGTGGGCCAGCCAGCCGTGGTGCTGGCCCGCCTGGCGGAGCCCAGGCTCGAACCGCCGATGCCGACGAAGGATGCAGACTTGTAAGGCGAGTTCGGTCGACTTCCACCGGAACACTGAATCCAATCACATACTGAATCCCGCCGCGATGTGCGACGCGAGCATATCTCTGTGACACACAGTTCGTTCCCAAGAAGCCCATGCCCCAGCACGTCGATGGCAGGCGCTGAGCAGACTTGACAAAGCGAATCGCCACCCCGCGGCTGAGCTTTCGGACGACCGCGTTGGAGAGCGGGCGATCTGGCGGCGTGCCTCGTGCGAGGAACGCACGTTTCGCCCATGCTGCGTGAGAAGCGGCCTGACGAGAAGGAATGCGGAAAGAAAAAGAGCCCGCCCAGGTCACCCTAGGCGGGCTCAAGCACGGCGACAACCTACTTTCCCGCGAAGCAGTATCATCGGCGGACTGGGCTTAACTGCTGTGTTCGGAATGGGAACAGGTGTTTCCCCAGCCCTGTGGTCACCGAATCGACGCCGCCAACTTTCGTCGGCCGCGGCCGAAGATCGACCGAGTTTAGACAAGCACCACAACGGGTCATCGGCGGCTGAGTGCCGATGACCGAGGGACGAACCGGGCCGATGCACGCGGGATGAACCGCGGTGCACAGGCCTCATGAGCACGCATTGACATGTCTGCCCGGCCAACTGCTTGAACAGCACACAGGGTGCGGATTCAAACACTGGCACGGCGGCGGACAGATGCGATGAAGCTTTCGACCGTTAGTACCGCTCCGCTGAGGGCCTCTCAGCCCGTACACGTGCGGCCTATCAACCGGGTGGTCTTCCCGGGGTCTCTCGCTTTCGCGACCAAGCCTGATCTTGAGGGGGGCTTCACGCTTAGATGCTTTCAGCGTTTATCCCTGCCCGACGTAGCTACCCTGCGGTGCACCTAGCGGTGCAACAGGATCACCAGGGGTCAGTCCAACCCAGTCCTCTCGTACTAAGGTTGACTCCTCTCAAGCTTGGAACGCCCACAACAGATAGGGACCGACCTGGCTCACGCCGGTCTGAACCCAGCTCGCGTACCGCTTTAATGGGCGAACAGCCCAACCCTTGGGACCGCCTACAGCCCCAGGATGCGATGAGCCGACATCGAGGTGCCAAACCGCTCCGCCGCTATGGACGCTCGGGAGCGATAAGCCTGTTATCCCCGGGGTACCTTTTATCCGATGAGCTACGACCCTTCCACACGGGATCGCAGGATCACTAGAGCCCTCTTTCGAGACTGCTCGACCTGTCGGTCTCGCAGTAAAGCCGGCTTGTGCTCTTACACTCTGCCACGCGGTTTCCATCCGCGCTGAGCCGACCTTTGCGCTCCTCCGTTACCTTTTAGGAGGAGACCGCCCCAGTCAAACTGCCCGACAGTCATGGTCCCTCGCCCGGTTTCACGGGAATCGAGGTTAGGCCACACGCGAACGAAGGGTGGTATTTCACCTGTGGCTCCACCCACGCCGAAACGCGGGCTTCAAAGCCTCCCACCTATGCTACGCATCCTACGCACGTGACCAATAACAGCCTGCAGTAAAGGTCCACGGGGTCTTTCCGTCTTGCTGCGGGGAGGCGGCATCTTCACCGCCACTACTATTTCACCGAGTCGGTCGTGGAGACAGTGCTCCAGTGATTACACTATTCATGCGCGTCGGAACTTACCCGACAAGGAATTTCGCTACCTTAGGACCGTCATAGTTACGGCCGCCATTGACCGGTGCTTAGGTCACGAGCTTCGCCGAAGCTAACCCGCTTCCGTGACATTCCGGCATTGGGCAAGTGTCACACTGTATACTTCCACTTGCGTGTTTGCACAGTGCTGTGTTTTTGATAAACAGTTCCCAGAGCCTTTTCTCTGCGCCCCGAAGGGCCCCCTTATTGCGAACGTACGGGGTC
>RECY01000040.1 GCA_007693785.1 Phycisphaerales bacterium | reverse complement strand
CCTTCCAAGCTGAATGTTGCGCGTTCGAGTCGCGTCGCCCGCTTTTCTGATGCCTCTGGAGTCGGTCTACTTCGAGAATCCGAGTCGGATTCAATGAATCCGACGTTCAGATCATTTTTCGCACGCGGGCCATCACGACCGAGCCGAGCACGGCCGAGCCAAGCTTGCCAATGATCGAAGCCGTTGCCGCCGGGCGTCCGCGTCGCGGGGTCAGCACCCGCCCGAGGAGCATCCCTCCAACGACCGCGGCGAGCCCGCCGAGCGCGACGGGCTGTAGCTTCTCTCGCACCCGGCGCTGGCGTGCATCGTTGCCCTCAGCCCAAAGCAGAAGCCTGGCCTTGGCGTCTGAAACACGCATCGACGGGTCCGGGTTTGCCCTCGGCTGCTCCTGCGCGATTGCGGCGGGCAACCGTCGCGGCGTGGGCGGGTTGTCCGGAGGCACGCTGGCGGGTGAGTGCGGGGTCATGTGCGCCTCCGTGCGATCTGGCGGAACGTGAAGAGCAACGCGCCGCCGAGGACGAGCGCGACCGCGCCAGTGATCCCGGCCGCGAGCGGACGGCTGACAATCGTTTCGAGCCACCACATCATGCCGGCCGCGAGTAGGCCGAAGCCCGCAAGCAGCACCGGCACCGAGGTAAGCAGCAACGCAAACCCCGTCGCCACATCCGCACTGGTTTCACGCGCCCGTTGCGCCTCGGAACGCACGGCCGAACGCAACGCAACTCCCTCGGCTTCGATGAGATCGAAGACGTGAACGACAAATTGCGAAATGGCTTTCATGCTTCAACCCCGTGGCCGGAACATGATGAGCGCCAGCACGGCCCCGGCACCGGCGGCGATGCCCACACTCGCGAACGGGTTCCTCGCGATCGTGCCGCGGAGCGACTCGGTGGATTCCGCAACGGCTTCCTTGCCTTCTTGGAACTTGTCTTTCGCGACATCCACGGCGTGCTCAGCACCGTGACGAAGTTCCGTAACACCATCCTTCGCCGCGTCGGCGGTGTGATGCGCCAAGTTGCCCATGTCGCGCTTGATCCGTTCCGCGTCTTTGCCCATCTCGCGGACGTCCTGCTTGAATTCAGTCTGCTTGCTTTCGATGCTCGACATTCGATCTCCCTTCAGGTGTTTGACTCAATCAACGACTCAGGTATTTGGAAGCGGCTCGCCCGGCGAGCCCTGTGCTTGGACAGCGCTCAAAGCCGGTCGGTTATTCCGCTGGTAGGTGAATTCCTTGACCGTGCCGGGCGCGGCTCTGTCATCCAGGGCGTGATCGCCGGTTCCGGGGTCGTGCGAGCCATCGACGCCGCTTGCGGACCTGCGGCTCCTTGAGAGCGCGTATGCTCGCCGCTCGCCTCCGATTGTTGGGGGAAGTGCGAGTGTTCTGGCGATGAGATCCGACCCGACCCCCACGCTGAACCCAGTAGGGAACCGTTCCAGATGATGGTGCTGCTTTACGAGCGTGACGATGACTCGGTGTTCCGCGAGAGCGTGCTCCCGCTGTTCAAGAGCGAGTCGCCCGAGTCGGTCGTGTTCGACCCGGACGCGCCGCCGGAGATCGAGGCCGGCGCGACCGTCGTCGCGTACATGTCCGACGCGCTGCTCGCGCGGCTGCTCCCGATCGCGTCGGAGCGGAAGTGGCGCGTCGGCCTGCTGCCGCACCCCAAGATGCCCCAGGGGCGGCTCGGGATCGGTGTCGCCGCCAAGCTTGAAGACGCGGCATCGGACATCCTGTCGGCTGAAGCCGAGTCCCAGGTCGATCTGCTCTACTGCAACGGCGAAGCGGTCCTGAACTCGGTGGTCATCGGCGATCCCTTCGCGGAGGCGCCGGGCGCAAGCGGGGGCGGGACTGTCCCGGATCGTGTCATTGGGATCTTCAAACTGCTTGGTAAACTCCGCGCCGCCAGGCCGCAGCGGTTCAAGATCTCGACCGCGAAAGACAAGCAACTCGAGACGCTCGCGCTCGGGATCGTCGCGGTCGAGCACGGGCGGAGCGCGTTGCTGAGCCGCCGCCTGCTCGAGGACTCGTCGGTCAACGACGGGATGCTGCACGCGTTGATCTATGCACCGCGGAGCGTGCTCGCGATGCTCCGTTTCCAGTTCGGAGGGATGTTCATGCCGCGCCCGCGCGAGGGGCGGTCGCTCCCGCCGTTTGTCGGGCACATCAAGACCGAGTCGCTGAAGGTCACCGCCGCACGAGCGGTCGGCTACAGCATCGACGGGCGATCACGCAGCGAGTCGGAGATCGAGTTGACCGTCGCCAAACGCGCGATCTGGCTCGTGCTCGGGCGGCACATCGAGACGGAAGAGACCACGCAGGAATCGAAAGAAGTGTTCCGCGTGAGCGGGCTGCCGACCGGAGACGTGCTGGGTGAGATGAAGGACCGCCCGCTTCCTTGGATCAACCATGCCTCGCCGAGCGAGTTCAAGGATCTGTTCCAGATCCTGCGCGACAATGGGCGAACGAGCGAGTCGTACATCATCCTGACCGTGCTCTCGACCTTGCTCGCCACGTTCGGGCTCTTTGCCGATTCGGCCCCGGTCATCATCGGCGCCATGATCCTCGCCCCGCTCATGTCCCCCATCGTCGCGATGGGCATGGGCGTGCTGCGGCGCGGGGAGCAGGTGCTGCTCAAAGAGAGTGTCAAGGCGTTCGTGATCGGCGTCGGCCTTGTGCTGCTCTGCTCGATCCTCGTCGCGTGGCTGACCCCGCTGCGGACGGTTAACGATCAGATTACCGCACGTCTGAACCCGACGCTGCTGGACATGGGCGTCGCGGTCTTCTCCGGGATCGCCGGCGCGTACGCGCACGCGCGGGCCGAGGTCGCCAGAAGCCTGGCGGGCGTCGCGATTGCCGTCGCGTTGGTCCCCCCGCTCTCGGTCGCTGGCATCGGCATCGGCTGGTGGGATTGGCACGTGTTCTCGGCTGCCGGGCTGCTGTTCATCACCAACTTTGCCGGGATGGTGCTCGCCGCAGCCGGCACGTTCCTCGCCCTTGGCTATAGCCCCTTCACGTACTCCAAACGCGGGCTGGCGGCCTCGATCGCGACCTTCATCGCCGTCACGCTCCTCCTTGTGCCCGGGTTTGTGCGCATGGTCGATGAGCACCGGATTATCCGCCAGATCGACGGCTACAAGTGGGAAGGTGTCGAGCTGCGCGACGTCCGCCTCCGCAGCGGGCGACCGGTGCACGTCTCCGCGACCGTGGTCGCGGGCGGGCCGGTGTCGGCCGAGCAGATCGAAACGATCAAGGCGGAACTGGAGGACGTGATCCGACGTCCGATCCGGTTCGAGGCGACGTCCGCGATCTTCCGCTAGCCGCACCGGTGCGGGCGACTGGTTACTCGCGGTTCCAAAGCTCGTAGAGGGCGTCGAGCGCCTCGCCGGTGCGCGACACCTGGCTTTCGTCCAGCAGCTCTTCCGCTTCTTGAAGCGCGAGGCGGAGTTCCGCTTCGGCTTGGGCGTACCGCCCGGCCGCGGTGAGCGCCCGGCCAAGATTCCGCCGAAAAACAGGGACCATCGGGCGTCGCCCCGTGGCGATCGCCCCGTCGAGCGACGCTTGGATCAGGTCGGCCGCGTGCTCGGCGCGTCCCGCCTCGAGATGAAGCATCCCGAGGTTGTTCCGGGTGATGAGCGCGTTTTCATCGTCGGCACCGCGTTCGCGCTCATGGATCGCGAGCAGGGCCGTGAGCTCCGCGATCGCGGCTTCACGGTCGCCCGTCTTGCCGAGCATGTTCGCGAGGCTCGACCGTGTCACGAGCGTGTAGTGATGCCCGGGCCCGAAGGTTGTCGCGGCGATTTCGGCCACAAGCCGCATCGCCGGGATCGCTTCCTCCCATGCCTCAAGTGAAGCAAGCGCGACCGCGCGTGTGTTGGCGGTCAGAAACAATACAACACCGGTATCGAACCCTCCCGGATCGGCGCCCGCGAGCCCGGCGTCGTCGAGAATGGCCCCGGCGATCTCCGCGGCCGAGCGGTAATCGCCGCGCGTGAGCGCGATGGTCGCCGCGCTATGCCGAACGCTGAGCGTGTAGTGATGCGTCGCGCCCCAAACGCCCTCGGCGTGCGGGAGCACGCGTGCAAGCAACGCTTCCGCCTCGTCAAGCTCCCCGAGATCCGCCAGCGTCCCCGCGTGCTGCTGCATCACCGCGAGCGTGCGCGGGTGATGCTCGCCGAAGCGAGACGCCCGATCGGAGACCACCTCACGCTGCACCGACTCGGCACGGTCCAGCTCGCCCGCGTAGCTGAGTGCCAGCCCGTAGTGCGCACGCAGCGTGTCGGTGTTGTACACGCTCAGCAAGGCGGGCTCGTCCGCGACGGTTTCGAGCGCGCGGGCGTACAGCTCGACCGTTCGCACGTACTCACCTTCTTCGAAGAGCAGGTTCGCCTGCGCGATAAGCAGCGACAAGTCCAGTTCGTCGCGGATCTTCCCGGGCGGGATGGTGCCGATGACGCCCGCGGCTGCGTCCACGATCTCGCGTGCCACGGCCAGATCGCCGCGGGCCCCCATGAGATCGGCGTGCTCGAGCGCGATGGTCAGGGTCTCGGGTCCGTCCGGGCCGAACGCACGCTCGGCGAGGGCGCGGGCCTCCGCGAAGGCCTGGTCGGCCTCGTCCATGACGCCCAGGTTCCGGAACGTCTGCGCGACAGTCTGTCGCAGGCTGCTCTCCGCCCCCGGATCGCCCGAGTGCAGCGTCGCGAGCATCGGGAGCGCGGCACGCACGGCCTCGATCACCGTCGCATCCCGCCCGAAGCTTTCGGGATCCGCCGAAGCGACGATCTGTGCGAGAAAGTCTCGCGACGCCTCCGCGCGTCGGCGCTGGGTCTCCACGACACTCTTCTGCCGCTCAATCTCGACCAAGGCGGCGTCGGTCTGCAGACGCGCCTCTCGCTCGCGCACCAGCCCGACTGCCGCGACCGTCGCCCCCGCGAGGAGCGAGAGCGCGACCACGGAAGCCGCACCGACACCGACGCGGTGGCGGCGGACAAACTTGCGGGCGAGATACGCCCGCGTCGCGGGCTTGGCGGCGATCGGCTCGCTCCGGAGCAAGCGGCGCAGGTCATCCGCGAGCGCTTCGGCCGAGGCGTACCGGCGGTCCGCCTCAGGCGCGAGCGCGGTGCGCAACACTGTCGAAAGATCGCCGCCCGTAAAGTCGTCGTCGATCCGCGGCATCCGCACGTCGGGGTCCGCGAGCCGGCGGAGAGATTCGGTCAGCGGGAGGTCTTCCACCGGCACCGGCGTCCGCCCCGTGATCAGTTCGTGCAGCAGAATGCCGAGGGCGTAGACGTCGGTGCGGACGTCGATCGCGTCGTCCTCGCCGCGTGCCTGCTCGGGCGCCATGTAACCAAGCGAGCCGAGCAGCAGGCCCGCCGTCGTGCGCACGGCCTCGACCGGGTCGCCGTTACCGGCGATCCCATGCCATGCCGCCCCGGCGTCGAACCCATCCGCCTCATCGCTTTGGAGCACGCGTGCGATGCCGAAATCCAGCACCTTCACAGCACCAAAAGGGCGGGCGTCGTCGGCGCGTGCGACGAGAATGTTGGCGGGCTTGAGATCCCGGTGGATGACCCCGCGTTGGTGAGCGGCGTGGACTGCTTCGGCCGCGTCGGCGATCAGCGCCACTTTTGCCCGAAGCGAAAGATAGTTCGATGCGACGTGACGCGTGAGCGGGAGGCCTTCGACGAGCTCCATCGCGATATAGGGCACGGGCATCGCGTCGGGGCGCGCCGGATCGGCGTGCAGGCCGGCGTCGTAGATCCGCGCGACGCCGGGGTGCGTGACCCGCCCGAGCGCGCGCACCTCGCGCTCGAAGCGCAGCCGGGCGTCAAACCCGACCGACTGCGGCGCGAAGACTTTCAGCGCCACGTCCCGCTCGACCCCTGCCTGTCGTGCGATATACACCGCCCCGGACGCGCCCTCGCCGATGATTGGCCCGAGCGTGAAATCGCCGAAGCGCGTGCCGGAGAACGCCGAGGGTGCTTGCCCGCGCACCCCTGCGAACGCGTCCGCGCGTGGATCGAGAACGAACGTGCGCCCTTCCGGCTCGGCCGCCTCGATCAATGCCGCCAGCTCATCGCGCAGGTCCGGGCTCGGGCAGGCGTGCTCGATGAATCGTGCGCGCTCCGATCGCGGACGCTCCAATGCGTCCGCGACGAGATTTTTCAGAGTCTGCCATTCCGTGGACTGCACGCGCCCGTCTCCCTCGTTGTTCATCTGATTTGTGTGCCGCGCTCAGGATTGCAGCTCCCGCGCAAGCCAAGCACGAGCGAAGGCCCAATCGCGCTTGATCGATCTCGGCGACCGTGACAGCGCGGCCGCGGTTTCCTCCACGCTCAGCCCCGCGAAGTACCGGAGCTTTACAACCGACGCGAGCGAGGCGTCCTGCGCTTCGAGGCGGGTGATCGCGTCGTCGAGTTCCAGCATCCCGTCGGCCGCGTCGTCGAGCGAAATCGCCAGCGGTCCTTCCTGCACGTTGAAGTGCTCCCGCACGCGGTCCCCGCCGCGCTTGAGTGATTTCCGACGCCGGGCCCGTTCGATCAGGATCCGGCGCATCGCTTCGGCGGCGGCCCCAAAGAAGTGCCCGGGGTTGTTCCATCGCACGCCGGGATCGTGACGCAGGCGGAGGTAGACCTCGTGCACGAGGGCCGTCGTTTGAAGCGAGCGTTCCTGATGTTCATGCGACATCCGTCGGTGGGCGAGGCCACGCAACTGCTCGTAGACGACTTCAAAAAGTTCGTCCGTGCCATGCCCGCGCGGGGCGTCCACGGGCGACGTTGCGGCGTCAGCCGAGCGGGGCGATGCGTTGGGCGTGTGGTCCGACATCGGTAACGATCCGTCGTATCGACCTCTTCGGCTACGCACACGAGCCAACCCAACACCAACCGGGGCGCCCTCCCCCACAACCACACCAACTCCCACCCGCCCCGTCGCACACCCAATGTACCGAAAACCGTGCCCGATCCCAGCGATTGCCCCAGAGCGGCGCGAATCTGATCGTATTTTGATCGGATATTGCCCCAGCACGAGCGATTCTTGCCGAGTTCTTGACCCCCAAAGTGGTTGCACCACGCACTCGGTGTGTGGGAGAGAGCCGGCGTGGGTGTGTACGCCCCCGGCCGCCCAACGGCATGAAGATTTGGAGATGCGAGGCCATGAAGAAGAACCGTCATCACACCGCCCCGTCGCGACTGGCGATCCGCGCTGCAGCCCTTGTCGCGTCCGCCGGGCTCGCCGGCTCCGCCGCGAACGCTCAAGTAGTGGATTGGGTCCAGCCCGGCACCGGCTTCTGGAACGCCGGGGGCAACTGGTCCGGCGGCACGTCCCCGAACAGCCAGACCGTCATCGCACGCGTCCTCAACGGCGGCGTCGCCGAGGTCAACGGGAGCTTCAGCGTCGGCGGGCTCCAGATCGGCGCCGGCAGCGGCGTCCGCATCCTCAACAGCCGCTCGCTCAGCCTGTACGGCAACGTCGACAACGACGGCTTCCTCGAACTCGCCGGCACGGGCAACAACACCGTCCTCAATATCGAGAGCGATCTCACCTTCGCCGGCACCGGCGAGTTCCGCTACGTCGGCGGCAACAGCACCACCGTCAACCGCATCACCGGCACCTTCTCCGCCAACAACACCCTCACCAACGCCAGCGAGCACACCATCCGAGCCTTCGACTTCGCCAACCTCGGATTCAACTCCATCAACATCAACAACCAGGGGCTCATCGTCGCCGACGGCTCCGGCACGACCGGCGGCGAGTTCCTCGTCAACGCACGCGGCGGCGCCGGCGTCAACCTCACCAACACCGGCACCATGCGCGCCGAGAACGGCGGCACGCTCACCATCACCGGCTCCGGTGGCGGCGCTTTCGACAACACCGGCGGGCTCATCGAGGCGCTCGACGCCTCCACCGTCCGATTCATCTCCGGCGCCAACATCACCGGCGGCACGCTCCAGACCCAGGGCAGCGGCGAATTCCTGGTGAGCAGTTCCGCCGCGATCGCCGATGTGGTCAACGACGCCACCCTCCGTGTCCTCAACGCGTCCACGCTCACCGCCGCGGGAACCATCGAGAACCTCCGATCGATCACTCTCGATGGCGATGGTAACAACACCGTCTTCAGCCTCAGCGACGATCTCACGCTCACGGGGCCCGGTGAGTTCCGCTACATCGGCGGCAGGAACACCAGTGTCAACCGCATCGACGGCTCATTCGCCAACGACAGCACGCTCACGAACGCCGCCGGGCACACGATCCGAGCCTTCGATTCGGGCAACCTCGGTTTCGGCACGATCAACATCGACAACCATGGCCTCATCGTCGCCGACGGCTCCGGCGCAACCGCGGGGGAGTTCGTCATCGACGGTCGCGGTGTCGGCACCTCCGTGGTCAACACCGGCACCTTGCGAGCCGAGAACGGCGGCACGCTCACCCTCTCCGGCGCTGGCACCGGCGCCTTCGACAACACCAGCGGGCTCATCGAGGCGCTCGACGCCTCCACCGTCCGGCTCATCAGCGGCGCGAACATCACCGGCGGCACACTCCGAAGCGTCGGCTCCGGTGAGATCCGCGCCAGCAGCACAGCGGCGATCAGCGACCTGATCAACGACAGCAACTTCCGCATCACGAACAACACCAGCCTCACCGCCACGGGCACCATCGAGAACCTCGGATCCATCACCCTCGACAACACCGGCAACAGCACGGTGATCAACCTCGGCGGCGACCTGCTCCTCACCGGGCCCGGCGAGATCCGCTACGTCGGTGGCAGCACGACCAGCGTCAACCGGATTGCCGGCGCCTTCGCGGCGGACAGCACGCTCACCAACAGCGCCGATCACACGATCCGAGCCTTCGACTCGGGTGATCTCGGCTTCGGCACGATCAACATCGATAATCAGGGCCTCATCGTCGCCGACGGCTCCGGCGCGACGCCCGGCGAGCTTGTCGTCAACGGACGCAGCAGCTCGGGTGTCACCGTTATCAATACTGGCACCATGCGTGCCGAGAACGGCGGCACGCTCGCGCTCTCCGGAGCCGGTGGCGGCCAGTTCGACAACGCTGGCGGGCTCATCGAGGCCCTCGACGCCTCCACCGTCCGGCTCATCAGCAGCGCCAACGTCACCGGCGGGACGCTCCGAAGCGTCGGCTCCGGTGAGATCCGCGCCAGCAGCACAGCGGCGATCAGCGACCTGATCAACGACAGCAACTTCCGCATCACGAACAACACCAGCCTCACCGCCACGGGCACCATCGAGAACCTCGGATCCATCA